>NZ_JBIVTU010000005.1:0-123475 GCF_044756845.1 Streptomyces sp. NPDC091416
ATCCAGCGTCAGGTCATCGGCGAAATGCCGGTCACCGGTCGCGTCGGGCACGTACTTCACACAGACAACGATCCTCAAGCTCACGCCGGCTCTCCCTGTACTTCGTGGTGTCTCTGCGACGATCCTATGGCACCCAGTACCCTTCGTAAAGGTACCCAGTGTCGGATGCGCGTTTCCGGTGCTACGTTTCCCGGCATGACCGATGATCGCGGGCCGGCCAAGAAGCCCCCCATGCGTGATGTGCTCGCCGAGGCGGCCTTCGCGCTCTTCATGGAGCGCGGGTTCGAGCGGACCACCGTGGACGACATCGTCGCCAGCGCGGGGGTGGGGCGCCGGTCGTTCTTCCGCTACTTCCCCTCGAAGGAGGACGCGGTCTTCCCCGACCACGAGCGGTGCCTCGCGGACATGACCGCGTTCCTGGAGGCGGCCGGGGAGGGTGATCCGGTGGAGGCGGTGTGCGATGCGGCCCGGCTGGTCCTGCGGATGTACGCGGAGAAGCCGGAGTTCTCCGTGCAGCGCTACGGCCTCACGCGTGAGGTGCCCGGTCTGCGTACCTATGAGCTCTCCGTCGTGCGCCGCTACGAGCGGACCATGGCCGGGTACCTGGAGCGACGCTGGGCCGGCGCCCCCGACGCCGCCCTGCGTGCGGAGGTGATCGCCGCGTCGGTGGTCGCGGCGCACAACAACGGGCTGCGGTCCTGGCTGCGTTCGGGTGGCCGGGGCGACGCCGGCGCCGAGGTCGACCGCGCGCTGGAACTCGTCCGCACCGTATGGGGATCCGCCGCCGAGCGGCCCCCGTCGCCAGCCGCCGAGGACGAGGTGATCGTGATGATCGCACCGAAGGGCGCCCCGATGTGGCGCGTCGTGCAGCGCGTGGAGGCGGCTCTCGACGAGGAACGCGGCACCACTGAGAGGTAGTTCACTCGACGGTTCACTATCCTCCGGCACTCAGTACCTTTACTTCGTGGAACTAAGTGCCATACGGTGCCGGTGTGCCGTCGCCGGCGGTGCGGCGCACCCAACCGAGCGCGGGAGGCCGAGACGTGTTCATCACCGGAATCGACGTGGAGCCCACTGCTCGCGACGCAGCGGAGCCGCGCAGCACGGAGGGTCTGGTCTATCAGGTGTGCCGATGGTGCGGCACCGCGTCCTTCCGCAAACTCCTGTGCCCCGTCTGCGCGTCGAGCGACCTGGAGGCGGAGCAGAGCGACGGGCACGGTGTCGTCGTGCGGTCCAGCGTCGTGAACCGCTACTCGCGGGTCATGCGCAACGAGTCCCTGGTCCGCTTCCCCGCAGGCTTCGTGTACCGGTGCCGCATCGTGGGCGCGGCGCCGCACCTGGTCAGTGTCGGCGACCGGGTCCGGCCCGTCGGCGGGAAGACCTCCGAGGCGGGCGAAGTGGTCCTCGAACTGTGCGACCCGCCCGGAATGGGCGACTGGTACGCGTGAGCCGGCGCCGTCACGCCTCCAGATAGCGCAGCACGGCCAGGATCCGCCGGTTGTAGCCGGTGGTCTGCGCCAGCCCCAGCTTGTCGAAGACCGCGTTCAGGTTCTTCTCGACCGCGCTCAGCGAGATGTGCAGCTTCTGCGCGATCGCCGCGTTGGTGTGGCCCTGTGCCAGCGCCTCCAGGACGGTGCGCTCGCGCGGGGTCAGCCGAGACAGCGGGTCGCCGTGCACACTGCGGATGACCAACTGCCGTACGACCTCCGGGTCGAAGACGGCCCCGCCCGCATGGATCCGCTCCAGCGAGTCCAGGAACTCCTCCACCTGCGCCACCCGGTCCTTGAGGAGATACCCGACCCGTTCGGCGTTCGAGGCGAGCAACTGGGCCGCGTAGGCGCGCTCCACGTACTGGGACAGGACGAGCACGCCGATGTCCGGCCACCGGCTGCGGATCTCCACCGCGGCGCGCAGCCCCTCGTCCTTGTGCCCGGGCGGCATCCGGATGTCGGTGACGACGAGGTCCGGCGCATGGGCCGCGACCTCCGCCAGCAGCGCTTCGGCGTCACCCACCGAAGCGAGCACCTCATGGCCCTCCTCGGTGAGCAGGCGGACCAGTCCTTCCCTCAGCAGGGTCGAGTCCTCGGCGAGGATCACACGCACGGCAGCTCCGCGGTCACGGTCGTGGGGCCCCCGGCGGGGCTCCGGACGTCCAGCATGCCGTCGATCGCGGCGACCCGGCCGCGCAGGCCGGCCAGCCCGCCGCCTTCCGGGTCCGCGCCGCCGGTCCCGTCGTCGCGGACGAGCACCGTGAGGACCTCGCCGCGCCGCGCGACGCTCACCAGGACCTGCCGGGCGCCGGAGTGCTTGACGGCGTTCGTCACGGACTCCGACACGACGAAGTACGCGGCCGTCTCCACGGACTGCGGCAGCGGCCCGGAGACGTCGTACGCAACCTGTACGGGCAGCGCGCACCGCTCCGCCACCCCGCCCAGCGCCTCCCGCAGCCCCAGGCTGTCGAGCGCGGTCGGATAGACCCGCCAGGCCACCTCGCGCAGTTCGGCGAGTACCTCGCCCGACTCCTTGTGGGCCTGTGCCAGCAGGGCCTCCGCCTGCCCGGCGTCACGGGCGCGGCGGGCCCGGCCGAGCAGCATCGCGAGCGCGACGAGACGCTGCTGTACGCCGTCGTGCAGATCGCGCTCGACTCGCCGCCGCTCGCTGTCCACGGCCCGTACCACCGCGGCGCGGCTCGCGGCGAGTTCGCCGATGCGTCGCTCCAGCAGTTCCCGCTCGCCCGGCCCGAAGCACTCGCGCGCGAGCCGGGCGTCCAGCGCGGCGAGCGAGAACAGCCCCTGGACGTCGAGGAAGAGCAGCACGGAGCCGAGGACCACCTGGGTGAGCAGCTCCTGCCAGCTCAGCGTCGACCTGGCGACCCCGGCGGCGAGCAGTCCGGCCAGTACGAGGCCGAAGGCCAGCAGCCCGGTCACCACCGCGCACAGGAGCCCGGCGTAGGTGCGGGAGGCCAGATAGCGCAGGACCTGCTGGTCGGAGGCGCGGTGTTCGGGGAACCGGTCACGGAAGAAGAAGGACCGGCGCCACCGCTCCACCGCCGTCAGCCTCCGGGCACCCGCGACCAGAAGGGCGCGCGCCCGGGTCCGGGTGTGCGGCCACAGGAGAAAGCCGCCCAACAGGGCTCCGGCCACGGCGAAGTAGAGGAGTCCGGCCAGTGCCGTCAGGCAGCCCAGGAGGGTGCCCGCGACCGCGGACGGCCGCCGGATGAATCCGCCGTCGGTGCCTGCCGGGTCGTCTGTCATGTCCACCGACCCTAAGGGCTGTCCCGCCAGGCATTGCGGGGCGGCCCTCTGGACCTCTCGTCCGGTCGTGAGGATCCCGGCCGGTCCGCTCACGGGCATCGTGGCACCTCAGGGTGTACGGCGGTGCTGGGCCCGCCCGTTCGCGGACCGGACGCGGACGACGACGTACAGCGCGAGCGCCGCCAGGACCAGCACCAGGACGGCCTTGGAGAGCAGGCCGACGTAGGTCTCCACCGCGTCCCACTGGTCGCCGAGCCAGTAACCGGCCATCACCAGAACCGAGTTCCAGGCCAGGCTCCCCGCGGCGGTCAGCCCCAGGAACACCGGCATCGGCATCCGTTCCAGTCCGGCGGGCACGGAGATCAGGCTCCGGAAGACCGGCACCATGCGGCCGAGCAGCACGGCCTTCGTGCCGTGCCGGGCGAACCACGCCTCCGTACGCTCCAGGTCGGAGCTTCTGACCAGCGGAAGCCGCGCCCACAGCGCGTGCATGCGCGCGCGGCCGAACAGCATCCCGATCCAGTAGAGCGCGGCAGCCCCCGCCACCGAACCCAGGGTGGTCCAGAAGAGGGCCGATGCCAGTGAGATCACGCCCTGCCCCGCGGCGAACCCCGTCAGCGGGAGGATGACCTCGCTCGGCAGCGGAGGAAAGAGGTTCTCCAGCGCGATGGCGAGGCCGGCGCCGGGCCCGCCCAGGGTGTCGACGAGGCCGGCAGCCCAGCCGGCGACTCCGTCGGAGGGTTTCTGGGGAAGGGCGAGCAGCACGGAACGCATACGGGTCTCCAGATCGGGGCGGCGGTCGCGGCACCACGCCGCGACCTCCCTGGTCACGCTAGGAATCCCGCATCGGCGGCGGTATGCGGCTTGCCGTCCGGCGGGATGCGGCGGCCCGTACGTCCGTACTGCGGTTTCCCGCAGGGTGCGGGCCGTGGCCGTCCCGTATGCGCGGACACCTGGTCAGAGGATGGGGCCGAGTCATCCGATGAACCCTGTGAACACCCTTCTCGCGACGGGTCCGCGCCGCTACCATCGGGACGCGAATGGGAGCGCTCCCACACCTGTACCCGCCCCGTACCGCCGCTGTCGGCGGTCTCGTTCGGAGAGGACGTTTCCGTGCGCTCAAGCGCTAGACCCCTTGCCGCCCTCCTGGCAGCACTCACTCTCACCGCCGGGCTCTTCGCCACCGGCGCCCCGGCATCGGCGCGAGCCAACGATGGCGCACCGGTCGCCGAAGCATCCGATGTGTCCCTGGCCGCGGACACGTACGACTGGAAGAACGTCCGCATCGACGGCGGTGGTTTCGTCCCCGGAATCGTCTTCAACCGGTCGGAGAGGAACCTCGCCTACGCCCGCACCGACATCGGTGGCGCCTACCGCTGGGACCAGGCGGGCAAGCAGTGGACCCCGCTGCTCGACTGGGTGGACTGGGACCACTGGGGCTGGACCGGCGTGGTGAGTCTCGCCTCCGACTCGGCCGACCCGGACAACGTGTACGCCGCCGTGGGCACGTACACCAACAGCTGGGACCCGAACAACGGCGCTGTGCTGCGTTCCTCGGACCGGGGTGCCAGCTGGAAGGCGACCGAGCTCCCCTTCAAGATCGGCGGGAACATGCCGGGCCGCGGCATGGGAGAGCGCCTCGCGGTCGACCCGAACAAGAACTCCGTGCTGTACCTGGGCGCGCCCAGCGGCAACGGCCTGTGGCGGTCCACCGATTCGGGCGTGACCTGGTCCGAGGTGACGGCCTTCCCGAACCCGGGCAACTACTCCCAGGACCCGACCGACACCAGCGGATACGGCAACGACAACCAGGGCATCGTCTGGGTGACCTTCGACGAGCGCACCGGCAGCGCGGGCAGCGCGACCCAGGACATCTACGTGGGTGTCGCCGACAAGGACAACACCGTCTACCGCTCGACCGACGGCGGTGCCACCTGGTCGCGGATCGCCGGGCAGCCGACCGGATACCTGGCCCACAAGGGCGTACTCGACTCCTCGAACGGCTATCTGTACCTGACGCTCAGCGACACCGGCGGGCCGTACGACGGCGGCAAGGGCCGGATCTGGCGCTACGCCACCGCGACGGGGGAGTGGAAGGACGTCAGCCCGGTCGCCGAGGCGGACACCTACTACGGCTTCAGCGGACTGTCCGTGGACCGGCAGCAGCCCGGCACCCTGATGGCGACCGCGTACAGCTCCTGGTGGCCGGACACCCAGATCTTCCGCTCCACCGACAGCGGGGCGACCTGGACCCGGGCCTGGGACTACAGCAGTTACCCGAACCGCACCAACCGCTTCACCCAGGACGTCTCCTCCGTGCCGTGGCTGACCTGGGGCGCCAACCCGACGCCGCCGGAGACCACGCCCAAGCTGGGCTGGATGACGGAGGCGCTGGAGATCGACCCGTTCGACTCGAACCGGATGATGTATGGAACCGGCGCCACGATCTACGGCACCGAGAACCTCAAGAACTGGGACTCCGGCAGTCAGTTCAAGATCACTCCGATGGTGAAGGGCCTTGAGGAGACGGCCGTCAACGACCTGGCGAGCCCGCCGTCCGGTGCCCCGCTGCTCAGCGCGCTCGGCGACATCGGAGGCTTCCGGCACACCGACCTGGACGCCGTACCCGGCATGATGTTCACCTCGCCCAACCTCACCTCGACCACCAGCCTCGACTTCGCGGAGGCGAGCCCCAACACCGTCGTGCGGGTCGGCAGCGCCGACGCCGCCCCGCACATCGGCTTCTCCACGGACAACGGATCGAACTGGTTCCAGGGCTCCGAGCCCGCCGGAGTCACTGGCGGCGGCACGGTCGCGGCCGCGGCCGACGCCTCCGGGTTCGTATGGAGCCCTGAGGGTGTGGGTGTGCAGCACACCACCGGGTACGGGAGTTCGTGGTCGGCGTCCACCGGCATCCCGGCCGGGGCGACCGTCGAGTCCGACCGGAAGAACCCGAAGAAGTTCTACGGATACAAGGCCGGCACCTTCTACGTCTCGACGGACGGCGGCGCCACCTTCACCGCGAAGGCGTCGACCGGCCTGCCCGCCGAGGGCAATGTCCGCTTCAAGGCCGTGCCGGGCATCGAGGGCGACGTGTGGCTCGCGGGCGGCAGTGCGACCGGCGCCTACGGGCTGTGGCACTCCACCGACTCGGGCGCCACGTTCACGAAGTCGTCCGGGATCGACCAGGCGGACTCGGTCGGCTTCGGCAAGGCGGCCGCGGGAGCCTCGTACCAGACGCTCTTCGTGACCGCGAAGATCGGCGGTGTGCGCGGCGTCTTCCGTTCCACGGACGCGGGTACGACGTGGACCCGGATCAACGACGACGCACATCAGTGGGGCTGGATCGGTGCCTCGATCACCGGTGACCCGAGGATCTACGGGCGGGTGTACGTCTCCACCAACGGCCGCGGAATCATGTACGGCGACTCCTCGGACGGCGACGGCGGCACGGACCCGGGCACGGACCCGGGCACGGATCCCGGCACCGACCCCGGGAACCCGCCCGGGGACGCGGCCTGTTCGGTGACGTACAAGGTCACCAACCAGTGGTCCGGCGGTTTCCAGGCCGATGTGACGCTCACCAACACCGGCACCGCGGCGCTGGACGGCTGGCAGCTCGGCTGGACGTTCGCGAACGGGCAGAAGGTCACCCAGATGTGGAACGCGACGCCCACCCAGGACGGGGCGAAGGTGAAGGCCGCCAGCATCTCCTGGAACGGCAAGGTGGCGCCGGGCGCCTCGGTGGGCTTCGGCTTCACGGGCACGCTGACGGGCGGCAACGCCGTGCCGGCCGCGTTCGCCCTGGGCGACGAGGCCTGCGCCACCGGCTGACGGACGAGGGCGGGGACGGGGGGAGGGGCGGGCCGGGCGGGTGGGCCCGCCCCTTGCCGCGCCGTCTCACCGGCCGGGCGTACGACGGCCTCACTGGCCCCGTACAGGTTCGTCGGCCATACTGCCCGCCGTGGAGCAGCGCATAGATCCGAAGACTCAGCCCGCGTACGCCGCAGGCACAGACCCGGCGTACATCCCCGGTCTCACGGCCCCTCGCACCGCCGCGAAGGCGGACGAGGACCCGGAGCAGACCGAGGACCCCGCACCCGAGGGTTCCGCGCCCGAGGACGCCGTCGTGGAGGCCGCACCGGAGGAGGACGCGGCACCGGACGCCGAGCGCGTCGCCGGGACGGCGGCGGACGACGAGGAGGACGAGAAGGAGCACGTGGACGAGGCCGGCGGCGCCTCGTCCGAAGAGGGAGCCGGCGAAGAGGCCGACGACGGCCCGTCGTTCGAGGTGAGCGACCGGCGCGGTTCGATCTCCGCGGACCGTACGGGTATCCGGTTCACGCTGGACGACCAGGAGGCCGACTTCCGCTGGGACGAGATCGGCGCCGTCGAACTGAAGCCGGCCCGGTTCGGCCGCCGGTTCACCATCACGGTCCACATGTCGACCCGGCGCTGGTTCAACGCCGAGGTCGAGGCGGCCGCCAGGAGCAGCCTCAAGGAGTGGACGGAGGGCTTCGACGCGGTCCTGGACGCCTACTTCGAGGAGTCCTGAGGCGGGTGCGGGCCCGGGAACGGCCGTGCGGTGCTGACGGTCCGGGCCCGGGCCATTGGGCTGACCTGACCGTCCGGCCCCGGGACGGTTGTGCCGGGGCACCTTGAGGCCTCCGGCGCCGGTTTCCGAGCCGGGCAGCTCGGGGGTGGTGCCCCGCCACGACCGGCCGCCCTGCGACGGGCGGCCGGTTCTCCGGCGGACCGCCGGGAGCGACGCACGGTGCGCCCAGCGGATTCCACCGCCGGCTGAGGCGACTCAGGCCCCGGCCAGGACCACCGAACGCGTCAGGTGGCGCGGGCTGTCCGGGTCCAGGCCGCGGGCCGCGGCGCGGGCGATGGCCAGGCGCTGGACGCGGACCAGTTCGGCCAGCGGGTCGAGGCCGCTCTCCACCCAGCGGGCGCCGGTGGCGAGGACCTGCTCGCGCAGACCGTCGGGTGCGGTGCCGAACGTCCAGGTGGCGGTGCCGGTGGTGGCGATGCTGATGGGGCCGTGGCGGTACTCCATCGAGGCGTACGCCTCCGTCCAGGACAGCGAGGCCTCCTTCATCTTGAGTGCGGCCTCGTTGGCGAGCCCGGCGGTCCAGCCCCGGCCGAGGAAGGTGAACTGCGAGCAGTCCAGCAGTCCTTCGGGCAGCGGCTCGGCCAGCGCGGTCTCCGCGTCGCGGACCACGGCCTCGGTGTGCAGGCCGAGGTGGGCGCGGAGCAGCGTCAGCAGTGTAGTGGCGAACCTGGTCTGCACGACGGACCGCTCGTCCGCGAAGTCGAGGACCACGACGGCGTCGGCGGACGTCATCACCGGAGTGTCCGGGTCGGCGGTGATGGCCACGGTGGGGGTGGTCCCGCGCAGCCGGTCGAGGAGTTCGAGCACCTCGGTCGTGGTCCCCGAGCGGGTGAGGGCGACGACGCGGTCGTAGCGCCGACGGGCGGGGAACTCCGAAGCGGCGAAGGCGTCGGACTCGCCCTGACCGGACTCCTCACGGAGCGAGGCGTAGGCCTGAGCCATGTAGAACGAGGTGCCGCAGCCGACGACGGCGATGCGCTCGCCGGGGGCGGGCAGCACGTCGGCGTGGCGCGGAGCGAGGTCAGCGGCGCGGCGCCAGCAGTCCGGCTGACTGGCTGTCTCGATCTCGACAAATGACACTTTTGCACTCCGAACTGGCGGTGGGATGCTTGTTTACGCACGTTACTCGGTATGAGTGAGCATTACCAAGCATTCAATGTGCAGGTGTGTGCCTCGGTGGCATGACTTCGTGGCTTGACTCGGCGGAGCCGTGTGCGACGCTTGCGCGTGTCCGGTGACCGCGCCCAAGGGGATGGGTGCCCGCAGGCCGGACCCGTAAAGGAGAGTTTTCTTGTCCAGGGACGCCCGGTGGAACGCACTGCTGGAACTCGTCGGTAAGCACGGCCGGGTGGACGTCGAGGATGCCGCCGGCGCGCTGGACGTCTCGGCCGCGACCATCCGCCGGGACCTGGACCAGCTGGCCGAACAGCACCTTCTCACCCGGACCCGGGGCGGCGCCGTCGCGCACGGCGTCAGTTACGAACTGGCGCTGCGCTACAAGACGGGGCGCAACGCCCCGGAGAAGCAGGCCATCGGCCGGGCCGTCGCCGAACTGGTCGCGGCCGGCGAGGTGGTGGGGCTGACCGGAGGCACCACCATCACGGAGGTGGCGCGGTCGCTCGCCGTGCGCTCCGATCTCGTGGGCGAGGGCGCGGGCGGTGCGTCCGGGCAGCCGACCCTGACGGTGGTCACCAACGCCCTCAACATCGCGAACGAGCTGGTGATCCGGCCGCAGATCAAGATCGTGGTGACCGGCGGTGTGGCCAGGCCCCAGTCGTACGAGCTGACGGGCCCGCTGGCCAGCGGGGTGCTGGGCGAGATCACGCTGGATGTCGCCGTGCTGGGCGTCAACGCGATCGACACCGAACGCGGTGCGTACGTCCATCACGAGGGCGAGGCCAGCATCAACCGGCTCCTCGCCCAGCAGGCCCAGCGGGTGGTGGTGGCGGCCGACTCGTCGAAGATCGGCAAGCGCGCCTTCGCCCGGGTCTGCGACCTGGGGGCGGTCGACTTCCTGGTCACGGACAAGGGCATCGCACCCGAGGTCACCGCGCGCTTCACCGAGGCCGGCGTCACCGTCATCGCGGTCTGACCGCCGGGCTCCGGCCCTCGTCCCGCCTGCGGTTCGTACGGATCGGGTCCTCGTCCCACCTGCGGTTCGTACGGCTCCGGCCCACGTTCCCGCCTGTGGTGGTACGGCTCCGGGGGGCCGGAGGGGGTCGATCCGGGCTCCCGCGGCCCCGTCCCCGCCGTCGACGGCAATCGGCGAATGTCAAGAGATGTTCGCTAGCACCCCTAAACGAGCAACTCTTGCCATGAGGGTGCGCGGTCGTGAACTATATGGCTGTCGTCGTGAAGGAGCCTTCGGCCTCCCGTGCCGTCTCCGGCCGCCTTCGCCCACGCGACCGTACGTAGAGAAGGGACTCCCGTGTCAGACCTGCGACTCGGCGTCATCGGGCTCGGCCTGCGCCGTTCCATCGCGACGTCCGCCCACCACCCCGGACAGGGATCGGCGATCACCGCCGTCTGCGACCTCGACCCCGAGGTGCGCCGGCGCGAGGCGGAGGCCTTCGGCACCGATGTCGCGGTCGAGGACTACAAGCTGCTCCTCGACCGGGACGACCTCGACGCGGTCGTCATCGCCACCCCGGACGACACGCACGAGGCCATCGCGATCGACGCGCTCCGCGCCGGCAAGGCGGTCTTCGTGGAGAAGCCGCTCGGGATCACCGTCGAGAGCTGCGACAACGTCCTGCGTGCCGCCTACGAGACCGGGACCCGGCTCTATGTCGGCCACAACATGCGGCACATGGGCGTCGTGCGGCTGATGCGCGACATCATCGCCCGCGGCGACATCGGTGAGCCCAAGGCCGTCTGGGTGCGTCATTTCGTGGGCTACGGCGGCGACTACTACTTCAAGGACTGGCACGCCGACCGGACCCGGACCACCGGACTACTCCTCCAGAAGGCCGCGCACGACATCGACGTGCTGCACTGGCTGGCCGGCGGCTACACCCGGCGCGTCAACGCGCTGGGCGACCTGCTCGTCTACGGCGGCCTGCCGCGCCGCGAGCCGGACACCCCGCGCCCCGACAACTGGCTGCGCGAGTTCGACTGGCCGCCCACGGCCCGCAAGGACCTGCACCACATCGTCGACGTCGAGGACGTGTCGGTGATGAACATGCAGCTCGACAACGGCGTCGTGGCCGCCTACCAGCAGTGCCACTTCACCCCCGACTACTGGCGCAACTACACCGTCATCGGCACCGAGGGGCGGCTGGAGAACTTCGGCGACGGCCCCGGTGACGAGGTCAAGGTCTGGAACACCGGACCCAGCGGGTACCGCGCCGACGCCGACATCACCTACCGGGTTCCGGAGGCCGGCGGTTCGCACGGCGGCGGCGACACCCGGATCATGGAGGAGTTCTGCCGGTTCGTGCGCGACGGGGGCGTCACCGACACCTCACCGGTCGCCGCCCGGATGAGCGTCGCCGCCGGCGTCCTCGCGACCCGTTCCCTGCGCGAGGGCGGTGCGCCGTACGACGTACCGGCTCTCGACCCCGAACTGGTCGCGTACTTCGAACGCGGGCAGGTCCGTTCCTGAGGATCTGACCGGGAAGGCCGGACAGGGCCCCGGCCCTGTCCGGCGGGTTTCACCGCACCGGATGCACCGAGCCGGTGCATGCAAGGCAACGATCCCCGTTCCCCCCACCAGAAGCAGGTGCATCGCATGACCCTGCGCCATGTCTTAGGCACGATCACCGCAACCGTCACCGCAACCGTCACCGCGACTGCCGCGGCAGCCGCGCTGGCCCTGCTGGGCACGTCCGCCCCCGCCGGGGCCGCGGAGCCCGGCACGTCCGCCCCCGCCCGGGCCGCGGAATCCGTTACGGCCTCC
This sequence comes from Streptomyces sp. NPDC091416, assembly GCF_044756845.1. Lineage (NCBI taxonomy): Bacteria > Bacillati > Actinomycetota > Actinomycetes > Kitasatosporales > Streptomycetaceae > Streptomyces > Streptomyces sp. NPDC091416. The sequence continues at coordinate 11,768 of NZ_JBIVTU010000005.1, forward strand.
CGGGCCACGGAATCCGTTACGGCCTCCCGGGCCGCTGAACCGGGAGTCACTCCCGGTACCTACACCAACTACTCCTTCCCCGGTGCTCCGGTCCTGACCGACGTCACCTGGTCCACCACCGTCCTGCATGACCCCGGCTACCGGTCGAACGTCTTCTGGAGCCATCAGTTCGGCTTCGACCAGGGCAACGGCGCCTACTTCGGGATGCAGTCCAACGGAGGATCGAAGCGGACGTTCCTCTTCTCCGTCTGGGACGTCTCCGAGGCCGAGGCGGGCTCCGCCGGGAGCTGGTGCCAGGCCTTCGGCGGCGAGGGCGAAGGCATGAGCTGCCGGATGAACCTCGACTGGACCGCCGGCCACCGCTACACCTTCGCGGTCGCGGCCGAGGGCGGCGGCTGGTTCGGCGCCACCTTCACGGACACCACCACGGGCACCGCGTACAAGCTCGGCAGCATCAAGACCCCGGCCACCGCCATCTCGCCCTCCGGGATGGTCGACTGGACCGAGTACTTCGAGTGGAACAACCCCCGCGCCACCTGCTACGACCAGCCGTTCAGTGATGCCCGGTTCGGAGTGCCGACGGGCAACGGCGGTACGGTCACCGGCGCGGTCGCCTCCACGGCCGTCAGCGACAACGCCTGTGCCCCGATGACCCGGATCGACCGCGCCACCGGATCCACCGTGCAGAACCTCGGCGTCGGCAACTCGGTGCGCGGTGCGGTGACCGGACCCGCCGGCAAGTGCCTGGACGCCTTCGGCGGGGTCGCGGACGGGGTGGTCGCCGACCTCTACACCTGCTCGGGCGGCGCCAACCAGGCCTGGGTGAGGGCCGCCGACGGCACGCTGCGGCTGCCGTCCGACTACTGCCTGGCCGCCGACGGCACCGGGAACGGCGCCGCCGTACGCGTACGCGACTGTGCCGGCACCGGCGCGGGCGGTGCGGTCGCCGACCCGGCCCGGCAGTGGACGTACGACGCCGCCACGCACGCGCTCGTCAACAAGGGTTCCGGCCGTTGCCTCGACGTCCCGGGGAGCGAGACCACGAACGGGACCGCGCTCGTGCTGTGGGACTGCCACGGCGGCGCCAACCAGCAGTGGAACGTGCCCGCGACCTACTAGGGCCCGCTCGTTCGGATCGTGCCGGGCTCGCGGGGTCCGGCACGCGCCCAGCCGTGGGCCACACCCCTGGGCGGTCCGCTTCCAGCGGTATCGCCCAGGGGTTCGAGGGTCTGTTTCCGGCCATGCTCGGTGGGTAATCGGCCTCCGCTGGTTTGCCGACGGGGCGATGTGTGCAGGTCATGGGGGCGGGTGTGCCCGGTGGATTCATTCGGAAATCTTCCGATCGTTCCCTGCCGTGACCGGCTCGGCTGCTTTCGCAGGGTGACCGGACCGCCGTCCCTGAGACAGTGGTTAGGCGATTTCAGGCCAACGGGCTCCTTCTGTGACCGGGTTCGAACGCGCGACCGGATCGGGGTCGGCATAATCGCGTCCATGTCGATCACGGGTGGAGACGTCGTTGACCTGGGCCGGGGCCTGTACGCGTGGCTCCCGCCGAAACGGGGCTGGGGGCTGGCCAACTGCGGCCTGCTCGTCTCGCCCCGTGGCGCGCTCTGGATCGACACCCCTTACGACACCGTGCTGGCGGGCCAGTTCCTGGCCGAGAGCACGAAGCTGCTGCCCGACGGTGTCTCCATCGACCGTGTGATCGTCACGCACGCCAACGGGGACCACTTCTGGGGCGCGGGAGTCCTGCCCGACGCGGAGATCATCGCGACCCGCGAGGCTCGGGAGCACATCCATTACGAGCCCACCCCGCAGCAGCAGCACGCCCTGGTCAACGGAAGCGATCCGGCCACCGCGCTCGGCGCCTACCTCGGCCGTCACTTCGGGCCCTTCGACTGGTCGCGGACCGATCCGGTCCGGCCGACGACCTACTTCACCGGGGAGCTCGAACTGACCCTGGGGGAGTACCCCGTACGCATCACGTCCCTGCCGTCCGCGCACACCACGGGCGACCTCATGGTCCATCTGCCCGCGCAGGGCGTCGTGTTCAGCGGCGACATCATCTTCTCCTCGACCCCGGAGCAGCCCGGCGACCACCCGATCCACTGGGCCGGCCCGCTGAGCAATGTGATCGCCGCCTGCGAACAGGTACTGGACACCGGCGCCGAGACCGTCGTGCCGGGTCACGGACCGGTCCTGGACCGGGCGGGCGTACGCGACCACATCGTCTACCTGGAGTACGTGCGCGAGCGCGCCCACGCCTTCCACGGTGCCGGCGTACCGGCCGTGGAGGCGGCCCGCCGGGTGATCGGGGAGGGGCGTCACCCCGAACTGGGCCTCCCCGAGCGGCTGGTGGTCACGATCGGCAGCGAGTACCGGCAGCTCGACGGATCCGAACTCCCCGGTGTTCTCCAGGTCATGACCGACGTCGCAGCGGTCGCGCAAGAAGTGGAGCAGGCCCGTGAGACGGCAGGCCCGGCGGACTGACCGCCCGGTCCTTCGCCGCGGCGGCCACGGGACCGGTCCGTGGTGCCGCGACGGCAACCGGACCGGCCCCCTCCCCGGCCGCTCCGGGCACAGGACCGACCCGACGACAGAAACGCGGTAACGGCATGGCATGGATCGTGGCGGTGATCGCCGTCATAGCCGCTGTGGCAGCAACGGCACGCTCCTACCGGGCCGAACGCTCGGAACAGCTGGCCGTGGCCCACGCCGAGCTCGCCGAACGCCAGGCGAAGGCGGCCGAGGCCCGCACCGCGGCCCTCGTCGACGAGATCCGGCAGCTGGCCCGCAAGCGGATCCCGGCCGCCGCGCTCGCCCTCTCCCACCCCAGCGCCCAGGTCCCCGGACTGCGGGAGGCGGCGGAGGTCGACGGCGGCGCGGCCAGGCTGCTCACCGAGGCCGTTCAAGCGGCGAGGACCGCGGTCATGGAGGAGCGGCAGCGCGTCGACGCTGCCGCCCGCGCGGCGATGCGCGGCACTTCCGCCAAGATCCAGTCCCTGCTCAACCAGTCCCAGCAGCTGCTGCACGAACTCCAGCACGAGTACGACGACCCGCGCATCCTGCAACTGGACTTCCGCAACGAACTCGCGCTGCGACGCACCCAGTCCACCGCCGTGCTCTGCGACGCCTGGCCCGGCCTGGCCCGGCAGAACTCGCCGCTCGTCGAGATCGTGCTCGGCGCACAGTCCCGCGTCGCAGGCTACGAGCGGATCAAGGTGGCCAACCACCTGCGCGACGAACGCCTCGGCCTCGTCGCCCGTGCCGCCGAACCCCTCGCGATCGCGCTCGCCGAACTGCTCGCCAACGCCACCGCCTACTCGCACCCCGACACCGATGTACAGGTGACGGTCCAGCAGAGTGGCGGCCGGGGCGCGTTCCTGGTGGTCGACGACGCGGGCATCGGCATGGACGACGACGCGCTCGACCGGGCCCGCGCCCTGCTCGCCGGACCCGCCGAGGTCCTGCTGACGGAACTGGGCGACCCGCCGCAGACGGGGTTCGCGGTCGTCGGCAGGCTGGTGGTGCAGTACGGCTTCCACTGCCACATCGAGGCCTCGCCGTTCGGCGGCATGCGTACGATCCTGCGCGTCCCCGCCCATCTCCTGACGGTGCTGGAGGAGGACCACAGCCTCTCCGCCCTGGCCCCGGCGCCCGTTTCGGCCACCCCGGCCCCGGAGCGGCCGGCCGTCCCCGCGCCGTCCGCCCGGCCGGAACCGGCGCCCGTCGAGGCGCCCACGGGACTGCCCACCAGACGCAGGCGCGCGCCGCGCCCCGCAGCAGCCACGCCGGCCCCCGCCGCCCCCGCCGCCGGACAGGTGTCCCGTACACCCGAGCAGGCGGAGTCTTCCTGGGCGGCACTCCAGCAGGGCACCCTGATCGGCAGGAGCGTCGCCGGGCGGGTCCCCGCACCGGATGCGGACGGCCACGACCACCTGGGCGACCAGGACGACCAAGGAGACGACGAGAAGTGAGCGCCCCCAGCCCCACGACCGGTGACCTCGCATGGGTGCTGACCCCGCTGCTGGAACTTCCCGGAGTCCAGCACGCCGTGGTCGCCACCGGCGACGGCCTCGTCGAAGGCGCCTCGCCCGGTCTCGACCGGGCCTCCGGTGAACGCGTCGCCGCCATGACGGCCACACTGCACGCCGCGGCCCGCGCCTTCACGACGGCGTTCACCAACGTCGAGGCCCCGCAACTGGCGCAGACGGTCGTCGAGTCGGACCTGGGCTTCGCCATCGTCGTACCGGCGGGGAAGAACACCACGCTCGCCCTGTTCGCCGAGCCGGGCGCCAAGCTCGGGGACATCGCCTACCAGATGCAGGTGCAGGTCACCGCGCTGACGCGGGCGATGCACGCCCCGTCCCGCCAACCGGACACCGCCGCCCGGCCATGACCGCCGGCCCAGGACGCCGTCTGATCCCCGCCTACCTCGTCACCGGGGGCCGGTCCCGGCCCACCGGCCCCGCGCTCGACCGGCTCGCCGTGCTGGTGCGCACGGACGAGGACCTGCCGCAGGACACCGGCTCCGAGCAGCGCAGACTGTGCGAACTGCTGGAGCCGGGCGCCCTCACCGTCGTCGAGTGCGCGGCCCATCTGGATCTGCCGGTCAGCGCCACCGTATTCCTGGCCACGGATCTCGCGGCCGCCGGACTTCTGCTCACGCGACCGCCGATACCCAGTGCCGGGGAGATCGACCGGTCGCTCGTCGAGAGGCTGCTCGTTGGACTCCGCTCCCTCCACTGACCGGACGGACGTCGGCTATCTGCCGGCTGCCGCCCGGACCCTGATGAAGCTCGTCGTCACGGGTCCCTTCGGCGTGGGCAAGACGACCCTGATCCGCACCCTCTCGGAAATCCCCACGCTCCACACCGAAGAGGCGATGACCCAGTCCAGCACCCTGCTCGACGACACCGCCGGACTGCCCGAGAAGACCACGACCACGGTCGCCATCGACTTCGGACGCCTCACCGTCCTGGACGATCTCGTGCTGTACATGTTCGGCACACCGGGCCAGGACCGCTTCCTGCCGCTGTGGGAGGACATCGCGCGCGGGGCGCTGGGCGCGCTCGTCCTGGTGGACACCCGCAGGCTCGCCGACTCCTTCGCCGTGATGGACATGGTCGAGGAGCAGGGACTGCCGTACGCCGTCGCCGTCAACCGCTTCCCCGACGCCCCGGCCCACAGCGACGAGGTCCTGCGCGCGCATCTCGACCTCGATGCCGGGACCCCGCTGGTCCAGTGCGACGCGAGGGAGCGACGCGGCAGCATCGACGCCCTGATCGCGCTGGCCGAACACGTGCTGACCCGCCTGCCGCAGCCCGAGGACCCGCAGCCCGAGGACCCGTCATGACATCGCATCCGCAGCCGCCGCAGCCCCTCGCGCTGTACGGGCCCGACTTCGCGGCCGACCCGCACGGCCACTACCGCATCCTGCGGGAACACGGCCCGCTCGCACCGGTCCGGATCGCCCCCGGCATCGAGGCGATGCTCGTCACCGACTACCAGGCGGCCGTCGACCTGCTGCGCGACACCCACACCTTCAGCAAGGACCCCCGCGCCTGGCAGGCGACGGTCCCGGCCGACGCCCCGGTACTGCCCGTCCTCGGGCACCGTCCCACCGCGCTGTTCAGCGACGGCGCGGAGCACGCCCGTTACCGCGACGCCATCAACGACACCCTCGCCCTGATCGAACCGCACATCCTGCGGGCCCAGGTGGCCGAGGTCGCCCAGCAGCTCATCGCCGAGTTCGCCGCCACCGGCAGCGGCGACCTCATCGCCCAGTACGCCCGGCTGCTCCCGCTGCACGTCTTCGTCACCTGGTTCGGGGTCGATCCCGCGGACGGCGAACGGATCGTCGACGGCATCGGCGGCATGATGAACTCGGCTCAGGGAGCCGCTGCCGCGTACGCCGACCTCGTCGACGTCGCCACCCGCCTCGTCGCCGACCGGCGCGCCCGGCCGCGGCGCGACCTCACCTCGTACTTCCTGGCGCATCCGGCACGTCTGGACAACGACGAGACCGTGCGTCAGATCACGTTGCTCATGAGTGCCGGCCATGACCCGACGACCAACCTGATCGGCAACGCGACGCTGCACATGCTCACCGACGAGCGGTACGCGGGATCGCTCCACGGAGGCGCGATGACCGCCCACGAGGCCATCAACGAGGTCCTGTGGCAGGACCCGCCGATCGCCAATCTGGCGGCGCACTACCCCCGCCACGACACCGAGTTCCATGGCGTCCGGCTGCGTGCGGGACAGCTCGTCCTGGTCTCCTTCGCCGCTGCCAACACCCAGTCGGGACAAGCCGCTCCGGGCACCGGGGTGCGGTCCGGGGGCAGCGCTCATCTGGCCTGGTCGGCAGGTCCCCACCGGTGCCCGGCCAAGCAGCCGGCCCTGCTCATCGCGATGACCGCGATCGAGCAGCTCACCAGCCAGCTGTGCGACGCGGAGCTGACGGTTCCGGTGAGTGAACTGCTCTGGCGCCCGGGGCCGTTCCACCGCGCACTGGTGCATCTTCCGGTACGTTTCACTCCTCTGGACAGCCTTGTGTCCGCAGGCCCCGGCCGGGAACAGGCCCGGCAGCCGGACGTTCCGATCGGCTCCTGAACCGTGTCGCTGGTAGGCCGAACGGGTGAGGGGCGAGAGAATTGCCCGATGAACAGTGAACGCAGCCGGCGCAACGCCAACCGATGCACGGACGGGGTGGTCCGGTGAGCAGGTACGACAGATATGACGTCACGGACGAGCAGTGGGAGGGGCTCGCCCAGGTCGTCCCGCTGCGCAGCCGCAACGAGTGGCCCTCCCGCGTGGACCACCGCGCGGTCCCGGAGGAGCAGGAGAGCGCCGAGCAGCGGCGCATGGTGGTGCTGCGGGTCCAGATCTTCGCGGACGCGCGCGAGGTCGCCGAGTACCTGGTCGCACAGATTCCGGTGCTGCTGGACCTGACCAGCGCCGAGAGCGACGTGGCCAAGCGGATCCTGGACTTCACCAGTGGGGTCGTCTTCGGGCTGGGCAGCGGAATGCACCGGGTCGACCGGAACGTCTTCCTGCTGTCTCCCGTCGGCATGGAGGTCGAGGGCGTGACGGCGGCGGGCGTACCGGGGGCATAGCCGACGGGCCGGCCGGGGCCGCCACGTGTCCGGTACGCCGTGACCGAGCGCGGCCCCCGGCCCGCTGCCTGCCTGCTTGCTGTCCCGCCTGCCGACCGGCCTGTCCGTCGGCCTGTTGGCCGCCTGTCCGTCGGCTTGCCGGTCCGCCGGTCAGGTGCCCGTGGGCCCGTCAGTGGGCGGTGGTAGACCTGGGGTCGTGACAGAACTTGATGTACGTGTGCTCCAGCAGCGGCTCGCCGCATTTGCGGCGGCACGTGACTGGGAGCAGTACCACACCCCCAAGAACCTCGCGTCGGCGCTGAGCGTCGAGGCCGCCGAACTCGTCGAGATCTTCCAGTGGCTGACGCCGGAACAGTCGGCTCGGGTGATGGAGGACCCCGGAACGGCGCCCAGGGTGGCGGACGAGGTCGCCGATGTCCTCGCCTATCTGCTGCAGTTCTGCGAGGTGCTGGGCATCGATGTGCTGGCGGCTCTGGCGGCCAAGATCGAGCGGAATGAGAGCCGTTTCCCGGTGCCACAGTCCACGGACCCCTCGCCCCGTCACTCTTCGGAGTGATCGAGTTGTTCACTTTCGATTTCGTGTCCACAGATTTCCGAAATCCCCTGGCCTTTCGGTACCACCGCCCTCACTGTGGGTAATGGAAGAGTTGAGCGGGTTTTCGTGTCGAACGGGGGCAAGGGATGGAAGCGGAGCGGCTTGTAGCAGTCATCCGGAGGGCACTGGCGCAGAGCCGGGGCACGCCGGACATCATCGCCGAGGCCTGGCAGGCCCAGGCGCTTGCGCAGGCGATCGGGAGCCGGCTGGCGGCGAGCGGCCCCAAGGAGTTACGGGGCGAGGCGAGCGGTCTCAGCGAGATCGGCGGACGGAGCAACGGAGCACTGGAGCACCCGGCGGCCCGGGCGGGCGTGGCACGGGCGGCGCAGCTCTCCGAGGTCGCCGATCCGCGCACGGCCCTGACCGGTCTCGGCACGCTGCTCGGGGAGGTGGGGATAGCCCTGGTCGGGGTGGCGTGCGAGACCGATGAACAGGGCCTGTACTGGCAGTGCATGGAGGCGATCGACGCGGCGGACGAGTCGACGGACCGGGTGCACGGCATGCTCCGTCAGCTCGACGAGCGGGACCGCGAGCGCAGGGAGGATCTGGAGCGTGGCCGGGAGCGGGACGGCCCGCACGGCGTGCTGCACGGACCGGTGGGACCGGCCGCCGATGTCGGCTGAGCGTCCGGCACCGGTGAGGCGTCCGGAGGTGCAGGATGGATGCATGGATCTTCGAATCTTCACCGAGCCCCAGCAAGGGGCGAGCTACGACACACTGCTCACCGTCGCGAAGGCGGCCGAGGACCTCGGCTTCGACGCCTTCTACCGGTCCGACCACTATCTGCGCATGGGCCAGGGCGACGGCCTTCCCGGCCCGACGGACGCGTGGATCACGCTGGCCGGGCTGGCTCGCGAGACCAAGCGGATCCGCCTCGGCACTCTGATGACGGCGGGGACGTTCCGGCTTCCCGGCGTGCTCGCCATCCAGGTGGCGCAGGTCGACCAGATGTCCGGCGGCCGCGTCGAACTGGGCCTGGGCGCCGGCTGGTTCGAGGAGGAGCACAAGGCCTACGGCATTCCCTTCCCCAAGGAGAAGTTCGGCCGGCTGGAGGAGCAGCTGGCGATCGTGACGGGTCTCTGGGCCACCGAGGTCGGCAAGACGTTCAGTTACGACGGTACCTACTACCAGCTCACCGACTCGCCCGCGCTGCCCAAGCCCGCGCAGGCCAAGGTGCCGGTGCTGATCGGCGGGCACGGTGCGAAGCGGACGCCGCGGCTGGCCGCGCAGTACGCCGACGAGTTCAACATCCCGTTCGCCTCACTGGAGGACAGTGAGAAGCAGTTCGGCCGCGTCAGGGCGGCCGCCGCGGAGGCGGGCCGCGCGCCCGACGACCTGGTGTACTCCAACGCCCTGGTCGTCTGCGTCGGCAAGGACGACGCGGAGGTGGCGCGCCGGGCCGCCGTCATCGGGCGGGACGTGGCGGAACTGAAGGCGAACGGACTGGCCGGATCGCCCGCCGAGGTCGTCGACAAGATCGGCCGGTTCGGGGCGATCGGGGCATCGCGCATCTACCTCCAGGTGCTGGACCTCGGCGACCTGGAGCACCTGGAGCTGATCTCGTCGCAGGTCCAGTCACAGCTCGACTGAGAACAGGCCACCTGGAAGCACGGCTCAACCCAAAGCAAGTCACCTGCGAGCACGGCTCGACCGGGAACAGGCCACCCGGCAGCACGGCTCGACCGGGAACAGGTCACCCGGCAGCACGGCTCGACCGAGAGGACAGCTCACCTGGGAGAGCAGCTGAACCGAGAGCAGAACCCGGCTCAGAGAACGAGGAGCATCCGGTGCCACCTGTCCGCGATCCCGGCCGCCCGGCCGGAGCGCCGTCCCGCACCCTCGCCACCGCGCTCGCGGCGGGAACCGTCCTGCTCGACGGCGGGCTCTCCAACCAGTTGGAGGCGCAGGGCTGCGATCTGTCCGACGACCTCTGGTCGGCCCGGCTGCTCGCGGACGGACCGGAGCAGATCGAGGCCGCGCACACGGCGTATGTGAGGGCGGGTGCGCAGGTGCTCATCACGGCCAGTTATCAGGCGAGCTTCGAAGGGTTCCGGCAGCGCGGGATCGGGCGGGCGGAGGCGGCCGGGCTCTTCGCCCGCAGCGTGGAGCTGGCCCGCCGGGCGGCCGGGGCGGTGGAGCGGGACGTCTGGGTCGCGGCCTCGGTCGGCCCGTACGGGGCGGTGACGGCGGACGGGGCGGAGTACCGGGGCCGCTACGGGCTCACGATCCGGGAACTGGAACGCTTCCACCGCCCCCGGATCGAGGCCCTGGCCGCCGCCGGCCCCGATGTGCTGGCTCTGGAGACGGTGCCGGACATCGACGAGGCGCAGGCGTTGCTGCGAGTGGCGGGGGAGTGCGGGCTGCCGGTCTGGCTCTCCTACACCGTGGCCGGTGGCCGGACCAGGGCCGGCCAGCGGCTGGAGGAGGCGTTCGGTCTCGCCGCCGGGGAGGAGCACGTGATGGCGGCCGGGGTGAACTGCTGCGATCCGACCGACGTGGACGGGGCGGTCCGGCCGGCGGCCGAGGTGACCGGGAAGCCGGTCGTCGTCTATCCGAACAGCGGTGAACGCTGGGACGCGCAGGAAAGGGAGTGGGCCGGGGGTGCCACGTTCGACGCCGGGCTGGTCCGGGCCTGGCAGGACGCCGGGGCACGGCTGGTCGGTGGCTGCTGCCGCGTCGGTCCGGCCACCATCGCGGAACTGGCCGCGCTACTGCGTGAAGGGGGGACGACACCCGAGCCCGGAGGAGCTGAAAATGCCTGGTGAGGGCGAGTGAACCGGACCATACTCGGACACGTGTTCCTGACGATCAGTACTACCGGCACCCCGGAGCGTCCCGCCACCGATCTCGGCTTCCTGCTGCACAAGCATCCCGAGAAGGCGCAGACGTTCTCCACCTCCCACGGCACCGCGCATGTCTTCTATCCCGAGGCATCCGCGGAGCAGTGCACGGCCGCGCTGCTGCTGGAGGTGGATCCCGTGGCGTTGGTGCGGCGGGGCAAGGGCAAGGGCCGCGGCGGTGCCCCCGACGCGGCGCTCGCGCAGTACGTCAACGACCGTCCCTACGCCGCGTCCTCGCTGCTCTCCGTCGCGATGAGCACCGTCTTCAAGTCCGCGCTGAGCGGCACCTGCAAGGCGATGCCCGAGCGGGCGGCGGAGCCGATGCCGTTGCGGATCGAGGTTCCCGCCCTGCCGGCCCGTGGTGGTGCCGACCTGGTGCGGGCGCTCTTCGGTCCGCTCGGCTGGTCGCGCGTGGACGCGGTCGCCGTGCCGCTTGACGAGCGGTTCCCCGAGTGGGGGGACTCGCGGTACGTACGGCTGGTGCTGGAGGGCGAGCTGAGGCTCGCGGACGCCCTGCGCCAGCTGTACGTCCTGCTGCCGGTGCTCGACGACGCCAAGCACTACTGGGTGGCGCCGGACGAGGTGGACAAGCTGCTGCGGGCCGGTGAGGGCTGGCTGGCGGACCATCCCGAGCAGAAGCTGATCACCAGCCGGTATCTGTCGCGGCGCTGGGGGCTGACCCGGCAGGCGATGCAGCGGCTGGAGCTGGTGCGGCTCGCCGAGTCCGACGACCTCGAAGTCGAGAGCATCGACAACGCGGTGGACGAGACGGCCGACACGGAGGAGCGGCCGGTGCCGCTCGCCGAGCAGCGCAGGGCCGCGATCCTGGCGGCGCTGACCGCTGCGGGGGCGAGCCGGGTGCTCGATCTGGGGTGTGGTCAGGGTCAGTTGGTGCAGGCGCTGCTGAAGGACGTGCGCTTCACCGAGATCGTCGGCGTGGACGTCTCGATGCGCGCCCTGACGATCGCCTCGCGCCGGCTGAAGCTGGACCGGATGGGGGAGCGGCAGGCCGCCCGGGTGACGCTTCGGCAGGGCTCGCTCACGTACACGGACAAGCAGCTCAAGGGGTACGACGCGGCGGTGCTGAGCGAGGTCGTCGAGCACCTCGACCTGCCGCGGCTGCCGGCCCTGGTGTATGCGGTGTTCGGGGTCGCCCGCCCCCGTACCGTGCTCGTGACCACGCCGAACGTCGAGTACAACGTCCGCTGGGAGTCCCTCCCGGCCGGGCACGTCCGGCACGGCGACCATCGCTTCGAATGGACCAGGGCCGAATTCCGGGACTGGGCGGGCGAAGTGGCCCGCAGGCACGGGTACGGGGTGGAGTTCGTCCCCGTGGGCCCCGACGACCCCGAAGTCGGTCCGCCCACCCAGCTGGCCGTGTTCACGATGACCGCGGCCGACGCGAAAGACACGACCGGCAGGCCCGGCGCCACCGCCCCGACCGACACGACCGAGAAGGAGGCGAAAGCCGCATGAGCAACACCGGCCCCAGCGACCGCGACAGCACCAGCGACCGCGACAGCACCGACAGCACCAGCGACAGTCCGGGCGATCGCCTCCGCACCGGGCGCGTCCTGCCGGTGACCGACCTCTCCCTCGTCGTCCTCATCGGGGCGAGCGGCTCGGGCAAGTCCACCTTCGCCCGCGGGCACTTCAAAGCGACCGAGATCATCTCCTCGGACTTCTGCCGCGGCCTCGTCGCCGACGACGAGAACGACCAGAGCGCCAGCCGGGACGCCTTCGACGTCCTGCACTACATCGCGGGCAAGCGGCTGGCCGCGGGGCGGCTGACCGTCGTCGACGCCACCAATGTCCAGCCGGAGAGCCGCCGCCAGCTCGTGCAGCTGGCCCGGGAGTACGACGTGCTGCCCATCGCGATCGTCCTCGACCTGCCCGAAGAGGTCTGCCTCGCCCGCAACGCGGCCCGTCCGGACCGTGCCGACATGCCCCGCCACGTCGTCCAGCGCCACCGCCGGGAGCTGCGCCGTTCGCTGCGCGGCCTGGAGCGCGAGGGCTTCCGCAAGGTCCACGTCCTGCGCACCGAGGAGGAGGCCGAGCACGCGCAAGTGGTTCTGGAGCGCCGCTACAACGACCTCCGCCACCTCACCGGCCCCTTCGACATCATCGGAGACATCCACGGCTGCAGCTCCGAGCTGGAGACGCTGCTCGGCAAGCTCGGATACGTGGACGGCGCGCACCCCGAAGGGCGCACGGCGGTGTTCGTCGGCGACCTCGTCGACCGAGGGCCCGACAGCCCGGGTGTGCTGCGCCGCGTCATGGCCATGGTCGCGGACGGCAACGCCCTCTGCGTTCCCGGCAACCACGAGAACAAGCTCGGCCGTTACCTCAAGGGCCGCAAGGTCCAGCAGACCCACGGACTCGCCGAGACGATCGAGCAGCTGGAGCGGGAGGACGCCAAGGACCCGGAATTCCGGGGCCGGGTGCGGGAGTTCATCGACGGGCTCGTCAGCCACTACGTGCTGGACGACGGCAAGCTGGTCGTCTGCCACGCCGGCCTGCCCGAGAAGTACCACGGACGCACCTCCGGGCGGGTCCGCTCGCACGCCCTCTACGGCGACACCACCGGCGAGACCGACGAGTTCGGGCTTCCGGTGCGCTACCCGTGGGCGGAGGACTACCGGGGCCGGGCCACCGTGGTCTACGGCCACACCCCCGTGCCGACCACCTCCTGGATCAACAACACCATCTGCCTGGACACGGGCGCCGTGTTCGGCGGGAAGATGACCGCGCTGCGCTGGCCGGAGCGCGAGCTCGTCGACGTACCGGCCGAGCAGGTCTGGTACGAGCCGGTGAAGCCGCTCACCACCGAGGCGCCGGGGGGCCGGGAGGGCCGGCCGCTGGACCTCTCCGATGTGCAGGGCCGCCGGATCGTGGAGACGCGCCACATGGGCCGGGTCGCGGTGCGGGAGGAGAACGCGGCGGCGGCGCTGGAGGTCATGAGCCGGTTCGCCGTCGACCCCCGGCTGCTCGCCTACCTTCCGCCGACCATGGCACCGACGGCCACCTCGCAGGAGGAGGGCTATCTGGAGCATCCGGCCGAGGCGTTCGCGCAGTACCGGGCGGACGGCGTGGCCAAGGTCGTGTGCGAGGAGAAGCACATGGGCTCCCGGGCCGTGGCCCTGGTCTGCCGTGACGCGGAAGCGGCACGGAGCCGGTTCGGGACCGGTGACTTCGGGGCCGGTGACTTCGGGACCGGTGGCTTGGGGACCGGTGGTATCGGGACAGGGGACTCCGGCAAGGGCGGCCCGACGGGTGCGCTGCACACGCGCACCGGACGGCCGTTCCTCGACGACCCCGCGCTCACCGAGGCCGTGCTCGGCCGGCTGCGCCAGGCCGTCACCGCCGCCGGACTCTGGGAGGAGTGGGACACCGACTGGGTGCTGCTCGACGCCGAGCTGATGCCCTGGTCCCTGAAGGCCGCCGGGCTGCTCCGCTCGCAGTACGCGGCGGTCGGCGCGGCGTCGGGAGCCGTCTTCCCCCCGGCCGCCGGGGCGCTCGCGGCAGCGGCGGCACGCGGTGTCGACGTCGGCGCGCTCGCCGACCGGCAGCGGAGCCGGGCCGAGGACGCGGCGGCGTTCACCGAGGCCTACCGCCGCTACTGCTGGAGCACGGAAGGACTGGAGGGGGTACGCCTGGCGCCCTTCCAGATCCTCGCCGTGCAGGGCCGCTCGCTCGCATCCGTACCCCATGACGAGCAACTGGCCTGGCTGGACCGGCTGGTGGAGCACGACCCCACCGGGCTGCTCCAGGTGACCCGGCGGCTCGTCGTCGACACAGCCGACGAGGCCTCGGTCCGCTCGGGTGTCGACTGGTGGCTGGAGATGACCGGCCGCGGCGGCGAGGGCATGGTCGTCAAGCCGCTCGGCGCGCTCGTCAGGGACGGCAAGGACCGCCTCGTCCAGCCCGGCATCAAGGTGCGTGGCCGGGAGTACCTGCGGATCATCTACGGCCCCGAGTACACCCGCCCGGAGAACCTGGACCGGCTGCGCGGCCGCTTCCTCGGCCACAAGCGGTCGCTCGCCCTGCGCGAGTACGCCCTGGGCCTGGAGGCGCTGGACCGGCTGGCCGACGGGGAGCCGCTGTGGCGGGTCCACGAGGCTGTGTTCGCGGTCCTGGCGCTGGAGTCGGAGCCGGTGGACCCGCGGCTGTGACGCGCGCTGCCGGGCCGGAACCGTTCGCGGTTGCGGCCCGGCAGCGGAACCGGCTGGCGATTCGCCGGGTGAACACCGTCCCGCGCGGTGAGGATGAGGGCATGGGATTCCATGTCGACTCCGAGGCCGGGCGGCTGCGCCGCGTCATCCTGCACCGCCCCGATCTGGAACTGAAACGGCTCACCCCGGAGAACCGGGGTGAGCTGCTCTTCGACGACGTGCTCTGGGTGCGCCGGGCCCGCGAGGAGCACGACGGCTTCGCGGACGTGCTGCGCGACCGGGGCGTGGAGGTGCATCTCTTCGGCGACCTGCTCCGGGAGTCGCTGGAGATTCCCGTGGCCCGGCGGCTCGTGCTGGACCGGGTCTTTGAGGAGAAGGAGTACGGACCGCTGGCCACCGAGCATCTGCGGGCCGCCTTCGAGGACCTGTCCACCGCCGACCTGTGCGAGGCACTGGTCGGCGGGATGACCAAACGGGAGTTCCTGGAGCGGTACAGCGAGCCGACCTCCGTGCGCTTCCACGTGATGGACCTGGACGACTTCCTGCTCGGACCGCTGCCCAACCACCTCTTCACCCGGGACACCTCGGCCTGGATCTACGACGGGGTCTCCATCAACGCCATGCGGTGGCCCGCCCGCCAGCGCGAGACCGTCCACTTCGAGGCGATCTACCGCCACCACCCGCTCTTCACGGGCCCCGACGCCGGGGCCTTCCACCACTGGTCGGAGGGGCAGGACGACTACCCGTCCACCATCGAGGGCGGCGACGTCCTCGTCATCGGGCGGGGGGCCGTGCTCATCGGAATGAGCGAGCGCACCACCCCGCAGGCGGTGGAGATGCTGGCCCGCGGTCTCTTCGACGCCGGATCCGCCCGGACGATCGTGGCGCTCGACATGCCCAAGAGCCGGGCGTTCATGCACCTCGACACCGTGATGACGATGGTCGACGGGGACACGTTCACCAAATACGCGGGCCTGGGCATGCTCCGCTCGTACACCATCGAACCCGGGGACGGGCCGCGCGATCTCAACGTCACCGACCATCCGCCCGAGCACATGCACCGCGCCATCGCCCAGGCGCTGGGCCTGGAGTCGATCCGGGTCCTCACCGCCACCCAGGACGTGCACGCTGCCGCACGCGAGCAGTGGGACGACGGCTGCAACGTCCTGGCCGTCGAGCCGGGCGTCGTCGTCGCCTACGAGCGCAACGCCACCACCAACACCCACCTGCGCAAGGAAGGCATCGAGGTCATCGAGATCCGCGGCAGCGAACTGGGCCGGGGACGCGGCGGCCCGCGCTGCATGAGCTGCCCGGTGGTCCGGGACCCGGTGTAGCGCCGCTCGACCGGATCATGCTGGCTTCGCGGGGGCCGGCCCGACCGGGACGGAACGCCCCGGGCGGGGCGCGCGACGCCGGTGCGGCGCTGCGAGGTCAGGGCGGGAGCCTCGGACGCTCTGTATAGCGATGCGTTGCATCGTATAGACTTCCAGGGTTACCGTATGCGCCCCGTCCGACCCAGGAGCAGTCACCATGGCCATAGACCTCGCAGGCCGCCACTTCCTCAAGGAGCTGGACTTCACGGCCGAGGAGTTCCGCGGCCTGATCGCTCTGGCCGCCGAGCTCAAGGCGGCGAAGAAGGCGGGAGCCGAGGTCCAGCGGCTGCGCGGCCGGAACATCGCGCTGATCTTCGAGAAGACCTCGACCCGCACCCGCTGCGCGTTCGAGGTGGCCGCCGCCGATCAGGGCGCCTCCACCACCTACCTGGACCCCTCCGGCTCCCAGATGGGGCACAAGGAGTCCGTGAAGGACACCGCCCGTGTCCTCGGCCGGATGTTCGACGGGATCGAGTACCGCGGCGACAGCCAGGAGGCCGTGGAGGAGCTGGCGGCCCACGGCGGCGTGCCCGTCTTCAACGGGCTCACCGACGACTGGCACCCCACCCAGATGCTCGCCGACGTCCTCACGATGACCGAGCACAGCGAGAAGCCGCTGGAGCGGATCGCCTTCGCCTACCTCGGCGACGCCCGGTTCAACATGGGCAACTCCTACCTCGTCACCGGCGCCCTGCTGGGCATGGACGTACGGATCGTCGCGCCGAAGGCCTACTGGCCCGCCGAAGCCGTCGTCGCGCAGGCCCGCGAGCTCGCCGGAGCGAGCGGGGCGACGGTCACGCTCACGGAGGACGTCGCCGAAGGAGTACGCGGCGCCGACTTCGTCGCCACCGACGTCTGGGTTTCGATGGGTGAGCCCAAGGAGGTCTGGGACGAGCGCATCGCCGCCCTCGCGCCGTACGCCGTCACCATGGACGTCCTGCGGGCCAGCGGCAACGACGCCGTGAAGTTCCTGCACTGCCTCCCGGCCTTCCACGACCTCGGCACCAAGGTGGGCCGGGAGATCCACGCCCGGCACGGCCTCACCGAGCTGGAGGTCAGCGACGAGGTCTTCGAGTCCGCGCACTCCGTCGTCTTCGACGAGGCGGAGAACCGGATGCACACGATCAAGGCCGTGCTGGTGGCGACGATGGCCACGCGCTGACACGGTCGTACCGCATGGTCATGCACCCAATTGGGTGAACATGCGCGTTGGTGCCTAGTATGGTCCCCGTTGGTGGGGTTCGAGCTCGCACGCTCGAACCCCATTTTCGTGTCCGGCGACCGGCCCCCACTGCCGTCGCCGCGACCCCCACCCCCCACCTGCACCGCCAGAGATGAGACCACGCCGTGAGCCCCCTGCGCCTCCCCGGCCCGCCGCGCCGCGTCAAGGACCCGCACCAGCTGATCGCCGAGTCCGGGGCGGACCTGGAGGGCCACGGGCTCAGGCGCACCATGGGCCTCTTCCAGCTGGTGTGCTTCGGGGTCGGCGCCGTCGTCGGCACCGGGATCTTCGTCGGCCTGTCCGACAGCGTCGCCGAGGCCGGTCCCGCCGTCGTGCTGTCCTTCGTCCTCGCGGCCGTCACCTGCATCTTCACCGCGTTCTCGTTCGCCGAGCTGGGCAGCGCGATTCCGGTCTCCGGCAGCTCGTACTCCTTCGCCTACGCCACCCTCGGCGAGCGCGCCGCCTTCCTCGTGGGCTGGTGCCTTCTCCTGGAGTACGGCGTATCGGTATCGGCCGTGGCAGTGGGCTGGAGCCAGTACGTCAACGAACTGCTCGACAGCCTCTTCGGGTGGCAGCTGCCGGCCGCGCTCTCCGCCGGCCCCGGCGACGGCGGGGTGATCAACCTGCCCGCCGTGCTCGTGGTGATGATGGCCGCGACCCTGCTGGTGCGCGGCATCCGGGAGAGCGCCGGGGCCACGGCAGCGATGGCCGTCCTCAAGATCGCCATCCTGCTCATGTTCTGCGTGATCGCCTTCACCGCGTTCGAGCACGACAACCTCACACCGTTCCTGGCCCACGGCCCGGGCGGCGTCACCGCGGGCGCGTCGCTGGCGTTCTTCTCGTACATCGGCTTCGACGCCATCACCACCGCGGGCGAGGAGGTCAGGAATCCGCGGCGCAACATCCCGATCGCGATCATGATCTGCATCGGCCTGGTCACCCTGCTCTACTGTGCGGTCGCCCTCGCCGCGATCGGCGCCCTGGGACCGGACGCCGTCTCCGACAAGCCGGCCGCGCTGTCCCTCATCGTCGACCAGGTCACCGACTCGACCGTCGGTGGCGGAATCATCGCGTTCGGCGCGATCGTCGCCATCGCCTCGGTCGTGCTCGCCGTCATGTACGGACAGACCCGCATCCTGATGTCGATGTCGCGCGACGGCCTGGTCCCGCGGGTCTTCGAACGCGTCTCGCCCCGGACCGCGACACCGGTCGCCAACACCTGGATCGTCGCCGTCGTCTTCGCCGTCCCGGCCGCCTTCTCCTCGCTCGACGTCGTGGTGAACCTGACCACCATCGGGACGCTGGCCACGATGGTCGCCGTGAACGTCGCGGTGATCGTGCTGCGCCGCCGCAATCCGGAGGTGAAGGCCTCGTTCCGGGTGCCGCTCTACCCGCTCAGCCCGCTGCTCGGCGTCGCCTTCTGCGTGTATCTGATGTACGGGACCGGATGGTCGACCTGGGTGCAGTTCGCCGTGTTCCTGGCCGTCGGCGCGGCGGTGTACGCCGGCTACGGGCGCAGCCGTTCACGGCTGGCGCACCGGACCGGAGCCTGACGGGCCGCCCGGTCAGGAGTGCGCCCGGTCGGAGGCGGGCCGGGCGGGTGACGGCAGGGTGAACCACACCGCTTTGCCGCGCTCCGTCGTGCGGTGGCCGCAGGACAGGCTGAGGGTACGGATCAGCAGCAGCCCGCGCCCGTGCTCCTGCCACGGGTCGGGCATGGAGTCCGGCTCCGGGCGGGAGAGATCGCCCGGCGGGGCCGGATCGCCGTCGTGCACCTCCACCTGCCAGCCGGTCGGCAGGAGCTCCACCACCAACTCGACGGGCTCGTCGCCGGGGGTGTGCTCCACGGCGTTGGCGACCAGTTCCGCGGTCAGCAGCTCGGCGGTGTCGCTGTCGACGGATGCGCCGGAGCCCGCGTCCGGGTCGATGGATGCCGGCACCGAACGGATCAGCGCCCGGGCGATCGGCACTGCGGCCGCGGAATGCGGCAGCGCGACGCGCCAGACGGCGGGTGCGGGGGCATCGGACGGCACGGCGGGCTTCCGTTCGGGAGAGCGTGGACAGTCCTGGGCCCAAGGGTTCCGGAGCTCAGAACTTCTTGGCTTCAACCTTACGAATCCCCATGACACGGGCAAGGGGCTGCCGACCGGTGCGAACGGGACGTTCGTCACTGCTTCCCGTGCCGCGCCTATCGCGTACTCGTGACGGAGGTCACGTACAGGTGATAAATTCGGGGCCAGGCAGCAGCCCGACGGCCGAAGGGGACACCCTCGATGAGTCCGTTTCCCAGCTCCGCTTCCCACACGGAGAACTGGCGCCATCTGCGCGTCTCGGTGCGGGACGGCGTCGCCACCGTCACTCTCGCCCGGCCCGACAAGCTGAACGCGCTGACCTTCGGCGCCTACGCGGATCTGCGCGACCTGCTGGCCGAGCTTGCGCGGGAACGCTCCGTGCGTGCGCTCGTGCTGGCCGGAGAGGGCCGCGGGTTCTGCTCGGGCGGCGATGTGGACGAGATCATCGGCGCCACACTCGCGATGGACACCGCGCAACTGCTGGACTTCAACCGGATGACCGGGCAGGTGGTACGGGCCCTGCGGGAGTGCCCGTTCCCCGTCGTCGCGGCCGTGCACGGAGTCGCCGCCGGGGCGGGCGCCGTGCTCGCGCTCGCCGCGGACTTCCGGGTCGCCGACCCCTCGGCGAAGTTCGCCTTCCTCTTCACCCGCGTAGGGCTCTCCGGCGGTGACATGGGCGCGGCGTATCTGCTGCCCAGGGTCGTCGGCCTCGGCCACGCCACCCGGCTGCTCATGCTGGGTGATCCCGTCCGCGCCCCCGAGGCCGAACGGATCGGGCTGATCAGCGAACTGGCCGAGGAGGGCGGGGCCGACGAGCGGGCCGCGGCGCTCGCCCGGCGCCTCGCCGACGGACCCGCGCTCGCCCTCGCCCAGACCAAGGCGCTGCTCACCGCCGAACTCGACATGCCGCTGGCCGCCTCCGTGGAGATGGACGCCGCCACCCAGGCCCTGCTGATGCACGGCGAGGACTACGCCGAGTTCCACGCCGCCTTCACCGAGAAGCGGCCGCCGAAATGGCAGGGCCGGTGACCGGGGTGATTCCGTCCGACTCCTCGCGCCGCGACGGCCGTGCGTCCGCACCCCGCCGGATCGCCGTCATCGGCGGCGGACCCGGCGGGCTGTACGCCGCGGCCCTGCTCAAGCGGCTCGGCCCGGAGCGCGAGATCACCCTCTGGGAGCGCAACGCGCCCGACGACACCTTCGGCTTCGGCGTCGTCCTCTCCGACGAGACACTCGGCGGCATCGAGCACGCCGACCCCGTCGTCCACGCCGCACTCCAGCGCGAGTTCGTCCGCTGGGACGACATCGACATCGTCCACCGCGGCCACACCCAGACCTCGGGCGGCCACGGCTTCGCGGCGCTCGGCAGGCGCCGGCTCCTGGAGATCCTGCACGAGCGCTGCGCCGGTCTCGGGGTCAGCCTCCGCTTCCGCGAGGAGGCGCCGCCCGCCGGCGAACTGGCCGCCTCCCACGACCTGGTGATCGCGGCCGACGGCGTCCACAGCCGGACCCGCGACGCCCACGCGGACCGCTTCGGGCCGCACATCACCGCCCACCGCTGCCGGTACATCTGGCTCGCCGCGGACTTCGCCCTGGACGCCTTCCGTTTCGAGACCGCCGAGACCGCGTACGGCGTGATGCAACTGCACGCCTACCCCTTCTCTCCCGACGCCTCGACCGTCATCGTCGAGATGCGCGAAGAGGTCTGGCGCGCGGCCGGATTCGACACCTGCGACCCAGCCGAGTCGACCCGGCAGTGCGCCAAGATCTTCGCCGACGCCCTCGGCCACCGCCCGCTGCGCTCCCACCGCTCCTCCTGGCTGACCTTCCGCACCGTCGTCAACGCGCACTGGTCGCACGGGAACACGGTCCTCATCGGCGACGCCGCCCACACCGCGCACTTCTCCATCGGTTCCGGCACCAAACTCGCCGTCGAGGACGCCCTCGCCCTGGCCGCCTGCATCGAGGAGCAGCCGGACCTGCCCGCGGCCCTCGCCGCGTACGAGAGCGAGCGCCGGCCCGTCGTCGAGTCGACCCAGCGCGCCGCCGCTGCCAGCCTGCGCTGGTTCGAGGAGCTGGGCGGATACGTCGACCAGCCGCCCCGCCAGTTCGCCTTCAACCTCCTCACCCGCAGCCGCCGCGTCACCCACGACAACCTGCGGCTGCGCGACGCCTCGTTCACCGCGGCCGTCGAGGACGAGTTCGGCTGCGCCCCCGGCACACCGCCGATGTTCACCCCGCTGCGGCTGCGGGGCCTGGAGCTGCGCAACCGCGTCGTCGTGTCGCCCATGGACATGTACTCGGCCACCGACGGCGTCCCCGGCGACTTCCACCTCGTCCATCTGGGCGCCAGGGCGCTCGGCGGCGCCGGGCTGGTCATGACGGAGATGGTGTGCGTGAGCCCCGAGGGCCGCATCACCCCGGGCTGCACCGGCCTCTACACCGACGAGCAGGCCGCCGCCTGGTCCCGCGTCACCGGCTTCGTGCACACCGCGTCGCCCGGCACCGCGATCGGGATCCAGCTGGGCCACTCCGGCCGCAAGGGTTCCACCAAGCTCATGTGGGAGGGCATCGACCAGCCGCTCGACGACGGCAACTGGCCCCTCGCCGCCGCCTCCGCCCTCCCGTACGCACCGGGTGTCAACCAGACCCCGCACGCCCTGGACCGCGCCGGCCTGGACGCCGTACGCGAACAGTTCGCGTCCGCCGCAGCACGCGCCGGAGCCAGCGGGTTCGACCTCCTGGAACTGCACTGCGCCCACGGCTATCTGCTCTCCGGCTTCCTCTCCCCGCTCACCAACCACCGCACCGACGCGTACGGCGGCACCCTGGCCAACCGGCTCCGCTTCCCGCTGGAGGTCTTCGACGCGGTCCGTGAACGGTGGCCCGACGACCGGCCGATGACCGTCCGGATCTCCGCGACCGACTGGGCCGAGGGCGGGACGACGGGCGAGGACGCCGTCGAGATCGCCCGCGCCTTCGTCGCGCACGGAGCCGATGCCATCGACGTCTCCACCGGACAGGTCGTCCCTTCCGAACGGCCCGAGTACGGCCGCTCGTACCAGACCCCGTACGCGGACCGCATCCGCAACACCCTGTGTGTGCCCGTCATCGCGGTGGGCGCCATCTCCTCCTGGGACGACGTCAACTCCCTGCTGCTCGCGGGCCGCGCCGACCTCTGCGCGCTGGCCCGCCCGCATCTGTACGACCCGCACTGGACACTCCACGCGGCGGCCGGCCAGGGCTACTCCGGCCCCGGCGCTCCGTGGCCGCTCCCGTACCGCGCGGGCAGCCGCACCCCGCCGACGGGCCGCACGGACGCACCGAAACCGCGGCTCACCCTGGACTGAGCGGCAGGCACGCGTGGCAGAGGCACGGGTCGGGGTGCGGGCCGGCGTGATGGGTGCGGCGCGCCAGACGGGCGGTCCGGTCCAGTTGTTCCGCCAGCTCGGCGGCCTCCTCACGCGTCCGCACCGGCATGGCCGCACACCGCTCGAGGACGGCCGGGGCGTATACCAACCGGGGCCGGAAGGTGTGCAGGTGCCGGGTTCCGGTGTCGATGGTGATCCACCGTCCGGTGTGCCGGCCGTGGCCCACCGCCGTCAGCTGCTCATTGCCCGTCCCGGGATGGGTGTCCACGACGTAGACCTTCGCCCCGCCCCGGAACGCCTTCGTGCCGGGCCGGAACTCCTGGCCCAGATCCCCGTACCGCCGCCACCGCACGACGTTCGCCGCGACCAGCCACCGGGGTTCCGCCGCGTCAGCCATCGCTCTCCTCCGCGCTGACCACCAGCCGGTCCGAGACGGCCCGGAAGCCGATGCGGGTGTACACGCCGTTGCTCGTCGGGTTCGCCAGGTCGGTGAAGAGCAGCACCTCGTCCGCACCCGCGGCCCGCGCCGCGCCGCTCACCTCCGCGGTCACGGCCGCCGCATAGCCCCGGCTGCGGTGCTCCGGTGGCGTGTAGACGGGAGCGACGCGCGCGGTGCCCGCGATCCGCGGCGAGATGCCCGCCATCGACACGGGGACGCCCTCGTGCTCCCAGAGCGTCAGCCGGCCCTCCGCCGTCCGCTCGTCGACCACCCGCCCGTGACGTGCGCCGGATCCGCCCGGACCGCCGATCTCGGCGGAGAACGCGGCGTACCAGCGCAACAGCAGCTCCCGGTCCGCCCCGGTCGCTGCCCGCGCCCGGCCACCGGGCGCGGGCGACGGCGGGGTCAGCTCGCCCAGCCGGTACAGGCGCTGTTCCTCGTCGACGCGGTGTCCCGGCCAGTGGGCCGCCACCGCCCGGGCGGTGGCCCGGTCGGCGTTGACCCGGGTCAGCCGGCGGGCGGCCATCAGCGGGGCGACCGCCTCGGGGACGACCGCGTTCAGCGTCGCGGGGTAGGGCGGCGTGTGGAGCAGGGTGCCCGCCACCTCGCCGTCGGTGCCGCGCCACCAGCCGAGTACCGGTGCGTGGTCGCCGTAGGCGCGGGGCCCGTGGCGGCGCAGGGCCGCCGTGACGGTCAGCATGACCGTGCTCTCGGCAGGTCTGGCGCTCAGCGAGGGGCCGGCCGTGGCGAGGAAGAGGTCGACGTCGTCCGTGAAGGTCCAGGTCATGCACCGGCATTCTGCCGGGCCCACCGCGGCAGGGTCACCGGGTTTATCCGTGTACGAACTCCGCCCCCGCATCCCGCAACCGCTCGTGCAGCAGCCCGAACACCTGCGCCGACCTCCCGCCCGGCCACGTCGGCGGAAGCAGCTCCGCCGGCAGCCCCGGGTCCGCGTACGGCACCTGCCGCCAGGAGTCCAGCGCCATCAGGTAGTCGCGGTACGCCGTCTCCGGATCCGGCGCCGCGTCCGGGCGCGCCTCCCAGGACTGCAGCACCGGCTCGTGCCGCTCCAGGAAGCCCTCGTGCAGCCGGGCCACGGCGTCCAGGTCCCACCAGCGCGCCACCGAATCCCCGGTGGCCGCGAAACCCAGGTGGTCGCCGCGGAAGAGTTCCACGTACGCGGTGAGGTCCAGGCGCTCCAGCGTGTGCCGCGTCTCCTCGTACAGCGCGGCGGGCGCGATCCACACGCCGGGTGCGGCGGTGCCGAAGCCGAGCCCGGACAGCCGTGAGCGCAGCAGGTGCCGCTTGTGGCGCTCGGCCTCCGGCACGGAGAACACGGCGAGCACCCAGCCGTCCTCGATGCGCGGGTCCGGATGCCGGTAGATCCGCCGGTCCCCGTCGTCGAGCAGCTGGCGCGCGTCGGCCGAGAGCGCGTACCCGGCGGACCCGCCCGGCGTCCGGGCCGCGACGAGCAGCCCCCGCCGCTTCAGCCGGGAGACGGAGGACCGTACGGCGGGGGCCTCGACCCCGACCGCGCCGAGCAGCCGGACGAGTTCCGCCACCGGGATCGGGGCGTCGCCCGGGGTGCGGCCGTACGCACCGTAGAGGGTGACGATCAGCGAGCGGGGAGTGTGCGGTTCGACCATGTGATCATTCTCGGCCCGGTGTGCCGGGGTCCGCACCGGGTCCGTCCGCGCGGAGCCGGAACCGCTGCAGCTTTCCGGTCTCGGTACGGGGGAGTGTGGGCAGGAACGTGATGAGGCGGGGGCATTTGTGCGGGGCCAGCTCGGAGCGCATGAAGAGGCGCAGCGCGTCGGCCGTCAGGGCCGAGCCCTCCTGGCGCACCACGTACGCTGCGACGATCCGGCCCCGCAGCTCGTCCGCACGGCCCACCACCGCGGCCTCCGCCACCTCGGGGTGGCGGAGCAGGGCGTCCTCGACCTCCGGGCCCGCGATGTTGTAGCCGGAGGAGATGATCATGTCGTCGGCGCGGGCCACGTAGCGGAAGTAGCCGTCCGCGTCACGCACATAGGTGTCGCCGGTGAGGTTCCAGCCGTGCCGTACGTACTCCCGCTGCCGCTCGTCGGCGAGGTAGCGGCAGCCGACCGGACCGCGTACCGCGAGCAGTCCCGGCTCACCGTCCGGCACCGGTTCGCCGTCGGCGTCCACCACCCTGGCCTGCCAGCCGGGGACCGGGAGGCCGGTGGTGCCGGGGCGGATGGCGTCGTCGGCGGCGGAGACGAAGATGTGCAGCAGCTCGGTGGCGCCGATGCCGTTGATGATCCTCAGTCCGGTGCGCTCGTACCAGGAGTGCCAGGTCGCCACGGGCAGGTTCTCACCCGCGGACACGCAGCGGCGGAGCGCGGAGAGGTCGTGGCCGTCGAGCTGGTCGAGCATCACGCGGTAGGCGGTCGGCGCGGTGAACAGCACCGAGACCCGGTGCTCGGCCAGGGCGGGCAGCAGTTGCTTGGGGCCCGCCTGTTCCAGCAGCAGCGCCGACGCGCCCGCCCGCAGCGGGAAGACCACCAGACCGCCGAGCCCGAAGGTGAAGCCGAGCGGCGGACTGCCGGCGAAGACGTCGTCGGGCTCCGGCCGCAGGACATGCCGGGAGAAGGTGTCCGCCACGGCCAGCACATCGCGGTGCAGATGCATGCAGCCCTTGGGGCGTCCGGTGGTCCCCGAGGTGAACGCGATCAGCGCCACGTCGTCCGCCGCGGTGTCCACGGCCGGGTACGGACCCGGCCGGGCAGCGGCGAGCCGCAGCAGATCGTCGGGTGCGTCGCCGCCGTATGCCGTGATCCGCAGCCCCGGGACCTCAGCCTTCGCGAGGTCGTCGAGGGACCGGACGTCGCACAGCGCATGATTGACGCGGGCGATCGAGCAGATCGTGGCGAGTTCGGCCGCCCGCTGCTGGGCCAGTACGGTGACGGCGACCGCGCCGGCCTTCAGCACCGCCAGCCAGCAGGCGGCGAGGTGCGGCGTGGTGGGCCCGCGCAGCAGCACGCGGTTGCCGGGTACGACGCCCAGGTCCGCGGTGAGGACATGGGCGATCCGGTCGACCAGGTCCCGCAGCTCCCCGTAGCTCAGGACCCCGCCGTCGGGCGTACGGAACGCGGGCCTGCCGGGCCCGAAGCGCTCGGCCGTGCGGTCCAGGAGTTCCGCGGCGCAGTTGAGCCGGTCCGGGTAGTGCAGCCCGGGCAGGTCGAAGACCAGTTCCGGCCACTGGTCGGCGGGTGGCAGATGTTCCCTGGTGAAGCTGTCGATGTGCGCTGAGGTATTCGGTTCCATGAAGGATCGCCCCCTTGTCGCCCTTGGAGCGTATCGTTTGGGTGACGGTAGTCAACGGTCCGCGATAAAGTCCCGGTCCCGGACGGGACGGCACCGGGACTTTCGACAGGAGAGGCGCCGGTATGACGGCATTCTCGCTCGATCCGGCACAGACCGCCTGGTGCGAGGAGCTGCGCACCCTGGCCGATGAGCGGCTGCGCCCGCTCGCCGAGAAGGGCGAGCCGGGGCACGTCAACCGCCCGCTGGTGGCGGCGCTCGGCGAGCTCGGGCTGCTGGACCGGCTGCTCGGTTCCGGCGCCCTCGACCTGTGCCTGCTGCGCGAATCGCTCGCCCGCGGCTGCACGGAGGCCGAGACCGCCCTGGCGCTCCAGGGCCTCGGGACGTACCCGATCGTGCAGGCGGGCACCCCCGCCCACCGCGAGCGCTGGCTCCCCGGGATCCGCGCGGGCCGCGCCGTAGCCGCCTTCGCGCTCAGCGAGCCGGGGGCCGGATCCGACGCGGCGGCCCTGGCCCTGGACGCCGTACCCGCGCCGGACGGCTGGCGGCTGACGGGCGAGAAGTGCTGGATCTCCAACGCCCCGGAGGCGGACTTCTACACCGTCTTCGCCCGGACGATGCAGGGCGCCGGAGCACGCGGCGTCACCGCGTTCCTGGTCCCCGCCGACCGCCCCGGCCTGACCGGCACCGCTCTGGACATGCTCTCCCCGCACCCGATCGGCGCCCTCCGCTTCGACGGGGTCCCGGTCACCCCGGACGACGTGCTGGGCGAACCGGACCGGGGCTTCCGGGTCGCCATGAACACCCTCAACCTCTTCCGGCCCAGCGTCGGCGCCTTCGCCCTCGGCATGGCCCGCGCCGCGCTCGACGCCACCGTGGAACACACCGCCACCCGCACCGCGTTCGGCGGGCCGCTGAGCGACCTTCAGGCCGTCTCCCACCAGGTCGCGGAGATGGCCACCCGCACCGAGGCCGCCCGGCTGCTCGTGTACGCGGCCGCCGCCGCGTACGACGCGGGGGAGCCGGGCGTCCCGCGGCGGGCGGCCATGGCGAAGCTGTACGCCACGGAGACCGCGCAGTACGTCGTGGACACCGCCGTCCAGCTGCACGGCGCCCGCGCCCTGCGCCGCGGCCATCTGCTCGAACACCTCTACCGCGAGGTCCGCGCGCCGCGCATCTACGAGGGCGCCAGCGAGGTGCAGCGCACCATCATCGCCAAGGAGCTGTACGCGAACCGGGAGCCGTCCGCATGAGCCCGATCCACCGGATCAACCCCGCCGAACTCTCACCGCCCGCGGGCTTCTCGCACGCGGTCACCGCCACCGGCAGCCAGCTCGTCTTCCTCGCCGGACAGACCGCCCTGGACCGGCGCGGCGACATCGTCGGATCCACCCTGCCCGAGCAGTTCACCACCGCGCTCACCAATCTGCTCGGCGCCCTGCGCGCGGCCGGGGGCGCGCCCGCCGACCTGGCACGCGTCACGGTCTACGCCACCGATGTCGCCGACTACCGGGCGCACGCAGCCGAACTGGGCCGGATCTGGCGGCGGCTCGCCGGCCGCGACTACCCGGCGATGGCCGTCATCGGGGCCGTGCGGCTCTGGGACGAACAGGCCCTGGTCGAGATAGACGGGGTGGCGGTCCTGCCCTGATCGCACGAACGCCCTGTGGGGCCCGGGAATCCGGGCCCCACAGGGCGTTCGGGGCGGACGGCGCTACGTGCGAAGCACGCGTCCTAGTACGGCTGGACCAGCACGTGCGCCGCACCCGGGATGCCGACCTTCAGCAGCTCGTCCTCCTCGGGCGTCGTCTCCCCGCCCGTCTCCTGCTTGAGCACGGCGTGCGACAGGGCCTGCACCCACATCGCGCGCGGGCGCCGACGGGCCTCCCAGACGTCCAGCGCGGCCGCGACGTCCGCCTCGGCGTCCAGCGACTCGGCGAGCACCAGCGCGTCCTCCACGGCCATCGCCGCACCCTGGGCGAGGTGCGGGGTGCTCGCGTGCGCGGCGTCACCGGCCAGCACCACCCGGCCGACGTGCCACGGCTCCTCGACGGTCACCTGGGAGATCCGCGAGTACACCACGGCCTCGGGTCCGGTGACGGCGGCGAGCGCCTCGGCGACCGGGCCGGAGAACATCGGCAGCCGCTCCTTGAGCTGCTCGTGCGCCTTCTCCGCGTCGGGCCGGAAGTCCTCGGGCTCGGCGAACACCGCACCCAGGTACATCAGCTCGTCGGTGATCGGGGTGAGCAGTGCCTTGGCGGCCTGGCCCGCGGAGCCCATGACGACGCCCTTGACCTGCTCCTGACGGGGAACGGTGACCCGCCAGTTGGCGAAGCCGGTGTACTGCGGGACGTAGCGGTCGCCGTACAGCCGGGTGCGCAGCGGCGAGCCGATGCCGTCGAAGCCGACGACCAGGTCCCAGCGCGCGGCGGACCCGTCGGACAGTGTGACGTCCACGCCCTCGCCGTCGTCGGCGAGCTCGGCGATGGTCGTGCCGAAGCGGATCGTCGCCCCGGCCGCCGTGGCCGCGGCACCGAGGATCTGGGAGAGCGCGGGGCGCGGGATGCCGTTGTTGGACGGGGCGTCGCCCATCCGGGGCTGCGGGATCTCGGCCAGGGTGTTGCCGGCCGGGTCGGCGATGGTCAGGATCTCCCACTCGAAGCCCGCCTTGAGGCAGTCGTCGAGGACCCCTATCTCCCGCATGACGTGCAGGGCGTTGGACGGCTGGATGATGCCGACGCCCAGGGCCTCCAGCTCGTCGCGGAGTTCGGCGACCTCGACCGTGTGGCCGCGCCGGGCCAGGGCGGTGGCGAGCGTCAGCCCGCCGATGCCGCCGCCGTGGATCAGGACGCGCAGGGGTGTTGCCATATCGGTTCCCTCCAGTGGGGGAAAAGTGCGAAGTGTCGGGGGAACTGATCAGCCGGCCGCTACGGGCAGGCTCATCAGGTGGTCCACGAGGGCCAGCAGCACGTCACGGCCGAATGACCGCTCGCGTACGTCACCGACCAGCAGGGGGACATGCGGATCGAGGTCGAGCGCCGCTCGGACCTCGTCCGGGGTGCGGCTGTTGTGCCCGTGGAAGCAGTTGATCGCCACGACGAACGGGATGTCCCGGCTCTCGAAGAAGTCGATCGAGGCGAAGCTGGTCTCCAGCCGGCGCGTGTCGGCGATGACGACGCCGCCGAGTGCTCCGTTGACCAGGTCGTTCCACATGAACCAGAAGCGTTCCTGGCCCGGGGTGCCGAACAGGTAGACGACGAGCTCCTGACTGACCGTGATCCGGCCGAAGTCCAGGGCCACGGTGGTCGTGTCCTTCTGTCCGACACCGGCCAGGTCGTCGACGCCGATGCTGGCCTTGGTCAAGAACTCCTCGGTGCGCAGGGGCGCGACCTCGCTGACCGCGCCCACGAGCGTGGTCTTGCCGACGCCGAAGCCGCCGGCGACGAGGATTTTCACAGCGGCGGGGGCCGCCTGACTGATGGTCATCTTGGCTCAGAGTCTCCCGAGTCCGTCGCGAAGGGCGGCCAGCATTCCCATGTCGGCACCGCCGGCCGCCCGGGCCACCGAAAGGGGCGCACGGGCGAGCAGCAGGCCCTGGGCGACCAGGTCCGCCAGCAGGATCTTGGTCACCGAGACCGGGAGGTTGAGGTCCGCGGAGACCTCGGCGACCGCGGCGGGACGCAGACAGCGTTCCAGGATCATCCGGTGCTCCGGCTGGAGCCTGCCCGGATGGACCGGCGCGCCGTGTCCGTCCCGCGGGTCGTGCGCGGTCGTCAGCACGGTGATGAGGCTGAAGTCGTCCCGCTCGGGAGCGGTCCGGCCACGGGTGATGGTGTACGGGCGCACCATGGTGCCCGCACCGTCCTCCTCCGTCTCCTCGTCCTCCCAGTGCGGGGTCACGCGTGCAGCCCGTCCCCGCCGCCGAAGGCGTTGAAGTCGCCCCGCACCGGGGTGCTGAGCTTCTGGCCGACCTGCTGGACCAGGTTGTGCATGGCGAGCGACATGATCTCGGCGTCCACCTCCTGGGAGGCGACGACGGCCAGGTGCGTGCCCTGGGCCGCGGAGATGATGAAGAGCCACAGATCCGACAGCTCGACGATCACCTGGTGCACGTCGCCGCCGTTGAAGAGCTGGCCCACACCGCGGGCCAGGCTCTGCTGGCCGGTGCAGATGGCTGCCAGCCGCTCGGCGTCGGACCGCTCGACGGTGCGCGAGTGGCTCACCACCAGACCGTCGTCGGACAGCAGCACGGCGTTCAGGGTCTCGGCCACCGAGTCCACCAGACCGTCGAGCAGCCAGTCGAGGTCCTGGTGAGTGGCGGTAGTGCGTGTCATGACCGTTCTTCTCTCGTGGGGAGGGGGGCGGGAGGGGCGGGCTGCGTCGGCGGCTCGTCGGTCGCGCGGGCAGCGCGGGACCGGCGCTGGAAGGCTCCGATGGCAGCCCCGGCGCGGCGCGGGGCCGGACGGGACTGAGGATCGGCCGATCTGCCCGGCGACGGGGACGCGGTGGTCCCGGAGGACGGCGTGATCCGCAGTTCGTCCACGAGGCTGGCCTGCCTGACCCGGCGCGGCAACGGGGGTTCCGTGGCGGGCGCGGCCGGCAGCGCGGGCCGTCCCGGCCCGCTCTCCCGTCCGGTCGTACCCGCCGCCGGCGGAGCCGGATGGTCGGGTTCGGCCACCGGGAGCCGCCCCGGGTGTCCGGCGGCCGGTTCCGGCTGCCGGGGCCCGGGCACCGGGAAGCCGGTCCGGTCGGGGACGCCCGCCGCGTACGGTCCCGGGTACGGCTGATGCGGAGTCATGTACGGCTCCTGGGGCGTCTGGTAGGGCTGGTGCGGTACCGGGTACTGGCCCTCGGCCTTCATGTACGGCTGCTCGGCATCGGCGTACGTGTCCTGGTGGGACCCGCCGCCGTACGGGCGGTCGCCCGGGTTGCCGTACGGGCTCCGGTCCGTGCCGCCGTACGGGGACGCCGGTACGGCCTGGCCGTACGTACTGGCCGGTGTGCTGTCCGGGTACGGGGTGTACGCGGCCGCCTGCTCGTCGAAACGGTGCTCGGCGGGGGCCGGCCGCGGCTGCTCCTCCCGGTCGGGGAAGGGCTCGTCCGCCACCGTGTAGGGCGTACCGCCGGTCTCGAACGGTGCTCCCGCGGCGTGCAGCGCGGTGACTCCGGCGAGCGCCTGACCGCGGCCGCGGCTGGGCAGCGCGTCGGTGTCGCGGGTCGGTGCGGGTTCCGGTGCCGGTTCCGGTGCCGGTGCGGCGGCCGTTTCCTCGGGGGAGGGGACGGCGACCGGGCCGGAGTGCGGGCCGGGAACGGTGAGCGCCTCGGGGACGAGCAGGACGACCCGGGTGCCGCCGAAGGCCGACTGGCGGAACTCCACCCGCAGGCCGTGCTGGTCGGCGAGGCGCGCGATCACGTACAGACCGAGCCGGATGTCGTCGGCGTGCGCCAGCACGTCCATCCGGGGCGGCCTGCTCATCAGCTCGTTGGCCTCGGCGAGCTGGTCGTCCTCCATGCCGAGCCCGCGGTCCTCGACCTCGATGGCCAGGCCCCGGCTGACCCGGGCCGCCCTGACCTCGACGGGGCTGGGCGGCTTGGAGAAGGTGAGGGCGTTCTCGATGAGCTCCGCCAGCACATGGGAGACGGGGCCGACGGCCCGCTCCGCGAGCCAGGGCGCGCCGTCGAGATCCAGCACCACGCGCTGGTAGTCCTGCACCTCGCCCTGGGCGGAGCGCATGACGTCGAGCAGCGGTACGGGCTTGCGCCAGCGCCGGTGCGGGGAGCCGCCGGCGAGGATCACGAGGTTCTCCTCGTAGCGCCGGAGGCGGGCGGTGAGGTGGTCGAGGTCGAAGAGGCCGTCGAGCACCTCGGGGTCCTCGTGCTTGCGCTCCAGCTCGTCCAGCTTCTTCAGCTGCTGGCCGATCAACTGCTGGGTGCGGCGTGCGATGCGCTGCAGCAGCCGCTCGAAGCCGCGGTGCTGGTCGGCCTGTTTGACGGCCGCCTGGAGGGCACTGGTGCGGGCCAGGTCGAGAGCGTTGCCGAGCTGGGTCAGCTCGTCGGCCTTGCCGCCTTCCTTGTGGTCGTGACCGATCGCGCGGGCCTCGGCCTCGACGTCGATGCGTTCGCCCTGGCCGAGCCGCTCGACGACGTCGGGCAGGGTCTTCTCCAGCTCCTCGGCCCGCTCCTGGAGCCGGCCGATCCGGCGGCGCAGGTTCCGGGTGAGACGCCAGGTGATCCAGATGACGGCGATGACGGCGAGAAGGCCGACGACCGAGGTCACGGCGACCCTGATCAGCAGGGAGAGGACACTGTCCTTGCCGTTCGCGACGACCAGGTCGGTGCGGTGCTCCATCAGCTTCATCAGCTGCGGCGTGAGCTCGTCCATCGCGCCGCGCCAGGTCTTCTCGTCGGCGCCGAGCCGGACGAAGCCGGCGCTGTCGGGATCGGCGGGCCGCAGGACCTGGTTCTCCACCCGGGTCTTGGTCTTCCAGGCCGAACTGCCGGAGATCGCGTCCCACATGGCCCGCTCGTCCGCCGGGAGATAGGGGGCGACCTTGTTGGCGTACTGGAAGGACTGGCCGGAAACGGCCTCGCGGACCTGCTGGAGGTCGGCCGTGCTCAGCTTGCCCTTGGACCAGCCGCGGGCCAGCAGCGCGTCGGAGCGCGAGACCATCTCCTTGGCCCAGAACAGGTCGACGAGCGGCTGCGAGAGCGTGGTGATCTCGCCGTTGTCCACATGGCTGAGCGCGGTGAAGAGCTTCAGGTCGACCGCGATCAGGTCCGTGTAGTAGCCGTACACGGCCTTCTGCTGGTCGTCGTCCCCCTCGTCGACGAGGGAGCGCTGGGCCGGGAGTTGGGTGATCGCCGTACGGGCCTTGACGACCGCCTCCCGGACTTCACCGGGGGCGTCGTCGGTGGCGATGTCCGAGAGGGACTGGAAGCTGGTGATCGCTTCGTCGGTCAGCTTGCGCTGCTTGCGCAGCGCGTCGGTGGCACCTCCGTGGCGGGCCAGAGCTTCGGCGCTCAGCCGCCGCTCCTCCTGCAGGTTGTAGTACACGATGTTGGACGGCTGGCCGGCTTTCTGGGCCAACAGCCCCTGAGCCGCTTGCCTTTGGAAGTCGAGCAGAGTCTGACCACTGGTGACGGCCCAGAGGGCGGCCAGTGCGACACCGGGGACGATGGCCAGTACGAGCAGGGCCGTCCGCAGCGACATTGTGGTCGAGTCGCTCCGCCTTGACGCGCGCGTGCGCAGGGCATGCTCCTTGACGATGATGCCAGCCTCGCGACTGGCCAAATCCGTTGGAAACTTCGACAGATAGATATTAGTCACACTGCAAAAAAGGAAAGGAAGCGGGCTCACATGTGCATCACTGATCACTCACAGAAACACCATCAACGCGCGGAGC
Source organism: Streptomyces sp. NPDC091416 (assembly GCF_044756845.1). Lineage (NCBI taxonomy): Bacteria > Bacillati > Actinomycetota > Actinomycetes > Kitasatosporales > Streptomycetaceae > Streptomyces > Streptomyces sp. NPDC091416. The sequence goes on from NZ_JBIVTU010000005.1 coordinate 45,658, forward strand.
TGTCCGGAAAGTGACGTTTCGACAGCTGCCGGATGAAGCGGAAGCGTCGGTTCGGGCAGGTTCCGCAGTGCGGGGACGACGTCCGTCCCCGTTCGCGCGGCGCGCCGTACGGGTGAAGCGCGGCCGGGGATATATCTCTATTTAGTGCCCTTTGTCTGTTCCGTGACCCCGCCCACCGTGCCGGCCGTATGACCGCGCTCGTCATCTGCCACTTCGTCCTCGCCGCGTGCGCGCGCCCGCTGGTGCGCCGGCTGGGCGCGCGCGCCTTCGTGGTTCTCGCGCTGCCCCCGGCCGCCACCACCTGCTGGGCGTTCGCGCAGTGGGACACGGCGGCCTCCGGCGCCTCGGTCACCTGGTCGTGGAACTGGATCCCCGCGTACGACGTCTCCGTCGCCCTGCGCCTGGACGCCCTCGCCGAACTGATGGTGCTGCTCGCGGCGGGCGTCGGCACGCTCGTCCTGCTCTACTGCGCCTCGTACTTCAGGAGCGACACCCCACAACTGGCCGGATTCGCCGGGAACCTGCTCGCCTTCGCCGGGGCCATGCTCGCCCTCGTCCTCAGCGACGACCTGATCACGCTCTACGTCTTCTGGGAGCTGACCACGGTCTTCTCCTACCTGCTGATCGGATTCGACAGCGAGCAACGGCACAGCCGCCGCTCCGCCCTCCAGGCGCTCACCGTCACCACGCTCGGCGGCCTCGCCATGCTCGTCGGCTTCCTGATCATCGGTCAGGCGGCGGGCACCTACCGGATCTCGGAGATCATCGCCGACCCGCCCCGGACGAGCCTCGCCGTCTCCGTGGCCATCGTGCTGATCCTGTGCGGGGCCCTGTCGAAGTCGGCGATCTGGCCGTTCAGCCTCTGGCTCCCGAACGCCATGGCGGCGCCCACCCCCGTCAGTGCGTATCTGCACGCCGCGGCCATGGTCAAGGCCGGTGTCTACCTCGTCGCCCGGCTCGCCCCCGGCTTCGCCGACGTCCCCGTGTGGCGGCCCGTCGTGATGGTCCTCGGCGCCGCGACGATGCTGCTCGGCGGCTGGCGGGCCCTGCGGCTCAACGACCTGAAGCTCGTCCTCGCCTACGGCACCGTCAGCCAGCTCGGCTTCCTCACCCTGCTCGCGGGCGTCGGCAACCGCGATGCGGCACTGGCAGCCGCCGTCATGATCCTCGGTCATGCCCTGTTCAAGGCACCGCTGTTCCTCGTCACCGGCATCGTCGACCACGCGGCCGGCACCCGGGACCTGCGCAGGCTCTCCGGTGTCGGACGGTCGCTGCCGTACGTCTGCGCCGTGGCCGTGACCGCCGCCGCCTCCATGGCCGCACTGCCTCCGCTGCTCGGCTTCGCCGCGAAGGAGGCCGCCTTCGACGCACTGCTGCACGGCGACACGGCGGACCGCTGGGCGCTGGGCATCACGGTGGCGGGCTCGATGCTGACCGTCGCCTACACCGTCCGCTTCGTCTGGGGCGCCTTCTGGCGCAAACCCGGGGTCGCCGACACCCCGGTCCACCGGGTCAGCCCGTCCTTCCTCGCGCCGCCCGCCCTGCTCGCCGCCTGCGGGCTGGTGCTGGGCCCCGGCGTGGGCTGGACCGACCGGCTGCTGAGCGCCTACGCGGACGTCTTTCCCGCCCCCGCCCACCCGTACCACCTCGCGCTCTGGCACGGCTGGGGCACCGCACTGCAGCTGTCCGCCGTCGCCACGGCGGGCGGTGCGGTGCTCTTCGCTGTACGCACCCCGGTCACCAGGCTCTCCCGGCGGATCGCCTGGCCGACGGCGGACAGCGTCTTCGGGCATCTGCTGCTGGGCCTCGAACGGCTCTCGCTCCAGATCACCGGCGTCGTCCAGCGGGGCTCCCTGTCGGTGTACCTCGCCACCACCCTCCTCGTGATGCTCGCCGGTCAGCTCACCGCGCTCGTCGTCGACCGGCCCTGGCACGGGGCGGCCGCGCCACGGCTCTGGGACGTACCGCTGCAGGGCGCCGTCGCGGCGCTGACCTGCGCGGCGGCGCTGTCCTGTCTGACCGTCAGACGCCGCATGAAGGCCGTGGTGCTGGCCGGGCTCACCGGATACGGGACCGCGCTGCTCTTCGTCGTCCAGGGCGCACCGGACCTGGCGCTCACGCAGTTCTGCGTGGAGACCGTGTCGATGATCGTGTTCGTGCTCGTGCTGCGACGGATGCCGGTGCACTTCCAGGAGTCGATGAGCAACTGGCGGCGGGCCGTCCGGATCCCGGTGGCCCTGGCGGCGGCGGCCACCCTGAGCGTCGTGGTGTGGGTCGCGGCGGCCGCGCGCACGGCGGAGCCCGCCGGGGCGGCCATGGTCGAGGAGACCGCGGACCACGGCCTCAAGGACGTGGTGGCCACCATCCTGGTGGACCTGCGCGCCTGGGACACGATGGGCGAGTCCGCCGTCCTGGCCGCCGCGGCGATCGGTGTGACGAGCCTGATCTACCTGCACCGCCGTGCCGAGGGCGACCCGGCACCGCCGGAGGCACGGCGGCACACCGCCTGGTCGGTGGCCACGCCTCCGCTGACCGGACTGCCGCACGGCGACGAAGGCGCCCCGGAGCGCAGCTGGCTGGCGGCCGGCTCCACGCTCGCACCCGAGCACCGGTCCATCGTCTTCGAGGTCGTGGCACGGCTGCTGTTCCACCCGATCCTGGTGCTCTCGGTCTATCTGCTGTTCTGCGCGGAGAACATGCCGGGCGGCGGATTCGTCGCCGGACTGGTCGCCGGGGTCGCACTGATCACCCGCTATCTGGCGGGCGGACGCTTCGAACTCGCCGAGGCCGCGCCCCTGCAGCCCGGGCTCTTCACCGGTCTCGGCCTGTTCCTGTCCACCGGAGTGGCGCTGCTCGGCCTCGCGGACGGCACCGTTCTGCACGCCTGGACCCACCACGGCCACCTGCCGCTGATCGGCGACTACCACTTCGGTACGCCGGTGATCTTCGACTGCGGGGTCTATCTGCTGGTCCTGGGCGTGGTGCTGGACATCGTGCGGGCCCTCGGCGCCAAGGTCGACCGGCAGATCGAGCGGGCGGCAGCCGCCGCCCAGGCGGCCACGGCCGGACCGGCACCCGGACCGGCCGCTCCCGAGACGGGAGGCACCGCCCCGTGACCGTCAGCGCCTCGCTCCTCGCCACCGCCGCGGTCCTGTGCGCGGTCGGCGGCATCCTCATGCTCACCCGTCCGCTCACCCGGATCCTGCTGGGCGCGGTCATCGCGGGCAACGGCATCAACCTGCTCGTCCTGTCCGCCACCGGATCGGCCGGCCGCGAACCCCTGCTCTACGGCGTCGAACTGGGCCGGGTCACCGACCCGCTGCCCCAGGCCATCGCCCTCACCGCCATCGTCATCACGCTGGCCACCACCGCGTTCCTGCTCGCCATGGCCTACCGCAGTCACCAGTTGACCGGCACGGACGAGGTGCACGACGACGACGAGGACCGGCGCATCGTGCTGCGCGCCGAAGTGCTGGGGGAGCGCGACGAACTGCGCGAGCAGTACCGGGCGGAGGCCGAACCCAGCGCCGAGGCCCGCCGCCGCTACCGCGAGGAGCGCCGCCGTCTGCGGGCCAGACTGCGGGCCGACCGCGCGCTCCAGGCCCGCGGCAGGGACGCGAGCGGGGACCTGTGGCACGACGTCCTGGGCGCGGACGCGGAGGACTACGCGGCCGAGCGGCCCGCGGAGCGGCCCCAACCCCCCACGAACCGAGGAGACACCGGGTGAACGCACTCGTCCCGCTGCCGGTGCTGCTGCCGCTCTGCGCCACCGGCCTGAGCCTCGCCTTCGGTACCAGGCTCAAACAGTTCCAGCGCTTCATCAGCGTCGCCGTCCTCACCGCCGTACTGGGACTCTCGGTCGCCCTGATGATCGCGGCCGACATGAACGGCCCGCTGAGCGTCCATCTCGGCGACTTCGCACCACCGCTCGGCATCACCCTGGTCGCCGACCGGCTCGCCGGACTGATGCTGACCATCTCCTCGGCCGTCACCCTCTGCGTCCTCGTCTACTCCCTGGGCCAGGGCATGGCCGACCGGGACGAGGAGACGCCGGTCGCCGTCTTCCACCCCGCCTACCTCATCCTCGTCGCCGGGGTCTCCTGCACCTTCCTCGCCGGCGACCTCGTCAACCTGTACGTCGGCTTCGAGATCATGCTGGTCGCCAGCTTCGTCCTGCTCACGCTCGGCGGCACCGGCCCCCGGATCCGGGCGGGCTCCACGTACGTGATCATCTCGCTGTTCTCCTCGATGCTCTTCCTCACCGCCATCGCCATGACCTACGCGGCCACCGGAACCGCCAACTTCGCCCAGCTGGCCGGCCGGCTCGCCGAACTCCCGCTGGGCGTCCAGACCCTGATCCAGGGGATGCTGCTGACCGTCTTCGCCATCAAGGCCGCCGTCTTCCCTCTCGCCGCCTGGCTCCCCGACTCCTACCCGACCGCGCCGGCGCCCGTCACCGCGGTCTTCGCCGGACTCCTCACCAAGGTCGGCGTCTACTGCATGCTGCGCACCGAGACCCTGCTCTTCCCCGGAAACCGGCTCGGCGACCTGCTGATGGCCGCGGCGCTCGCCTCGATGGTCGTCGGCATCCTCGGCGCGGTCGCGCAGACCGACCTGAAGCGGCTGCTCTCCTTCACCCTCATCAGCCACATCGGCTACATGGTCTTCGGCATCGGCCTCGCCACCCGGGAGGCGTACGGCGGCGCGATCGTCTACGTCGTCCACCACATCACCGTCCAGACCACGCTGTTCCTGGTCGCCGGGCTGATCGAGCGCCGCGGCGGCACCACCGAGCTGACCCGGCTCGGCGGCATCGCCAAGGCCGCCCCACTGCTCGCCGTCCTGTTCTTCGTACCCGCGATGAACCTGGCCGGCATCCCGCCGCTGTCCGGTTTCATCGGCAAGCTCGGACTCATGCGCGCCGGCGTCGCCGACGGCAGCGTCTGGGCCTGGATCCTCGTCACCGGGTCGACGGCGACGAGTCTGCTCACGCTGTACGTGATGGCCAAGGTCTGGAACCTGGCGTTCTGGCGGGCGGCGCCTCCCGGCCAGGCGGCGGACGGCACGGTCCTGGAGTCGGACGACGACAGCGACGACGACACCGACGAGGGCCCCGACCGGATGCCCGGCACCGGTGACGAAGGGGTACGCCCCCGGCACGAGCCGGCCGGTCGCGCGGTCGCGGCCACGCTGCACGGCCATGCCGTCACGACCACGACCCGGCTCCCACGCCCGATGACCTGGGCCACCGCGGCGACGGTCGCGCTCGGCCTCGCCTTCACCGTGTTCGCGGGGCCGCTGACCGAGTACACCGACCGCTCGGCCGCCGAGCTCATCGCGCGCGTCCCCTACATCGAGGCGGTGCTCGGCCGGTGAAACGCCTGATCACGTTCCCCTACCGGAACAAGAACCTGCCCCCGTTCAGCGTGGAGTTCGGCGGTCGCCGGCCACGCGTGCTCGACCTGCCGCTGATCGCCTGGCTCACCGTCATCTGGGTGCTGCTCTGGTCCAGCCTGAACTGGGCCAACGTGCTGACCGGAGTGGTGGTCGCGGTGGCCGTCTGCCTGGCGTTCCCCCTGCCGCAGGTCGATCTCGGGCTGCGGCTCCATCCCTGGGGCATCGTGCGACTGGTCGTCTATCTGCTCTACGACATGTACACCTCCGGCGTGAAGGTCACCCGGCAGATCTTCGCGGGCCACCCGCACCGGGCCGCCGTCATCGCCGTTCCGCTGCGCTGCCGCTCGGACCTGATGCTCACCGCGACCGCCGTCGCGGTGTCGAACGTGCCGGGCGGATCGATCATCGAGGTACGCCGCGCGACCGCCACGGTCTTCGTGCACGTCCTCGACGCGGACCTGCCCGCCGAACTGGACGCGGCCCGGCGTTCCGTCTGGCGCATGGAGGAGCTGACCGTCCGGGCCTTCGGCACCCGCGACGAGATCGAGCGGGTCGCCGGGCCGCCCCCGCCCGCACCGCACACCGGCGAGCGGCCGGGAGACCAGGAGGAGGGCGCATGAGCGGGCCGGAGACCGTCGACCGGGTGCTGCTGACCGCATCCGTCGTCCTGATCGTCGTGGCCGGAGCGGGCCTGCTGTTCCGGATCTGGCGCGGCCCCTCGATGCTGGACAGGGCGCTCTCGCTCGATGTCTGCGCCGCCCTCATCATCTGCGGGCTCGGCGCCAAGTCCGCCTTCGCGCGGGATCCGTTCTACTTCCCGATCATGCTGGTGCTGGCCTTCCTCGGCTTCACCGGTTCGGTCGGCATCGCCCGCTTCATCGCGGTGCGCGACCGGCCGCCGGGCCCCGCGGGCACCGACGCCGGGCCGCGGACCGGCAAGGAGGCCCCATGAGCCCCTGGCTCCAGATCATGGACACGGCGGGTGCGGTCCTGCTGCTGATCGGCGCGGCCATCTGTCTGCTCGGCGTGATCGGCATGCTGCGGCTGCCGGACGTCCTGTCCCGCAGCCACGCCGCGACCAAGCCGCAGTCGCTCGGCATGCTGCTGGTGCTGGCCGGAGTCGCGCTGCGGCTGCGCAGCGGCATGGATCTCGCGACGCTGGCGCTGATCGGCTTCTTCCAGCTGATGACCGGCCCGGTCGCCGCACACCTGGTCGCACGCTCCGCGTACCGCACGGGCCAGATCGACCATGGTGAACTGCTCTTCGACGAACTGGACGAGCAGCTCACCGAGGAGAGCTGACGCTGAGGAACCCCGCCCGCGGTCAGAACTCCTGGCGCGTCGCGCTGCGGCCCGCGGCGGACAGCAGGGAACCGATCGCGATCCCGATGACGAGATACAGGGCCGCCGAACCGATCCTGGCGTCCAGCGGGGCGGACGTGGTGAAGGGCAGCAGCACCATGACGGCGGTGGCGAGCGTGACGATCCAGGCGAAGAAGGTGCCCGGCTGCGGCGTCGCCAGCATCAGCACGTGCAGCAGGGCGGTGGCCACCAGGGCGGCGAACGCCGCCCCCATGGCCAGCACGCCCGTCGACGCGTCGCCCATCGCGCCGTCACCCTCCGGCGCGAAGACCGGGATCCCGAGCACACCGCGCAGCAGCAGCAGCCCGACGACCGCGGTGAGCGCGGCCACCAGGGCGGTCATCGCGCCGCCCGCCCAGAGCCGTCCCGCGTCGACACGGGGGCCCCGGGACCGCGGCCGGTGCTGCGGCGGTACGAATCCGGTCTGCTGCGGCTGCCAGTCGTAACCGTCCTGTGGGTCCATGACCGGACCTCTCCCCTCGATCGACCGAATCCCGATCGTCGGACGGCCGGAGTACGGGGGCGACCGGGCGCGGTCCGAACGGGTGAGACGGGCGGGGGCTGACGGCGGCTCAGGAGCGCGCCTCCCGGGCACGGCTCCGACCAGGGCGGGACTCTCCCGGGCACGGCTCCGAGCGGCGGCGCGGCTCCTCCCGGTCGCGGTCCTTCCCGGGCACGGCTCCTCCCGGTCGCGGCCCGCGCGGGGCGGGACAACCTTCAGTGGTCCTCGGCGCCCGCCGTCAGGATCGACTCGATCGTGCCCTCCTGCAGCGGGTGCGGGGCCTGGGCGGCGAGCCGTGCGTACAGGCGGTGCCAGGCGGCTTCGTCGTCCACCGGCAGATGCCGGCGCACCAGCTCCGCGACGCCGGCCAGGGCTTCGGCCACCGCCCCGGGCGCGTCCGCCCGATGCCGGGCATCGCCCAGGTACCGCAGGACGCACGGCCCCTGACCGGCTACCCGGATCAGGTCGTCGGCGGTGATCACGCCCTCCTCCAGCATCCGGTCGAGCAGGTCGACGGGCCCGTCGGGCGTACTCCCGTACCGGATGCCGTTCCGCAGGATCCCGCGGGCGACCACCGGGTCGTCGCTCCGGCACACGGTCCGGCCGCGCTGGTGGTCCTGGACAGCCGCGTCGGTGTGCCGTGCCAGGACCTCCGGCGGCGTCGACGGGCGGTTGACCACCTGGGCCCAGTGCGTGAACGGCTCGCGTACGTGCTCCGCCTCCAGATAGCTCCAGTCGACCCCCCAGCCGTCGAAGAGCAGCATCAGCTGTGACGTGTCCGAGGCACCGGAGCTCCGGCTCACCCGGCGCAGCCGCGCCACCAGCTTCGGTGTGGTGAACTCCCGCTGCGCACGCGTCCGGAGGGCGGTCTGCGGGTCGGGGGCCGTGAGCGCCTTGGCGCAGATACGGCCGACGGCGGGGGAGACCCGGCCCGTGGCCAGGAGCGCGGTCAGCCGGGCGGGACCGCCGGCGAGCAGGAGGCCCAGACAGCCCGTCAGATGTTCCTGGACCTTGAACTTCTTCTGGCCGTGACCGGCGAACGCCGCCTCGATCAGCTCCGGTTCCCGGGCCTGGAGGCATTCGTGGTGGACGAGGGAGGAGATGTCCGCCACCCGAGGCGCGAGAGCCACGGCCGGGTCGGTGAGCGCCTGGCGCCGCTGGTCCGGGGTGACCCGGGCCCAGGTGTTCACCACGCTCAGATGGATGTCCCGGTCGCCCAACGCGAGCAGGGGCACGGCGGTCCGTCCGTCCGCATCCGTCCCGCGGGCCAGGACGAGCAGCGCCTCGCGGTCACCGGCGTCCATCAGATGCCGCAGCACGCCGGGAGGGGTGCCGTGGCGGACGGCGACCACGTACTGGGCGAGCAGGACGCCCGTGCCGTCGGGCAGCGTGGGCATGACTCGATCGAGGACCGCGCTCTGCGCCCGCCGCAGCACCTCGCCGGACGGCCACCACCACGTCGCGTCGAACAGCTCGTCGGCCGCCGACTTCCTCCCGCCTCTCCGGCGCACGTAGGTCCGCTGGTCCTCCAGATCGCGCGCGGGCCGCACGATGCCGGGATCGGGCGCGAGGGACCCGGCCAGTTCGAGCACCTGCGGCCACGTGATGTCCGGCCGGTCCGACGCGGCGGTGCAGTGCTTCTCCACCGCTGTCAGAAGCCGGAGCCAGGCCTGCGGATCGGTGCCCAGCGCGCCGGTCAGCAGGGTCCGCAGTTCGCGTTCGACGGCGTGACGGACACGGCTCGCCTGCCAGCGCGCCCGGACCGGCATGAACAGCCGGGCCGGCAGCACCTCCAGGACATCGGCCGCCGTGACGATGCCGCCCAGGTAGAACGGCGACAGCCAGGTCGCGATGGCGGCGGCCTTCCTGCTGCCGGTCAGGCCGCGGCTCGTGCGGTCCGTCTCGAACCGCAGTTGCTCCAGGACCTCCACCCGGTCCGGTACGCGTTCCGGACGGGGGCCGCGCGGGTCGCGCTCCGGGAAGCCGCACGCCGCCCAGGAATCCGTCAGCCAGTCGGGGCATCCGGTGGCCGCGGGCCAGAAGGTGCGGTGCGTGGCACCGAGGAACCGGACGGTCTCCGGCTCGCTGGGCACGGGCGGCCGGCCCCCGCCTCCTTCCACCGCGAGACGGCGCAGCAGATCGATCGCCGCCACGGCCGAGCGCTCGGTCGCCCGGAACGGCGCCCAGTGCGCCTGGCTCCGGGTCCGGGCCGTGTGCCCCGCGTCCGCGCCGGCCGCCGGCCGCCCCGTACCGCCGCTGTCCGTGTCCGTCACTGCCCCCGCTGTCGTCATGGAGGAAGTTCAGCACATGCCTCTGACAACGCCGTGCGGAGCCGGGGCTGTACGGGCGCCGCGCCGGTCAAGGGACCGGCCGTCCTGGAAATCGGGCAGGCGGAGCCGCCCGCCTGCCCGTCCTCGGCGAAGCCACGGCAAGGTGACCGCCGACCCCGAAGCGCACGAGAAGGCCTGGTATTCGGAGCCCGGCCCTCGCCGCTCCGGGCCGCGCAGGGTCACGTAACGTCTGGCCGCATGACTGACGACGGCACCCGGGAGGCATCCGTGGACGACCACCGCATGAGGGCACGTGAGCTGGGCATACCGCTGAACGGCGAGCCGGGGACCTGGAACGCCATCACGGACGTTCCCGGGGTCGAGGTCGGGTACGTGACCCTCCGCGAGGGCGACGACGTACGCACCGGCGTCACCGCGCTCCTCCCGCGCGGCAGGGACGGAGTGGGCATGCCCTGCGCGGCCGGCCTGCACTCGTTCAACGGCAACGGCGAGATGACCGGCACCGCCTGGATCGAGGAGAGCGGGTCCCTCGCCGTTCCGGTGCTCATCACCAACACCTACGCGGTCGGCCCGGTGCACCGCGGCGTCGTCGAGTGGGTGCGTGCCAACCGCCGCGACATGGCGCCCGAATGGCTGCTGCCGGTGGTCACCGAGACCTGGGACGGCCACCTCAACGACATCCACGGATCGGCCGTGGAGTCCCGCCACGCGGCCGCCGCCATCGAGGCGGCGGCCTCCGGGCCGGTCGAGGAAGGATGCGTCGGCGGCGGTACGGGCATGCGCTGCTACGGCTTCAAGGGCGGCTCGGGGACCGCCTCGCGGGTGGTGGAGTACGGCGAGGACCGGTACACCGTGGGCGCCTTCGTGCAGGCCAACTTCGGCGCGCGGCGCGAACTGGTGGTGGCCGGTGTCCCGGTGGGCCGCGAACTGCCCGACGGCCCCGTACCGGAGCCCGACGGCGAACGCCAGGTCCCGCCCGGGGCGGGCTCGGTGATCGTGGTGGTGGCCACGGACGCACCCCTGCTGCCGGGCCAGTGCGAGGCGCTGGCCCGGCGGGCGACCCTGGGCCTCGCCCGTACCGGAACCACCGGCAGCCACTTCTCCGGCGACATCTTCCTGGCCTTCTCCACGGCCAACGAAGGGGCCCTGACCAGCACGTTCCCGGAGGATGACGGCAGCGCCCCGTACGAGTCGATGCGCTTCGTTCCCTGGGGCCGGATGGACCCCTTCTACGGTGCGGTGGTCGAGTCGGTGGAGGAGGCGGTCCTGAACGTGCTCACGGGTGCGCACGCGATGACCGGCCGGGCCGGCCACCACGTGCCGGCGCTGCCGCTGGACCGGGTCTCCGCGCTGCTGGCCGCGCGGGGCGCGGTGACGTAGGGCCTCTCGGCCGGATCATGCCGGCGGCCGGCCGCGATGCCGGACGGCCCCGTCACCCGCGCGGGCGAAGCCCCCGGAATCCGCCCGCACGGTGGTGTCCCCTCCCGGCGGGGAGGGGACACCACCCCTGTGAGGACCGGTCCGTGACGGTTTCCCGACCGCGGTCCGTGCGTTCTCAGGCGCCGAGGAGACGGAGATCCGAAGGATCCCTGACCCGGCGCGCCCTGTCCCGTTCGGCAGTCGCCCCCGATGCTGGAAGGACGGTGCCCGAGGCGGGCGGAGGAGGAACGGGGACGCGTGATGCTGACGACGACGGCACACCCTGCGCAGGGAACCCCCGCGCCCGGCGGTCTGTCACGGGGGGTCCGCAGGATCACCCTCGAAGCCGCCGGCGGGATCCCCCTGTCCGCGCTGCTGAGCGAACCCGACGACGGACGCCCGCCGCGTGCCACCGTCGTCGCCCTGCACGGCGGCGGGATGAGCGCCGGGTACTTCGACGGGCAGGCACACCCGGACGTCTCGCTGCTGACGCTCGGCGCCCGCCTCGGCTACGCCGTCCTCGCGCTCGACCGGCCCGGCTACGGCGCCTCGGCCCCGCACCTGCCCGCCGGGCAGCACGTCCTGGACCAGGCGGCGACGGTACGCTCCGCCCTCGCCGACGCACAGGCCCACCACGTCCGCGGCCCCCTGTTCCTGCTCGCCCACTCCTTCGGCGGCAAACTCGCCCTCGCCCTCGCCGCCGACACCCCGCCCGACGCCTTCCTCGGCCTGGACATCTCCGGCTGCGGACACCGGCCGGCCGTCTCCGCGACCCTCCTGAACCACGGGGCTCGCACCGGACTGCGGCAGCTCAACTGGGGCCCGCTGGGGCTGTACCCGGACGGGACCTTCCGCGAGGCCGGGGCAGTCGTCGCCCCGATGCCCGACCAGGAGATCGCGTCGGTTCAGGAGTGGAGCGCACTGTCCACCCGCCTGCTGCCGCGCGTAGGCGTGCCGGTCCGCTTCACCTTCGCCGAGCACGAGGCCTGGTGGTGCCAGAGCGACGCCGATCTCACGGACCTCGCCGCACAGCTCTCGGCGGCGCCACGGGTCCTCGTCGACCGGCTCGCCGGAGCCGGGCACAACATCAGCCTGGGCCGGGCCGCCAGGGCGTACCACCTGCGGGCCCTGGCCTTCCTCGAAGAGTGCCTGGACGACGGCGCGCCCACTGCCGCACAGTGACCGCCGACGCCCGGGCCCGGCCCTTCCGAGCCCTCGGGATCCGCAACTTCCGGCAGTTCGCGGCAGGCCAGGTGGTCTCGGCGGCGGGCACGTGGATGATGGTGGTCGCCCAGGACTGGCTCGTCCTGGAACTGACCGGCAACTCGGCGAAGGCCCTCGGCACCGTCACCGCACTGCAGTTCACCCCGATGCTGCTCCTCACCCTCCACGGCGGAAGGCTGGCCGACCGGTACGACAAACGGGTCCTGCTGCTGGCCGCCAACATCCTGTCGGGCCTGCTCGCGCTTCTGCTGGCCGCGTCCGTCCTCACCGGGACGGCCGGGCCGGGGCAGGTCTACGGCTTCGCCTTCTGTCTCGGACTGGTCAACGCGGTCGAGGTCCCCACGCGGATGGCCTTCGTCGGTGAGCTGGTGCCCGTCGAACTCCTGCCCAACGCCTCCGCCCTGAGCGCCGCCTACTTCAGCGTCGCCCGTGTCGTCGGCCCCGCCGCGGCCGGCCTGCTCCTCACCGTTCTCGGCACCGGCTGGGTCATGGTCGTCAATGCGTTCAGCTACCTCGCCACCGTCGTCGCCCTGCGCCGGATCCGGCCCGACGAGCTCTACCGCACGGCGCGTGAGGCGGGTCGGGCGCGGGTCATCGACGGGCTGCGGTACGTACACGGGCGCCCCGATCTCCTGATCCCGTTCGCCATGATCGCCGTCATCGGCCTGTTCGGTCTCAACTTCCAGCTCACGCTGCCGCTGCTCGCCCGGACCGTGTTCCACACCGACGCCTCCGCCTTCGGTCTGCTCACCACGGTCTTCGCCGCGGGCTCGCTCACCGCCGCCTTTCTCACGACGGCCCGCACCTCGCGCCCCTCGGCCCGGCTGGTGACCGTCTCGGCCCTCGCTTTCGGAGGGCTGGAGGCCGCGGTCGGCTGGGCTCCGTCCTACCCGGCCGCCCTCGTCCTGCTCTTCCTCACCGGCGGCGCCTCCGTCTACTTCGCCCAGGCCGTCAACCACCGCATCCAGCTGGGCAGCGATCCGCTCTACCGGGGCCGGGTCCTCGCGCTGTACACCCTCGTCCTCCAGGGCTCCACCCCGCTCGGCGCCCTCGCCGTCGGGTACCTCGCCGAGACCCGGGGTGCCCGGAGCGCGTTCGTCGTCGGCGGGCTGGCCTCACTCGGTACGGGCCTCGCCGTCCTCTGCCTGCGCGCGGGCCGAAGCGGGCCCGGCGAACCGGGTGATCTCCCGGTGGATCGCGTGGCGCAGCGCCCAGGTCCGCGATCCGTGCCATGACAACAGGAGCCGGTGCGCCACGGTTTCGGCCGGGCGGCCGATTCCGGAGGGCAGGCCGAGCTCTGCCTCCAGGACCTCGACGTGCCGCAGGAAGAGGCGGCCGGCACCGTTGGAGGATTCCGCAGCGTGGGTCGCCCATGTCGAAGCGGATACTCATTGCCCGTCCCCGTCCCCGTCCCCCGTTCGGCCGCCGACGCCACAGGACGGAGCGCGCCTCGCGCCATGGTGACGTCGAATGAGTGTGCGTACTCATGCGCGGCCGGTGGCCGGATCAGCAGAATGAGGCCCATGACTCATGAGCTTCGCGCACGTCTGTCCCGACGCACATGGCCCTGGTCGCACACGACCTCCCGCGGCTCGGACATCGTCACGGCCCTCATGCTGCTCATCGTCGAGATCGTGGTCTTCGGGTGGACCATGTTCGGCTACGGGATGGACGGGTGGGCCGCGCAGGGAGAGCGGGAGGCGGTCGACGAGGCGACGCTGGCGAGCATCGCGTTCATGGAGCACTTCCTCATCGCCGTACTCGTCCTCTTCGCGCTCGCGGCGCTGTCGCGCTCCCCGTGGACAGCGGTCCTGCAGCTTCTCGCGGCCGGCGCCCTGGCGGCGATGATCGTCTTCAGCCAGCACGAGTACGAACAGTCGCACCCGCGCCCCGCGCCCACCCCGAGCGCCGGCTACGTGCCCTGCTACAGCGGCAGCGGACGATGCGACTGACCCGCCGAACCGCCCACGGCCGATGTCCCGCCCCGGGGCTGCGTACTCCGACGTGGTGCCGGAGTACGCAGCCCCGGGGCGGGACCTGGCCTTGATATGCCCACCGGCACTACTTCGGGTCGTTGTTGAACTTCGCGGTGGACCAGAGGTAGCCGAGGACGGTGAGGGCGAGGCACCAGGCCAGGGCGAGCCAGCCGTTGTGGCCGATCTCGGTGCCGAGGAGGAGGCCGCGCAGGGTTTCGATGGCGGGGGTGAAGGGCTGGTATTCGGCGATGGGCCGGAACCAGCCGGGCATGGTGTCGACGGGGATGAAGGCGCTGGAGAGGAGGGGGAGCAGGATCATGGGGAGCGCGTTGTTGCTGGCGGCTTCGGCGTTGGGGCTGATGAGGCCCATGCCGACGGCGATCCAGGTGAACGCGGTGGCGAAGAGGACGAGGAGTCCGAAGGCGGCGAACCATTCGAGGGCGGTGGCGTCGGTGGAGCGGAAGCCGATGGCGACGGCGACGGCGCCGACGAGGACGACGCTGGCGATGCACTGCAGGACGCTGCCGATGACGTGGCCGATGAGGACGGAGCCGCGGTGGATGGCCATGGTGCGGAAGCGGGCGATGATGCCTTCGGTCATGTCGTTGGAGACGGAGACGGCGGTGCCGATGGTGGTGGAGCCGATGGTCATGAGGAGCAGGCCGGGGACGATGTAGGCGATGTAGTCGGCGCGGTCGGCGTGGGTGCCGCCGATGCCGGCGCTCATGACGTCTCCGAAGATGTAGACGAAGAGCAGGAGCAGCATGATCGGGGTGAGCAGGAGGTTGAGGGTGAGGGAGGGGTAGCGGCGGGCGTGCAGGAGGTTGCGGCGGAGCATGGTGTTCGAGTCGCGGGCGGCGAGGGCGAAGGCGCTCATCGGACTGTCTCCTTGGACTGGTGGGGCTGGGCCGGCTGGTCGTTGCCCGTCAGGGCGAAGAACACGTCGTCGAGGTCGGGGGTGTGGACGGTGAGTTCGTCCGCCTCGATGCCGGCCGAGTCCAGCCAGTCGAGGATGGAGCGCAGTTCGCGCTGGCCGCCGTCGCTGGGGATCTGCAGCGAGAGCGCGTCGTCGTCCCGGGTGACCTCGTCCAGGGCGGACGCGGCGGAGCGGTAGGCGGCAGGGTCGGTGAAGCGGAGCCGGACGTGCCCGCCGGGGACGAGGCGCTTCAGCTCGTCGGCGGTGCCTTCGGCGGCGATCTTCCCGTTGTTCAGTACGGCGATGCGGTCGGCGAGTTCGTCGGCCTCCTCCAGGTACTGGGTGGTGAGGAAGACGGTGACGCCGTCGGTGACCAGCGCGCGGATGATGCCCCACATGGTGTGGCGGGAGCGGGGGTCGAGGCCGGTGGTCGGTTCGTCGAGGAAGATGATCCGCGGGCTGCCGACGAGGGTCATGGCGATGTCGAGACGTCGTTTCATGCCGCCGGAGTAGGTGGAGGCGGGCTTCGACGCGGCGTCGGTGAGGTCGAAGCGTTCCAGGAGTTCGGCGGCCACCCGACGGCCCTCCTGCCTGGACAGATGGTGCAGGTCGGCCATGAGGAGCATGTTCTCCTCACCGGTGATCAGGCCGTCGACGGCGGAGAACTGCCCGGTGACACCGATCGCCGCGCGCACGGACTGGGGGTCGGTGGCCAGGTCGTGGCCGTCGACGTGCAGGTCGCCGGCGTCCGCGGTGACGAGCGTGGAGAGGATCTTGACCGCGGTGGTCTTGCCGGCGCCGTTCGGGCCGAGCAGCGCGAACACGGTGCCGGCGGGGATGCGCAGGTCGATCCCGTCCAGGACGGTCTTGTCCCCGTAGGACTTGCGCATACCGACGGCGGAGACGGCGTCCGGTGACGACCGGTCGCCACCCTTTCTGGATGTGGGCATGACAGATGAAGGCATGGAGCCCTCCCGTTCGAGGATGAAGGTGGCTGGGGGTTGAGCGAGTCTCGGACTGCTACCGAGGGCTCAGATCTTGGCGCGGCGGATGTCGATGTTGCCGAACCGGGTGCGGGCGCGGATGCTGACGGTTTCCTCGGTCTTCGCGGGGGTCTCGGAGGCCGTGAGGGTGTTGCGGACCTGTCCGGAGCCGGAGTTGGCGTCGAGCCAGGCGGCCGTGCCCTCGCGGATGCCGACCTCGATGGCTCCGTAGCTCGTCTCCAGCTTGACGGACCCACGGGCGACTTCGGCGACGCGCAGGGTGCCGTGGGCGGTGGTGGCCGTGACCGAGTCCTCGGCCCGGGTGATGTCGATGTCGCCGTTGGAACCGCTCACCCGCAGCTCTCCGGCAACGGCGCCGACGGTGGTGGTGCCGTGCGAGTTCTTCAGGACCGCGGGGCCGTTGACGAGGCCGACGCGCACACTGCCGGAGCTGGTGGTGATCTCGGCCTTGCCCTCGACGTGGTCCACGGTGATCGAGCCGTGGGACGCGGTCAGGTGAAGCGGGCCGGTCATGTCGAGGCGGACGTCCCCGGAGGAGGTCTTCACCCGGACCTCGCCGAGCCGGCCCTCGCCGAGTACCTGGGCCCAGGCGCCGGTCACGTCGATACGCGATCCGGCGGGCAGTTCGACCGTCACGTCGACGGTGCCGGTCCGGCCGATCAGGTAGCGCTGTTTGGGCGTCCGGATGGTCAGCGCGCCGCCCGAGTACGCGACTTCGGTCTGCTCGGCGGCCCGGATGTCCTGGTCCTTCTTCGGGTCGCGGGGCCGCGCCTCGACGACGGTGTCGGGGCGGTCGCCGGCGGTGAACTGGATGGAACCGGCCTCCACGTGAGCGGTGACCGAGATCGGTTCGGAGGTGTCGAACGTAGGCATGGCTGTCCCGTCCTCTTGGCTCTTGGCGGCGTCCCCGCTGGTGGGACGTGGTGTGGGTGAAGTGGTGCGCGTGGTCGGTGCGGCTAGCGGACCCAGCCCGTGTAGCCCTGTCCGAGCGCCTGGCTCTTCTCCGTCGTGCGCGCTGCGGTGCCGCCGTCGACCGCGGCCGACACGGCTCGCACCAGCCACGAGTTGACCGAGAGGCCCTCGCCGGCCGCGGCTCCCTCGGCACGTGCCTTCAGATGGGCCGGCAGGCGCAGGTTGACGCGGGCGGTGCCGCCGTCGTCGGTGTCGGCCGGGGCCGGGGCCTTGAGGGGCTCGGCGGGTGCGGAGGCGGGCTCCGCGGGGGCGGTGCCGGTGGCCGGCAGGTTCACGACGAAGTCGGGGTCGAGCCCGCGCAGCCGTACGTCCACCGAACCGGGGGCGAGCTCGCGGGTGATCTCGTCCATCGCGGCGGAGAGCACGTTGAGCATGGTCAGCCGGGTCGCCGACTCCAGCGGAGCGGTGAGGCGCTCCGCCAGCGCGCGGGCTTCGTCGCCGCCGGCCTCGGCGGCAACCGCGAGTTCGCGGCGGAGGGTGTCGACATACGGGGTGAGATCCATGACACCATGATGGCATCACCGTGGTGTCATGCGCAAGTCCCGCAGTGCCGCACCGGTGCATGATTCTGTCGTGACGGTCTTGACCTGCATAAACGTGGCAGTTCTTGTGTGGGTGGCCGCCGTGTCGGGTGTGCCTGTGCGCATCCGTGTGCACGGAATGGTGCCGTCTGGCACCAGGTGGTGCGTCGTGGTGCCACCCGGTGCCACCCGGTGCCGCGGTGTGCCATTGCCGGGCCCGCGCGGGCCCGGCACCGGCGGACGATGTCAATCGCGCGTCAAGGGTCGGCCGCCCGGGATCAAGAGTCCGCCAACGGGCATGTCCGGTCCGGCGGGTACGGGCATAGCGTCACTGGCATGTCCCGGCCGTTCAGGATCCCGGGGCGTCCCACCCGTCTCACGAGGAGCGTCATGAACGACAGTCAGCGCGCCGAGGACCCCGACCCCCTTCATCCGCACCGGGCCGGAGCGTTGTTCGTTCCGGTCCGGCCGGGGCCCGTGGGCCACTGCGCCCGCCTCTTCCGTACACCTCTCGGTGTCCGCACCGCGGTCGCCTTCACCGACGAGTCACGACTGACCCGCACCCTGGGGCGGCAGCAGGCCTGGATCAGGCTCTCCGAACCGGCGGTCCGTGCGCTCGTCGCACCCCTGGGCGTTGTCCACCTCACCGTCGACCCGTTGATGACGGCCCCCGGGCCCGGCGACCGTCCGGCAGACCGGCCCCGGCGCAGCCGCCGTCCCGCGCGGGACCCGCGCCCGGTCGACGTGCCACGTGTGAGCGGCGCACCGTCGCTGTCCGCATCGACCTCATGACCGGCAGGGGGAAAACCATGAACACACTGCGGGCACCGGCATCGGTGCCGACGATGCCGCACGCCGTCCCCGTGCCGCCCGGTAACAACGCCGCCCTGTCCGTCTGGCCGGCCTCCGCACGGCTCACCGCCCGCGGCGACGTCGCGGTGGGAGGCGTCTCGCTCGCCGAGGCCGCCGAGCGGTTCGGGACCCCGGTCTACCTCCTCGACGAGGGCGAGGTGCGGGAACGCTGCCGCACGTATCTGCGCGCGTTCCCGGACACCGACGTCGTCTACGCGGCGAAGGCGTTCCTCTGCCGCGCCCTGCTGCACTGGGTCCGGGAGGAGGGGCTGGGCCTGGACGTCTGCTCGGCCGGCGAGCTGGAGTTCGCCGTCACCAACGGCTTTCCGCCCGGGCGCATCGTCCTGCACGGCAACGCCAAGAGCCCGGACGACCTGAGCGCCGCACTGCGGCTGGGCGCCGGAAGGATCGTGATCGACAGCGCCTGGGAGATCGCCCGGCTGGCCGCGCTCGTCCCCGACGGGACCCGCCAGAAGGTGCTGGTCCGGGTGGTCCCCGGCGTCAGCGCGGGCGGCCACGCCGCGATCCGCACCGGCACGGACGACCAGAAGTTCGGGCTCTCCCTCACCGACGGCAGCGCCCGGCACGCCATCGCCCGGATCCTCGGTCAGCCGCGCCTGGAGCTGGTCGGACTCCACTGCCACATCGGCTCACAGATCACCACGGTCAAGCCCTATCTCACCGCGCTCCGGCGCATGGTCGGACTGCTGGCACAGGTCCACCGGCAGCACGGAGTCGTACTGCCGGAGCTGGACATGGGCGGCGGACACGCGGTCGCGTACCGGCCGGGCGAGGAACCCCTCGACATCCCGTCCCTCGGCGACCGCATCCGCCGCGAACTGGCCACGAGCTGCGCCGCCGCCGGCATCCCCGCACCCCGGCTCACCGTCGAGCCCGGCCGTGCGCTGGTCGGGCCCGCGGGAGTGGCGCTCTACCGGGTGCTCGCCGTCAAGCGGACCGGCGACCACGTCTTCGTGGCCGTGGACGGCGGAATGAGCGACAATCCGCGCCCCGCGCTCTACGGCGCCCGCTACGCGCCCCGCCTCATCGGGCGCCGCTCGACGGCCGAACCCCGCACGGCGACCGTCGTCGGCCGGCACTGCGAGGCGGGCGACGTGCTCGCCGCCGACGCCCCGCTGCCGGGCGACATCCACCCGGGTGATCTGGTGGCCATCCCGGTCGCGGGCGCCTACCACCTCTCGATGGCGTCCAGTTACAACGCGGTCGGCCGGCCGCCCGTGGCCGCCGTCCACGAAGGCCGCGCCCGCCTGCTGATACGCCGCGAGTCCCTCGCCGACATCAACGGCCGCGACATCGGGCTGTGAACGGTGACCCCGCCGGGCCGGTGGGCCGCAGCCGTGGGGACCGCGGTTCACACCCGGGACGCGGATCGGGCGGACGGCGCACGCCCATCCGCCTCAGGCGGAAACCGCGGAGCGGGACAGCGCGGTGCGCAGAGCGAAGACGCCGAGCAGGCCGCCTGCCGTCAGCCGCTGGGCCTTCATGGCACGGGGGCGGGTGGCCAGGAACCCCGCGATCCGCGCCGCGCCCAGCATGATTAGACCGTTCACCGAGATGCCCACGAGGATCTGCACACCACCGAGCTGGAGCAGCTGCCCCCACGCCGGACCTCCCTGCGGATCCAGGAACTGCGGCAACAGGGCGGCGTACAGCAGGGCGATCTTGGGGTTGAGCAGGTTGGTCAGCAGCCCCATCGAGAACAGGCGGGCGTCGGATACCGGTGGCAGGTCCCCGGCCGGGTCGAAGGGCGAGCGGCCACCCGGCTTCAGCATGCTCCAGGCGAGGTAGGCCAGGTAGGCGGCCCCGGCCAGCTTGATCACCGTGTACGCCACCGGAACGGCGGCGAACAACGCGGACAGGCCCGCAGCCGCCGCCAGCAGGTAGCACACGAAGCCCACCGCGGTCCCGCCGAGGCTGATCAGGCCCGCCCTGCGGCCTTGGGTGATCGCGCGGGAGGCGAGGTGGATCATGTTCGGCCCGGGAGTCAGCGCCATGCCCAGTTCGATCAGTGCCACCCCTCCGATCGCGGTCAGAGTGATCACCGGTCAGCCTCCAGGTCGTTCGTCGGGCGTCCGGTACGCGAGGGAGTCACCCGGTTGTGACGGACGGGCACGGCGCGTGTGCCGGACCTGTCCCGCCCGCTGCAGCATAGAGCCCGGCCGCTCGGCAACTTCGGGCGGCCCGGGCCACGTTCCCGCCGCGGCCCCGGGCGGGTACGCGGCGGTCTCAGACGGGGTAGGCGTGGGTCTGCGCCGCCTTCACCGCCGCCCAGACCACCGCGCCCGGGTGCAGGTCGAGTTCGGCGGCGGAGGCCGTGGTCAGGTCCGCCGTGAGGCGCAGCTCTCCGGTGAGGTCGGCGCGGATCTGGTCGCCGTGGGTCTCCAGGCCCGCGATCTCGCACTGCCAGAGATTGCGGGCGCTGGAGCCTGCGGGACGGTCGCGGTACAGGGTGACGGCACTCGGCGGGAAGGCCACGAAGACCGGACCGGACAGGGACTCGGTGGTGGTGGCGGGAGGGCCGTCGTCGAGGTGGACGGTGTGGCCGTCGGCTGAACCCCGGTAGAGGTTCAGGCCGACCAGACGCGCGATGTAGTCCGTACGGGGATGACGGGCGATGTGCGACGGTGCGCCCTCCTGGACGACCCGGCCGTCCTCGACCACGACCAGGCGGTCCGCCAGGACCATCGCGTCCAGCGGATCATGCGTGACCAGGACGGCGACGGCTTCGAACTCGGCCAGATGCCGCCGGAGTTGTGACCGGACCTCCAGGCGGGTGCGGGCATCCAGCGCCGCCAGCGGCTCGTCCAGGAGCAACAGGCGCGGCCGGGTCGCCAGCGCGCGGGCCAGGGCGACACGCTGGGCCTGGCCGCCGGACAGGTTGCGCGGCTTGACGTCGACACGGTCCGAGAGGCCGAGGCGGCCGAGCCACTCCGTGGCCTCGGTACGGGCCGCGGCCTTGCTCGCGCCGTGACAGCGGGGTCCGAAGGCCACGTTGTCCAGGGCGGTCAGATGGGGGAAGAGGAGGTAGTCCTGGAAGACGACGCCGACGGGCCGGGCCTCCGGCGGGGTGCGTTCCAATGCCCTTCCGTCCAGCCGCAGATGGCCGTCGGTGAGCGGCGTCAGGCCGGCGAGGGCGCGCAGGGCCGTGGTCTTGCCGGCGCCGTTGGGGCCGAGCAGCGCGACGACTTCGCCGGGTGCGACGGTCAGCGTCACATCGAGACGGAAGGTACCGCGCTCGACGACGAGGCGGGCGTCGAGGCCCTCCGGGGAGGTATCGGCGCGCGGGGTGCGGGCGGGGCCGGGGCTCTTGGTCATCCCGCTGTCATCCAACGGTCGCGCAGGCCGGCCAGCACCGCGATGGACACGGCGAGCAGGACCAGGCTGAGGGCGATGGCCGCCTCCGGGTCGCTCTGCAGGGCCAGGTACACGGCCAGCGGCATGGTCTGGGTACGGCCCGGAAAGTTGCCGGCGAAGGTGATCGTCGCGCCGAACTCGCCCAGGGCGCGGGCCCAGGCCAGGACGGCTCCGGCGGCGATGCCCGGCGCGATCAGCGGCAGCGTGACCCGGCGGAACGCGGTGAAGCGGGAGGCGCCGAGTGTGGCGGCGGCCTCCTCGAAGCGAGGATCGGCGGCGCGCAGGGTGCCCTCGACGCTGATGACGAGGAACGGCATCGCGACGAACGCCTCCGCGATCACGACTCCCGCCGTGGTGAACGGCAGGGTGATCCCGAACCAGCCGTCCAGCGTCTTCCCGACGATCCCGTTGCGGCCGAGTGCCATCAGCAGGGCCACACCGCCGACCACGGGCGGCAGGACGAGCGGCAGCGTGACAAGGGCCCGTACGAGGCCGCGCCCGCGGAACTCGACGCGGGCCAGCAGCCAGGCCAGCGGCACACCGACGACCAGACTCATCGCCGTGGCGGCCGTGGCGCAGACCAGGGACAACCGGAGCGCCTGCCATACCTCGGCGCTGGTCAGCAGCTCGGGCATGCTGGTCCACGGGGCTCGTACGAGCAGCGCGACCAGGGGCACGATCAGGAAGGCCAGGCCGATGAGCGCGGGGATCAGCAGGGGCAGCGGAACACCCCGGCCGACGCCCGTCCGGGCACGCCGGCGCCGCGTCCCACCCCGGAGAGGGCCGTTCGCGGCGCCGGACCTGCCGAGTTCCGTCACGGCTTCAGGAACCCGGCCCCGGTGAGGACCCTCTGCCCCGCGGAGGACCGCACCAGGGCGATGAAAGCCTTCGCGGCCTCGCTGTTCTGCGCGTCCTTGAGCTGGACGATCGGGTAGTCGTTGACGGCGTCGGCCGATTCGGGGAAGTCCACGCCCTCCACCTTGTCACCCGCCGCGTGGACATCCGTCCGGTACACGACGGCCGCGTCGGCCTCCTTCAGCTCGACCTTGGTCAGAGCGGACTTGACGTCCTGCTCGTAGGAGACGGGGGTGAGCTTGAGGCCCGCGGCGTCGAGGGCCTTCTGCGCCGCGGCGCCGCACGGCACCTCCTTGTCGCACAGGACCACCTTGAGGTCCGGCCCGGTGAGGTCCTTCAGGGAGGAGATCTTGTCGGGGTTGCCCGGCAGGGTGGCGATCTCCAGCTGGTTGCGGACGAAGGTGGCTGGTGCGCCGGAGGCGTCCCCGGCATCGGTGACGATCTTCATCGTCTTGGGGCTGGCCGAGGCGAAGACATCGGCAGGGGCGCCACCGGTGATGCTCGCGGCGAGGGAGTCGCTGCCCCCGAAGCTGAAGGTGACCTTCGTGCCGGGATGGGCCTCCTCGAACTCCTTCCCCAGGGCCGTGAAACTCTCCTTCAGCGAGGCCGCCGCGAACACGGTCACCGTGCCGGACAGCTTGTCCGACGAGGAGGAGTCCGACGTCGCCGACGACGAATCATCGGACGAGGAGCAGGCGCTCAGGGCCAGCAGGCCGGCGGTGACCGCACCGGCCAGCTGAAGGCTCCGGCGGGTCCGGCGCGTGGTTCGGGTCATCACGGGTCTGCTCCCTCTTGTCCTGACGGACACGTCACCTGTGGTCCTGGCGGACCGTCCACGGTCTCCCGACGACCACGTCGGTCGACTCGGTCACAGCAACCGCCGGAATGCCGGGCTCCGGCTTCGGTTCGCGTCCAGCGGTGGGTTCACCGCCGTCGACCAGGCGCCTCACGGTGTCGGCGCTGACACCGGCCAAGGCAGCAGCAGGCCCGATCCGTAGGTATGCATGCGCTGATCATACTGCCGCAGATACAAGGGAAAAGTCTCCTGTTGCTTCGCATGAGTCCGGGTAATGCTCGCTGTAGCTGGTATGTGCGTTTGTACGGTGCCTGCGTCTGGGTACTGGTCAACCGGGAGGTGGTAGCCCGTGAGTCAGCCCATCGCAGCTGCCGGTACGACCGCGGGGCGGGTGCCGGATCTCGCTCTCACCGGCGATCTGGGCCGCCCGGCGCGGCTGACGGTGCCCGACCTGCTCGCCTGGCGGCAGCACGAGGCGGACGTCAGCTTCGAGTGCGCCACGAGCGGCGTCCAGCACCACCGCTTCACCGGGCCGCTGTTGCACGACGTGCTCATGGGCGCCCTGCCCCGCTTCGATCCGGTCCGCCGTAAGGACCGCCTGCGCTTCCTGATCGCGGTCTCCGGCGCGGACGGCCACCACACCCTGCTGTCCTGGGCGGAGATCGATCCCGACTTCGGGCGGGCCCAGGTGCTGCTCGCGGTCACACTCGACGACACCTCGCTGGACCGTGCGGGGCCGCAGCTCGTGCTCCCGCAGGACCGCTGCGGCGCGCGGCACGTCAGCGGCATCACCGCCGTACGCGTGGACGGCGGCTACACCTCGTGGGAGTGAGACCGCACTCCCGGGGATGCGCGGCCGAGGTGCCGTAGCGGACGGGGAAGGCCGGTTGGCCGGGCCCTTCCCGGTACCGCCGGCCTCGGGTCAGCGCACTTTCCGCGCCCCTCAATCCACCCCCTCAATCCGCCCCGTCAGCCCGGCCGATCCCGCCGGGCCCCGGCGCCCCGGTCAACACCAGCCCCGATACGCTCAGTTGTCCGGACCCGGAATGACCGGGTCCGCAGGGTGGGGAGTGGAGTGCCATGAGCGAGACACGCGTGGACGACGTCAGCGGCCGGGGATGGAGCAGGCGGCAGCTTCTGCGGGCCGGCGGCGGCTTCGCGGCGTTCGCGGCGGGCGCCGGGGCCCCGCTGCTCGCGGCGTCCCCCGCAGCCGCCGGGGAACCCCTCGTCTCCCCGCACTTCGTCCTGGCGGGCAACGGCGGGAACCCGGTCCTCAAGGCGACTCTGCACCAGCCGTACTGGGCGATGCAGTCCTTCGCCTACGACCACGTCAACGCGCAGATGTACTTCGCCCAGCACCGGGTGGGTTCCAGCGCGGGTCACAACGGTGACCTGTGGATCTCCCGGACGGACCTGGCCGGCAACGTCCTGGGCGCCTCGACGATCCAGGGGTTCGGCCACGGCTCCTCCATGGGCGTGGAGCCGGCCGGCGCCGGCGCGCTGCCCTACCTGTGGATCGAGGGCGGCGACTCCGACGACAACGGCGCGGGCGAGACGCTCGCGCGCTTCCGGTACGCGGACGGAATGGTTCTGAAGTACACGGACCCGGTCACCCCCATCTGGAACCGGACCCCGACGATCGACAGCTTCGCCAAGCTCCCGCGGCCCGCGATCGACCCGTACGCCAACCGCCTCTTGATCCGTTATGCGACGCAGGAGCCGGCCGACCGCGTCTGGCGCATCGCGGTGTTCTCGATGGCGGACGCCGTCGCGGGACGGCTCGGCCAGGGCAATCGGATCGCCGAGCGCGCGATCCCGAACAACGACGAACTCGGCCTGACCGACGCCGACCTCTTTCAGGGCATCGCGTTGTGCGGCCGGTTCGCGTACCTCCTGTACGGAGGCCCGAACCGGACCTCGTACCTCGTGACCCTCGACCTGAACGCGACCGGCGGCACGTACTACGACAAGTTCGCGACGGGCGCCGGCGCCTCCCTCAACGGCCGCGAGGCCCAGGGTATGGCGATCTGGATGGCCTCGGGTGCTCCACGGCTGGCCTTCGGTTACTCCTCCAGGCAGACCGCCGACACCGACCACTTCGAGGCCAGCGTTTTCTACAAGAGCGACTTCGTCAACTGATCTGCGGGCAGGGGACGGTACGCGTGGCCGGGTGTTCGCGGAGCCTCGGCGTCGAAGCTCCGTTGCGGTACCACCCGGAACCCCCGCCGTCGCCCGCGCCGTCGTGCCGAGGTGTCGTGCCCCGTGCCCCCACGGGGCACGACACCCGCCGGCCGGATGTCCCGGAGGGGCGTTCTCACCGGCGCCACCGCCCCGGCGACGGCCCCGAGCGGCCCCGGCGGGCTGACCTGCAGACTCCGCCCTGCCCGCGAGGACGGCTGCGGCGACTCGACCGTAACCGGATCCAGGAACCTTTCGCCGGACGGCACGTGCCCGTCGCCCCGGTCATCCGTGCGGCCGTGGAAGCCGAGGGGCCCGGGCACGGGCCTGGCCGGACATCAGCGGGGAGGCGGGGTGATGCCGTCCGCGCTGCCGAGGTGCGGGGCGAAGGGGCCGTCCAGGGCCGCCCATTGCAGGAGCATGATGGTCTTGCCATCGGTGATCCGCCCGTCGCGGGTCATGGCGAGTGCTTCGGCGAAGGGCAGTTCCAGGACCTCGATGTCCTCGCCTTCCTCTTCGACCCCGCCGCCGGTCCCGGCGCGGTCGGCGGGAGTGTAGGGGGCGGCGAAGAAGTGGAGGCGTTCGGTGACGGAGCCCGGGCTCATGTAGGCGTCGAGGACGTGCGTGAGCGGGCCGAGGGTGACGCCGAGTTCCTCGGCTGCCTCGCGGCGGATCGCGGTGTGCGGGTCGTCCGCGTCGAGCAGTCCGGCCGCGGCTTCGACGAGCATGCCGTCGGGGTGGTCGTTGACGTAGGCCGGGTAGCGGAACTGGCGTGTCAGCAGGACGCAGCCGCGTGCGGTGTCGTAGGGCAGGACCGCGGCGCCGTTGCCGCGGTCGTACGTCTCGCGCACCTGCGACTCCCAGCGCCCGTCGCGGCGGCGGTAGTCGAAGGTGGTGCGGCGCAGGACGTGCCAGCCCTGCGAGGTCAGCTCGACATCGTGGACCCGGACGCCGGGGTTGCGGTCGAGATCCCGCCCCGCCCGGTCGAGCCCTGTCCGGCCGCGGTGGTCCGGCGTGTCCACGCCGGGGCGGGCCGTCACGCGGGCTCCTGCTGGTCGAGGGCCGGTATCTCCGCGATGTCGTAGTAGACGGGCAGGCCGCGGCGGCGAGCGATGGCGACGTCCTGGTCGGCTCCGGTGGACTCTCCGGGCAGGCGCAGAACGGCGTCGCAGCGGGCCAGCAGGCGCTCGGCGGTCGGGTACAGCACCTGGTCGGCGAGCGGGTCGGTGGGGCCCGCGCCGGCCGATGCCAGGACGGGCAGGGCGATCCACTCCCCGATGGCCGGGAGGTGACCGGCGGCGAACACGGGCCACGCCGCCGCTTCGAGGCGCGCGAGGTTGGCGGCCATGGCTTGCGGGTCGCCGTTGGTGCCGGAGCGGTAAGGGCCGGCGATGAGGATGAGCATGGCTTTGTCGGTCATGGGCGCTACGATACATGCAAAAACGTGCAAGAACAGGAGAGAACAAGGATGCTGGCTGCTGAACGACGTGATCACCTACTGGATCTGCTGGCCCGGCGGGGCAAGATCGTCGCCAAGGAGGTCGCCGCGGAGCTGCGGATCTCCGAGGACTCCGTGCGGCGTGACCTGCGCGACCTGGCGAGTGAGGGGCTGTGTCAGCGGGTCTACGGCGGGGCGCTGCCGGTCTCGCCGGCCGTGGTGGACTACGGCGCCCGGCAGACCGTGGCCCCGGACGGCAAACGAAGGGTCGCCTCGGTGGCCGCCGGGCTGGTGCGGCCGGGCGGCGTGGTGATCCTCGACGGCGGCACCACCGCCCTGGCCGTCGCCCACGCGCTCCCGCGCGACCTGGCCTGCACCGTGATCACGCACAGCCCGCCGATCGCGGTCGCTCTGCTCGATCACCCGCAGGCCGAGGTCTTCATGCTGGGAGGCCGCCTCTTCAAGCATTCGGCGGTCGCCTGCGGCGCGGCCGCGGTGGAGGCCGCGCAGAACGTGTCCGCCGACCTCTTCCTCCTCGGCGTCACCGGCGTGCACCCCGAGGCGGGACTCACCACCGGCGACGCCGAGGACGCGGCGATGAAGCGCGCCCTCGCGTCACGAGCCGCGGACACCTACGTCCTCGCCTCCTCCGAGAAGATCGGCACCGCCTCCCGGTTCCGCGTCCTGCCCTGGGAAGAGATCAGCGGACTCATCACGGACAGGCCCCCGCACGACCCGGTGATCGAGCAGCTCACGGAGAGCGGGGTCGACGTGCTGCCGGCCGGCTGACGGAGGTGGGGTCCGACTGCGGAGTGGCCGGCAGACCGGTCACCGGTCACCGCCGCGCGGGGAGGGCGACCGCGCCCGTGGCAAGAGCTGCGACGCTGCAACTGGACCGCCGGTACGGCCACTTGACCGAGGGCGTTCGCCGAGCCGGACTGCGGCTCTCCTTCGCCCCGTCGCCGGAGCCACCCCCTACCGCCAGAGCACCTCGACGCGGTCCGGGTTCCACACGTTGAAAGGCCGGGTCGCGGGGTGGATCAGGATCTCCCTGATCAGGCCCCGGTACGTCGACTGCCTCCAAGCGACGGAGTAGTTCTTCCGCGCCCTCCGAAGCTCGGCCGCGCTGGTCTCATGGAGGTTGGCCTCGACCCCGTGTTCGGCGGACTTCCGGCGGGCGTCGGCCATGCGGACGTTCAAGGTGTCGATCGCCTCCCTGATCTCCCGGGCCGGGCAGTCGCCGTCCAGGTAGTGGTAGGAACGACGCGCTGCCGACTGCGTCGGCTGGCTTCCGGGCAATTGTCGTGTAGCGCACGCGACCTTTGCGGGAAAACGAACTGGAAGCACCAGGCGCTTAGAAGAGACTGATCCAGTCCGGCCTTGTCAGGGTCGTGACCTGCGGCGAAGCGTTGGGCACCCCGGCGGGAACGACCTTTGCCACCGTGCCCCCACCGGAAGACAAAATTCCGCCACCCGTGAGGTCCGCTAGTGTCCCGCGCCGGAACTACCTAGGAACTTCCGGCGCGGGACACTAGTAGGGCTTTGTCAGGTGGTGTTGTGGGGCTGCCACAGGGTGGGTTGTCGGCAGGGGGCCGACGCCGGTCCAGGTGACCAGGAGGCGTTGGAGTAGGTCCAGGACCTGGTGGAGGGTCAGGCCCCGGCGGGGGCTTTTGGGCAGGTCCGTCGTTCGGTCAGGAACAGGTGGGCTGCTGTGATGAGGGTGACGTGGCGGTGACAGTCGGTGAATGAGCCGCCTTTGAAGTGGTCGAGTCCGAGGATGGTTTTCAGCTCGCGGTAGTCGTGACCGGTGCGCCAGCGACCTCACCCGCCCAACACTCCTTGGGCAACGGCGATGAACTGATGCACCATCTCGGTGTAGGTGTCGGCAGCCTCATCCGTCCTGTCTGAGGCGTCGAGTGACTCCTGCGACCTGTGGTCGGTGACGCGCGACTCGTCCCACATGCACCGTCTGAAGCTTTCTGCGGCGCCTATGACGCGCTCAGCTGCGCTGATGGCGTCTTCGGGGCCCATCAATTTGATGAGACTACTGATCTTGATGAGGTCCTGGACCGACGCATTGAAGGCGATGAGCTCGTCATGCTGCATTGATGTCACAGCCTTGGAGGCATCCGTGACTGCTTGTGTCGCAGTGATGAAAGATGCGTACGCATCACGCCGCTGTTCGCGCAGCCAGTGCCCGTGTTCAGCAGCGGCTTGATCTTGCACTGCCTGACGCGTGGCCTCGCCGGTCTTCTCTGCACCGATACGCGCTCCACGAACAGCAGCTACTCCGCCGGCTACTGCTCCGCCGAGAGCTCCGACCATGCCGACTATGCCAGCAACGAGAGCGGCTACACCTTGATCCATATGAAAGACATAGCACGCGTGGACGAGCATCGACTACAACTCGTTGCTGGCGGTAGGCGCGGTCGTCGCTGTAGGACCTAAGCGCCACGTGCGAATCATGACGCTGTCGTGTGGCGACGCGACGCATGACAAAGGCTGGCCTCTGTCCTGTTCGTCGCCATTCCCGTGGTTCCCCCTGAATAAAATAGTCTGGCGGTGAGCCCTTCATTGCTCCGAGCTTTGCAAAAAGGTTTCAATGAGCTCTCGATCTTGGAGACACCGTAATCACCTCAGGGGTGAAGAGGTGGGCGCCATGAATTATCGAAAAACCCTGCAGAGATATTCGCTGGAATCCTGCCAGCTTGGACAGTGGTGAAATGTCGATTTCAGCACCGGTGCCTGCAGCGACTAGACGAATGTAATGGAGGGAAGGGAAGACTCGCACTATGTCAGCAACGTCCAACGCATTATTGACAGCCAGGACCGTAACATGGTTCACCTGTCTGAATGCTGGCACTTCCGACATGTCCTCGAAAGCGTAAGGGGCGGCAGCATCGGTGAGTACTAGGCTTCGAAGTTGGCTCATATCGAGAATCTCGACAAAGTGGTGGCTAAATTGCTCTACTGACAAAGATAGGCTTTTGAGTCCAGTCCAACGAGACAGCCCTTCGATCGATTCTGCACCGAAAGCATGTGCCCCCAGTGATAGGCTATGTAGGCCATTATGGATAGGTAGTTCGCTGAGGTCCCGATAACCTAGTTCGGTTTCCAATTCGAGGCTTTTCAGGGACGTCAAAAGGCGCAGAGGAGCGATATTGAGATCCGGATGCAATCCCTCGAGAGTGAGGTGTGTGAGGGAAGTCGTCTTGATGCCATCTAGATTCGCAAGCTGCGGACAGCCGTAGAGCCTGAGTTCGGCGAGCCTCCTATAATTACCAAGCCAGTCCAAGTGGTACACGAAGTCATTCGACGAGACTGCCAAGTCGGCTATGGATCGCGCCTTCTTTTGCGTTGCTAGCTCGGTTGTTTCGAAATCGCCCGCGTAAAACATGCCTGTCACGTTGAGTGACGCAATCGCCTCGGCCTGCTGTTGTTCCTCGACCAAAACGAGCGTAAAAGGGCCACGCATCGGCGCTAGAACTTCTGCCACATATTCCTGAGCGTCGAATCGCGCCCAGTCTTGGGTTAGCGCATCTAGTACTGCCGGGTCATTGAGCCCATTGAAATACTTTAGGTAGGCAAGGGCGGCATCTCCGCCGATTCGCTGTGCAGTCGCTATGGTCGGTTCGACCTCGTCAGGCATTAGCCGGTCGGGGGGAGGGAGTAGGTCGAGCACGACCGGGCCCACTTGTACCAAAGCCTGTACCTCTTCCGCGCTGCGAGGCGGTAGTAGCGAATCGGCCTCTTCTTGCACCTTGGACCGTATGGACGCTGAAAGTTCGGTGGCGTGCTGGAGGCATGCCAGAGCGAGGAGTCGAATTCTGGTGGTGAACTCTTCCTCGCAGTCCGCGCGTCGAAGCAGTGCGGCCAGAAGCTTTGCTCGTTCGTCTGGTCGTGCGTGTGCCACGGCCATACGAACCACATCTTGCCATTGCTCATCATGAGCTTGATTAGCTATGTAAGGGAGATCATAAGACTCAACTGCGGCTTTTGCTCCTAGAAAGTCTTGGAAAGTTCGGTGCACAAAATCTACAGTGTCTTCAGTTGGGACGCGAAGCAATCCAGTGCGACTGACTAGATGTCGCAAAATCTCATTTGGCGTACCTTGGGAAGCGACGTCCGGCATTCCCGGTAGTGCTTGTTCTATGAGATCTTCTGCGGTATCTTTTGAAAGTTCTGTCTGACCGTTTCGAATCAACCAGTAGGCTAGCTTCTGTAGAAGCTGAATGCTTTCCTTTTCGTTAAGCATCACGCCTTCTGGTGCAATTACCTCCCGCTCTTGATCCCGCCTGAAGAGTAGCATTGAGAGCGCCGCAGAATAAAGTTCGACTCGATCATTAGGTAGCTGGCCTCGTCGGTCGCGATGAAGGGCGCAGACTAGAGCGCAGAGAAGTGGTGTAGTGGTTAGAAGGGCGAGATCGCGTTTGGCTCGTACTTTGTCTCGAAGCTGCGTCTCCAGCGTGTCTAGGTGGGCTCGCAATTCTTCGTTGGATGCACTTGCCTTCGCAGCTGAGTGCCACCGTGTGACGAAAACACCAACATCCGTGCGGGTCATAGGTCGAACAGTCAGTTCACGGAAGCCGAGTTGCTGAAGCCAAGAGTTAGGAACGGCATTCGGTCTGGTGGTGACGATCACCCGTGACCTACCGTAAGCAGAGAGCAGTTCCCTAAGCCAGGTGCTGGTCCTCTCGCGGAGCTTTGCGGGTACCTCGTCGAGCCCGTCTACCAAGATGAGAGCGCGACCAGAAGCGAGTACTCGATCCGCCCATCCTTGTGGCTGCGCGGATGAAATCGGGCAGCCGACTGAATTCAAGAATTGCTCGGGTTGGGGTAGATCCCCACGTCGGGAGAAGGTACGGAGGGGAAGGAAGAATGCGATGGACGAACGCAATTCCGACAACGTCGCCGGTACGTTTCCCGTGGTCGTGGCGTAGGTGAGCCACTGCAACAGCGTTGTCTTTCCACTTCCAGCAAGCCCTCTTACCAGTGCTTTCTGGTGGCCGGCGAGAGCGATCTCCGCACGCTCGACACGCTGCTGGGCGGAGTTATGGCTAGCAACCCCCCATAGATGGTCCTGCTCTGCAAGTTCCAGACTGAGGTATGCAGCATCAAGCGGCCAGTAAGCCTGGGCTGGCCCTCTCAAATCGAGTCCAACTACCGTGAGTTGTCCATGTCGTTCGGCCAAGTAGGCCTTGTACCGCGTTTCGAACTCGACATCTTCATTTCTAAGTCCTGCGTTCTGGGAGCGCACGGACCTCGCGCTGCGGGCACGCTCAGGTTCGACGTTGCCGTCAACTCTGAGGCTCCGACGATGCAGTTCAAGCAGCGGGCCGGTCTCGAGGTTGAGGGCTGCAGCCAACGCGATGATGGTCGCCTCACTCGGGACGGTCCGCCCGCTGAAGGCCTGGCTGACTGTCGTCCGCCCCAGGCCGGAACGTCGGGTGAGAGCAGTCATGTTCAGCCGGGACTTGAGCTTGGCCTTGTGCAAGTGATCACGGAGCTCTTCCAGTGCCTCGTCGCTCATCTTGCCCCCCGGCAGGCCCTGCGGCCCTTGCTCAGTGCATCCGCGCAGTCGTTGTCCTGTTCAGTTTGTTCATCTTCGTTCAACTGAACGGCGCTGAACAGCAGATCGCCCACATTGAGTCCTGCCCGGAGTAACTGGGTCTTCGACGAGAGGTCGTCGGAGCAGACGAGCGAAGGGAACGTCAGTGTCTGAGAGTGCTAAGGCGATCTTGCTTGCCCTAGCGGTCGTGGTGGCCGTGCTGGTCTCAGCCGTGGTAGCTCTCATTGCCAGCCTGCTTGCTATGCAGGAAGGGACCTGTTGGTCGAAGGTCCTTACTCGGGCAGGAGTGGCGTTCGGCGGGGCCATGGGGGTGATGACCGGCCTCCTGGCGCTTGTAGCTGGCCTCTACGGGTGAGATCAGAAGGGCCGCAGCTGCCAGCTGGTTCGTACGCTGGTTGGCAACTCGGGCATGTTTCGGGCCCGCCCGGAATGTGTACGAGTGGCTCTCTGGTCTTGCTCAACGCGGGCCCGGACCGAGGAGGTGGCTAGAGCCGCGGAGCCGACCGCCGCAACCACGACGTACCCCTTCTCTGACATCAGGCTGCTGATTGCTGTGCGCGGGGCACGGGCGCCGGCCGGGCTGGAGCGGGGCGGAGACAGGTGCGCAGGCCAGGCCGGGCGCCGTGCCGCGCACGGTGAGCGCAGCGAGCCGCCTTGATGAGGTAGCGAAATCTGTAAAGCTCACTTCGTCGTCGGGAAGGTGCAACGAAACAGACGCCGTCGAACTGCTCACTCCCGAGGTGAGCACGTCGTTGTGCGCGAAGCTAGACACTCAACTGCGGGCACAGCCACAGAAGGAGGTCGCCTCCGGCGCCTGCGACCTACCAGCGTCGGCTACGCCGACGGGCTGCAACACGTGGGGTGTTGCAGCCCGTCTGTGACCGGACACCCCGGACAGCTCTCATTTTGACTGTCCGGGCGGTTGTCGCAGGTCAGCGCCCCAACCGGACAGTCGGACAGCTGGGACAGCTTCCAGCACGGTTACAGCGGGCCCGGACAATTCGTCCGGGTCTTCGGCCGTTCAGCCCTACACCCTGTTTGCGGTGGTCACCGCTGCGATCTCTTCCACGCCCTGCGCCACTTCTTCGCCTCCGAGGAACTGGAGGCCGGCGAATCGGTCGTCTCCCTGGCACGTTGGCTGGGGCACTCAGACCCCGGGTTCACGCTGCGGAAGTACTCCCACTTCCTGCCCCGCGCCGGCGCACGGGGCAGCGCCGCCATCGACGCGATCTTCGCGTAACCGAGA
The DNA here is from genome assembly GCF_044756845.1 of Streptomyces sp. NPDC091416. Classification (NCBI taxonomy): domain Bacteria; kingdom Bacillati; phylum Actinomycetota; class Actinomycetes; order Kitasatosporales; family Streptomycetaceae; genus Streptomyces; species Streptomyces sp. NPDC091416. Next base: position 79,551 of record NZ_JBIVTU010000005.1, read on the forward strand.
CCGTCCGCTGGGCCCGTGGAGCGTGGCTCGTAGCCCGCCGCAGGCCCAAAGTCCCAGAGAAGTCCCAGACATGCCGCCGCATCCCTTCTTGACCCGCTAAGTGGCAGGTCAGACGGGGTGCGGCGGCATCCTCGTATCAGATGTCCCGGAAGATCTCGATCTGCGCCCCCACCGAGTTCAGCCGCTCCGCCAGCTCCTCGTAACCGCGGTTGATCACATACACGTTGCGCAGCACGGAGGTTCCCTCGGCCGCCATCATCGCGAGCAGCACCACCACCGCCGGGCGCAGGGCCGGCGGGCACATCATCTCCGCCGCGCGCCACCGGGTCGGGCCCTCGACCAGGACCCGGTGCGGGTCCAGGAGCTGGAGGCGGCCGCCGAGGCGGTTGAGGTCGGTGAGGTAGATCGCGCGGTTGTCGTAGACCCAGTCGTGGATCAGGGTCTGGCCGTGGGCCGAGGCGGCGATGGCCGCGAAGAACGGCACGTTGTCGATGTTGAGGCCCGGGAAGGGCATCGGGTGGATCTTGTCGATCGGCGCCTCCAGTTTGGAGGGCCGGACCGTCAGGTCGACCAGGCGGGTACGCCCGTTGTCGGCGGCGTACTCCGCGGTGCGGGCGCAGTCGACGCCCATCTCCTCCAGGACCGCGAGCTCGATCTCCAGGAACTCGATCGGCACCCGTCGGATCGTCAGCTCCGACTCCGTGACGACGGCGGCGGCGAGCAGGCTCATCGCCTCGACCGGGTCCTCGGAGGGTGAGTAGTCGACGTCCACGTCGATGTTCGGCACGCCGTGCACGGTCAGCGTCGTCGTACCGACGCCGTCCACCCGTACGCCCAGCGCCTCCAGGAAGAAGCAGAGGTCCTGGACCATGTAGTTGGAGGACGCGTTGCGGATGACGGTGGTGCCGTCGTGCCGGGCGGCGGCCAGGAGAGCGTTCTCGGTCACGGTGTCGCCGCGCTCGGTCAGCACGATGGGGCGGCCGGGGGCGACGGAGTGGTCGACCTGGGCGTGGTAGATGCCCTCGGTCGCGGCGATCTCCAGGCCGAAGCGGCGCAGCGCGATCATGTGCGGCTCGATGGTGCGGGTGCCGAGGTCGCAGCCGCCCGCGTACGGCAGCTTGAACCGGTCCATGCGGTGCAGCAGCGGACCCAGGAACATGATGATCGACCGGGTCCGGCGGGCCGCGTCCGCGTCGATGGCGTCCATGTCGAGCCGGGCCGGCGGGACGATCTCCAGGTCCGTGCCGTCGTTGATCCACCGGGTGCGCACCCCGATGGAGTTCAGGACCTCCAGGAGGCGGTAGACCTCCTCGATGCGGGCCACCCGGCGCAGCACCGTACGGCCCTTGTTGAGCAGCGAGGCGCAGAGCAGTGCCACACACGCGTTCTTGCTGGTCTTGACGTCGATGGACCCGGAGAGCCGACGGCCGCCGACCACCCTCAGATGCATGGGCCCGGCGTAGCCGAGCGACACGATTTCGCTGTCGAGTGCTTCACCGATGCGGGCAATCATCTCAAGGCTGATGTTTTGATTGCCGCGCTCGATGCGGTTCACGGCGCTCTGGCTGGTGGCGAGCGCCTCGGCGAGCTGACTCTGTGTCCAGCCCCGGTGCTGACGGGCGTCACGGATGAGCTTGCCGATACGTACGAGGTAGTCATCTGACATGCCGGAAGGCTATCTCAGATATGAGATGAAGATCTTGGCGGGGTGTGGCATTCGGGTGACGGACGTGTGGGAGGGGTGCGACCGTTCGCGCTGTGGTGGACGGGGCCGTTGCTCATGCTGCGGCCGTTGCGCCCGATCGGCGCGTGGTGCGCGCCCATCGGCGTCCGTACCCGCCCGGGGTCAGCCGGCCGGGGCGAAGCCCAGACGTGTGTAGAGGCGCACGGCGGGATTGCCGTCGGTGACCACCAGAGTGAGTTCGGACGCGCCGGCGGCACGGAGAACCGTCGCGCTGTGGGTGAGGAGCGCCCGCGCCAGACCTCTGGAGGCGTGGGCGGGGTCGGTGAGGGCGAAGGCCACGAGCGGGCGGGACTTCCAGAGGGTGACGAAGGAGAGGGAGGCCGGTGTGGAGCCGCACCACGCAACGCGCGTCGCCTGCTGGTCGACCGCGCCGAACTCGCCCGCGAGCGCGGCGGTCATCTCGGCCCGGTGCCATTCCGCGGACTCGCCCTGGTCGTCGACCCCGCCCCGGTACGCGCGGTAGGACAGCGCGCCCAGCAATGCGGCGTCGGCCTGGGCGACCGGGGCGGCCCGGTAGGGGGCGGGCAGCGGATACGGGCGCGGTGGCGCGGCCAGGTCCCAGCGCATGAGGGTGCGACGGGCCGGTGCGGAGGGCGGCGGGGCGGCGTTCACACGGTCCGCCCACGGCGCGGGGCGGGAAGGGGGATCGCGGGGCGGGCGGGATCGGCGAGGGCGGGACGGGACTCGACGAGCAGGTCCTCGAACCGCTCCCAGTGGTGCGTGGCGAGGAAGCGCTCCTCCTCGGGGCGGAGCGGGAAGAGCCACCAGAGTTCGGCACGGTGGCCCGCCGCCCTGACCTGTCCGAACGACCGGTCGTGGTAGACGGCCCGGCTCACGTAGAGATGGCCGGACCCCAGGGCGTCCGCGACCTCGGGGCGGCACCGCACGGCCGAGCCCCGGTTGACGACCACCCCGGAGGCGAGACAGTCCTCGGCGACCTGGGTCAGGGCAGCGGCCAGCGCGGGCTGCCACACCTCGTCGCACGCGACGGCGAGGAATTCGACCCGTACGGTGCGGCGGCGGATCGTCGAGGCGAGGTCCGTGTCCGACACCCCGACGGTGCTCAGCGTGGTCCCCGGCACGCCCGGCTGCACGGTCGCCCACACCTCGACCGGTCCGGAGCGGCCGAGCGGCGCACCGGGGACGGGCGGGGCCGCCTTCGACAGCACGTGGTCACGGATGTGGCCGGACAGGAGCGGTTCGGTGCGGTGCGGATTCATCTGGTGGACCTCGGGTCGGCGGGGCAACGGGGAGCGGGGCGACGGCCGGCGGGCGCGGGGGACGGGGGACCGGCAGCGCAGGGGCCCCGGGGGACGGGTTCGACCGGGAGGGTGCGCAGTCCCTGGGAGAAGGAGGTGGCGTACGCGGACGCGGTGTCCGGCAGGTGCCAGCGGGTGGCCGCCGGGGCGGCGCCCTCGGCCAGTCCGGTCAGCAGGGCACGGGCCCAGGGAGCGCCGGGGCAGGCGTGGCGGCCGTGCCCGAACACGGTGTGCGGCACCCGGCCGGACGCCTGCCCGGGTACCGCGAAGACCAGCAGGACGCGCGCGCCCTGCGCGATGTCCCGGCCGGCGAGCGAGGTGTGACGGGCCGCCGTACGACGCGCCTGGAGGATCGGAGGATGGCGGCGCAGCGTCTCGTCCAGGAGAGCGGGCAGGCCTCCGGCCGCCGCCCCGTCACCGGGCAGTGCCCGCAGCAGCTGTGCCCCGGCCGAGACCGTCGCCCCGAAGCCCGCCTTGACGAGGAGCACCCAGTTGAGCGCGAACCCGGCGGTGGACGAGGTCAGCCGGGTGGCCAGCGAGGTGGCGAGGTCGTCGGCGGGATGGGCGGTACGGTGCCGGCGCAGCCGCGTACAGAGGTACAGGAAGGCGCGCAGCGCCTGCTCCTCGGCTCCGGCATCGGACGCCATCTCGCTGCTGTCCACGCACCAGGAACGGAACTCCTCCGCCAGGCCCTGCGGCACGCCGAGGAGTTCGCCCAGCGCATCCGCCACCACGGGCACGACCACGTCCCGCACGAGGTCCGCGGCGGAGGGCCGCGGCCCGGCAGCGGCGGCCGTGCGGGAGAGCGCGGCCGTTCGGGCGGCGGTGGCCTCCCTCACCCGTTCGCTCAGTCCCCGGGCCATGTCGGCGCGCAGCGGGGCGGAGAGCCCGCGCCGCATCCGGGCGTGCGGGCCGTGGGGCAGCCCGGGGAGCTGGAGGCGCAGCAGGACGCTCTCCTCGGGGGACGGGTCGCTCATCGCCGTTCCGAGCAGCTCCCCGCTGAAGTCCCGCGGCCTCAGCGCCGCCTCGCGCAGGGTGCGATGCCCGGTCACGGCCCACGCCCGCCCGCCGTCACGGGTGCGCACGGCGACACAGGGACCCCGGGTGCCGAGGTACGGGAGCAAGCCGGCCCGCAACGCCGCCGGGTAGAGGGAACTGTCGTCCCATGCGTCGAGGAGAGCGGCGACCGGCGCCGCAGCGGCGTTCACGCCGCCCCCGCCGCGGTGCGGGATGCCAGCGCGTCCAGAACGGTCCGCGCGTCGCCGTCCCCGGCCAGCACGCCCGTCACGGCCTTCCAGGCAGCGGGCGCGGCCCACCAGCGCGGGCCCCAGCCGTCCCTCAGACATCTCAGGGCCTCGTCGCGCCAGGCGAATCCGGCCAGATAGGCGCGGAGGCGGAGGCCGTCGGCGGCGTCCTGGAGCAGGGCCTGGGGCGCCCGGTCGATGCCCAGCCTGGCGTGGAGGCGGCCGGTCAGGGCGAGCGCCCCGGCCGGCGTGGCGCCGGGCGGCAGTTCGTCGTCGAGGGCCACCGCGGCGCGGAACATCCGGAGGTCGAGGAGGCCGGTGTACACGGCGTTGGTGCGTACGGCTTCGGTGAAGGAGGACGGGAGGCCGAGGGTCGCGAGCCAATCCGGTTCGGTGGCCAGGGATTCCAGGAGCAGGGCCCACCCCTCGGAGCGCACGGGGTCGAACCGCCAGCGGCTCTCCAGCGCCGCGTCCGGTGCGCGCAGGGCGTGTTCGGCCACGTGGGCCAGCTCATGGAGGAGATGGGCGAGCGCGGGCACGGCGGGGGTGGTGGACTGGACGAGGACACTGCGGCCGGGTACCCGTACCGGCACCGCCACGGCGCTCGTCCAGACCTTCCGTACGAGCGTGACCCGGTGCTCCGGGGGCAGCAGGCCGGCCCGCCGCAGCCGGGGGACCAGGATCCGCAGCAGTGCGTCGGCGGACGGCGGCACGACGGCCGGGCCGTGACGGCCCTCCCGGAGGGCCGTCCTGAACGCGGGCGTGGTCACCTCCTCGTCCCGGCCCGCCCCGGACCAGCGGCGCAGCAGCCCGTCGACGGGCTTGACCGGACCGCCGCAGCCGAGCAGCCAGGACCGGGTGCCCGCCGTCAGAGGGAACGGCCGGCCCCACTCCCACCACGGGTCGCCCGCCCTGCGCCGTTCCAGGAAGCCTGCCGCCAGCTCCGCGGCGTCCGTCGAGGCGAGGCGCCGGTCGACGGCGGCCCGGCGGACGGCCGGGTCCGCGGTGGGGCTCGTGTCCAGGGCGAGCAGCGGAGTGGCCGGTGTCCCGCGCGCTGCCGGTGCGAGCTGGGTCAGCAGTTTCCGCACGCTCCCGGAGACGGCGGCGGGTATCGGCCCGGGGTCGGCGCCGAGCCCGAGGTGCGCCAGCACCCGCGCTTCGAGGTAGTCCTCAGCCGGCTGCGGCATTCGCTCACCGCCCCCGACCGCAGAGCCAGGCCGTCAACGCCCCTCCGGCGGCAAGTCCGGCCGCGGCGACCGACCAGGTGACGGTGACCGAGTCGATGGCACCCACGAACGCTCCGACGGCGAAGAGTCCGACTCCGGTCACGGCTCCGGACACCAGGGAGACGAAGGACAGCATGGTGGCCCGGTTGGCGCCGGTGAGCCGGTCGTTGACCGCGCCCTGGACGACCGGCACGGCCACGCCCGACGCCGCGGAGAAGCAGGCGAACAGCGTCACCGCCTGCCAGGCGCCGTCGCTGAACGCCGTCCCCAGGAGCAGGACCGCGGCCGCGAACGACGCGGCCAGAACGATCGGCGGACGCGCGACACCCCGCTTGGTGCGCAGCCTGCGCACCAGGTCGAGGAGCGGGATCTGCACCAGCGGCCCCACGCAGCGCACCAGCCCGAGCAGTACCAGGGAGGTGGTGAACTCCCCGTCCAGGTAGGCCGTCCACTGCACGCCGGGCAGGCTGCTCATCAGCGCCACGAAGGCCACCGCCCCGGCCAGGAACATCAGCACCCGGTCCCCGCGCAGCGCCGCCCCCGTCCCGCCCAGGTTCTCCCGCAGGGCCGTGGACAGCGTGAGTCCGGCGGGACGCGCGGCCCGGCTGTGTTCGCGCATCACCAGCGGCAGGACGGCCGCGGTCACCGCACACACCACCGCCGACAGCAGGAAGGGCAGGGCCAGGCTCCGGGTGCCGATGACCGCTCCGGTCAGGACACCGGAGATCAGCCCGGAGTTGCAGGCGATGCGGCTGCGGGTGAACAGCGCGTCGACCGTCTCGTCCGCCCCGAAATGCTCGCTCTCGTCGACCGCCCACGCCTCCAGCGCACCCGACTCGAACGTCGTGCCGATGGACACCAGCACGTGCGCGAGCAGCAGGACGGGCAGATCGTGAGCGAAGAACAACGCCCCGAACCCCACCGCCCGGAAGACGAAGCTCGCGATGACCGAACTGCGCCGCCCGAGCAGGTCGGCGACCAGGCCTGTCGGGATCTCGAAGACCGCCTCGGCCAGCCACACCACCGCGACCGTGGCGAAGATCGCCCCCGGGCTCAGGCCGATGGAGGCGAAGTAGAGGATGGACGTGGCGGCCCAGGTGAAGTCGATGAAGTAGCCGACGTACGAAATGCCGTAGAACATCCTGGTCGTACGACGGATCGCCGCCAGGTCCTTCACAGGCGGCGGTCCGTCGTGCGCGCCGAGGGGCGCGGACGGCTCCTGGGACGGCAGATCAGTGGTCAAGGTCTTCCTTCTCCGTCATGCACGAGGACAGTCATGCGAATCGAGTGAGCAGCGAAGGGTCCCGGTCCAGGCGCTCGTCGCCGACCGACTCCCGTACCCGGGCGAGCAGTTCGGGCAGTGCGGTCCGAGGATTCCCGGCCGTGGGCAGGTGGGCACCGTACTCCTCCCCGGCAGCCGGCAGATCACTACCGGCCACCTCCACCAGGCGCTCCATGTAGAGGTAGGGGACGTGCCGCAGGGCGACCAGGTCCAGTTGGAGCTGCGCGAGGCGGTCGCCGGTGCGGCCGCCCGCACGCCACTTCTCGGCGCAGAGCTCACCGTCGGCGAGCGCCGTGTCGATGGCGGGCTGCCAGGCCCGGCGGAACCACCGCATCCCCGCGGCGACCGCGGCGACGTCGTCGTTCTCGTACAGGCCCACGATGTCCGGGAGTTCGTTGGGAGCGAAGGCGCGGCCGTGCCGGCGTTCGTAGAACTCCCGGATGGGCGTGCCCTGATAGAGCACGAGGGTGGTGTAGATCGCCTCGTGCGGGACGTAGTCGTAGAAGCCGAGCCGGCGCAGGAACGACAGGTTCAGCCGCAGGTCGGCCAGCGTGGTGGCGGGGTCGAACATGATGAAGTCGACGACGATCTCCAGCCCGAGCCGCTGCAACGTGCGCACCGCGTCGACGTTGACCTGGGGCGACACGCCCTTCGCCAGCCGTTCCAGCATCGAGGGTGAGGCGCTTTCGATGCCGAGCTCGACGAACCGCAGGCCGATCTCCTTCATCCGCGCCAGGACGTCCTCACTGCGCAGGATCTGGTTGACGCGGGTGCCGAAGCTGACCGTGATCCCGGGGTCGTACGCGTGGATCGCCTCGATGACGGCGAGGGAGCGGCGCGGGTTCACGTAGAAGTTGGCGTCGCTGAAGTAGATGTGCTGGTACGGGATCCCGTCCCGCTTCCGGAAGTAGCCGATCTCCTCGACCACCGACTCCGGCGAGCGCGTACGGTAGCGCCGCCCGATGGTGAGCACACCGCAGAAGGAGCAGTTGTACGGGCAGCTCCTGCTGGTGTTGACGGTCAGTGCGGGCTTGAGCCGGCCGCTGACGTCGTCGAAGTACGTCAGCGTCGGATATCCCGCGTCGGAGGTGAACCGGGCGTCGGGGAACGGCAGGGTGTCCAGGTCCTCGATGAACGGCGGGTCCTCCCGCGATGCCGCCGCCCCGCCCGGCTCCCGCCAGGTCGTGCCCAGCACGCCGGTCACCGGACGGCGCGCGGCGACCCGTCGCGCGATCTCCAGCATCGGCTCCTCGCCCTCGCGGCGCACCACCAGATCGACCTGCGGATGCGCGACGACCAGATGGTCGGCGACCGCGGTCGCATGGGGACCGCCCAGCACGACCAGCGCGGCCGGATTGCGCTCCTTGACCCAGGCGGCCATGCGCAGGGCGTTGTCGGCGGACTCGTTGTAGACGGAGAAGCCCACGATGTCGTACGTGTCGAGACGGTGCTCGGCGGCGAGCAGCTCCGGATCGCGGAGCGCGCCGCCGAAGTCGAAGCCCTCGCTCTCCAGACCGTGGGCGCGCAGGTAGGCCATCACATAGGCAAGCCCGATCGGCTTCGACTTGCGGCGGTCCGAGTACCCGACCGACGGGTTCACGAAGGCCATGGCCGGGCTGAACACGGCAGCCTCGGCGGGGGTGAGTGCCGGGGCGATCCGCAGGACCTCCGGCCGCTGCCGGGTTCCGGAGGTCCTCCGCGTCGCCGGAGTGGTCCGCGCCATCAGCCGCTCCGCTCGGGGAGGAGCACGCCGTCGGCGAGCAGGGAGAGGGCGAACGTCCGGTCTCCTCCCTCCAGCTGGTCCGGGGCCGCCTGCCCGGCGAGCAGGGCCCGCCAGACCGCGGAGGCGGCGGTGTTGAGCCGCACGCACTGCCCCTGCGGGCCACCCTCGGCCACGTACACGTGACCTGCCTCGTCGAGCCAGCGATGAGTCGTCCGCATCCCGTTCCTCCCTGTGGTCCGTGTTCTCGGTGTGGTGGGGCCGGGGGTGGCCCCGGCCGCTCGGTGAGCGGCCGGGACCACTGGTGCCGACCGGCACATCAGTTGGCGGTCCAGGTACGGCCGAGCATCTTCACGTAGCTCGCGCCGCCCAGGCTGACGGCCTCGGCCGCCGCCTCGTCCGCGTCCTCGAAGCCGTCCAGGGACAGCTCCTCGGCCAGCTTCGCCACGAGCTCCTGGCCGGTGGATTTGGTGGTCATGTTGTTCACCTCCCCCGTTCGTTCCGTACGTCCCCCGCGGACCGTGTCCCGGGGGGCTGCTCGATCACCATCAGGCCGGTGTCGAGCAGGTCCGTGAGCGCCCGGACGACCGCTGTCTCGGCCGAGCCGGGCGCGGCGGCCCGGAGGGAACGGACGGCGATGCCGCTGTCCACCCCGTCGCACGCGGTGAAGAAGGCCCACTGGTAGGCGTTCAGCACGTGGACGTCCCACGGCTCGAACGTGGCCACGAGGCCGAGGTCCGGCTCCGGCCGCCAGGCCCGGTGACCGGGAGCGGCGCGGCGGAGGGTGCCGGCGGGCAAGCCGGCCGCGATGACCGGCCGGACCGGCGGTCCCGGCTCCCGGTCCCGCCGGGGACCCGGCCCGGGCACGGCGGCCCCGCCCTCGTGGTCCCGCGGTGCGGCCTCCAGTACCCCGCTCAGCCACCGCGCCATCCGCATGCCGGCCGGCCCCAGGTCGCGGGAGGCGTCCCCCAGCAGCTCCGTCAGCAGGTACGCGGCACGCTCGCGGCACACCTCCAGGCCGGTCGCGCGACTCCGGCCGGGCGGGTCGTGCCGTTCGTACAGTGCGGTGAGATGGACGTAGACATGGGCGGCGGCGAGCGCCCGGTTGGCCAGCCACCGGTGGGGCGTCCCGGACGCGTCCCGGTGCCAGGGGACCGGCAGCAGCAGCGCGCTGTCGTCGGCCACGCCCGCGCGATGGACCGGGCGGGTCAGAGTGAGCGCGTTGAGCTTGAGATGGAGCGCTTCGTGCAGCAGGGCTTCGGCGACACGATCGGGGTCGTCAATGACGCGGCGCTCGAGGAAGATGATCCCCGGCTGTGAGAGAAGGGTTCCGCTGGCGAAAAGGCCACCGTCGAAGAATGCGATTCCGTCGATGAACGGAAATGTTTCCCGAGTGATCTCCGGTACGGTCGCGCAGAGCAGTTCGGCCGCCTTTTCGACGGCTTCCTGTTCGATTTCATCGGCGGGGTAGAGCGTATTGACCTCGGAATGCCCGTTCTCCGCGTCGAGGGCGCGGGAATGCGTTTCGCGTGAGGCCGGCGCGGTGCGCGCGTACCGTCCGAATGCCGCGTCGACGGCCGAGGTCAGCGGTCCGTGCACTCCTTGCCACAGCCAGACGGTCTGCTCCCGGCGCTCACCGATCCGCGCCGTGCGCACGCGCCCCGGCTCCGCGCCCGTCGGCGACAGACCCTCCCGTCGTGGTGCCCGCGGCGCGATGGCGGCCGCCAGTACGGACGACGGTTCGGTCACCGGCTCGTGCAGGCCGTCGAACATCGACTGCAACGCGGCCCATACGGCCGGGTCCTCGGCGACCTCCGGACCCGCGACGACGTCGTCGCCGTACCCGAAGCGCCGCAGGGCGGCCGTGAGGGTGAACCCGAGTACCTGCCGGGCGCGCCGCCGGATCGCGTCCGCGCGGCCGAATTCCGGGTGCGCGGCCAGGAGGCCGGCGCGTCCGGGCGCCACCTCGGTGAGCTGCTCATTCATAGGTGGGCACCGCCCCGATGTCGTACTCGTAGCCCCGGCCGGCCTCGTCGAAGGTGCGGCGGACGGCCTGACGGACGGCGGCCGGTATCTGCTGCGGATGGCGCCGGTGGAAGGCGCGCTCGTGCTGGAACATCACGAACGTCTCGGGCCGGCCGAACCCGTAGCGGGCGTGGTCCTCGCCGAAGCAGGGAGCGAAACAGAGCACGAATGCCCGGTGCGCTCCCCACCGGAACCAGTGGCTGGGGTCCGTGACGTCCTGCGGCGACACCCGCGGCGCGCCGGGGGACCGAACGGGCCCCGTACCAGTCGAAGACCGCGACGGTGGTCTCCTCCAGCCGCCCCAGCGACTCGCCGGCCCAGCCCGGCAGTTCGAGCACATAGCCGTCGGCCTCGTCGGCCAGGCACGCCGTGAAGGCGGCCCGGAAGGACGGAAAGGAACGTTCCAGATGTTCTTCGAGTGTGGCGGAGGAGTTGCTCGGCGGTGAGGTGCGGATGACCGAACGTGCCGCGTAATGGCATTCGCTCCGGTCCAGCACGTACTGAAACGTATTCTGGCTCATACCCGGCCCCCGTCGGATATCCAAGCTCACTTCGGAATGGGTCAACACTTCCGAACTTCTCGCATAACAATTGACGACCACGGCGGGGCGGTGCGTCAATTACACACCGGGAAATTGGCTGAAAGCGCGCATGGCGTGAAAGTGCGTCTTGCGTGACGGCGGAAAGGCGTCCCGGAGGCGGCCGGCGGGGCGACGTCAGGGGCGGGCGTCCGGGGCGGGTGTCCGGGGCGCGGGGTGGTGGGCGCCGTCATGCGCCGGGTGTCGCGGGCCGTACCTGACCGGGGGTTCGCCGGCGGACGCCTCGGCCGGATGGCGGCGGTTCGGGGGTGGCCGGACATGACCTGTCCACGGTGATGTACTAGAGTTATCTCGACATCGAGATATATGCCGAAGGCGCACAGCGGGCCACCGCGCGGTAAGGGTTACCTAACTAAGCCTTACCTTAGCGGATGTCCGGCTCGCCGAAGGCGGCACCACGCGGCGCCCGCCGAAGTGAGGCGCGGCGCGGAGTTACGCGCACATTGATGAAGGAGACTGTCGTGTCGGCGAACAGCTTCGACGCCCGCAGCACGCTGCGCGTGGGCGACGAGTCGTACGAGATCTTCAAGCTGGACAAGGTCGAGGGCTCCGCGCGCCTCCCTTACAGCCTGAAGGTGCTGCTGGAGAACCTGCTCCGCACGGAGGACGGCGCGAACATCACCGCCGACCACATCCGGGCGCTCGGCGGCTGGGACTCCCAGGCCCAGCCCAGCCAGGAGATCCAGTTCACGCCGGCCCGCGTGATCATGCAGGACTTCACCGGTGTGCCCTGTGTCGTGGACCTCGCCACCATGCGTGAGGCCGTCAAGGAGCTCGGCGGTGACGCGACGAAGATCAACCCGCTCGCCCCGGCCGAGCTGGTCATCGACCACTCCGTCATCGCCGACAAGTTCGGCACGAAGGACGCCTTCGGCCAGAACGTCGAGCTGGAGTACGGCCGCAACAAGGAGCGCTACCAGTTCCTGCGCTGGGGTCAGACCGCCTTCGACGAGTTCAAGGTCGTCCCCCCGGGCACCGGCATCGTCCACCAGGTCAACATCGAGCACCTGGCCCGCACGGTCATGGTCCGTAATGGCCAGGCGTACCCCGACACCCTCGTCGGCACCGACTCCCACACCACCATGGTCAACGGCCTCGGTGTGCTCGGCTGGGGCGTCGGCGGCATCGAGGCCGAGGCAGCGATGCTCGGCCAGCCGGTCTCCATGCTCATCCCGCGCGTCGTCGGCTTCAAGCTGACCGGCGAGCTCCCGGCCGGCACCACCGCCACCGACCTCGTGCTGACCATCACCGAGATGCTCCGCAAGCACGGCGTCGTCGGCAAGTTCGTCGAGTTCTACGGTGAGGGCGTCGCCGCCACCTCCCTCGCGAACCGCGCCACCATCGGCAACATGTCGCCGGAGTTCGGCTCGACCGCCGCGATCTTCCCGATCGACGACGAGACGCTGAAGTACCTCCGTCTGACCGGCCGTGACGCCCAGCAGGTCGCGCTCGTCGAGGCGTACGCCAAGGAGCAGGGCCTCTGGCTCGACCCGGCCGCCGAGCCCGACTTCTCCGAGAAGCTGGAGCTCGACCTCTCCACGGTCGTCCCCTCCATCGCCGGCCCGAAGCGCCCGCAGGACCGCATCGTCCTCGCGAACGCCAAGGCGCAGTTCGCCCAGGACGTGCGCAACTACGTCGCGGACGACGAGGAGGCGGGCAAGGAGTCCTTCCCGGCCTCCGACGCCCCGGCCGCCTCCAACGGCGTCCCGTCGAACCCGGTCACCGTGACCGCCCCCGACGGCACCACGTACGAGCTGGACCACGGCGCCGTCACCGTCGCCGCGATCACCTCCTGCACCAACACCTCGAACCCGTACGTCATGGTCGCCGCGGCGCTCGTGGCGAAGAAGGCCGTCGAGAAGGGCCTGACCCGCAAGCCGTGGGTCAAGACCACCCTCGCCCCGGGCTCGAAGGTCGTCACCGACTACTTCGACAAGGCGGGCCTGACCCCGTACCTCGACAAGGTCGGCTTCAACCTCGTCGGCTACGGCTGCACCACCTGCATCGGCAACTCCGGCCCGCTGCCGGAAGAGGTCTCCAAGGCGGTCAACGACCACGACCTGGCCGTCACCTCGGTGCTCTCCGGCAACCGTAACTTCGAGGGCCGGATCAACCCCGACGTCAAGATGAACTACCTGGCGTCCCCGCCGCTGGTCGTCGCGTACGCCATCGCCGGTTCGATGAAGGTCGACATCACCAAGGACGCCCTCGGCGTCGACCAGGACGGCAAGCCCGTCTTCCTCGCCGACATCTGGCCCTCCGAGGCCGAGGTGAACGACGTCGTCGCCAACTCCATCGGCGAGGACATGTTCAACAAGTCCTACCAGGACGTCTTCGCGGGCGACGCCCAGTGGCAGGCGCTCTCGATCCCCACCGGCAACACCTTCGAGTGGGACGCCGAGTCCACCTACGTCCGCAAGCCCCCTTACTTCGAGGGCATGACGATGGAGACCACCCCGGTCTCCGACATCACGGGCGCCCGCGTCCTCGCCAAGCTGGGCGACTCGGTCACCACCGACCACATCTCCCCGGCCGGTGCGATCAAGGCCGACACCCCGGCCGGCAAGTACCTCACGGAGCACGGCATCGAGCGCCGTGACTTCAACTCCTACGGCTCGCGCCGTGGTAACCACGAGGTCATGATCCGCGGCACGTTCGCCAACATCCGCCTGCGCAACCAGATCGCGCCGGGCACCGAGGGCGGCTTCACCCGCGACTTCACCCAGGCCGACGCGCCGGTGTCGTTCATCTACGACGCCTCGCAGAACTACCAGGCCGCCGGCACCCCGCTCGTCATCCTGGCGGGCAAGGAGTACGGCTCCGGCTCGTCCCGCGACTGGGCGGCCAAGGGCACCGCGCTCCTGGGCGTCAAGGCCGTCATCGCCGAGTCCTACGAGCGCATCCACCGCTCGAACCTCATCGGCATGGGCGTCCTCCCGCTCCAGTTCCCCGAGGGCCGGACCGCCGAGTCCCTGGGCCTGACCGGTGAGGAGACCTTCTCCTTCGCCGGCGTGACCGAGCTCAACGACGGCACCACCCCGCGCACGGTCAAGGTCACCACCGACACCGGTGTGGAGTTCGACGGCGTCGTCCGCATCGACACCCCCGGTGAGGCGGACTACTACCGCAACGGCGGCATCCTGCAGTACGTGCTCCGCAGCCTGATCCGCAAGTAGGCATCAGCGGCAGTACGGCGAGAGGGCCGCACCCCCGGCGACGGGGGTGCGGCCCTCTCTCATGCTGTGGGGCAGATGACTACCGGGATCAGTAGAGCAGCCGGTAGGTGCTCCAGCCGCCACCGATCTTCACGCGCGCCTTGTAGGGCGAGGCCGCGTTGCCGGTGCCGGAGTAGCGCCAGAGGATGCCGTCCTTGTCACGGGCGAGCAGGTCGGCCCTGCCGTCGTAGTCGAGGTCACCCGTCGAGATCAGCAGGTTGTAGGCGTTCCAACCGGGGCCGATCTTGGTGCGGGCCGCGAACGGGGCCTTGTAGTTGCCGGTGCCCTTGTAGAGCCACAGGACGCCGGACTTGTCCTGGGCGACGAGGTCGTGCTTCCCGTCGCCGGTCAGGTCGCCGTTGCCCGCGATCTGGCTGTACGTGTTCCAGCCACTGCCGACCTTGTAGCGGGTCGTCAGCTTGCCGTTGCCCGTACCCAGGTAGAGGTAGAGCACGCCCGAGCTGTCACGGGCCAGCAGGTCGCCGGCGCCGGCGCCGCCGAAGTTGCCCGCGGAGATCATCTTGTTGTAGATGTTCCAGCCGCCGCCGACCCGGAAGCCCACGGAGTCCCAGGGCATGTAGTACAGCGAGCCGGAGTAGTCCCGCGCCCACAGGCCGTCGGTCTTGGAGTCCGTGCCGTTGTTGACCTGGCCGAGCTCCTTGATGTCGGACCAGTTGTCGTCGCTGTTCGACTTGCGGGCGAGGAAGCCGCCCTTCTGGTTCTGCGTGTAGCCGTAGGAGTTGCCGGCCTTGTCGATCCCGTACAGGGCGGACGACACGGTGGCGGCGGCGGCTGCTGCCGCGGCGGGCTGCTGCGTGGAGTTGACCGCGCTCGGAGCCACCGGGCTCGGGGAGTCGGCGGCGACGGCGGAGGTGCCGGTGCCGACGAGGGCGGCGGTGATCGCCGCGGCTGCCACACGGGCGGCTATTCGTCTGTGCTTACGGCCAGAGGTTTTGGCCACGAAGTACTCCATGGTTCTCGATGAAGAGTGACCCGCCCGCCCCAGGAGGGAAGGCGGGCCACGGGTTCATCCGAATCGTGTCATGACTTCGGTCGCGAAACCTTCACTTTTTGGTCAGAAGATAAGACGGTAGGTGTTCCAGCCACCGGTACCGATCTGCGTGCGGTTCCCGTACGGGGCCGAGGCCTTGCCCGTGCCCTTGTAGAGGTACAGCGCGCCCTTGGCGTCCCGGCCGACGAGGTCGGTCGTGCCGTCCAGGTCGATGTCGCCGGGGGCGAAGACGGTGTTGTACGTGTTCCAGCCACCGCCGACCTTGGTGCGGGCGGTGAACGGGGACTTGTAGTCGCCGGTGCCCTTGTAGAGCCACAGGACGCCGGACTTGTCGACGGCGACGATGTCGTTCTTGCCGTCGCCGGTCAGGTCGCCGTTGCCCGCGATCTGCGTGTACGCGTTCCAGCCACCGCCGACCTGGTACCGCTTGGTGACGGTGCCGTCGCCGTAACCCAGGTACAGGTACAGGTATCCGGCGGAGTCGCGGCCGAGGAGGTCACCGGCCTCGCCGCCGCCGAGGTTGCCCGCGGAGACGAGCTTGTTGTAGATGCCCCAGCCGTGACCGACGTTCTTCAGGTCGGCGTTGTCGTTGGCGGCGTAGTTGAGCACGCCCGCCGCGTTGGTCTGCCAGCGGCCGTCGGCGACGCTGTCGGCGTTGCTGTCCACGAGGCCGAGGAACTTGGTGTCCTTCCAGCCCGTGTCGAACGGGACGCGGGCCTGCAGGCCGCCCTCGCCGTTCGGCGCGTAGTAGTACGAGGCGCCCGTGCTGTCCACGCCCGAGATGCCGTACATGGGCGCGTCGCCCGTGTCCGCCGCGAACGCGGAGGCGCCGGTGCCGACGAGGGCCGCGGTTATCGCGGCGGCGGCGACGCGGGTGGCTGCCCGCCCGGGCAGACGGCCGGAGATCTTGGCCACGTGTGTTCTCCATGGATGGTGGGTCGAGGCGTGACGCGCCGCGGGATACGGGGACACGCCACGGAATTGATGTGATCCTTTCACGAGTCCCTCACGGCTCCAAGGGTTTGACGGAAAGGCGCCAAAGCGACATCTGCGCCCCGCCTGCGGGGCGTTGCCCGGTCCCCAGGTCAGGGACGGGCCACGGAACCGGCTGCCGCGGGTTCGGCGGCGCCCTCCGCGGTCAGCCGGTGAATACCGTGCAGCTGCGTCATCACGTCCCGCAGCGACCGGCAGTCCCGCGGACCCGGGCCCGGCGCCGGCCGGGCGGTGCGGTGGCCGTCCTCCAGGGCGTCCGCCAGCACGGACAGCGCCGTCGTCACGCGCTCCGCCTCGCCGGACGAGGGCCGCGGCACCCCGTTCTCGACCCGCAGCGCGCACGCGGTCGCCGCGTCGACGACCAGTTCGGCGGCCACCGTCACCGCCGACCAGTCGTGGCGCCGCCCGCCGAACGGCCCCGGCAGCTCGGCCGCGACGGTCTCCGCGGCGGCCCGTGCCTCGGCCAGCGCCCGGTACGCGGCGCCGCGCAACGCCAGGCCCCGCGCGTCGTCCCGGGGCAGTCCGTCCGGTACGTCGTCCCGCTGCCGGTCCCGGGCGTCGCCCCGCCGCCGTCCGCCCGCGGCCGGGTCCGGAGTGTCCAGGACATGGCGCAGATACCGCTCCGTGCAGCGCAGCGTGACGGCGAACCGGTGGCCGACCCGTACGCGGGGGTCGGCCACCAGCGGCAGATGGCCGACGAGCAGCACGATGACACAGGCCAGGAAGGTCTCCAGCAGCCGGGACGCGGCCGCCTCGGTGTCACCCGCGGTGTGCACGAACGACAGCACGAGCACGGTGATCACCGCGGTCTGGAACGCGAAGTGCCGGGTGGACAGGGGCACCAGGGCCCCGGCGACGACGACCGCTGCCACCACGGTCACGGGCGCGCCGAGTCCACCGGGCGCGGCCATGAGGGCGACGAAGGCGAGGACTCCGGCGACGGTCCCGGCGAACCGGTTCACGACCCGGGAGAACAGCGGGCCCATGTCGGGCTTCACCAGGAAGGCGGCGGTGGCGGGCAGCCAGTACCAGTGGTCCTCGTGCAGCAGCAGCGCGACGGCCGCCGTGACCGAGACGCAGAGCGCCACTCGCAGCCCGTACTCCCGCCCGGCGGAGGTGAACAGGCCCGGGCGGAGACCGGAGCGCGGGCCCGTCGCACGGGAGGAGCCGGGGCCGGGGTCCTGCGGGGCGTCCGCGCCTGCCGTCGTCCGGTCGAAGACCACCGCGGCCTCCAGCACCGCCCGGTCGAAGGCGAGCCGTTCGACCGTGTCCGGCGGCGGGCCCGGCAGCGTACCCGCCGGTCCGCCGGAACGGACCGCCGCCGCCAGCCGCCGGGGACCCTCGGCCACGGCGTCCGGGACCGGACGGCCCTCCCACAGCAGCGCGATGCTCGCCTCGCAGAGCGCGACCCCCGAGCCGAAGCGTTCGGCGAGGGCGTGCGCGGCCCCGCCGGACCGGTGGGGCCACGGGAGCAGCCGCATCAGCCGCAACGCCTCGTCGGCCTGCTGCTGCGCGGCGACCAGGGCGCGCCGGGCGGAAGCCGCACCCGGTCCGCCGAGCGCGCCCAGCGCGTCCGCGAGCGCGTCGAACACGGCGGCGACGGCCTCGCGTTCACCGCTCCACCGCGTCGCGCCGGGCGAGCGCGGGGCGCGCAGCAGGAGGCGCAGGAGGACGAGCCAGCCCGCGCCGGAGAGGAAGCACAGGGCCTTCAGCCATGCGGGACCGGCCAGCGGCATGCCCATGCCGATCGTCGTGGCGACCAGCATCTGGAGGGCGCCCGCCGACCACACGGCGCCCCTGGCACTCAGTGCTCCGGAGACCCATCCCACCAGGAAGAGCACGGGGACCGCAGCCCACCGCCCCGTCGTGTCCGCGACCGCGGCGCCCAGGAGCAGCCCCAGCGACCCCGCCGCGGCCGGCAGCCCTATGTGGACGAGCCCCTTGCGCCGGGTGCCCGGGCGGTCGTTGACTCCGGCGAGCATCGCCCCGAGCGCGGCCAGGACCCCCGGCCCCGGCTGACCGAGGGCGATACCCGCGCCGAGCAGGGGGCCCGCGCCGAGCGCGCCGCGCACCATGGCCGTACGGGGTACCGGGGCCCGGCGCGGGCGCAGTGCGTGGGTGAGCCAGGCGGGCGCGGAGCGCCGCGGCCTCGTGCGGTCGGACCGGACGGCCGGAACGTGCACCGTGTACCTCCTCGTTCACCGGCCGGACCACGGGTGGTCCGGGGGCGGGTGGGGCGGGCAACGGCGGCCGCGTACACCGAACGTAACAGGGTGACTTGTCGGGCGGGCTGCGGTGATGTTTCGGGCGTGTGATCCCTTGGACTGCCGGACTGCCGGACTGCCGGACTGCCGGACTGCCGGGCTGTCGGACTGCCGGTTTGCCGGGCTGCCGGTTTGTCTGCCGGTCGGACCGGTCGGACCGCTCGGACCGGTCGGACCGGTCGGACCGCTCGGACCGGTCGGACCGGTCGGACCGCTCGGACCGGTCGGACCGCTCGGAGACCGCGGGTGTACGCGGGGCCCGTGATCTTCGGTCCGGCCTGCCGCGGCGGACGGAAACCGCAGGTCGTCCGCGGGTGGGCGCGTCGCGCGGGAGGCCGAGGCCCTACGCTCGAAGATCTGATGATGACGATCCAGCCCACCTCACCCGGCGCCAAGGCCGGAGCCGAGTCCGTGCGCCGCAACAACCTCGGACTCGTCCTGCGTGCCGTCCTGGAGGAGGGCGAGGTGACCCGCGCCCGGGTGGCGGCCCGCGTCGGGCTGACCAGAGCGGCGGTCTCCTCGCTCGTCGAGGAGCTGCTGTCCCTCGGCCACCTGACCGAGTCCGGCAAGACGTTCAGCGGAAGCGCGGGACGCCCCGGCACCGTGCTGAAGGTGGCGGAGACCGGCCCGGCCGGGCTGGGCGTCGAGATCAACATCGACTACGTATCGGTGTGCGCGGTCGGGCTCACCGGCACCGACCGGGTCCGCGTCACCGAGCACATCGACAACCGGAACACCCCGCCCGCCGAGGTCCTCGCCCACGCCGCCCGGCTCACCAACCGGGTCATCACCTCGACCGGCGAGCAGGGGCTGCGGGCCGTCGGTGTCGAACTGGCCCTGCCCGGCCTCGTCTCCGGCGGCATGGTCCGCCAGGCACCCAACCTGGGCTGGTACCGCGTCGCGGCCGAAGGCATCTTCGGCCAGGCACTCAGCACACTGCGGCCGGCGGGGCGGGCGCTGGCGGTCAGTTCCGACAACGAGGCCAATCTGGCGGCCCTGGCGGAGCTGTGGTTCGGCGGCCTCGGCGACACCCACAGCTTTCTCTACCTCACGGGCGAGATCGGCGTCGGCGGTGCGCTGGTGCTGCGGGGCGAACTGCTGCGGGGTGCCCACGGTTTCGCGGGGGAGGTCGGGCATGTGGTCGTCGACCCGGACGGGCCGCTGTGCGGGTGCGGCGCCCGGGGCTGTCTTGAGCAGTACGCCGGTCAGGCGGCCCTGCTGCGGGCCGCCGGCATCGACCCGGCCGCGGGGGTGCGGGGACTCGGCGAGCTGGAGAAGCGGGCGAAGTCCGACGACACGGACACGCTGGAGGTGCTGCGGGCGGCCGGGGACCGCATGGGCGTGGTGCTGGCCGGTGCCGTCAACCTCTTCGACCTGGACACCGTCGTGCTCGGCGGCATCTACCGCGACCTGATGCCGTGGCTCGCCGCCGCGGCCCAGGCGCAGCTCGCGGACCGGGTGGTGTCGGGCCGGTGGCGGGACGACGGCACCGGGCTGCGGGCCTCCTCGCTCTCCGGCGACGCGGCCCGGGGCGCGGCGGCACGGGTGGTGCGCGGGGTCCTGGCGGACCCGGCGGCGTACGCGGCGCGCTGAGGGGTCCGCACACAGCGAACGGCCCCCGTCCGCAGCAGGGCGGACGGGGGCCGGCAAGGGCGGATACGACTACTTCCGGTGGGCCGCGATCAGCTCCTGGTACCAGCGGTAGCTGTCCTTCGGCGTGCGTTCCAGGGTGTCGTAGTCGACCCGGATGATGCCGAACCGCTTCGCGTAACCCAGCGCCCACTCGAAGTTGTCGAGCAGCGACCAGACGTAGTAGCCGCGCACGTCGACGCCCGCGTCCATCGCCGCACGCAGCGCCGTCAGGTGCGTCTGCAGGTACGCGACGCGGTCCGCGTCGTGCACCGAGCCGTCGGTGTCCACGGTGTCGAACTCCGCCGAGCCGTTCTCCGTGATGTGCACGGGCGGCAGCGCGTCCCCGTACGTCTGCTTCAGTGCGGTCAGCAGGTCGGTGAAGGACTCGGGCACGACCGGCCAGTTCATCGCCGTCTTGCGGACGCCCCGGTACTCGCCCTCGCTGTACCGGTTGTCGGTGGCGACCCGCAGGGCCGGGTCGGCCTCGCGGTGCGGGGCGGCGGCGACCACGATGGGGCGGTAGTAGTTGATGCCCAGGAAGTCCATCGGCTGGGAGATCAGCTCCAGGTCGCCCTCGCGCCGGAAGTCCTGCGCGGTGATGAGCTCGCCCCAGGTCTCCTCCTCGGTGGCCGGGTAGCGGCCCGCCAGGATCGGCTCGGTCCACACGAGGTTGTGCTGGGTGTCCGCGCGGACGACCGCGGCCAGGTCGGCGTCCGACTCGGTGGCCGGGACGTTGCGGTCCAGGTTGAGCGTGATGCCCGCCTCGCGGACGCCCGCCGCGCGCAGCGCGGTCATCGCGTGACCGTGGCCGACGAGCAGGTGGTGCGCGGCGGCCAGGGCCCCGCGTCCCTCCTTCGCGCCGGGCGCGTGGCGGCCCACCGAGTAGCCGAGGAACGCGCTGCACCACGGCTCGTTCAGCGTGATCCAGCGCGGCACCCGGTCGCCCAGGTGCTCCGCCATGATCGCCGTGTACTCCCCGAAGCGCTCGGCGGTCTCGCGGACCCGCCAGCCGCCCTTGTCCTCCAAGGCCTGCGGCAGGTCCCAGTGGTAGAGGGTGGCGGCCGGCTCTATGCCCGCTTCGAGGAGCTCGTCGACCAGCCGGGAGTAGAAGTCCAGGCCCTTGGCGTTGACCGCCCCGGCGCCCTCGGGCTGGATGCGCGACCAGGCGATCGAGAAGCGGTACGAGTCCACGCCGAGGTCACGGAGCAGCGCCACGTCCTCGGGGTAGCGGTGGTAGTGGTCGCACGCCACGTCACCCGTGTCACCGCCGTCGGTCCTCCCCGGCGTGTGGCTGTAGGTGTCCCAGATGGACGGCCCGCGGCCGTCTTCATCCACGGCGCCCTCGATCTGGTACGAGGCCGTGGCCGCGCCGAAGACGAATCCGGGCGGGAAGACCGGGAAGTCACTCATGGAAACCCTTACTTGACCGAGCCGCCGGTGATCCCGGCGGCGATGTATTTCTGGGACAGGACGAGCAGGACCGCGGCGGGCACGGCCGAGAGGACCGAAGCCGCCATGACCGAGCCCCAGTCACCGACGTGGGCGCCGATGTACTGGTAGATGCCCAGTGTGATCGGCTTGACGTCGTCCGTGGTGTTCAGCGTCAGGGCGAACATGAAGTCGCTCCACGCGTACAGGAACGAGAACAGGCCCGCGGTGATCAGGGAGTTGCGGCTCATCGGGAGCACGACCTGGATGAACGTACGGATGCGGCCGGCGCCGTCGACCTCGGCCGCCTCGATGACCTCGCGCGGGATGGACACCATGAACGAGCGCATCAGCACGATGGCGAACGGGATGCCCAGCGAGGCGTCCGCCAGCATCAGGCCGAAGTAGGAGTTGACCAGGCCGAGGTCCACGTACGCGCTGTACAGGGCGTTCGCGATGACGATGCCCGGCACCATCTGGGTGATGAGGGTGCCGAAGACGATCGTCTTGCCGCCGCGCAGGTTGAACTGAGCCAGGCCGTACGCCGCCGGTGCGGAGATGGCCAGGCAGATGGCCACGGCGCCGAGCGCCACGGCCAGTGAGGTCAGCAGGTTGCCGCCCTGCTCGGTGAGGGCGGAGGTGAAGCCGGAGAAGTCCACGCCGGTCGGGACCGGGCCGACGTCGACCAGGCTCGCGTCCGGCTGCAGCGCGGTGTTGATCATCCAGTACAGCGGGAACAGCATCACCGCGAGGATGACGACGCCGAGGACGGTCGCCCCCCAGCGGCGCTTCGGCCGGTGGACGGCGGGAGCCGGGGCGGCGGGGATCTGGGTGGTGGTCGCCATGCCGGTCACTTCCCCTCGTTGCGGTTGGCCCGCAGGTAGAACACCGCGAAGACGGCGGAGATCAGGATCAGGATGTTGCCGACCACGGCACCGGCCCCGAAGTCCATCTGGACGAAGGAGTTCTGGTACGTGAGCGTGCCGAGCGTCTGGGTGGAGTCGGCGGGGCCGCCGTCGGTGAGGGCCAGGACCAGGTCGAGGATCTTCACCGTCGACATGAAGCCGAGCACCAGCACCACGGTGATGACGGGCTTGAGCATGGGCAGGGTGACCGAGCGGAACGTGCGCCAGGCGGACGCGCCGTCGAGCGAGGCGGCCTCGTTCAGCTCCTTGGGGACCTCCTGGAGGCCGCCGTAGAGGATCACCATGTTGAACGGGATGCCGATCCAGATGTTCACCAGGATCACCGAGATCAGCGCCATGCTGGTGCTCGTCAGCCACGGGGTGTCACCGGGGAGGCCGATGGTGCCCAGGAAGGAGTTGAGGACACCGGTGTCCTGGTCGAAGATGCGCCGCCACACGATGCCGGAGACGACCATCGGGACCAGCCACGGCAGCAGGATCAGCGAGCGCAGGATCCCGTTCAGCGGGAAGCGGCGGGTGAAGAAGACGGCGAGGCCCAGGCCGATGCAGAACTGGCCGACGAGCGAGCCGATCGTGAAGAGGATCGTCTGCCACAGGGCCTTGCCGAACAGCCCGTCGTTGAAGACGTTGCTCCAGTTGTCGAAGCCGTTGAACGGCGCCTCGCCGGTGAAGAACGTGGACGGCGAGTAGTCCTGGAAGCTCATCACGATGTTGCGGACGAGCGGGTAGCCGAAGAACAGCGCCATGAAGATCACGGCGGGGGCGATGAACCCCCACTGGGCGAGGGTCCGGCGCCGCTTGGCGCTCCGCGGGTTCACCGGCTTCTTGACCGCACCGGCCGCGGGGGCCTTCGGGTCGGCCGGCAGCGCGGCGGCCGAGGCTGTGGTGGATGACATGGTTCGTTACCTCAGTTCCCGCTCGTGACCTGCTGCTGGGCACGCTTGAGAGCGGCCTCGCTGGACTCGCCGGTGAGCGCGGACTGGAAGGCGCTCTGCAGGGCCAGCGACACGGACGACCACTGCGCGCCGAGCTTCGCGGTACGTGAACGGGCCGTGGCGACCTGGTCGGCGAGGGCCGACAGTTCCGGCGCCTTGGTACGCCACACGGCGGCGGCCTTCTCGTTGGCCGGGACCATCCAGCTGTTGATCGCGTAGGTGATCTGCTCCTGCTCACCCGACATGCAGCCGATGATGCGGGCGGACATCTTCTCCCGCTCCTCGTCGCCGGTGTTGGGGACGGTCAGGATTCCGCCGCCCAGCGGGCCCACCGAGTCGTCACCCGCCTTCGGAACGGGGATCTGGGCGATGCCCCAGTTCAGCCCCTTCTTGGCGTTGAGGCTCTCGACCTGCCACGGACCGTTGATCATCATGGCCGCGTTGCCGGCCATGAACTGGTCGTTCACATCGGCCTGGGTCCAGTTGACCGTCGACTTGGACAGCGAGCCGTCCTTGAGGAGGGCCTTCCAGTAGTCCAGCGCGCCTGCCACCTGCGGGCTGTCGAGCTTCGTCTCGTCGCCGCCGTTGGACCACATGAACGGGGCGAACTGGAAGACGCCGTCCTCCGCGCCGCCCGCGCTGAGCGCGATTCCGTACCGCTTGCCCTGCGTCAGCTTCTTCGCGGTCGCCTGCATCTCGGCCCAGGTGGTGGGCACCTCCAGGCCGGCCTTGTCGAGGGTGTCCTTGTTGTAGAACAGCGCCAGGGTGTTCACGGTGCGCGCCGCCCCGTAGTACTTCCCCTGGTACGAGCCGAAGTTGACGATTCCCTCGGGGATGTCCTTCGTCGTCAGACCGAGGTCCTTCAGCGGGATCAGCCCGCCCGCCTCGGCGAACGTCGGCATCTCGGAGGCGTCCAGCTGGAGCACGTCCGGCAGCGACTTCGAGGACGCCATCCGCAGGGCCTTCGTCATCACCTGCGAGGCGGGGACGCTCTGCTGCTCGATCTTCACCCCGAGCGTCTTGCTGCACCGGGCCAGCGTCTGGGCGTCCCAGCGGTGGTAGGACTCGTCGGTCGACGAGTTCATGACGGTGTACACGTCAGGGTCCCGCTGCTGCCCGCAGCCGGACAGGACGACGCCGCCGACCAGCGCGGAGACGACGGTGAGCGGGACGATGACCCGCCGGTGATGACGGCGGCGCGGCTGGCGCATGCCGTCCGGAGAAGGTGCTGTCACGATGGTGCCCTTGCGTGAGAGGGGTGCCGGGCCCGGGGGGACCACTGTGTCCCGACGAGGTGGATCCGTCCGCCCGGGCGCGGGTCCGGCAGGCCCGCGCGCGGGGAGAGCGGGGTGTCCGGCGGCGGAGGTCCGCCCCGGACACCCCGGTGGGGTCAGCTGACGCCGAGCAGGTGCTCCATGGCGAGCTGGTCGAGCGCCTCGAAGGCCATCGAGCGCTCGGCGGCGCCGTCCACGTCGAAGTCCTCGTACGCGGAACGGTCCGCGATCAGGGCCTTGACGCCGTCGGCGGCGGTGGGCTGCGCCAGCTCGTCCAGACGCGAGGCGGCCAGCGCCTGCTGGACGGCCGGGTCCGCGCGGAACGCCAGCGCGCGCTCCTTGAGGATCAGGTAGTTGCGCATGCAGTTCTTCGCGGACTCCCAGACCCCGTCGATGCCGTCGGTGCGCACCGGCTTGAAGTCGAAGTGCAGCGGGCCCGCGTAGTCCGAGCTCTCCAGCAGGTCGACGAGCCAGAAGGCCTGGCGCAGGTCGCCGGCGCCGAAGCGGAAGTCCTGGTCGTACTTGATGCCGGACTGGCCGTTGAGGTCGATGTGGAAGAGCTTGCCCGCCCACAGGGCCTGCGCGATGCCGTGCGCGAAGTTCAGCCCGGCCATCTGCTCGTGACCGACCTCGGGGTTCACGCCGTACATCTCCGGGCGCTCCAGGCGCTCGATGAACGCCAGGGCGTGGCCGACGGTGGGGAGCAGGATGTCGCCGCGCGGCTCGTTCGGCTTGGGCTCGATCGCGAACTTCAGGTCGTAGCCCTGGTCCACGACGTACTCGCCGAGCAGGTCGAACGCTTCCTTCATCCGGTCCAGCGCGACGCGCACGTCCTTGGCCCCGCCGGACTCGGCGCCCTCGCGGCCGCCCCAGGCGACATACGTCTCGGCGCCCAGCTCGACGGCGAGATCGATGTTGCGGATGACCTTGCGCAGCGCGAAGCGGCGGACGTCGCGGTCGTTGGCGGTGAAGCCGCCGTCCTTGAAGACGGGGTGCGTGAAGAGGTTGGTGGTGGCCATGGGGACCTTGAGACCGGTGCGGTCCAGTGCGCCCTTGAAACGGGACACGATCGCGGCGCGCTCGGAGTCCGAGGACCCGAACGGGATCAGGTCGTCGTCGTGGAACGTCACACCGTGTGCGCCGAGTTCCGCGAGACGCTCGACGGACTCGACCGGGTCCAGAGCGGGGCGGGTGGCGTCACCGAAGGGGTCGTTGCCTCGCCAGCCGACGGTCCAGAGCCCGAAGGTGAACCGGTCGGCGGGGGTGGGGGTGAAGCGATTCGACATTCTGCTGCCTCTTCGACATGGCCCGGGCGGCTGCTCTGCCGTCCGACCGATTTGTTTGCTGGCAGTACTAATACGGCATCTTGGCGTTTGTTTCTAGACCACTTCTGTGACACATGCGTCACATAGGGACAACATGGCAGTCCGCTGTGGGGTCTTGCGGCCCAGGCGGGGCAGGGTGTCGGCGGCTTCTGTGTGCGTCGAAGCGCTTCGAAGAATTATTTGTTTTGTGTACGATCAAAATCGGGACTCACAGGAACGAGGTACGACATGCCGTCGCGACCAGCCAGAAACCCGGCCACCGCACCGGTATCGGCCGTCATCGGCGTGGACAGCTCCACCCAGTCCACCAAGGCGGCCGTGGTCGACACCGCCACCGGCCGCCTGCTCGCCGTCGGCCGGGCCCCGCACACCGTGACCGGACAGGGCGGCGCCCGCGAGAGCGACCCCGAGCAGTGGTGGCAGGCCCTGTGCTCGGCCGTCGCCGCCGCCCTCGCCGAATCGGGCCTGGACCCGGCAGCCGTCACCGGCATCGCCGTGGCCGGCCAGCAGCACGGCCTCGTCACGCTCGACGCCGACGGCCGCCCGCTGCGCCCCGCCCTCCTGTGGAACGACACCCGCTCCGCCCCGCAGGCAGCCGCCCTCACCGCCGCACTCGGCCGGGAGACCTGGCTGGATCGCACCGGCTCGGTCCCCGTCGCCTCGATGACCGCGTCGAAGTGGCAGTGGCTGCGCGAGAACGAACCGGCCACGGCCGCCGCGACCGCCGCCGTCCGCCTCCCGCACGACTTCCTCACCGAACGGCTGACCGGCGCCGCCGTCACCGACCCCGGCGACGCCTCCGGCACCTGCTGGTACAACCCCGCCACCCAGGGTTACGACCCCGAGCTGCTCGCCCTCACCGGCATCCGCGCGGACATGCTCTCCACGGTCGCCGCCACCGGGGCCACCCGCGCCGGACACCTCACCGCCGAGGCCGCCCGCGCCCTGGGCCTGCCCGCCGGCATCCCCGTCGCCGCCGGAACCGGCGACAACATGGCCGCCGCGGTGGGCCTGGGCCTGGGCGCCGAAGGACTCCTCGACCACCCCGTCGTCAGCCTCGGCACCTCGGGCACGGTCTTCGCCGCGACCCGCAACCGCCCGCACTCCGCGCTCCTCGCCGGCTTCGCCGCCACCGACGGCACCCGCCTCCCGCTGGGCTGCACCCTGAACTGCACCCTCGCCGTGGACAAGGTCGCCGAGCTGCTCGGCCTGGACCGCGAGGAGGCCGCGCCCGGCGGCGAGGCCGTGCTGCTGCCCTTCCTGGACGGCGAGCGCACCCCGGACCTCCCGGCCGCCTCCGGGCTCCTGCACGGGCTGCGGCACGACACGACCCGGCAGCAGATCCTCGGCGCCGCCTACGAGGGCGCGGTCGTCGCCGTGCTGCGCGCCCTGGACGAGCTTCCTCTCGACGCGCCCGACGCGCCGCTGCGCCTGATCGGCGGGGGAGCGAAGGGCACGATGTGGGTGGAGACCGTGCGCCGCCTGTCCGGGCGTGCGGTGATCCTTCCGGACTCCGGCGAGCTGGTCGCCCTGGGCGCGGCCGCCCTCGCCGCGGGCGCCGCCACCGGCCGCGACCCGGTGGCCCTGGCGACCGAGTGGGGCAGCGGCGAGGGCCGGGAACTGCCCGCCGTGCCCAGGGACGCGGCCACCTGGGACCGGGTGACCTCGGTCCTGGACCGGGCGGCCCCCGCCCTCCTGACGCCGCAACCCTGACGACGTACCCCGAACACTCCCCGTACCACCGCTTAAGGAAGAACCCCCCCATGAAGTTCACCGACGGCTTCTGGCAGATGCGAGACGGTGTGAACGCCTCGTACGCCACCGAGATCCGCGACCTCCGCCTCGACGCCGACCGCCTCACCGCCCATGCCGCCGTCAAGCGCGTGACGCGGCGCGGTGACACCCTCAACGCTCCCCTGATCACGGTGGAGGCGTACGCCGCCGCCGAAGGAGTCATCGGCGTCCGCCTCACCCACCTCGCCGGCAAGCGCCGCCCCGGCCCGGACTTCGGTCTCCCCGGTGCCACCGGCGACACCGCGGCCACCACGCGCGACGACGGTCCCACCGCCGAGCTCACCAGTGGACCGCTCACCCTGCGCCTGCCCACCGAGGGCGGCTTCGGTCTGGAGTTCCTCGACGCGGACGGCCGCCCGCTGACCTCCGCCGGGCGCAAGGGCACCGCCTTCGCCACGGTCCAGGACGGCGGCCACCACATGTTCGCCCAGCTCGCCCTCGGCGTCGGCGAGACGATCCACGGCCTCGGCGAGCGGTTCACCCCGTACGTCAAGAACGGCCAGGTCGTCGACATGTGGCAGGCGGACGGCGGCACCAGCAGCGAACAGGCGTACAAGAACGTCCCGTTCTACCTCTCCTCGCGCGGCTACGGCGTCTTCGTCAACCACCCCGGCAAGGTCTCCTTCGAGGTCGGTTCCGAAGCCGTCGGCCAGGTGCAGTTCAGCGTCGAGGACCAGGTCCTGGAGTACTTCGTCGTCGCCGGCCCCACGCCCAAGGACGTCCTCACCCGCTACACCGCGCTCACCGGCCGCCCGGCACTGCCGCCGGCCTGGTCGTTCGGCCTCTGGCTGACCACCTCGTTCACCACCAACTACGACGAGGCGACCGTCACCTCGTTCGTGGACGGCATGGCCGAGCGCGGCATCCCGCTCTCCGTCTTCCACTTCGACTGCTTCTGGATGCGCGAGTACCAGTGGTGCGACTTCGAATGGGACCCGGACACCTTCCCCGACCCGGAGGGCATGCTCGCCCGGCTCAAGGACAAGGGCCTGAAGATCTGCGTCTGGATCAACCCGTACATCGCGCAGAAGAGCGCCCTGTACGCGGAGGGTGCGGAGAAGGGCTACTTCGTCCTCACGCCCGAGGGCGACGTCTGGCAGTGGGACAAGTGGCAGGCCGGCATGGCGCTGGTCGACTTCACCAACCCCGAGGCCACCGCCTGGTTCCAGGCCAAGCTGAAGACCCTCCTCGACCAGGGCGTCGACGGCTTCAAGACGGACTTCGGCGAGCGCATCCCGACCGACGTCGTCTGGCACGACGGCTCCGACCCGGAGCGGATGCACAACTACTACACGCACCTGTACAACAAGGCCGTCTTCGAGCTCCTGGAGAAGGAGCGCGGAGCGGGCGAGGCCGTCCTCTTCGCGCGCTCCGCCACCGCCGGCGGCCAGCAGTTCCCGGTCCACTGGGGCGGCGACTGCTGGTCCTCGTTCGAGGCGATGGCCGAGTCCCTGCGAGGCGGCCTCTCCCTGTCCCTGTCCGGCTTCGGCTTCTGGAGCCATGACATCGGCGGCTTCGAGGGCACGCCCGACCCGGCGGTCTTCAAGCGCTGGCTCGCCTTCGGCCTGCTCTCCTCGCACAGCCGCCTGCACGGCTCCTCCTCGTACCGCGTGCCGTGGGAGTTCGGTGACGAGGCGGTCGCGGTCGCCAAGCAGTTCACCGAACTCAAGCACCGCCTCATGCCGTACCTGTACGGAGCCGCCGTCGAGGCCCACCGCACCGGCGTCCCCACCATGCGCCCGATGCTGCTGGAGTTCCCCGACGACCCGGCCACCCGCACGGTGGACCGCCAGTACCTGCTGGGCGCCGACCTCCTCGTGGCCCCGGTCTTCAGCGAGGACGGCCAGGTCGAGTACTACGTCCCCGAGGGCACCTGGACCCACTTCCTGACCGGCGAGACCGTCACCGGCCCCGCCTGGCACCACGGCACCCACGGCTTCGACAGCCTCCCGCTGCTGGTCCGCCCCGGCGCGGTCCTGCCGCTGGGCGCGGACACCTCGCGCCCGGACGCCGACTGGACGCAGGACCTCCAGCTGCGCGTGTACGCCCCCGAGGGCCTCGGCGACTTCACCCGCACGGTGACGGTCCCCGACCTCACGGGCGCCCCGGCCGCCACGTACGAACTGGTCCGCGAGGGCGGCACGCTGCGCGTCACCTCGGACACGGACCGGCCGTACGAGGTCGTGGTCGTCGGTGACGCGGCGCTGGCCGTCGTCAAGGGCTGAGGACGGGCGCGGCCCCTTCGCGTCCCGGCGCCGGGTGCGTCGGAGCGGAGGGGCCGCGAGGCCAGTCGAGCGGAACTGACGTAGCGTCACGTTGTAATGGCCGTCCCGGGCGCGTCGCTCGGACGCAGGCTGATGGCGTTATGTCAGACAAAGCCTGTGAACACTTCGATGACGGCTTCGCCGGTCAGTGTCGGGTCCCCTTCGCAAGGAGGCGGGTTCTCGCCGGTGGCGGCGTTCCGGAACCCGTCCACGGTGGCCTGCGGCGCTCCTGCGGGATCGGGGGCGGTCGAAGCGGTGTTCGTGGACGCGTCCGGGGTGCTGCGGTACCTGACCTCGAACGGCGGCGTCTGCTGGGGAGTGGCCGACCTGCCGGGCGGCCCGTACACGCTCGGCGACGGACAGGCAGGCGGGATCGTCGCCGTCACCGGGTGCTCCGGGGACCCGGCCACGGTCAACGTGTTCTGGACGGATGACTCGGGGTCGCTCGGACAGCTGGAGCTGACCGGGGGAGGCTGGAGCGACTCGCCGCGGTGCCCGGTGGGGCGGGTGCCGATCGTCAACGGACTGAGGGTCGCCTATTCCCCGCCGGTCGGAGACGACCCGCCGCGCCCGGTCCTGTACGGCGCACAGGACTCCTCCTCCCTGATCGTCACCGCGTTCGACGGCGAGGCGTGGACCCCGTACCAGCTCTTCTGCGAAACGGACTTCGCGCCCGAGTGCAACGGAACGGTGCTGACGCCGACCGAGGCGGCGACTGCGACGGGCGGCCTTCCGCACTTCAACGTGGTCTTCAACCGGAGCGGCTCGCCCGGCGTCACACAGCTGTCCGGTTCGGGGGAGGACGCCTTCCTGACACCGTGGCACACCCTCGGGTCTCCCGGGCTCAGCGGCAGGGCGGGTGTGGCCGGCGGCGTCTTCCCGGGAGGGCTCGTGGCGCTGACCCAGGCGTACTCCGCGGGGCAGCCCCTCAGTCCTGCCTGCGTCTACCTGGACGAGCAGCCGGACGGCGAGCGGAACCTGATGGTCTGGCCCGCCGGGTTCACCGGGGCCATGGCGCTGCCGGTGCCGAATCTGGGGTGCCGGCTGGCCGTCGCCGGACAGTCCGTGGCCGGCCTCAACACGACCGTGTACCTGATCGGCGCCGACAGCAGCGTCTACGCCGTCCCGCAGATCAGCACCTGCTTCGACGCCCAGACGCCGATGATGGGCCCGGCCTCGCAGATCTACGCCGGTGGATCCGGTACCGACCCCGTGCAGATCGCCCCGGACCAGGTGCCGGGTGACGCCCCCGCCCTGTTCGTCGTCGGTGACGACCGGAGCCTCTGGCTCTACGAACCCTCGGGCCGACCCGGCAGCTACAGCACCACACTGCCCGGCAGCACCGGCCAGTGGGCCGGCTTCCAGGTGCGGCAGAACGACCCGCTGCCGCCCGTCGAGCCGGTCAGCCCCGTCCCGGCCGGCACGGCGCTGCCCACGGGTTCGAGCGTCAGCACGCCCTTGAACACCAGGCTGACCGTCCAGTCGACCGGACTGCTGCTCACCGCCGGCGACAGTCCGGTGTGGTCCGTGGCCCTCGACGGCGTCGGCGGTGCCACGCTGACCCGGAGCGGCGACCTGACCGTCATCGACGTGTCCGGCGACACGGCCTGGGCATCGGGTACCGGCACCACCTCCGGTACGGCGAGCCTCAGGATCGTCGACGCTCCGCCCAGCGTGCAGATCGTCGATGGCAACGGCTACCCGTTCTGGTACTCGAACCGTACGCAGGCCCCGTGTTCACCCGGCACCCCGATCGCCCCCGGCGCCCAGATCGCCGCCGGCGGAGTGGTACTGGTCATGCAGCCCGACGGCAGCCTGGTCCTGCTCGACCGGTCCGGTCAGCCGGTCTGGAGCACCGGCACGGACGGGACTGACGGCAACACCCCCGGGCACTCCGCCGCGTTCACCGAGGCGGGCGTACTGGAGGTCTACGACAGCACCGGGGCGAACACGGTGTGGAGCTCCGCCGGCTTCGGGGGCAGCCCCGGCGACACCCTCACCCTGTCCAGCAGCCCCGAGCCCTGCCTGGAGATCACGTCCGCGGGCGCTCTCGTCTTCCGGGCCGGCCCGCCCCCGGCCGGCAGCGACGGCACCACCGGCTGCCCTCCCGGCTGGTGGTTCACCCCCGGCACCGGCATGACCGGACGGTACGGAACTCAACTGCTGATGCGGGAGCAGCAGTTGCTGTTGTGGAACCAGGCCGGAACGGACTACTGGTCGCAGCCCGGATCGGGCGCCGTGTTCACCACCGACGGCGATCTGTACGTGCTCGACGCTCAAGGCACAGCCATCTGGAAGGCGGGCGTGAACGGCGCCCAGCTCATCGTGGACAAGTCCCCCGGCACGCTCTGCGTCGTCGACGACCACGGCAACGACCTCTGGACCGTCCCGCCGTCCGGCTGACCGCGCGACGACCGCCGCTCCGCCCCCGAAGCCGCCGCCAACTTCCGGAGACCGCCCGTGAGCACGCCCTGTCCCACGATGCCGTTCAGCGCGCAGGTCAGCAGCGTCCTGATCCAGGACGCCGTCAACACCAACAGCGTCATCGTCAGCCTCGACCAGGACCTTCCGCAGAGCGCGGCCCCCTGGGTCGGCACGTTCTGCAACCCCTTCAAGAACGGGCTGGCCGAGGCCTTCGTCATCACGGACACCGCTTCGGACGGGACATCGAACAACGGCAGCTACGCACTGAACCACCTCGCCCAGGACCCCTCCGCAGTGCACGGCTGGACCCTGACGCCGATCTCCGGCATCCCGGACGGCTGCACGCCGGTCTCGGTCGTGGCGTGCATGGCCGGCGGGCTCCCCCACTTCTTCTGCACCCTGCAGGACCGCGGCGAGGCGTCCGGTGCCATCTGGCACGGCTGGCTCGACGGAGACGGCGACGTCTCCTCGGAGACACTCGAGTTCCCGTTCCCGGAGCCGGCGGCGACGCTCAAGGTGGCCTACTACGATCCGGCCGTCCAGGGACCGGACAACGGCCCTGTCCCGACCACCGGCGCAGGCCCGTTCCCGATCGTCTACACCGTGAGCCGCGACTACTACCTGGTCTACGGGATGCTGAGCTTTGACGGAGACAGCTGGAACGGCGCCAGCGAGATCTGGGACGGGCCCGGCTGGGACGCCCCCTACTCCGACTGGACCCTGCTGCCGACCCCCGGGGAGTTCGGCAACTGGGTCATGGTCTTTGCCGACGGGTCGTCACCTGCCGGCACGTCGCTGACCTCGTTCCAGCGGCGGAACAGCCCGGACCTGATCTACCAGGACCCGTACTCCAGTACCGGCACACCGGTCTCACCCCCACCGGTCACGGCGGCCCGGTCGTTCGCCGGCGTCTGCTGGGAAGGGACCGAATACGGCTCCCGGCCGCTTTACGTCGACGTCAACGGTGTGCCGTTCCTCTACGACGCCGAGTACGGCAGCATCGTGCTGCCCGTGAACACGAGCGGCACGATCACCGAGGCCCAGGCCGTCACCAACAGTGCGGGCATGACCTCGGTGTTCTTCGCCGACTCGGACGAGAACCTGTTCTTCCTGGCGCAGACGGGCTACTTCACCAGCAGCTCCGCGCCCGACAGGTACACGATCCAGTGGGCACCCAGCGTCCCGATCGCCGGCAGCTCCACCGACAGCGGCGGGGTCAACGAGGGCTGCTCCGCGCTGTATCCGTCGCTCTTCCCGGGCGACCCGCCCACCCTGTTCACCGCCAACGCCGCAGGCGAACTGAGGCTGCGCCAGCTCAACCCGGCCACCGATGCCGGTCCGGGCGGCTGGATGAGCCACACTCCTGCGCTCGCCCAGGTCAGCACCTACGAACTCGCCACGTACCGAACCCAGTTCACCCTCACTGACGTCAACGGCCTGCCGGTGGGCAACCGGCAGATCGAGGTCACCGCCTCGACGGTGACCGGCGCGGTCCTCAACGGCACCGTCCAGGTGATCGGACCGGGCGACGGCCAGTCCGCCACCGTCACCACGACAGCGGCCGGCACCGCCACCGTCGCCCTCGTCGCGAACGACTTCGCCCCGGCCACCCTCACCTTCGCCGACGTGCCGGGCCAGGCCGGTGCCGCCGCCGACGACGATCCCGCGTTCGAGACGCGGGCCGTGGCCCCGGCCGCCCCGGTGCAGGCCTACCTCGCAGGCAGTTCCGACGGCGTCAGCAACGGATGCCTCGGCACCACCGGCTCGCTCCCGTACCTGGGCAGCGCCAACACGACCTTCACCCCCGACACGATCGCGGGCGCGCAGAACCCCAACCCGCAACGAGCCGGCAGTCTCTTCCCCGGCGTGCAGGGCGACAGCCCGGTCATGACCGCGGACCAGGCGCACACCGCCGTCCAGAGCCTCATGGCCAAGGGAACCGGTCAGCAGAATCAGGCCCCTTCGTCCGCGGAGGGCGGGGACGGCGCCCTGGCGGGATTCATCATCAACCGCGACCTCGTCACGGGCCGGCCCCGCTACCAGGAGTTCTACGATCCCGACGCCTACCGGCGTGAACTGGCCCACCACAACACCGTCATCGGCGAGAGCCTGTGGGGTGACATCAAGAGCATCGCGGACAGCATCTGGCAGGGCATCAAGTCGGCAGCGATGGAGGTGTACCACCTCGGCGCGAACCTCGTCGACGGGATCGTGCAGCTCGCGGTCAGGATCGGTGACGCGATCGTCAACATCGGCAGCATCATCATCGAGGGCATCGAGGACGCGGTCAACGTCGTCATGGCCGTCTTCTCGGCCATCGAGGCGTACATCAAGGACGTCATCGACTTCCTCAAGGCCCTGTTCGACGGCAAGGCGGTCTTCGCCTGCCAGAAGGCCCTGGCCGCCGCGCTGGACGACACCATCGACGCCGTGGCCGCGGCCCTGACCAACGCCCAGCGGAACCTCGGTCCGAGCGGCACGTTCTTCTCCGATCTCACGGGCGACATCCAGAGCTGGTTCGGATCCGCCGCCACGGGTATCGGCTCCCACCAGACGCTGGGCACCACTCCCACGTATCAGCAGTACGCCGTGCCGAGTGGCGTCACGGGCAACACCAGCCCGATCGCGAGGACGAGCACCGGCGGCACAGCGGTCTCGCCGTCCGACCTGGCGGCGAGCCCGCACGCCCACTACCTGACCCAGCAGACGTTCGGCGCGGTTCCCCCGGCGGCCGGCGGCAGCGGCAGCACGCGTGACGCCGGCGGGGCCCAAGCGCTCCCCGGCCCCACCCCACGCACCTTCAGCGAGCTCATCGAGGATCTCGGCCGCCGGTTCGCCGAGTCCGGCAAGGAAGGCGCGAGCGACGACCCCGACCCGTTCTGGCAGTTCTGCAAGGAACTGTTCGCATCGGACGCGGCGCAGGAACTGTTCCAGACCTTCGGCAAGGCCCTGGAGCAGGTCGTGGCATGGATCAAGACCCAAATCGACCCCTCCGACCCGAGCCAGTGGCAGAACGTCAGCATCGGAGGCCTCCTCGCGACGCTCGCCGAGGAACTGATCGAGGCCTTCCTCGCCCTGCTCGATGTCGTGGTCGTCGACATTCTCGGGCTGATCCTGGACTGCGTCGAGGACATCAAGGAGTTCCTCTCGACGACGGAACTCACCGGACCACTGGCCCTCCCGCTCCTGCTCGGCTGGAACTTCTTCGCCCTGCTCGCCGGTGACCCGCTCGTCGGGAGCATCACCGTCGGAGAAGGACTCACGCTGCTCGCGGCCGTGCCCGTGCACGTCATCGGCACCATCGTCGAAGGGCAGTCCGCGAGCCTGACCTGGCCCCCGGTCTCCGCCTCGCCGCACCTCTCCGGCGACGGCGGTCCCGATGTCACCGGGCCGTGGGAGTCGATCTACTACGTCAGCGGGGCGTTGTGCAGTGTCATCGAGGGCTTCTGCCTCATGTACATGGATGTGTGCTCGGCGGCCGGCGACTCGTGGTCGGGCGGCTGGCAGGAGTTCGGCGGTCTGGTCACCGCGTTCGGGATGGGCCTCAACGTGCTGTCGGTCGCGCTGACCGTCCCGCTTCCCCTGGACAGCCTCAACGCCTGGCCGATCGCCGACTGGTCCGTCGGAGCCCTCTTCGCCACCCTGTCCACGATCGGCTGGCAGCTCTTCAAGACGTTCTATCTGAACAACTGTCTCGGTGGCATGACGCCGTCGGATTCCGAGGCGCTGAAGCTGTTCGCCCTGTCGACGTTCAACATGCTGCTCGGCCTGATCGATCTTGTCGTGAACATCGTCGGCGACTGCGTGGAGGGCGGCGACTGGACCACCGACCGCGTTCTGTCCGCCATCAGCTCGGGTCTCGGCCCGCTGGCCAACATCTGCTCCCCAACGGGCACCAAGCCCGTCCAGGACGTCTGCGGGCCGGACGTGGCGTGGGTTGCGCCGACCGCCGACGTCGTGAGCTACATCGTCGGCGCGCTCATCGGTCTCTTCGCCGACCTGGAGGTGTAGGACCTGCCGGAATGCAGTTGACGGGTGCGTCCCGGCTGAGGTCGGATGGCGGGCTGACAGGCAGGACCACCCGCTCCAGGACGGCAGGGATGAGCGCAGACCGGATGCACGCCGACGAGCCCGGGACGGACGACGCCCTGGTCCGCCGGCTGATCGCCGCACAGTTCCCCCGCTGGTCCGGCCTCCCCGTCGAGCGTGTCGGCGCCGCCGGTACCTCCAACGCGATGTACCGGCTCGGTGCGGACCTGGTCGTGCGGCTTCCCCGCACCGCGGGCTCGGCCGGTGACGCCGCCAAGGAGCACCACTGGCTGCCGCGCCTCGCGCCCTCGCTGCCGGTCGCGATCCCCGTACCGCTGGGCGCGGGCGTGCCCGGCGAGGGCTATCCGTGGCCCTGGTCCGTCTACGCGTGGATCGACGGCAGTTGCCCGGTCGTCGAAGACCCCGCCGAAGCCGCCCCGCTCGCCCGGGACCTGGCCCGCTTCATCACCGCGCTCCACCGCGTCGACCCCACCGGCGGGCCGCCGTCCTACCGCAGCGAAAGCCTCGCGGCCCGGGACTCCGCGGTCCGCGCGGCACTCGCGGACCTGAGCGCCGAGATCGACACCGGGGCGGCGGCCCGGGTCTGGGAGGCGGCCCTGCGCGCCCCCGCACCGACCGGCCCGCCGGTCTGGATCCACGCGGACCTGCAACCGGGCAACATGCTGACGGCCAACGGCCGGCTCACCGCCGTCATCGACTTCGGCTGCCTCGGCCTGGGCGACGTGGCCGTCGACCTGATCGTCGCCTGGTACGTACTGCCCGCCGGGGCGCGCGACACCTTCCGCGCCGCCGTGGAGGCGGACGACGCGTCCTGGGTCCGGGGCATCGGCTGGGCGCTCTCGATCGCGCTGATGGAGCTTCAGTACTACCGGGAGACCAACGCGTTCATGGCCGGCACCGCACGGCACGTCATCGCGGAGATCCTCGCCGGTCAGCGGCAGCGCGCGTAGCCGCATCCGGTCACTCCCGGGCGCGCCCGCCCGCCCCGCCGCGGCAGGGAATGCGATCGTGGACCAGCGGGTTCGCACCATCGACAGCACGTGAGCGGTAACAGCACTGAGAGCGGATGGCCTTCACATGGGCGAGTTGATCCTGATCCGGCACGGCGAGACCGAGTGGTCCCGCAACGGACAGCACACGAGCCACACCGACCTGCCCCTGACGCCTCTGGGCGAACGCCAGGCCCGCGCCCTCGCGCCCCTGCTCGCCGACCGGCACATCGCGCTCACCCTGGTCAGTCCCTCCGTACGAGCCCGGCGCACCGCCGAACTCGCGGGGCTGTCCGCGCCCCGCATCACCCCCGAGCTCCGTGAGTGGGACTACGGCGGCTACGAGGGCATCACCACGCAGCAGATCCACCTGACCCGGCCGAGCTGGAACCTCTGGACGGACGGCGTCACGGCCGGTCCGGAAGCGCACCCGGGCGAGACGCCCGAAGCGGTGGGCGAACGGGCCGACCGGATCCTCGCCGAGGTCGGGGAAGCCGCCGGACGGGCCGGCGACGAGGACATCGCCCTCGTCGCCCACTCCCACTTCCTCCGCGTCCTGACGGCCCGCTACCTCGGCCTGACTCCCGCCGAGGGCACGCTGTTCCAGCTCGCCACGGGAGCCGTGTCCCGGCTCGGCAGGGAGCACGGCCAGCCGGTCATCACCGCGTGGAACGTGACCCTGCCGGAGAGCCTGTTCCCGACCGCCGTCCCGGACACCGCGCAGCTCTGAAGGGCCGTGGTTGCCTGTCCTCAGACCGCGCCGGCGAGCTCGTCCTCCTCGTACAGGCCCTCCAGGTCCCTGATGCACTTCCCGGCGACCTCGGCCGCGAACCGCGGGCAGGTCCAGGACTCCGCGCTGAGGGACCCCTCGCCCGGCGGGTACTCCTCCGGGGCCCAGAAGTGCGCCAGGCCCGCGCGGAAGGCCGCGCGCGGCAGCGCCGGGTGTTCGTCCACGTGCGGGCACTCGGCGGGCAGGGGAGCCGCGGCGACGGCGCGCATGGTGGCCAGGACGCCCCGGGCGACGGAGAGCGGAGGGCTCGGGTACGAGATCTTCACCGCCTGGTGGGCCACGAGCAGCAGTACGGCCCGATCCCGGCCGTCGGACCGCTCGTGCCGTCGGGCCGCCCACAGACCCAGATCGTCGGCGTGCTCCTCGTTCCAGCTCTTGTATGCAGTCCGCTCCACGAGCTTCTCGATGTCGAGCCTGCCGTCCGCACGCAGGTACTCGGCGTCGGCGTGCGAGGTGTCGCGCTCCCCGAAGAGCTCCTCGCGCCGCTCGCGCAGCTGCGCCAGGGTCTGGTCCGCGATCTCCGCCATGAGGACCGGGCACACCATTTCGTCGAGCGGGGCGTCCCCGCCGGACGCGATGCGGCCACGCTCGTAGATCTCCCGTCCGCCGGCACTGCTCAGCCGGATGCCGAGTTCCGCGGCGGCCGGCCCGCTGTCCGGCAGCGTCGGGTGCCCGTCATGGGCGCAGTCGCCGCCGGCGAAGTGCGGCAGCGTCTCCTCAACCGATTCGGCCAGGTGGTCGAGCACGGACTTCTTGCGCACCATGCCGGAAACCGCGTACCAGGTCACCGCCCTGACCACCATCAGACGTCCGGCACGGTCCGCCGGGTCCGCGCCGGACAGCTCCGGCGCATGGCTGCTGATCTCGTCGTTGATGTCGGTCCACGGCTTCGGGTACCCGTTCAGCAGCGCCGACAGCGTACTGATGCTGTCCTTGGCCGCCAGCGGCAGACGGGGCGGCACATCCGTGACCGATCCGGGGCGGATGATGTCCAGACCGATCCGCGCGAATCCGGCCGCGTTGCGCGGGCAGCGCCACTCGCTCCGGGGCCGGTCCTCGTCCCAGTCGGCCGACTCGTCGGCGAGCGCGGGCAGCAGCTCGGCGAGGTGGGCGTCCTCCTCGTCGTCGTGGCTCTGGTACGGATGCGAGTCGTGGGGGCAGTCACGGCCACGCAGGGCCCTGTCGGCGGTTTCCATCACCGCCGCGGCCTGATCTGCGACGCCTGCTCCGGGCAGCCAGGTGAGATAGGGGGCCATCACCGTCAGCCCGATCGTCCAGACGTAGGCCGAGTCGCCGCCCGGGTCGGAGGCGAGCTCGGCGGCGCAGTCGAGCACCGTCCGGTCGTAGGCGCTGTTGTCGGAGGTGTCGTAGTTCTTGCGTATGTCGTCCCAGATCTCGCTGAGTTCATCGAGGAACATGTCGTCGATGTCGTCCATGTCGTCGATGTCGTCCGTGTCGTCCGTGTCTGTCACGGACTTCATGACGCGCGAGGGTATGGGCGGAGTTCCCGTCAGAGCGAGCCGTCACCGATGGCCGCGACGAAGGGGGCCCATCCTGCCCTCGCGAAGGTGATCGCCGGCCCCTGAGGGCCGGCCTTGCTGTCGCGTACGGGGACGATGCCGGGGAGATTGCCGGCGATCTCGACGCAGTCGCCGCCGTCGCCGTTGCTGTACGACGACGTGCGCCAGGCAGCGGTGCTCAGGTCGGGTGTGGTGGTCATGGCGTCGCGAACTCCTTCGCCGCCGAGACGATCCGGACCAAGGACGCCTCCGGCGACAGCGCGGCAGCCCTGGCCAGATCGTATGCGGTGCTGTACTGCGCCACCAGCAGGGGTTCTTCGACGAGTTGGCCGCTGTAGGCGCTCTCCGTGTAGACGACGGCCGGAGCGTCGGTGAACTGCATCAGCAGCATGGAAGCGTGCAGGAAAGGATGCGCCCCGGCCGAGAACGGCAGTACCTGAGTGACGACACGAGGACGTGAACCCGTCTGCTCGGCAAGGTGGTTGAGCTGCTCGGACATGACGGCACGCCCACCGACGGGAACGAACAGGGCAGCCTCGTGAATCATGACCCACAACACCGGCGCGGCGGGCGAGTCGAGGAGCTGGGCGCGCTCCATGCGCGTCGTGACATGGCCTTCGACCACCTCTGCGGCGGCGAAGGGATGCGCCGCCCGGGTGAGCGCCCGCGCATAGGAGCTGGTCTGCAACAGGCCGGGCACGAGCATGGCCGTGTAGCTGTCGATGGACGAGGCCCGCGCCTGGAGCTCGACCGCGTCCGCAAAGTACCCCGCCACCTTCGACGCCCGCGCCAGACGGCACAGCCGCTGAAGATGCTCGCCGCTGCCCAGCAACTCATCCAGGGTGCGCGACAGTTCGAGCTGGGGTCGTCGTTCCCCCGCTTCGAACAGCCCGATGTACGTACCGGAACAGAACGCCCGGGAGCCCAACTCGATCTGCGACATCCCGGCCGCCTCGCGCAGCCGGCGCAACTCGGCTCCGTAGAAGGCGCGGGCGTCGGTGTACGGGTCCAGGTCCTTCGGCTGAGGCATGCCACGGAATGTAGTGGTGGTCCGGCCTGCCGCGCCTGCGAACGGCCCCGGCCCACCCCCACGGGTGACGCGCGGAAAGCGGAACGGGCGGGGGCGGCGCCCCGGGCGGCCGGGTGTGCGTCGCGGTCCGGGCGGCGCAGCGGCCGCGGGGCCGGCCGGGGGCGCGGGCGGGCCCGGCGGGGGCCGGCGGGGGGGGGGGGGGGGCGGGGGGGGGGGGGGGGGGGGGGGGGGGGGGGGGGGGGGGGGGGGGGGGCCCGGGGGCCGCGGGGCGGGCGGACCTCAGCCGAGGCCGTCGGTCATCGCGTTGAGCAGGGTGCCCGACGCGTCGTCGTTCTCCAGGGAGAAGGCGAACATCCCGGCCAGCCCCTTGCTCTTGGCGTAGGCGGCGCGTGCCTTGATGGCCTGGGGCGTGTCACCGGTCCAGAAGTTGGTTCCGTCGTAGATCCAGGAGCTCTCGGTGACCGGGTCCCAGTGAGTCTGGGCCGCGGTGGGGCTGAGTTCCTTCCAGGCCGCGAGCCCCGATTCCTGGCTCAGTGGCTTCGCCGCGGTGGGGCCGGTGGCGCTCTGGTAGAGCCCGTGGTCGGGGCCGGCCGGCACACCCGTCCAGCCGCGCCAGTAGAACGGGACGCCGAGCACCAGCTTGGAGGCGGGGAAACCGCCTGCGATCCCGTACTCCGGGAGCCCGTCGGTGTAGGCGGTGACGGCCGTGTCGAGGTTGTACTTGGCGGTGCCGGGCTCCACGGGGGTGGCCGGGTCGCCGGGGCTGTCGTGCAGCGGGTCCTGGTGGTTGGTGGGCCCGGTGGCGTCCCAGGCGCCGTGCATGTCGTAGGTCATCACGTCGGCGTAGTCCAGGTAGTCGCCGATCTTGTCGGTCTCCAGGAAGGCGATCTTGTCCTGGCCGCTGGGGAGGGCGGCGGTGAGCAGGAACTTCTTGCCGAGCGTGGCGCCGTACGCGTCGAGCTGGGTGCGGAACTCCTGGAGCAGCAGGGTGAAGTTGGCCTTGTCCGCGGGCGCGTAGTGGTTTCCGGTGTGGCCTCCGGCCGAGCCCGGGTACTCCCAGTCGATGTCGATCCCGTCGAAGATCCCCGCCGCCGACGCGACGCCGCCGGACGGGTCGCCCTGGATGTTCTTCGGAAGGTTGCCCTTCATGAACATGTCGATGCAGGAGGAGACGTACGCCTTGCGGGACGCGGCGGTGGCGGCTGCGTCGGAGAAGTACTTGGAGTAGGTCCAGCCGCCCAGGGACACGGTCAGGCGCAGGTTCGGGTACTTCGCCTTGAGGGCGCGCAACTGGTTGAAGTTGCCCTTCAGCGGCTGCTCGTAGACGTCGGCGGTGCCGTCCACACTGTCGGCGGCGGACACGTCGGCCTGGTAGTCGGCGTAGGCGTCACCCGCACCGTCGCCCGCGTTCGGATTGTCCTCGTTGCCCGCGTCGGAGGCCTTGATCGCCTCGAAGCACTTGTGCGTCGTGGGGTGGATGTTCTCGAACGCGTAGGTGACCACGTCGAGTCCGGCCGCGGCGCCGCTGGTTCCGATCTGCTTCGGGTAGTACGCGTTCTCGTAGATCCCCCACTGGTCGAAGTAGGCGGAGGAGTACGGCTTCACCGCGGGCGCCGCCCCGGTGGTCACGGTGACCGCGGTGGACTGGGCCGAGGCGTGAGTGCCGTTGTATCCCTGCACGGTGAACGTGTAGGTGTGCCGCGGCAGCAGCGAACTCACGGCGACGGTGGTCCCCATGGAGGTGGCCACCAGCTGGTTCTGCGCCCACACCTTGTACGAGGCCACGCTTCCGTCCTGCGAGGAGGCTGTGGACGGGTTCCACTTCAGCACGGCCGCGTTCCCGGTGACCTCGGTCGCGGCGAGCCCGGTGGGAGTGCTGACCTTGCCGTCGCCCGTGGGCCCGTTCGGGGGCGTGGTCGGGGGAGGTGTGGTGGGCGGCGTGGTCGGAGGTGTCGTGGGCGGTGTGGTGGGCGGTGTGGTGGGGCCGCCGTCCGGGCCGGTCAGGCTCAGGTCGTCCGCACGGTAGGTGCCCTGGCCGTACCAGCCATGGGTGAAGACGGTCACGGACGTGGTGTTTGCGCCGGTGCGGAAGGTCGTGGACAACTGCTTCCACGACGGGGCGGAGGGCTCCCAGACGTTCGCGTTGACTCCGGTGCCGGTGGCGCCGAGGTAGACGTACGAGCCCTGGACCCAGGCGGCCAGGGTGTAGGACGTGTTCGGCCGCACGGCCACGGTCTGGCTGCACTGTCCGGTGTCGGACGCGGTGGCGGTGCCGGCCAGGGCGCCCGTGCCGCTGTGCGCGGTGGTGGAGACCGCCGCACCGGTCGTGCAGGTCCATCCGTTGAGGGATCCGGCCTCGAACCCGGCGTTGGTGAGCAGTTCGGAGTCCGCGGCGGAGGCGTGGCCCGGGACGGCCGCCAGGGCGGCTCCCGAGGCGACGAGTACGGCGGCGACGGCCAGGGCTCCGTTGCGTCTTGCTCGTGCTGCCGGACCGCGGACGCTCGCGGCTCCTGAGCCGGCTGGGCTTGCGGGCATGGTTCTACCTCCGTGGGTGCGGGGAGCCGGTGCGACCGAAATCTCCCCGCGTGACGTCGCGGTTGCCGGGACGGCGCCGCGACATCTCCGAGCGGCGGGCCGGATCTCGGAAGCGCTTTAAGTGTTCATGCCACGTGGCGGTACACCCGCGAGATTGGACTGGACCAATGCGCCGGGTCAAGGGCGCGCGCCGAATATGGGGGAAACTTGGTGTAGACCAATTTCGGGCCGGCCGGCCCCGGCACCCCGCCATCGCCCCGGCACCCCGCCGCCGGCCCCGGCACCACGACGTCGGGGGGGGGCCGCCCCCCCGGGGGGGGGGGCCCCCCCCCCCCGCCCCCGCCGGCCCGCCAGTCACGTGGCGAGCTCAGGGCGGGCGCCGCGAGCGACGCCGGCCGGCCCCGCTCCAGGCCGGCATGAGCGTTC
>NZ_JBIVTU010000005.1:123485-358106 GCF_044756845.1 Streptomyces sp. NPDC091416
AAGTGGGTTTACACATTTTGGGGCCGGGCCGCCCCCGCCCCCCCGCCAGCCCCCCGCCCCCCCCCCGCCCCCCCCGCCCCCCCCGGGGGGGGGGCGCCCCGCCCGGGGGGGCGGGCGCCCCGCCCCCGACGGGACCGGACGTACGGACCGTCAGGTCAGGAGATCAGCTCGACCTCCGCGAGCGTCGACTCACCGCCGAGCACCAGCCGGTAGTGCGCGTACGAACCGTGCGCGGTCACCGTGAAGGCCCTCGTCTGCTTGTCCCAGGCGAACGACTGGCCGGACTTCTTGTCGAGGTCCTTCCACGTCGTGCCGTCCGAGGAGCCCTGCAGCAC
The DNA here is from genome assembly GCF_044756845.1 of Streptomyces sp. NPDC091416. Taxonomy (NCBI): domain Bacteria; kingdom Bacillati; phylum Actinomycetota; class Actinomycetes; order Kitasatosporales; family Streptomycetaceae; genus Streptomyces; species Streptomyces sp. NPDC091416. The sequence continues at coordinate 123,821 of NZ_JBIVTU010000005.1, forward strand.
CCAGCCGCTCGGCGCCTTGGCGGCCTCGCCCGACGTCAGCGTGTACTGGACCGCGTCCGTCGCCGACGGGACCGGCAGCTCCACCGTGGAGACGGCGGCCGTCGTGGCCGAGGTGTTGTCGAACAGCGCGCCCTCGCCCTTCAGGACGTCCTTCCTCGGCGTCGGCACCTTGTCGTCCTTGGTGATCGAGACCGGGGCGGCGTCCTTGCCGGTGCCCCAGGCCGACGGCTTCGAGCCCATGTCGAACTCCAGCACGCCGCCCTTGGCCAGCAGGTCGTGCGGCAGCGAGGTGGAGGTCCACTTCTTGCCGTTGACCTTCAGGCCCTGCACGTAGATGTTCTTCGCGCTGTTCTTCGGCGCCTTGACGACCAGGTCGTGGCCGTTCTCCAGGTGCACGGTGGTCTTGGTGAAGAGCGGCGAGCCGATCGCGTACTCGCCGCTGCCCATGACCAGCGGGTAGAAGCCGAGGGAGGAGAAGAGGAACCAGGCCGACTGCTCGCCGTTGTCCTCGTCGCCGTGGTAGCCCTGGCCGATCTCGCTGCCCGTGTACAGGCGGCTCAGGACCTCGCGGACCTTCTCCTGCGTCTTGTACGGCTGCGAGGCCGCGTCGTACATGTACGTGACGTGGTGCGCGACCTGGTTGCTGTGACCGTACTGGCCCATCCGCACGTCACGGGCCTCCGTCATCTCGTGGATGACGCCGCCGTACGAGCCGACGAACTCCGGGCCCGCCGTCTCGGGGGTGGAGAAGTACGTGTCCAGCTTCTTGGCCAGACCGTCCCGGCCGCCGTACAGGTTGGCGAGGCCCTTGCTGTCCTGCGGAGCGGTGAAGGCGTAGCCCCAGCCGTTGGTCTCCGTGTAGTCGTAGCCCCAGACGCGCGGGTCGTACTGGTCGGACGGGAGCCGCCAGTCGCCCTTGGCGTCCTTGCCCTGGAAGAAGCCGGCCTTGCCGTCGAACAGCTCGACGTAGCTGCGGGCCCGGTTCATGAAGTACTCGGACTCGTCCTTGTAGCGCTGCTTGTGCGTCTTCTTGTAGAGCGCCTGGCCCATCTGGGCGATGCCGTAGTCGTTGACGTAGCCCTCCATCGACCAGGACATGCCCTCGTGGGTGGCGGTGTTGGCGTAGCCGACGAACGGGGACGTCTCCATGCCCTTGCGGCCGACGCCCGAGGACGGCGGGACGACCGTGGCGTTCTTCAGCGCGGCGTCGTAAGCCGCCTCCGCGTCGAACTTCACGCCCTTGACGTACGCGTCCGCGAAAGCGACGTCCGAGGAGGTGCCCGTCATCAGGTCCGAGTAGCCCGGCGAGGACCAGCGGGATATCCAGCCGCCGTCCTTGTACTGCTGGACGAAGCCGTCGACCATCTCGCCGGCCTTCTTCGGCGTGAGGAAGGAGTACGCCGGCCACGTCGTCCGGTAGGTGTCCCAGAAGCCGTTGTTGACGTACACCTTGCCGTCGACGATCTTCGCGCCGGTGTGCGTCGGGGTGTCCGAGCCGACCTGCGGGGAGAACGGGGAGGCGTACTGGTCCTTCTTCCCGACCTTCTCGAAGCCCGAGTTCGGGTAGAGGTACAGCCGGTACATGCTGGAGTACAGCGTGGTCAGCTGGTCGGCGGTCGCGCCCTCGACCTCGACCTTGCCCAGCAGGTCGTCCCAGGCGTCCTGCGCCTTGTCCTCGACCCGGTCGAAGGAGCGCGAGGCGGGGATCTCGGCGGCGAGGTTCTGCTTGGCCTGGTCGATGCTGATCAGTGAGGTGGCCAGGCGCAGGTTGACCGTGCGGTCCTTGCCCGCGTCGAAGCGCAGGTAGCCCGTGACATCGTCACCGCCGCCGCCGGAGAGCTTGCCGCTGCCGGTGACGGGGGCGTCGAAGACGCCGTACACGAAGAGCCGGGTGGCTCCGGTCGAGCCGCCGCTCTTCACGTCGGAGAAGCCCGTGAAGGAGCTCGTTCCCGGGTCCAGGGTCAGACCGCCGTCGTTGGAGACGTTGTCGAAGACCATGCTCGCGTCGTCACCGGGGTAGGTGAACCGCATCCGCGCCGCGTGGTCGGTCGGCGTCATCTCGGCCTTGAGACCGTTCTCGAACGTCACCCCGTAGTAGTGGGGCCTCGCCGTCTCGTTCTCGTGCTTGAACGGCAGCGCGCGGGCCGTGCGCGAGGCGTCCGGGGTGCCGGAGGCCGCCGACGGCATCAGCTGGAAGGTCTGCCGGTCGCCCATCCAGGGGCTCGGCTCATGGCTGGCGCTGAAGGCCTGGAGCGTGGGCAGGTTGTCGTCGTTGTTGCCGCGCGCGTAGTCGTACAGCCAGCTGGTCGATCCGGCGTTGGTGACCGGGGTCCAGAAGTTGAAGCCGTTGGGGACCGCGGTGGCGGGGAAGTTGTTGCCGCGCGAGAAGCCGCCGCTGGAGTTGGTGCCGCGGACGGTCGAGGCGTAGTCCGAGAGGTGCGCCTTGCGCTTCTCGGGCGCCTTCGGGGCGATCTTGACGTCGTCGATCCAGCCCTGGAACTTCGCCGGGCCCTTGGGGGAGTCGTAGGCCACCAGGATCCGGTCGACGGTCTTGCCCGCCGCGACGGTGCCGATCCGCGCGTCGACCTTGTTCCACTGGTTGACGTACAGCCGCTTGGCGTCGGCCTGGCCCCCGGGGGTCAGCAGCCCGCCGTTGGTGTCGGTGGCGCGCAGGTCGCTGAGGTAGGTGCCGTCCGTGAACGCGAGGTCCACCGCGACGTGCGTGGCCGGGTAGGACAGGTCCGTCTCGCCCATCTGGGGGTACACCAGGTAGGAAAGTTCGGTGTCCCGGGTGACGGCGGTGTTGACGTCGAAGATCTTGTTGTACGAGTACGCCCGGCCGTCGGCCTTGTGCGTGCCCGCGTACCGCAGCGCCTTCTTTCCGGTGAAGCCCGCGCCGGCCTTGGCGGTGGGGGAGCCGGACGGGCCGCGGTCGATCTGGCTGCGCATGTCGTCGGGGGCGGGCGCGGAGGTGTCCCCGTCGGAGAACTGGACGTCGGCGAGCTGGGTCGCGTCCGGGGCGCCGTTGTTCTTCGTGATGTCCAGGCGGAAGTGCTGGTAGGCCTTGTCCGCCGTGAAGTCGTACGACTTGGTCTGGAAGCGCTCGCTGAAGGTCTGGCCGGTCCGGGTGTCCAGGTCCGTCCAGGTCTTGCCGTCCTCGGAGCCCTGAAGGGTCCAGTCCTTCGGGTCGCGCTCGTCGTGGTCGTCGGCGGAAGTCAGCGCGTACGTCACGACCTTGACCGGCTCGATGAGGTCGAACTCGGCCCAGGCGGTGGGCTCGAACGACAGCCACTTCGTACCGGATTCGCCGTCGACGAGGTTTTCCTTCACCTCACCGCCGCCGGTGTTCTCGTCACTGGCGCGGACGTCTGTGACCTTGTCGGTCACATTGCCCGGTATTCCGGCGGAGAAGCCGCCATCGATACCTGATGCCCGCTTCTTTCCGTCCGGGCCCTCTTCCACAGTATTGCGCCAGTCCGGCTGCTTTTCGTCTTCCTCGAAAGACGAGCTGAAGGTCCGGTCTCCGGCGGGCTTCTGGTCCTTTGCGCCCGCACCGGCCGAGGTGGCCGCGGCCGCGGTGGGGGCGGTCACGAGCAGGACGAGTGAGGCCGCGATGAGCGCGGCGGTACTGCTTTGTCTCTTGCGAGAACCATGTGGGGGCTGCATGCCGAGCCATTCCTCCCGAGGAAGTGCGCTTGGACAACGTTGTCAGAGGTGAACGCAGGAACCAGTAGGGAGTGAAGTGGCGGTTGGTGTCAAGGGTGTTGGATCAGAGTCGGTGTTCGAATCGACCGGAATGCGGAAATCGTTACATCCGAAGGAGGCCGTGTGGTGCCGAGGTATCCGCGAGGTCTCAACTCGGGAAAGACTGCCGTGCAAACCTGCATTCGATCTTGCTCAGTTGGCGGCAAGTGGACTATACCTGTCGGCGTCTGCACAGCTTCTTTCCAACTGTGCGGTCAGGGAGACACGGGGGCAGGTCAACAGTGCGGCGCGGGTGCGTCCGCTGTTCGGTCTCCCCGTGCCCCCCACTGCAATGGCTAGCCTGAAATCTGCACCACCCAAGCGCAACTGACCGCGGTGGCGGGGCCCTTCGCCTGAGGCGAATATCGACGGGCGACCGGTACACACCGCCTGAGTCCTGGAGAAGGCGAGGACTTGAGCATGGGATCCACCTCCGCCCACAAGAATGAGGGCCTTGGCCGTCGCGATCTGATCAAGCGGTCTGCCGCACTCGGTCTGATCACCGTTCCGACGATGAGCTTCCTGTCGGCCTGCGCGAGCAGCGACGGCGGCAGCGACGACCAGGTCGAGAAGGGCAAGACCAGCGCGAAGAACCCGCTGGGCGTCAACGAGACGGCCGCGCTCGACGTGGTCATCTTCGACGGCGGCTTCGGTCAGCAGTACGCGATCGACGCCGAGAAGAAGTACACGACGGCCTTCCCGAAGGCCAAGGTCAAGCACTCCGCGACCCAGAAGATCCAGTCGCAGCTCCAGCCGCGCTTCAACGGCGGCACCCCGCCGGACCTGATCGACAACTCGGGCGCCGAGCAGATGGACATGGGTGTCCTCGTCGGCAAGAAGCAGCTGATGGACCTGACGGCGCTGATGGACGCCCCGTCCTTCGACGACCCGAACAAGAAGGTCCGCGACACGCTGCGCCCGGGTGTCCTGGAGATGGGTCAGTTCGACGGTGACCCGGTCTGGATCATGTACTACGCGTACACCGTCTACGGTGTCTGGTACTCGCAGACCAACCTGGAGAAGCTCGACGCCGAGTATCCCGAGGACTGGGATGCCATGCTCGCCCTGTGCGCGAAGGCGAAGAAGCAGGGCGTCGCCGGCTGGACGTACCCGGGCAAGTACCCGTACTACCTGCCGTTCTCGCTCTACCCGTTCATCGCCAAGATCGGCGGCCGGGAGGTTCTCGACAAGATCGACAACCTGGAGCCGAACGCCTGGAAGGACCCCGCGGTCAAGGCGGCGTTCGAGGCGTACTACGAGCTGCAGCAGAAGGGCTACATCCTCAAGGGCACCCCGGGCCTGACCCACATCCAGTCGCAGACCGAGTGGACCAAGGGCAAGGCGCTCTTCATCCCGAACGGTTCGTGGGTGGAGAACGAGGCGGCCCCGACCACGCCCAAGGACTTCAAGATGATGGTCGCGGCCCCCTCCGGCCTCGACTCGTCGGACAAGCTGCCTTTCGGCACCATCTGGGCGTCCGGCGGCGAGCCCTTCATCGTCCCGGCCAAGGCGAAGAACCCGCAGGGCGGCATGGAGCAGCTGCGCATCATGCTCTCCGAGGAGTCCTCGAAGAACTTCACCAAGCAGGTCAAGTCGCTGAGCGCCTTCAACGGCGGCACCGACGGCCTCACCCTCTCCACGGCCATGCAGGCCGGCGTCGACGCGCTGAAGAAGGCCGGCGACAACGTGGTGAACCCGCGTATGCAGGACTGGTACGTGAAGCTCCAGAAGGAGCAGATCGGCACCGCCGGCATCGGCGAGATGATGGCCGGGCGCCTGACGCCCGCCGAGGCCATCAAGAAGATCCAGGGCTACGCGGACGCCGCGGCCAAGGACCAGTCCATCAAGCACTACAAGCACCAGTGAGCAACCGTCACCAGCGGCGGCACCCGCGGAAAGATCGGGGTCGGTAAACGATGCAGCACGGCAAGTACCGGTTCATTGTGGGGTTCCTGGTAGCCCCACTGGCGTTGTACGCGGTCTTCGTCATCTGGCCGTTCATCCAGTCCATCTACTACTCGTTCACGGACTGGACAGGCCTGAGCCCGGACTTCAAGATGGTCGGCCTCGACAACTACACGAGGATGTTCAAGGACGACATTTTCTGGAAGTCGCTGCAGCACAGCGTGCTGCTCGTGCTGCTGCTGCCGTTGGTGACGCTGGGCCTCGCGCTCTTCTTCGCCTTCATGCTCAATGTCGGAGGCCGCCGGCGCAAGAACGCCGCGGTCTCCGGCGTGCGGGGCTCGGGGTTCTACAAGATCGCCTATTTCTTCCCGCAGGTGCTCTCGATCGTCATCGTCGCCCTGCTGTTCCAGTTCGCGTACAACCCGCGCAGCGGAATGCTGAATTCGGCGCTCAAGGGGATCGGACTCGACTCCGTCCAGCCGGACTGGCTGGGTGACCCGAATCTGGCGCTCATCTGCGTCATGGTGGTTCTGGTCTGGTCGACGGTCGGATTCTTCGTCGTCCTCTTCTCCGCCGGCATGGCCTCCATCCCGAAGGACTTCTACGAGGCGGCGCTCCTGGACGGCGCCAGCCGCGTCACGACGTTCTTCAAGATCACCGTGCCGCTGCTCTGGGACACCATCCAGTCGGGCTGGGTCTACATGGGCATCCTCGCCCTCGGCGTCGAGGCGTTCACGGCCGTCCAGGTCATGACCGTGGGCCCCGGCGGCCCCGACTACTCGACCTCGGTGCTGCCGCTGTACGTGTACCAGACGGCCTTCCGCGACGGTCAGGCCGGATACGCGACCACGATCGGTGTGGGTCTGCTCATCGTCACCATGGTGTTCGCCGCCATCGTGATGCGTCTGGGCCGGCGCGAGCGGCTGGAGTTCTGATGCTGTGCTTCCCGGGACGCGCTGCCCGGACTTTCAGCAGGCAAGACAGCCCGGTCCCGGCGGCCGGCTCGACAGTACGAGGTGAGCACACGTGAAGGCCACTGAAACCCCTCCCGTGGTCACGGTGACGGAACCGGCCCCCGTGTCCAAGGCGCCCGCACGGGACGAGAAGAAGAAGAGCGGCGAGGGCAAGGTCCTCAACGTCTTCTCGCACGGTGTGCTGATCATCTGGGCGATCCTGGTGGTCATGCCGCTGCTCTGGGCGGTCATGACCTCCTTCAAGACCGACGACTCGATCCTGTCGACGCCGTGGGCGCTGCCGGACAAGCTTCACTTCGAGAACTGGTCACGCGCCTGGGGTCAGGCGCACATGAGCGAATACTTCTTGAACACCATCGTGGTGGTCGGGGGTTCACTCATCGGCACGCTGCTGCTCGGTTCGATGGCCGCCTACGTGCTGGCCCGGTTCGACTTCCCGGGCAACCGCTTCGTGTACTACCTGTTCATCGGCGGGATGAGTTTCCCGATCATCCTGGCGCTGGTCCCGCTGTTCTTCGTGATGAACAACATGGGGCTGCTGAACACGACACACGGACTGATCCTGGTCTACATCGCCTACTCGCTGCCCTTCACCGTCTTCTTCCTCACCGCCTTCTTCCGGACGCTTCCGGGCTCCGTTGCGGAGGCGGCGATGATCGACGGGGCCTCGCACACCCGGACGTTCTTCCAGGTGATGCTGCCGATGGCGAAGCCGGGCCTGATCAGTGTCGGCATCTTCAACTTCCTGGGTCAGTGGAACCAGTACATGCTGCCGACGGTGCTCAACAGCGATCCCGACCACCGGGTGCTCTCCCAGGGCCTGGTCGAACTGGCCAACAGCCAGGGCTACAAGGGCGACTGGTCGGGACTCTTCGCCGGTCTGGTGATGGCGATGCTCCCGGTCCTCGCGGCCTACATCGTCTTCCAGCGCCAGGTCGTGGCCGGTCTGACCGCGGGAGCGGTGAAGTAGTAGACGCGCGCCTTCCCCGCCGAACCACCGAACCGCCCACCGGAATTCATGCCGGCGGGCGGTTCGTCTGTGTAAAGGGGATTTCGCGCAGCGTGGTTCCGTGCTCATCCGAGGCTTCGACTGCTCAAGGTCTTGACGGGGCGCACCCCAAAACTGTCAGCTTAGGGTTCACATGTTGGAGAATATGGCAGGAGTGAGTGAGTCGATGGAGACTCCGGGGTCGCAGACATCTCTGCATCGCGCCAACCTTGAGCGGGTCGTGCGCGCCGTACGTATGGCGGGCTCGCTCACCCAGGCGGAGATCGCCAGGAGTACGGGCCTCTCCGCGGCCACCGTCTCCAATATCGTTCGTGAACTGAAGGAGGGCGGCACCGTCGAGGTGACGCCCACCTCGGCCGGCGGCCGCCGGGCCCGCAGCGTCTCGCTCAGCGGGGACGCGGGCATCGTCATCGGCGTCGACTTCGGACACACCCACCTGCGGGTGGCGGTCGGCAACCTGGCCCACCAGGTGCTCGCCGAGGAGTCCGAGCCGCTGGACGTGGACGCCTCGTCGGCCGAGGGCTTCGGACGGGCGGAACAGCTGGTCAACCGGCTGATCGAGACCACCGGGATCAGCCCCGGCAAGGTCATCGGGGTGGGACTCGGTGTTCCCGGCCCGATCGACGTCGAGTCCGGCACGCTGGGCTCCACGTCGATCCTGCCGGGCTGGACGGGCATCAACCCCAGCGAGGAGCTCGCCGGCCGCCTGGGCGTGCCGGTGTACGTCGACAACGACGCCAACCTCGGGGCGCTGGGCGAGCTGGTGTGGGGGAGCGGCCGGGGGGTCCGGGACCTCGCGTACATCAAGGTCGCGAGCGGTGTCGGCGCCGGCCTGGTGATCGACGGGCACATCTACCGGGGACCCGGCGGCACGGCCGGCGAGATCGGCCACATCACCCTCGACGAATCGGGCCCCGTCTGCCGCTGCGGCAACCGCGGGTGCCTGGAGACCTTCGCGGCCGCGCGGTACGTCCTGCCCCTGCTCCAGCCCAGCCACGGGGCCGATCTCACCATGGAGCGGGTGGTCCAGCTGGCCCGCGAGGGCGATCCGGGCTGCCGCCGGGTGATCGGCGACGTGGGACGGCACATCGGCAGCGGGGTGGCCAACCTCTGCAATCTGCTCAACCCGAGCCGGGTCGTACTCGGCGGCTCGCTCGCGGAGGCGGGTGAACTGGTCCTCGGGCCCATCCGCGACTCCGTGTCGCGCTACGCCATCCCCAGCGCCGCGCGACAGCTCTCCGTGCTCCCCGGCGCCCTCGGCGGCCGGGCGGAGGTGCTGGGTGCGCTGGCCCTCGTCCTGAACGAGATGGGGGATTCAACCCTTTTGGAGAGCACCCTCCCCGCAGCGACGCCTGCCTTCACTTAGATAACGAATGGCACCGTTGTCATCTCGTTAAGAATTTACTCCTTGACGCCAAGCCTGCGGCCGAGTTGACTCCAATCCACCTCGGCCGCAACGTTGCGGCCTCGTCAGGGAGGCACACCCGCAATGAACGCAATGACGCGACGCATCGTCATAGGCACGGCCGCCGTTTCGATGGCCGTCTCCCTCGCCGCCTGTGGCAAGGCCGGCGACGACAAGAAGGACTCGGCGGACTCGGGCAGCAAGACCAAGATCGGTCTGCTGCTCCCGGAGAACAAGACCGCTCGCTACGAGACGCTGGACAAGCCGCTGTTCATCGAAGCGGTCAAGAAGGACTGCGCGGACTGCGAGGTCGTCTACAACAACGCGGCCGGTGACGTCGGCCAGCAGAAGCAGCAGTTCGAGCAGCAGATCGCCGACGGCATCAAGGTCATCGCGATCTCCTCGGTCGACGCCGAGAAGTCCGCCGCGTGGGTCGCCGACGCACACAAGAAGGGCGTCAAGGTCGTCGCGTACGACCGCGCCATCGCCGGTGCCGACGCCTACGTCAGCCACGACAACGAGAAGATCGGCAGGCTCCAGGGCCAGGCCGTCCTCGACGCCCTCGGTTCCAAGGCGGCCGACGCCAACCTCGTCATGATCAACGGTGACGAGAAGGACCCGAACGCCGGCCTGTTCAAGAAGGGCGCCCACGCGTCCCTCGACGGCAAGATCAAGATCGCCTACGAGGCGTCCGGCGAGTGGGACCCGAAGATCGCCGGCGAGAAGATGACCGCCGCGATCTCCTCGGTCGGCAAGGGCAAGATCAACGCCGTCTACTCCGCCAACGACGGCATGGCGGGCGGCATCATCACGTCGCTGGACAACGCCGGCATCAAGGACATCCCGGTGGGTGGCCAGGACGCCGAGCTCCCGGGCATCCAGCGGATCATCGCCGGTACGCAGACCTTCACGATCTACAAGTCGCCGAAGCAGCTCGCCCCGGCAGCCGCCCAGTTCGCCGTCAACCTGCTCCAGGGCAAGGACATCGGCGCCCAGGGCGAGACGGACGGCGTTCCCTCCACGCTGCTCGAGCCGACCGTGGTGAACAAGGACAACATCGAGTCCACCGTGATCAAGGACGGCATCTACAAGGCCGCCGATGTCTGCGTCAAGGACATCGCCGCCAAGTGCACCGAGCTGGGCATCAAGTAGTCCCTCCTCGCGCCAGGGCCAACGGGCCCTGGCGCGTGCGGGCTTGATCCGCGCCGTACGGCGGAATCCGCCCGCCCCATGACTGTCCGGCCCCGGCCGGCCCACACCCCGCTGCCGGCCGGGTGCCGGACATTCTTCCCCAGTACTTCCAGTACGCAGACGCCGCCGCTCGTGGCGCGGCGTCTCCGCCGGTCAGGCGGTACATCCCCGCCGGTCAGGCGGCGAAGGAGATGGTTCACGTGTCACAGACGCCCGTGCTGGCGTTGCGTGGGGTCTTCAAGCGATTCGGAGCGGTCCAGGTCCTCTCCGGTGTCGATCTCGAAGTCCACGCCGGAGAAGTGGTCGCCCTCGTCGGCGACAACGGTGCAGGAAAGTCCACGCTGGTCAAGACGATCGCCGGTGTGCACCCCATCGATGAGGGCGTCATCGAGTGGGAGGGCGAGAAGGTGGACATCAACCGTCCGCACGACGCACAGAACCTCGGCGTCGCCACCGTCTACCAGGACCTCGCGCTCTGCGACAACCTGGATGTCGTCGCCAACCTCTTCCTCGGCCGCGAGATCAAGAAGGGCGGCGTCCTCGACGAGGTCGCCATGGAGAAGCGGGCCCAGGACCTCCTGTCCACGCTCTCCATCCGTATCCCCAGCGTCCGTATCCCGGTTGCCGCGCTCTCCGGCGGTCAGCGCCAGGTCGTGGCCATCGCCCGTGCCCTGGTCGGCAACCCCAAGATCGTGATCCTGGACGAGCCCACCGCAGCCCTGGGCGTCGAGCAGACCGCGCAGGTCCTCGACCTGGTGGAGCGGCTGCGCGAGCAGAACCTCGGCGTCATCCTCATCAGCCACAACATGGCCGATGTGAAGGCTGTCGCCGACAAGGTCGCCGTGCTGCGACTCGGCCACAACAACGGCATCTTCCCGGTGGCGACGACCAGCCACGAGGAAATCATCGCCGCGATCACGGGCGCCACGGACAACGCCGTGACCCGCCGCAAGTCCCGCAGCGCGGAGGCATCCAAGTGAGCAACATCAACGAGACTCCGGCCAAGGTCCCGGCCCAGGCCGAGGCCACCGAGGCCCCCGCGGCGGCGGCCGGCGCGGTCAAGGTCGTCGACCCCCGCCTGCTCGTGCGCGAGCAGGGCTTCAAGGGCTACTGGACCGAGTTCAAGCGCAAGGTCCGCTCGGGCGAGATCGGTTCGCTGCCCGTCGTGGTGGGCCTGATCATCATCGGGATCGTCTTCCAGGCCGAGACCGGCAACTTCCTCACCTCGTACAACCTCGACCAGATCACGCTGTACGCGGCGGGCCCCGGCATCATGGCCGTCGGCATCGTCTTCGTGCTGCTGCTCGGCGAGATCGACCTCGCGGTCGGTTCCGTCGCGGGTCTCGCGGGCGCGGTGTGGGCCGTGCTCGGCACGGACATGCCGGACTCCCTCGCCATCGTGCTCGGCATCCTGTCCGGCACGGTCATCGGCGCCTTCCACGGCATCGTCTTCGCCAAGATCGGCGTGCCCGCGTTCGTCGTGACCCTGGCGGGCTTCCTGGGCTGGGCCGGCATGCAGACGTGGGTGATGGGCGAGAAGTCCACCATCACCACCCCGCTCGGCAGCTTCGTCCGCGACCTGACCAGCTACTACTTCGCCGACGTCGCCGCCGCCTACGGTCTCGCCGTCTTCGTGATCGTCGCCTTCTACCTCGCGCAGCTGCGCGACGCGCGCCGCCGCAAGGCCGCCGAGCTGCCGCACCGCCCGCAGAGCGAGATCATCCTGCGCACCGCGCTGCTCGCCGTCCTGTGCCTCCTCGCCGCGTACGCGTTCAACCAGGAGCAGGGCCTCCCGCTCTCCCTGGTGATCTTCCTCGCGATCCTGGTCATCACCGACTTCGTGCTGCGCCGTACCACCTACGGCCGTCAGGTCTTCGCGGTCGGCGGTGGCATCGAGGCGGCGCGTCGTGCCGGTATCAACGTGTCCTGGATCCGCATCTCGGTGTTCATGATCTCCGGCACGCTCGGTGCGGTCGGCGGTCTCTTCCTGGCCTCCGCGACCGGCGGCGCCGACCGTTCGCTCGGTGGCGGCAACCAGCTCATGATGTGCATCGCCGCAGCCGTCATCGGCGGTACGTCCCTGTTCGGCGGACGCGGCAAGGTCTGGTCCGCGCTGCTGGGCATCCTGGTCATCCAGTCGATCGTCCAGGGCCTCAACCAGATGAACCTGTCGTCGAACGCGATCCAGTACATGATCACCGGTGGAGTACTCCTCATCGCCGTGATCATCGACTCGGTCTCGCGCAAGACCCAGAAGACCGCAGGCCGCGCATAGGGTCTGTCGCTTGGATCAGGCCCGCGAGCCCGGCATGATCCAAACGGGAGGCCCTCACCCCGCCGGGCCCGGCGGGGCCGGGTGACACGCAACGCCGGACCGTGCCCGGCGCCCCTCCCCGGGGCGCCGGGCACGGTCGCGTACCGGCACAAGGTGGGGCAGCACACTCCCGCCCGATGTCCGTGGCGGCGGACGGAAGATTAGACTCACCGGATCGGCATGCTCGACCAGCACAATCGCAAGGAGGCACGGTGACACAGCCGCGCGAAGCGCGTCAGGCGGTGACGGGCGAGGGATGGGATCTGCTGGCCCGCATCGGCGGACCGCGTGACCTGGACCGTCTCACCCCCGAGCAGCTGGAGCAGCTCGCCGAAGAGATCCGGACCTTCCTCGTCGACGCAGTCTCCAAGACCGGCGGGCACCTCGGACCCAACCTGGGCGTGGTCGAGCTGACCATCGCCCTGCACCGGGTCTTCGACTCCCCGAAGGACAAGGTCCTCTTCGACACCGGCCACCAGAGCTATGTGCACAAGCTCCTCACCGGCCGCCAGGACTTCTCGAAGCTCAAGGGCAAGGGCGGCCTCTCCGGCTACCCCTCGCGCGCCGAGTCCGAGCATGACGTCATCGAGAACTCGCACGCCTCCACCGTGCTCGGCTGGGCCGACGGCCTCGCCAAGGCCAACGAGGTGCGGGGCAAGGACGACCACGTCGTCGCGGTCATCGGCGACGGCGCCCTCACCGGCGGCATGGCCTGGGAGGCGCTGAACAACATCGCCGCCGCCAAGGACCGACCCCTCGTCATCGTCGTCAACGACAACGAGCGCTCCTACGCCCCGACGATCGGCGGCCTCGCCAACCACCTGGCGACCCTGCGCACCACGGACGGCTACGAGCGCTTCCTGGCCCGCGGCAAGGACCTCCTGGAGCGCACCCCCGTCGTCGGCAGGCCGCTGTACGAGACGCTGCACGGCGCCAAGAAGGGCCTGAAGGACTTCATCGCCCCGCAGGGCATGTTCGAGGACCTCGGCCTCAAGTACGTCGGCCCGATCGACGGCCACGACCTGGAGGCCCTGGAGTCCGCCCTCCAGCGCGCCAAGCGCTTCGGCGGCCCCGTCATCGTGCACTGCCTCACGGAGAAGGGCCGCGGCTACACCCCGGCCCTGCTCGACGAGGCCGACCGCTTCCACGCCGTCGGCAAGATCCACCCCGACACCGGCCTGCCCGTCGCCACCTCCGGCCTCGACTGGACCTCCGTGTTCGGCGAGGAGATGGTCAAGCTCGGCAAGGAGCGCGAGGACATCGTCGCGATCACGGCGGCCATGCTCCAGCCCGTCGGCCTGACCAAGTTCGAGAAGGCCTTCCCGGACCGGATCTACGACGTCGGCATCGCCGAGCAGCACGCCGCGGTCTCCGCGGCGGGCCTCGCCACCGGCGGTCTGCACCCCGTCTTCGCGGTGTACGCCACCTTCCTCAACCGCGCCTTCGACCAGGTCCTGATGGACGTCGCCCTGCACAAGTGCGGTGTGACGTTCGTCCTCGACCGGGCCGGGGTCACCGGGACGGACGGCGCCTCGCACAACGGCATGTGGGACATGTCGATCCTCCAGTGCGTGCCGACGCTCCGGATCGCCGCCCCGCGCGACGCCGACCAGGTCCGCGCCCAGCTGCGCGAGGCCGTCGAGGTCGACGACGCCCCGACGGTCGTCCGGTTCTCGAAGGGTGCGGTCGGCCCGTCGGTCAAGGCCGTCTCCACGGTCGGCGGCATGGACGTGCTCCGTGAGCCGGCCGCCGCCCGGCCGGACGTCCTGCTCGTCTCCATCGGGGCGCTCGCGCCGATGTGCCTGGAGATCGCGGACCTGCTCGACGCCCAGGGCATCTCGACCACCGTCGTCGACCCGCGCTGGGTCAAGCCCGTGGACGAGGCCATGGCCCCGCTCGCGGCGAAGCACCGGGTCGTCGTCACCGTCGAGGACAACAGCAGGGCCGGCGGCGTCGGCTCCGCGATCGCCCAGGCGCTGCGCGACGCCGACGTCGACGTACCGCTGCGCGACTTCGGTATCCCGCCGGTCTTCCTCGACCACGCCTCCCGCAAGGAGGTCCTGGCCGAGATCGGGCTGACCGCGCCGGACATCGCCCGCCAGGTCACCGGTCTGGTCGCCAGGCTCGACGGCCGCTACGGGACGGACACGCAGAGCCGCCCCGTGGTGGAGCCCGTCCGGGACTGACCCGGCTGCCGCCGCACTCCGATTGGGCCGGTCGCCCACCCCGTACGGGTGGTCCGACCGGCCCATTCGCGTGACATACGGCCGTGCGCGGCGTGCTGAGGGCCTCCGGGGGACCAGCGGGTCCGAATCATGGCGTACACGACGAGTGCGTGGAGGTACGCCGGTGAGCACCCAGCAGGACCTGCCCCCCAGCGGAGACGGACTGTTCAGGACCAAGACGGTCGAACAGTCGATCCGCGACACCGAGGAGCCGGAGCACGCGCTCAAGAAGTCGCTCTCGGCCGTGGACCTCACGGTGTTCGGCGTGGGCGTCGTCATCGGAACCGGAATCTTCGTCCTCACCGGAAAGGTGGCCAAGGAGACCGCGGGACCGGCGACCGCCCTCGCCTTCGTGGTCGCCGGGGTCGTCTGCGCCCTGGCCGCGCTCTGCTATGCGGAATTCGCCTCCACGGTCCCGGTGGCCGGCTCCGCCTACACCTTCTCCTACGCCTCGCTCGGCGAACTCGTCGCCTGGATCATCGGCTGGGACCTGGTCCTGGAGTTCGCGCTGGGCACGGCGGTGGTGGCGGTCGGCTGGTCCGGCTACGTCCGCTCGTTGATGGACAACGCCGGCTGGCACCTGCCCGACGTCCTCTCCGGCCCGGATGTGTCGGACGGCTTCGGCTTCGACGTCCTCGCCTTCGGGCTGGTGCTGGTGCTGACCGTGATCCTGGTGCTGGGCATGAAGCTCTCGGCCCGGGTCACCACGGTCGTCGTCGCCGTCAAGGTGGCCGTGGTCCTGATCGTGATCATCGCGGGCCTGTTCTTCATCGACACCGCGAACTACTCGCCCTTCATCCCGGACGCGCAGCCCCAGCCCTCCGGATCGGGCCTGGACGCCCCGCTGGTCCAGCTGATCTTCGGCTACGAGCCCACGAACTTCGGCGTCATGGGGATCTTCACCGCCGCGTCCGTGGTCTTCTTCGCCTTCATCGGCTTCGACGTCGTGGCCACGGCCGCCGAGGAGACCAGGGTTCCGCAGCGGGACATGCCGCGCGGGATCCTGGCCTCGCTCCTGATCTGTACGGTGCTCTACGTCGCCGTGTCGATCGTCGTCACCGGAATGCAGCACTACACCGAACTTTCCGTGAGCGCCCCGCTGGCCGACGCCTTCAAGGCCGTCGGGCACCCCTTCTACGCCGGTGTCATCAGTTTCGGCGCGGCCGTCGGCCTCACCACGGTCTGCATGATCCTGCTGCTCGGCCAGACCCGGGTGTTCTTCGCGATGAGCCGTGACGGCCTGCTCCCGAGGTTCTTCTCCAAGACGCACCCGCGCTTCCGGACCCCGTACCGCCCGACCATCCTGCTCGGCGTGCTCATCGCGGTCATCGCGGGCTTCACCAGCATCAACGAGCTCGCGACGCTGGTGAACATCGGCACGCTCTTCGCCTTCGTGGTCGTCGCCCTGGGCGTCATCGTCCTGCGCCGAACCCGCCCCGACCTCCACCGCGCCTTCCGCACGCCGTGGGTGCCGCTCATCCCGATCCTGTCGGTCGCGGCGTCGGTCTGGCTGATGCTGAACCTGCCGGCGGAGACATGGCTGCGGTTCGGCATCTGGATGGTCCTCGGCGTGATCATCTACTTCGCGTACGGACGCGGGCACAGCCGGATCAACCGCACCCGGGTGTGAGACGCCGAAGGCCCCGCCGGCCCGTGCGGGCCGGCGGGGCCTTCGGTCTGTCGTCGTGTCAGCCGCCGGTGGCGGGAGACTTCTTGGCGGACTCCGGTATGGCGGAGTCCGTACGGACCGCCTTCCAGAGGGTGTCGGCCTGCGGCTGCGCGGCCACCACCCGGTTCGGGTCGATCTTGTCGTAGGCGACGGGGAGCATGATGGTCTCCATCGAGGCCGGGTCGACGCCGTTCATCGAACGGGCGAAGCTGGTCAGCGACGTCAGCGAGGCAAGGCCCTCGTCCGTCGTCAGCGACTTGGTCGCGGAGTTGGCGATCTTGTAGGCGCTGGTCGGACTGCCCAGCAGGTCCTGCTTCTTGACCTCGCTGAGGAGCGCGAACAGGAACTGCTGCTGGAGCCCGATGCGGCCGAGGTCGCTGCCGTCGCCGATGCCGTGCCGGGTGCGTACGTAGGCGAGCGACTGGGTGCCGTCGAGCTTCTGGGGCCCGGCGGTCAGGTCGAGGCCGGAGGACGAGTCGTGGATGTCCTGGGGGACGTCGACGGTGACGCCGCCGATGGCGTCCACGAGCCCCTTGAACCCGGCGAAGTTGATCTCCAGGTAGTGGTCGATGCGGACGCCGGACATCTTCTCGACGGTCTTGACGACGCAGGCGGGACCGACCTGGGAGTAGACGGAGTTGAACATCTTGCGCTCCGCGGAAGGCACCTCGGTCCCGTCGGCCTTGGTGCACTCGGGCCGGGTCACCAGGGTGTCGCGGGGGATCGAGATGGCGACGGCCTTGCTGCGGCCCTCGGGGATGTGCACGACCATCGCGGTGTCGGACCGGGCCCCGCTGACGCTGCCCCCGCCGCCCAGCTCCTTGTTCTCGGCCCCGGCCCGCGAGTCCGAGCCGAGGACCAGGAGGTTCTGACCGCTGGTCGGAAGCTTCTCGGGGCGGTCCTCGCCCAGCGCCTTGTTGATGTCGACGCCCTTGATGTTGCCGTCGAGCCGGCTGTACAGCCAGTAGGCCGTTCCGCCGGCCGCGATGGCGAGCACCAGCACGGACAGCAGGACGGCCCGGCGTATGCGCTGGCCCCGTGTCCGCACCCGCTTGCGCGCGCGGCGGGGATTCTCCGGGGAGCTCCGGTGGCCGGGCGTGATGGCGTCTTGGCTCATCCTGAGTGAGTCCTCACAACTTATGGCCTGGTCAGGGCGCAGGTGATGGGGTGGGACTCGGGTGGGGGGTCATGCCGGTCCGCGTTTTCCTGGTGAGTGAGCACTATAGACAGTCGCTCTGGTGTACGTACGGAGCCTGTGGCGTGACTGTGACAGAACGGGCAGGCGGCGGAGCCGGTGCGGGGCGGCGATCGCTGCGCGGATGAGGCCCGGAGAACGCCTCCGTACCGGGGCTTAGGATGTGACAGCTTCGAAACGCTGCGCGCGTTGCTCGAACGTCGGTTCTCGAAAGGTGATCGCAGACCATGCTCGGACAGGATGCCCGTGCGACCTCGAAGGTCGTGTCCGAAAACAAGGCGCTCCGAGGCATCTGGCTCACCCGAGCAAAGGACGGCAGGCTCACCGTGTACGTCCCCGGGGACGGCGGTCTCCGCCGCTGGACGGAGAGCCGTCCGGGAGGACCGGGCTGGGACGCTCCGGACGTCATGCCGGCCCCGGGTCTGACGCACCTGTCCGTCACGCAGAACGCCCACGCCTATGTGCACTTCGCCGGCCGTCGTGAACGGCGTGCGTCCGACGGCGAGGTCGCCGTCGACATCGTGCACGCGATCCAGTACCAGACCGGCCGGCCGGCCTCGGAGTGGCACTCGCTGGGTACCCCGCACAAGGAAGCCGACGTGGGGCGCAGGCTGGGCGCCCCTGTCGCCGTCGTCAGTCAGTCCGGCGAGGTGCACATCGCCGTCCGCAACGGGCGCGGCGGCATGATGATGCGCCGCGAGCGGCCCGACGGCAAATGGCGTGGCTGGGAGGACCTGCGCGGGAAGCACATCAAGGCCGAGCCCGCAGTGGTCGCGCTGAGCTCCGGACCCGTCGCCGTCTTCGCGGCCACGGGCGAGGGCTCGCTGCACTGGCAGCAGCAGGAGCCGGGCGGCGGCTGGGGTGATTTCCAGGCCTCGCGTCTGGCCGTGGTCCCCGGATCGCTCACCGGGCTGGAGACGGCCCAGGGCCGTGCCACGTACTACTGGACCGACCCTGCGGGCGGTGTGGTGGCCTACCGCACCGACGGCTGGCCGATGGCCCTCGGTGGCGCTCCGGGTGAAGGGGCGCACGCGGCGATCCGTACGATGCTGGACGGGTTCGACTGCACGGTGCTGGCCCATCGCGGGCAGGACGGCACGGTGGCCGTCGGCGTGGGAGTGACCGAGAACGAGGCCAACGGCGTGTGGTGGTCGGACACCGGTGTGCCCTGCCAGGGCACACCGGCTCTTGCCCACGACGCCCAGGGCCGACTGGTGATGGCCGTGGTCGACACCGACGGGGCTCCGCGGGTGGCACGCCAGACGGACGGGCCCGGGCTGAGCTTCGACCTCTGGCGCGCGCTCTGACCCGTCGGGTGCGTCGTGAAGAGATTGTGTGTAGATCGCTGAGGCCGCGCGATGGTTGTGCTGTGCACCCAGTGACCTGAATCACCCAGGTGGAGGCGGTGCTTCCGTCCAGGCATGGGCAAATATTGTCGCGTTGACAAACTTTAATCTTCATTTAAGATTCACATCTGGCGCAAAAGTTCCAGAGTCGAGCTGCCCGAATCCGCGAGGCGTCTGCCTGTCTGTCCGGTGCTCGACGATGACGGTGCGCAGGGGATGGCGGCTTGAGCAATGACGCGCAAGCGCTCATTGCTGCCTTGGAGTGGAGTGTGAAGCATGGCCGGTGGGCCGCGCCTGAGTGTGATCGTCCCGTTTCAGGATGTTGAGACGTATCTCACGGAGTGCCTGGAGTCCATCGCGCGGCAGACCTTCAGCGACTTCGAGGTGATCATGGTCGACGACGGGTCGACCGACGGATCCACCGCGCTGGCGCAGGAGTTCTGCGACAACGACTCACGCTTCAAGCTGATCCGCCAGGACTCCCAGGGGCCGGGGCACGCCCGGAACACCGGACTCCGCGCCATGCATCCCGAGGGTGAGTTCCTGGTCTTCGCGGACGGCGACGACGTCATACCCGAGTACGCCTACGAGCTGCTCATCCGCACGCTCTCGGAGTCCGGTTCGGACTTCGTCTCCGGGAACGTCCAGATGATGAACTCCACGAAGAAGTGGCAGTCCCCGCTGCACAAGGGCCCCATGCAGCGGGACCGCAAGGGGACGCACATCACGCGCTTCGAGGCGCTGATCTACGACCGCACCGTGTGGAACAAGGTATTCCGGCGAACTTTCTGGGACTACCACTTCATACAGTTCCCGGAAGGCGTTCTCTACGAGGACTCCTGGGTCAACATGTTTGCCCACTTCCGGGCCAAGAAGGTCGATGTCATCACCGATATCGTCTATTTCTGGCGTCGGCGTGACGGCGCTGCCGCCCCCTCCATCACGCAGCGGCACACCGAACTGAGCAACCTCCGCGACCGCGTGGCGGCCGTGCAGTCCGTGAGCCGCTTCCTTGCCCAGCACCGTTCGCGGACGTTCGTCGAGCACAAGCGCAAGTACGACCTCGCGTGCCTCAAGTCCGACCTGATGCTGCATCTGAAGGTTCTCCCCGACGCGGACGACGAGTACCGCGACGCGTTCATGTTCTGGGCGAGGGAGTTCCTGGAGGAGGCGGACGAGGGCATCATCGACGAACTTCCCGCCGACGCGCGGGTCAAGTGGCTCCTCGTCCAGGAGGGCAGGCTCGACGAACTCCTCGACGTCATCGAGTTCGAGCGCAAGGGCGGTCCGCTGCCGGTACGCCGACGGCTGCGCCGCTACCTGAACTACCCCCACCTGGGCAACCGGAAGACGGGCCTGGACAAGAGCGACTACCGCCTCGACAAGGAACTGTCGCCTTTCAGCTCGCTCACCGGTGCGCACTGGAACTCGGAGTGGCTGACGCTGACGGGCTCCGCCTACGTGCGCTTCATCAACGTGCACAAGCGCCACATGTCGACCAAGGCGCTGGCGCTGCGCAACAAGAAGTCCGGCAGCAAGATCATCAACATGGCCCGGACGACGTACTACCCGCAGGCGACCGAGCACTCCAACCAGAACCGCTACTGCTACGACTGGGCAGGCTTCGAGAGCCGGTTCGACACCACCCGGCTCAAGAAGAAGGGCGAGTGGGTCGAAGGCACGTGGGACGTCGCCGCCGGCGTGTTCAGCCGTGGACTCTTCCGGTACAAGAGCATCGGGCGAGGTGGCGCCGGTACGGCCGCCAATCCGCCGTACCGCTATGTCGACAAGAACACGCGCATCCTGCCTCTCTTCGTACAGGGCGGCCTGAAACTGCGCGTGGAGGTCGTCAGGTGCCGCATCACCCGGCACCGCATCGTCGGCGAGCACCTGGAAATCGGCGGTGTGTACCTCGGACCCAAGGTCCCCGAATGGGGAAAGTTCCGGGTGACCAGCATGAACGGTGCGGGTCGCCACGACGCCTGGATGAACTTCAAGCCCGGCGGCGAGGGCTGGTGCACCTTCGTCACACGCATTCCCCTGCGCAACGTCGTACCCGGATCCCGCAGTTCCGGTGACAACGCGGTGCCCCAGGCGTGGACGATGGGCAGCAACGGCTGGAAGACGACCGCCCATGTCGAGGGACGGAAGGCGCCGCTGTACCCGGTCATGGCCGAGGAGGCCGAGGACGGCCACTACCGGATGCCGGACAAGCTCCAGACGGCGGACGGCGACCGCGAGATCGTGGTGCACCGCAACGGTTCCGGATACGTGGTGCTCTTCGAGCGCGCCGCCCTGCCGATGCTTGTCGACGGCTGCTGGCGCGACGGCGGCTCGCTGGAACTGATCGGTGAGTACTCCTGTGCCGATCTGCTCACCCCCGCCGAACGCATCTCGGCCCACATGGTGGTCAGATCCCGCGCCCACGGCGAGGAGCGCGCAGTGCCGATCACGTGGAACGGCGGCCAGTTCCGAACGGTGGTCACTCCTGCTGCGATGAAGTCCCTGGCCGGCGCCATCCCGCTCGCCGCCGGGCGCTGGGACTTCTTCCTGCGCCGCCAGGACCCGTCCGCCGTCGCCCCGGACGAACGCTCGCCCGACCTCATGATCAAGATCGTGCAGGGTCTGATAGCCACCATGCCCCAGGAAGTGGAGGAGGGCGGCCGCGGATACGCCCTTCAGGCGGAGGCGTACGACAGGCTCTCGATGCTCGTCCAGTCCGCAATGCCGGAGAACGCCCGGGGCCCGTACCGGCAGAAG
Organism: Streptomyces sp. NPDC091416; assembly: GCF_044756845.1. Classification (NCBI taxonomy): domain Bacteria; kingdom Bacillati; phylum Actinomycetota; class Actinomycetes; order Kitasatosporales; family Streptomycetaceae; genus Streptomyces; species Streptomyces sp. NPDC091416. The sequence continues at coordinate 145,558 of NZ_JBIVTU010000005.1, forward strand.
CTCCTGCGCACCAAGGCGTACCCGCAGGCGAGGAAGGAGAGGATCCGCCCGGCGGTGCTCTTCGACGCCTTCAAGGGAACCCAGTACTCGGACAGTCCCCGGGCCGTCCATGAGGAGATGGTCCGGCGCCGGGTTGACCTGGAACAGCTCTGGGTGGTGCGCGACGACCAGGTCGAGGTACCTCCCACGGCTCGCGCCATCCGCATGTGGTCGCCCGAGTGGTACGAGGCCCTGGCCACGTCGCGGTACGTCGTGGCCAACAACCACCTTCCCGACTGGTTCGAGAAGCGCGCCGACCAAGTAGTCGTGCAGACCTGGCACGGGACCCCGCTGAAGCGCATCGGCCACGACATCGAGTCGGTGCACTTTGCGGACAAGCGCTACCTGGAACGAGTGGAGAAGGAGGTGCAGAACTGGGACATGCTCGTCTCTCCGAACAGTTTCTCCACTCCGATCCTCCAGCGCGCCTTCCAGTTCCCGGGAGAGATGGTCGAGTGCGGCTACCCCCGCAACGACATCCTCCGGCGCCCGGGCATGGAACACCGCGCCGACGAGATCCGCAGGCGCATCGGACTTCCGGCGGGCAAGCGCGTCATCATGTACGCACCGACCTGGCGGGACGACCAGTACTACGCCCCGGGCAAGTACAAATTCGACTTCCGGATCGATCTGGAGGACGCCCGTGCCCGCCTCGGTGACGACCACGTGCTGATGGTGCGCCGCCATCCGAACGTGGTGGACCCGGTGCCGGGCGCCGGCGACGGATTCGTCTTCGACGTCTCCGACTACCCGGACATGGCCGACCTGTCGCTGATCACCGATGTGATGATCACGGACTACTCGTCGCTGATGTTCGACTACGTCAACACCGGCCGTCCGATCCTGTTCTTCACCTACGACCTGGACCACTATCGCGACACGCTGCGTGGGTTCTACTTCGATTTCGCCGGCAGCGCGCCGGGTCCGCTGCTGTACGAGTCGGCCGAGCTGATCTCGGCGATCCGCGACATCGACCGCATCCAGGCCGTCTACGCCGAACGCTACCGCTGGTTCCAGGGTGAGTTCTGCGATCTCGACGACGGTTACGCCGCGGCGCGTCTGGCGGACCGCATCCTTGTCGCCGGCGGGGACCTGGCACCGGACCGGGCCGATGCCCCTGCCGTCGGCACGGTGCCCGTCCACCACGGCGCGACGACCAGGGCCATGCTCCCGCAGGGGCCGGCCGCCCCCCGGCGCGAGGAGTCCCCGTACTCCGCGCAGGGCCGGGGCAGGGCGCTGCAAGGGATGCAGCAGGGCATGGGGCACTCCGGCGGCGACCGCGTCTACGAGGGCGTGATCGTGTGAGGCCACGGCCGCCGGCCGCGGCACACCGACGCCGTATCGAGCCCGCCTCGCACGCGACACCCGCCGCCTGACCATGGAGACCGAACGACTGTGAAGATCGCCTTCCTGCTGCACGACGCCTATGGGATCGGAGGCACCGTCAGCGCCACCCTGAACCTCGCGGGTGCCCTGGCCAAGCGTCATGAGGTCGAGATCGTGTCGGTCTTCCGCACCCGTGACACTCCGCAGGGCAACCTGGAATCCGGCGTCCGGCTGACTCCGCTCCTCGACATCCGGGCGAACAGCGCGGACAAGGACCACCAGCTGTCGCGCCAGCCGTCCGTCGTGAGCCCCCGCAGCCCGTCGTTCTCACCTCTGTACAACGCGCTCACGGACCAGCGGATCGGTCAGTACCTGGACCAGACGCTGGCGGACGTCGTCATCGCCACGCGGCCGGTGCTGCTGATGTACCTGGCGCACTTCGGCGAGCGCGCGTATCTCAGGATCGGCCAGGAACACCTCACGCACGACTCGCAGATTCCCGAGCAGCGCGAGCGACAGAACCAGATCATTCCGGACATGGACGCGTTCGTGACGGTGTCCCACGCGGATGCCGAGATCTATCAGCGGGTCCTGCCGCACGCGGCCTCCCGCATCCTGTCCATCCCCAACCCGGTGACCCCGCCCAGCTCCATGCCGGCCCAGAGCGGTCAGCGGATCGTGGTGGCGGCGGGGCGGCTGGTGAAGGTGAAGCGGTACGACGTACTGGTGCGCGCCTTCGAACAGGTCGTCCGCGTCCGACCCGACTGGTGTCTGCGCATCTACGGCTCGGGCAAGGAGGAGCAGGCGCTGCGCGAGCTCGTGATGGAGCGTGGACTGTACAACCACGTACGCCTGATGGGAGCCCACGCGCCCATGGAGACCGAGTGGGCCAAGGGCGACATCGCGGCCGTCACCTCGGACAACGAGTCCTTCGGTATGACCATCGTCGAGGCGATGCAGGCCGGCCTTCCGGTGGTCAGCACGGACTGCCCCCTGGGCCCACGAGAGATCATCCAGCACGGGGTCGACGGCTTTCTCGCGCTGCCCGGAGACCCCGACTCCGTGGCCCAGGCCCTGCTCGCGGTCATGAACGACGACCAACTGCGTCACCGGATGAGCGAGGCAGCCCGGCAGAATTCGTACCGTTTCGCGCCCGAGGTCATCGCCCAGCGCTACGAGGAGCTCTTCGCACGGCTGGGGAACGGCCGGGTGCACCGCGAAGTGGTTCCGGCGTCCCGGATCCTGGCGCAGGGACGTCTCATGGCCGAACCCGGCGGGATGTTCAGGCTTCGGCTGAAGGTCATCGGCGAGGCAGCCGCGGGCTACGAGGTGGCGGTCAAACTCCGCGACAGTCCGGAGGTCCGCACGGTTCCGGTGATCCCCGGCGGGCTCATCAAGGATGCCCGCGGCCAGCTGTGGACGGACGTCGTCATCGATCCGCGCCTGCTGCGTCCGCACGAGGGCACCTGGGACTTCCGGCTCCGCACCCCGGAGGGACTGGACGAGCGCGTCGTGGCCGAGGGCGTGGAGACGCAGCACCTCAGCGGCCAGTCCCCCTGGCTGGACGGAGAGGGGGTCTCCTCCGCGATTCCGTACCGGACCATGGACGACTTCATCGCCATCCGTACGTGGTTCAGGGCGGCCCACGCGGAGATAGGCCAGGTCGTCGTCGACCAGGGCGGTACCGGCTTCCACGTCGGTCTGCTGCTGCCGCAGCCCGTTCCGGCGGGGACAGCTCTCCAGGCCGTACTGCGGCACCGGAGCGACAGGTCCGTCGAGTTCGCTGTTCCGGTCCAGCCGACCGGCGGGGCCGGAGTCGCGTTCACCGTTCCGCACCGTGAGTTCCTGCTGCGCCGCATCGCCGCGACCGACATCTGGGACCTGTGGCTCAGGGTCGGTGCCGGAGGCCCCGAGGCGAGGGCCGGGCGCATCGGCGGCGACATCATCCGCCGCAAGCACACCGACCGGTTCCCCTCGTCGCTCGACCAGTCGGACCAGGGCGTCGCGCACCGGACCGTCGCCTATGTCACCGACGACAACGACCTGTCCTTCTCGGTGAAGCATGCGTGAGCGCAGGCCCGCACGACGGGCGGACGGGTCCCGTACCAGATTGGAACCGACGAGTGGCGACTAAACCGGCCCCGGGCCGCACCCTTCACACGGGAATCGACACGACCGGGACGTTCCCCGTCGAGTACCGGTTCGCACACGCACGAAACGGCAATCAGCACCTGGTGGTCGTGTTCGCCAACTTCTCGGTGCCCAACGACTACGGATGGTCGAACGGCGTCTTCGACACCCTCCGGTCCAACGTCCTGTGGATCCGCGACCGGTTCCACGGCAAGAACAGCTACTACCTGTGCAAGGACATGGACTTCGGCCTGGAGAGGTCGGTCGCCACCCTCATCTCCAACGTGCTGAACTCACTGGGGCTGACCCCCGACCAGTGCACCATGTGGGGTGGTTCCAAAGGCGGCAGCGCTGCCCTCTACTTCGGTCTGAAGTACGGCTTCCGGAATATCGTGTCGATGGTTCCCCAGTTCCGGATCGGGACCTACGTCTCGCAGTACCCCTCCATAGCCCAGCACATGATGGGTGAGGCCACCGAGCAGAACATCCGGATCATCGACGACGCGATTCCCTCGCTGGTCCGGGCCGGCGCGAACCGCACGGCCAACATCTACTTGCTCTCGTCGCCGCAGGACGAGCAGTTCGAGACACAGGTTGAACCGTTCCTGCCGCTGTTCGTCGGCTACGAGAACCTCAACTTCATCTTCAGCGACTCCCCCCACATCGTGAACCACGCCCATGTCACCGGCAGGAACCTTCCGATGCTGATGGGGCTCGTCAACTTCCTCATCGACGGGATGGCGCCGAGAATCGGGTTCGTGCGCAGCGGCGGTGAACTGCCCGACGCCGACCGTTCCGCCATCGACGCCTACCTCAAGGCCACGTCCGAGGTACAGGAGGACTTCGCCGCACCGGTGATCCACGCGCCCGCGGCCGGGGAGACGGTCTCCGGGCAGACCGTGCGGTTCGCCGGCTCCGCACCGGGCGCGGCACGTCTGAGCATCTGGGAGCACGGCAAGTTCCTCGGGGCGCCGGAAGTCGCCGCCGACGGCTCGTGGACCTGGGAACTCGGGCGGTCCTGGAGCGTGGGCAAGCACGCGGTCCGCGTGCTCGGCGTCGACGCGGCCGGCTTCCAGTCCCAACGGTCCGAAGCCGTCTTCACCGTTGCCGCGGCGGCCGAAACCGCGGCGGACCAGCCTGCGGCGCCGGTGCCCTCATGGGCGGCACAGCCCGCACCGGAGGCACAAACAGCGCCGCCGTCACAGCCCGCGACCCCCACCGCGCCGTACCCGCCGGTGGTCTCCGCGCCCGCGCAGGGCCAGCAGATTCAGGGCCCGTCGGTCGGGATCACGGGCTATGCGCAGGGCGCGGCACGCGTGGAGTTCGTGGAGGACGGCATGCGGCTCGGCGTGGCCCAGGTGACACCCGACAGCAGTTGGTCGTGGGAGTCCGGCTGGTCGTGGACCGAGGGACCGCACACGGTCGAATGCCATGCCGTGGACATGAACGGGCAGGGCTCACCGCGGACGACCGTCACCTTTCACGTGACGTACGCCCATGCGTCGCCCGCAACCGAGCAGCACTCCGCGGCCCCTCGCTACTGAGGACACGCGCCGCCGGCAGCCGCACGGTCAACCGGTCTTCGTCCGCAGGACCAGCGCATAGTGGTCCGACGCCCCGGTGTCGTGCACGGAACAGCCCGCGCGTGGCAGGGCCGTGAACAGGTAGTCGACCTTGTGACCGGAGACCAGCGTGGCCCTGCCGCCGCGCGAGGACGACGACGCCTGGTCGCACTCCCGGAAGCGGCGGAAGAAGCCGCGCGGCCAGATCCAGCCGGTCCCGTTGCGGGCCGAAGGCGGCGCGCTGTTCAGATCACCGCCGAACACCGTCCGCCCGTCCGCCGCACCCATGAGTGATGCCAACTGGTCGTCGCGGAACTCCCAGCCGGGGTGGGCGGGGTCGCTGCCGGGCAGGCTCAGATGCGCGTTGCACACCCGCAGGCGGTGAACCGCGACCGTGGCACAGACGATGCCCCGCCGCAGTCCGGCCGAAGGCTGCTGGGCGGGCACCGCCGTGACCCGTGACAGGGGCGACGAGGCGAGGATCGCGATGCCCGCCGTGCCCTGGCCGTGCGCCGCGCAGCGGACCGCGACGTCCCGGTTGTGCGCGTCCCGGTGGACGTACGCCGTGAACGTGCTGTGCCAGTTGCCGCCGAGCCGCGAACGGGCCGCGGCGAGATCCCCCGCACAGACCTCCTGGAGCAGGAACACCCGTACTCCGTCGACGCCGGCCAGCCGCTCCAGCGCCCGCACCTTCCGTGCACCGTCCCCGGTGTCCTGGCAGTTCCACTGCCGCACGCCGCACATGTTCCACGTTGCGACTCCCACCTCTCCCGGTGCGAAGGCGGCGGCGTCCTCCCGGGTGGTGGGCCACGAGACGGACGCGGCGACGAGCACGGCCAGGATCCCGGCAGGCAGGAGCTGCCGCGCCCGGCGGCGCCCGGGGGAGCGGGGTCCTGGAAGCGGCCTCGTACGACGCAGCATGAACCGGGTTTCTCCTTCTCGGAACGCGACGGGGGCCGTACGGGACATGATCCCGTACGGCCCCCGTCGCACCGCGGCCGGCCGCCTGCGAGCTGCGGCGGCCCGGCCGCGGCCCGTTCAGCGGCAGGCTACGCCGGAACGCTCGCCACGCCCTGCGCCAGGAACTTCTTCCCGTTGACCCGCTCGGACACGCCCTCGCGGTCCAGGTACGGCGTGATGCCGCCCAGGTGGAAGGGCCAGCCCGCGCCGGTGATCAGGCAGAGGTCGATGTCCTGGGCCTCGGCGACGACGCCCTCGTCCAGCATCAGGCCGATCTCCTGCGCCACCGCGTCCAGGACGCGGTCACGGGCCTGCTCCTCGGACAGGACGGTGTCGCCCTGCTTCAGGAGTGCGGCGACCTCCGGGTCCAGCTCCGGCTTGCCGGAGTCGTAGACGTAGAAGCCGCGCTTGCCGGCCTTCACGACCGCGGCCAGGTTCTCGGAGACGGTGAAGCGCTCCGGGAAGGCGCGGTTCAGGGTCTCGGAGACGTGCAGGCCGATGGCCGGGCCGACCAGTTCCAGAAGGACCAGCGGCGACATCGGCAGGCCGAGGGGCTCGACGGCCTTCTCGGCGACGGCGACCGGAGTGCCCTCGTCGATGATGTTCTGGATCTCGCCCATGAAGCGGGTCAGGATGCGGTTGACGACGAACGCAGGGGCGTCCTTCACCAGCACCGCGGTCTTCTTCAGCTTCCGCGCGACACCGAAGGCCGTGGCCAGCGAGGCGTCGTCCGTCTGCTCGCCGCGGACGATCTCCAGGAGCGGAAGGATCGCGACCGGGTTGAAGAAGTGGAAGCCGACGACCCGCTCGGGGTTCTTCAGCTTCGAGGCCATCTCGGTCACCGAGAGGGACGAGGTGTTGGTGGCGAGGATCGCGTGCGCCGGGGCGACCGCCTCGACCTCCGCGAACACCTGCTGCTTGACGCCGATCTCCTCGAAGACGGCCTCGATGATGAAGTCGGCGTCGGAGAAACCCTCCGCCTTGTCCAGCACACCGGAGACCAGGGCCTTGAGGCGGTTGGCCTTGTCCTGGTTGATGCGGCCCTTGCCGAGCAGCTTCTCGATCTCGGCGTGGACGTAGCCCACACCCTTGTCGACGCGTGCCTGGTCGATGTCCGTGAGGACGACCGGCACCTCCAGGCGGCGCAGGAACAGCAGGGCGAGCTGCGAGGCCATCAGGCCCGCGCCCACCACGCCGACCTTGGTGACCGGACGGGCCAGGGCCTTGTCCGGAGCACCGGCCGGGCGCTTGGCACGCTTCTGGACCAGGTTGAAGGAGTAGATCCCGGAGCGCAGCTCGCCGCCCATGATCAGGTCCGCCAGGGCCTGGTCCTCGCGGTCGAAGCCGGCGCCCAGGTCGCCGTCCTTGGCCGCGGCGATGATGTCCAGCGCGCGGTACGCGGCCGGGGCGGCGCCGTGCACCTTGGAGTCGGCGATGGCCTTGCCGCGGGCGACGGCCTGGTCCCAGGCGTCACCGCGGTCGATCTCGGCGCGCTCGACCGTGACCGTGCCGTTCAGCACGTCGGCGGTCCAGATCAGCGACTGCTCCAGGAAGTCTGCGCCCTCGAAGAGCGCGTCGGCGATCCCGAGCTCGAAGACCTGCTTGCCCTTGAGCTGACGGTTCTGGTTCAGCGAGTTCTCGATGATCACCGAGACCGCGCGGTCGGCGCCGATCAGGTTCGGGAGCAGCGCGCAGCCGCCCCAGCCGGGGACCAGACCGAGGAAGACCTCGGGCAGGGAGAACGCGGGCAGCGCCTTGGAGACGGTGCGGTACGAGCAGTGCAGACCGACCTCGACTCCGCCGCCCATCGCCGCGCCGTTGTAGTACGCGAACGTCGGGACCGCGAGGCCGGACAGCCGCCGGAAGACGTCGTGGCCGCCCTTGCCGATGGCGAGCGCGTCCTTGTGCTCCTTCAGCAGCTCGACGCCCTTGAGGTCGGCGCCGACCGCGAAGATGAACGGCTTGCCCGTGATCCCGATACCGGTGACGGTGCCTTCGGCCGCCTCCTTCTCGACCTGGTCGATCGCGGCGTTCAGGTTCGCCAGCGACTGCGGTCCGAAGGTGGTCGGCTTGGTGTGGTCCAGGCCGTTGTCCAGCGTGATGAGGGCGAAGCGCCCCGCACCGGCCGGAAGGTCCAGGTGGCGTACGTGCGCCTGGGTGACGACCTCGCCGGGGAACAGCTCGGCCGCACCCTTCAGAAGCTCAGTGGTGGTCGTGCTCACTTGCTGCCTCCGTCGAAGTGCGGGTTCTCCCAGACGACCGTCGCGCCCATGCCGAAGCCGACGCACATGGTCGTCAGGCCGTAGCGGACCTCCGGCTGCTCCTCGAACTGGCGGGCCAGCTGAGTCATCAGCCGGACACCGGAGGAGGCCAGCGGGTGGCCGTACGCGATCGCGCCGCCGTACTGGTTGACGCGGGCGTCGTCGTCGGCGATGCCGTAGTGCTCCAGGAACGCGAGCACCTGCACGGCGAACGCCTCGTTGATCTCGAAGAGACCGATGTCCGAGATGGACAGGCCCGCCTTCGCCAGGGCCTTCTCCGTGGCCGGGATCGGGCCGTAGCCCATGACCTCCGGCTCGACGCCCGCGAAGGCGTAGGAGACGAGGCGCATCCTGACCGGGAGGCCCAGCTCGCGGGCGACGTCCTCGGCGGCGAGGAGCGAGGCGGTGGCGCCGTCGTTGAGTCCTGCGGCGTTACCGGCGGTCACGCGGCCGTGGGCGCGGAACGGGGTCTTCAGACCGGCCAGGGACTCCATCGTGGTGCCCGGACGCATCGGCTCGTCGGCGGTGACCAGGCCCCAGCCCGTCTCGCCGGCCTCCGGGTTGGTGCGGCGCACGGAGACCGGGACCAGGTCCTGCTGGATCTTGCCGTTGGCGTACGCCTTGGCGGCCTTCTCCTGCGAACGCACCGCGTACTCGTCGGCGCGCTGCTTGGTGATCGTGGGGTACCGGTCGTGCAGGTTCTCCGCGGTCATGCCCATGAACAGGGCGGACTCGTCGACCAGCTTCTCCGAGACGAAGCGCGGGTTCGGGTCCACGCCCTCGCCCATGGGGTGGCGGCCCATGTGCTCGACGCCGCCGGCTACCACGACGTCGTACGCGCCGAAGGCGATGGAGCCGGCCGTCGAGGTGACGGCGGTCAGCGCGCCCGCACACATGCGGTCGATGGAGTATCCGGGGACGGACTGCGGCAGCCCGGCCAGGATGCCGGCGGTGCGGCCGAGCGTGAGGCCCTGGTCACCGATCTGCGTGGTCGCGGCGATGGCGACCTCGTCGATCTTCGCGGGGTCCAGGTCCGGGTTGCGGCGCAGCAGCTCCCGGATGGCCTTCACGACGAGATCGTCGGCGCGGGTCTCGTGGTAGATGCCCTTCGGGCCCGCTTTGCCGAACGGGGTGCGGACGCCGTCGACGAAGACGACGTCCCGGATGGTACGAGGCACGATGGCTCTCCTCCAGGGTGCGGGATGGCACTGCTGCGGGGCGCGCCCGTGAGCGCGCCGCCACCCTCATGCTACTTGCGGGTAACCAGACTGCCCAGTCCTTGCGGCGGGAGCGGCGAAGGTCACATACGCGAAATGGCCCGGACGCCCCGAAAGGGGGGCTGTCCGGGCCATCCGGAGAACGATGCGAGTGGCCGCGGGCCGCGCCAACCTGGCGTGAATACGACCCTGTCACATGCCGTCTCAGGCCTCCGAAGCGAGCGCGCGCAGCAGGATGGGGGCCACCTGTTCGATCTGCCAGCGCCGCGCCCCGTATCCGGCGAGCGCGTTCTCCACCGTGTCGGGCGTGAGCTTCTTCGGCGGCTCCCAGCACACCCGGCGCACGGTGTCGGGGGTGATCAGGTTCTCCTGCGGCATGTGCAGCCGCTCCGCGAGCTCGGACACGGCCGCGCGGGCGGCCGACAGCCGGGCCGCGGCGGCCGGGTCCTTGTCCGCCCAGGCGCGGGGCGGCGGCGGTCCGGCCAGTGGCTGGCCGGGCTGCGGCAGCTCCGTCTCGGGCATCTCCTTCACCCGGTCCACGGCGGCCTGCCACTGCTCCAGCTGGCGCCGGCCCATGCGGTGGCCGAAGCCGGGCAGCGCGGTCAGCGCGTGGGAGTTGGGCGGAAGCGCGAGGGCGGCCTCCACGATCGCGGCGTCGCCGAGCACCTTGCCGGGGGAGATGTCGCGGCGCTGGGCGATCTGGTCGCGCATGGTCCACAGCTCGCGGACCACCGCCATCTGCCGGCGCCGGCGGACCTTGTGCATGCCCGACGTGCGGCGCCACGGATCCTGGCGCGGAGGGGCGGGTGGCGCCGTGGCGATGGCGGTGAACTCCTCCTGTGCCCATTCCAGCTTGCCCTGCCGGTCGAGCTCCTCCTCCAGGGAGTTGCGGAGGTCGATCAGCAGCTCGACGTCGAGTGCCGCGTAGCGCAGCCAGGGCTCGGGCAGCGGACGGGTCGACCAGTCGACGGCCGAGTGGCCCTTCTCCAGCGAGTAGCCGAGGACGCTCTCGACCATCGCGCCGAGGCCGACGCGCGGGAACCCGGCCAGCCGCCCGGCCAGCTCCGTGTCGAAGAGTCCCGTCGGCGTCATCCCTATTTCGCGCAGGCAGGGCAGGTCCTGGGTCGCCGCGTGCAGGATCCACTCGGTGCCGCGCAGCGCCTCGCCCAGCCCGGACAGGTCGGGGCAGCCGACCGGGTCGACGAGCGCGCTGCCCGCGCCGTCACGGCGCAGCTGTACGAGGTAGGCGCGCTGCCCGTAGCGGTAACCGGAGGCGCGCTCGGCGTCCACGGCCACCGGGCCGGAGCCCGCGGCGAAGGCGGCGATCACCCCGGCCAGGGCATCGTCGGAGGCCACCACCGGTGGAATGCCCTCGCGAGGTTCGAGCAAGGGGATCGGCGCCGGGGCGACGTCGTCCGGGGGGGCGCCCCCGGTGGTTCGCAGTGAAGTGTCTGCTGCGGTCTCTTGGGCGTCGGTCACGTGTCAAGGGTATCTGTGTATGCGCGGCGCCCGTCGACGGAATGATCCGTCGGCGGGCGCCGATGCATGTATTCCAGCCGGTTCCGCATTTCTGCACACCGGCGGGGGTGTCGGTCCGATGGGGTTCAGTGGATGATGCCCGTCCGCAGGGCGACGGCGACCATGCCTGCGCGGTCTCCGGTGCCGAGCTTGCGGGCGATTCGGGCGAGGTGGCTCTTGACGGTGAGGGCGGACAGCCCCATGGAGACGCCGATGGCCTTGTTGGACTGTCCTTCGGCGACGAGCCGCAGTACCTCCACCTCGCGGCCGGACAGTTCGCGGTAGCCGCCCGGGTGGCTCGGGGTGCCGGGGGGCCGGCGGTGCATACGGGCGGCGGTGGCGCCGATGGGTGCGACGCCGGGACGGGTGGGGTGGCCGATGTTGGTACGGGTGCCGGTGACGACGTAGCCCTTGACGCCGCCCGCGAGGGCGTTGCGCACCGCGCCGATGTCATCGGCGGCGGAGAGGGCGAGGCCGTTCGGCCAGCCGGCGGCTCGGGTTTCGGACAGCAGGGTCAGCCCGGAACCGTCGGGCAGATGGACGTCGGCTACGCAGATGTCGCGCGGGTTGCCGACGCGGGGGCGGGCCTCCGCGATGGACGACGCCTCGATGACGTCACGTACTCCGAGTGCCCACAGATGGCGGGTGACGGTGGAACGGACGCGCGGGTCGGCCACGACGACCATGGCCGTCGGCTTGTTCGGGCGGTAGGCGACCAGGCTTGCGGGCTGCTCGAGGAGAACGGACACCAGGCCTCCTGGGGAGTGGCGGGACGGGCCGGCTCGGGGATGAAGCCGGGGCGAACCGTGCTTGAAGGGTCATTGACTCCTTCGGCAGCAGACCCCTGCTCCTTTAGAGGAAGATCACGATTTGGTGAGTAACAATTCGGGCAAATAGGACGCGCGATCGATTGTACGAAAAGAGAGCCGGTGGCTGTGCGAGGTTTCGTGACAGAGCGTCACGAAATCTGGGGGAGGTGGGCACACGAATCAGGCCCCGCAGAAGCGGGGCGGCGTCCTGCGGAGCGGAGCGGATACGGGCAGGGTCCTGCGAGCGCGGGCAGCGCCCCGCGAGAGCGGGACGGCGGCCTGCGGAAGCGAGCGGAGTCCTACGAGACCTGTGGCCCGCGCCTCTGCGGCAGCGTCACCACTGCCGCGTCCACCGGCTCCGACGGCGGCAGGCCCGCGATCTGGCACAGCAGGTCGCCCCACGCCATCAGATGCGCCGCCGTGTCCGGTACCCCGCCACGGCCCTCGCGCGGGGTCCACGACGCCCGGATCTCGATCTGCGTCGCCGGTCGCCGGACCGCCAGCTCGCCGAAGTAGTGCGAACTCGCCCGGGTGACCGTGCCGCCCGCCTCCCCGTACGACAGACCGCGCGCCTCCAGCGCACCGGTCAGCCACGACCAGCACACCTCCGGCAGCAGCGGGTCGGAGGCCATCTCCGGCTCCAGCTCGGCGCGCACCAGCGTCACCAGCCGGAAACTGCCCTGCCAGGCCTCGTGACCGGCCGGGTCGTGGAGCAGGACGAGCCGCCCGTCGGCAAGATCGTCCTCGCCGTCGACGACCGCAGCCTCCAGCGCGTACGCGTAAGGGGCCAGGCGCTTCGGTGGCCGCGTCGGCTCCACCTCCAGCTCGGTCCGCAGACGCGCCGAGCGCAGCGCGTCCACCGCCGAACGGAACGCGGGCGGGACGGAACCACCCTCCGCACTGTCCGTGCCGTCAGCACCATCGGATTGATCGGAGAAGTGTCCCTGCGCCGGAGCCATGCGGGGAAGCGTAGGCGGAACCGGAGCCTCGCGCGCGAAAGGACACCCGCGCGAGGCAGGGCTCCTTCCCCGTGCGTGCGAAGATTCTGTGTGTGAGCGCCATTGACCGCCCTTCGGGCCACCAGACCAAGACCTCCGCCACCCACGAGTCGGCGTTCCTGAAGGCGTGCCGCCGCGAGCCCGTGCCGCACACGCCGGTCTGGTTCATGCGCCAGGCGGGGCGCTCGCTGCCCGAGTACCTGAAGGTGCGCGAGGGCATCCCGATGCTCGACTCCTGCATGATGCCGGAGCTCGTCGCCGAGATCACGATGCAGCCCGTGCGCCGCCACAAGGTCGACGCCGCCGTCTACTTCAGCGACATCGTCGTCCCGCTCAAGGCCATCGGCATCGACCTCGACATCAAGCCCGGCGTCGGACCCGTGATCGCCGAGCCGATCCGCACCCGCGCCGACCTGGCCCGGCTGCGCGACCTCACCCCCGAAGACGTCTGGTACGTCACCGAGGCCATCGGCCTGCTCACCGCCGAGCTGGGGGCCACCCCGCTGATCGGCTTCGCGGGCGCGCCGTTCACCCTCGCGAGCTACCTCGTGGAGGGCGGCCCGTCCCGCAACCACGAGCACACCAAGGCCCTGATGTACGGCGACCCGGAGCTCTGGGCCGACCTGCTCGACCGCCTCGCCGAGATCACCGGCGCCTTCCTCAAGGTCCAGATCGAGGCCGGCGCCTCCGCCGTGCAGCTCTTCGACTCCTGGGTCGGCGCCCTGGCCCCCGCCGACTACCGCAACTCGGTGCTGCCCGCCTCGGCGAAGGTGTTCGACGCCGTCGCGTCGTACGGCGTCCCGCGCATCCACTTCGGCGTCGGCACCGGTGAGCTGCTCGGCCTGATGGGCGAGGCCGGCGCGGACGTCGTCGGCGTGGACTGGCGGGTCCCGATGGACGAGGCCGCGCGCCGCGTCGGCCCCGGCAAGGCGCTCCAGGGCAACCTGGACCCCGCCGTGCTGTTCGCCCCGACCTCCGCGGTGGAGACGAAGACCCAGGAGGTGCTGGACGCCGCCGCGGGCCTGGAGGGCCACATCTTCAACCTGGGCCACGGCGTGATGCCGAACATGGCCCCGGACGCGCTGACCCGCCTCGTCGAGTACGTGCACACCAGCACCGCCCGCTGAACCACGGGCAGGCGGGCGCCGCTCAGGCGGTGCCCGCCTGCCGCAGTACCGTCACCGTCTTGCGGGCCGCCACCAGGACCGGGTCCCAGACCGGGGAGAACGGCGGCGCGTAGCCCAGGTCGAGCGCTGTCATCTGCTCGACCGTCATCCCGGCGGTGAGCGCCACCGCCGCCACGTCGACCCGCTTCGCCGCCCCCTCCCGGCCCACGATCTGCACGCCCAGCAGCCGCCCCGTGCGGTACTCCGCGAGCATCTTCACCGTCATCGGCCGCGCCCCCGGGTAGTAGCCCGCCCGGCCCGTCGACTCGATCGTCGCCGTGACGAAGCGCAGGCCCACCGCGCGGGCGTCCTTCTCGCGCAGACCCGTGCGGGCGATCTCCAGATCGCAGACCTTGCTCACCGCCGTACCGACCACGCCCGGGAACGTCCCGTAGCCGCCGCCGACGTTGGACCCGATGATCTGGCCGTGCTTGTTGGCGTGGGTGCCCAGCGCGATGTGGCGGGTGCGGCCCGCCACCAGGTCCAGGACCTCGACGCAGTCGCCGCCCGCCCAGATGTTGTCGTGGCCCACGACCCGCATCGACAGGTCGGTGAGCAGGCCGCCGTGCGGGCCGAGCGGGAGCCCGACGGCGCGGGCCAGCGTCGTCTCCGGTTCGACGCCGATGCCGAGCACCACCACGTCCGCCGGGTAGGACGCGCCGTCCGTCTCGACGGCGGCGGCCCGGCCGTCCGCCCCGGTACGGATCGCGGTGACCGCGGCCCCGTTCACCGTCGTGATCCCGAGCCCGTCCATCGCGTCGTGGACGAGACGCCCCATGTCGGGGTCGAGCGTCGCCATCGGCTGTTCGCCGCGGTTGAGCACGGTCACCTCGAAGCCGCGCTTCAGCATCGCCTCGGCCATCTCGACACCGATGTAACCGGCGCCGACGACGACCGCGCGCCGGCCCTTCGCCCGGTCCAGGGTGTCCAGCAGGGCCTGCCCGTCGTCCAGGGTCTGCACACCGTGCACCCCGGCCGCGTCCATCCCGGGCAGCGCGGGCCGTACCGGACGGGCTCCCGTCGCGATCACCAGCTTGTCGAAGCCGGTCCAGGAGGTCTCGCCCGACTCCCGGTCGAGCGAACGCACCCGCTGCCCCGCGACATCGATCTCCGTCACCTCGGTGCGCATCCGCAGATCGATGGCGCGGGCCCGGTGCTCCTCGGGGGTGCGGGCGATCAGGTCGTCCCGCTGTCCGACGTCGCCGCCGACCCAGTACGGGATGCCGCAGGCGGAGTACGAGGTGAAGTGGCCCCGCTCGAAGGCGGTGATGCCCAGCTCGTCCGGCCCCTTGAGCCGGCGCGCCTGGGACGCGGCGGACATGCCCGCCGCGTCACCGCCGATGACCACCAGTCGTTCCGCCGCCATGCCAGGTCCCTTCGACGTCCCCGCGAAAGGCCCACGCTACGGCGCCGTGGTCCCCGGGGGCGCGGCGGCGCCCCCGGGGAATGCTCACGCGCCCGCCGGAGGCTGCTGCCCCGTCTTCCCGCTCCTGCGGCGTGCCAGCAGCCGCCACAGGACCAGCAGGACGGCCGCGGCGGCCAGGAACGGAGCAGCGGCGCCCGCCGCCACGCCGAGCCACCGCAGCGTCGTCAGGAAGGCGTGCCAGCCGCCGCTCAGCGCGTCCAGGAACCCCGGATCCTCATCGGCCTCCGGCGCGCTCTCCGGCTCCGTCAGATCGAGCGTGATCGTCGCCAGGGTCGTACGGTCCTTGAGCGAGGCCTGCTGGGCGAGCAGGGACTCCAGCGACGCCTGACGGCTGCTCAGTTCGCCCTCCAGCGTGACGACATCGACGAGCTTGTCGGCCTGCTCCATCAGCTTGCGCACCCGCGTCACGCTGGCGCGCTGGGTGGCGATCCTGCTCTCGACGTCGACGACCTGGTCGGTGACGTCCTTCGCGGTCGACGAGCGGGAGAGCAGCTTCCCCGCACCCGAGAGCTCCCGCAGCACGCTGTCGTACTCCTCCTGCGGCACCCGCAGCACGAGATGCGAGGAGTCGTGCGTGTCGTCCACCTGCTCGGTCGACTCGTCGGCGACCAGACCGCCGGCGTTCTGCACGACCGTGCGGGCGGCCGCCGCCGCCCTGGACGCGCTCTTCACCTCCACCATCAGCGCGGCGGTGCGGATCACGTGCGTGGCGGTCACCGGATTCGGCTTCTTCGGCGTGCCCGCCTTCGCCGCACCCTCCTTGGTGTCCGCCGCCGCTTCGCCGGCGCCCGGATCCGCCTTCTTCTGCCCGTCGGCGGTCAGGGCCCGCTGGTCGGAGGAGGAACCGCCGCTGTCGTCGGCCGCGCCGCAGCCGCTCAGCGCGAGGACTGCGGTGAGCAGCCCGGCGGCGAGCGCGGTGCGGGTGCGGCGGGCTGTGCGTCTGTCGGTACGGGCGATGGGCGCTGTCTGCATAACTGTCCCCCCAGGACGGGTGATTGATGGCTCCGGTTCGACGTGGGAGGTGGTGGACCGGGTTTCGGGAACCCGGTTTCGAAGCGGTCACGTTCAGGACTCGGAAGAGGTTTGAGAGAGTGGGGGCATGCAGCGTTCAACACACCGCGCGGACAGGGCCCCGGGCCACGTCGTCGTCATCGGCGGCGGCATCGCCGGACTCGCGGCCGCCCACCGGCTCCTCGGCTCCGGTCTGAGGGTCACCCTCCTGGAGGCGACCGAGCGGCTCGGCGGCAAGCTCATGACCGGTGAGATCGCGGGCGTGCAGGTCGACCTCGGGGCCGAGTCGATGCTCGCCCGGCGCCCCGAGGCGGTCGCCCTGGCGCGGGCCGCCGGCCTCGGCGACCGGCTCCAGCCGCCCGCCACCGCCAGCGCCTCGCTGTGGACCCGTGACGCGCTGCGCCCCATGCCCAAGGGCCACGTGATGGGCGTACCGGGCGACCCGTCCGTCCTGGGCGACGTGCTCTCGCCCGAGGGCCTCGTCCGCATCGCCCAGGAACGCGATCTGACCCCGACCGCCGTCGGTGACGACGTGGCCGTCGGCGCGTACGTCGCGGACCGGCTGGGCCGCGAGGTCGTGGACCGGCTCGTCGAGCCCCTGCTGGGCGGGGTGTACGCGGGCGACGCCTACCGGATCTCGATGCGCGCCGCCGTACCGCAGCTCTTCGAGATCGCCCGGCAGGCGGGCTCCCTGCTCGACGGGGTCACCCGGATCCAGGAGCAGGCCGCCGCCCGGCAGCAGACCGGACCGGTCTTCCAGGGCATCGCCGGAGGCCTCGGCACCCTGCCCGGCGCGGTGGCCGACGCCGTACGCGCCGGGGGCGGGGAGATCCTCACCGGGACACCGGTGCTGGGCCTGACCCGTAGCGCCGAAGGCTGGGACGTACGCACCGACGCGCGGGTCATCGCCGCCGACGGCATCGTCCTCGCCACCCCCGCCTGGTCCGCCTCCACCCTGCTCGCCGCCGAGTCCCCGGCCGCCTCCGCGGAGCTGGCCGGCGTCGAGTACGCGTCGATGGCGCTGGTCACCATGGCCTTCCGGCGCTCCGACGTGGCCGGCTCCCCGGCCTTCGAGGGCCGGTCCGGCTTTCTGGTGCCCCCGGTCGACGGCCGCACCATCAAGGCCGCCACGTACTCCTCCCACAAGTGGCAGTGGGTCGCCGACGAGGCACCGGACCTGTTCGTCCTGCGGACCTCGGTGGGCCGCTACGGCGAGGAGGACCATCTGCACCGCGAGGACGGCGAGCTCGTCGACGTGTCGCTGAGCGACCTCGCCGCGGCGACCGGACTGGCCGCGAAGCCCGTCGCCACCGAGGTCACCCGCTGGATCGGCGGACTGCCCCAGTACCCCGTGGGCCACCTCGGCCGCGTGGCCCGGATCCGCGAGGAGGTCGCGAAGATGCCCGCGCTGCGGGTCTGCGGCGCGGTCTACGACGGGGTCGGCATCCCGGCCTGCATCGCGAGCGCGCACCGGGCCGCGGACGAGATCGTCCGGGATGTCGCGGGACCGGGCGGCGGGGAGAGGGACGGAGAGATCATCGCCACTCCGACCCTGGTTCAGGGCACACGGAGCGAGGCGGGACAATAGCCGTATGAGTGCTCCTGAGACTGTGACATCAAGCAAGGCCCCCAACGCCGGCAAGAAGGCGAAGGACCTCAACGACGTCGTGCGCTACACCCTGTGGTCCGTCTTCAAGCTGCGCGACGTGCTGCCCGCGGACACGGACCGTACGGCGTACTCCGATGAGGTCCAGGAGCTGTTCGACCAGCTCGCGGCCAAGGACATCACCGTACGCGGCACCTATGACGTCTCCGGCCTGCGTGCCGACGCCGACGTCATGATCTGGTGGCACGCGGAGACGTCGGACGCGCTGCAGGAGGCGTACAACCTCTTCCGCCGCACCCGCCTCGGCAAGAGCCTCGACCCGGTCTGGTCGAACATGGCGCTGCACCGTCCCGCCGAGTTCAACAAGTCGCACGTCCCGGCGTTCCTCGCCGACGAGACGCCGCGCGACTACATCAGCGTGTACCCCTTCGTGCGTTCCTACGACTGGTACCTGCTGCCGGACGAGGACCGCCGCCGCATGCTCGCCGACCACGGAAAGATGGCCCGCGGCTTCCCCGACGTGCGCGCCAACACCGTGGCCTCCTTCTCCCTCGGCGACTACGAGTGGGTGCTGGCCTTCGAGGCCGACGAGCTGCACCGCATCGTCGACCTCATGCGCCACCTGCGGGCCTCGGAGGCGCGGATGCACGTCCGCGAGGAGGTCCCCTTCTACACCGGCCGGCGCAAGTCGGTCGCAGACCTGGTGGCCGGGCTCGCGTAGCGAGCGGGTTCCGACCACCCCAACCCGGAAGATCAGACGGCGGAACCCCCGGCACCCTGTGCCGGCCGCCGTTCCAGCGACACCGGGTTCGGCTTACGGTGCGGCGCGCTTCCAGCGCGCCGCACCGGCGTCATTCACGGCACGTTCCGCGCGCCCCGGCCGCCGAGCGCGGCCCGCAGCGCCGGGTCGGCCACCGCGCGCACGCCCCGCACGGCGACCGCCTCCAGCACATCGCCCTCCCGGCCGTCCGCGGCGGCCGTGCGCACGTCCAGCAGCCGCTGTCCGGCGGGGGAGGCCCAGGAGCTGTACGGATGCACCTCCATCCGGGCGATGGCCAGAACGCCCAGGGTCAGCACGAGCGGCAGTCCGAACCAGACGAGCACCGGTACGCCCGAGCCGTCCGGCCCCTGCTCCCGGCCGGGGGTGAGCAGCGCCGCGGTGCCCATCACGGCCACCAGCAACGCGGCCCCGCGCACCGCCCGCACGGCCGACGCGAGGTCCGTCCCCGCCCCGCCCGGCAGCGCCAGGCCCGCGGCGACCAGCCGGTCCGCGAGGGCGCGTACGGCGTCGGCGGCCGCCGCTGCGGCGCGGACCGGCGGTATGGGGGACTGGCCGTGCGGGCCGATGGCCCGGATCACCGTGCGCTCCATCTCGTCGCGGCCGTCCGGGTCGACCACCGTCGCCCAGCCGGTGTGCGCGAGCAGGAGCCGGCGGCGCAGATGCATGGTGACGAGCGCGAGATCGGCGACCCGGTGCGGGCCGCCGGCCAGGAACGCGGTCTCGTACAGCGTGAGTTCGGGACCGTCCGCGGTGCGCCGGGCCGCCCGGGACAGCCCGCTCCGCGCTGGGGCCAGACGGGCGGCGGCGAGGCAGAGCCGTATACAGGAGATGGCCGCCGCACCCCATGCGACCAGCAGGAACAGAACCCAGAGCATGCCGGATTTCTATGCGAGACCGGCCCCGGGCGCCAGAGGATTTCAGGATGCGGACGGCGACCGCTCAGGAACTGCTGCCGCAGCTGGAGCCCGAACTGCTGCCGCAGCTCGATCCGGAGCCGCAACTGGATGCCGATCCGCAACCCGACCCGGACCCGCAGCCGGACCCGGAACCGCAGCTGGATCCCGACCCGCACCCGCCCCCGCCGCTGCTCCCGGCGGAGCCGCCGCAGCCGCCGTCGCCGGGGCTCGACCCCGCGCACCACACCGTCGGCACGAGCAGCAGCCCCGAGGCGTCGGACGAGTGGTGCGAGGGCGTGGGCGGCCCCGCCGGCCGCATCCGGGCCGCCGTGACGAGGTGCGTCCGCAGCGCCGGGTCGCCGAGCGCCCGCGATCCCGCCACCGCCACCAGATGGGCCGCGCCCGTCCCGTGCCCGTGGGCGATCCGGAACGCCGCCGCGGCTCTGCGGCCCGCCTTGGTGATCCGGGCGCGGGCGGCGCTCGCGACGACCAGCCCGACGACGGCCCCGCCGAGCAGCGCCGGGAGCACCCCGGCGACGAACGGCACCGGTGTCTCCTGGAGGCTGCCGCCCGCGGTGAACTCGACGATGGTCAGCATGACGGAGAGCGCCAGACCGAGCACGCAGGCCCCTGCCTGCGTCATGGCCCAGCGATGCCGCGTCCGGTTCGCCCCGGGCACGTTCAGCAGTCCGCGCGCCGCCAGACCGTCCCCGACCTCCTGCACGGCGGGGTGGCGCATCACCGCGTTCCGCAGCGTGTGCAGAGCGCCGCTCGGGGCGGCGGCCTGCTCCTGGAGCACGGCCCGCTCCACCGGGTCGTGGGCGACCGGCCGCTGGACCGCGACGATCCCGGGCCCGCCGACGAGCAGCCGGCCGTCCTCCAGCATCGCGGCGAGCGCGGTGTCCACGACCCGGCCGGGCCCGCCGTTCAGGAACGCCACCTCGGACAGGTCGTGGACGACGCCGTCCGGACGGGGTCGGGCGCGGCCCGCCTCCGCGATCAGCAGCGTCGAGGAGACCACCACGGCGAGCGTCAGGACCAGGGCGAAGATGCTCATGCCCCGTCACCTCCCTGCGAGTACGGAACGGGCCGCCCGGACCAGCCGGGTGGTGCGGCGGGGCGGCCGGGGAGCCGCCCGGTCCTGCCACCAGCGGGTCAGGCGCCGGCGGGCCGCCTCGTCCGAGGGCCGGCCGGCGATGAGCAGCTGCTCGGCGAAGTCCAGGGCGTCACGCCGGTATCCGGCGGACATCGGGCGGCTCCTGGCGTACGCGAGGAACGCGTCCCGGTAGCCCCGGCCCAGGATCCGCGGGAGTTCCGGGGCCACCTTGGCGACGACGTCGGCGCGCTTGGCGGCCAGGGCCCGGCTCTGGACCCCGAGCCGGCGGTGGTCGAAGCCCTCGGGGGCGGGGGTGCCCGCGACGAGGGCGGAGAGCAGCGAGGTCTGCGCGACCGCGACGCGGTCGCGCAGCGCCTCCGGGGCCGCGTCGTCCCGGTGCGCCGGGGGCGCGGTCCTCGTCGTGCGGCGGACGGACTTGCGCACGCCGTCCCGGTGCGCGGCCGTGCCCGTGTCCGCCTCCGTGTCCGCGTCGAGCGTGGCGCGGATCGTGTCCAGTTCGGCCGCCAGTCCGGCGGCCGGCGGGAAGTTGTCGTCGCGCTCCAGCAGGACGCCGGGCGGTGCGATACGGGCGCGGAGCTCGGCGAGCACGCCGAGCACCGGAGCGGTGACCGGGTGGGCGTGGGTGTCGTGCCAGACGCCGTCCTTCTCCACGCCGCCCGCCACGTGGACGTACGCGATGGCCTCCACGGGCAGCTCGTCGAGAGCGGTGGCCGGGTCCTCGCCCCGGTTCACGTGGTTCGTGTGCAGATTGGCCACGTCGATGAGCAGCCGCACCCCGGTGCGCTCGACCAGCTCCGCCAGGAACTGCCCCTCGGTCAGCTCCTCGTCGGGCCAGGAGATCAGCGCGGCGATGTTCTCCAGCGCCAGGGGCACCGGCAGCGAGTCCTGTGCCACGCGCACGTTCTCGCACAGCACGTCCAGCGCCGCCCACGTACGCGGGACGGGCAGCAGGTGCCCCGCCTCCAGCACCGGTGACCCCGTGCGCGCTCCGCCCGCCCTGACGAACGCGATGTGCTCGGTCACCAGGGGCGTACCCAGCAGGGTGGCCCGCGCCGCGAGGCCGGCGAGACGGCCGGGGTCGGGGCGGTCGGCCCCGCCCAGGCCCAGCGAGACGCCGTGCGGCACCACGGTGACACCGCGCTCCCTCAGCCGTACCAGGGAGGCGGGCAGATGATCGGCGCAGAGGTTCTCCGCGACCGCCTCCACCCAGTCGATCCCCGGCAGCGCCTCCACCGTGTCGGCGATCTCCGGCCGCCAGCCGACCCCGATTCCCAGCTCCATGGTGTCCCCCTCCGCCGCTCTGTGCACAGGTCATGGCCCCGCGGCACGGCGCCGAACCCGAAGAGGGGGACGTTCAGAGCTCGATTTGAGGTTCCCGCAGCTCCGCCGGGCGGGTGCCGTCTCTCAGGGCAGCGGTGCCGTGGAGGGCCGCGAGGTGAACGACTGGTCCCCGGTCGGTGCCACCGGAACCGGCTGCGGCAGGACCGAGCCGCCGGGCGCCACCGGAGGACCGGTCGGGCCGGCCGTCGCCCCGCCCGCGGCCTCGCGGGCCATGGCGTCGAAGTCGACGAAGCCGGTGCCCTCCAGCATGGTGATGTGGTCGAGCACGGTCACGTTGGCGTCGCTCGCCAGCTGCCGGATCAGCGAGTTGCGGGTGGTGTGCCGGACCTGGGCGATCAGCGCGAAGACCTTGCCGTGCGCGTTCCGCAGCAGATTGGCGAACTTCCGCTCGTACTCCTGGCCGCTCGCCGCCGTCATCTCCCGCAGCCAGCCCTGCTGCTGCTCGGTCGGCTGGTTCGGCAGCTCCACGCCCAGTCTGGCGGCCACCTCACGCGACCTGCGGTCCAGATCCGTGTGCCCGACGACCAGGTGGTCCCCGGCCGCCTTGATCGCCTCGGTCGGCGCCCGCTCGATCGCCTGCTGCCCGGCGGGCAGCTCCCAGAGCCCGGCCAGGCGGACCTTCACCAGGAAGTCCCGGTCGGTCGCGGAGAGCGGACCCCACTGGGTCGCGGTGGACGACGCTTCGAGGTTGTCCTCCCCGGTCCCGGACCGGTCGGCGTACGACCAGACCGGGTAGGCGAGGGCGCCGAGCGTGGCGACGAGCGCCGCGATGATGAGGGCCGTTCCGTTGATGCGTCGCACAGAGGGTTCTCCCGGGCCGAGGCGTGACGGCGTCCAATCGACCGCCGGTGGCAACGGCCGGGCACTGAACGGCCGTTCACCCTGCTGGGCAGTATCACCGGCCCGGCGGCGTCAGGAGGTACGTACCGGCGGACCCGGTTGTTCAACGGCCCGGGAGGAATCCGCGAACGGGGCGCGTGCGTCGCGGCAACGGTCTGTTTCCGCGGAGGTAGCGCGTACCCGGCCGCCCGTCCTCAGCCGCGCAGCGCCGGATGGTCGGCGACCACCGTGCACGAGCCCGGGGCGATCTCGGTGAACCCGGCGTCCCGCACCACCGGCAGCCCGCTCACCGTGAGTTCCTGCCAGCGGCCCGCGTCGGGGACGGCGACCGAGAGCGGGAAGCCCGCCTCCCGCCACGCCTTGCGCTCCGTCTCCGACAGCTCCCACCAGGCGAGTTGCGCCCCGTGCCCGACCTGCGCCATCTCCTTGCCCGCCGACATGCCGAGCTCCGGGTTCAGCCAGAGGACCGGGCCCGTGAGGTCGGGGGCGGCCGGGGGTTCGGAGTCCTCCAGATCCGTCCCCGAGACCTGGAGCTTGGCGAGCTCCTTCGGCCAGCCGTCGAGCGGCACCGGCGGGTAGACCCGCACCTCGGCCGCCTCGCCCGTGACCGTGATCCCCGGCAGCGCACAGGCCTTGCGCCACTCCGCGCCGCGCGCCCGGCGCACCACTTTCCGGATCCGGGCGTCCTGCCAGTCGCGCATCACCTGTGCCCACTCGCCCTCGCCCGTCGACCGCTCGTCGGAGAGCATCACCAGGACCGCCCGGGCGGCCGTGCGCAGGGCGTCGGTACGGGCCGGGGGCGCCGCCTTCTCGATGTGCACCACCAACGGGAGTACGTACTGGGGCGCTTCGTCCCGGTTCGTCCGCTCTGTATGGAAAGGGCTGTCCGCCGGCGCTCCGGCGGGAACGGACGGCGACTCGGCGGGGACGGACGGGGACGCGGGGATGTCGTTGCTGCTCACCCGTCCAGTCTGCCAGCCGCCCCGCGACGTGTTCTTGGCGGAATGAAACGCTCCGGGTGAGGATGCACCGCATGAAGAGCGATCTCTTTTCCCACGAGCACATGGCGCAGCAGGCCACCACCCCCGGAATGACCCTGCAGAACGCCAAATCGATCAAGTACGCGGTCAACGGCGAGATGCACGCACGCCAGGGATCGATGATCGCCTTCCGCGGTGACCTCCAGTTCGAGCGCAAGGGCCAGGGCCTCGGCGGCATGCTCAAGCGCGCCGTCACGGGCGAGGGCCTGCCGCTGATGGCGGTGCGCGGCCAGGGCGAGGCGTGGTTCGCGCACGAGGCGGCCAACTGCTTCATCGTGGAGATGGAGCAGGGCGACGTCCTCACCGTGAACGGCCGCAACGTCCTGTGCTTCGACTCCACGCTCGCGTACGAGATCAAGACCGTGAAGGGCGCCGGGATGACCGGCGGCGGACTCTTCAACAGCGTCTTCACCGGCTACGGGAAGCTCGGCCTGATGTGCGAGGGGCATCCCATCGTGATCCCCGTCACGCCCCAGCAGCCGGTGTGCGTCGACACGGACGCCGTCGTCGGCTGGAGCGCCCACCTGAACACCTCGCTGCACCGCTCGCAGAGCGTCGGCTCCATGCTGCGCGGCGGCTCGGGGGAGGCGGTCCAGCTGCGGCTGGACGGAGAAGGGTTCGTGATCGTGCGGCCCAGCGAGCTCAAGACCGAGAAGGCGTCGTCCAACTGAGTACGGACGTCCTGAGACTGAGCGGGGTGGGCCGCCGGTACGGTCTCGCCGGACCGTGGGTGCTGCGCGGCGTCGACCTCGGGCTGCGCCCGCGCTCGCTCGTCCGCGTCGAGGGTGCCAACGGCACGGGCAAGTCCACCCTGTTGCGGCTCCTCGCCGGGATCGACGCCCCCACCGAGGGCCGGATCACGCGCGGCCGACCGCGCACGGCGTACGTCCCCGAGCGGTTCCCGGCGGCGCTGCCCTTCACCGCCGCCGGTTATCTCGTCCACCTCGGCCGGATCCACGGACTGCGCAGGGCCGAGGCGGCCGGGCGTGCGCAGGAGTGGCTGACCCGCTTCGGGGCGGCGGAACACGCCCGCACGCCGCTCGCGGAGCTGTCCAAGGGCACCAGCCAGAAGGTCGCCGTCGCCCAGGCGCTCCTCGCCGAACCGGAGCTGCTGGTCCTGGACGAGGCATGGACGGGCCTCGACGCCGCGGCCCGCGGCGAACTGGACCGGGCCGTGGCCGAGTGCGTCGCCGCGGGCTCCACAGCGGTCTTCGTCGACCACGACCCGCGACGCCTGGCGGGCGCGGTCGACACGGCGCTGCGCGTCCAGGGAACCGGGATCGTCGTGGCATCTCCCGCTCCCGCCGGGGCGTCGGGCGGCCCCCGGGTACGGATCGAGGCCGTGGGCCCGCCCGGCACGCCACTTCCCGCCGGCCTGCCCGGCGCCCCCGTCCGGACCTGTGCGAGGGACGGATCCGTGACGCTCACCGTCGCGTCCGCGCACTCGGACGCCCTGCTGGGCGCGCTGCTCACGTCCCGCCCGCCCTGGCACATCACGCAGCTCTCGACCGCACCCGGCAACCCCGACGGGGCGGCATGACCGCACTCGTCCGCTACCGGACCGCCCTCCTGCTGCGCTCCCAGCGCTGGCTCGCACCCGTGCTCCTGTACATGGCCTTCCTCGGGGTCGGCGTCCGCGCGGGGCAGCCCGTGCTGGACTCGCTCGGCTACGCCGCGGCGGGGCTGCTCCCCGTCACCGCCTGGCTCGTCCAGGTCTGCGTCACCCAGGAACCGCCCGCCGCCCGGGCGGTGGTGGCCGCGGCCGTGGGAGGGCAGCCGCGGGCCCATCTGGCGGCCCTGCTCGCCGCGTCGGGGTGCGCCGGGCTCCTGGGCGCGGCCGCCACCGCGGTGGTGCTGCTCATCAGTGAGCCGACGAGTACGGACCGCAGGGCCGAGGTCGCGCTGCCGTCCGCCGGGCTCGCCGGACTGCTCGCCGCCGCCTGCTGTGTCCTGCTGGGGGCTGCCGTCGGGGCGCTGTGCACCCGGCCTCTGCTGCACCGGCGCGGCTGGTCCGTCGCGGCGACCGTGCTCGCGGTGCTGCCGGCCCTGGTGGCGCACGGGTCACCCGCGAAGTACGCGGTGACGGGGCTGGTCACCGGCTCGCACACCGGCACCGTCCACGTACCGGTCCTTCCGCTCCTCGCCGCGGTGGCCGTGGCCGCCGCGGCGGCCACGCTCGCCTGCCGGCTCACGTCGGTGCGCGGCTGAGTAGGCTCGTCCGTATGAGCCAACCCGTGAACGAGTCGTCCTGCGCGGCACCGGCCGTTGCGACGCCCGGCACCGCCGAAGGCCCCCCGTACGCCGCGTGCGTGCTGTGCCGGAAGCCGACCGAGTACGCCGAGTCCGTCAAGGGCATCACGCTCTGCCCGGTCTGCGAGTGGCAGGAGGCCCAGCGCACGGCCTGCTCCGGCTGACGTCGATCGGGGTCAGCCGGCCATCAGCTCCGACACCTTGACGAAGCGGTAACCGCGCTTCCGCAGCTCCGGAACCACCTGGCCCACCGCCTCGTCGGTGACCGGAGCCGCGCTGCGGGTGCAGTGCATGACGACCAGCGATCCGGGCTTCACCCCGTCCAGAACCTGCTGCGCCACCGCGTCCGCGTCCGTCGCGAAGGCGTCACCGCTGACGACGTCCCACTGCACCGCGGTCACCTTCTCCGGCGCGAGCGCGCGCAGCGTCGCGTCGTCGTAGCAGCCGCCGGGGAACCGGAAGTACGGCACGACATTGCGGGCTCCGGTCTTCCGGATCGCCGCGAAGGCCCGCTCCACCTCGTCGTGGACCGCCTCCTTCTCCACGACCGGCAGGCCGTAGCAGGGCGAGGTGAAGGCGTAGTGGCTGTACGAGTGGTTGCCGATCTCGAAGAGCGGGTCCGTGCCGATGGAGCGGGCCTGGGAGGGGTATTCCTCGGCCCATCGGCCGGTCATGAAGACGGTCGCGGGCACCTTCAGGCGGCGCAGCAGCGCGATCAGCTTCGGATGGTCGAAGCGTTCCCCGGCGGCGGCGCGCGGCCCCTCGTCGGCGGTCATGTCGGCGTCGAAGGTGAGCGCCACGACCTTGTCCGCGTGCTGCGGCCCTCGTTCGAGGACGGGCGTGAGACCGGCGGGGCCGGGCGCCATGGTGGGCGGCTTCTTCACGGGCCGGGGCGTCGCCGAGGGCGCGTGGGCCGAGGCGCGTGCGGCGGCGGTCGTACGGTCCGCGTCCGTGTGCCGGTCGCCGGGGGCGTCGCCCGAGGCCGCGCAGGCGACGAGCCCGCCGCCGAGTACCGCTCCCAGGACGGCCATAACCGTCATTTTCCGTACATTATTGGTCACTCACGGAAAATAACCGATCAACCGACCGGGACCGGCCCCCGCCGTGAAGCGTTCGGCCGGGCGGGTGGCGGCGCGCGGATGCCGCATCGGCCGTGAGATCCGGATGCCCCGCCGCCCGCCGCCCGCCGCCCGCCGCCTACCGCCCGCCGCCTCTGCGCTCAGCCTCTGCGCTCTGCCGGCCGGTGCCGCGGTGTCAGCGCGTCAGCGCCATGGGCCCGTCACCGCGAACGTCGTCCCCGGCGTGTAGCAGTTGACGAACATCGTCTCCTGGTCCGGTGCGAACGTGACCCCGGCGAACTCGCCCCACTCCGGCTCCTCGGCCGTGCCGATGTTCTGCCGGCCGCGCGCCATCGCGTACACCTCGCCGCCCCGCGTCAGGCCGAACACGTGCTGTGCCCCGCCGCCGTCCTCGCACACCATCAGCCCGCCGTCGGGGGCGAGGCAGATGTTGTCCGGGGACTCGCCCGGCAGCTGGATGTCGGTGTCCGGGCCGAAGGCGATGACCAGCGTCAGCCGGCGCCGCCTCGGCTCGTACCGCCAGACCTGTCCGTAGTGGTCGGCGGCCGAGCCCTCCGCGCTGTGCGCGAAGCTGGAGACGAAGTAGACCGAGGATCCGCCCCAGTAGCAGCCCTCCAGCTTCTGGCCGTGGGTGATGCCCTTCGGACCGAAGTCCTGGAACCGGATGGCCGTTTCGGCAGCCAGCGGATCCGGTACGGGAACCCACTCGATGCCCTCGAAGCTCGTCCCGGTCTCCTGGACCGCGGAGAGGTCGGGCACCCCCGGCACCCGCATGGCCTCCAGCCGGCCGCCGGCCCGCAGTGAGCCCGTGCCGCCGAGCGGCTTCTCCGGGAGGAAGCGGTAGAACAGCCCGAACGGCTTGTCGAACGCGTCCTCGGTCTCGTACACGACGCCGTTGCGCGGATCGATGGCGATCGCCTCGTGCTGGAAGCGGCCCATCGCCGTCAGCGGAACGGCGCCGGTACGGTGCGGATTCGCGCCGTCCACCTCGAAGATGAAGCCGTGGTCCTTGGTGTAGCCGTTGGTGCCGGCCTTGTCCTCGGTCTCCTCGCAGGTGAGCCAGGTGTCCCAAGGGGTGCGGCCGCCCGCGCAGTTGACCGCGGTGCCGGCGATGGCGACGCGTTCGCCGAGGACGTTGTTCCGGCCGTCGAGTTCCAGGGCGGTACAGCCGCCCTTGCCCATCGGGTCGTACGTGAGCCCTTCGACGGTCGGCACGGCGATGTCCGCGGTGACCCGGTTCTCGTGGTTGCGTACGAGCGTCACGTGTCCGCGCCGGCCCGCGAAGGCCGCCATGCCGTCGCAGTGGCTGGGCACCGGGCCCTCGCCGGACCGGAGCGGGTCGCCCTCCCGGGAGAGCACCCGGTGGCGGAAACCCTTCGGGAGGTCGAGGAGCCCGTCCGGGTCGGGCACCAGTGGGCCGTAACCCGCGTGGCCACGGGCGGCGGACGTTCCCGCGAAGAGTTCCGTGAAGGCCCCCGTGAAGGCGATCGCGGCGGCTGCGCCGCCGGTGGCCAGGACCTGACGGCGTGTCGCGAGAGGACGAGGTGCGGTTGACATGGGCAACTCCCTGTTGGCGGACAGGTGACATGGCATTGTCAAAAGCAGGCCTGCCCGTTCGAGACCCTCGGTGAACGTTGACACGGCCGAGTGGCCGGTCCTGCCCCGACGCTCCGGGGCAGAAGCAGACGGAAGGTCGATCCCGTGCCCGTCCGGCTGTCGAGTTCGAGCCGGCCCCGGTGCGCCTCGGCGATGGTGGAGGCGATGGACAGGCCGAGACCCGAACCGGGCTCGGGGCCGCCCGCGCCCGTCGCCGGACCGCGATAGAAACGCTCGAACACCTGCCGGGCGATGTCGGCCGGCAGCCCCGGACCGTCGTCCGCGACCTCCACCACGCAGGCCCGGACGCCTGGGGGCAGCGCTGCCGTGGCGCTGCTGCGGCCCGCCCGGTCGGTCCCCCCGGTCTCCGGACCGGTCCGTACGGTGCCGACCCGCACCTCGACCCGTGCCCCGGGCGGTGTGTGGACGCACGCGTTGGCCAGCAGGTTGGCGATCACCTGCGCGAGCTGATGGGGGTCACCCAGCGTCTCGACCACATCGAGCGCGTCCCCGGAACCGTCCGGGCCCCTGCCCGCCAGCGGAGCCAGCCGCACGTCCCGCCCCGGGTGCGCGACGACGGCCGCGCCGACGCCGTCGGCGGCCAGGGAGAGCAGATCCACGCTCTCCCGGTGCGTCACCGGTGCGTCACCCAGCCTGGCCAGCAGGGAGAGATCGTCGACGAGGCGGCTCATCCGCTCCGCGTTCCGCGCGATGAGCTCATGGGCCTCGCGCCGGCGCGCCGCCGGGAGGCGGGGATGCTCGACGAGCAGTTCGGCGAACCCCTGGATGGAGGTGAGCGGGGTACGCAGTTCATGGCCCGCGTCCGCCATGAACCGGCGCAGCCGCTGCTCCGACACGTCCTTGCGGTGCAGCGCCGCCCGCACCTGGCCGAGCATCGTGTTGAACGCGATCCCGAGCCTTCCGGTCTCCGTACGCGGATCCGTGTCCGTGACGGTCAGGTCCGGCTCGCCACCGGTGATGCGCCGCGCCGTGCGTTCCATCCGGTCCAGGGGGTGCAGCCCCAGACGTACGGCCGCGCTCCCCAGCAGCCCGACGCCGGCGGCGGCCACGACACCGATGGCGATGCTGAACCACAGCAGTTTGGACGTGGCACCCTCGACCGTGTCCAACGGCAGCGCGACGACGAACCGCAGGCCGTCGGGGCCCGTTCGGGCGATCACCCGCCAGTCCGACGTGCCCCGGCCGGCGGGAACGGTGGTGGGCCGCCCGTCCGTGAGCGTGAGGGAGGACGCGGCCGCGGGGAGCAGGGGACGACCGTCCCCGCTGCCCAGCGAATCCCGCCGGAGCCGTCCGTCGGCCCCGTAGAAGTAGACCCGGTAGTCGGAGGGCAGCGCGTCCTCGCGGGGGAACGGCCGGGGCGCGCCGGACCCCTTGTCCCGGGCCGGCGCGGCGAGGAACGGGGGAGGCGGGCCGAAACGGGTGAGGCGGTGGTCGGTCTGGCCGGTGAGCCAGGAGCGCATGACCGCCAGCCCGGCCGCCTGGGACGCCAGCACGGCGGCCGTGGCCAGCACGGTGGAGATCAGTACCAGACGGGTGCGCATCGAGCGGGGACGCAGCCGGAGCCTCACGGCGCGTCCGCCCGGGGCAGCCGGAGACAGTAGCCCACACCGCGCACGGTGTGGATCAGTGGCGGCCCGGTGTGATCGGTCTTGCGGCGCAGGTTCTTGATGTACGTGTCGACGATGCGGGTGTCCCCGGCGAAGCCGTACTGCCAGACCTCCTGAAGGATCTCCTGCTTCTCCAGCACCGTCTCCGGGCGGGACACCAGGCACACCAGGAGACGGAACTCGGTGGGGGACAACCGCACGGGCTGCCCGGCACGGTGGACGGTGTGCCGTTCGCGGTCGACCCGCAGGTCCGCGTAGCGCAGCGGCGGGGCCGCGGTCGGCGGCCGGGAGGATCCGCCGGTGCGGCGCAGGATGGCGCGGATGCGCAGCACGATCTCCTGGATGTGGAAGGGCTTGGTGACGTAGTCGTCGCCACCGGAACTCAGCCCGATGATGCGGTCCTCGATGTCGGTGCGGGCGGTGAGGAACAGCACCGGCGTGTAATCGCCCCGGGAACGGAGTTCACGCGTCACGGCGAATCCGTCGGTGTCCGGGAGCGTCACGTCCAGCACGATCAGGTCCGGCCGGCAGCGGCCCGTCTCGCCGACGGCCTCCCGCCCGTCCGCCGCGGAGGCGACGCTGTACCCGGCCGCGTTCAGGGCCGAGGCGAGCAGGGTGCGGATGCTCGGGTCGTCCTCGACGACCAGGACGGTGTGCCGGGCTGACTGCGCGCCCATGGGCCGGATCACCTCGCGCGGTACGGACGGAACGCACGCCGGGCGGGGCGGCGCTGTGCGGTCTGCGCGAGGGTAGTCGGCGAACATGTGCGGGTTCACAGGAACGGAAGCCGCCGGTACGGCTGCGGCGCGCCCGGGCGCGGAAGGGGGCTTCCGCCGGGGCGCGCCGTCGGTCAGCCGGTGACCTCCTTGTTCTTCGCCAGGGCCGTGGTCCGCGAGGTGACGGTGGTGCGCAGCGCGCCCACCGCGGTCTCGACGTCCTCGGCGGGGACGCCGGCCCGCTCGGCCTGCGCCGCGAGGTCCTCCAGCGCCTTCGTGGCCTTGCCGGACGCGTAGAACTTCTCGTACAGGTCCTGGTACGCCTTCTTGTACACGGCGTCGAAGGCATCCAGTCCGAGGAAGCGTTCCTTGAGCGCGTGCCCGGACATCCCGCCGCCGCGCCCCGCGCCCTGGGCTCCGTCGCCGCCCGCCCCGTCAGGCATGTCAGGCAGGTTCGTCAGGTCGGGCATGCCCTGCGGGGCTTCCCCGGTCTGTCCGCCGTCCTGGCCGGGCCGGCCGCCGGGGCGGCCTCCGCCGCCTCCGCCCATTCTCATCGCGTCGTCGGGCCCGGCGGTCGCGTCCCCGCTGAACGTGAGGTTGTAGTCCCAGCCGAGCACCGAGAACTTCTTGGTGTTCAGGTCGTACCCGAGGAGGTAGTTCTTCCCCGGGCCCGCCATGTCGTCGAAGTTCATCAGCAGGTTCTGCGCCGCGACGTAGTGGGCGAAGGAGTCGACGTCGACGTACGTGCCGAGGTTCGCTGAGAACTCCTCGTCCGAGGAGTTCTCCACCCACTTGGTCAGCTTCATCACGGGTTCGAGGTCCTGGCTGCCGACCTTGTTCAGCTGCCGGAAGGACGTCTCGTACTTCGAGGGGTCGTCCCCCTGGTAGGCGAAGGTGCCACCCGCCCTGGCCTTGTAGACCACCGACTCACCCTCGACGGCCTCGGCGTACTCCGTGTCGGGGTTCTCGACCATCAGGCGCACGGCGGCCGGCCGGTTGTTGACCTTCAGGGTCGAGAAGCCGTACCGCTCGGCCGGCTCCCCGGTCCCGTCGATCAGCGAGAGCGCCAGCGCCTCGTTGACGGGCACCTGGGCGCCCGCGCCCGGACGGAGCGAGATCTCGCGCTCGCCCTGGTAGGCGCGGCCCTCGATGTACTCGTCGATCTTGATGAGCCAGGGAAGTTCCTCCGGCTTGTCCGCGGAGAGGTTGTACTGCGTCATCCCCCCACCACCGGCCCGCCCGCCGCCGGCTGCGGGAGCACCCCCGGCGGCCTGACCGCCCCCGGGCGTGGGGGCGCCACCGGCTGTCTGACCGCCGCCGGCCGCTTGACCGCCGCCGGGCGCCTGACCGCCGCCGGGCGCCTGACCGCCCCCGGGCGGCTGCGCGCCCCCGCTCGCTTCCCCTGCGCCGGGGAAGCCGTTCTGTCCGCCGCCCCCGCCGGGCATCCCTCCGCCGTTGCCGCCCTGGAGGGACCTCAGGGTGGAGTTGCCCTTGAGCCGGATGCCGACGTCCCTGAGGTAGACCCCGTCGATCGTGAGGTCCGCCGGGATCGAGTCCTTGGTCCCGTCCTTCTTGAACGCCTTCATCATCTTGTCGAAGTCGGTCTGGTTGTACTCCAGTTGGATGGAGTGCCGCACCGCGGTGTCGTACAGCCCGACCGTTCCCCCGACGTTCTCGGTGATCGTGTCCGCCTCTACCCGCGAGGCGGAGGTCACGTACGGGGAGACGCGTGCGTCGCCGAACGCGTACAGCATCACCGCGAGTCCCGCGCACAGTGCCCCGGCAGGCTTCCAGTGGTGCCGCAGCCGTACGGGCACCCGGTCGCGCAGCCGTCGCCTTCGGGGCGTGCCGTCGACGGGGCTCACAGGTCGGTCGTGTCGTAACCGGTCAGCACCGTCACCCGCTGGCCGGACGTGCGCTCCTGCAGCGCGGTGACCAGGTCACCGGGCTCGGTGCCCTTCTTCATCCGGACCGTGTAGAACACCTCGTTCAGCGCCCCGCCCCGGATCGTCTCGGTGCTCACCAGTTCGAACTCGGTGGTGTACTTGATCAGGACGTCGCGTATGCCCGGGGTGTAGTCCTCGCCCGCCGGGACCTGGACCTTGACGACCTGGCGCTGGACGTCCAGCGCGAACCAGTCGAACTTGTGCATGATGACGACCACGACGCAGATGACGACGGCGCCGACGGCGGCCAGCGTGTAGAAGCGCGCACCGCAGGCCATGCCGATCGCCATGGCCAGGAAGATGAAGCCGACGTCCCGGGTCTCCTTGACCGCGTTACGGAAGCGGACCACGGACAACGCGCCGACCAGCGAGAACGCCCGCGCGAGGTTGGACCCGACGACGAGCATGATCAGGGCGACGATCATGCCGACGATGATGAGGGTCTGCACGTAGGACTGGCTGTACGACACGTTCCGGTGGGTGTACCGGTAGACGTACCCGATCACCGTGCTCAGGACGAAGGACAGCACCATCGCCGCGACGACGTCGGTGACGCTGAACGTCCCGCTGAGTTCCTGCAGTTCGAAGTTCACTGTGCTCCTGCTTTCACCGGCGGCTCGTGCGCCGGCAGCTGCGTGTCGAGGGGGGCGGCGGGCGGCGGACAGCACGCCTCGTCGAGATGGAATACGGAACGGGGTGCCAGGCCGAACGCCTCGATCGACTGGACGTACTTGGAGACCCGCACCAGGCTGAGATTGCGGCGGGCGGCCAGGTCGGTGATCCAGTGCGGGGTGCGCTCGTTGACCTTGATCTCCATGACCGACATGTGCGGCGGAATGGTGAAGCGGTTCTCCGGACGGGGCTGGCCCAGGTGGAAGTCCCGGTCACGGCCCCGGACGCGCCGGTCGAAGGTCACCCGCAATCCGGTGTCGGAGCCGCGCCCGACCAGCGCCTCGCGCTGGTAGCCGGTGATCGCGGTCGGCCGCAGGTTGAGCCGTACCACCAGGTCGAGCACCTCGTGGATGAAGGCGCGTTCCTTCGGCGCGTGCTCCACCAGCTCCCGGCCGTCGCAGAGCTGACGGGCCGTGCCGTACGGGAGGGTGATGCGGCGCTTCTGGGTGACCCGGTTGACGCGCTGCTTGATCTCGACGCACACCGGCGACGCGTCCGTGACACCGTCCGGGTCGCCGTAGTGCCGGATGCGCAGCTTGCGGCGGAACTTCAGGCCCTCGATCTTCTCCCAGTAGAACCGGAGCTCCGGAGAGTCGTAGTAGAGGCTCCACACGCCGTAGCCGCCGACCGGACTGTTCAGGTCACGGTCCATCCGCTCCGCGAGTTCGTCGCGGAGCTCTGCGGCGAGGTCCACGGGGACCAGGTACTTGAGCTCGTATCGGTTGAACGCGTGCAGCCTGCTGGCGACATGCAGCGGTGGGGGATCCTCGTCGTCCTCGGGGCGCCCCTGGGCGGGCTCCCGGAACGGAGCCGTGTCGGGTTGCGACACCGTGCGCCTCCTTCGTCGTCCGTGCCGGACGGGCCGGCGCGGATCACGCAACCAACGACGGATGAGGAGGCGATGAGAAAACCGGGTGTATTGCAGGAGGATTCAAGGTGGCCGGAAGGTGAACGCGACTGTGTGTGCGCCGGGGCGGACTGCGCTGTTCCCGGGCGGGGCCGTGTTGTGCCGGGGCGGACAGCACTGCCCCCGGGCGGCAGGTGCCGGCCCGGGGGCAGTGGGGAGCGGGAACGATCAGGCGAGCGAGGCGCTCAGCGTGATCGTCGTGCCCGTCAGCGCCTGGCTGACCGGGCAGTTCGCCTTCGCGTCCTCGGCCGCCTTGACGAAGCCCGCCTCGTCGAGACCGGGCACCTCGCCCTGGACGGTGAGGTGGATGCCCGTGATGCCGGTGCCGGGCTGGAAGGTGACCTCGGCCTGGGTGTTCAGCCGGGTCGGCGGGGTGCCGGCCGTGGCGAGACCGTTGGAGAGCGCCATCGAGAAGCAGCTGGAGTGTGCCGCGGCGATCAGCTCCTCCGGGCTGGTCTTGCCGTTCGCCTTCTCCGCGCGGGACGGCCAGGAGACCGGGTACTCCCCGATCCCGGAGGAGTCGAGGGTGACGACACCCTTGCCCTCGATCAGGTTGCCTTCCCAGACCGTGTGCGCCTGACGCGTGGTAGCCATGCTGGTTCCCTTCAAACGGAATGCGCGGTTGTACGGGGGTGGTGAGGCACTCCGTCGTGCCTCCCCGGTGTTACGCCCCCGAACCTACTGCGCCACCAGCCCCTTTGCGTCACGCGCCAGCGCCGTCAGCCGGGAGATTGCCCGGAAGTACTTCTTCCGGTACCCGCCGTTCAGCATCTCCTCGCTGAACAGGCGGTCGAACGGCACCCCGGACGCGAGCACCGGAACCTCCCGGTCGTACAGCCGGTCGGCGAGCACCACGAGGCGCAGCGCGGTCGACTGGTCGGGTACCGGCTGCACCTCGGTGAGGCACACCGCCCGGATTCCGTCCGTCAGCGCGCCGTACCGGCTCGGATGGACGCGGGCCAGGTGGTCGAGCAGCGCGGGGAAGTCGTCCAGGCTGGCGCCCTCGGTCGCGTACGCCGCCTTGGTGACCTGCTCCTCGGAGTACGGCGGCGGGGCGTCGGGCAGGCCGCGGTGGCGGTAGTCCTCGCCGTCGATGCGCAGCGGGCGGAAGTGCGAGGACAGGCCCTGGATCTCCCGCAGGAAGTCGGCCGCGGCGAACCGGCCCTCGCCGAGCTTGCCGGGCAGCGTGTTGGAGGTCGCGGCGAGCGCCACCCCGGCCTCGACCAGCCGGCTCAGCAGCGAGGAGACGAGCACGGTGTCGCCCGGGTCGTCGAGCTCGAACTCGTCGATGCACAGCAGCCGGTGCCCGCTCAGCGTCTGCACGGTCTGCTGGAAGCCCAGCGCGCCCACGAGGTTGGTCAGCTCCACGAACGTGCCGAACGCCTTCAGCGAGGGCGCGGCGGGCGTGGCGTGCCAGAGCGAGGCGAGGAGATGGGTCTTGCCGACGCCGTAGCCGCCGTCGAGGTAGACGCCGCGCGGGCCGCTGGGCGCCACGGCCTTCCTGCCGCCGAACCACTTGCGCTTGCCGGCGCCCGTCGCGTGCGCCCCGCCGAGCCCGGCCGCGAAGTCGGAGAGGACCTTGACGGCCTCGATCTGGCTCGGCTGGTTCGGGTCGGGGACGTAGGTGTCGAAGCGCACCGAGTCGAAGCGCGGCGGCGGCACCATCTCGGCGACCAGGCGGTCGGCGGGGACGTGCGGCTCGAGGGCGCACAGGGACAGCGGGGCCGTTTCGGCTATGGGGCGGGACCCCGGCACGGCGGTGGAGGAGGACACGGAGGAGGACACAACTCCCCAGCTTAGGCCGTGCCAGACTGCGGAACATGCGACGCCTGTTCCCTGTGACCGACCTGACAGCGGCCGACGACCGAGGCGAGTGGAGCCTGGACGCCCTCGCCGACGCCTACGCCTACCCCGCGACCGACGGCCCCTGGCTGCGCGCCAACATGGTGTCCACCCTCGACGGCGCCGCCCAGCACGACGGCCGTTCGCAGCCGATCTCCTGCGACAGCGACATGAGGATCTTCGGCACCCTGCGCGGCCTGGCCGACGTGGTGATCGCCGGCGCGGAGACGGTGCGGCTGGAGGGCTACCGGCCCGCCCGGTCCCGGGAGGCCTTCGCGGCGCGCCGGGAGGCCGCCGGACAGGGGCCCGCGCCGGCGGTCGCCGTGGTGAGCGGCAGTCTGGACCTGGACTTCTCGCTGCCGCTCTTCGTGTCGCCGCTGGTCCCGACGCTCGTGCTCACCGGTGCGGGGGCGCCGCCCGACCGGATCGAGACGGCCCGGAAGGCGGGTGCCGAGGTGGTCATCGCGGGGGAGGGCTCCCGGGTGGATCCCGCCCGCGCCGTGCGTGAGCTGGCCGACCGGGGACACCGGCGACTGCTGACGGAGGGCGGGCCCCGGCTGCTCGGACAGTTCGTGGCGGCGGACGTGCTGGACGAGCTGTGCCTGACCCTGGCCCCCATGCTCACGGCCGGTGACGCGCAGCGGATCGCGGGCGGTCCGTCGGTGGCGGTGCCGGAACGATTCTCCCTGGCAGCGCTGCTGGAAGAGGCCGGGTTCCTGTTCTCTCGGTACCGTCGGATTCGACAATGAGCGGAATATTCCGTTCCGCTTAGCGTTCGGTGGGCAGAATGGATCTCGCAGACCCCGTGCGAGCGCGGGGAAGGATGGTTTCCGCAGTGACCGGCGACGGTCACTGAAGCAGAAGGGCCCCTGAGGTGTTCACCAGCGTTTTGATGATCGAGAAGCCCCTCACTTCCGAGGACGTCGAGTTCGTCACCACCCTGCACGGGGAGGAGGAGATCTCCTTCGTCGTACTCATGCAGCCGCGTGGCGACCAGGCGGATGTGCTGTTGCGGGCCATCGACGACCTGGCGATGGGCGAACTGAAGGAAGCGGCCCGGGAGAGCGAGGAGCCGGAGGGCAGGAACGCCAGACAGTCCGCCGAACTCGCGCTCGAGGTGTCCCTGGAGGCTCTGCGCCAGGCCGGCTCGGAAGCCGTCGGACAGGTGATCG
Source organism: Streptomyces sp. NPDC091416 (assembly GCF_044756845.1). Lineage (NCBI taxonomy): Bacteria > Bacillati > Actinomycetota > Actinomycetes > Kitasatosporales > Streptomycetaceae > Streptomyces > Streptomyces sp. NPDC091416. The sequence continues at coordinate 183,410 of NZ_JBIVTU010000005.1, forward strand.
AGGACCACCCCCTGGACAAGCTCACGTCCGTCGTCGAGGAGGCGGAGGCCGACGAGGTCATCGTCCTGACCGCTCCGCACTACGTGGAGGAGTTCTTCCACCGCGACTGGGCGTCCCGAGCCCGGCACAAGGTCGGTGTACCGGTGCTCAAGCTCTTCGCGCACAGCGAATAGGCTGGTAGCCCCTGCCCGCACCACCCTGGGAGACACACGCATGACACCCGGTATTCCTGCCGCCATGGAACGGCCGCACTTCATCGGCATCGGCGGCGCCGGAATGTCGGGCATCGCGAAGATCCTCACCCAGCGGGGCGCGAAGGTCGCGGGCAGCGACTCCAAGGAGTCCGCCACGGCCGAGGCGCTGCGCGCGCTGGGGGCGACCGTCCACATCGGGCACGCCGCCGGTCACCTGGCCGACGACGCCACCTGCGTGGTCGTCTCCAGCGCCATCCGCGCCGACAATCCGGAGCTGGTGCGCGCCGGGGAGCTCTCGATCCCCGTCGTGCACCGCTCCGACGCCCTCGCCTCCCTCATGCGGGGGCTGCGGTCCATTGCCGTCGCGGGTACCCACGGCAAGACGACCACCACGTCGATGCTGGCCGTCGCCCTGACCGAGCTGGGCCTCGACCCCTCGTACGCGATCGGCGGCGACCTCGCCGGCCCCGGCACCAACGCCACGCACGGCGAGGGCGCGATCTTCGTCGCCGAGGCCGACGAGAGCGACCGGAGCTTCCAGAAGTACGACCCCGAGGTCGCGATCGTCCTCAACGTCGAGCTGGACCACCACGCGAACTACGCCTCGATGGACGAGATCTACGACTCCTTCGAGACCTTCACCGGCAAGATCGTCCCCGACGGCACCCTGGTGATCTCCGCCGACCAGTCCGGCGCCGTCGAGCTGACCCGCCGGGTCCGCGACCTGTCCGCGCTCAAGGTCGTCACGTACGGCGAGTCCGAGACCGCCGACGTCCGCGTCCACAAGATCACCCCGCGCGGTCTGACCAGCGAGGTCACGGTCGTCCTGAACGGGAAGTACCTCACCTTCACCGTCTCCGTTCCCGGCCGCCACTACGCGCTGAACGCCGTGGCCGCGCTCGCCGCGGGCGTCGCCCTGGGCATCCCCGCCCACAACCTCGCCTCGGCCCTCGGCAAGTACACCGGGGTCAAGCGCCGCCTCCAGCTCAAGGGCGAGGCGGCCGGCGTCCAGGTCATCGACAGCTACGCCCACCACCCCACCGAGATGACGGCCGACCTCGAAGCGATGCGTGGCGCCACCGACGCCCGCATCCTGGTCGTCTTCCAGCCCCACCTCTTCTCCCGTACCCAGGAGCTCGGCACCGAGATGGGCCAGGCCCTCGCGCTGGCCGACGCCTCCGTGGTCCTCGACATCTACCCGGCCCGCGAGGACCCGATCCCCGGCATCACCAGCGCCCTGATCATCGACGCCGCGAAGGCCGCCGGCGCCGACGTCACCGCCGTGCACGACCAGGCGGCGGTTCCCGAGGCCGTCGCGGGAATGGCGACCCCCGGCGACCTCGTTCTCACCATGGGGGCGGGCGACGTCACTGACCTCGGCCCGCAGATCCTGGACCACCTGTCGAGCTGAGGGAGCCACCGTGCCGTACGACATCGAGAAGCCGGACGAGCAGTGGCGGGAGGAACTGTCCCCCGCCGAGTACGCCGTCCTGCGCAAGGCGGGCACCGAGCCGGCCTTCGTCGGTGAGTACACCGACACCAAGACCACCGGCGTCTACTCCTGCCGCGCCTGTGACGCGGAGCTGTTCCGCTCCGACACGAAGTTCGAGTCGCACTGCGGCTGGCCGTCCTTCTACGACCCGAAGGACACGGACGCGGTCGAACTGATCCAGGACCGCAGCCACGGCATGGTCCGCACCGAGGTCCGCTGCGCCCGCTGCGGCTCGCACCTGGGCCACGTCTTCGAGGGCGAGGGCTACCCCACCCCGACGGACCAGCGGTACTGCATCAACTCGATCTCGCTGCGGCTGACGCCGGACGCCTGAGAAACCGGGCGCCCGGGAAACCGGACGCCCGAGAAACGGGACGCCTGAGAAACCGGGCGCCCGAGAAGCTGGTCCGAAGAGGACTGACGCCCGCGTCAGTCCTCTTCCGGCGTCTCCGGCTTCAGCAGCGGGTGCACCACACCGGGGAAGACCCGGGCCCGCACGACCTCCTCGGCCGAGCCGCCCTGGATCACGGTCTCCGCGACACCCCAGGGCCGGTCCGGCAGCCGGACGATCAGCGTGTACGAGGCGGAGCAGCCGGTGCACTCGTACCGGTCCACCCAGGCGTCCACCTCGGTGGCGCTGCCCGGGTACCGCGCCACGTGCCGGTGCCGGGCGTGGCAGCGCTCGCACGTCTCGCCGGGCTCACACGTCCCGCCGCACGGGCAGGGCACGTCGAACGACTCGGCCGGGCGCCAGCGCTGCGTGAGGACGGCGTCACGCGTGGCGCCCATGTCCTTCATCGCCTTGAGATTGCGGGCGGCCACGTTGTACGACTCACCGGTCGCCGCCATCCGGTCGCGGATCACGTCCTTGCGCCCACGGTTCGTCGTCATCCGCTGTTCCTCCTGGGGTTCACGCAGCCCGCCAGGAGCCCATGAGATCGGTAAGCACCCAAAGGTACCCGGCGCACCGTTCCCCCGACGACTCGCGCGGTCAGCCCCGGCGCACCCGCCCCGCGATCCGCCGGCCGATCCGCCCCAGGGTGCCCCGGCCCCGGCGGTTCCAGTCGTGGAAGGCCTCCGCCCGGCCACTGCTCCCCGAGCGCCCCACTGCCTCCTCCACGGCCGCGACCCCGTCGGCGGAGAGCGTGCGCACGGCGGGGCGCAGCACCTCCTCCAGCAGGGCGTCGGCGGTCCGGCTCCACTCCGCTCCGGCGTGCGGATGAGCGGTCCAGACGGCGAAGCAGTCCGCGGCGTACGCCGGTTCCGCCTTCAGACGGGTGCGGACACCGGCCTCGCGCGCGGCCCGGTCGTACGCGGCGACGAGGTCGGCGTCGCCGCTGTGCACGAGGGCGTACAGCTCGGCCTCGGGCCGGTCCGGCGCGAGCAGCCGCGCGGCAAGCGCCCCGTACGCGTGGCCGAGCACCTCGGGCTCCACCGGCTCGGCGCCCCTGCGCAGGGCGCGGACCCGCTCCGCCCACTCGGGCGCCGCCGAGTCCGAACGGATCTCGCCCGCGAACTCCAGGAGCAGCAGTGCCCCGCGTTCCCGGCCCGCGATCTCCTGCGGGAAGCCGCGCAGCAGGTCATGGGCGAGCTCCGGCACCTCCTCGTCGGTGGCGGGGGCGCCGAGCGCCGCCGCGACCAGGTGCGACCAGGTGCCGGCCGTCCGGTGGGCGTCCGACGTGGCGGCCTCCAGCAGCAGCCGGGCCTCGCCCGCCGTCATCGCGCCCTGCTCCGCGTCCTGCTCCCACACCAGCCCCACGGCCGTCCGCAGTACCAGCGGTTCCGCGAACGGCGACATCCCGGCGGCCCGGAGCACCCGGTGCACCGCGCCCACCCGGTCGGCTCCGCAGCCGGCCCTGGCCTCCGGCGCCTCGGCGCACATCCGCAGATGCGGCAGCGACTGGGTGCCGGTGAACGGCAGCGGGACCCGGCCCAGCAGCCGCCCGACCCCCGGCGGGTCCTGCGGCGCGATCCGGTCCAGCGCGCCGAGCAGCGCCGTACGGACGTCGAACTGCTCGTCCATCAGTTCCAGCAGCGCGGGCGCCCAGCCCGGCTCGCCGTCCCCGGGCTCCAGCAGGGCGGGCGCGAGCCGGCGGACGACCGCGGGCAGCAGCTCCGCGCAGTCCACGCCGAGCAGCCGGGCCACCCGGAGCAGCTGGACCGTCCTGGCCACGTCGAGGCCGACGCCCGCGCCGCTCAGCTCGGTCAGGATCTCCGGGGCCAGTACCGAGGCCACTTCCGCGCCCTCGGGACCGCTGAAGGCGGTACGGCCGGGCAGTTCCACGGAGCCGTTGCCGCCGCGGACCGCCTCTGTGACCAGCATCGCGGCCAGCGGGGCCGTGGTCGACACGGGGGAGCGGCCGTCGAGTGCGGCGAACAGCCGTCCCGCGGCGTCGAACTCGGGACCCGTGCGGTCGTCGACCCCGGGCGCGGTCAGCGCGTCGACGAGCTGCCGGGTCCGCTTCGCGTCCAGCGCGTAGGGCCGCTCGGCGGCCCAGCCGGCCGCGGCGGCCCGCCCGCCCGTGCCCAGCGCGATGCCCGCGCACAGGGCCGTCACGGCCACCGGCCCCGCCGCGAACGGCTCCCCGGGCAGCTCGGCGGCCTCCCGGAACAGTTCCGGTGCGCGGCTGCGCCAGATCCGGGCGGCCGTCTCGGCCCAGGCGTCGGCCACGGCGCCTTCCGGACGCGGGCCGGTACAGGTGTGCACGCGGAGACCGGGGGCCGTCAGTTCGTGCGCGTCCTGCGGCAGTACCCCGATGATCTGCTGCGGGGCGCGCTGCGGGTGCCGGGTGTACGTGGTGAACGTCAGCCGTTCGGCGAGTGCGTCGGGCAGCGCCACGCAGGCCAGTGCGATCCAGCGGGCCACGTCCGCGCTCTGCCGCTCGACGAGCACGACCCGTCCGGCGTCCTCCTGCTCGTACAGCCGGCGCAGATCCGCCAGGATGCCGGCGAGCCAGGGGCCCCGCGAGACGGCGAAGTCGTTGAGCCCCTCGCGGTCCCGGGCGTGCCCGGTGGCGGGCGGGGCGGCGAGCGGGCCGGGCAGCGTACGGTCCGGCGTCGTGGCGGCCCAGCGGGCGGAGCGGCAGGCGGTGATGGGCAGGGCGCCGCCCGGCAGCCGGGCGCCGGCGGGGAGATGGACCGCGTGCGCGTGGAAGCCCACGTCGGAGCCGGGCCCGGGCCGGACCGCCACGGTCCTGGCCAGGAGATGGCTGCCGTCGGTCAGGACGCTGAAACTCAACGCCTCGGGCAGTGCGCGGAACGCGACGTCCGCGAGCCGGGGCTCCGTGCCGGTGGGGGTCGCGTACGCCAGGAGCGGACCCGCCTCGGTGAGCACGGACGCGGGTATCGCGGCGTCAACTGCGGTGAAGCGGGCCGGTATCGGTTCGGCCTCGCCGGTGCCGGGACCGTCCCCGCCGGTTGCGGAGGTGTAGTGCAACTGCGCGAGGCTCATGCGTCGGCTCTCTTCGTCCCTGCCGTGAAGGTCCCCCTGCCACCCGCACCCGCCGTCGCGTGGTGGCAGCGCCGTCCCGGCAGAGCGACGACCCGGCGGGGAGTGTTCCGCAGTCGCTGGGGCGACGCTATCAAGGACCGGGGGCCCCTGAGGCCCCGAGGACGGGGCCGGGGCCACACGGCCCCGGCCCCGTCCTCGCGTGCCCTCCGCACCGGGCGCGGCCGCGTTCCGACGCGTACTCAGCTGCCGTGCAGAAGAACCGCTATGCCGCCGACCGGCCGCTCGTCCCTGTACTGGGCGATCTGGAAGGGGACGAAGGTCCCGCTTCCCACCTCGTCGGTCACGACGGCCAGCAGTTCCATCTCGCGCTGCTCCCGCGGTCCGAGCGTCAGGGTGCGGGTCACAGCGTCCTGGCCCTGGACCTCCTCGCCACCGGCCGTGCTGGTCAAGGACAGCCACGCCGAAGCGCGCGTCGGCCGGAGCCGGTCATCGGTGGGCAGATTCCCCCACAACTCCCGTGGCATGGGCCGGACATCGATCTGATACGTGACTTCCTGGTCCGCCGGGTTCGTCGCCAGGAAAGCGAACGGCTGAGGCGGCGAGGCGGGCATGGCGGTCAGGTTGTGCTGCGCCCAGTGCCTGTCGTTGACGGGATCCGCCAGTCCTCCGGCGGCCACGTTGTCCAGTGGGTGCCAGACCTTGGCCAGCAGGCATATGTGGTTCCCCGCACTTGCGCCGATTCTCGCGGTGACGGGCGAGGTTTCCGCCCGGCCGCCATGCGGAGGAACCTCGACCGGCGAGAATCCGATGAACTTGGAGGCCTCGGGGATGACGGGTCCGCTCACCGGCTTGGACCACCACACGCCGACGTAGGCCAGCGAAGCACTGTTCCCGCCCTGCCAGTTCCCGACGGAGACCTGGACCGTCAGGTCTTGTCCGGGCTCGAACCGCGTCAACGGCTGGATGCCGGAGCACAGATACCAGCAGACGGAACCCGGCACGGGCCGCTCACCGATGTCCTCCTGCGCATCGGGAAGGACGGGCGGCGGGTAGCTGTGGATGTACAGGAACGGCCGGTCGTTTCCCTCGCCGTGCGGCTGCTGACTGCCGTTCGGCCGCTGATCGCGGCCTCGGTCCACGTCCATGGCTGTCGTTCCTTACTGGTCCGGGTAGGCAAGGACGTCCACGCCCACCGGGTCGTCGTCGATGGAGCCGACGGTGGACCAGCACGGATGGGCCACACCCCGGTCCGCGTCGAGGTCGAGGTTCATGACACCGGGAGAGCCGTCGGCGATGTCTTCCCACTTCTGCACGCAGTCGGAGACCGATACGGCGAGAAATCGCCCTGGGTCGGCGCCGACGGGAACGGGTGCGGCGAAATCCACCGGGTTCTCGAGCTCGGTCCGCGGATACCGGTAGAACGTTCCGACGTCGTCCGGTTCAGGACGGTGCGGCTGCACGGTGTCGTTCGGGACCGCGAGGAACTGGCGGTAGAGGGGGAATTCCAGACGCCCGTCCGGATAGATGAGTCCGCACCCGGAAAGGAAGGCGCTCGCCTTGCCCAGGGCCTCCCACAGACGAACCTGGAGGTCGAACAACTGGGAGACGAGTTCATCTATTTGTGGGACTCCCGATGCGGCGGCGAAATTGTCCGCGGTGAGAGGCTGGTTCTGTGCGGCCAGCGCATCCTTCTCTTCCTGGCTGAGATCGATGGTGAACGCGTTCCTCCAGTTCTCCGCAACGTGCTTTTCCCAGAAGGTGCAGGATTTTCCGTCGGCCCATTCTCCCCAGCAAGGTCCGCCCAGCAGGCCGGCGAAGGCCAGGAACGCCAGTACGGCGATGCAGAAGCTGCCGCAGGCGCTCTCGCTGTCGGCCGTGCTGTCCGTGGCGGTGGGCGGCGGCTTCTGCCCGTAGCCGAATCCGGGGCCGCCGGAGTACGTGGTCGGCACCACGCCGGGCCCATGGGCGTACGGCGGTGTGGCCGTTTCCGGTGTGGTGGGCGACTGCGGCGGATGCGCCGGGTCGGAGAACATCTTCTTGATGAACCGGGGGGCGGGCAGGGCCGGGGGCGCCGGCTGACCGAAGGTGTCGAGAAGCTCCAACTGCCTGATCAGCCGCTCGTAACCCTGCCCCAGGTCAGGCACCGGGGTCAGCCGCGACAGGTCGTACGTGGCCGCCAGCGTCCGGTTGACGAAGTCGATCGCGTCACCCGGCAGCGTCCCGTCCGGTACGCCGGTGAAGCGGAGCGAGTCCGCCATCCCGCGACAGCTCCTGACGTCCGGGTAGCGTTCGCCGAACCACGACCCGACGGCGTTCCGGGCTATGCGGTCCCGGAACCGGTGGGAACGGCGGGGTCCGCCGACAACCTGTGTGAGATACGTCGATCCGTGGGCGTTGGCCGCATAGCCGGAGAGGATTCCGAAGGCCATGGCTCGGGTCTCCGCCGTGCCCGACTCGCTGAACGCGGCCCGGGCGAGCGCATCGGTTCTGCGGGCGAGGAAGACGTCCCCCCAGCCCCACTCGGACAGCGGCTCGTCCTCCTGCCTCGGATGCCGCGGAATATGGGACATCTTCCGCAGTCTCTTTCCGAGACCGTCCATCTCGGTGAACGTGTCCTTGGCGTGGTCCATGAGCTGACGGAAGCTCAATGTGGCATCGCAGAACCGTGATGGTGAACCCGGGTTCGACGGATCGACCAGTGCGGACTCGATCTCACTGCGGATTCTGCCGACCTCGGTATAGAGACCGAGGCCTTCCGTCCACATTCTCGACGCTTCCGTGAGCAGTTCGAGCTCCGACCCGTCCGAGGCCGCGTGGTGCAGCACGTGGTCGAGCAGAGCCCCCAGCCGTGCGTACGCGCGGTGCTCCGCGCAGTCGGCCACGAGTTGGTCCCGCGCCGCTCCGAGTCGGGGGTGAACGGGCGCGGCAGCCAGCATGTCGATCTGCTGAGACAGCGCGACGACATGGGTTCGGGCGTCAATCATGACGCGCATCCCCTTATGGACGTCGGTGACGATGTCCCCCGGGCTGAGGTCCGCATCCGCGACGCGGGTACCGGCGCGTGGGCACCGCCCGTACACGGTGCCGGTGCTTCGATCGCACATCGCGCGTTCTGCGAAACGACCTGTGCCACCAGCATCGCGCCGATCCACCCGTGCGGCAACTCAGTCGAGGAGCGGCTCAGGGAGGAGAGTTGGCGGATCCCGTGGTGCACCCGACGGAATGGACGAGGCGCCTTCCACGATGTAACGGCTGTCAGTATCAGCTGTCAGCACCATGACGGCCGCGGCGTGGACCGCGGCCCATCGCCGGAGGGGACGGGAGCAGATGAGCCTTCGCCAGTTCGAGTACGCCCTGGCAGTCGCCGAGGAGGGCTCGGTGACGGCGGCGGCGCAGCGGCTGCGCGTGGCTCAGCCCTCGGTGTCCCAGCAGATCCGCGGCCTGGAGCGCGAGCTCGGCGTGGAGCTGTTCGCCCGCACGCCGGCCGGGCTCGTCGCCACGGCCGTCGGCCGCGCGTTCCTGCGGGAGGCGGAGGTCGCGGTGAGCGCGGCGCGGAAGGCGAGGGCGACCGCGCGGGCCGGTGCCGACGAGTTGGTGGGCGAGCTGGTGGTGGCGGTTCAGCTGGGCTTCGGTACGCGGCAGTTGCCGGGTGCGCTGGCCGCGCTGCGGCGCCGCTACCCGCGCCTGGAGGTGACCGTCTTCGAGGAGACGAGCTCCGCGGAGCTGGAGCGGCTGTGCCGCCGGGGCGTGCTGGACCTCGCCCTGATGGCGGCGTGCGAGCGGAGCCCCGCCGACGCCCACCGCCTCGGCGACGAGGAGTTCGTCGTGGTGCTCGGCGCCGGGGACCGGCGGCTCGCCGCGGACCGGGTGGACCTGCGCGAGATGGAGGGGGAGTCGTGGGTGCGGTTCGACCGCGACAGCGCGCTCGACGGCGTCCTCCAGGGTGTGTTGCGGGACAACGGCCTGACCCCGGCCACCACCGCCCGCGTCTCCCAGACCGCGACGGCCGTGCGCTGGGCCTCCCAGGGGCTGGGCGCCACGCTCGTCCCGGTCTCCGCGGTGCCGCACGGCCACGAGCACCTGGTCCGGCCGGTGTCGCCGGCCGTGTCCCGGCCCGTCATCGCGGTGCTCCGGCAGGGGGCCGGGCCGGGCGAGACGGCGCTGCTCGGCCTGCTGCGCCGGGAGAGTTGGACCGAGTCCTCGCAGCACGATCATTCCGACAGCGACGAACCGCACGCGACCACATAGTTTCTCATCGCCGGGTGAGCGGACACCGCGACCAGCTGCCCGTCAGGTGCCTGCTCCACCCCTCCACAGCCTGCTCAAACGTGCAATCGATCACGCCCTGACCCGCCGGTACCCCATTGCCAGATTCCGGATAACTTCCCAAGATTCGGAATAGTCTCCGGCGAAGAACCGGGGCCGGGCCGCGCGCGGCCGAACGCGGAGGTGGCTGTGGACATGGAGGCGATCGGGCCGTCGGAAGAGGAAGCGCGCCGTTCCGGCGAAGCGGTGCGCGAGGGGTCCGGCGGCTTACCGCGACTCGCGGCTCGGCTGGGGCTGACCCCCGATCGTTTCGAGCGGGCCCTGGAGGGTTTCGTGCGGCAGGCGCCCGCGATCCGGCAGGCCGGCGCCCGCCCGCTCACGCCCGCGTCGGTCTCCGCCGCGGCTCCGCAGCCCCCCGGGCGGGTGATGTCGCCGCGGGACAGCCTGCTGCTCCGGGCACGGCACGAGGTGCTCCACTTCGACGTGCCGCCCTACCTGTCCGTGGACAACGGCACCCAACTGGACCAGCTCGCCCGGGGGGTGGTCTACCGGACCGTGTACGGCCAGCAGGCTGTCGAGTACCCGGGGGCGCTGGCCCGCATCGATCAGTGTCTGGAAGCCGGGGAGAAGGCGCGGGTCACGGCCCGTCTTCCGATGAAGATGATGATCGTCGACCGTGAACGGGCCGTCCTCTCCGCCGCAGCCGACGTGGCACTGAGACCCGGCACGACCGTCGTCATCACCCACGGACCCCTGCTGGACGGGCTGATCGAGCTGTTCGAACGAGTCTGGGACGAGAGCGTGCCCCTGGACCCGACCGGCGGCGTCACCGGGGCCGAGAACGGCGAACTGAACCCCGAGGAGGCGCGGTTGCTGGCCCTCCTGCTCAGCGGACTCACGGACGACGCGGTCGCCCGCCATCTGGGTATCGCCCGGCGCACGGTCGTGCGCCGGGCCCGCAGCCTCATGGACCGGGCCGGGGTGGCGACCCGTATGCAACTGGGCTGGCACGCGGCGCGCCGAGGCTGGATCGAGGTGCCGGACTGAGGGGGGTCCCACGGTCCGCCTCGGCCCCGGGACCTGTTCCGCCGGCGTTCACAGGTGGCGCATATGCGACACCCATGGAGCCTCACCGGCGCACCTGACGGGCTATAGCCTCCGATGGCGCGCTGGTCATCCGGCCGGATCCCTCTGATCCCAGGCTGTCGTGTCCGGATTTCGGCGTGCGGTCTTTCCCCCTCCCCACCCAAGGAGACGTACGTGCACAGTCCCTCTCGCGGCAGACGTGGCAGACGGCTGATCGCCATCGCCACGGTGATCGCCACCGGAGCCCTCATACCCGCGGTCGGTTCCGGCACCGCAGCAGTAGCCCAGCCCGCCGCACCACAGGGCGGCTCTCTGCCGACGGCGGCCAAGCCCGTCCAGGTCACCCTGGTCACCGGCGACCGGGTCTCGGTCATCACGGCCGCCGACGGCCGGCAGTCCGCCACCATCACCCCGGCGCCCGGCAACCCGAAGAACTTCCAGACGGTCACCGACCCCGACGGCGACCTCCACGTCTATCCCGCGTCGGCCCTCTCCGGCCTCGGCGCCAAGACCCTGGACCGTCGGCTCTTCAACGTCTCCCAGCTCATCAGGGACGGCCAGGCGGACAGCAAGGGTGACTCGCTGCCGGTCATCGTCTCCTACGACGACAAGCCGTCCCGGTCCACTCTGGGCAAGCGCGCCGACCTTCTTCCCGGGAGCGAACGCGGCCTGGTCCTGGACCGGGTGGACATGGCGGCGCTGCACGTCGACAAGAGTGAGGCGGTCTCGTTCTGGAAGGCTGCCGCGCCCCGTACCGCCGGCAACAGCCGTACGGCGTCCGCCGGTTCGGGCGTCGCCAAGATCTGGTACGACGCGCCGTCGAAGGTCTCCCTCGACAAGAGCGTCCCGCAGATCCACGCCCCCGAGGCCTGGGCGGCCGGGTTCGACGGCACCGGCACCAAGGTCGCCGTACTCGACACCGGCATCGACCTGAACCACGCCGACGTCAAGGACCGTGTCCTGGGCACCAAGAGCTTCGTCGGTACCGCCACCGTCCAGGACGGACACGGCCACGGGACCCATGTCGCCTCGACCATCGCCGGCAGCGGCGCCGCGTCCGCAGGCCGCCTCAAGGGCGTCGCCCCCGGGGCGAAGCTCCTCATCGGCAAGGTCCTGAGCGACAGCGGCTCCGGCGCCAACTCCGGTGTCATCGCCGGTATGGAGTGGGCGGTCGAGCAGGGCGCCGACATCGTCAGCATGAGCCTGGGCGACGACGAGGGCACGGCCGACGACCCCACGTCCCAGGCCCTCGACCGGCTGAGCGCCACCAGCGACTCGCTGTTCGTCGTCGCCGCGGGCAACACCGGGCCCGGTGCCTCCACCGTGGGCAGCCCCGGCGCCGCCGCCTCCGCTCTGACCGTCGGTGCGGTCGACCATGCCGACGCGCTCGCCGACTTCTCCAGCCGCGGCCCGGTCGGCGAGAACCACGCCATCAAGCCGGACATCACGGCCCCCGGGGTCGACATCGTCGCGGCCAGGGCGGCAGGCACTGCCATGGGCTCCGTGGTCGACGCCGACTACACCTCGGCGAGCGGCACCTCGATGGCCACGCCGCATGTCGCGGGCGCGGCCGCCATTCTCGTCCAGCGTCATCCCGACTGGCCGGGTGAGCGGATCAAGGCGGAACTCACCTCCCACACCACGCCGTCCGCGGACTACACGGTTCAGGAACAGGGCAACGGCCGCGTGGACGTGGCGGCTTCGCTCAACGCGAAGGTGGACCTGTCGAGCCCGGTCGACTTCGGCATGATCTGGTTCCAGAAGAACCAGCCGTACGAGAAGCAGACCCGCACCCTCACGGTGAGCAACCCGACCGACGCCGCCACCACGGTGAAGCTGTCCGCCGGCACCGCGTCCGGAACCCTGACCGACGGTGCGCTGACCTTCGACAAGGACGCGGTCACGCTGGCCGCGGGCGGCAGCGCCGAGGTCACCGTCACGCTCGATCCCAATCTGCTCGCAGCCGCGACGTACTCGGGGCAGATCACGGCGACGACGGACGACGGAGCCACCGCCACCTCGGCGCTCGGCTTCACCAAGGAGACCGAGAGCTACGGAGTCACCGTCGGTCTGAAGGACCGCCACGGCGCGGCCCCTGACAGTGGTCTGCTCGTCGTGATGGGCCTCGACAGCGACTACTACGAGTCCTTCCCCTTCGCCCGCCAGGACAGCCTGAAGCTGCGGATGCCGCAGGGCTCCTACGCCCTCTACGGTGCGATCGGCACGGGCGACATGGGGTTCCGCGGCGGCTACTCCGACGCGTACGACCTCTTCAGCCTCCCCGACGTGAAGGTTGCCGATGAGCCTGTCGAGGTCGCTGTCGACGCGACCAAGGCAACGGACTTCCGGCTCGACGTACCCGGTGACAAGCGTCCGCGTGTGAACTCCGGGTACGCGCACACGCTCCGGCGGACCACCGCCGCCGGCCGCGGCGCGAGCATCGCCCTTGAGGGCGACGCGTTCGTGACCACCGGTCACCTGGGAGCGATCCCGGCCGCCAAGCCCTCGTCCGGCAAGCTGGTGACCTCCTTCTACCACCGGGAGCGGGCTCCGCTGATGACGGCGGAGGTCACCGGGCGCGGAGGCTTCACGCTCACGCCGCGCACCTACGAGGAGTTCGTGCGCTTCGAGGGCGACCGGACCCTGACCCTCGTCGACGTGGGCAGCGGCAGTCCGGAGGAGATCGCCGGAGCGGACGTCAAGGGCAAGGTCGCGCTCGTCCACGACGACGCTCAGGCCATTGTCCAGGCGGCGGAACTTCTGGAGGCGGCGGGCGCCGCCGCGATCCTTCAGACGCGTGTCACCGACCGGCCGGTGTACGCCGTGCTCGGCTCGGGGCTGACCATTCCCCTCGCGGTGCTCGACTACAAGGACGGCACCAGGCTGTCCGCCCGGCTCGCTGCGGCGGGCAAGTCCCCCGTCCGGCTGACGCTTCACGGCGAGAAGGAGTCCACGTTCGCCTACGGCGGGCAGTGGGACTTCGAGAACACCATCCCGGCCGACCTCACGGTCAGGGCCCGTCGCGGTGACTTCGCCAAGGTCACGAACCGCTTCCACGGCTACGGCACGGAGCAGGGAAGCTACTACCAGCAGCAGATCTGGAGCGGCGCGACCTCCCGGATCGCCGTCCGGGTGCCGGAGCCCCTCCTGCGGGGCCACGAGCGGGACGACTACGTCTACGCGAAGGCCGGTCAGGTGTACCGCCAGGCAGTGGGAACCTCCCGGTTCGGTCCCGAGATGTCCGGCCGGACCGAGACCTACCGCCCCGGGCGCTCCGTGACCGAGGAGTGGTTCGCTCCCGCGCTTCACTCCGCTCCTCTGGGAGCCCGGTTCTCGTGCAACTTCTGCAGCACCGATGCCGGTATCGCGCCGTTCCCCGGAGTGGCGGGTGACTCCGACCCGGAGCACTACAGCGTGGACGGGCAGACCTCACTGGGAATGGCCTTCTACCGCGACGGGGTCGAGGTGCCGGTCAGCAGTCCCTGGATCATCAAGGACAAGGCCGTCTACCGGCTGGACCTGGACACGACCTACGAGGCGGCCAACGGCTTCGCCGACTCGACGAGCAAGACCGAGTACTCCTTCCGCGCGGACGCCCCTCAGGGCATGGACGACACGCTGTGCAAGGACTTCGTCGGCATGGTCGCCTCCTGTGAGCCGATGGCGGTCATCCTTCCGCACTACGGCATGAAGGCCGACCTGCTGAACCGGGTGAAGGCGGGCGAGAAGTACACGTTCACCCTCGACGGCTACCGCGCCACCGGCTGGTCGGGTTCGAAGAAGCTGGCCGGCGCGAAGGTGTCGCTCAGTTACGACGGCGGAAAGACCTGGAAGGCGGCCGACGTACGGCGGCTGGACGGTGACTCCTTCCGGGTCACGGCCCAGAACCCGAAGCTCGCGAAGACGAACGGTCACGCGTCCGTCAGGGCCGAACTGTGGGACGCGGCGGGCAGCCGCACGGTCGAGACCATCGACAAGGCCTTCGGGCTGAAGTAGGGATCGATCGGCATCACATTCCCGGCCCCGGACGCCTCGCGTCCGGGGCCGGTTTCTTTGTCGGGCCGGTGAGGGCTCATTCTTCCCGGAACCCGACGGTGGCCATTTCCTTCAGCGTCCCGGAATTCCGGGCGCGTCAGCTTCTGGGGAATTCTCCGCCGTCCACGGTGAGAATGTTTCCGGTCACCCAGCTCGCCCGGTCGGAAACGAGGAACAGTACGGCGTCCGCGATGTCGTCGGGCCGGCCGATCCGCCCCAGCGGCACACCACCGTTGTCCGCGCCGGACCCCGGGAGCAAGCGCGCCCACTCCTCCCGCGTCGCCTCGCCGCCGGGGGTCTCGGTCCTTCCCGGGCTGACGATGTTGACCCGGATACCGGACGGCGCCAACTCCTGGGCCAGTCCTCGGCTGTAGTTCTCCAACGCGGCCTTCGCCGCCGTGTAGTGCAGGAACGGCGGCGGCGCGAACGGGGTCACGGCCGACGACACGTGCACGATCGCACCCGAACCCTGGTCCCGCATCCCCGGCGCCAGCAGGGCGTCCAGCCGTACGGAGGCCAGGTAGTTCAGGTCCAGCTGGTTCCGCCACTCCTCGTCCGGGATGTCCGCGGTCTTCAGGAACGGTCCTGCCCCACCGGCGTTGTCGACCAGGATGTCCACCCCGCCGAGCGTCTTCTCCGCAGCCGCGGCGACGGCCTCGGCCCCGGCCCGTGTCCGTACGTCGGCCTCGACGAAGGCGACCCCCTCCGGCACCGCGCCCGGCGCCGACCGCGCGGTGGCGAGCACCTCGGCGCCCACGTCGCGGAGTCGGCGCACGATGGCCGCTCCGATTCCGCGCGAGCCGCCCGTGACCACGGCCCGCTTTCCGGTGAGCTCTCGTGTTGCCGGTCCGAATTCCGTCGTGCTCATGGCCGCTGGTCCCCTCGGTGATGTCGTACGCGTCTGCGTGGTTTTGACGGTACGACCGGGGGAGAACGCGAAGCAAAGACGAAATGACAGCAGGCGCTATAGGTCATTCCTATTGATCCGAAACGGTTTGGGTTCTGGGCGTTGGTGGAGTGTGAGCGCCGGAACCAGGCCGAACTCGCCGCCGGGACCCGCCGCTTCTTCCGCGGACGCCAACGTCAGCCGCACATCGTCCGCGGCTACCCGCGTGGCCTGAGACGCTCGCAGCGGTCCCGCATCCCACAGAGGGACGCGGGGCCGGTGCACGTATGGTCTCTGGCGTGAACACGATCAAGAACTTGTTCGGCCGTCTGCCCGCAGTGGGGCCGGCGGTACTGATGCTGGCTGCGACGCTCGTGTGGTTCCAGGCCGGACCGGCGCGGGCTGCGTACGACAGTTGCCCGGCCGGCACCTTCTGCCTCTACACCGAGTCCGGTGGCAACGGCGAGATGGTCTCCTTCCCCCTCCAGGACGGTCCCGTCCTGGACTACCAGGCCAACACGGCCCTGGCCGGGAAGACCTTCGTCTCCTTCCGCAACAACACCCGCTCGTGGGGCTGCCTGTACGAGGGCGCGAGCTATGGCGGGCTCAAGATGCAGTCCGTCCGACCGGGGCACCTCGGGGGTGACCTGCCCAAGACCGGGGGCGTCCAGACGGTGGTGCCCGCCTCGCACAAGTTCGCCAAGTCGAAGCCGGGTTGCCGGACCGGGTTCGAGCGCTGCCAGCCCACCCGCCTGTGCATCTTCCAGGATCCCAGCGGGCGCGGCATCGCCGCGGGCACGCTTGAGCCCGACGTCCTGCCCGGCGGGGTGACGGGCAACAAGGCCTACTCGTCGACCTGGCACGACAAGGTCGTGTCCGTCTCGAACCGTACGCAGAAGGTCGCCTGCTTCTACGACGGAGCCGGGTACGGGCCGTTCCACGTCGGCACCCGGACCATCCGCGCCTACGTCGTTCCGCCCGGCCAGGAGACGACGCTTCCCACGGAGTACCAGCGGAAGATCAGCTCCCACAAGCTCGCCGACTCCGAATCGAAGTGCTGACCATGGAGAAGAAGAACACCACGCGCCGCCGTATCGCGGCCGTCTCCATAGCCCTGGCGACGCTGGCCCTGACACAGTCCACTGCGAGCGCCGCGAACGACCCCACGACCGAAGAGGTCACGTCGGTCCTGGACGGTCTGACCGGCCACCCCCAGACGGTCACGGACGGCATCGAGCGGACGACGTACTCCAGCACGACCTCCCCCCTCGTCGTCCGCGTGGCGGTCATCGACCCCGACATGGGCGCGGTCACGCTGGGCAGCACGTTCGGAGCGGCGGTGGGCGTGAAGGAGACGACCACCGCGATGCTGGACACCGTCGGAACGACCGAATACGACGCGCCGTACGTCGGTGTCAACGGCGGCTTCTCCGTCGCCGCCATGGACGAGGACGCCGCGGGCGGCATCATCCATGAGGAACGGTCGATCCCGATGATGCTCTCCGTCCAGGACGACGTCGTCCAGGGGGCGTCCTGCATGAAGGGACAGAACGCGGTCGTCCTCCAGCACGGGCGGCCCCACTTCACCAGGATCACGACCTCGATCGAGATCAAGTCCGACATGAAGACCCCGGGCGCGACCGACGACGTCACCCGCATCGTCGACGGCCTCAACCGCTACCCGGGCTGGATCCCGTTCTGCCAGCAGGAGAACGGCGACAGGACCATTCCCGCCGAGCGGGACGCCAACGGCAAGGCCCTCTACTACTACGACCAGAACGGCCGGAAACTCGAGGGCGGCCCCTACTACCAGGACTTCAGCGAGATCGTCGTCTTCACCTCCGCCTACGGCCGGACGACGCCTGCTCCCGACCACACGCCCTTCGTGGCGGCGGACGACGCCGACGGAGTCGAGGTCGCCGTCGACAAGGACGGCTATGTCGTCCAGGTGAAGCAGACGCGTGGCGGCATGGCCGTCCCTCCGGGCGGCAAGGTGCTCCAGGGGATCGGTGTGACGGAGGCCGACGGCGGGGCCAAGTGGCTCACCGAGAATGCCCCGTTGGGAGCGAAGCTCACCTACACGCAGAGCGTCAAGGACATCGGATTCAAGAAGAACCCGACCGACCCCGAAGACCCGAGCGACGACGAGGACATCCCGCTGAACCCGGCGTATCCGTCCGTCGACGTCGTCAACGGCACGCACCAGCTGATGGTCAACGGTGAGGTCGTGGCCCTCCCGGGCAGCCCCGACACGGCCCCCCGTACCGCCATCGGCGTGGACGGCTGGGGGCGCACCCTCCTCGTCACCGTCACCGCCAAGGCCCAGGAACGACGCGGCGTGCCGATCTACGACCTGGCGAAGGTCATGGAGGACCTCGGCGCCATCGACGCGCTCAACCTCGACGGGGGCGGCTCCACCACGTTCGTCGTCGACGGAGAGGTCCGGAACATCCTTTCGGACGGGAAGGAGCGCCCGGTCTACGACGCCGTCTACTCCGGACGGGGCGGGCACGCGCTGCCGGCCATCGGGAACTGACCTGCGTGGCCTGAGGCTCGTGCGTCACACCGTGCGTACCGGCTCCGCTTCCCCGACGGACGCGGCGCCGGCTCGCTCACGCGGACACCAGCGCGAGCGCTCCCCCAAGCCCTTCGAACTGCTGCTCGCCCTCGCCGCCGGCGGCCCGGAGGGCATCGGCACGCTCCGTATCGAAGTCACCGACACCCGGGGCGAATGCCGGCCGCCGGGCCCGGGGCGGTCGTGGCACCGCCGCCCGGGTCGGAGGGCGGGCGCGGGCTGGTGCTGGTCGAGGCTCCGGCGGACCGGTGGGCCGTGCTGGAGCGCGTACCACCGGGGTGGCCGGGGAAGACGGTCCGCGCGGAGCGGGACCTGCTGAACCGACCAGCCGCGGCCCGGCTCCCGGCGGTGTCAGGCGTCCAGGACGGCGGCGACGGACTCGATCTCGACGAGCTGGTCGTGGTAGCCGAGCACGGTGACGCCCATCAGGGTGCTGGGCACGTCATGGTCGCCGAACGCGTCCCGGACCACCTTCCAGGCGGTCCCCAGGTCCTCCTGCCGGGTGGAGGCGACGAGTACACGGGTACTGATGACGTCCTCCAGGGACGCGCCCGCGTCCTTGAGCGCGGTCCGCATGTTCTCCAGGGCCTTCGCCGCCTGGCCCGCGTAGTCGCCGACGGCCGCCGTCGAACCGTCCTCGTTCAGCGGGCACGCGCCCGCGAGGAAGATCAGCCGTGCCTCGGCGGGGGCGGTGGCCGCGTAGGCGTACTCGGCGACGTCGGACAGGGCGGCTGAACGGATCAGGGTGACGGCACGGGGCACGGGAACTCAGCCTTTCGCGGGCCCGACGAGGGGCGTCCAGGTGGCAGGAGGGAGGGTGGGCGGAGGCCCTCGCGGACCCTTGAGCCGCATCCTGGCACAGCGCGGGAGCGAGTCGTACGCCGCCATCGGGCCGCTGCCGCAACAGCTCCCGGCGGGATGGCGAATGTGCGTCATGACGCAGTCTCGCCAGGCCGGCCGGCAAGGGCCACTTTTCGCCAGTGGGGCACGGCCGGTCACCGGCCCGCGAGCTCGGGCGACGGCATCGCCGGCGCCGCTCTGGCCTGCATGCGCGACCCGTCCTCGGCTTCGCCGGCCCGCGCGGGCAAGGCGGCGGCGTGTGTCCGGTACACCACGGTATTTCGTCAACTCCCATCATCCATAGGGGCGTTGACAGTGCATGGGCAACTTCGGAAGGTGGGGCGCTCGTAGCTTGTCGGCAGTGATCCGTGGAGGCTCATGATGTCTGGCAGACGCCCGCGTACGACCAAGACGATCGCATGGTCGGTCCGTCCGGGAGCCCGGAGGTGAGGGCGCGGAGATGGCGGCGGTCCGCCAGGGCCGCGGTGGTCGGGTCGGTGGTCGCGGCGGTGGTTGCCGCGCTCGGCGTGGCAGGGCCCGCAGCACAGGCGTTCGAGCGGACCGTGCGGGTCCCGTCCTCTTCCGCCGACGTGCCGGCCGCCGCGGACACGTCGGTGGTGACCGGGAAGGTGAGCGACGGGTCCGGGCACGGCTGGCCGCTGTACGCGAAGATCACCGTGACGGGCGGGCCGGGTGGGGAGTTCCACACCGACCCGGTGACCGGGCGGTACGAGATCGCCCTGCCCGAGGGAGCTTCGTACCAGCTGAAGTTCGAGCCGGACTACCCCGGTTACGAGACGGTCACCCGCGACATCGACCTGGGCGCCGACGACGTCACCCGCGACGTCGGCGTCCCGGTCGACGCGAGCACCTGCACCGCGAACGGCTACCGCTACACGTACACCGCCGCCTTCGACGACGGAGCCCTGCCGGCGAACTGGACGGTCACCGATCTGTACGGCGACGGCGGGGTCTGGCGGTTCGACGACTCCCACAACCGGGGCAACCGCAGCGGCGGCGAAGGCGGGTTCGCGACCGCCGACAGCAACTACTTCGGGGCGGGCAACCGGCAGGACACCGTCCTGACCACCGCCGTGACGGACCTGGCCGCGTTCGAGGACCCGGTCATCGTGTTCAACCAGGACTTCTACTACCGCTCGGGCGAGGTCGCCGACGTCGACCTCAGTCTCGACGGTGGCCGGACCTGGACGAACGTGCTGCGGCAGACCGGCAACGTACGCGGGCCGCGCTTCACCACGATCCCGATCCCGCAAGCGGTCGGCGCCTCGCAGGCCCAGGTGAGGTTCCACTACTACAACGCCAACTTCGACGGCTGGTGGCAGCTGGACAACGTCGCCATCGGCGGGCGCACCTGCGACCCGACGGCAGGCGGCGCCTACCTGACCGGCAATGTCACCGACGCCAACACCGGCCTCGGCCTCGACAGAGCTCTGGTCGCGGCGGGCGAGGTGTCGGTGAAGACCGCGCCGACGCCCGACGACCCGGCCCTGCCCGACGGGTTCTACTCGATGTTCACCGAGAAGACCGGCACGCAGGACGTGACCGCGACTGCGGACGGCTACCTCCCGGCCACGGTGCAGACCGACGTCGGCGGCGTGACGCGGGCCGACTTCGGGGCGAAGGCGGGCCGCCTGGACGTGACACCCTCCGACGTCACCGCGCAGACCGAGCTCGGGGAGCGGAGCGAGACCCGTCCGATCACCGTCACCAACACCGGCACGGCGCCCGCCGAGGTGCGGCTCGGTGAGGGGCGCGACGGGTTCGTGATGCGCCGGGCCGACGGGGAGACCCTGACCCGGCATGCGATCGAGACCGCCGAGGGAGCGCCGCTCCAGCGGCTGGACGTGCCGGTGTCGCTGGCGGCCACCGGGAACGCCGACGGGGCCGCGGCGGTGGACGGGCCGAGCGCGGACCCGTGGACCGGCATCGCGGACTACCCGCAGAACATCATGGACAACCGGGTGGTGACGCTGGACGGGAAGATCTACTCGGTCGGCGGCAGCAACGGCAGCGGCGGCGGAGGCATCACCGCGGGCATGTGGGTGTACGACCCGGCCGCCCTGGTCTGGACGCGGGCGGCGCCGCTGCCGGAGGCCCGTGCCGGGATGACCGTCGGCGTGGTGGACGGCCGGATCGTCGCCGCGTCCGGCTGGGCGGCCGCCGGGCCGAGCGCCTCGACCTGGGTGTACGAACCGCTGGAGGACCGGTGGACCGCCGCCGCCGGGAATCCGGTGCCGCGTGCGGCGGCCGGCCAGGCGGTCCTCGACGGCAGGCTCTACGCGGTCGGCGGCTGCACGACCGCCGGCTGCACACCCACCGCGAGCGACGTCGTCGCCTACGACCCCGAGCAGGACACCTGGGAGACCCTCGCCGACTACCCGCTGGCCGTGGCCTTCCCGTCCTGCGGCGCGCTGGACGGCCAGGTGGTGTGCACCGGCGGCAATGACGGAACGGCCGCGACCAACCGGACGTACGCCTACGACCCGGACTCCGGTACCTGGAGCCGGCGCGCCGACGCCCCGTCCTCGGTCTGGGGCGCGAGCCACGCGGTGGCGGGCGGCGAACTGGTCGTCGCCTCCGGTGTGCAGGACGGCACGCTCTCCAACGCCGCCCACGCCTACGACCCCGCCACCGGCACCTGGCACGCGCTGCCGAACGCCGGCGCCGCCCGCTACCGGGGCGGCGCCGCGTGCGGCTTCTACAAGATCGGCGGGTCGACGAGCGGTTACAACGCCGGTCCGGTGAGCGAGATGCTCCCCGGGTTGGGCCAGTGCGACGCCGGCGAGCAGGACGCCGAGTGGATGTCCCTGGACAAGGCCGGGGCCACCCTGGCGCCCGGCGAGTCGCTGACGGTGCGGGTGACCATGGACGCGCGTGTCGACCAGCCGGGCACGTACAGCGGCTCGGTACGGATCCGCGAGAACACCCCCTACGCCACGCCGAGTCCGGTGCCGGTGACGATGACCGTCACCCCGCCGAGGTCCTGGGGCAAGCTCGTCGGCACGGTGAACGGGGTGGCCTGCGACGCCACCGAGGCACCGCTGCCGGGGGCCACGGTCACGGTCCGCTCGCCCCGTACGACGTGGACGTTCACCACCGGAGCCGACGGAGCGTACGCGCACTGGATCGACGGACGCGACAACCCCTTCGACGTCTACGCCTCGAAGGACGGCTACCGGCCCCAGGGGCGACAGGTCCGGATCAAGGGCCGTTCGCCGACCACGGCCGACTTCGACCTGGCCAGGGTCGGATGCTGACCCCGCCGGACGCCACGCCGACGGCGGGCATGCCCGGAACTCACGCGCTTCTCGTCCGTGGAGGACTCATGACGCCTGACAGACGGCCCGGTGCGGCCACGCCCCGGACGGCCCTGCGCAGGGACGGGGGCGTCCGATGCCCGTGACACCGAGGCGCAGGAGACGGGGACGTGCTGTCGTCGGCGTCCTCGTGGGGATGGCCGTCGCGGCCGCCGGCCTGGTCGCCGTACCCGCGGCGCAGGCCGCGCCGGCCAAGGACAGGATCCGGCCCGGCCTGTCGGCCGAGCTGGAGTCGGACGGCAAGGCGGACTTCTGGGTACGGTTCGACGACCGGGCCGATCTGTCGAAGGTGCGCGACGGCGACTGGGACCGGCGGGGCGCCGAGGTCGTCAAGCGGCTCCGGGCGACGGCCGCCGGATCGCAGGGCAGGGTGATCGCCGCCCTGGAGAAGGCCGGCGTCGACTACCGGTCGTTCTGGGCGACCAACGCGGTGTTCGTCGAGGACGGACCGCGGCAGCTGGCGCTCTCCCTCGCCGCCGAGGCCGGGGTGGACCAGCTGTGGCCGTCGCAGACGTACGGGAAGGTCGAGCCCGTCAAGGCGGCCGACGGCTCCACGCAGTCCGTCGAGTGGGGTCTTTCGGACATCGGCGCCGACAAGGTCTGGTCGGACCTCGGCGTGGACGGTGACGGGATCGTCATCGCGAGCATCGACTCGGGCGTGCAGTACGACCATCCGGCACTGGTCGGCCACTACCGGGGGAACAACGGCGACGGCACGTTCTCCCACGACTACAACTGGTTCGACGCCTCGCGCAACTGCGCCGGCGGCGTGCCGTGCGACACCAACGGGCACGGCACGCACACCATGGGCACGATGGTCGGCTCCGACGGCGGGGCGAACGAGATCGGCGTGGCGCCCGGCGCCAAGTGGATCACCGCCAACGGCTGCGCGACCTGCTCGGACGCGGATCTGGTCGCCTCCGGGGAGTGGATGCTGGCGCCGACCCGGACGGACGGCTCGGACGCCGACCCGTCGAAACGGCCCAACATCATCAACAACTCGTGGGGCACCGAGGTCCCGTCGAACGACCCGTTCATGGAGGACATCTCCGCGGCCTGGAGCGCGTCGGGGATCTTCGGCGTCTGGTCGAACGGCAACAACGGCTCCAGCTGCAAGAGTTCGGGGTCGCCGGGCAGCCGGACGGTCAACTACTCGGTCGGCGCCTACGACTCCGCCGACAGGATCGCGTCCTTCTCGTCCCGCGGCACCGGCCAGGACGGCAAGGTGAAGCCGGACATATCGGCGCCCGGCGTGAACGTGCGGTCATCGATTCCGGGCTCCGCCTACGGCACCGCCTCGGGAACCTCGATGGCGGCACCCCACGTCGCCGGCGCGATCGCGCTGCTCTGGTCCGCCGAGCCGTCGCTCGTCGGCGACATCGAGAGGACCAGGGACCTGCTGGACGACAGCGCCGTGGACACCGCAGACCCGCAGTGCGGCGGCACGGCCGACGACAACAACGTCTACGGAGAGGGCCGGCTGGACGCGCTGGCCCTGGTGCGCGCGGGTGACCCCGGGCCGACGGGCGTGCTGTCCGGGGACATCACCGACGAGGCCACCGGCGACCCGGTGCGCGGCGCGACGGTACGCGTCGTCGGCGGCACCGTGGACCGGACGCTGGGCCTCGACGACTCGGGCGGCTACCGGCTCGAAGTGCCGGTCGACTCATACGAGTTGACCGCGTCGGCCTTCGGGTACGCGACGCGGACCGCCACCGTCCAGGTCGATCAGGGCGCCACGCCGCGACAGTCGTTCGCGCTCACCGCGTACGACTCCTCCGCGGTCACCGGACGGGTCACCGACGGCTCCGGGCAGGGCTGGCCGCTCTACACCAAGATCACCGTGGCCGGCGTGCCGGACGGGGTGTACTACACCGACCCCGTGACCGGTGAGTACGCGATCAGCCTGCCGGAAGGCGCGTCGTACGAGCTCACGTTCCAGCCGGTCTACCCGGGTTACCGGACCGCGACCGAGGCGGTGGCGGTGGCGGTGGGAAGCGACGACGTGACGCGCGACGTCGACGCCAGGATCGACACGGCCCGGTGCTCCGTCGCCAACGGCTACCGCTACACGTACGAGGGAACCCACGCGGACTTCGACGACGGAGCGCTGCCCGCGGGCTGGTCGATCATCGACCACATCCACTCCGGCGGCGTGTGGGCGTTCGACGACCCGTTCCGGCGCGGCAACCACACCGGCGGCGACGGCAAGTTCGCCATGGTCGACAGCGACTACTACGACTACGAGGCCGACCAGGACACCTCGCTGGTCATGCCGGTGATGGACCTGACCGGGATCCAGGAGCCCGTCATCGGGTTCGACCAGGACTACAACAACTACCAGTCCGAGCTCGCGGACGTGGACCTGAGCCTCGACGGCGGGACCACCTGGACCAACGTGCTGCGGCAGACGGCCGACGTACGCGGCCCCCGCTTCACCTCGATCCCCATCCCGCAGGCGGCCGGCCGCAGCGACGTCCGCGTGCGCTTCCACTACTACAAGGCCAACTTCGACTGGTTCTGGCAGCTGGACAACGTGTTCGTGGGCACGCGGAGCTGTGACGCCGTCGAAGGCGGCGGCTACCTCGTCGGCAACGTCGACGACGCCAACACCGGCGCCGGGGTCAACGGCGCCGAGGTGACGGCGGACGGGGCGACGGTGAGGACGGTGGCCACGCCCGACGATCCGCGGCTGGCGGACGGGTTCTACTGGATGTTCGACAAGACCTCCGGCGGGCAGGACGCGACCGCGTCGGCGGACAACTACGCCGCGCACACCCGGCAGGTCGACGTCGGCGGTGTGACGGAGGCCGGCTTCTCCCTGAAGGCCGGCCGGCTGACGGTGGCACCGGGCGACGTGGCGGCGACCCTGGAACTGGGGGACCGCACCGCCACCCGCACCTTCGACGTCACCAACACCGGCACCGCGCCGGCCGAGGTGCGCTTCGGCGAGAGCGGCTCGGGGTTCGTGATGCAGAAGGCCGACGGGAGCACCCGGAGCCGGCAGCAGGCCGGGACGGACACCGGCGCCCCGGCACAACGGCTGGACATACCGGTGTCGCTGGCCGCGACCCCGGAGAGCAAGAGGACCGCGACGGCCGACGGCCCGACCGGCGACCCGTGGACCACGGTCACGAACTATCCGCACGGCATCATGGACAACCGGGTCGTGACGCTGGACGGGAAGATCTACTCGGTCGGCGGCAACACGGGCAGCGGCATGACGGCCGAAGTCCGGGTGTACGACCCGGCCACGCTGGCCTGGACCGAGGCGGCGCCGCTGCCCG
This sequence comes from Streptomyces sp. NPDC091416, assembly GCF_044756845.1. NCBI lineage: Bacteria > Bacillati > Actinomycetota > Actinomycetes > Kitasatosporales > Streptomycetaceae > Streptomyces > Streptomyces sp. NPDC091416. The sequence goes on from NZ_JBIVTU010000005.1 coordinate 208,860, forward strand.
CCGCGCGCTCCGCGATGACGGTCGGGGTCGTCAACGGCGAGATCGTGGCCGCGTCCGGCTGGGGCGCCAACGGCCCGCAGACCGACACCTGGATCTACGATCCGGCCGCGGACAAGTGGTCTCCCGGCGCGGGCAATCCGCTGCCGCGCTCGGCGGCCGGCCAGGCGGTGCTCGACGGAAAGCTGTACGCGGTGGGCGGCTGCACGACCGGCTCCTGCACGCCCACGTCGAACAGCGTGGTCGCCTACGATCCGGGCGCCGACACGTGGCACAGGCTGGCCGACTACCCGGTGTCGGTGGCGTTCGCCGCCTGCGGGGCCCTGGACGCCAAGGTCGTCTGCACCGGCGGCAACAGCGGCGAGGCCGCGACCGAGCGGACGTACGCCTACGACCCGGCCTCGGACTCCTGGAGCCGGCTCGCCGACGCCCCGGACGCCACCTGGGCGTCGAGCTACGCGGTGGCCGGCGGAGAGCTGATCGTGGCCGCCGGCGTGCACGCCGGAGCGGTGTCGAACGCGGGCTTCGCGTACAACCGGGCCACGGACACCTGGCGTCCGCTGCCCAACGCCAATACCGCCCGCTACCGGGGCGGCGCCGCATGCGGCTTCTACAAGATCGGCGGCGCGACCGGCGGCAGCAACGCCCTCCCGGAGAGCGAGATGCTGCCCGGGTTCGGCGACTGCGCCTCCGGTGCGACGGACATCGAGTGGATGTCGGTCGACCGGGGCCGTACCACGCTGGCGCCGGGTGAGACGGTCACGGTCAAGGTGACCGTCGACGCGCGGGTCGAGCAGCCGGGCGCGTACAGCAGCGCGGTGTCGATCCGGGAGGACACCCCGTACGCCCAGGCGCCGGTGGGGGTGGTGATGACCGTCAAACCGCCGAAGTCCTGGGGCAAGCTGACCGGAGTCGTGCGCGGTGTCGCGTGCGACGCGTCCAAGGCCCCGCTGGGCGGGGCCACGGTCGCGGTCGACGGGTCACAGGCGGCCTGGACGTTCGTCACGAAGGCCGACGGGGCGTACGCCCAGTGGATCGACCGACGCAACAACCCGCTGACGGTGATCGCCGCCAAGGACGGCTACCAGACGCTGGGGAAGGGGGCGAGGGTGTCCGGGCGGCAGACGACCACGGTCGACCTGGACCTGATGAGGGCCGACTGCTGACACCGCCCCGGTCCGTGGCCCGGACCTGAGCGGCAGGCACGCGCGTACCGGCCCCGGGCGGGTGAACCCGGAGGCCGGTACGCGTCGTCGGCCCGCCCGTGCGCATCCGGAGCACCACCGCATCCACCCGCCCGCCGGCCGGCCGGAGCGTCGCGGACCGCGGGCGGGCGCGCGCCGGGCAGGGGCCCTTCGGCCCGGCTACTCGAAGCGGGAGGGGTCGCCGGCTCCGCGTCGTACGATCTCCGGCTCGCCGCTGGAGAAGTCGATGACGGTGGTCGGCTCCGTGCCGCAGTCGCCCGAGTCGACGACGACGTCCACCTCGTGGTCGAGCCGTTCCTTGATCTCCCAGCCCTGGGTCATCGGCTCCTCCTCGTCGGGCAGGAGCAGGGTGCTGGAGAGCAGCGGCTCGCCGAGCTCCTCCAACAGGGCCTGGACGACGGCGTGGTCGGGGATGCGGACACCGACGGTCTTCTTCTTCGGGTGCAGCAGCTGGCGCGGCACCTCCTTCGTCGCCGGAAGGATGAAGGTGTACTGACCGGGTGTCGCGGCCTTGATGGCGCGGAACACGTCGTTGTCGATCTGTACGAACTGCCCGAGCTGGGCGAAGTTCTGGCACATGAGGGTGAAGTGGTGACGGTCGTCGAGATTGCGGATCGTGCGGATGCGGGAGATCCCGTCACGGCTGCCGAGCTGACACCCGAGGGCGTAGCAGGAGTCCGTCGGATACGCGACGAGTGACCCGGAGCGGATGCTTTCGGCCACGCCGGTGATGGTGCGCCGCTGGGGATTTTCGGGATGTACGTCGAAATACTTCGCCATCCGGCGAGTCTACGGCCGGGGCAGGGGCCGGTTCGAGGTAAAAGCGGGTTGTCCTGCCCCTGGGAGGGACAGGACAACCGTTTCGGGTGGTGAGGTTCCACTCAAACCTTTTCGGCCATGTCAGACCTTGGCGGTGGTGACCTCGGGTGCGGTGGGTGCCGTGGCGAGCGGATCCTTCTGGGCCGGTGACCGTACGGGGATGAGGACGGCGAGTGCCGCGGCGGCGAGGGCGACGACGCAGCCGATCAGCATCGCCGCGCGGAAGCCGCCTGCCGTCGTCAGGGCGTGGCCACCGAAGTCGGTGGTCATCTGGGCCATCACGACCCCGATGACGGCGGCGGCCAGGGAGCTGCCGATCGATCGCATCAGGGTGTTGAAGCTGTTGGCCGAGGCGGTCTCGGACTGCGGCACCGCGCCCATGATGAGGGCGGGCATGGCGCCGTAGGCGAAGCCGACGCCGGTGTTGCAGACGAGGGTCACGGCGAGCAGGCTCCAGGTGGAGCCGCCGTCGATCATCGGTACGGCGAGGCCGTAGCCGAGGGAGATGATCAGTGCGCCGACGGCGAGGGTGACCTTGGGGCCCTTGGCCGCGGAGACCTTGGCGCCGACGGGCGACATGGCCATCATCATCAGGCCGGACGGGGCCATCCACAGGCCCATGGCGAGCATCGACTGACCCAGGCCGTACCCCGTTGCCTCGGGGAGCTGGAACAGCTGGGGCACGACCAGGGACTGGGCGTACATGGAGAACCCGATCAGGATCGAGGCCGCGTTCGTCAGGAGGACCTGGGGGCGGGCGGTCACCCGCAGGTCGACCAGCGGGTCCTCGACGCGCAGTTCCCACCGGCCCCAGACGAGCAGCACGACGACCGCGGCGGCGAGCAGTCCGAGGGTGGTGCCGCTGCCCCAGCCCCAGTCGGCGCCCTTGGAGACGCCGAGGAGGAGGCAGACCAGGGCGATGCCCAGGCCGATGGCGCCGAGCACGTCGAAGCCCTGTGAGGCTCCGCTCTTCGCATCGACGGGAACGAGGAACCGGATCAGCACGGCGACGGCCAGGGACAGCGCGGCGACGACCCAGAACAGGACCCGCCAGCTGGAGTTCTCCGCGATGGCGGCCGCGAAGGGCAGGCCCAGCGCGCCGCCCACGCCCATGGAGGCGCTCATGACCGCGATGGAGGAACCGAGCTTCTCGGCAGGCACCACGTCACGCAGCAGGCTGATGCCCAGCGGCACCACGCCCATCCCGAGGCCCTGCAGTCCGCGGCCGACGATCATCGGGACGACCGAGGAGGACAGGGCGCAGACCACCGAACCGGCGACGAGCGGGGCCAGGGACGCGATGAGCATGCGCCGCTTGCCGAACATGTCGCCGAGGCGTCCGGCGACGGGCGTGGCCACGGCCGCGGCGAGCAGCGTCGCGGTGATGACCCAGGACGCGTTCGACGAGGAGGTGCCGAGGATCTTCGGAAGTTCCGCGATCAGTGGCACCACCAGGGTCTGGGTGATCGCGGCCACGATGCCCGCGAAGGCGAGGATGCCGACGACGCCGCCTGCGCGGGCCGTGGGGTGGGGTGTGTCCACGCGTACGTACTCCTGGTTCCGACGGGGCCATGGCGGGATGCGCCATGCATTGCCTATGCACCATACATGAGAAGTGTATGATGCACATCAAGTGCATGATGCATAGCTGTGGTATATATGTACAAAAGAGGTCGCCCGCCCTGCGGGGAGGCGAGCCCGGCAGTCGAAGGAAGCCTCGCGTGGACATGCCTGTGGACCGGATCGAGTTCGAGACGATGCTGCTCGGGCGGCATATGAGTCTGCTGACCTCGCGGGGCGGCGGGCGGCTCGACCGGAGCGCCTACATCCTCCTCAGCCGTATCCGGGCCGAGGGTCCGATGTCCATCGGTCAGCTCCGGGACGCCTTCGGCCTCGACACCTCCACGCTGAACCGGCAGACCGCGGCGATGCTCCGGGTCGGAGTCGTCGAGCGCATCCCCGACCCGGACGGCGGGATCGCCCGGAAGTTCGCCATCACGGCCGAGGGCGAGCACCGGCTGGACAAGGACCGCGCCGAGAACCGGGAGGGGCTTCAGCGGGTACTGGCCGAGTGGACCCCGCAGGAGGCGGCCCAGCTCGCGGACGTACTCGCGCGTCTCAACCGTGACATCGAGCGCCTCGACGGGCGGCCCTGGCCGAGGGGCTGAGCGGGACGGCCGTGACGCGAACGGGGCCGGGCGCCTTTCCCGGCGCCCGGCCCCGCCCCGTGTGCCGCGGTCCGGTCAGGACAGCTTGGTGAAGGCCCAGGTCTGGACCGCGGTGGTGGAGGGTGCCTGCTGGGTGAGCGGCGCCCCGTTCGTGGTGGAGGCCGCGGTGAGGAGGAGTCCGCTGGACTTGCTCGTCAGGCGGTAGCCCCCGGTCGCGGGTGTGGCGGTCCAGCGCTGGTTCGCGTCGCCGCTGCACGCCCACTGGTCGATGGCGGCTCCCGCCGTCTTCGCGTTCCGGTAGACCTCGGCGCACAGGCCGCTGGTCACGTTCTTCAGGGTGTACGTGCCGTCGGTGTTGGCCGTGACGTCCCACTTCTGGTTGTCGCCGCCGTTCCAGAGCCAGCCGACCAGCTGGGTGCCCTGGGCCGTGGAGTGCGCCGGTACGTCGATCGCCTGGGTGCCGGCGGAGATCCGGTTGATCCCGGCCGTCGGCCCCGTCGGCTTCACACACGTGGTGGACGACTGGTGAGCGCCGCGGTCGGGTACGCAGCCGGCGGTGACCGGGCCGCCGAAGTAGTCGCGTACGCCCGCGTTCGGTACGACCGCGCCGTTGGCCAGGGCGGAGGAACCCGCCCGGAGCCGGTAGCCGTCGGCGTCCGTGCGTGAGGTGGCCGTGCCGGGGGCCGTCAGCTTCGGGTCGGCCGTCACCTTGCGGGCGTCGGCCGGCTCGCCGGCCGGGTGGGTGCCGTAGAAGACGTTGGCGTCGTAGCCGAGGCCGGCGGCGTTGACGTAGCTCGCGCCGTCCGTCGCCACGTGGAAGACGTTGTTGGTGAACGTGGCGTTCGCCGCCGTCGAGCCGTTCGAGTTGCTGATGATCTCGACCGGCTTGGCTAGGTAGAAGGTGTTGTTGTAGATCTGCGTGTTGGCCGTCTTCGCGCAGACCATGTCGAAGAGCTGGCCGCCGTCGTTCTGGCTGATGTTGTACCGGACGACGTTGTCCGCGGTCGTCGACCCGCCGCCGTTGCACAGGAGGATGAAGCCACCCTCGTTGTCGTGGCTGTAGTTGTACTGGTAGACGGTGTGGATGTTGGCCTCGTCCAGGTCGAGCCCCTGCCCGTCGCAGGTGCTCTTTCCGCCGCTCACCTCGTTGAACTGGTACAGCGTGTCCTGGGTGTTCCATCCCCAGAGCCCGGCCGCGCAGTGCGCGGGCTCGCGCTCACGGAAGCCGTCGACCTTGTTGTACTCGAGGAGCGCGCCCTCGGTGTGGTGGGGGACGATCGCGTCGCCGCCGATGTCGGAGACGGTGTTCCCGCGGATGACGACCCGCGTCTGAGGAGTCCAGGCCCCGCAGGTCGTCCCGCAGTTGGCGTTGTTGAGCTCGGGGCGCTGCATCCAGCGGGTCCAGAAGTGGATGCCGTAACGGTCCACGGCCCGCACGGTGTTGCCCGTGAGGACGACGTCGTCGAACTTCGTGGGCGTCGTGTTGCCCAGGACCTCGAAGAAGATCCCGGCGCTGGCGTCGTCGTCCTTCTTGGTCTGGTTCCCGTTGACGTCATGGACGTCGAGGTCCGTGAGCCGGTAATAGGTGCCGGCGCCCGAGTCGGTCCTGGTGATGTGGACACCGCGCCGGGTCGCCGCGGCCGCCCCCTTGTTGGAGATGTCCAGGTTGCGGATCTCCCAGTACTGCTGGTCCGCGAGCCTTACGACGTCGGTGACCTGCCCGGCGCCGACGAGTGCGGGCTTGGCGCCCGTGCCGTACGCGTCGACCACGACCGGTGCTCCGGCGGAGCCCGAGCCCTTGGGGGAGAGCGTCTGGCCGGTGCAGGCGGAGCCGCGCCTGAGGAGGATCGAGTCGCCCGGCTGGAAGGTGTGGGCGTTCACGGGAGCCAGCGCGTTCCAGGGGGCGGCCGGGGTTCCGTCGCCGGCGGCGGCCGCGCCGCAGTCGACGTAGAAGGACTGCGGGGCGGCGGGCTGTGCCGCTGTGGTGGGGGCCGCGGTCAGAAGCGATGCCAGCGGTAGCGACAGGGCCGAGAGGAGCAGGGTTCGTCTTCCGGGCATGGAGCAACTCCATATTCTCTGAAAACGGACAGCAGACGTCTGACGCCTGCTCACATTAGGGAGCGATAACGTCAGTGGTCAAGACCTGTCCATGTCAAAGGAGGGGTGTGTGAGCCGCCCCGGGTACGGTGGGGCGACCACTCCGGGACCCGCTGAAGAGGACTACCGCATGGCCGAGTTGGAGCTCTCCGCAGGCGTCGTGACGTACGGGGACACCGGCGGGGACGGGCCGGTCGTGGTCCTGCTCCACGGCGTGGCCATGGACGGGTCGCTGTGGCGGCACGTCGTCGCCGGCCTGCGGGAGGACTACCGGTGCATCGTGCCGACGCTGCCGCTCGGCGGTCACCGGCGGCCGATGCGGCCCGACGCGGACCTGTCGGTCCTCGGTGTGGCCCGGCTGGTCGCGGAGTTCCTCGAAGCGCTCGGCCTCACCGACGTGACCCTGGTCATGAACGACTGGGGCGGCGCGCAGGCCCTGGTCGCGGACGGCCGGGACCAGCGGATCGGCAGGCTGGTCATCACCTCCTGCGAGGCGTTCGACAACTTCCCGCCCGGCCTGCCCGGCAGCAACCTGTACGCCTCCGCCCGGATGCCCGGCGGCCTGAAGGCGGCCTTCGCGCTGCTGAGGATCAAGCCGATGCGGCGGCTGCCGATGACCTGGGGCCGGATGAGCAAGCGGCCGGTACCCGACGCGGTGATGGACGCCTGGTTCCGGCCGCTGTGGACCTCCCGGGAGATCCGCCGTGACCTCGGGAAGTACGTCCTGGGCGTGCCGCCGAAGGCCGAACTCCTGTGCTGGGCCGAGGCGCTGAGCAGCTTCGACCGCCCGGCGCTCGTCGTCTGGGCCTCGGAGGACCGGGTCATGCCGCCCGAGCACGGGCGCCGGCTGGCCGGCCTGCTGCCCAAGGGCGAGCTGGTGGAGGTCGCGGACAGCTACACCCTGATCCCGGAGGACCGGCCGGAGGAACTCGTCCGGCATCTGCGGGAGTTCCTCCGGGACCGATGAGGGCCGGGGCCTCTCGTCCGGATCATGCCGGGCTTGCGGGGGCCAGCCTGATCCGGACGGAAGGCCCTACACGCTGAGGACCTCGTCCAGGGATTCCTCGCGCCAGCGGCGCAGGAGTTGATGGAAGGCGGTGGCGCCGTGCGGGTAGGCGTTCGGGCCGTTGGGGCGGCCGCGGCCTTCGCGGTTGTAGTAACCGGGAGTGCACGCGGCGTGGAACCACTCGTGATCCGGGGCACCCTGCGCCATGGTGGCCAGCCAGGCGTCCTCGGCCTCGCGGGAGGGTTCCAGGAGCGCGCCCCGGTCCTCGGCGGCCGCGACGAGGGCGGCGGCGTGCACGGCCTGCTCGTCGAGGATGTGCGTGTAGTTGACGCTGCTCGCGTTCTGCAGTGAACCCATCTGGACCAGATTCGGGAAGCCGTTGCAGGTGAAGCCGTGGAGGCTGCGGATTCCGTGCCGCCCCCACGCGTGCAGCAGCTGGGTGCCTCCCCGGCCGTGGACGGGCAGCCTTCCGGAGAGGACGCCGGAGGTGCCGACGGAGAAACCGGTGGCGAAGATCAGGCAGTCGAGTGCGTAGGCGGCGCCGCCCACCACGACGCCGTCCTCGGTGACGCGTTCGATGCCGTGGGTGTCCGCGGTGTCCACCAGGGTGACGTTGCCGCGGTTGAACGCCGGGTAGTACAGGTCGGAGAAGGTGGGGCGCTTGCAGGCGTACCGGTACCAGGGCTTGAGCGCCTCGGCCGTCACCGGGTCCGTGACCGTCCGCTCGACGCGGGTCCGCACCTCGTTCATCTTGACGGCGTCGGCCACCTCGTAGGCGGCTTCGAAGTCCGCCCGGTCGTCGGGACGGTGGAAGCTCGGCAGCAGTTTCTCCAGCAGCGCGGCCGACGACGTCCACCCGTCCGCCACGAGGTCCTCGCCCGGCGCCTCGCCCGAGACGATCCGCAGGAAGTTCTCTCGCCGCGCGCCGGCCCAGCCCTCGCGGTCCGCGCCGACGTCGGCGGCCGTGGTGCGGCGATTGCCTCGCACGTCGACCGTGGAGGGTGTGCGCTGGAAGACGTAGACGTGCCCGGCGTCCTCGGCAAGCCTCGGAATGACCTGCACGCCGGTGGCGCCGGTGCCGACGACCCCCACGCGCTTGTCCGCCAGTCCTGTCAGGGCGCCTTCGGGGGAGCCGCCGGTGTAGGCGTAGTCCCAGCGGGAGGTGTGGAAGGTGTGCCCCGCGAACGTCTCGATGCCGGGTATGCCCGGCAGCTTCGGGTCGGACAGGGTGCCGGTGGCGGTCACGACGTACGTCGCCCGGAACACGTCACCGCGATCCGTCGTCACGACCCAGCTGCGGGAGCCCTCCTCCCAGTGCAGAGCGGTGACGGTGGTCGAGAACAGGGCGTCCGAGCAGAGGTCGTACTTCTGCGCGATGCGTACCGCGTGACGCCGGATCTCCTCTCCCGGGGCGTACTTCCACCGCGGTACGTATCCGGTCTCGTCGAGCATCGGCAGGTAGACGTGGGACTCGATGTCGCAGTGGATCCCGGGGTACCGGTTCCAGTACCAGGTGCCGCCGAAGCCGCCGGCGGTGTCGATGACGCGGACGTGTTCCACGCCCCGCTGCCGCAGCCGTGCCCCGGCGAGGATGCCGCCGAACCCGCCGCCGACGACGGCGACGTCGACGGTGTCGCGCAACGGCTCGCGGTCGGCCCGCGCCTGCGCGTACGGGTCGGCGGCGTAGAAGCCGAACTCCGCTTCGGTGGCCCGGTACTGGCGGGGGCCGTCGGGCCGCACGCGCCGCTCGCGCTCGTGGTGGTAGCGCCGGCGCAGCGCGGCGAGTTCGTCGGGGGCCGGTGTCCGGGGCGGCGTCTGAGGCGGCGTCATGTGGAGGGCCTCGTCCTCTCTTCGTCGGTCGTGCGTCTGTCCGTCGGGGAGGCCGAACTGCCATGGAAGCGGGCGGCCTTGCGCACCGTAACAACAACCGGACAGTGTTGTCCGGTTAGGGTGCTGAGGCACGTCGATCTTCGGACAGGAAGAGGACCCCCCCATGCGACGACTCCCGAACCGTTCACCGGCCGTGCTCGCCACGCTCGTTGCCCTGGCCCTGACCGGGTGCGGCAGTCAGACGACGCTCCCGGCGGGGAGGCTCAGTCCCGGGCTCCGGGCGGGACCGTGACCGCCCGTGAGTTCATGCGGCTGACCTCGGTGCACCAGGAGACCGGGATGACTCTGCTGGAGGGCCCGGTCTTCGGGGCGGACGGCGGACTGAACGTCGTCGATGTCACCGCGCCCGCCGGGAAGCCGAAGGTGCTGCGCGTCGATGTCCGGAAGAAGACGGTGCGCACGCTCTTCACCGACAGCCGGGGCGCCTACACCTCGGCGCAGTTCAGCCCGTACGACGGACGGCTCTATCTGACCGACATCTCCCACGGCGAGATCGTCTCCCTGGCTCCGGACGGCGGCGACCGGCGGACCTTCTTCGCCGGCGAGGTCGACGGCGCCCGGATGCAGCCCGACGACATCGCCTTCGACCCGGAAGGCCGTCTGTACGTCAGCGACGCCCTCGGCATGGCCGAGGGCGAGCCACGCGGACGCGTGGTGCGCGTCGGCCGTGACGGCGGCGACGCCACCGTCCTGGCCGGCGGTCTCGCCGCGACGAACGGCATCTCGTTCGACGTGGACCACCGAGGGCTGTGGATCAGCGAGCTGACGGAGAACCGCATCTCCTACCTCCCCGTCGAGCAGCGGCCCGGAATCGCCGGCCGGCACACGGCCGTCCGCGTCGACGCAGGCATCGCCCAGACCGACTCGATCGCCGTGGACGCCGACGGAAACCTGTACCAGGCGCTGCACGGCCGGGCCGCGATGGCCGTGTACAGCAAGTACGGCGAACGCCTGGCGACGGTGGAGGTCCCGGCCCGCACCGAAGGGCTGGAGTCGGCGACCAACGTGGCGATCACGCCCGGCGGGACCAAGGCGTACATGACGGTCAGCGGACCCGCCGGCGGGTACCTGTACACGTTCGACGCGCTCGCGAAGGGTATCCGGCAGTCCAACGGCGGCTGACCCCGTGGCCGCTCGCTCCTGTCACTCCTGGAACGGCCGCACCGGCCCCACCGTGACGCCGAGCAGGTCCCAGGCCGCCAGCGCCCGGTGCTCGCGCTTCTCGTGGGTGGGGCCGGCGACGGCTCCGGAGACCATGGAGACGGCGAGCATGAGATCGCCCGGCGCATCCAGCCGGTGGCCCGGCGGCAGGCACTGCCGGAGGGCGCGTTCGACCCGGTCGTGCAGGTCCCGGGCGAACGTGCGGGTGTGCGGGTGGCCGCCGCTCGCCTCGTCGGCGTGCAGGAGGCTGATGAAGGCCGCCGACTGGGTGAGGTGCCAGGTCAGAACTCCGAGGATGCCGGCGAGGGCGGTGCCTTCGGCGGCCGTCCGCTCGATCTGGCGAACGTTCTCCTCCAGGACCGCGGCCGCGATGGCCTCCCGGTCCGGGAAGTGCCGGTACAGGACGGCCTGCCCGACTCCGGCCCGGCGTGCGATCCCGGAGAGCGGGGCGTCCAGACCCTGCGAGGCGTAGATCTCCCGGGCGGCGGAGATCAGGGCGGCCCGGTTGCCGGCGGCGGCCTTCGGCCCCCGGTTGGCCGGCCTCCGCGCGGCCGCCGTGGGGTGCTGGGTCATCCGGTCAGGGTAACGGGCGGCGACCGGGCCCCGGCCGCGCCGCTTGCGCCCCGCCCCGGTCCTCGCCCCGCCCGCGTCCCCGCCGCCGTCCGCCGAACGGAGCAGGCGGACCTCACGCCCGTACGGCGGGGCGTGAAGCCAAGCTGCGGGCGCGCTTAAGAAAACCTCGATGGACCTGGGGCGCGGGGTACGGCAGATTGCTCCGTGACGGCGGAGGATGGTGCGCGGCAGCCGGTCGTACGCGCTGCCACGCAGTCCCTCTCATACTTCCCCGGGCCGCAGGCTTCCTTCGGCATGCCCCCGGCCCGGGGACATCAACGCCGCACCAGGTACAGGGAGCCGCAGCCGTGAAGGCACTCGTGAAGCAGAAGGCCGAGCCGGGACTCTGGCTGATGGACGTGCCCGAACCGGAGACCGGCCCCTCCGATGTGCTGATCAAGGTGCTCCGCACCGGCATCTGCGGCACCGACCTGCACATCCGCAACTACGACGGGTGGGCCCAGCAGGCCATCACGACCCCGCTCGTCCTCGGCCACGAGTTCGTCGGCGAGGTCGCGGCGATCGGCTCCGACGTCGTCGACATCGCCGTCGGGGACCTGGTCAGCGGCGAGGGCCACCTGGTGTGCGGCAAGTGCCGCAACTGCCTGGCCGGACGCCGCCACCTCTGCCGCTCCACGCTGGGACTCGGCGTCGGACGCGACGGGGCCTTCGCCGAGTACGTCGCCCTGCCCGCGTCCAACGTGTGGGTCCACCGGGTCCCCGTCGACCTGGACATCGCCGCGATCTTCGACCCGTTCGGCAACGCCGTGCACACCGCACTGTCGTTCCCGCTGGTCGGCGAGGACGTCCTGATCACCGGCGCCGGCCCGATCGGCATCATGGCCGCCGCCGTCGCCAAGCACGCGGGCGCCCGCAACGTCATGATCACCGACGTCAGCGAGGCCCGTCTGGAGCTCGCCCGCAAGGTCGGCGTCAGCCTCGCCCTAGACGTCCGCGAGCAGACCATCGCCGACGGCCAGCGGGAGCTCGGGCTGCGCGAGGGGTTCGACATCGGCCTGGAGATGTCCGGCCGCCCCGAGGCGATGCGCGACATGATCGCGAACATGACGCACGGCGGCCGCATCGCGATGCTCGGACTGCCGTCCGAGGAGTTCGCCGTCGACTGGTCCCGGATCGTCACCTCCATGATCACGGTCAAGGGCATCTACGGCCGCGAGATGTACGAGACCTGGTACGCCATGTCCGTCCTGCTGGAGGGCGGTCTCGACCTCGCCCCCGTCATCACCGGCCGGTACGGCTACCGCGACTTCGAGGCGGCCTTCGACGACGCGGCGAGCGGACTCGGTGGCAAGGTCATCCTCGACTGGACCGTCTGACACCGGATCGCCCGACCATCCGAAACCCCTAAGGAATCCCGCATGTTCGACTCCGTACGCGACGATCTGCGCACCACGCTCCAGGAGATCGAGGCCGCCGGGCTGCACAAGCCCGAGCGCGTCATCGGTACCCCGCAGTCCGCGACCGTGGCCGTCACCGCGGGCGGCCGCCCCGGTGAGGTGCTGAACTTCTGCGCCAACAACTACCTGGGTCTCGCCGACCACCCCGACGTGATCGCCGCCGCGCACGAGGCGCTGGACCGCTGGGGCTACGGCATGGCGTCCGTCCGCTTCATCTGCGGCACCCAGGAGGTCCACAAGGAGCTCGAGCAGCGGCTCTCCTCCTTCCTGGGCCAGGAGGACACGATCCTCTACTCCTCCTGCTTCGACGCCAACGGCGGAGTCTTCGAGACGGTCCTCGGCCCGGAGGACGCGGTCATCTCCGACGCCCTCAACCACGCCTCGATCATCGACGGCATCCGCCTGTGCAAGGCCAAGCGCTTCCGCTACGCCAACCGCGACATGGCCGACCTGGAGAAGCAGCTCAAGGAGGCGTCCGGGGCCCGGCGCCGTCTCGTCGTCACCGACGGCGTCTTCTCCATGGACGGTTACGTCGCCCCGCTGCGCGAGATCTGCGACCTCGCCGAGCGCTACGACGCCATGGTCATGGTCGACGACTCGCACGCCGTCGGCTTCGTCGGCCCCGGCGGCCGCGGAACTCCCGAGCTGCACGACGTGATGGACCGCGTCGACATCATCACCGGCACGCTCGGCAAGGCGCTCGGCGGCGCGTCCGGCGGCTACGTGGCCGCCCGGGCCGAGATCGTGGCGCTGCTGCGCCAGCGCTCGCGCCCGTATCTCTTCTCCAACTCGCTCGCCCCGGTCATCGCCGCGGCCTCCCTGAAGGTCATCGACCTGCTGGAGTCCGCCGGAGACCTGCGCGAGCAGCTCAACGCCAACACCGCGCTCTTCCGTGACCGGATGACCGAGGAAGGCTTCGACGTCCTGCCCGGCGACCACGCCATCGCCCCCGTGATGATCGGGGACGCGGCGAAGGCAGGCCGGATGGCGGAGCTGCTCCTGGAGCGCGGTGTGTACGTGATCGGGTTCTCGTACCCGGTCGTCCCGCAGGGCGCGGCCCGCATCCGCGTCCAGCTCTCCGCCGCGCACTCCACCGCGGACGTGAACCGGGCGGTCGACGCCTTCGTCGACGCGCGGGCGGCGCTGGGGGAGTAGGGCCTCTCGTCCGGATCGTGCGGGGCTCGCGGGGCCGGGCCGGACGTGACTTCGCGGACACGACCTGGGCGCGCGCCCCGGGCATCCCGCGCGACCTGGGACAATAGGGCACATGATCGATGCACGGCGGCTGCGCATCCTGCGTGCGGTGGCGGACCACCGCACGGTGACGGCCGCGGCCGCCGCGCTGTACCTGACCCCGTCCGCCGTCTCCCAGCAGCTCGCCGCGCTGGAGCAGGAGACCGGCCACCGGCTGGTCGAGCGGAACGCCCGCGGCGCCCGGCTCACCCCGTCGGGGGACATCCTGCTGACCCACGCCAACGCGGTGCTGGCCCAGCTGGAACGGGCCGAGGCCGAACTGGCCGCGTACAGCTCGGGTGACGCCGGTACGGTCACCGTCGCCGCCTTCGCCACCGGCATCGGCCTGGTCCTCGCCCCCGCGATCGCCGCCCTGAACAGGACCGCACCCGGCATCAAGGTCCGCGTCCAGGACGCCGAGGGCGACGCGAGCGTCCCCATGGTGCTGGACCGGCAGGTCGATGTGGCGGTCGCGGTCGAGTACCGCGGCGCGCCGGGCGAGGACGACCGGCGGCTCACCCGCGTACCGCTGTACTCGGAACCGTTCGACGCGGTGCTCCCGGTGGGGCACCGGCTGGCCGGCCAGGAGCAGGTGGCCGTCGCCGATCTGGCGAAGGACGCGTGGATCGGCCCCTACCCGGGCAATCCCTGCCACGACGTGGTCGTCCTGGCCTGCGAGTACGCCGGTTTCGCGCCGAACCTCGAACACTCCTCGGACGACTTCCACGCGGTGGTCGCGCTCGCCGGCGCCGGCGCCGGAGTCGCCCTGGTCCCGCGCTCCGCGCTCCGCGGCGTGGCCCCGGCGGGCGTGGTGGTCCGGCCGGTGCAGGGCAGCGCGCCCACCCGCCGGGTCTTCGCGGCGGTGCGGCGGGGCACGGAGGCGCATCCGCTGATCGCCCCGGTACTGGAGGCGCTGGCGGGGGCGGCGGGAACCGACGTGCTCGCGGTGTGAGGCCCGGGACCCCGGCGGCCGGGCGCCTCAGCCCACCGCGGGGCCGTGCCCGCCGCCCCGCGTCCCCGGGAACAGCGTGCCCAGGGCCGCGGCCGCCGTCACGGCCGCCGCCAGGACCCCGTACCGCTCCGGCGGGAGGCAAGGAAGGCCGCCCGTCGCCGGGAGCGCGAACGCCAGCAGCGGGATCGCCGCGACCACGGTCCCGATGGCCAGACCGGCCACCGCCACCAGGCCCGTCTCCAGCACCCGCATCCGCAGCAGCTGCCCGCGCCCCGTGCCGACCAGCCGCAGCAGGCGGAACTCGGGGCGGCGGCCGACCGAGATCAGGGCCAGCGTGCTGACCACGGCCAGCAGCGCGAAGCCGCCGATCACTGCGACGCCGATGATGATCAGGGCCTCGTCCTGGTCCGGGGACGACGGGCCGGTCCGCACATCGTCCGCCGTCGCCGGCCGGACACGCAGCCCCTTGTACGGTGCCAGCGCGCGGCGCACGGCCGATGCCGCGTTCCCGCCGTCAGCCGAGCGCACCAGGATCCGCTGATCGCGCGCAGCGGACACGTGCGGGGCCAGCGCCTCGCGGGGCAGCATGAACTCACCGAGTCCCAGGGCTCGTTCGTAGACCGCGACCACCGTGAGCGTTACCTGCGCACCGTCCCCGAGGCGCAGCTTCACCCGGTCCCCGACACCGGCACCCAGGTCGTCGGCCCGGTCCCTGCCCACGGCGACCGTGCCCCGGCCCGTGAGGCCGGCCGCGTCACCCGCCGTGACCCCGGCGTCGAGCGTGCCGGCCAGCTGGTCCGCCGTGACGCCCAGCACCGGGAAGCGGTCCAGGACCGGGTCGCCCGCGTCGCGGTGTGCCAGGACGATTGCCGACCGCAGCAGCCCCGTCGCGGCGGCCACACCGCGCGCCCCGCGCACGGCCTCGGCCGCCCGTGCCGGGATACCCGCCGCCGGGCCCGTCACCACCAGGTCCGCCCGCAGGGCGTCGGCCGCCTGCCGGCCGGCGGCCCGCTCCAGCGTCGCACCGGCCGCCAGCTGCACGCACACGAACGCGACGACCAGCACGATCGGGGTGAGGGCGGCCCCCAGCCGGCGGTGGTGCGCGGCGGCGGACCGGGCGGCCAGGAACCCGGAGACCCCGCCCGCACGCCGGACCGGTGCGCCGAGGACCCGCATCGAGACCCGCGCGGTCCACGGACCGAGCAGTGCCACCGCGATGATCAGCGAGGTCGCCGCACCGGACGCCGCCAGGGCCGCGGCCCGACCGCTCAGCGTGGCCGCCGTACCCGCCGAACCGAGCCCCGCGACCGCCAGCAGCACACCGGCGCCGGTACGCACCCGTCCCGGCTCGTCCGGCTCCGCCGTCCGCGCCGCGCTCAGGGCGGCCGCGGGCCGCATCCGGGTCACCGCACGCGCCGCCGCCGACGCCACCGGCCGGGCGGCCAGGGCGACGAGCAGCGCGCCCACGGCACCTGCCGCGACCGGCAGCCACGCCGGGACGGGCAGCGGCAGCGGGTCCGTCGTCAGCAGCGACCGCATCAGCAGCCCGAGCGGCACGGAGCCGGCCGCGCCCAGCACCGCGGCGGCGCCCGCGACCCGGCCCGCCTCACGGCCGACCGCCGACCTGAGCTGCCGGGGAGTCGCCCCGACCGCCCGCAGCAGCGCCAGTTCGCCGGAGCGCTGGTGCACCGCCTGGGAGACCGCGCAGGCGATCACGAGCAGGGCCACCATGACCACGGTCGCGGCGATCGACGCCAGCATCCCCAGCAGATCGCCGCGCCCGCCGAGCGCGTCGACGTGCTCCGCCTCGCCCCGTGCGGCACCCGTCAGCACACGGGGACCTCGCTCACCTCCGCCCTGCCCCGCCACGGCCCCGCCCAGTGAAGCCCGCAGCGCGTCGGCGGACACGCCCCGCTCGGCCACGACGCCGATCGCGTCGACGGTGCCGGGGTGCCCGGCCAGTGCGGTGAGCCGGGCCTCGGTGAAGAACACGGCGGGCAGGCGGCCCCGGCGGCCGGCGGCGGCCACCCCGCTGACGGTGTACTGCCGGGCCACGCCGCCCACTTGAAGCGTGACGCGTCGGCCGGGGCCCGCCAGCGCCGCGTCCACGACCACCTCGGAAGCGGACTCCGGGGCGCGCCCCTCGGACAGCTCGTACGGGGTGAGCACTGCGGACGGCCAGGAACGGCCCACCGCCGGCGCCCCGTTGCCCACCGTCACCGGAACCGAGTCGTCCGCGACGGCCCGGGCCACGCCGTCCGCCGCTGCCGCCCGCGCCACCACGGACCGGTCCAGCCGCACCCGTTCCGGCAGATGGGCGGTGGCCGTCTGCGGCTCACTGCCCCACGGCTTCGCCGTGTACGTGACCCGCTGGTCGGCCACCACGACCGCGTCGGCCCCGGCGTGACGCTCCACCGGAGGCTTCGCCAGCAGCAGCGACCCCAGCACCAGGGCGAAGGCGCCGAGCAGCGCGGCCGCGGCCGCCGCCGCCGCGAACACGGCGGTCCAGGCCCGGCGGTGGGCCGCCAGGGAGCGGCGGGCCAGGAATGCCGAGGCCCGCCGGCTCCCGGCCCGTACGGACGCGCGCTCCGTCTTGCTCCGCGCTTCGTTGACCGTCATCGCAGCCGGCCGCCGTCCATCGTCATGACCGTGTCGGCCCAGCTCGCCGCCACCGGGTCATGGGTGACCATCACGACCGTGCGGCCGTCGAGCCGCACCGCGTCCCGCAGCAGGCCCAGCACCAGCGCCGCCGCCTTCGGGTCCAGCGAAGCCGTCGGCTCGTCCGCGAAGAGCACATCGGGCCCGGTCACCAGCGCACGCGCCACCGCCACTCGTTGCTGCTGCCCGCCCGACAGCGTCCCCGGTCGCTCCCCGCCCCGGCCGGACAGCCCGACGCGCTCCAGCAGCAGTCGGCCGCGGTCCAGCACGTCAGCGGCCCCGGGGTCGGCCCCGGCCAGGACCAGCGGCAGCACGACGTTCTCCTCGATGCTCAGCGACGGCACCAGATTCAGCGCGTGCGACTGGAAGACGAAGCCGATCCGGTCCCGGCGCAGCCGGGTCAGCGCGGCCTCGGAGAGCGTGCCGAGGTCGGTCCCCGCGATCCGTACCGTGCCCGACGACGGCCGGTCCAGGCCCGCCGCGCACTGGAGGAACGTGCTCTTGCCCGACCCCGAGGGACCGGCCACCGCGGTGAAGCTCCCCACGGGAATCACACAGCTCACCGCATCCAGCGCGACCGCCTCCCGGCCGCTGCCGCGCCGCCCGTGGCGGCGGCTCACCGACTCCAGCTCCAGCGCCGCCGTGCGCACTGCCGCGGTTGTCCCCACCATGGTCCCCTCGCTTCATCCGTACTTTCCGACCTGCGAAAACGCTATGAGCGCGAGGGGGTGGGGGCGAGGGTGCGCGCTCCCGGACGGGGGTGCAGCAGGCACCACCACGGGCGGGGGTGACCGTGCCACTCCGGCGGCGGACCGGCCCCCGTAACGTGGTGTGTCATGAGCACCGCCCCTGTCCCGCTGACGGTCGCCGTCCGGCGTTCCTGGCACGCCTCGCGCTATGTCCTCATCGGCATCCCGATCGCCCTGTCCGCCTATGTCGCCACGTTCCTGCTGGTGGCGGCGCTGCTCTTCGCGGTCGTGGTCATCGGACTGCCGGCGCTGCCCGAGGCGGCCAAGGCGCTGCACCGGTTCGCGGAGTTCGAACGGCGCAGGGCGGCGGCCTACCTCGGACTGCCCCTGCGGCCCACGCCGTACCTCCCGCTCGACGGCCGGGAACTGGCCGAGCGGGTCAGGAACGTGCTGACCGACCCCGTCGTCCGGCGCGAGGCGGTGTGGCTGCCGTTCCAGGCGCTGGCCGGCAACCTCATCGGCTACCTCACGATGGTGCTGTGGCCGGTGGGCCTGCTGGTGGACGGGATCGTGCTGAGCGCCGTGCACCTGCTGGACCGGCGCGGCAGCGACGAGTACGGCACGCCACCGCCCGAGCGCCCCGGCCCGGTCCTGCGCTGGCACCCCGTACTGGCGGAACTGTCCGCGAGCTGGACCAGATCCCTGCTGACGCCCCCGCACTCCGCCGAACTCGCCGAACGCGTGAACCAGTTGACGGAGAGCCGGGCCGGCGCGGTCGAGGCGCACGGCGCGGAACTCCGCCGTATCGAACGGGATCTGCACGACGGCGCCCAGGCCCGCATCGTCGCCCTGTCGATGCGCATCGGACTCGCCAAGCAGGTCCTGGACCGGGACCCGGCCGCCGCACGGCAGCGCCTGGACGAGGCCCAGGACGGCGTCGACGCGGCGCTCGCCGAGCTGCGGCACGTGGTCCGCGGCATCCATCCGCCGATCCTGACGGACCGTGGACTGGCGGGAGCGGTACGGGCACTGGCGGCGGACTCGGCGGTCCCCGTCACGGTGGAGCTCGACGGCGTCGAGGACGGACTCCGGCTGCCGGCCGCCATCGAGGCCGCCGCCTACTTCGTCGTCGCCGAGGCCCTCACCAACATCGGCAAGCACAGCGGAGCGACGGCCGCGCGCGTGCGGATCGACCGGGCCCCGGGAGCCCTGCTCGTGGCCATCGGGGACGATGGACACGGCGGCGCGGACGAACGCGGCGGCAGCGGGCTGGTCGGGATCCGGCGGCGGATCGCCGCCCTGGACGGCGCCACCCGCATCAGCAGCCCCACCGGGGGGCCGACGGATATCGAAGTGGAGCTGCCGTGCGGATCGTGATTGCCGAGGACAACGCCCTGCTGCGGGAGGGCCTCGTCCTCCTGCTGACCAGCTCGGGCCACGAGGTGGTCGCGGACGCCGCGGCGGGCCCCGAGGTACTGCCCGCGCTGCTGGAGCACCGTCCGGACGCCGCCGTCCTCGACGTACGGCTGCCGCCCACCTTCCGCGACGAGGGGCTGCGCGCCGCCATCGCCGCACGCAGGGAGATGCCCGACCTGCCGGTCCTGGTCCTCTCGCAGTACGTGGAGGAGACGTACGCCGCCGAGCTGCTCGCCCAGGGCGCGCAGGGCATCGGCTATCTGCTCAAGGACCGGGTGGGCCGCGTCGACCAGTTCCTCCAGGCCCTGGACCGGGTGGTGGCGGGCGGCACCGCGCTCGACCCCGAGGTGGTCAGCCAGCTGATGACCCGCAAGGCGTCCGCGAAGCCCCTGCTGAGCCTCACGCCCCGTGAGCGGGAGGTGCTGGAACTGATGGCCCAGGGCAAGGCCAACGGCACCATCGCCACCGAACTCGTCGTCACCGAGCGGGCGGTGAGCAAGCACATCGGTTCCATCTTCGCCAAGCTCGGCCTCGAACCGGACGACGGCTCGGTCCACCGCCGGGTCCTCGCGGTCCTGGCGTACCTGGAGGGCAGCGGGGCGCGCTGAGCGCGCTCACGCGGGCTGGAGCAGGTCCCAGCGGTTGCCGTACAGGTCCTCGAAGACCGCGACCGAGCCGTAGACCTCGTGCCGCGGCTCCTCCAGGAACCGGACCCCCGCCGCGAGCATGCGCGCGTGGTCGCCGGCGAAGTCCCCGGTGTGCAGGAAGAAGCCGACCCGCCCGCCGGTCTGCGCCCCGACACTCGCGCCCTGCGCCTCGTCCTTGGCCCGGGCCAGCAACAGCCCCGTGCCCTCGGTTCCGCGCGGGCGCACCACGATCCAGCGGGAGCCGTCGCCCCGGTCGGTGTCCTCCACCAGCTCGAAGCCGAGGGCGCCGGTGTAGAAGCTGAGCGCCTCGTCGTAGTCGCGGACGACCAGGGTGACCAGAGCGATGTGGGACATGGGATTCCTCGCGAGACGGAAGGGGAAGGGGCAGGCCGCAGGCCCGTGGGGCCTCTCGTCCGGATCATGCTGGGCCGATCCCGGCGAAAGACCCTGGACGGGACAATATCCGCCATGGACACCAGTGACCTCACCGGGCTGACGGCCCGCGCCCGCCGCCTCGCCCTCGCCGGGGACCGCCGCATCCTCGGAATCGCCGGGCCGCCCGGTGCCGGGAAGTCCACCCTGGCGGAGCGGCTCGTCGACGCGCTCGGCCCTCTCGCCGTCCTCGTGCCCATGGACGGCTTCCATCTGGCCCAGGCCGAACTGGAACGGCTCGGCCGGGCACAGCGCAAGGGCGCGCCCGACACCTTCGACGCCGCCGGGTACGCGGCCCTGCTCCGTCGGCTGCGGACACCGGAGCCGGGCACCGTCGTGTACGCCCCCGCCTTCGACCGCTCCCTGGAGCAGCCGGTCGCGGGATCCGTCCCCGTACCGCCGGACGTGCCCCTGGTCGTCACCGAGGGCAACTACCTCCTGTACGGGGAAGGGGACTGGGCGCCCGTGCGGGGGCTGCTCGACGAGGCATGGTTCCTGGAGCTCGACAGGGACGTACGGATCCGCAGGCTCGTCGACCGGCATGTGCGGTTCGGCAAGGAGCGCGCCCGCGCCGAGCGTTGGGTGGCCGGTTCCGACGAGGCCAACGCGCGGCTCGTCGAGGCCGGGTGGGACCGCGCCGACCTCGTCGTACGGCTCGACACCGGCACGCCGCCCTGACCGCTCGCGGCCGGGCCCCCGGACGGGCAGGATGCAGGGAGCCGTTCCGCGCCGCCAGGAGGTCCCGCATGTCCAGCCCGAACCAGCCCGTTCCGTTCACCGCCGACGACTACCGGGCCCGGATGGCGCGGGCCGCCGAGAGCGCCGCAGCCGCCGGGCTCGCGGGTGTGCTGGTGGCCCCCGGACCGGACATGGTCCATCTCACCGGCTATCAGCCCACCGCCGTCACCGAGCGCCTGACCGTTCTCGTCCTCGTCGCGGGCCGGGACCCGGTACTGGTCGTACCGACCCTGGAGGCTCCGGACGCCGAGAAGGCCGTCGGCGCGCCCGCGCTGACCCTGCGCGACTGGACCGACGGCAAGGACCCCTACGCCGTCACCGCGCCGCTGCTCGACGGCCGGGGCCGGTTCGGCATCAGCGACAACGCCTGGGCCATGCATCTGCTCGGCCTCCAGCAGCTGCTGCCCGGGACCTCGTACGCCTCCCTCACCGAGGTCCTCCCGATGCTGCGCGCCGTGAAGGACGGCCCTGAGCTGGAACGGCTGGCCGCCGCGGGGGCCGCCGCCGACGCCACGTACGAGGAGATCCTGAAGGTCCGGTTCTCCGGCCGCAAGGAGACCGACGTGGCCGCCGACCTGGCCCGGCTCCTCACCGAGTCCGGGCACTCCCAGGTCGACTTCACCGTGGTCGGCTCCGGGCCCAACGGCGCCAACCCGCACCACGAGGCGGGCGATCGCACCATCGGGCGCGGCGACATGGTGGTGCTCGACTTCGGCGGCCTCAAGCACGGATACGGCTCGGACACCTCCCGCACGGTCCACGTCGGCGAACCCACCGCCGAGGAGCAGCGGGTCCACGACATCGTGCGGGAAGCACAGGAAGCGGGCTGCCGGGCCGTCCGGCCCGGTGTCGCCTGTCAGGAGATCGACCGGGCCGCCCGCGCCGTCATCACCGAGTTCGGCTACGGGGAGCGCTTCATCCACCGCACCGGCCACGGCATCGGCGTCACCACCCACGAGCCGCCGTACATGATCGAGGGCGAGGAGCAGCCGCTCGTCCCCGGCATGTGCTTCTCGGTGGAGCCGGGCATCTATCTGCCGGGCCGCTTCGGCGTCCGGATCGAGGACATCGTGACCGTCACCGAGGACGGCGGCCGGCGCCTCAACGCCACCGCCCGCGAACTGGCGGTCGTCGAGTAGGGGCTGCCTCGCCGGGGATGGCGGGACAGCCCCCAAAGGCGGCCGGTCAGTCGTCGGCCAGCACCACGCAGGACTCCGGCGGCAGATGCAGCAGCCCGTCCGCGCCGGGTGCGTCGACGGGAAGCCAGGCGGCCAGCACCCTGCCGCCGCCACTGCGGTGCCGGCCGCCGCCCAGCGGGATCGTGGCCGGCTTCCCGTCGAGGTTGACGGCGATCCGCAGATCGCCCCGGCGCAGCGCCAGCCAGCGTGCCTCGTCGTCGTACGCCGTCTTCACCGTCGCCAGATCGGGGTCGCTGAGGTCGGGCAGGGAGCGGCGCAGCGCGATCAGTTCGCGGTACCAGGCGTGCAGGCGGGCGTGCGGTTCGCGACGCGGCTCGCTCCAGTCCAGGCACGACCGGTCGCGGGTGGCGGGGTCCTGCGGGTCCGGGATGTCCTCCTCGGCCCAGCCGTGCGCCCCGAACTCCCGCCGCCTGCCGGTGCGTACGGCCTCGGCGAGTTCCGGATCGGTGTGGTCGGTGAAGAACTGCCAGGGTGTACGGGCACCCCACTCCTCGCCCATGAACAGCATCGGGGTGAAGGGGCCGGTCAGCACGAGCGCCGCCGCGCAGGCCAGCAGGCCGGGGGTGAGGGAGGCGGCGAGCCGGTCGCCGAGCGCCCGGTTGCCGATCTGGTCATGGGTCTGGGCGTAGCCGACGAAGCGGTGGGCGGCGCTGCGGGTGACGTCGACGGGGCGGCCGTGCGTACGGCCGCGGAAGCTGGAGTACGTACCGTCGTGGAAGAAGGCGCTCGTCACGGTCTTGGCGAGGCCGGCCAGCGGGGCGGCGGCGAAGTCCGCGTAGTAGCCCTGGGACTCGCCCGTCAGCGCGGTGTGCAGGCAGTGGTGGAAGTCGTCGTTCCACTGGGCGTGCAGACCGGTGCCGCCGCACTCGCGCGGAGCCGTCGTGCGCGGGTCGCAGAGGTCGGACTCGGCGATCAGCGCGAGCGGACGGCCCAGTTCGGCCGAGAGCGCGTCGGTGGCGGCGGACAGTTCCTCCAGGAACGTCAGCGCCCGGGTGTCGGCCAGCGCGTGGACCGCGTCGAGCCGCAGCCCGTCGAGCCGGTAGTCGCGCAGCCAGGCGAGCGCGCTGCCCAGCAGGAACGCCCGCACCTCGTCGGAGCCAGGCGCGTCCAGATTGACCGCCGCGCCCCAGGGCGTGTGGTGCGTCTCGGTGAAGTACGGGCCGAAGGCGGGGAGGTAGTTGCCGGACGGGCCCAGGTGGTTGTGGACCACGTCCAGAACGACCGCGAGCCCGAGCCCGTGCGCGGTGTCGACGAAGCGCTTGAGTCCCCCGGGGCCGCCGTACGGCTCGTGCACGGCCCACAGTGACACACCCTCGTACCCCCATCCGTGGACCCCGGGGAACGGGCAGACCGGCATCAGGGACACATGGGTGATGCCCAGTTCGGCGAGATGCCCCAGCCGGGCCGCCGCCGCGTCGAAGGTGCCTTCGCCGGTGAACGTACCGATGTGCAGCTCGTACAGGACCGCGCCCGGCAGCCCGCGTCCCGCCCAGTCGGTGTGCCAGGCGTACGTGTCGTGGTCGACGACGGCGCTCTCGCCGTCCGGCCCGTCCGGCTGGCGGCGCGAGCGGGGATCGGGGCGCACCGGGCCGCCGTCGAGCACGAAGCCGTAGCGGTCGCCGTCCGCCGCCTGCGCCTCGGCGGTCCACCAGCCGGGCCGGTCCGGATCACGTTCCATGGTCCGCAGCCCACCCGACAGCCGCAGGGCGGCCGCATCCGCGTCCGGTGCCCATACCTCGAACAACATGCAGCGCTCCCTCGTTTCGTCCACCGGCCCATGGTCGGCAGACGGCGCGATCTTCGACCCGCGACACTGGATCGAGCCCGTTACTGGCGATTAAGGTCTGGTTCTGATCATTGCCCTGTCGGCTTCTGACATACGCACTCCCTCTTACGGCTGTGGAGGCCGAGATGACCGTGCCGCCGTTCCCGCCCGGCTTCCTCTGGGGAGCCTCCGCCTCCGCCTTCCAGACCGAGGGCGCCGTCGACACCGACGGCAAGGGGCCCTCCGGCTGGGACGCCTTCGCCGCGCAGCCCGGACGCATCAAGGACGGCACCGACACCACCCGCGGTACCGGTTTCCACCGGTACTACCGCGAGGACGTCGCGCTGCTGGCCGGGCTCGGCGCCGACGCCTTCCGGTTCTCGGTGAGCTGGCCACGCGTCGTCCCCGGCGGCAGCGGGCCGGTCAACCCGCAGGGGCTCGACTTCTACGACCGGCTCGTCGACGAACTCTGCGCCCACGGCATCACCCCGGCCCCCACCCTCTACCACTGGGACACCCCGCTCCCGCTGGACGAGGCCGGCGGTTGGCTCAACCGCGACACGGCCCACCGCTTCGCCGAGTACGCGGGCATCGTCGCCGAACGGCTCGCCGACCGCGTCCCCATGTGGATCACGATCAACGAACCCGCCGAAGTGACCATGCTGGGCTACGCACTCGGCGAGCACGCCCCCGGCCGTACCCTCCTCTTCGACGCCCTGCCCGCCGCCCACCACCAGCTCCTCGCCCACGGTCTGGCCGTGCGCGCGCTGCGGGCCGCGGGCGCCGCCAACATCGGCATAGCCCTCTCGCACTCCCCGGTCTGGACGGCCGGGGAGTCGGAGGAGGACCGCTTCGGCGCCGAGCTGTACGACACCCTCACCAACCGGCTGTTCTCCGACCCGCTCCTCACCGGCCGCTACCCCGACGAGAACGTCGCCGCCCTCATGCCGGGCCCCGTCGAGGACGACCTGCGGACCATCTCCACCCCGCTCGACTGGTACGGCGTCAACTACTACAACCCCACGCTGGTCGGCGCGCCCGCGGCCGACGCCCTCGACAGCTTCGCCGGTTTCGGCATGCCCGCCGAACTTCCCTTCGGCATCAGGAGGATCGAGGGGTACGAGACGACGGACTTCGGCTGGCCCGTCGTCCCGGACGGGCTGCGCGAGACCCTCGTCCAGCTACGGGACCGCTACGGAGACCGGCTCCCGCCGCTCTACATCACCGAGAACGGCTGCGCCGTCGACGAACCCACCGCCGACACCCGCCGGATCGCTTTCCTCGACGCCCACCTGGGCGCCCTGCGGGAGGCCATCGACGCGGGCGTCGACGTACGCGGCTACTTCACCTGGTCGCTGACCGACAACATCGAGTGGACCGAGGGGGCCGGCAAGCGGTTCGGCCTCGTCCACATCGACTACGAGACACTGCGCCGCACGCCCAAGGAGTCGTACGCCTGGTACCGCGACGTCATCAGGCAGCAGCGGGCGCAGGGGGCCTGACGCGAGCCGCCGCCCGCCCTCGCGTCAGTGGTCCCACACCATGTCGAAGGCGCGCTCGAAGTTGACGTAGCCCAGCCGCGCGAAGGACTTCGCCATCGGCACGTTGCCGAGGTCCGTCGCCGCCCGGATGCGCTCCACGCCGTCCTGCGCGGCGAGCACCCGGGTTCCCTCGGCGAGGAGTTCGTCGATGTGGCCGTGACCGCGCCGGGCCGGCAGTACGCCGATGTACGCGATGACCGGGTTGTAGCTGTTGCGGGCCGGGATCACGAAGCCGACCGGTTCGCCGTCCGGGAGTTCGGCGACGCGCCACCACTCCCGGGGGGTCGAGTAGTGCGCGAGCTCCTCGTCGTAGTGCTTCTCCGCGGCCTCGCGCGCCGACAGGCCCGACGCCAGATCCTGCTGCCCGTGGGCGTCGAGCGTGCCCTCCATCACCGGCGTCATCAGCGCGAGGAGATCCTCGCGCCCTGCCACCGGCCGGAACCGCAGACGGCCGCTGTCGGCGGGCACGGGCGTGCCCGCCCGCCACTCCAGGCGCAGCCGC
Organism: Streptomyces sp. NPDC091416; assembly: GCF_044756845.1. Lineage (NCBI taxonomy): Bacteria > Bacillati > Actinomycetota > Actinomycetes > Kitasatosporales > Streptomycetaceae > Streptomyces > Streptomyces sp. NPDC091416. The sequence goes on from NZ_JBIVTU010000005.1 coordinate 235,005, forward strand.
TCCACGAGCATCCGGGCACCGCTGCGTTCCATGACCCGCACGCGCGCCTCCACGACGTCACGGGCCGCCGGGTCCTCACGCCAGTCGGGCGGTACGTAGCGCCCGTACTCGGGACGCGGGGCACCGGCCGGAACGACGGCGGCCGTCGCCGTCTCCAGCAGCCGCAGCCCCGCCTCCCCGCGTTCGGGCTCGGGCAGCGTGTCGTCCAGGTCGAAGACGTCGAGGAGCAGCGGCTCCTTGCCGTCCTTGCTCCACCAGGCGATCCGCGCCACCACCCGGTCGCCCCGCAGGGCCACCCACATCCATTCCGGGCGGCGACGCCCCGCCGCCAGGTCGTCCGCGAGCTCGTGATCCAGGACATAGGAAAGCCGGCAGAAGAGAGCGAGCTCCTGCGGCCCGCTGATCGGACGGACGGTCGGGCCAAGTGGTGCGTCGAGCACAAATCCCCCACGGGTGTACGGGCTCGCCCGGCGGTCGCCGGAGCGGCACGGCGGCCGACAGTAGCAACGCCCGGCGCGCGGCGCCGAGGATATTTCCGGGATGCCGCGCAGGTCAGGACGGCGAAAGCGGCGATGTTCTGGACACTCCGGGGCCGTCGGCCCGACAATTGGCCCTGTGACGTCCTCCTTCGAGTCCCACACGTATCCCGCGCGGCTCTCCGACGCCCAGCGAGACCGTGTTCTCGGTGTGCTCAGAGAGGGTGCGGCACAGGGCAAGCTCTCCCACGACACCTTCATGCGGCGCATGGAACTGGCCCTGTCCGCCAGCCGTTCCGAGCAACTGGAGGCGCTCACCGCCGACCTGGGCCGCGACGGCCGCTGGTCGCGGCAGCTGTTCCGGGCCGTGAGCGGGGTCTCCGGCTTCCCCGAACGGATGCGCAGGGCGTGGCGGGCCGAACGGCTGCCCAAACTGCTGCTCCCGGCCCCGAGTCCGCACCCCCTGCGCATCGGACGCGACCCGGGCAACGGACTCCGCCTCAGCCACGAGACGGTGTCCCGGATGCACGCCGAACTCACCGCGGACGGCAGCCTGTGGCTGCTGCGCGACCTCGGATCGACCAACGGCACCTGCGTCAACGGGCAGCGCGTCACGGGAGCGGTCCTGGTGCGGGAGGGCGATCAGGTGAGCTTCGGCAGGATGGCCTTCCGGCTCTCCGCGCCCGCGCTCCGGCCTCCGGCGTAACCCGGCGCGTTCACGCCTGCTGGTGCAGTCCGCGGCCGGCCAGGGTGAGGAACGCCTCGCCGACCGCCTCCGAGAGGGTGGGGTGCGGGTGGATGTGGTGGGCCACATCCAGGGGTTCGGCGTCCCAGCCGACGATCAGCTGGCTCTCGGCGATCATCTCCGAGACGTGCGGCCCGACCAGATGTACTCCCAGCACCCGGCCGCCGCGCTCCGCGACCACCTTCACCATGCCGCCCTGCCCGTGCACCATGCCCTTGGCGACGGCGGTCAGCGGCATCGTGCTGACCGCGACATCGTGCCCGGCGTCACGGGCCTGTGCCTCGGAGAGCCCCACCGAAGCGGTCTGCGGTGCGGAGTACGTGACCCGGGGCACCGCCGCGTAGTCCACCGGCGCCGGACGCAGACCGGCCAGCGTCTCGGCGGTCAGCAGCCCCTCCGCGAACGACGCGTGGGCCAGCCCGGGGGACGGCGGCGGCAGAAGATCGCCGACCACGTGGATGCCCGGCACGGAGGTCTCCAGCCGCGACCAGTCCGCGGGCACCACATGCCCCCGCTCGTCGGTGGTGAGGCCCGCCGCCGCGAGGCCCAGACCGTCCGTCACCGGAACCCGGCCGACCGCCACGAGCAGCCGCTCGGCCTCCACGCTCCGGCTCTCGCCGCGCGCGGTGCGCACCGTGGCCCCGACCCCGTCGTCGACCACGGTCGCGTCCAGCAGCCGCGCCCCCGTCAGCACGTCGATCCCGCGCTTCTTCAGACCGCGGGTCAGATGGCGCGACACATCGGCGTCCTCCAGCGGGACGAGCCGGTCGGCGGCCTCCACCAGAGTGACCCGCGCCCCCAGCGACCGGTGCAGCGACGCGTACTCGACCCCGATGGCCCCGCCGCCCAGCACCAGGACCGACTCCGGCAGACCCGGGGCGAACAGTGCGTCGTCGCTGGTGACCACGCGCCTGCCGTCGGCCACGAGGCCGGGCAGCATCCGGGGCCGCGACCCGGTCGCGAGCACGATCCCGCGACGGGCGGTGACCTCCCCGTACCCTTCGATCCGGACGCTTCGCGGTCCCGTCAGCCGGGCCCCACCGTGCACCACTTCGACGGCCGCGCGGGCCAGATGTCCTTCCACGCCGCGATGGTTGCGGGCCACGATGTCGTCGCGGGTGGCGACGAGCGCCGGCCAGTCCACCGAATCCAGCGTCGCCTTCACGCCCCAGCGCTCGCGGGCCTCCACGATGCCGTCGACGAGTTCCGCGGCGTGCAGCATCGCCTTGCTGGGGATGCAGCCCCGGTGCAGGCAGGTACCGCCCACCTTGTCGCGCTCGGCGAGGACCACCTCCAGGCCGAGCGCCGCCGCCCGCAGCGCGGTCGAGTAGCCGCCCGTACCGCCGCCGACGACCACGACATCGGTTTCGTTCACGTTCTGCTTCTGCGTCATGTCCTCAGCCTCCGCCCGGTGCTTGCCATGAGTCCAAGGCAATGTTTGTGTGGGATCGATGCACGGTGTTCATGGCTGAGACCAGGAGGCGGGCGCGATGAGCCTGCGGCAGATGGAGTACTTCGTCGCGGTCGTCCAGGAGGCGTCCTTCACCCGGGCCGCGGAACTGCTCCACGTCACCCAGCCCGCGCTGTCCCACCAGATCAAGGCCCTGGAGCGGGAGACCGGCGGCGCGCTGCTCGAGCGGCTGCCGCGCGGTGTCCGGCTCACGCAGATGGGCCGCGCCTTCCTGCCGCACGCCGAGCGGTCCGTGCGCAGCGCCGCCCAGGCCCGGCGCGCGGCCCGCGCCGCGGCGGGCGTGGAGGGCGGCGAACTGCACATCGCCACCGTGCACGCGATCGCCGTCGGGATCCTCCCCGACGTCTTCGCCCGCTGGCGCGCCGCACACCCCGGAGTCGGACTCGTGCTGCACGAGTCCGCCACCACCGACGCCCTGGAGGACCGGATCGAGCGCGGCACCGCCGACCTCGCCGTCGGCCCGCCGCCCCCGCACTGGTCCGGGCCGGTCGTCCCGATCGGGGCGGAGGACATCGTGCTGGTCGTCCCCTTCGACGACCCCCTGGCCGGACGGGCCTCGGTCCGGCTCGGTGAACTCGCCGGCCGGCCGTGGGTGCGATGCGCGATGGAGCCCGTGGTGGAGGGCCGTCCGTTCCTCGACCGGGCCTGTGCCCGCGCGGGATTCGAACCCCGTACGGCCGTGCACACCGAGCACACGTCGACGGCGGTACGGATGGCGGCGGCCGGCGTCGGCGTTGCGACGGCCCCCGCACACGTCGTCCGGGGCGCGGTCGGCGAGGACTGTGCGGTGCTCGCCGTGGACCCGCCCTGGAGACGGGAGCTCGCGGTCTTCTCCCGCGTCGGGCTGACCGGCGCGGCCGCCGCGTTCACCGAGCTGCTGACTGTCTGCCGGCCGCCCGGAATTCCGGCGGCCCGGCCCGGACGGTGACCACCTTCCTTCACCCGGACGGCCGCACCACGGCTGCGGCGGGACCGTTCAGGTGATCCCCTGACAGGGAGCGCGCCGCGCACCGGCGCACCGGACACCCCGGGGGGTACGCCATGCAGGCAGACACGCCCGGAGACATACCGGCCCCGACACCCTCGCCCGAACGACGCGGCACCCGGAACCCTTCCGCACGGCTCCGCCGTGCCGCCCGGGCCGGCGGCGGCCCCAGTCTCCTCGCGCCCGGCGCGGCCCACGACCCGTACCGCCTCTACCGGGTGCTCCGCGAGGAGTACCCGCTCTGCTACGACGCACCGCTCGGCGCCTGGCTGGTCAGCCGGTACGACGACGTGGCCACCGCCCTCACCGACCCCCGGTTCGCGGGCTTCCCGCACGACGGAGCGCCCCGGGGCGGCCCCGCGCCGCTCGGTCTCTGCCACGGATACTTCCGCTGCCTGCCCAGCGACCCCTACGCGGTCGTGCCCGCCTCCGTACCCGGGCATCTGGCCGAGCGCGTCGAACGTACGGCCTACGTGCTGGCCCGGCGCATCGCCACCCGCCCGCAGGCCGATCTCGTCGAGGAGTTCTGCCGCTGGCTGCCCACCGGCGCGCCCGCCGACGCGCCCTGCACCCGCCGCACCGCCCTGCGCGAGACGGCACTCGCCTCCTTCCTCGCCAATCTGCTGGACGACCCGGACCTGATGGCCGTCATGCGGATCGAACCCGCGCTCGCCGGGCGGGCCTGGACCGAGTCGCTCCGCCGCGACCCACCCGTCCAGATCGTGCTGCGCCGTACCGTCGCCGAGGTCACCCTCAGCGGCGGCACCCTGCCCGCACGGGCCCCCGTCGCCTGTCTGATCGGCTCGGCGGGCCGGGACCCGGAACGGTTCGCCGCACCGGACGTCTTCGACCCGTTCCGCCGCGACCAGGACCGCTCCACACCCGGGCCCGCGGGCTGCCCCGCCGTCATGCTCGGCCGGCTGGAGGCCGAACAGGGCCTGCGCGCCCTGCTCGACGCGATGCCGGACCTGCGCTGGGCGGAGGGCTTCCGCCCAGCGGCCACCGGCCTGCTCACACGCGGCCCGCGCTCCCTGCTGGTCCGGCCCCGGAACCTCCGGACCGGCTGAGCAGCGCCACCGGCCGCTCCGCGAACAGCTCCGCCGCCCGCACCGCCCCGCCGGTGAACTTCCGGCCCGGCGTCAGCAGGTCGTGCCACACCCCTTCGTCCGGCAGCGTCAGCTCCGTCCCGCGCCAGCCGCCCGACTCCGCCAGCCGCAGCGACAGCCGGGTCACCGCGGTGACCACCTCGCCGGAGCGGCAGAAGGCGAGCAGGTGCGCCGCCGCGGGACCGGACGAGGCCAGCGGGGTGTACGTGCCCGACTCGCCGAACACCTCGGGCCGCTCCCGCCGCAGCCGCAGCGTCGTCCCGGTGAGGCCGGCCTTCTCGTCGTCGGGCGCCCCGTCGGGCGGCTGCCGGAACGGCGTCCGGTTGTCCGGGTCGACCAGCGCCAGATACTCCCGCTCCGTTCCCTGGTAGAGATCCGGCACCCCCGGCATCGTCAGATGCACCAGCGCGGCGCCCAGCGTGTTGGCCCGCACGTGCGGGGCCAGCGTCGCGGCGAACCGTTCCAGGAGTGTCCGGACCGGGCCCGCGCCGGCGGCCGGACCGGCGGCGACGAAGTCCGTCGCCGCCCGCTCGTACACCGGATCGGGCTCGGTCCAGCTCGTGAACAGGCCCGACTCGCGCACCGCCTTCAGCAGCGCGGGCTCCAGCCGCCGGGCCTGCTCGTCCGGCGGGAACCCCACACAGCCGACCGCCGTCTGCCACGCCTGCCAGGCGAGCTGCGGATCGGGGGCCGCGGGGGCCGTCCGCGTCAGCTCGGCGACCAGATCCGTCCAGGGACCGGGGCACTGCGACAGCACCGCGATACCCGCCCGGACGTCGGCGCTGCGCTTGGTGTCATGCGTCGTCAGCGCCGTGCCGGTGGCGGGCCAGTCGCGGGCGAGTCGCCCGCAGAAGGCATGGAACGCCTCCGGTGCCACCGCCGGCTGCCCGGGATCGCCGCCCACCTCGTTGGCCGAGATCAGCGGCACGTACCGGTAGTACGCCGTGTCCTCGACCGCCTTGGCGTGCAGCGCGGACGCGGTCTGGGCGAACCGGGCGCAGAACGCCGCCCGGTCCCCGCCCCCGCCGAGCCGGCCCAGAGCCAGCTCCCGCACCACGTCGACGGCCGAGGCCTCCTCCCGTACCGCGAACGCGGCCTTGGCGTCGCTCACCGCGACCGGGGCGAGCGCCGCCTCGGCCGTCTCGGTGCAGGGTCCGCCCGCCGTCACGTACGGGCGGTAGACCGGGACCCGGACCAGCAGTTCGCGCACGGCGGTGTGCAGGGCCCAGGGGGCGTGGTCGCGCAGCGCGGGATCCTCGGCGCAGATGCGCGAGGCCAGCCGGGTCAGCAGCTCCGTCTCCGCGGCCAGCTCATGGGTGACCACCCGGTACGCCGCCCGGCGCACCGTCGCCGCCCAGTAGCCGCCGCGGTCGCCGGCCGGGGCGGCGGACTCGCGGTAGCCGCCGAGCAGCTCGGTGGCGCCCACCGGGTCGACGAAGAGACCGTCGATCCGGTGCAGCGCGTCGTACCCGGTCGTCCCGGCGACGGCCCAGCCCGCGGGCAGCGGCTCCGGGCCGGTGAGGATCTTCTCCACCACCGTCCACACACCGCCGCTGGCCACGGAGAGCCGCTCCAGGTAGCCGTCCGGATCGGCCAGCCCGTCCGGGTGGTCGATCCGCAGGCCGTCCACGACCCCGTCCCGGACCAGTTCCAGGATCTTCGCGTGGGAGGCGGCGAAGACCTCGGGGTCCTCGACCCGCACCCCGATCAGCTCCGAGATGGTGAAGAAGCGCCGGTAGTTCAGCTCGGTGCGGGCCAGCCGCCACCAGCCGAGCCGGTAGTGCTGGGCACCCAGCAGTTCCGGCAGATCGAGATGGGCGGTGCCCTCCCGCAGCGGGAACTCCTGCTCGCCGTAGCGCAGCACGTCCCCGTCGACCCGCAGCCGGTCCATCTCGTCGCCGACGCGTCCGGCGAGGACGGGCAGCAGGATCCGGCCGTTGCCCGCAGCCCAGTCGACGTCGAACCAGCGGGCGTACGGGGAGGCGGGCCCTTCGCGCAGGACCTCGCGCAGCGCGTGGTTGTGGCGGGGGTCGGCGGCCATGTGGTTCGGCACGATGTCCAGGACGAGGCCGAGCCCGTGCTCGCGCGCGGTGCGGGCCAGCCGGCGCAGTCCCTCCTCGCCGCCCAGCTCGGCGCGTACCCGGCCGTGGTCGACGACGTCGTAGCCGTGCAGCGAGCCGGGCACGGCTTCGAGGACGGGGGACAGGTGCAGATGGGAGACGCCGAGCGAGGCGAGGTACGGCACGGCGTCCTCGGCGGCCGAGAACGGGAACTCCGGCTGGAGCTGGAGCCGGTACGTGGCGGAAGGCGTCATGGGAACGTTCGTACCCAGATCCGGGCCGCCTCTGTCACCCGGACACGCACGAGTGCACGGCCGGTCTCATGCCGGCCGTTGCAGCACCACCATGCTCCGCCCCACCAGCGTCACCCGATCGCCCGCCGCCACCTTCGGACCCGCCCCGGTCAGCACCCCGTCCGGGCGGGCCGTGTCGACCACCGCCAGCCACTGCCTGCCGTGATTGACCGGAACGGCGAATTCCAGGGTCTCGGCGCTCGCGTTGAACATCAGCAGGAACGAGTCGTCGGAGATCCGCTCGCCGCGCGGCCCGGGCTCCGAGATGGCGTGCCCGTTCAGGAAGACCGTCAGCGCCTTGGCGTGCGCCGCCTGCCAGTCCCGCTGGGTCATCTCCTGGCCCTCGGGCGTGAACCAGGCGATGTCCGAGAGCTCGTCGTGCGTACCCTCCACGGGACGTCCGTGGAAGAAGCGCCGGCGACGGAAGACGGGATGGTCGCGGCGCAGCCACACCATCGCCCGGGTGAACTCCAGCAGACTGCTGCCGAGGCCGCCGTCGTCCTGCCCGGCTTCCTCGCCGTCACCGTCGTCCTCGTCGCCCGCCGCACCGGCCGGGGCGGGCCAGTGCACCCACGACAATTCGCTGTCCTGGCAGTAGCCGTTGTTGTTGCCGCGCTGCGTCCGGCCGAACTCGTCGCCGTGGCTCAGCATCGGCACGCCCTGCGACAGCATCAGCGTGGCGATGAAGTTGCGCATCTGACGCTCGCGCAGCTCCAGTACCTCGGGCCGGTCCGTCTCGCCCTCCACCCCGCAGTTCCAGGACCGGTTGTGGCTCTCGCCGTCCCGGTTGCCCTCGCCGTTGGCCTCGTTGTGCTTGTCGTTGTACGAGACGAGGTCGTGCAGGGTGAATCCGTCGTGGCAGGTGGCGAAGTTGATCGAGGCCAGCGGTCTGCGTCCGTCGTCCTGGTACAGGTCGGAGGAGCCCGTCAGCCGCCCGGCGAACTCGGCCAGCGTCCGCGGCTCGCCGCGCCACAGGTCCCGGACCGTGTCCCGGTACTTCCCGTTCCACTCGGTCCACAGCGGCGGGAAGTTCCCCACCTGGTAGCCGCCCTCGCCCACGTCCCACGGCTCGGCGATCAGCTTCACCTGGCTGACCACCGGGTCCTGCTGCACCAGGTCGAAGAACGACGACAGCCGGTCCACCTCGTGGAACTGACGGGCCAGTGTGGCCGCCAGATCGAAGCGGAATCCGTCCACGTGCATCTCGGTCACCCAGTAGCGCAGCGAGTCCATGATCAGCTGGAGCACGTGCGGGGAGCGCATCAGCAGGGAGTTCCCGGTCCCCGTGGTGTCCATGTAGTAGCGCTGGTCGTCGGCGAGCCGGTAGTACGAGGCGTTGTCCAGCCCCCGGAAGGACAGCGTCGGCCCCAGATGGTTGCCCTCCGCCGTGTGGTTGTAGACCACGTCGAGGATCACCTCGATGCCGGCCTGGTGCAGCGCGCGGACGGCCTGCTTGAACTCCAGGACCTGCTCGCCCCGGTCGCCCCAGGAGGCGTAGGCGTTGTGCGGGGCGAAGAAGCCGATGGTGTTGTAGCCCCAGTAGTTGGCGAGCCCCGCGTCCGCCAGCCGGTGGTCCTGGACGAACTGGTGCACCGGCATCAACTCGATGGCCGTGACGCCGAGCTCCGTCAGATGCGCGATGACCTCCGGATGGGCGAGCCCGGCGTACGTACCGCGCAGCTCCTTCGGCAGCCCCGGGTGGAGCATCGTCAGGCCCTTCACATGGGCCTCGTAGATCACCGTGCGGTGGTAGTCCGTACGGGGCCTGCGGTCGTCGCCCCAGTCGAAGTACGGGTTGACCACCACCGAGGACATCGTGTGGGGCGCCGAGTCGAGGTCGTTGCGCGCGTCGGGCCGGCCGAACGGATAGCCGTAGACCGCCTCGCCCCACTGGATCTGCCCGGCGACCGCCCGCGCGTACGGATCCAGGAGCAGCTTGGCCGAGTTGCAGCGGGCTCCGCGCTGGGGTTCGTACGGGCCGTGGACCCTGAACCCGTACCGCTGACCGGGCATCACCCCGGGCAGATACGCATGGCGGACGAAGGCGTCGGTCTCCCTCAGCTCCACCGCCGTCTCGGAGCCGTCGTCGTGCAGCAGGCACAACTCGATTCGGTGGGCGGCCTCCGAGAAGACCGCGAAGTTCGTCCCGGCGCCGTCGTACGTGGCACCGAGGGGGTACGCCTGTCCCGGCCAGACCTGCATAGGTTCGACTCTTCCCCTTCTGATGCGGTTGCCTGGGGATTGCGGGCTCCCTGGGGCAGATCTTCCCCGAAAGAGCGGCCCTTACCTAGGACCGGCCGGTTAACGGGGGCGGCGTCGCGGACACCGCCCGGGCCGGTCAACTTCGGGCCCCCTCGCGTCGCCCGGAACCGGAATCCGGCACCTCGCTCGGCCGCCTGTCCGGAATGCGGCTTCGGCTGGGGTGTTTAATCACTATGAATCCGCTCACTCCGGCAGATCTCGTCACGCGGAACATACGTGTGCCGTAGGGGAGTTGGGAAAGGAGCCTGCGCATCCGGCTGCACCGGCTCCCGCTCCCGGAGTACCCTTCCTTGATCGTTGGTGGGGGAGTGGAAGGCGGTGCGCGGGTGAGCTCGGGAGGGTTCGAGCTGCCCCCAGGTGACACGGGTCACGAGGGGGATCCGGCCGATGTCCCACCCGGGGCGGTCTCGCTGGCGCAGCCCCTGGAGATCGGTGCGGAACTGGAGTGGGGCGCGGAAGCCTGGAGCGAGGTGCGCACCCGCGCCCAGCGGGCCGGGCGCGCCTACATCTGGCTGAATCTCGTCGAGCAGCGGCTGCGCGCCGTGGTCGCCGCGGTGCTCCGGCCGATCTACGAACCGGTCCACGGCGAGGACTGGGTGGTGGCCGCGGCGGGACCCGCCGGGCAGGAGTGGGTGCAGCGCGCCGTCGCCGTACGCGAGGTGTCCCGGCGCAAGGGCTATCTGCTCGATCCGGCCGACGACAACGTCCTGAGCTTCCTCACGCTGCCGCAGCTGCGTGAGCTGATGGTCCAGCACTGGCCCTGCTTCGAGCCCTACTTCGACGACCGCCGCGACGTCGAGCTGGCGCTCGACGAGCTGGAGGTCGCGCGCAATGTGGTCTCCCGCAACCGCGCCCTCAACGAGGCGGTGCTGGCGCAGGCCGAGCGGGCGTCCGCCCGGCTGCTGGAGATCCTCGGCAGCGGCGCCGGCGTCCCGTCCGCCGACCGGCTTCCGGTGGACGCCGTGGAGGAGCTCGTCGGCGACCGGTACGCGGACGTGGTCTCCGTCCACCCCGACCGGGTGCGGCTCCAGCGCCAGCTGCCCGCCGAGGACCTCTTCGGCGGGGCGCGCCGGCTGGACGCCATCGGGATAGGGCTCAACCTGCTGGTGCAGAACTTCTCCGGGCGCCGGCTGATCCGGCTCGCCGAGTCGGGCTGCCGGGTCCGGCTGCTCTTCATCAACCCGGCCAGCAGCGCGGTCAAGCGCCGGGAGCGGGAGCTCGGCCTCAAGAAGGGCGAGCTGAGCCGGTCGGTGGAGATGAACATCCTGCACATGCGCCGGGTCCGCTCCAAGCTGCGCGACCCCGGGGCCTTCGAGATCCACGTCTTCGACGAGACCCCACGCTTCACCGCCTACCTGGTGGACGGCGACGGCTCCGACGCCGTGGGGGTCGTCCAGACGTATCTGCGCCGGGCACGCGGCATGGAGGCACCGGTGCTGGTGCTGCGGGGCGGCGGACGATCGGTCGTCCGGGCGGGCCAGGACAGCGAGCACGGGCTGTTCGAGACGTACCGCGAGGAGTTCGAGTCCGTGTGGACGGACTCCCGGCCGGTCTCCTGAGGGACCGTCCCTCCTCGTTGTCAGTGCCCCGTGCGAGGGTGGTCGTCATCTGGGGGAGCACCACGAAGGAGGTACGGGATGAGCTGGCACCGGCATGCGCTGGTCGGCTTCGACCTGGAGACGACGGGTACGGAACCGCTGGAGGCCCGGATCGTGACGGCCGCGGTCATCCGCGTCGACGGCCGGGACGGTGAGCCGGTGAGCCGGCACACCTGGCTGGCCGACCCGGGGATCAGGATCCCCGCACAGGCCTCGGCGATCCACGGCATCAGCAGCGAGCGGGCGGCGGCGGAGGGCCGGCCGGTGCGCGAGGTGGCCGACGAGATCGCCGACACGCTGACCGGGTACTGGCGGCGCGGCGTTCCGGTCGTCGCGTACAACGCGGCCTTCGACCTGACGCTGCTGACGGCCGAACTGCACCGCCACGGGCTGCCCTCGCTCAGCGACCGGCTCGACGGCGCGGGGATCGGACCGGTCATCGACCCGTACACGATCGACCGGTCCGTCGACCGCTATCGCAAGGGCAAGCGCAACCTCGAAGCGGTCTGCGTCGAATACGGCGTGGTCCACCAGGGAGCGCACGACGCGGCGGCGGACGCGCTGGCAGCGGTGCGCGTGGCGTACGCGATAGCCGCACGGCACGGCTCGGTGGCCGCCCTGACGGCGCAGGAGCTGCACGAGCGCCAGATCGTCTGGTACGAGGAGTGGGCCGCCGACTTCCAGCAGTTCCTGCGCCGCAAGGGGACGGCGGACGCGGTCATCGACGGCCGCTGGCCGGTGCGGGAGCCGGCACTCGAAACGCGGCCGGGCCCGTCCGGCGACTGAGAGGGACCGGCCGGCAGGGGCGGCGTCACGCCCCGGTGTCCGGCCCCTCCGAGGACGGAGCGCTCAGAACGGGTACCACCGCACCGCCGTGTCCCCGTCCCGCAGGGACGCCACCCGGCGGCGGAACTCGGCGAGTGCCTTCGGGTTGGCCGGGGCATGCTGCGCCACCCATGCGCAGCTGGCCGTCTCCCGCGCTCCGCGCAGCACCGCGCAGCCGTCCCACTCCCGCACGTCCCACCCGTACGCCGAGGTGAACGCGTCGTACGCCTCGGCCGCCAGACCGTACCGGTCGCGGGACAGGGCCAGCACCACGAGGTCGTGCTCGCGCAGATCCGCGGAGAAGGTCTCCAGGTCCACCAGGACCGGCCCGTCCGGACCGACGTGGACATTGCGCGCGAGCGCGTCGCCATGGACGGGGCCCGGGGGCAGGTGGGGGACCAGGCCGGCGGCCGCCGCCGCGAAGCCGTCGCGGCGCTCGCGCAGATATGCGGCGTCGGCCGGATCGATCGCCTCGCCCGCCAGGCTCAGCCACCGCTCGACACCGCCCAGCAGTTCCCGGCGGGGCAGGGCGAGGTCCACAGGCTCCGGCAGGGCGTGCACCGCGCGCAGCAACGGCGCCAGATCCCGCGGCTCGGCGGGCCGCACCGCGTCCGGCAGCCGGTGCCACAACGTCACCGGGTGACCCTCGACCAGCCGTGCCTCCGGCTCGGCCGCCCGCACGGCGGGAACGCCGGCCGCGGCGAGCCACCGCGCCACGGCCACCTCGCGCTCCGCCCGGTCCCGCAGTTCCGGGCTCCGCACGGCGTCCCGGCCGATCTTGACGACCAGGTCGCCCACGGCGAACACCGCGTTCTCGCCCAGCGCGATCAGCTCCGCGTCACCGGGCAGTCCGGCGGCGGTCAGCACCTCGCGCGCTCGCATCTCGTTCATGGATCCGATTTTCGCACCCGTGCAGGTTGTCTTGACGAACCGACGGCCCGTCAGCACGATGACGGAGGCCACCTGAGCGGCCAGAACGGTATAAAGCCGATCGAATGACGCAAGGGGGCTCATCTATGACATTAGCGAATGCAACCGTGCAGTCCGGGCGGCACGGTCCACCGGGCAGTCCGGTCGGCCGACGACCCGGGCCGGTCGACCGGAACGCCGGAACCTGGTTCCTGGTGCTGCCCGCCCTGATCCCCATCCTGATCCTCAGCGTCGGGCCACTGCTCTACGGCATCGCGCTGGCCTTCACGGACGCCCAGTCGGGCCGCACCCGGTCCACCCAGTGGGTCGGAGCACTGAACTTCCAGGACCTGCTCCACGACGGGCTGTTCTGGGAGTCGTTCCGGATCGGGCTGGTCTGGGCGGTCGGTGTCACCGTCCCGCAGTTCGTCCTGGCCCTGGGCCTGGCGCTGCTGCTCAACGAGAGACTGCGGATGCGCTGGCTGGCCCGCGCCCTGGCCATCATCCCGTGGGCGATGCCCGAGGTCGTCGTCGGCATCATGTGGCGCCTCGTCTACAACCCGGACGCCGGAATCCTCAACGAGACCATCCGGGACCTCGGGCTCGGTGACGGCCGGGACTGGCTGACCGGTCTCGCCACCGCGCTGCCCGCGGTGATCCTCGTCGGCGTCTGGGCCGGCATGCCGCAGACCACGGTCGCCCTGCTGGCCGGACTGCAGAACACCCCGCACGAACTCCACGAGGCCGCCGCCCTGGACGGCGCGGGCGCCTGGCGCCGGTTCCGTACCGTCACCTGGCCCGCGCTCAGGCCCGTCGCGCTGTCCATTACCGCGCTCAACTTCATCTGGAACTTCAACGCCTTCGCCCTGGTCTACGTGCTGACCAACGGCGGCCCCGGCGGCCGTACCCGGCTGCCGATGCTGTTCGCGTACGAAGAGGCCTTCCGGTACGGACAGTTCGGTTACGCCGCCGCGATGGGCTGTGTGATGGTCGCGGTGATCTCCGTGCTCCTCGCCGTGTACCTCGCCGGACGGCTCAGGGGAGGCGAGGACCGATGAGTTTGCGTACCAGCCGGCCCGTGCGCGCCGGACAGTACCTCGCACTGTTCTGCTACCTGGTCTTCCTTGCCGTCCCGTTCCTGTGGCTGATCTCCACCGCCTTCAAACCCGCACCCGAACTCGGCTCCCTGCATCCCACCTGGATCCCCGAGAACCCGACGCTGGACAACTTCCGGCAGGCCTTCGACGAGCAGCCGCTGCTGCGGGCCGCCGCGAACTCGCTGATCGCCGCGCTCTCGGCCGGTGTCATCGCCGTCGTCATCGCGACCCCGATGGCCTATGTGATGGCCCGCCACCGCTCACGGCTCTCCACGGCCGCCACCGGCTGGGTCGTGGTCAGCCAGGCGTTCCCCTTCGTCCTCCTGATCATTCCGCTCTTCCTGGTCCTCAAGAACCTGCATCTGATCAACACCCTGTGGGGGCTGATCATGGTCTACGTCGTCTGGGCGCTGCCCTTCGCGCTGTGGATGCTGGCCGGCTACGTACGGGCCGTTCCGCCCGAACTGGAGGAGGCGGCGGCGGTCGACGGGGCCGGCCGGCTGCGGACCCTGGTCTCGGTCACCGCACCGCTGCTGGCCCCCGGGATCGTCGCCACCGCGCTCTTCGCCTTCATCACCGCATGGAACGAGTTCTTCTTCGCGCTCGTCCTGCTCAAGACACCGGAGAAGCAGACCTTGCCGGTCGTACTGACCCACTTCCTCGGCGCGGAGGGCGCCAGCGACCTCGGACCGCTGGCCGCCGCCGCGTTCCTCGCCACCCTTCCCTCACTCGTCCTGTTCGCCGTCATCCAGCGGCGGATCACGGGCGGCATGCTCGCAGGGGCGGTGAAGAGCTGATGCGCGCACTGGCACGCACGGCAGCGGCGGCTGCCACCGCGCTCACCCTGCTGCTCACCGGATGCGCCGGGGACGGCGACGACGGCGCGGACGGGAGGATCCGGATCCGCTTCCAGTCGCTCGCCTGGCAGCAGGAGTCCGTCGACATCAACAAGCAACTGGTGAAGGAGTGGAACGCGAGCCATCCCGGCGTCGAGGTCCAGTACGTCCAGGGAAGCTGGGACAGCGTCCACGACCAGCTCCTCACCTCCTTCGAAGGGGGCGAAGCCCCCGACGTCATCCATGACGCGTCCGACGACCTCGCGGACTTCGCGTACGGCGGCTACCTCGCCGATCTCCGTACGCTCCTCCCCGACCGGCTCACCGACGACATCCCCGCGCAGAGCTGGCGGACCACCACCTTCGACGACGGCGTCTACGGGGTGCCGTTCCTCCAGGAACCGCGGGTCCTGATCGCCAACACCACCCTCCTGAAGGACTCGGGAGTCCGCATTCCGACCCCCGAGAAGCCCTGGAGCTGGCCGGAGTTCCGCCAGGTCACCAAGGAGCTGACGGGCAAGGGCCGTTACGGGATCGCCTGGCCGCTCAAGGAGCCGGTCTCCGTCACCCTGAACCTGGGTCTGTCGGCGGGCGGCCGGCTGTTCCACCGCGGCGCCGACGGAAAGGTGACGGTCGAATCGGGCGAGGGCGACCAAGTGGTCCCGGGCACCATCCACGACCAGGTCAACACCGACCACAGCGCCGCCCGCACCGCACTCGGCATGGGCGGCGGGGACACGCTGCCAGGCCTCTTCGGCGGGAAGTACGCGATGGTCCCGCTCGGGTTCTCCTACCGCCAGCAAGTGGTCGAACAGGCCCCGAAGGGCTTCGAGTGGACGGTACTGCCCGCTCCGGCCGGCAGTGAGGGCCTGGCCCAGGGAGTCAGCCCGCAGACCCTGTCCGTCGCCGAGGACAGCCCGCACAAGAAGGAGGCCGTGGAGTTCATCGACTTCCTGCTGCGGCCGGCGAACATGGTGCGCCTGGCCAAGGGGGACTGGATGCTGCCGACCGGCACGGCCGCACTGGCCGACCCCTCGCTGCACACCGCCGACCTGGGCTGGGCGACCGGCGCCGCGCTCGCCTCCGCGCTGCGCCCGGCGCCGGCGCAGTCCGTGCGCGGCTATCCCGAATGGAAGGACAAGGTCGCCACGCCCGCGCTTCAGGAGTACTACAGCGGTGCCATCGGCGAGGACGAGCTGAGGAAGCGTCTGGTGGAGGACGGGAACCGGGTCCTGGCCCGCTATCAGCGATGAATTCGGCCGAAGCGGCAGGGCATTACCGACCGGTCCGTCTCCTTCTCGCACCGAGGCGCGGCCGGTTCGGGCCCGGAAGGTGCCCCGGAACCCCGGCAGACATTCCTGAACAGCGTAAATTCAGACAGTCACCGGCCTGAATTCGCCTCTTCACTCGCTTGTCAGGACGTGGGCGTTCGAGTATGCCGGGGGAAACGTTCCGTTTCTTTTCGGCGCATCAGGTTTCGACGGTGCCGGGATGGATTTCGATCGGAACGGAACGCGCGGGCGCTTTTGGCGGAAGGATGATCATTGACAACCTCAATTGCTCTGAGCTGTACTCCTGTCGGCGGTCGGCGTGGTGCGGAATTCCCCGTAAAGGGAAGCCCGGATCACGAACATGACCAAGCCGTGTTTTCGTACAGGTAAATTCACAGCAAAAGATGGAGGTGACGTTATGAAGTTCCTTTTTCAGCTGAAGAGCAAGATGACGCCGGAGAAGAGCCTGAAGTCGTACGCCTGGTACCTCTGGTACTGAACCGGCGGACGAGTCCAGCCGGCCGAGGGGTTCCTGCCCTCGGCCTGAGCCCGTGCCCGGCGTGGCCGTACAGGCCCGCCGGGCACGGGCGCCTCCCGTCTCTTGGAGATCACGATGCACATGTCCGGTACCGGCAGCCGCGCCCGGGACGTCGTCTTCGCGCCGAGGCTCCAGGCGCTCCTGCGGGAGCACCGGGGCGAGGAGATCTTCCGGCTCGACGCCGACACCGTCGGTGTGGCCGGAGCCGGCCTGATGGACCGTATCCTCGCTGCCCGGCCCGCCACCGAGGGTGAGCGGCCCACCTTCAAGCCCCTCCACGGTCGGTCCGTCTCGCGAGCCGAGGCCGCCACCGTCATGCAGGCCGTCGGCCGCGACGTGCGTACGGCTCTGAAGAAGCCCGTCCCCGAGAACGTCGACCTCAGCGGTGAGTGGCCGCACGTGGGCCACGTGTATCTGCGTGACCTGATCCTCGGCGCCGACCCCTACCGGCTGCGCGTCCTCATGGACCGCGTCCTGGAACTGACGCCCAGACTGACCTGGTCGGTCATCGCCGCCGGTGCGGCCCTGCCGGGACGGCTCCGGCCAGGCGCCCCCGTCTCCGCCATCGCCGGACTGACCGCCGAGGCCAAGGGCTACGGGGACCGCCGCTATGCCATGGGTCTCTACCGCCGGGGCGCGGCCCCCGTCTGCTTCACCGTCTCGACACTCGTCGCCAACGCGCTCTGGCTCGGATCGCCGTTCGACGACGCGACGCCGAACCGGGGCATCATCCACGAGTCGCTGCGGCTGTTGCCGCCCTCCTGGAACATCCTGCGAAGGGCCTCGCCGGAGTATCCCGCGATCGATCCCCGGATCGGCCCCGGCGACGACATCCTGCTCCTTCCTCTGCTGAGCCACCGGGACCCCGCGCTCTGGGAGGACCCGGACGTGTTCCGGCCCGAGCGCTGGGACGGGCTCGACCCGGACGACCTGCCCGGCTACCTGCCCTTCGGCCATGTGTCCGAGCGCTGCTGGGGACGGCACATGGTGATGCCGCTGGCCGAGAGGCTGCTCGACCTGGTGCGCGGCGGCGGTCTGACCGTCGACCCCGCGCAGACGGCATCCGACGTCCCCCTGGCCGGGCTGATGGGGGTGACCGGCGTGCGGGTCGTCCGCCGCTGAACCCGCCAGCCGCCGCCCCGTTCGTGACGGATCGTCATGGACGGGGCGGCGCTCTGTGCGGGGGTGCTCGACTGACGGGGCGGCCGCCCCGGCCGTGGGTGCTTGTGACGGACTTGGGTGCGGCCGGTCGATTTTCTGTGACGAACCGCTGCCGGGGAAGTCGCAGGCGCCGGAGGGGTCTTGATCTGCGCGCGTCAATCGGGAAGGGTTTCGCATCAGCCCCCGGAGATCTTCCGGCCGAGGGCCAATCCCCCCACAAAGAATGACGAGGAGACCCCTCTTCATGGCAATTCACAAGCGTGCACGCCGGTTCAAGCTGGCCGCCTCCATCACCGCGGTGGCAGCCGCCGCCGGAGTCACCCTGATGACCGGTCCGTTCGCGGGAGCGGCACCCGCTCCCGCGATGGGCAAGATCTACGGTGCCGACGCGGCGACCGCCGTCTCCGGCAGCTACATCGTGATGCTGGACCAGAAGGCCGACAAGGCGAAGCTCGCCAAGGAGTACGGCGGCAAGCTGAAGCGGAACTACAGCTCCGCCATCAACGGCTTCTCCGCCAGCGGCCTTTCGGAGACCGAGGCCAAGCGCCTCGCCGCCGACCCGGCCGTCTCCAAGGTCGTCCAGAACAAGAAGTTCCACGCGAGCGCCACCCAGGACAGCCCGCCGTCCTGGGGTCTGGACCGCATCGACCAGGCGGAGACCGCCGGGGACAACGCGTACACCTACCCGGACAGCGCGGGAGAGGGTGTCACCGCGTACGTCATCGACACCGGGGTCCGCACCACGCACCAGGAGTTCGAGGGCCGGGCGAGCTCGGGCTTCGACGCCGTGGACAACGACGACAGCGCCGACGACGGCAACGGCCACGGCACACACGTGGCCGGCACCATAGCCGGGGCGACGTACGGCGTCGCCAAGAAGGCCAAGATCGTCGCCGTCCGTGTCCTGGACGACTCCGGCTCGGGCACCACCGAGCAGGTCGTCGCCGGCATCGACTGGGTGACCGAGAACCACCAGGGCCCGTCCGTCGCCAACATGAGCCTCGGCGGCGGCGCGGACGAAGCGCTCGACGCGGCCGTCCAGAAGGCCATCGCCTCCGGAGTCACCTTCGCGGTGGCCGCCGGGAACGACTCGAGCGACGCCGGCGAGGGCTCCCCGTCGCGCGTCCCGGAGGCGATCACGGTCGCCTCCTCCACGGTGGACGACGAGCAGTCGTCGTTCTCCAACTACGGCTCGGTCGTGGACATCTACGCTCCGGGCTCGGACATCACCTCGTCGTGGAACGACAGCGACGAGGGTTCCAACACCATCTCCGGTACGTCCATGGCGACCCCGCATGTCGTCGGTGCCGCCGCCGTGTATCTGGCGGGGCACCCGGACGCCACCCCGGCGGAGGTCGCCACGGCGCTGACCGGCGGAGCCACCCCGGACGCCATCGGCAACGCCACCGAAGGAACGGCGAACAAGCTGCTGAAGATCGTCGAGTAACACGGGCACCGGGGCCCTTCGTCCGGATCGCGACACAGCCGCGCGTGCCGGGCCTCGCGAGCCCGGCACGATCCGGGCGAAAGGCCCCGGCCGGCCGGCGGCCGCCGTGCTCTCCCCCACGGGGCGCGGCGGCCGCACGGCTCGGGCGGATCGTCCTATGGTGTGCCCATGATGATGTACGCGGTGCCGTCGTCCGGAACGGGCGGGAGCGGCCACCGGAGGCCCGTCGCGGCCGGGCCGCACGCGCTGCCCGCCGAACCGGCAGCCGCCCCCGGACGCGGCGCATGAGCGAGCCGACCCCCGGAGTGGCCGCGGCGGTCGAGGGCGAACTCCGCCTCATGGACCCGAGGGTCCGGGCTTCCACCGAACTCCTCGTCCAGGTCCTGCACCCCGACTTCCACGAGGTCGACTCCACCGGCCGCCACTGGGACCGCGCGATGGTCATCACCTCGCTGATCTCGGACGAGGCGCCACGGCCCGGACAGCTCACCGCCTCACGGATGCGCGGTGTCCAGCTCGCCGAGGAGCTCGTCCACGTCACCTTCGACACCGAGGCCAAGGGCAAGCGCGCCCACCGCAGTTCGCTGTGGCGGCTCACCGACGCGGGCTGGCTCCTCTACTACCACCAGGCCACCCCCTTCGTCACCGCGGCGGACGCCGACGCGTGAGAGGCGCCGGAGACCTCGCGGGCAGGGTCAGCCCCGGGCCGGCCGCTGGGCCCGCGCCGTCCACCGCCCGTCCGTGCGGGCGATCCGCACCGGATGACCGAAGCAGTCGCTGACCCGGTCCGTGGTCAGTACCTCGTCGGCGGACCCCGAGGCCGTACAGCGCCCGCCGCGCAGCAGCATCGCGTGCGTCGTGGAGGCCGGCAGCTCCTCCAGATGGTGCGTGACCAGCACCGTCGCCAGTTCCGGATGCTCCTCGCGCAACGCGTCCAGACTGTCCAGCAACTGCTCCCGGGCGGCCAGGTCGAGCCCGGTGGCCGGCTCGTCGAGCAGCAGCAGCCGGGGCTGCGGCATCAGCGCACGGGCGATGAGCGTACGGCCGCGCTCACCCTGCGAGAGGGCCGGCCAGCGCGCGTGCGTCTTCCCGCCCATCCCCAGCATCCCCAGCAGCCGCTCGGCCCGCTCCCGCTGCTCCGCCCCGGGCGACCAGCGCGGCAGCGGCTCGACCGAGTTGGTCAGGCCGGTCAGCACCACCTGGCTCACCGTCAGCGGAGAACGCAGCGGATGACGCGGATCGACATGCCCCAGCAGGGTGCGCAGCTCCCGCAGATCCACCCGGCCGAGCGTGCGCCCCAGCACCTCCACCGTGCCCCGGGTCGGGTGGGCGACCGCGCCCAGCAGCTTGAGCAGAGTGCTCTTGCCCGCACCGTTGGCACCCAGGAGGGCCCAGTGCTCGCCGCCGCGCACGGTCAGCGAGACCGAGTCCAGCAGGACGTTTCCGTCGCGTACGAGTGAGACGTCATCGGCCCGGATCACCGGCACCCCGGCGGACGCGGCGGGTCGGGCCTGGGCGGTGGTCATGGTCACGTGCGGGTACTCCTTCATGCGGGTGCGAGCGCCTCCAGGCGGCTCATGTCCTCGGTCGCCAGCCGTACCTCCGCCGCTCCCAGGTTCTCCGAGAGATGGACGGCCGACCCGGTGCCCGGGGTCGGGCACAGCACGGGGGAGCGGTGCAGCAGCCAGGCGAGGGCGATCTGCCCGCGGGTGGCACCGTGGCTCCGCGCGACCTCGTCGAGGGCGGCGGCGGCCTCGCCCGTCAGTGCGCCGTTGGCCAGGGGGAACCACGGGAGAAACGCCAGGCCATGGGATTCGCACACCTTCAGCACCGCGTCCGAGCCGCGGTCGAGGAGGTTGAAGCGATTCTGCACGGAGGCGATCCCGGTCAGGGAGAGCGCCTGCTCCAGCTGGTCGGCGGTGAGGGTGTCCAGACCGATGCAGCGGATCTTACCTTCCTGCCGCAGCGCGTCCAGAGCGCCCAGCTGCTCCGCCATCGGCACCCGGGGGTCCAGCCGGTGCAGCTGGTACAGGTCGATCCGGTCGGTCCGCAGCCTGCGCAGGCTGGCCTCGCACATCGCGCGCAGCTGCTCGGGCCGCCCCGCGATGTGCCAGGCGTCGTCGCCGGTCCGCACGACTCCGCCCTTCGTCGCGATCACGAGGTCGTCGCGGTACGGGTGCAGCGCTTCGGCCACCAGTTCCTCGGCGACGCCGGGGCCGTAGTTGTCGGCGGTGTCGATCAGCGTGACCCCCTGCTCGACCGCCGACCGGAGCACCGCCAGCGCGTCCCGGCGCTCGCCTCGCGGGCCCCAGTACCCGGGGCCGGTCAGCTGGGCGGTCCCGTAGCCGAGACGTCGTACGGGCAGCTCCCCGCCCAGGAGGAACGAAGCGGCAGGTGAGGAGAGCGAGGAAGACATGAAGGAACAGTAGTCCGGCGCTCCGGCGCCTTTCCGACCGGTTCCTGTCGCGTTTGTTCAAGACCGGGCGCGGGGGGCCTTCCTAGGCTGACGCGCATGAAGACCGAGCACACCCACATGACCGAATGCGCCGCCGAAGCCGCCCGGGTGGCCCGCGGCGTCCGCCCCGAACAGCTCGACGCCCCCGTCACTCCCTGCGCCGGCTGGGACGTCCGCGGCCTCGTCAACCACTGGGTCCTCTACACCTCGCACGGCATGGAGCACCGCGCCCTGCGCACGGAGATCCCCGAGGAACTCACCACCCGGGACTTCACGGCGGACGCCGACTGGGCCGAGCGCTACGCGGCGCAGCTGGACCGTGCCGTTGCCGCCTGGTCGGATCCGGCCGCCTGGGAGGGGGAGATCGGCACCGGTGACTCGGCCGCCCCGGCCGCGGACACCGCCGCGATGCTCATCGAGGAGACGGCCCTGCACGGCTGGGACGTGGCCCGGGCCACCGGCCAGGAGTTCCGGCTCTCCGACGAGGCGGCCGCCCACGTCCTGGCGATCGTCGAGAGCACCGCCGCGCTCTACCGCCAGTACGAAGGGTTCGCCGGAGAGGTCACGGTGGATCCGGGTGCCGACGACTTCACCCGCGCCCTGGCCCTGAGCGGCCGTGATCCGCAGTGGACCGCCGGCTGAGGGCTGCCCTGCGGGAATTGGCCCAGTCCCATGGGTACTGAATGGCCCGTGGGACTGAGCCACCGGCTGGCTAGGCTCCTCGCATGACCACTCACCGCAGTCCTGGTACGGCCGGGGCCGTCGTCGACTTCTACTTCGACCCCGCCTGCCCGTTCGCCTGGATCGCCTCCCGCTGGATGCTGGAGGTGGAGCAGCGGCGCGACATCGAGCTCCGCTTCCACGTGATGAGCCTCTACCTGCACAACGCGGGCAATGAACTCCCCGACTGGTACCGCACCCTCGTCGACAAGTCGATCGGCCCGGTACGCGTCGCCGTCGCCGCGGCGGAACTGCGCGGCGAGGCCGTGCTGCGCGAGCTGTACACGGCCTACGGAACGCGGATCCACCAGCAGAAGAACGAGGACTTCGACGAGGTGATCGAACGGTCCCTCGCCGAACTCGGCCTTCCCGCCGAGCTGGCCGCGGCCGCGCACGACCCGTCGTACGACGAAGCGGTGCGGCGCAGCCACGACGCCGGAAAGGACCCGGAGGCGGACGGCTACGTGGGCACGCCCACGCTCCACGTCGACGGGACCGTGTGGTTCGGTCCCGTGCTCCGGGCGGTGCCGCGCGGAGAGGAGGCGGCGCGCCTGTTCGACAGCTTCCGGGTGCTCGCCGTCCACCAGGACTTCTTCGAGCTCAAGCGGACCCGTACGGGCGGTCTGGACCTGGGCTGAGCGAAGGCCCGGCGCCCCGGACCGCACAGGCGAGCGCCAGGATCTCGGGACCGCCGTCGTTGTTCAGGTCGCCGGGCGCGACGAGAGGGCGTGCTGTGAAGGCCCCGCCGGCCCGGCGACTCTGAACGCGCCCTACGCGCTGACCCGCGCGGTCCGGGCCGCCCGGACGCGGGCCTCGTCGTACCGGTCGAGCAGCAGCCGCGCCAGCTCCGGCGAAGGGCCCAGCACGCCGGCCAGCACATCCGCACCGGCCTCGGCCGCCCCCGCCGCGATGCGGTCCGGGAGGCGGCCGGGCGCGATCACGTACGGGGCGACCGCCACCCGGCGCACACCGTCGGCCCGCAGGGCCCGTACCGCGTCCTCGGTACGGGGATGGGATGCGGAGGCGAACGCAGGCCGCACGGAACACCAACCGGTGTGCCGCAGCTCCCGCGCGATTTCAGCGATCACTGCGATCGCCTCCGGGTCTGTGGAGCCCGCCGAGGCCAGGACGAGCCCGGTCGAGCTTCGGTCGCCGGGGCGGACCCCGGCTTCGTCCAGCCGCCGCTCCAGGGCGGAGTTCAGCAGCGGCGACGGGCCGAGCACCTCGGCCTGCCGCACCCGCAGCCGCGGCAGCCGGGCGCGCGCCTCGCGCAGGACCGCCGGGATGTCGGACTTGGCGTGGAACGCCCGGGTGAGCAGCAGCGGCAGCGCCACCACCTCACCCGCCCCTTCCGCGTCCAGCCGCTCCAGGACCCGCGGCACCGACGGGGCGTTGAAGTCCAGGAACCCGGTCTCCACCCGCAGCCCGGGCCGCAGCGCCCGTACTCGCGCGGTGAGCGCGTGCACGGTCGCCGCGTGCCGCGGATCGCGGCTGCCGTGGGCGATGACGAGAAGGACCGGAGATGTCATCGGAGACTCAGTTCTTGACGAGGAGACCGCGGCTGCGCAGCACCCACCGCTCCAGCGGACTGAAGATGAGCAGATCGATCGCGATGCCGACGAACAGGATCAGCAGAATGGCGAGGAAGATCCCCGGCATGTCCGCGTTGTTGCGGCCGTTCTCCAGCAACTGACCGAGTCCCAGCCCGAGGTCGGGCGACGAGGCGATGATCTCGGCGGCCATCAGCGAGCGCCAGGAGAAGGCCCAGCCCTGCTTCAGTCCGGCCAGATAGCCCGGCAGGGCCGCCGGCATGACGATGAGCCAGGTCCCCCGCAGACCGGTCGCGCCGAGGGTCCGGCCCGCCCGGAGGAAGAGCGGCGGCACCTGGTCGACGCCGGAGACCAGGCCGTTGGCGATCGAGGGCACCGCGCCCAGCAGGATGACCGCGAACATCATCGAGTCGTTGAGCCCGAGCCAGATCACGGCCGGCGCCACCCACGCCACGGACGGCAGGGACTGCAGCCCGGACAGGATCGGGCCGATCGCGGCACGGACGAACCGTACCCGGGCCACCAGCAGACCCAGCGGCGTACCGATGGCGACGGAGAGCAGGAAGCCGAGCAGACCGCGCGAGACGCTGGTCCAGACGACCTCCAGCAGGGTCCCCTGCCGCCACATGTCGCCCACGCTCTCCCCGACCGCGGCGGGCGAGGGCAGCTTGTAGTCCTCGGTCACCTGCGCCCAGACGAGCAGCTGCCAGACGACGACGACCAGGGCGACCGCCAGCAGCGGCGGCAGCACCTTGCGCAGCAGGACCTCGCGCACCGGGGTGCGGTGCACCTGCACGGCGTCCAGCGCGTCCAGGCCGGCCTCCAGACCGGCCAGGTCGTCCGGCTTCACCGCGTCCGGCCCGGCCCCGCCGGACCCCGGTGCGCCCGACTTGGTATCAGTGCTGGCCATGACGGCGGATCTCCCCACGCAGTTGTTCGGTGATCTCGACGGACAGTTCCGCCACGGCGGTGTCCTCGATGCGGCGCGGCTGCTCGATGTCGACCGTCCACTCGTGGGCGATCCGGCCGGGGCGGGAGGAGAGCAGCACCACGCGCTCGGCGAGACGTACCGCCTCGCGCACGTTGTGCGTGACGAACAGGACCGAGACGTTCGTCTCGCGCCAGATCCGGGTCAGCTCGTCGTGCAGCACGTCCCGGGTGATGGCGTCGAGCGCGGCGAACGGCTCGTCCATCAAGAGCAGTTGACTGTCCTGAGCGAGCGCGCGGGCCATCGCCACCCGCTGCCGCATGCCGCCCGACAGCTCGTGCACCCGCTTGCCGTACGCCCCGCCCAGGCGCACCAGCTCCAGCAGCCGCTCCGCCTCCGCACGGCGTTCCGACTTCGGCACGCCCCGCAGGCGCAGTGCCAGTTCGATGTTCTTGCCCGCGGTCAGCCACGGGAACAGGGCGTGCTCCTGGAACATCAGGGCCGGGCGCCCGCCGGGGGTCTCGATGGTTCCCCCGGTCGGGCGGTCGAGTCCGGCCACCAGGTTGAGCAGCGTCGACTTTCCGCACCCGGAGGCTCCCAGGAGGGTGACGAACTCGCCCGGGGCGACATCGAGCGTGATGTCGTCCAGGACCAGCTGCGCTCCCGTGGGTCCGGCGAAGGACTTCGAGACATGTGCGATACGGGCGGCGTGCCCGACCTCGACACGGTCCTCGGCCTTGGTGAGGGTGTTCGCCATGGTCGTCACCTCCTGGGGTCTTCGAGCGGCTGGTTACTTGACGCCGAGACCGGCGTCGGCGACCTCGGGCTTGCCCGCGGCCTTGAGGATCTTGTTCAGCGGCTTCAGGTCGTAGATGCCGTTGAGGTCGGGCTCCTCCAGCAGGCCTGCCTTCACCGCGTGCTCGGCCTGCGCGTCGAGCGTGGCGGCCAGCGGGTCGTCGGTGATCTGGATCGACTTCCAGGCCGGGTCGATGATCTCGGCCGGCAGCGCCTTGCCGGTGAGCTTCTTCAGCGCGGCGTTCGCGGAGGCCTTCGCCTCGTCGGGGTTGGCGTTGATCCACGCGTTCGTGTTCACCGAGCCGCGCAGGACCGCCTCGACGACGTCCGGGTGCTCCTTGAGGAACTTCTGCGACACGATGATGTTCGTGATCACGAACTTGTCGCCGGGCCACAGCGTCGACTCGTTCAGCAGCTCCTTCGCACCCTCGGCGACCAGCTTGGAGGCGGTCGGCTCGGGCACCCAGGCGCCGTCGATGGAACCGGACCTGTAGGCGTCCGGGGTCACCTTGTTGTCCGTGCGGACGACGGAGACGTCACCCTTGCCGCTCTGGGCGTCGACCTTCCAGCCCTTCTCGGAGATCCAGTTGAGGAAGGCCACGTCCTGGGTGTTGCCGAGCTGCGGGGTGGCGATCTTCTTGCCCTTGAGGTCGTCCAGGGTCTTGATCTTGTCCGGGTTGACGACGAGCTTCACGCCGCCGGAGGCCGAACCGCCGATGATCCGCAGGTTCTTGCCCTTGGACTTGGTGAAGCCGTTGATCGACGGCGAGGGGCCGATGAAGCCGATGTCGATCGAGTCGGCGTTGAGCGCCTCGATCTCGGACGGGCCCGCGTTGAACGTCGACGTCTTGAGCCGCGTGCCGCCGAGCTCCTTCTGGAACAGGCCCTCCTGGTCGCCCACGAGCGCGGTGGCGTGCGTGAGGTTCGGGAAGTACCCGATCCGCACGGTGTCGGCGGAGAGCTTCTTTCCGTCGGCGGCGACGTTCGCCTTCCCGGCGTCGTCGTCCTTCGCCTCGGAGCCGTAGCCGCAGGCGCTGAGCACCACGGCGAGCAGCGGCAGTGCGGCGGCAGCGGCGAGGCTGCGGCGGAGCGTGGTACGGGGGGCAGACACGGGAGGCTTTCCTCTCGTTGGCCCGGCTCTCAGGCCCCCCGGAAGTAAGGGGGAGCGGCCGGGAAGTCGGCAGGTCTTCGTCTGAACTGGCGGTACAGGCGGTGCGGTTGGTGCTGCCGGGCGCGCAGGCAGTGCGCGTACGTCATCGCGCACATCGCGCAACCCCGCCCTGTCCGCTGCCGAGGGCGCCGCTGCCGACACGGCCGCCCTCCTTCGCGAAGGTCGAGAAGATGTCACGGCTCATCAGAAGTCCCACTCCGCGTCGTCGTCCGACGGGGCCCCGGTCTGCGCCACGGCGGCGAAGGAGGCGCCCGCCATGCCGGCCGAGAGGGTGGTGCCGTCCGCCGGGTCGATCAGCAGGAACGAGCCGGTGCGCCGCGAGTCGGCGTACGCGTCGAGCGCGAGCGGCTCGGCGGTACGGACCACGACGCGGCCTATGTCGTTGGCGACGAGCTGCCCGGGGGCCGGGTGCTGGGAGAGGTCGTCCAGGGTCAGCCGGGACGGGATGTCCTTGACGATCGCCTTGACCGTGCGGGTGGTGTGCTTGATCAGCACCCGCTGGCCGACGGTGAGCGGCTGGTCCGCGACGTGGCAGACGGTCGCCTCGACGTCCTGGGTGACCGCGGGCGAGTCGTTCGCCGGGGCGATCAGGTCGCCGCGCGACACGTCGATGTCGTCGGCCAGGCGCAGGGTGACCGACTGGGGGGCCCAGGCGATGTCCACGCCGGCGCCGAGCAGGTCGATACCGGTGATCGTCGACGTCACGCCGGAGGGCAGTACGGTGACGGGCTCGCCGACGCGGAACACACCGGCGGCGATCTGGCCCGCGTAGCCGCGGTAGTCGGGGTGCTCGGCGGTCTGCGGCCGGATCACGTACTGGACGGGGAACCGGGCATGGCAGGCGGTGAGGTCGTGGCTGACCGGGACCGTCTCCAGGTGTTCCAGGACGGTCGGGCCGCCGTACCAGTCCATGTTCGCGGACGGCTCCACGACGTTGTCGCCGGCCAGCGCGGAGATCGGGATGGCGGTGATCTCCGGGACGCCCAGGGAGGCCGCGTAGGCGGTGAACTCCTCGGCGATGGCGGCGAAGACCGGCTCCGCGTAGTCGACCAGGTCCATCTTGTTCACGGCCAGCACCACGTGCGGGACCCGGAGCAGGGCCGCGACGGCGGCGTGCCGGCGGGTCTGCTCGACGACACCGTTGCGGGCGTCGACCAGGACCACGGCCAGCTCGGCCGTCGAGGCGCCCGTCACCATGTTGCGGGTGTACTGCACGTGGCCCGGGGTGTCGGCGAGGATGAACCGGCGCCGGGTGGTGGCGAAGTAGCGGTAGGCGACATCGATGGTGATGCCCTGCTCGCGCTCGGCCCGCAGCCCGTCGGTCAGCAGCGCCAGGTCCGGCGCCTCCTGGCCGCGCTTGCGGGACGCGTCCTCGACCGCCTCCAGCTGGTCGGTGAGGACCGACTTGGAGTCGTGCAGGAGCCGTCCGACGAGGGTGGACTTGCCGTCGTCGACGGACCCCGCGGTGGCGAACCGCAGCAGGGTGGTGGTCGACAACTGCTCGGCCAACTGGGTGGGTGTGGTCATGTTAGAAGTACCCCTCGCGCTTACGGTCTTCCATCGCGGCCTCGGACATCTTGTCGTCGGCGCGGGTCGCGCCCCGTTCGGTGAGCCGGGAGGCGGCGATCTCGGTGATCACGGCGTCCAGCGTGGTGGCGTCGGAGTCGACGGCACCGGTGCAGGACATGTCGCCGACCGTGCGGTAGCGCACCTGACGGGTCTCGACCGTTTCGTGTTCCTTGGGGCCGCCCCAGTCGCCCGCGGTCAGCCACATGCCGGAGCGGTTGAACACCTCGCGCTCATGGGCGAAGTAGATCTGCGGAAGCTCGATGCCCTCGCGCTCGATGTACTGCCACACGTCGAGCTCGGTCCAGTTGGAGATCGGGAAGACCCGGACGTGCTCACCGGCGGCGTGCCGGCCGTTGTACAGCTGCCACAGCTCGGGGCGCTGTCGGCGCGGGTCCCACTGGGAGAACTCGTCGCGCAGCGAGAAGACCCGCTCCTTGGCGCGCGCCTTCTCCTCGTCGCGCCGGCCGCCGCCGAACACGGCGTCGAAGCGGTGCTGCTGGATCGCCTCGGTCAGTGGCACGGTCTGCAGCGGGTTCCGGGTGCCGTCGGGGCGCTCGCGGAGCTTCCCGGCGTCGATGTACTCCTGGACGGAGGCGACGTACAGGCGCAGCCCGTGCTCGGCGACCGTGCGGTCGCGGTACTCCAGGACCTCGGGGAAGTTGTGCCCGGTGTCCACGTGCAGCAGCGTGAACGGCACCGGCGCGGGCGCGAACGCCTTGAGCGCCAGGTGCAGCATCAGGATCGAGTCCTTGCCGCCGGAGAACAGGATCACCGGCCGCTCGAACTCTCCCGCCACCTCACGGAAGATGTGCACCGCCTCGGACTCCAGGGAGTCCAGGTGGCTGAGTGCGTACGGATTGTCGGTGCCTTCCGACACAGTCGCGACGGTCGTCACGCTGCACCCCTCTCGCTCAGCAGCGCATACAGCTCCGCCGCGGACTCCTGCACGGTCTGCCGGTGCGACTCGATCCGCAGATCGGGCGACTCGGGCGCCTCGTAGGGGTCGTCCACCCCGGTCAGCCCGCTGATCTCGCCCGCCGCCTGCTTGGCGTACAGCCCCTTCACATCGCGCACCGAGCACACCTCGACCGGAGTGGCGACATGCACCTCCAGGTATGTGGTGCCCTCTGCCTGGTGCCGCTTGCGGACCGCGTCACGGCTGTCCGCGTACGGGGCGATGACCGGGACCAGCACCTTCACGCCGTTGGCCGCCAGCAGTTCGGCGACGAAGCCGATCCGCTGGACGTTGGTGTGGCGGTCCTCGCGGGTGAAGCCGAGGCCCGCCGAGAGGAACTCGCGGATCTCGTCGCCGTCGAGCACCTCCACCCGGTGGCCCTCGCCGCGCAGCCGCCCGGCGAGTTCGTACGCGATGGTGGTCTTGCCCGCGCTCGGCAGACCGGTCAGCCAGACGGTGGCTCCCGTCTCCGTCACGCTCATCGAAGTCTCCTGATCAGTCGTCATCAGTCGTGCAGCCCGCATTCGGTCTTGCCGCGGCCGGCCCAGCGGCCGGCCCGCGCGTCCTCACCCTCCAGCACCCGGCGGGTGCAGGGGGCGCAGCCCACGGAGGCGTAACCGTCCATCAGCAGCGGGTTGGTGAGCACCCCGTGCTCGGCGACGTACGCGTCTACGTCGTCCTGGGTCCAGCGGGCGATGGGGGAGACCTTGACCTTCTGCCGCTTCTCGTCCCAGCCGACCACCGGGGTGTTCGCCCGGGTGGGGGACTCGTCCCGGCGCAGCCCCGTCGCCCAGGCCGCGTACGCGGTCAGGCCTTCTTCCAGGGGCTTGACCTTGCGCAGCTTGCAGCAGAGGTCCGGGTCGCGGTCGTGCAGCTTCGGTCCGTACTCGGCGTCCTGCTCGGCCACGGTCTGCCGCGGCGTCAGCGTGATGACGCGGACGTCCATCACCGCCTCCACCGCGTCACGGGTGCCGATCGTCTCGGGGAAGTGGTAGCCCGTGTCGAGGAAGACCACGTCCACCCCGGGCAGCGCCCGGGAGGCGAGGTGGGCGACGACCGCGTCCTCCATCGACGACGTCACACAGAACCGCTTGCCGAAGGTGCGGGTGGCCCACTGGAGGATCTCCAGGGCGGAGGCGTCCTCCAGCTCCCGTCCCGCGCGCTCGGCCAGCTCCCTGAGCTCGGCCGCGGAGAGCTCCTCGGTCTGCAGAGTGTCCGTCATATCCCGTCCCCTTCACCGTCGTTGCGCTCCAGCCCCCGGGCCAGCAGGCCCAGGAACTTCAGCTGGAACGCCCGGTTGCAGGAGGCGCATTCCCAGGCCCCGTGTCCGCTCTCGTGCGGACGCAGGTCCTCGTCACCGCAGTACGGGCAGTGGAACGGCGCGGCGCGCTCGCTCATGACAGCGACTCCGCACTGGCCCGCGCGGCCCAGGTCGCGAAGCGCTCGTCGTCCTCGCGCTCCTTCCGGAAGTTCTCCAGGACCCGCTCGACGTAGTCGGGCAGTTCGGCCGAAGTGACCTTCAGACCACGGACCTTGCGGCCGAATCCGGCCTCCAGGCCGAGCGCGCCGCCCAGGTGGACCTGATAGCCCTCCACCTGGTTGCCCTCGTCGTCCAGCATGAGCTGGCCCTTGAGGCCGATGTCCGCGGTCTGGATGCGGGCGCAGGCGTTCGGGCAGCCGTTGATGTTGATGGTGAGCGGCTCGTCGAACTCCGGGAGGCGGCGCTCCAGTTCGTCGATGAGCGCGGCGCCGCGCGCCTTCGTCTCGACGATCGCCAGCTTGCAGTACTCGATGCCGGTGCAGGCCATCGTGCCGCGGCGGAACGAGGACGGCCTCACCTGGAATCCGAGCGCCTCGAGACCGGCGGACAGGGACTCGACCCGGTCCTGCTCCACATCGAGAATGATCATCTTCTGCTCGACGGTGGTGCGGACCCGCCCGGAACCGTGCGCCTCGGCGAGGTCGGCGATCTTGGCGAGGGTGGAGCCGTCGACCCGTCCGACGCGCGGCGCGAAACCGACGTAGGAACGGCCGTCCTGCTGCGGGTGGACGCCGATGTGGTCCCGCCAGCGGCTGCTGGGCTCCGCGGGCGCGGGTCCGTCCAGCATCGGGCGCTTCAGGTACTCGTCCTCCAGCACCTGGCGGAACTTGGCGACGCCCCAGTCGGCGATCAGGAACTTCAGCCGGGCGCGGTTGCGCAGCCGGCGGTATCCGTAGTCGCGGAAGATCCCCACGACACCGGCCCACACGTCCGCGACCTCGTCCAACGGCACCCAGGCGCCCAGGCGTTCGGCCAGCCGGGGGTTGGTGGAGAGGCCGCCGCCGACCCAGAGGTCGAAGCCGGGGCCGTGCTCGGGGTGCTCGACACCGACGAACGCGATGTCATTGATCTCGTGCACCACGTCCTGCACCGGGGAGCCGGAGATCGCGGTCTTGAACTTGCGCGGCAGGTTGGAGAACTCCGGGCTGCCGATGTAGCGCTCGTGGATCTCGTCCAGCGCCGGCGTGCCGTCGATGATCTCGTCGGCGGCGATGCCGGCCACCGGTGAACCGATCATCGTGCGGGGGCAGTCACCGCACGCCTCGGTGGTGGAGAGACCGACGGCCTCCAGCTTCTCCCAGATGGCCGGGACGTCCTCGATGCGGATCCAGTGCATCTGGACGTTCTGGCGGTCGGTGATGTCCGCGCTGCCGCGGGCGTACTCCTCGGAGATCTCGCCGATGACGCGCAGCTGAGCGGTCGTCAGCCTCCCGCCGTCGATGCGGACCCGCATCATGAAGTACTTGTCCTCGAGCTCCTCGGGCTCCAGGACCGCCGTCTTGCCGCCGTCGATGCCCGCCCGCCGCTGCGTGTAGAGGCCCCACCAGCGCATGCGTCCGCGAAGGTCGTTGGGGTCGATCGAGTCGAACCCGCGCTTGGAGTAGATCGTCTCAATGCGCGTCCGCACGTTGAGACTGTCGTCGTCCTTCTTGAACTGCTCATTGCCGTTCAGCGGGGTGTAGTGCCCCAGGGCCCACTGACCTTCGCCGCGGTGGCGTCCCGCTTTGCGGCGGGGCGCGGCGGGCGCGGGCTGTTCCGGGGTAGCGGCCATGACAATACGTCCTTCGGGACTGCAGGAGGGCGGCTCTGAACTGCACACTCGCGTCTGGGCGCGGCGGTGCGCAGGGTTTGCAGAGAAAGGGTGATCGCGGCGGTGCTGGAACTCTCAGCTCGCCGGACAGATGGCGCTGGACATGCGGCCGAGGTCGACGTGGCGTCGACTCACCAAGGCAATTCCAGTTCCAGGCATGACGGAAGCGTGTCACGCGGGTCTCCGGGCAGTCCACCACTATCCATGATGTGGACGAGACAGTCCCGGCAGGTGAGACAATGTGGCGCCCGTCACGTAACTGACGGGCGCCCGGCGGCCGGAATACCGGACAACCATGTGCATTTCTTACCGGGATTTCCGGCCGGCTCCACGGAAATGACTACCGGCCGGATTCGGGCCACGGGCCCGGGGTGGCGACATCGGGCTCCAGCTCCGTCCGGGTGTCGAACAGCCGGAAGCCGCGGCGCAGATAGTTGCCCATCGCGTGCGGACCGTCCTTGGAGCACGTGTGGACCCACACCCGCTTCGTCGCGGGCCGCTCCGGCCACCGCTCCGCCAGGTCCCAGGCGCGGGCGACCCCGTACGAGAGCAGATGGCCGCCGATCCGGCGGCCCCGGAAGGCCGGGAGGAGACCGAAGTACATGATCTCGACCGCGCCGTCGTCCTGCGGGTCCAGCTCCACGTACCCCGCCGGCGTCCCGTTCACGTACGCCACCCAGGTCTCCGCGCCCGGCCGGTCCAGCACTTCCCGCCACTGCGCGTATGTCATCGACAGCCGGTCCGTCCACTGGATGTCGCCGCCGACTGCCGTATAGAGGAAGCGGCTGAACTCGGGCAGCGGGACCTCGGACCGCACGATCCGTACGTCCGGGCCGGGCTCGGCCGAGGGCCGCAGATCGTCGGCGGAGGTCTGCTCCAGGGACCAGACGGTCACCTCGGCCAGGGCGGGATCGGATGGACGCTCGGGGTTGCTCATGACTGCCAGAAAACCATGCCCCGCCCACCCGGCCCAAGCCGGTACCCGCGACGAGGCGCCCCGGACCTGCGGGAACGGGGTTCAGGAGGCGCTGCGGGCCGCCACCACCACGGGCGCCTTCGACCGGGGCAGCAGATCGCCCGGGTGCTCCGGACCGATCACCTCCACCTCGACGCCCTCGCCGAAACGGTACGGGCGGTGCGCCAGTACCTCCGCGAGATGGCGCCGCAGCCGCGAGATCTCGGCCCGGACCGTCACCGTCCTGGTCGGATCGCCGAAGATGTCCTCGGCCAGTTCGGACGCCGTACGCCCCTCGGGGCACCGGGCCAGCGCGTACAGCAGCTCGGCGTGGCGCGGGGACAGCCGCTGCGTCCACGTGCCCACCGGGCTCACCAGGTTCACCGTGAGGCTGCCCGGCATGCTCAGATCCAGCACGACCCGGCGCGGCGGGGTGTCCATCGTTCCGTCCGCCACCTGCACCAGCCACCCGCCCGGCAGCGGCTCCACCCGGCACATCCCGAGCGAGGGCAGCCACGCCGGGCCCGGCTGCACGGACTTGGGCAGCGGCAGCCGGTCCACCGGCGGCATCCCGGTGACCGCGGCCAGCCAGCCGTTCGTGTCCACCGCCATCGCCCGGCCCCCCAGCCGGCACAGCATCGGAGCCGCCACCGAACGCAGCCGGTCGATCGCCTGGAGGTGCCGGGTCCTGATCTCGCTCTCGGCCAGCCGGGCCACCGAACCGACCAGGGCGAGCGTCGTGGGATGGAAGGTGCTCGCCGGACCGCTGATGTCGACGATCCCCATCAGCCGGCCGTCGCGCGGGTCACGCACCGGGGCCGCCGCGCACGTCCACCCGTGCAGACTGCGCACGAAGTGCTCCGCGGAGTGGACCTGCACCGGCGCGCGCGAGGCGAGCGCGGTACCGATCGCGTTGGTGCCGGTGATCTCCTCCGACCAGGCGGCGCCCTCGGCCAGACAGATGTCGTCGGCCCGGCGCAGGATCCCCGTGTTGCCCTGCCGCCACAGCACCCGGCCCTCCACGTCGGTGACCACCATGATCTGCTGCGAGGCGTCCGCGATGCTCACCAGACCGTCACTGAGCAGCGGCATGACCTCGCCCAGCGCCGAACTCCGGCGCCGGTGCTCGATCTCCTCCAGCTCCAGCAGCACGCTCTGCGTGGTCTGCTCCGGATCGATCCCGCTGCGCAGCACCCGGTCCCACGAGGCCCCGATCTCGGCCCGCGGCCGGACCGGCATCCGCCGGCCCTCCATCCGCGCCTCCCGGGCACGGTGGAGCAGGCGCGCGGCCCGGCCCGCGTCCCGCTCGGCAGGCCGCATCACATCGACAGGACTTGTCTCCACGTCGGATCCCCCCAGGTGCCAGTGCCAGCGTCAGTACCAGGACCGTGCCAAGGGCCACGGGGTCATCCTGCCGCTTCGCGGGTCCCTTTGCCGCAACTCCACACAATGGTTGCAACCCTCTGCAACTCTGGCGACGGCACCCCCGCCGTACGAGAGTGGCGGAACACCGCACGGCGGGGTTTCGGCCCCGAAGTCCGGTGTGTACAGCATGGGGGGTGGTGCCGTGTCGGCGCAGCACCACCCCCTGTTGCTGCCCCGCCCGGATCAGCGCTCCACGGGCCGGGCCCGTTCCACGACCGAGGCCAGGTCCAGGGTGTGCGGCAGCGTTCCGAACGCCGAACCCCACTCACCGCCCAGGCGTGACGCGCAGAAGGCGTCGGCCACCTCGGACGGGGCCCAGCGCACCAGCAGCGAGCCCTGGAGCACCAGCGCCATCCGCTCCACGAGGCGGCGGGCCCGCGCCTCGATGCCCTGCAGATCGGCGAGCTCGGTGAGCAGGTCCCTGATCGCCCGGTCGAGCCGGTGGTCGGCGCCCCGAGCCCGCCCGACCTCCTGGAGGAACGCGTTCAGCGCCAGCGGCTCGCGCTGCAGCGCACGCAGCACATCCAGTGCCTGTACGTTCCCCGAGCCCTCCCAGATCGAGTTGAGCGGCGCCTCGCGCAGCAGCCGGGGCATGCCCGACTCCTCCACATAGCCGTTGCCGCCCAGGCACTCCAGCGCCTCGGCCACCAGCGGGGCGCACTGCTTCGTCACCCAGTACTTCGCCGCGGGCACCGCGATGCGCAGGAATGCCGACTCGCTCTCCGTCCCGGCGTCGTACGCCGCCGCGAGGCGCATCGCCAGGACCGTCGCCGCCTCCGACTCCAGCGCCAGATCGGCCAGCACGTTGCGCATCAGCGGCTTGTCGGCCAGCGGCCCGCCGAACGCGCTGCGGTACGTGGCGTGGTGGACCGCCTGCGCCACCGCCTGCCGCATCAGCGCCGCCGAACCGGTCACACAGTCCAGCCGGGTCGCCGCCACCATGTCGATGATGGTGCGCACCCCGCGCCCCTCCTCACCGATCCGGCGCGCCCACGTACCGTCGAACTCGACCTCGGCCGAGGCGTTGGACCGGTTGCCCAGCTTGTCCTTGAGCCGCTGGATCGCGAACACGTTGCGCGTGCCGTCGGGCAGTACCCGGGGCAGCAGGAAGCACGTCAGCCCGCCCGGGGCCTGCGCCAGCACCAGGAACCCGTCGGACATCGGAGCCGAGCAGAACCACTTGTGCCCGGTGAGCAGATACTCCCCGTCACCGGACAGGGGCTCGGCGCGCGTCGTGTTGGACCGCACGTCCGTGCCGCCCTGCTTCTCCGTCATGCCCATGCCGAGGAGCGCCCCGGTCTTCTGCCCGGCCGGCCGCAGCTCCTCCTCGTACACCCGTGAGGTCAGCAGCGGCTCCCACTCCGCCGCCACGGCCGGATCGGTCCGCAGCGCGGGTACCGCCGCGTGTGTCATGGAGAGCGGGCAGCCGTGCCCTGCCTCGGCCTGCGTCCACACCAGGAAGCCGGCGGTCCGCCGCACATGCCCGCCCGGCCGGTCCCAGGCATCGGTCAGACCGGCGGTGACGGCGTGACCGAGCAGCCGGTGCCAGGCCGGATGGAACTCCACCTCATCGACGCGGTTGCCGTAGCGGTCATGCGTGCGCAGCCTCGGCGGATTCTCGTTGGCCTGCACCCCCCACTCCGCGGCCTGGGGCGATCCGGCGGACCGGCCGAGCTCGGCGAGCCCGTCCCGGGCGTCATCGAGCAGGTCCGCCGAAAGGTGCCGTTCCACGGCTTCGGTGAGGACCCGGTCCGCGCCGAAGACGTCGTAGCCGAGGAGCGGAGGGGCCTGGTTGGACACGGTGTGGGTGGTGGCTGCCATGCCGATACGGTAAGGACGTGCAGGCAGCAAATGAAACACCCGAGCGGTCACCGGGCCGGCTCCACCGGGCCAGAGTGCTCTACCGCAACGTGTCCAAGCGGCAACTGGCCTGGCAGTTGCTGAAGGACACCGTGAACTCGTGCATGGAGTACCGCATTCTGGGACTCGCCGCCGAGGCGGCGTTCTTCACCCTGCTGTCCCTGCCCCCGCTGCTCCTCGGACTGATCGGCCTGCTCGGATACGTCGACGAGTGGACCAGCACCGCGACGGTCGCCTCCATCGAGCGCAACATCCTGAGCGCCGCCCACACGGTGCTCTCCGAGCGCGGCGTCAACGACTTCGCCAAACCGCTCCTGGCCGACGTCACCACCGGAGCCCGGCCCGACGTCATCTCCCTCGGCTTCGCGATCGCGCTCTGGTCCGGCTCCCGCGCGGTCAACGTCTTCATCGACACGATCACGGTCATGTACGGGCTCGACGGCCAGCGCGGCATCGTCAAGACCCGGATGCTCGCCTTCCTGCTGTACGTGGTGGCGCTGCTGCTGGGTGCGGTCGTGCTGCCCCTGCTGGTGGTCGGTCCCGACCGGGTCGTGGAGTTCATCCCCTGGGGCACCGAGGTCATAAGCGTCCTGTACTGGCCCCTGGTGATACTGCTGTCCATCGCCTTCCTGACGACGCTCTACCACGTGTCTGTCCCCGTCCGCTCGCCGTGGGTCGAGGACATGCCGGGCGCCCTGATGGCGCTGGCGATGTGGGTGCTCGGCAGCTTCCTGCTGCGGATCTACCTCACCAGCACGGTCGAGGGGCCCACGATCTACGGGTCGCTGGCCGCCCCGATCGCGGTCCTGCTGTGGATCGGCATCTCCGCGTTCGCGGTGCTCGTGGGCGCCGCGGTCAACGCGGCCATCGACCGGGTGTGGCCGTCGGTGGCGACGGCTGCGGCCCGCGCCGCCAACGACCGGGTGCGCGCCGCCCAGGCGGCCGAGTTCGTGGCCCGTACCCAGGCGGAGAGCCGGTACGGCGGCTGGGACGACGACGGGGACGGGGACGACGGCGACAGCCCTTACATGCCGTCCGAGTTCCCCGAGCGCTGGTCGCGGTTCCTGCCGCCCGACGACGTGAAGTCCCGGCTGCAGCCGAGCCGCGAGAAGGAACCGGACAAGCCGCAGCCGCACGGCGAGTGAGCGGGGGCGTCAGCCGGCGGGCGGGGCGGGCGGCGTCTCGGAGGGAGTCGCGGACGAGCCCGGTGACCACGACAGCTTGACCGTCAGATGGCCCTCCAGCGCGCTCTTCGCGATGACCGCCCCGGCCTCCGCGGTGATCTTCACCCCGAATTCGAGCTCCACCCCGTCCGGCTTCAGGGCACCGTCCCGGAACACCGCGAGCGCGGACTCGGCCGCCGACCGGATGCCCTGGAGCGCCTCGTCGAAAGTGCGCTCCGCCCGGGCCAGCGCATGGCCGTCGCGCGCCACCAGCTGCGCACCCTGAGCGTGCCGGTCGACCTCGACCGTCACCGTCTCGCCGCTCTCGGTGGTGAACTCCATCAATGCCGCCATGACCGCCCCCGGGATGCCCGTACCGCCCGTTCTCCGTCGGTCGACGACACTAGTGCCATGGGCGACCGTTACGAAGAGCGCGTCTCGCGGGTGGACGGTGCGAAGGTCTGGAGCCTGACCGTGCCGCCCGGCTCGTTCCACCCCGTCCTGCCCGACGGCTGCATGGACCTGCTCTGGACCGGCGGCGGGCTTCTGGTCGCGGGCCCGGACACCCGTGCGGAAGCCCCCTCCGGAACGGACGGCGGCAGCTACGCGGGCATCCGCTTCGCCCCGGGCACGGCACCCGCCCTGCTGGGCGTGGAGGCGCACGAACTGCGGGACCGCCGGATCGCGCTGGCCGACCTGTGGCCGGCGGCCCACGTCCGGGAGCTCACCGAGCGGGTCGCCTGCGCCGCCGATCCGGCCGCCGCGCTGGAGGACATCGCGGTGCGCCGGGCCGCGGACACCCCGCCGCCGGACCCGGTGATGCGCTCCGTCGCCGCACATCTGGACAGCGGCTGCACCGTCGCGCAGACGGCACAGGCGGCCGGCCTCGGCGCCCGTCAGCTGCACCGCCGCTCGCTGGCCGCCTTCGGCTACGGCCCCAAGACACTCGCCCGGGTCCTGCGGCTGCAGCGGGCTCTGGAACTCGCCCGGACGGGGACGCCGTACGCCGAGGCCGCGCTCCTGGCGGGATGCGCCGATCAGGCACACCTCGCCCGGGAGATGCGCGAACTGGGCGGCACCACCCTGACCGCGTACTTCGCGGATCAGGACCGCGCCGCCCCCGATCAGGCGGACACACCCTGAGGAGTCGCACCGGCGGGGGCGAACAGCGACACGGCGCAGCCGTCCGGGTCCAGGACCACCGCGTACCGCTGTCCCCATTCCGCGTCCCACGGCTTCAGATGGCCGCGGTATCCGGCGCCCGTCAGCTCCGCGTAGACGGCGTCGACCTCCGCCGGGCCGTCGCAGAGGAACGCGAGCCCGAGCCGTTCGCCGCCGTTCGCCCCCGACCACTCCGGGTCGAAGGAGCGGACGACGTCCTCGGTGTCCCACAGGAGCCGTTGCCCGCCCGGGAGCGTCACTTCGACATGGGGTGCGGATTCCGCGCCGGCGGGGATGTCGAGGCCGAGCCGGCGGTAGAAGGCGAGCGAGGCGGCCAGATCCGCGGTCGTGATGGAGAGAGCGTCGAGTCGTGGAGTCATGAACCGACCGTAGGCCGGGGGACGGCCCGCGGTCTTGAACGAATCGGTCATGTCACCCGCCCCCCCACCTCACACCACGCCGTCCCCCTCGCCCTCGCCCTCCAGGCAGTCCGCCGGTGACGTCCCCGGGTCCGTCAGCGCCAGGCCCAGCGCGGCGCGTTCGGTGACCCAGCGGGTCGGGCGGTGGCGCGGGTCGCCCGTCGTGGCGTGCAGGGCCCGGTGCAGCTCCAGCATCCTGGCCGCGCCGATCCGGTCGCCCCAGGCCAGCGGGCCCACCGGATAGCCGAGACCGGTCGTCACCGCCAGATCGATGTCGCCCGGCGTCGCCAGGGCGCGTTCCGCGATCGATGCCGAGACCGACACGATCGACGCGAGCAGCCGCTGCGCGACCGAGCCCGCGGTGTCCCGGACCACCGAGACCGCGAACGGCCCGCCGCCGTCCGAGGGCCGCGCCAGCACCGCGCGTGCGTCCCGTGCCGCCGCCGCCTCCACGCCCGGAGTCACGGCCAGCACCCGCCGGCGCCCGGCCGGCGGCAGCGGGTCCACACCGAAGGTGCGTCCCGCGGGCAGCCCGTGCTCGGCCACCGCCGAGGCGACCGTGGTCCCCCAGACCGGCACCAGCACCAGCGCCCCCGCGGACGGTTCCGTGCCGGTCCCGACCGTGGCACCCGCCGCGGCCAGAGCCTCCCGCAGTGCGGTGGCGTCGCGCTCCCCGGCCGGGGACGCGGCGACGACGCACACCGGCCGGTCCGGGTCGCCGGTGACCGGGGCCTCCGCTGCGGGCGAGGCGGCCCCGGCGCCGTACGGGAACCAGCCGCGTCCCGTCTTGCGGCCGTGCAGTCCGGCCGCCACCCGGTTCGGGGTCAGATATGAGGGCCGCAGCCGGTCCTCGTGGCGGAAGCCGTCCCAGATCGAGTCGATGACGGCGGCGGTCACATCGAGTCCGGTCAGGTCCATCAGCTCGAACGGGCCCATCCGCAGGCCCAGCACGTCCCGCGCGACGCGGTCGATGTCCGCCGGGCCTGCGACCGTCTCCTCCAGCAGTGCGAGTGCCTCCGTCACCAGTCCGCGTCCGGCGTGGTTGACGAGGAAGCCCGGCGTGTCGGCCACCGTGACCGCGCGGTGCCCGCAGCTCTCCACGAGTGCGGTCAGCAGCGGCGGGATCTCCGGACGCGTGGCGGCGCCGGGCACGACCTCGACGATCCGCATCAGCGGGACCGGATTGAAGAAATGCAGTCCGGCCAGGCGTGCCGGGTCCTTCAGGGTGGCGGCGATCCGCGTCACCGACAGCGAGGACGTGTTGGTGGCGAAGACGGCCGACGCGGGCAGTGCCCGCTCCAGCCGGCCGAAGACCTCCGCCTTCGTGGCCAGGTCCTCCCGTACGGCCTCGACGACCAGCTCCACGTCCGGGCCCGCGGCCCACGGGTCGTCCAGCGGAACCAGCCGGTCCAGGGCACCGGCTGCGTCCTCGGCGGACATCCGGCCCTTCTGCACGCCCCGCTCCAGCATGGACCGTACGAAACCGGCGGCCTCGGCCACCGCCTCCGCCCGCACGTCGCACAGCTCCACGGTGTGTCCGGCGACGGCCGCCCACTGGGCGATGCCGCGGCCCATGGCTCCGGCGCCGACGATCCTGATACGCATGGTGGTGAGGGTCCTCTCGATGGGGCGGGTGACGGACGGCGGCTGCGGATCAGCGCAGGTACACGCGGTCCGGGTCGACATCCTCGCGCAGCAGCCGCAACTCCGCCCCGGTCGGGGGCGGTACCTCGTCCACCGTGTCGGCGACCCGGAGATCCCAGCCGGTCGCGGCCCGCACCTGCTCCACGGTGACCCCGGGCTGGACGGCGACCAGCCGCAGCTCCTCGCCCACGCCCGCGCGGGCCATGACACCCAGCTCGGTGATGACGCGGGTGACGCCGGCGCCCAGCGGGCGGATGCCCTCCGCGAGAGCGCGGTCGGGCCCCGGAGTGGTGCAGAAGTCGAGCTCCGCCGGGAAGGAAAGCGGATGATGACGGCGCATCACCACGAAGACCTCGCGGGAGTTGGCCATCACCTCGACCCCGCCGCCCGAGCCGGGCAGCCGGACCGACGGACTGTCCCAGTCACCGATCACGGAGGTGTTGAGGTTGCCCCAGCGGTCGATCTGCGCGGCGCCGAGGAAGCCCACGTCGATGTGGCCGCCCTGCAGCACACAGCCGAAGAGCATCGGCATCGAGATCACCGCCTCCGCCCCCGTGATCAGGACCGCGTCGGCGATGGTCTCCGGCAGCCGCGCGGGGTGGGCGCCGCAGACCCCCGACTCGTACACCACCTCGATGTCCGGGGCGACCGTCAGATGGGCCAGTTCGGTGGCCAGGGTCGGCAGCCCGATTCCGGCGAACACCGTGCGGCGCGCCGCCAGTTCGCGGGAGGCGACGACAGCGAGCAGCTCGGACGAGGTGGCGGTGTCCGGTGCGGTGACGGTCATGGCCCGTTCCTTCCCGTGTCCGGTGGCGGCGGTCGCTCCGGGGGCGCTCACAGCCGTCGCCCGTAGTCGACCGGCTCGCTGAGCGCCTCGCCCACCGCGAGCCCCGCCCAGAACTCCTCGCCGAGCCTGTCGACGTACTCCGCGTGGTCCGACGTGCCGCGCACCCACTCGTCCAGCCAGTCCTGGAGCCGCTGCGGGTCCTTGCTGATGTGCGACCAGGCCCGGTAGAAGGCGTTGTCCCGGTCGTAGTAGCCCTGTGCGAACGAGGGATGCGCCCCGCGCGGGCAGCGGACCACCGCGTCGACGGCGTGCGCGGGGACGAGTGTGCGGTTGGGGTCCGAGCGGATCACCTCGTCGCCGACGATCTCCTCCACGACGACGACCGCCTTGTCCGCCGCGTACACGGCCTCGGCCTGGACGCCCGTCAGCCCCCATATCTGGGTGTTCCCGCGGAGGTCGGCGCGCTGGGCGTGGATGATCGTCACGTCCGGGTTGACGGGCGGTACGACATAGATCTGTTCGGGCTCGCCGTCCGGGCCGGGATAGGGCGAAGTGACCTTGCGCAGATCGCCGTTGACGGACGGGAGATCGCTGCCGCCGTAGGAGCGGAGCGGGTAGAACGGCAGCCGCTGCGCACCGGCGAGATAGCGGCAGATCATCCCGTAGTGGCTGTACTCCTCGAAGACGAGGGACGCCGGCTCCGCGCGCTCCACCCGCCGGCGGAGCTCACCGAGCGATCCCGCCGAGGAGTTGCCCACGAACGACGAGACCAGCCGGGTCACACAGCCCGCGGCGATCATCTGGTCCACGACGATGTCCGCGGTCATCCGTACGACGGTGAGGTCGCGGCGGCCCTGGCGGATGATCTCGTGACCCGCGGCGGTCGGGATGAGATGGGTGAAGCCTTCGAGGCAGACGGTCGCGCCGTCATGGACGAAGGCGGCGATCGCCTCCCGCATCGACATCGACTTGTCTGTCCGGTCCGTCGGGGTCACGGTCCTCCTCTGCGGGCACGGGCGCGCGCGTCGCCCCACGGTGCCAGCGGCCATTGATCGCTGTCCAATACCGAATTAAGCTCAGATCGAGACTGCTGAGCAATCAATGGGTGCTGAGGGAGGGGCGGGCATGGAACTGCGCCATCTCTTCGCGTTCGTCGCCGTGGCCGAGGAACTGCATTTCGGCCGGGCCGCGCAGCGCCTGCGGATGGCCCAGCCGCCGCTGAGCCAGCAGATCCGCCGGCTGGAGAAGGAACTGGGCGTCCAGCTCTTCGAACGCAACACCCGTTCGGTGCGGCTGACCAGTGCGGGGGAGTCGTTCCTCCAGCCGGTGCGGACGGTGATCGAGGACCTCGACACCGCCGTACGGGCCGCGAAGGCGGCCGGCCGAGGCGAGTACGGGCGGGTCAGCATCGGCTTCGCGGGAGCCTCCAGCCACGAGACGCTGCCCCGGCTGACCCGGGCGGTACGCGCGGCCCACCCCGCGATCGAGCTCGTGATGACCGGCCAGACCTACGCGAACGTGGCGCTCGCCCGGGTCGCGGACGGCTCGCTGGACCTGGGGTTCGTACGGCTGCCGGTGACGCAGCCGGGCGTGAGCTTCCGGGTGATCGACGAGGAGGAGCTGGTGTGCGCGCTGCCCTCCGACCACCCGCTCGCCGCCCGGGACAGCGTCGCGCTGGAGGTGCTGGCCGGGGAGCCGTTCGTCTCGTTCCCCGCGAACACCGGCTCCACCGTGCGCGACGCGATGGTCGGGGCCTGCGAGGCCGCCGGGTTCAACCCGCGGGTGGTGCAGGAGGCCCCCGACTCGTACACGATCCTTGCCCTGGTCGCCGCGGGCGTCGGAGTGACCCTCACCGTCACCTCCGTCCAGCACATCCAGCAGAGCGGCCTCGTCTACCGGCCCCTCGCCGGACCGCCGATCAGACGGCAGGCGGCACTGGCCTGGCGGGCCGACAACCCCTCGGCCGCGCTGTGCGCGGTGCTCGCCGTCGCGGAGGACGCGCTGCCCACCCCGTAGCGCCCCCTCATTGAGACGAGATGGGTCTTGAACCAGGGTGAACTGGATATTGGACCGACTCAGTCGGCAGGTGGGAAGGTCATGGCACACCCTTGTGCCGCTGAGGAAGGTCCCACTGTGCCCGACCCGAACGACGTCGTGATCTGCGAACCGCTGCGCACCCCCATCGGCCGCTTCGGCGGGGCGTTCGCCGGGCAGACGCCCGCCGGCCTCGCCGCCCGCGTCATCGCCGAGGTCGTCGCCCGTACGGGGATCGATCCGGACCGGGTCGACGAGGTGATCCTCGGGCACGCCTACCCGTCCTCCGACGCCCCGGCCATCGGCCGGGTCGCCGCCCTGGACGCCGGGCTCCCGCAGTCGGTCACCGGCCTCCAGACGGACCGCCGCTGCGGCTCCGGACTCCAGGCCGTCCTCGACGCGGCGATGCAGATCAGGGCCGGGTTCAGCGAGGTGGTGATCGCCGGCGGCGTCGACGTGATGAGCGCCGCCCCGTACTACACGCACGACGGCCGCTGGGGCATCAAGGGCCCCGGCCTCCAGCTCCACGACTCCCTGGCCCGCGGCCGGGTCACC
The DNA here is from genome assembly GCF_044756845.1 of Streptomyces sp. NPDC091416. Classification (NCBI taxonomy): domain Bacteria; kingdom Bacillati; phylum Actinomycetota; class Actinomycetes; order Kitasatosporales; family Streptomycetaceae; genus Streptomyces; species Streptomyces sp. NPDC091416. The sequence goes on from NZ_JBIVTU010000005.1 coordinate 279,362, forward strand.
GCCGGCGGCGTCCACCACCCGGTGCCCGGCGGCATGATCGAGACGGCGGAGAACCTCCGCCGCGCGTACGGCATCAGCCGCGCCGACCAGGACGCGCTGGCCCTGCGCTCGCAGCAGCGCGCCGGCCGGGCCATGGCCGAGGGACGGTACGAGGCGGAGACCGTGCCCGTGACCGTACGCACCCGCAAGGGCGAGACCGTCGTCACCGCCGACGAGCACCCCCGCCCCGACACCACGGCCGAACAGCTCGCCGGGCTCCGCCCGATCCTGGGCAAGTCCGACCCGGAGGCCACGGTCACCGCCGGCAACGCCAGCGGCCAGAACGACGCGGCGGCCGCCTGCCTGGTGACGAGCGCGGCCACCGCGGAGCGCCTGGGCCTCACCCCGCTGGTCCGGCTGGTCTCGTTCGCCCGCGCGGGTGTGCCCGCCGCCACCATGGGCATCGGCCCCGTCCCGGCCACCCGCACCGCGCTCGCCCGCGCCGGACTCACGTTGGCCGACCTCGACCTGATCGAGCTCAACGAGGCCTTCGCCGCCCAGGTCCTGGCCTGCACCCGTGAACTGGGCCTCGGCGAGAAGGACCACGAGGAGCGGATCAACGTGAACGGCTCAGGGGTGTCCCTGGGTCATCCCGTCGGCGCCACCGGCGCCCGCATCCTCGCCACCCTCACCAGAGAACTGCACCGCCGCGAGGCCCGCTACGGCCTGGAGACCATGTGCATCGGCGGCGGCCAGGGCCTCGCCGCGGTCTTCGAGCGCCTCGCGGTCTGAGAGTCCGGGACCTGCCGGAGGCGCGGCGGCCTACTCCGCCCCGGGCTCGAAGTCCTCGGTGAAGTAGCTGTCGTGCCGGATGCGGAACCGCTTGAGCTCCTCACCCCCGCGCTGCGAGACCTCCGCGACCCGTTCGAAGTACTCCTCGCGAGGGGCGCCCGGGGAGAACAGCATGAGCATGGACATCGGCTCGTCGGTCACGTTCTTGAAGGCGTGCAGCCCGCCGACCGGTACGTACAGGAAGTCGCCCGCACGGCCGGTGACCCACGCCTCGCCGTTGTAGAGCTCCAGTTCGCCGGACAGGACGTAGAACGACTCCGACATCGCCTTGTGGAAGTGGGTCCTGGCGCCGGCGGCCCGTGCGGCCAGATCCACCTTGTACAGGCCGAACTCGCCGCCGGTCGACTCGTTGGTCGCCAGGTAGTGGGTGGAGCCGCCACCGGGCGAGGAAATGTCGGGCGGAGTGCCGGCCGGCCGGAAGACCGCGTTCACTTCGCCCCTGTCGCCGAGATAGCGGGGCTCCGGGTACTCGGGGTGGCCGGCGTCCGGGTACGACATGATGCGCTCCTTCGGAAGGGTTCCACCCCATGGTGGCTTCCGCTCCGGGAAGGCGACATCGGGCTTGCGGATGATCGCGGGCCGGCGAGGAATGAGGACCCGGGACCTAGGGCCTCTCGTTCGGAACCTGCCGGGCTCGGGATGGGCCCAACCCCGTTATGCGGCACCCTGGTTGCCGTTGCCCATGCCCGAGTGGCGTTGCTCGCCATGCGGGGATGGTGTTACCTTCCTGCTGAGCCCCGTATGGGCCTACGCATGGAGGTAGCGGCTACTCAGCCATTACAGAGATCGGCACGTTCCGTCTCTCGCAGCTCGTCAATCCCTTCCTGGGATTACTGCGCCCATCTTTACTGCGTAAGCATGCGGGGTATTTCTGTGTCGATTTCCGGTGGCGTGGCCCTCCTCCGCGATCGAACGCCACGGAAAGGCAGTGCATGAGCGAGGACAGGGCAGAGAGCCGGGAAGCGCAGCCGGAGTCCTGGGCGGGCTTCGACGTCAATGAGTTCCAGCGTCGGGTCATCGCCGAGTTCCGGGCGAACAACGGGAAGATGAGCGGCATGTTCGAGGGCTGGACATTGACCGTGCTGACCACTGTCGGAGCCAGGAGCGGCCTGCGCCGGGAGAGCATCCTGGGTTATCTCGAGTTCGACGGAAAAGGAATTGTCGTTGCGTCCGCCAATGGCGCCGACAAGCACCCCGCGTGGTACCACAACATCCGCAGGAACCCGATCGTGACGGTCGAGACGGGCACCGACACCTACCAGGCGATCGCGGCCGTCCCACCGGCCCGGGAGCGTGACAAGCTCTTCGACCGCGTGATCACCGAGGCACCGGGTTACGCAGACCACCAGGCACGGACGACCCGGGAGATCCCGGTCGTCGTACTGAACAGGATCGGCCCCCGGCCCGGCGAGGAGCGGGTCAAGGGCATGGGGGACTGGGTCGTCGAGGTGCACGGCTGGCTGCGTGAGGAGCTCGGGACGCTCCGCACCCGGGTGGACCGGGTCATCGAGGGCGGCGCGGACACGATCGAGCGGACGCAGCCGGACCTCGCCCAGCAGATGCGCACCCACTGCCTCAGCTTCTGCGGGGCGTTGAAGAAGCATCACGGCGGCGAGGACGCGGCCGTGTTCCCGATGCTGGCCAGGCAGTTTCCCGCGCTCGCCCCGGCGCTGGCCCGGCTCGGCGAGGAGCACAAGGTGGTGGCACGGCTGCAGGACGACATCCAGCAGCTCGTCGACGGCTTCGTGCCGGGTGAAACCGACCCCGCGCAGCTGCGCACCGACCTGGAGCGGCTGGCGAACCAGTTGGAGTCCCACTTCGCATACGAGGAGGAGACGATCGTGACGGCGCTCAACGCCACCGCTCCGGCCCCCAGGTTCGGCTGACCATCCACCAGCGCCCCGGGCCGGTTCCTGCCTTCCCTGCCCGGGGCAGCCGTCCGTCGCGCCAGGATCAGCGTTTCATCAGGGCGAACACGCCCCGTCCCAGGTACCCCGCGCCGGCACCGGACGTACTTCGCCGGCCCCGTGGTGAGCTCCGCGCGCATCTCTCGGGACAGCCCTGAGAAGCCATCTCATTCGGCGAGTCTGCGGGAGCAGATGAGGGGGTCGGCGATGCTGGTGAAGGCTAGGAAGTGCTCGGCCTTGAACCGGAGTCCTGACTTGCTTCAGAGCCGTCTTCGCCCGGTCGTGGAGATCCCAGGTCAGGGGCTCGTGGTGCGGGGGGCGTCGTGGAGCCGACTCGCGGCTGCGGGACGTGTTCGCCGAGCCGCTGCCGCTGCTGGACGGGGCCGCGGCGGCGGGTGAGCCGCTGGCGGTGCTGCCAGTGCTGTTGCACCTGCTGTGGTCGCACGAACTGGCGGTGGATGTGTCGGTGCCCCCGCACGGCAGCTGCTGGCTATCGAGGACGGCAGCGAAGCCGTCACCAAAGAGCTGCTGGAGTGCGTCCCGATCGACGTCGCCGGTGGGCAGTCCGGACAGCTCACTGCCGGCGCCCAGGCGACCCGGAGGAGGCGCGCGACGTGAGCTTGAGGCAACACGGTCGAGTCGCTACTCGCAGATGAGTCCATTCTTCCTCAACAGCGGGAGAACGTGATCCCGAACGGCAGGAGCGAGCGTTACATCCGTCTCGTGACCGGAAATCCACCGCATGCCTGCCAATTCAGCCGCGGGCTGCGGTTCATGGCTGATGCCTGCCTCGAAGACCGTCATACGCATAGGGATTCCCTCCAGCGCGGCCACAGCCTCAACTTCTGTAAGAAACCGTGGCCCCACAGGAGAAACACCGAGTTCCTCCATCAACTCCCGAGTCAGCGCCTCCAATGCGTCCTCGCCCTGGTCCGGCTTACCGCCCGGCAGATAGAACACCTCAGGAGCCGCCTTCTTGCTCACGACCAGCAGTCGCCCCTCCGAGACCACTGCGGCAGCTGCCACGAGCAGAGGGGCGACGGTGTCGTGACTCATAGGGTCCTCTCGTGTCATGCGGACCATCCTGCCAGGCATCGCCGAACAGGTTTCACCACCCCTCTACTTCGCAGAAAGGCACCGATGCTCCCGCGCACGTTGCCCGACCCCGTTCCGGCTGACCGTCTCGAAATCCCCCTTCTTGGCCGCCATCTCATTTGGATGCTTCGGTATTCCGTGGGTCATGGTGGGGGTCGTTGAGCGTCTGGTGCCGGACGAGTTGTGGGAGTTTTTCCAGCGGGTGGTGTGGGCGACGAACTGCCTGCCGGCCCACGGGGGCACGGCCGTCGGTGTCATTGCCACCGCTCCGTCGGCACGCGTGCCTACCGGTCCACCGGCACGCGCGCGTCGGCCGACGGCGTCGCCACGGCCGCCAGGTGGTCCCGTTCGGCGTCCGGGTCCGTCAGCCGGTTCAGCCGGGCCGGTACGTCGAGGCCGACCAGCAGGACCACGATCACCGTGCCCGCGAACGTCAGCACCGCCAGCGCCCGGCCCAGGTCCATCCCGGAGGCGAGATGGGCGCCGAGGACCGGGGCGACGGCCCCGCCGAGGGCGCCCACGTTGTACGTGAAGCCGAGTGCCGCACCCCGGCTCGCGGTAGGGAAGTGACCGCCGATGTAGCGGGGGAGCAGCCCGGAGATGCCGAAGCTCGTCGCCTGGAGCAGGAAGAGCAGGATGCCGAGCAGCATCAGGTTGTTCCGCACCGCGAAGACCGGATAGACGAAGGCGAGCGAGGCCAGCAGCGTCAGCGCGTACGCCTTCTTCGTGCCGAGCCGGTCGCCGAGGAAGCCCGCGACCCAGCAGCCGACCATGGTGCCGAAGCCCGCGAAGTACAGCACGTCGGTGACCTGGTCCGTGGTGTAGCCCAGTTCCGTCTTCAGGTACGTGGGCAGCAGGGCCTGGATCGGCCAGGAGTACAGGAAGGCGAAGAACAGCGTCACGATCATCGACAGGTACAGCACCCAGCCGCGCTTGCCGCCCAGCTGCACGGCGAACGCGGCGAGCGAGAGACCGGCGATCACCGAGAGCACGGGGACCAGACCGGCCCCGCCCGGCGTGAAGACGAGGAAGAGCGAGAGCGTGGCGACGACGGCCAGGGCCGTGTTGGCGGCTGCCCGGGCCCGGGTCCGGAACAGCGGCCGGAACGGATTGGGCTTCGCGCCCGTGTCCGCCACGGACTCCGTCCATTCCTCCGCCTCCGGCAGTGCCCGCCGCATCCACAGCGCGATGGCGATCGGGATGAGGCCCAGATAGAACATCCAGCGCCAGCCGAGCGAGGGCACCACCCAGTTGTAGACCTGGGCGGCGAGCACCGAGCCGACCGAGAAGCCCGAGATCAGGAAGCCGCTGGCCCGGTTGCGCAGGCCGGCGGGCCAGCTCTCCATGACGTACGTGGAGCTGGCGCTGTACTCCCCGGCCATGCCCATGCCGATGGCCAGCCGGGCGGCGAACAGGCTGGTGTAGTCCCACGCGAATCCGCAGGCGAAGGTGCCCACCGAGTACAGCAGGATGCTGAGCACCATGGAGAGCTTGCGGCCGAAGCGGTCGCCGATGGCGCCGAGCACGGCGCCGCCCAGCCAGCGGGTGATGAACGCACCGGAGATCAGGCTGGCCGCCTGCACCGTGCTCAGGCCGAACTCGTCACTGATCTCGGTCAGCACGAGGGTGATCAGCACGAAGTCGAAGCCGTCGAGGACATAGCCGATCCAGGCGGCGAAGAACGACTTCCACTGGGTGCGGCTGATCTGGCGGTACCAGGGGAGCGTGGGGGGTGTCGAGGTCTGCACGGTGACTCCAGGGTGCGGGACGGCGCCCGGTCATTTGAACAGCCGTCCCGCGTATGGGGACAGATCAGGGCCGGGTGATGCCTGCCACGAAGCGGGCGGTCAGAGCCGTGGGAGCGGTGATGGCGGTGCCGACGACGACACTGTGGGCGCCGCGCTCCAGGGCCTCGGCCGCTTCCGCGGGGGTGTTGATCCGGCCTTCGGCGACCACGGGGACGTCGATGGCGGCGGAGAGCGCCGCGACCAGACCGAGATCGGGGCCGGTCAGCTTCGGCGTCCCGGGAACGTAGCCGGACAGGGTCGTGGAGACGAAGTCCGCCCCCAGCTCCGCCGCCGCGATGCCCTCGGCGAGGGTGGAGACGTCGGCCATGACGAGGGCGCCCGCCGCGTGGACCGCCTCGACGAGTTCGGCGAAGGTCGAGCCGTCGGGGCGCGGCCGGTCGGTGGCGTCCGCGGCCACGACGGCCGCGCCCGCCTCGGCGACGGCCAGGGCGTGCCGGACGGTCGGGGTGATGAACACGCCGACGTCGCCGTCCTTCCACAGGCCGATGACCGGCAGGTCGACGGCGGCGGTGATCGCGGCGACGACCTCCGGATCGTTGGCCCGGATCGCGGAGCCGCCACCGGCGACGGCCGACAGGGCCATCCGTACCAGCGTGGACGTCTCCCGCATCGGATCGCCGGGGGGTGCCTGGCAGGACACGATCAGTCTGCCCCGGAGGGTGGTGGCCAGTTCCTGCGCGGTCATCGGAGAGCTCCCGGGTGGTGGAGGGGAAGGGTGGTGGTGAGCAGTGCCGCGCCGAGCACGGCCGCGTCGTGGCCGAGCAGCGGGGCGCGGGGGACGAGCCCGCGCAGCGGAGCCATCAGCTCGGCGGCGAACGCGGCGCGCAGGGCGTCCTCGTGCAGCGCGCCGATCCGCGGGACCCCGCCGCCGATCACGACCCGGTCGGGGCCGAGCACGTTGGCGAGCCCGCCGAGGACATGGCCGGCGGCGGCCGCGCCGGTGGTGATGGCGGTGACGGCGTGGGCGTCGCCCTGGGCGGCGCGGGCGGCGACGGTTTCGAGGCGGTCCACGGGGGCGCCGGTCAGCCGCTCGTAGTGGGCGGCGATCCCGGGCCCGGAGGCGATGACCTCCAGGTGGCCGGTGGCGCCGCAGGTGCAGGGCAGCCCGGCCGCCTCGGGGCTGGGCAGGTGGCCGATGTGCCCGGCGATGCCGGCCGCGCCGTGCAGCATCCGGCCGTCGACGGCGACGGCGCCGCCGACTCCGGTGCCGATGGCGGCGAAGAGCAGCGAGCCGTGGCCCCCGCTCCGCGCGTTCAGGGCGGCGAGCTCCGGACCGGCCGTGGCGCGCACGTCGTTGTCGCAGGCCACGGCGTAGCCGGTGCGGTCGGCGAGCCCGGCACCGAGCGGGGTGCCCGCCCAGCCGCGGAGGGAGTCGGTGGCGCTGGTGACCATGCCGGTACGGGGGTCGATGACGCCGGCCGCCGCGATGCCGAGCACGGACGCGCTGCGGGCCGGGTCGACCTCGGCGGCGGACGCGGCGAGCGCGTCGAGCACCGCCGCGGCGCCTTCCCGGGCCGGGGTGGGCCTGCTGTGCCGGGCCAGGACCGTGCCGTCCGCGGCGAGGAGTGCGGCGGCGATCTTCGTGCCGCCGAGGTCGAGACCGACGACGGGCCCCGCGGCCGGTGCGGAGGAGGTCATCGGACCGGCGGCAGGCCGGCGTCGCGCAGCCGTCCGGAGACGAGCGCGACGGATTCGGCGGACAGCTGGATCTGCGGGAACGCGGTGTCGCCGCACGCGATGACGCCGAGCAGCTGGAGCGCCGACTTGAACGAGCCGAGCGCCGAGGAGCTGCGGCCCATGTCCGCCTCGGGACCGGCGTCGACCATGGCGAACAGCTCGATCAGCCGCTCCTGTTCCTTGGCGGCCAGCGTCCAGTCGCCGGCCCGCGCGGCCTCGTAGAGCCGTACGTAACCGGCCGGGTCCACGTTGCCGATGCCGGGGACGACCCCGTCGGCTCCGGCGAGCAGCGCCGCGTCGACGGTCAGCTCGGAGCCGGTGAGGATGCTGAAGCCCGGGACCGGGCCGTTTGCGCGGCCCTCGCGGCCACCGAGTTCGACGATGAGCCGGCGCAGCCCGCCCTCGTCGCCGCTGCTGTCCTTGAGTCCGGCCAGGGTGCCGTCCTCGGCGAGTTCACGGACCAGCGCGGCGGACAGCTTGCTGTGCACGGCGACCGGGATGTCGTACGCGAACAGCGGCAGGTCCACCTCGGCGCGCAGCCGGCGGAAGTGCCCGGCGATCTCCTTGGCGTGGGTGCGGGTGTAGAACGGCGCGGTCGCGACCAGCGCGTCGGCGCCGAGAGCGGCCGCGGACTTGGCATGCTCGACCACCCGGGCCGTGGTGGTGTCGATGACTCCGGCGAGGACCGGGACGCGGCCGTCGGTCGCGTTGACGACGGTCTCCAGGACCGTGGCGCGCTGTTCGTCGGTGAGATAGGCGACCTCGCTGGTGGACCCGAGCGCGAAGAGGCCGTGCACGCCCCCGCCGATGAGGTGCTCGACGAGGCGGACGAGCGAGGCGGTGTCGATCTCCCCGCGGGAGTCGAGCGGGGTGCAGACGGGCGGGACGACGCCGCGCAACGGTGCGGTCAGAGACATGGTGAAGGCTCCAGCTGATCGGGACACCGATCCGTGGCCCGAGTGGCTACCCGGATCGAGACATGAGACGTAAGATGTCCTATGTCTGGCCCACCTTAAACAGATGCTCCTGGGAACGGTCAAGGGGCGACGGCACCTCAGGAGGACGTTGTGGCGCGGCCCACCATGGCTCAGGACATCGAGCGCCGGATCAAGGAACTGATTCTGGAGAGGCGGCTCGCGCCGGGCGACGCGCTGCCCACGGAGTCCGAGCTGATGGAGCTCTTCGAGGCCGGCCGGGTATCGGTGCGCGAGGCCCTCAAGTCGCTCCAGGCGGTCAACGTCGTGGAGATCCGCCGGGGGTACGGCACCTTCGTCGGCTCGCTCTCGCTGTCGCCGTTCGCCGAGGGCCTGGCCTTCCGCGCGGCCGTCCGCCACCGTCAGGGCGAGCTGGGGCTCGCCGAGCTGATGAAGGTGCGCGAGGCGCTGGAGGCGGGGCTCGTCGGGACCGTCGCGGCCGGCGTCCCGGACGAGGACCTCGACGTCCTGCGCGCCCTGGTCGCGAAGATGGAGGAGGAGGCCGGTACGGGCCGGGTGGCGCGCTCCACCGACCGGGCCTTCCATCTCGCGCTCTACGCCTCGCTGGACAACCACCTGCTCAGTGAGGTGCTCGACGCGTTCTGGGCGGCCATGGACCGGGTGCGCGAGGACTTCGACGACGGCCATCAGGACCCGTCGGTCACCTGCGCCCAGCACCGCGAGATCGTCGAGGCCGTCGCCGCGGCCGACGGCGTACGGGCGGTACGGGCGATGCGTACGCACTTCGACGGCATCCGCTCCCGGCTGGAAGGCTCCCCGGTCCGGTGAGTCCGGGGGACGTCACGCCTTCGGCGTCGGCCCGGCGGGTTTCCGGCGTCTGCCGGCCGGCGTCGTCCGGGTGAGCCCCGGGGTCCTCACCGCTCCGGCGTCTTCCCGGTGATCGCGGTGACGGCCATGCGGACCGCCCGGTCCGTCACCGCGGCCGCGTCGTCGCCGTTCTCGATCGCGGTCGTGGCCGCGTTGACGATTCCCTGGAGGAGCACCGCCGTGCGGCGCGGGTCCTCCTCGCCCAGTTCCGTCAGTGCTCCGATCAGCGGAGTGAGCAGCTCCCGGTGGACCCGCGCCGCGCTCTCCCGCACCACTGCCGCGTCCCGCACCCCCGCCAGCGCCTGGGCGATCCGGTGCTCCCCGCCGCGCACCAGGTCCAGCTGCGACGACACGTAGGCGGCGATCTTCTCCTCGGCCGTGCCGGCCGACGACATTCCGGCCCGGATGGCGTCCGTCCAGCGCGGCATCGCGTCCTCGACGACCGCGGCGAGCAGCTCGGGGCGGCCCGGGAAGTACTTGTACACGCTGTTGCGGGCGAGGCCCGTGGCCTTGGCGATCGCGGTGAAGGTCACGGCGTCGGCGTCGCCGCTCTCCAGCAGTTCGCGTGCCGCCCGCACCAGGGCCAGTCGCTGCTGGGCGTGGTGCTCGGCAACCGTGGCGGCTCTGATCCTGGGCACCGGCCCAGTCTAGAAGCCACCGGTCTCCGGACCGACCCCCACTTGGGGACGCGGCGTCCCCATCATCTATGTTGGCGACACACCGTCCCTAACATCGATCCACCGAAGGGAACCGCCGTGTTCCTCGCTCTGCTGGAGCTGCGCGCCGCCCGAGGCCGCTTCCTGCTCATGGGATCCGTCGTGGTGCTCGTCGCCGCACTCGTCGGCATCGTCTCCGGGTTCACCACCGGCCTGGGCGACGACACCATCTCCGCGCTGCGCCGTCTGCCCGCCTCGCAGCTCGTCTTCGCCTCGGGCGCGAAGTCCGACCAGTTCGCCCGCAGCCTCCTCGACGAGAAGACCGCTGCCGCCTGGAGCGCGGACGCGGACGCGGAGACGACTCCGCTGGGCGTCTCCATCACCCGCGGCACGACGAACCGCGGCGCCGAGGTCGATCTCGCCGCCTTCGGCGTCGAGCCCGGCTCCTTCCTGGCCCCCTCGGTGACCCAGGGTGCCGGCCTCGCGGGCGCGGGGGCCGGCAGCATGGTGATGTCCGCCAAGCTCGCCGACGAGGGCGTGCGCGTCGGCGACACCCTCGTCATCGACCGGCTCGGCATCGAACTGCGCGTCGTCGGACGGACCGAGCGCTCCAGCTACGGCCATGTGCCCGTCGCCTACGTCCCGTTGAAGACCTGGCAGCGCATCCGCTTCAGCACTCCGGGCGCCCCGGCCTCGCGGGGCGCCGCGGTCCCCGGCCAGTTCAGCGCGCTGGCCCTGCGCACCACGCCCGGCGGGTCCTCCACCGCCACCCTCGACGCGCGGTACTCCACCACCACGCTCGCCAAGGAGAAGGCGTACGAGGCGGCCCCCGGCTACACCGGCGAGCGCCTCACCATGAACTCGATCCAGGTCTTCCTCTATCTGATCGCCCCCCTCGTGGTCGGCGCCTTCTTCGCCGTGTGGACCGTGCAGAGGCAGCCCGAACTCGCCCTGCTGCGCGCCATGGGCGCCTCCCGTAGGCGCCTGCTCGCCCACACCGTCCTCCAGGCGGCCCTGGTCGTCGTCCTCGGTACGGCGGCGGGCGCCGTGCTCGCCGGAGCCGTCGGGCTGCTGGTCGGCGAACAAGTGCCGTTCAGCCTGCCCGCGTCCACCCTCGCCCTCACCATGTGCACCGTCGCGGCCGTGGGCCTCGCGGGCACCGCCCTGACCCTGCGCCGGGTCACCCGAGCCGACCCGCTGACCATGCTGGGAGCCAACCGATGAGCCTCGAACTGAGCGGCGTCACCGTCACGTTCGGCCGCACCGACGCCCGTACCACCGTCCTCGACGCTCTCGACGTCGCCTTCGAACCCGGCCGGATGACCGCTCTCGTCGGCCCGTCCGGCTCCGGCAAGTCCACGCTGCTCGCCGTCGCGGGCGCGCTGCTGCGGCCCACCGCGGGGCAGGTCCTGCTCGACGGTGAGGACCTGGCCGGGCTCTCCGACTCCCGGCGTGCCAAGGTCCGCCGCGAACGGATCGGATACATGTTCCAGAGCGGCAACCTGCTCTCCGGCCTCACGTCCGCCGACCAGCTGCTCGCCGCCGTCCACATCGGCGGCGGACGCCCGCGCGCACACCGTGCCCGCGCGGAGGAGGCCCTGACCCGGGTCGGGCTCGGCCATCGGCTGCGCCACCGGCCCGAACAGCTCTCCGGCGGCGAACGCCAGCGCGTGGCCCTGGCCCGTGCCCTCTTCCTCTCGCCGAAACTGCTGCTGATCGACGAACCGACGGCGGCCGTCGACCGTTCCCAGGCCGGCGACCTGGCCGCGCTCCTCGCCGAACGCGCCCACCAGGACCACTGCGTCACCGTCGTGGCGACGCACGACCCGGCCGTGGCGGAGGCGGCCGACCGGGTCGTGGACATGGCCGCTCTGACCACGGACGCGGCACCGGTCACCCGCTGAATCCCTCCCGCGACGTCACTCCCGCCGGATCCTGCCGTACAGGTAGCTGCCGGCGCCGTCCAGCGTGGCGCGGCTCCACCCGGCCACCTCGGCAGGGCCCATCACCCCCCAGTCCGGGGTCCGTTCGACCATGGCGTGTCCCAGTCTCCGGCCGAGGGCGACCAGACGGGCGCCCTCGTCCGACCGCTCGTCGGCGTACCGGTGCAGGGCCTCGGCGGCCGACGAAGAGGCGCGCAGGGCCCGCTCCAGGCAGAGCGCGTCCTGCAGCGCCTTGGTCGCGCCGCTCGCCGTGTGCGGCCGGGTGATGCTCGCGGCGTCGCCCGCCAGCAGGAACGGCGGCTCCGCGACCCGGGGCACATGGAAGTCGGCGACGTCGTGGCAGGCCAGGGAGGTGTGCGCGCCGAGGCCGACGATCTCGGCCCAGTCCGCGGGGAAGTGCTCCTCGGCGACGCGCCGCACGTACTCCTCGCGCCCGGCGGTCCACGACGGCGGGGGAGGCGGGCCGTAGATGGCGTAGGCCAGCAGCCGGGAACCGTCAACGGCGCCCGGGATCAGGTAGAACACGCCGTGCCCGCCACGGAATCCCAGCGTGATCCAGGCGGTTCGCACCAGTTCCAGCGCGTGCGGGCGGCCGGCGAGGGCATCGAGCGGGAGGGTGCCGCGCCACACCGCGTAGCCCGCCGGAACCGGCCGTACCTCCGGGGCGACGGCCGCTCGTGTGACGGACCGCGGCCCGTCCGCCCCGACGACGATGTCGTACCGCTGCTCGGAATCCGCCGTACGGATCAGGGCACCGCCCGACGGCTGACGCAGTACCTCGGTGACGGGGCGTCCACGGTGGTACGTCACACCGGCGGCGTTCGCCCGCAGTGTGCGCCACAGCAGACCCCAGTGACATGGTGTCACCGCAGCTTCCTGTCTGGCCAGTTCACGTGCCTCCTGCCGACCGGGTTCCCGGGCCAGCCAGATCCGTGAACGCACCGGGGCGGTCGGCATGCCGGCGTCCAGATAGCCGGCCCGCACCAGCTCCGCGTGGAGCGGCGGCGGGACGACGATGCCGAACCCCCGGTCCTCCAGCGCCCCGTCGCTGCGCTCGTACACCGTGACATCGGCCCCGGCCCGGGCCCCGGCGATCGCCATCGCGCAGCCGGCGACGCTCCCGCCGACCACTCCGATGCGTAATCCGGCTCCCGCCACGTCCGCCACCGCCCTTTCCGGTCACTGTGCGTGGCACCCATTGAACGGGGCGCCGCAACCCGCGTCCAACCGCCACGGGGCGGCCGGACGCGGGGCAGCCGGCCGGCTACGGCGTGACGGCCACCGTCGCGCTGCCCGAGGCCTGCTTGTCCTGGGCCCGGTAGGTGGCGGTGAGCACCGCGTTCCCCGACGCACCCGCGGGCACCGTCACCGGGACCTTGACGTTGGCGCCCTCACCCGGCCGCAACGCGGGGATCGCGGTCCGCGTGGCCGTCCAGCCGCTGGGCACGGTCAGGTCGACGGTGCCCGCGCCGCGGGTCACGTCCATCCGGTTGACGACCCGGACCGTCACCACGGCGCTCGTGCCGGCCCTGAGCGTGGCCGGCGGGGTGATCGTGATGTCGGCGCAGGTGCCGCCGAGCCACTTCAGGTCGAACGAGGAGTACGTGATGTGCTCGTAGTTGCCCCGTTCGTACAGCAGTCCGAGCCGGCCGTCGGGCAGCCGGGTCAGCGTCGAGTAGGCCGCGGCGCCCGCGTCGACCACCTTCTTGATCGGCCAGGTCTTCCCGTTGTCGCAGGACATCTTGACCGTGAGGTTCTTGCGCGAGGTGGCGTCCGTGTTGCTGAACAGCAGCCAGGAGGACTGCGGGTTCGACGCCGCGGCATCGGGGGCGTACCGCATGACCGAGCCGTTGTTCGCCGGGTCCGGGAGCTCGGTGTCCTGGACGAACGGGGTGTAGGTGGACCCGCCGTCCGTGGAGTACGCGATCGTCCGGTAGGGCGCCGAGCGGTTGTTGAGCATGATGGTGCCGTCGTTGAGCTCGACGGTCTTGTTCTCGTCGCCGCCCGGCCCGACCGGGGTGCCCATCCGCCAGGTCGCGCCGTGGTCGTCGCTGTAGGCGCTGACCGCGTAGTTGGCCCCGTTGTTCCGGATGGCGTACTGCTGGATCAGCCGGCCCTTGTACGCGCCGTTGCGTACGTGGATGCCTTCGCCGGACGAGGCGAACATCCCGCCCCAGGCCGGGTTCTTGATCTGCTGGGTGATCCGGCGGTGGGTCCAGGTGAGCCCGTCGTCGTCGGAGTAGCTGTAGTCCGCCTGCAGGACGTTCGGGTCGGACTCGTCGTTGCCGGTGGCCGAGCCGAAGAAGCCCTGGTTCACCCCGGCCGCGTAGAACAGGAAGACGCGGCCGGTCGTCCGGTCGACGAGCAGGCTCGGGTCCCCGTAGCCCTGGGGCGCGGCGTCCTTGCGCACCACCTGCTGCGCCTGCCAGGTCGTACCGCCGTCGGTGCTGCGCCGCAGCATGATGCCGATGTTGGACGGCAGGTCGCCGAGCGTCGGGCGGGCGTCGTACGCGGCCAGCAGGGTGCCCTTGACCGAGGTGGTCAGGGCCGGGATCCGGTAGTAGGGCGAACCCACGCCGTTGACGGTCAGGTCCTGGGAGGTGAGCGTGCCGGGGGCGGGCGACGCGGCCTGGGCGGTGCCCGTCGTGGTGGCCACCAGCAGGGCGGCGCCGAGCAGGGCGAACGGGACTGTTCTCTTCATGGACGATCTCTCTTCTCGGAAGGGGTGGGGCTTCTCGAAGGGTGGGAGACGGAGGACGTGCGCCCGGTTACGGGACGTTCAGGGAGCAGACCGCGCTGCTCGCGTCGAAGATCCGCAGATCCTTGATCATCCTGAGCGCGACGCGGTGGTGGCCGCGCTCGTTGGGGTGGAGTCCGTCGCTGAGCAGGGACAGCGGGACCTGGCCGCCGCCGCCGTCCGTCCAGTCGTTGTAGTGGTCGACGAAGACGGCCTTCTCCTGCGCCGCGACCTCGCCCATGACCTGCGCGTACTGCGAGAGGTTCACCCGGCCCGGCCACTTCGCCGGATCCACCGGATTGGGCGACTGGAGCACCGGCACCGGGGAGCCCGGCAGAGCGCGTACGGAGCGCACGAGCGAGACGAGGTTGGCCCGGTGGGCGTCGAGGCCGAGTCCGGCCGTCGCGATGTCGTTCGTGCCGATCATGATCGAGACGACGTGCGGCGAGAAGGCGGTGACCCGCTCGCCGAACCGCGCCACGAGCTCGGCGCTGGTCGCGCCGCTCACCCCGGAATCGATCATGAAATCTCGGTTCTTCGGCTTGCCCAGCTCCCAGCGCACCCGCTCCATCCAGTGCTCCGGGTAGCTGCGCCACCCATGGGTGTGCAGCGCGCCGTGCGTGATGCTGTCACCGGTGATGACCCAGGTGGCCGGGGTGTCGCTGTTGAGGATCGTGGAGATCCGGCCCAGGTCCGCCAGATCGGGGCGGGGGCACTGCGCGACCAGTTCGGACTCGCTCAGCACCCGGTCCCAGACGGCGGCCCGCTCGATGGTGCCGGTGCAGAACCACTCGCCGCCGGGGTGGTCGCTGTCGGTGTTGCGCCCCAGCGCGAGGGCGCTCAGCCGGGAAACGCTCCCGAAGAAGGAGTGCCGCGCCGTCTCGAACACGGTGCGCCCGCCGGCGGACAGCCGGGTGCCCGACGCGTCGACGGTGACGGCGACGGTGTGGCTCAGCCCGTCGTCGTAACGTGTCCTGGTCATGACATTGATGAGGACCGAGCCCTTCTCGCGCACGGAGAACTGAAGGGCGCCGCCGCTCAGGTTCAGCGTGATGTTGGAGGAGGGGGCGGTGGGATCCGAGGCGCTGAGCAGCGTCATCGCCTGGTTGTGGCTCGTGGTGCGGAAGGTGACGACGATGGTTCCCGTGGCGAGCGGGGCGAGTGTGCCGGTCTGGTTCGACAGATCGACGTACTCGGTGCCGTCCAGGTCCACGGGGGTGTCGTGGTCGAGGACCGGGCCGCTGCCCGGCTCGGCGGCGAAGGCGCGGCCGCCGAGCCGGGTTCCCAGGGCTGCCGCGCCTGTGGCGAAAAGCATGGATCGTCTGCGCACGGAAGGTGCCTCCGGTCAGGAGTGGCCGGCCTGCCCCGACGGCAGGCCTGCGAACAGGGAGGCCACCCAGGCCAGTTGCTCCCGCTGCTGGTACTCCGCGCCGCCCTCGTGCCCGTTGAACGCGTAGATCCGCACGTCCTTCGGTCCGGCGTAGCCGTTGTAGGCGCTGAAGCAGGTGGAGGGCGGGCAGATGTCGTCCATCATCGCGATGGAGAACAGTGCGGGGGCCGTGGCCCGGGTGGCGAGCAGTGCGGCGTCGAAGTACGACAGGGTGGAGAAGACCGATTCGGTCCGGTCGCGGTGGAGTCTGAGGTACTCGGCGATCTCGGTGAACGGCGGCCGCCCCGCAATCTCGGCCCCGCGGCGGAAGTCGCAGAGGAACGGAACGTCCGGCATCACCCCCGCCAGCCCGGGAACGAGCCCCGAGACGGCCAGCGCGATCCCGCCGCCCTGGCTGACGCCGGTCACCACGATCCGCTCCGGATCGATCTCGGGACGGGCGCGCACCGCGTCGACACAGCGCACCGCGTCGGTGAACAGCCGCCGGTAGTAGTACGTTTCGGGGCTCTCGATGCCCCGGGTGAGGAAGCCGGGTACGACTCCGGCCGCGCCGCCGTCCGGATCGGCGGTGTCGCCGCCCGCGGCCGACCAGCCCTGGCCGCGGGTGTCCATCAGCAGATGGGCGTAACCGGCCGACGCCCAGAGCAGGTTCTCGTGCGCCAGGCCCCGTCCGCGGCCGTAGCCCAGGAACTCCACGACGCAGCCGAGTGGTTCGCTCGCCCCGGCCGGCATCCGCAGCCAGCCGCGCACCGGCTGCCCGGCGAAGCCGGGGACCGTCACGTCGTACGTACGGACCTGGGTCAGCCCCGTCTCCACCGCCGTGAACGCGGGCTTGTCCGCCGCGCAGGACCGGGCCTCGTCCAGGGTCCGCGACCAGAAGGCGTCGAGGTCCGCCGGAACGGGAAGCGTCGGCCGGTAGTCGCGGCAGTCCGCGAGCGAGAGGTCCGTGAACGGCATGGAGGTGCCCTCCTGGGGCGCGGCGGGAAGTGCGAGGTGCGGGTTCGGACCGGTCATCAGACGGATGACGTCAGATGTCCTGTCGGCACACGGACCCTAGGCACCCACCGAGGCGGGCGTCAAGAGTCCGTCGGGCCGGCCGCACCGGCTCAGGAGGATGCGGGCGGGCGGCTCAGCTCCGGGCCCGGGCCTCGGAGATCCGGCGCCTGACCGGGGCGTAGTGCTCACCGAGCGCCTTGACGAACCCGTCGATGTCGCCGGCCCGGGCGGCGTCCACGATGGCCTGGTGGGCGGCGATCGTCTCCGTCTCGTCGCTGTGCGTGAAGCCGTCCAGGTGCGGCGCGACGATCGCGTACACGTCCCAGAACGCCATCGAGAGCTGGCCGATCAGATCGTTGCCGAGCGGGGCGACGAGCAGGGCGTGGAAGGCGCGGTCGGCGGCGACGAAGCCGTGTCCGTCCTGGGCCCCGGTCGCCCGCATCGTGGCCACCAGGCCGTCCAGGGAGTCCAGCTGTTCCGGGGTGAGCAGCGAGACGATCCGGTCGGCCCGTCCGCGCTCGAAGAGCTCGCGGACGTCGACCAGGTCGGACATCACCTGGAAGTCGTCGTCGGGCGAGAGCAGCCCGCGGAACGTGAGGCTCTCCACCAGGGCGGACAGGCTCAGCCGGCCGACGTAGGTGCCGTGCCCGTGCCGGACCTCGACGATGTCCAGCGCGTTGAGGATCTTGACGGCCTCGCGGACGCTGGAGCGGCTGGCGCCGAGTGCCTCGCAGAGGGCGGGCTCCGTGGGCAGCGGGTCTCCGGGGCGAAGCCTCTTCTCGAGGATGTACCGCTTGATCCCGTCGACGACTTCCTGCCGGAGCAGTTGTCGCCCGGGCCTCGTTCCGGACATATGTGAACTCCCCACCTCTTGACCCCCATCGATTGTCAAGCTACGTTCCCACGCTATCAAGGCATCAGACATCTGACGTCTGATGCATAAGGTTCCGCGGTCCCTCGTGAACCCCTGTCGGACCCACCGTGCCTACCCCTGACGCCCCACCTCAAGTCCCTGGAGGACCCGTGCCCGAGCTGAGATCAGCCGGTGTCGAGCGCCGCACCTTCCTGCGTTTCACCAGTGCCGTCGGTGCCGCGGCCGCCATCACGGCGGGCCTTTCCGCGTGCGGCGGACCGTCCTCGACCTCCAATGGCTCGACGGGAGAGGGCGGCGACACCGGTCTCATCGAGGCCGGCATGTCCTACCCGCTGTCGACGGGCTTCGACCCGATGATCACTTCGGGTGCGACGCCGTACGCCGCCAATATGCACATCTTCGAGGGGCTGGTGGATCTCGATCCGGCAACACTCGTGGCCCGGCCCGCGCTCGCCACCGAGATGCCGAAGAAGATCAACGCGACCACCTACCGCGCCACGCTGCGCAAGGGCGCGACCTTCCACGACGGCTCGGCCGTCACCGCCGACGACGTCGTGTTCAGCTTCGAACGCATCCTCGACCCGAAGAATGCCTCCCTGATGGCACAGTTCGTGCCCTTCATCGACACCGTCAAGGCCGTCGACGCCTCCACGGTCGAGTTCAAGCTCACGTACCCCTTCGCGCTCTTCCCGTCCCGCATCGCCGTGGCCCGGATCGTGCCGAAGAAGATCGTCGAGGCGGACGTCAAGGCCTTCGACGCCAAGCCCGTCGGCTCGGGTCCGTACAAGTTCGTCTCGGCGACCCGCGAGGACAAGATCGTCTTCGAGAAGTTCGACCAGTACAACGGCGCGCACCCCGCCAAGGCCAAGAAGATGATCTGGCGCCTCATATCGGACCAGTCGGCCCGCGTCAGCGCCATGCAGTCCGGCCGTGTCCAGGCCATCGAGGACGTCCCGTACATCGACGTGAAGGGGCTCTCCGCCTCGGCGAAGACCGAGTCCGTGCAGTCCTTCGGCCTGCTCTTCCTGATGTTCAACACCGCCGACAAGCGGTTCGCCGACAAGCGGGTCCGGCAGGCCCTGCACTACGCGCTGGACACCGAGAAGATCATCAAGACCGCCATGGTCGGCAACGCCACGGCCGCCACGGGCTACGTCCCCACCACGCACCCCGACTACCACGAGGCCGCCACCGTCTACACGCACGACGTGGCCAAGGCGAAGAAGCTGCTCGCCGAAGCAGGGGTGAAGGACCTCAAGTTCACCGTCCTGACCACGGACACGGGCTGGGTCAAGGACATCGCCCCGCTGATCAAGGAGAGCTGGGCCGCGGCCGGTATCGAGGCCACCCTCGGCATCGCCCAGTCCGCCGCCCAGTACGCCAAGGTCGACAGCGGTGACTTCGAGGTACTCGTCGCCCCCGGCGACCCCTCGGTCTTCGGCAACGACGTGGACCTGCTGATGCGCTGGTTCTACTACGGCTTCTGGCCGGAGAACCGCTACGGCTGGTCGAAGACCGCAGAGTACAAGAAGGTCAAGCAGCTCCTCGACAAGGCGGCCCAGGCCGGTGACGAGGCGACCCGCAAGCAGCTGTGGGGCCAGATCACCGACATCGTCGCCGACGAGGTCCCGCTCTACCCGGTCCTGCACCGCAAGCTGCCCACCGCCTGGAACGAGAAGGGCCTGACCGGCTTCAAGCCGCTGCCGACCACCGGCCTCTCGTTCCTGGACGTCGCCCGCGCCTGACCGCACGCCCGCCGGGTGGTACCCACGCACCACCCGGCACCCGCCTCCTCCCGTCCGGACCGCCACGGGCCGACCCGACCCGGACCGTTCCGTTCCGTTCCGGACGAGAGGCCACCCGCCGGCGCCGTCCCAGAGCGCCCGACAACCCGGTCCGGGACACCGAGCACCCCCGGTGTCCCGGACCGGACTACCGCCCAACCGCAAGGAACCCGACGATGGTTGCTTTTCTCCGGCTCGCGCTGCGCCGCGTCGCGATGATGCCGGTGATGATCCTCGGTATCGCGTTGCTCGTCTTCGTGGTGCTGCAGTTCTCGCCGGTCGACCCGGCCTACAACGCGCTCGGGGAGAGCGCGAGCCCCGAGGCCCGGGAGGCCTTCGCCGAGGCCAACGGGCTCAACGACCCGCTGCCCGTCCGCTACTTCCACTTCCTCGGCCAGCTGATCCACTTCGATCTCGGCTCGACGGTCCCGCCGAGCCAGCCCGTGATCGACCGGATCACCGCCGCCTTCCCGCTCACCCTCCAGCTCACCGTCCTCGGGCTCGTCATCGCCATCGTCCTCGCCGTCCTCGGCGGCGTCCTGGGCGCGATGTACCGCGACCGCTGGCCCGACCAGCTCTTCCGGGTCCTGTCCATGGCCGGGGTCGCCATCCCGTCCTTCTGGCTCGGCGTCCTGCTCATCCAGCAGTTCGCCCTGAACACCCAGCTCTTCCCGACCGGCGGATACACCAACATCGCCGACTCGTTCGGCGGATGGCTCGAAACGATGATCCTTCCCGCCGTCTCGCTCGCCGTGCCGGTCGCGGCCTCGCTCGCCCGCCTGATCCGCACCGCGATGGTCACCGAACTGGACCGGGACTACGTCCGCACCGCCCAGGGCAACGGCCTGCCGGTCCTCCTGGTCATCCGCTCCGTGCTGCGCAACGCGCTCGTCACCCCGCTCACCGTGCTCGGCGTCAAGGTCGGCTACCTGCTCAGCGGCGCCGTCGTCATCGAAGCGATCTTCGACCTGCCCGGCATGGGCAAACTCATCCTCGAAGGTGTCACCGGAGGCGACATCGCCCTGGTCCAGGGCACCGTACTGACCATCGCCATCGCGTTCCTGGTGGTCAACGTCATCGTCGACCTGCTCTACCTGCTGGTCAATCCGCGCATCAGGACGGTGTGACATGTTCGCCACGGGCCGTCTGGCCAAGAAGCTCTCCCGACCGGGCGTCGCCTTCCGCGCCCTCCCGGTAACCTCCCGCGTCGCCCTCGGCGTCCTGATCGTCGTCCTCCTCGGCGCCGTACTCGCCCCCCTGCTCACCCAGGACCCCCTGACCACGGGCACCCCCGTCCAGGCCCCGAGCGGTGAGCACTGGTTCGGCACCGACCGGGCAGGACGCGACGTGTTCGCCCGCGTCCTGCACGGCTCGCGCTACTCGCTGGTCATCGGCCTCGGCGCGACCGCCTGCGCCCTGGTCGCGGGAGCCCTGCTCGGTTCCTTCGCCGCCACCTCGCGCAAGCTCGGCGACGAGTCCGTCATGCGCACCCTCGACGTCGTCATGTCGTTCCCGCCGATCGCGCTCGCGGCCGTCCTGGTCGCCGTGTTCGGCACCAGCATTCCGGTGATCATCTTCACGATCGCCTTCGTGTACACCCCGTCGCTGGCCCGGGTGGTCCGCGCCAACGTCCTCTCCCAGTACGGCGAGGACTACGTCGCAGCGGAGAAGGTCGTCGGTGCCCGGCGCGGCTACATCGTGCTCCGCCACGTCGCCGTCAACTGCATGGCCCCGGTCATGGTCTTCGCGACCGTCATGGTCGCCGAGGCCATCATCTTCGAGGCCAGCCTCTCCTTCATCGGCGCCGGCGTACAGGACCCCGACCCCAGCTGGGGCAGCGTCCTCGCCTACGGCCGCCAGATCCTCCTGGCCGGCGGCTGGTGGGCCACCTTCTTCCCCGGCCTGGCCCTGCTGATCACCGTCCTCGCACTCAACATCCTCTCCGAGGGCCTCACCGACGCCTCCGCGGCGCCCAGGAGCGCCCGCGCCGCCGTGGACCCCACCGCCACCACCGCACCGGACCCGGTCGAGGCCGCCGCCACCGTCGACATCGACGCCGCCCTCGCCGAGCTGGCCCGGCACATCAACGCCACCGAGCCCACCATCACGCCGGTCCGCGCCGACGCCGACGAACTCCTCGTCGTCCGCGACCTGGCGATCCGCTTCCCGGACCGCTACGGCGAGATCCCCGTCGTCGACAAGCTGAACTTCACCGTCCACGAGGGCGAGACCCTCGGTCTGGTCGGCGAGTCCGGCTGCGGCAAGTCCATCACCAGCCTCGCCGTCATGGGCCTCCTCGCCCGCAACGCCGAGGTCAGCGGCGAGATCCTCTACCGAGGCCGGGACCTGCTGAAGCTCCCGCCCAAGGAACGCCGCGCCCTGATGGGCCCCGAGATCGCGATGGTCTACCAGGACGCGCTCTCCTCCCTCAACCCCTCCGTGCTCGTCGGCACCCAGCTCAGGCAGCTGACCTCGCGCGGCGGCACGAAGACGCCCGCCGAACTCCTGGAGCTCGTCGGCCTCTCGCCCGAGCGGACCCTGCGCAGCTACCCGCACGAGCTGTCCGGCGGCCAGCGCCAGCGCGTGCTCATCGCCATGGCCCTGTCCCGCAGCCCGCGCCTCCTGATCGCGGACGAGCCGACCACCGCCCTCGACGTCACCGTCCAGGCCCAGGTCGTCGAACTCCTCATCCGGCTCCGCGACGAGCTCGGCTTCGCCATGGTGCTGGTCTCCCACGACCTCGCCCTCGTCGGCGACCTCTCCCACCGGGTCGCCGTCATGTACGCGGGACGGCTCGCCGAGGTCGGCGACACCCGGTCGGTCCTCACCGACCCCGCCCACCACTACAGCCGCGGACTCCTCGGCTCGGTGGTCTCCCTGGAGGCCGGCGCCGAGCGGCTCCACCAGATCCGCGGCGTCGTGCCCGCACCGCAGGGCTTCGGCGCGGGATGCCGCTTCGCCGGCCGCTGCGGCGCGGCGACCGACCTCTGCCGCACCACCACCCCCGCACTCACCGGGCGCGGCGCCGCGAAGGACCACGGCTTCGCCTGCCACCACCCGGCCGAGGCCGCCGCGAAGAAGCTGGAAGGGAGCGCCCTGTGATCAGGCTCAACGGCGTTCACGTACGCCACAAAGCACGCAGCGGAGGTCTCTTCAGCCGCGATGCCGTCCACGCGCTGACGGACGCCACGCTGGAGGTCGGGCGCGGCGAGATCGTCGGCCTGGTCGGCGAGTCGGGCTGCGGCAAGTCGACGATGGCGCGGGTGCTGACCGGACTGCAGAAGCCCACCGAGGGAGAGGTCCTCTTCCACGGCCGCGACCTGTGGGAGATGTCGGGCGCCGAGCGCAGAGGCGACTTCGGCTCCGCCGTCGGCGTTGTCTTCCAGGACCCGTCCACCGCGCTCAACCCCCGGCTCACGGTCGAGCAGATCCTGCGCGACCCGCTCGATGTCCACCGCCGGGGCACCCGTGCGGAGCGCCAGGCCCGGGTCGAGGAACTCCTCGACCTGGTCGGCCTCCCCGGACACACCCTGGCCGCGCTGCCCGGACAGCTCTCCGGCGGCCAGCGCCAGCGCGTCGCCATCGCCCGGGCCCTGGCCCTGGAACCCGAGCTGATCGTCGCCGACGAACCCACCTCCGCACTCGACGTCTCGGTCCGCGCCCAGGTCCTCAACCTCCTCGTGGACCTGCGCGAACGTCTCGGCCTCGGCATGGTGTTCATCTCGCACGACATCCAGACCGTCCGCTACCTCGCCGACCGCATCGCCGTCCTCTACCTCGGCCGCATCGTCGAGGAGGGGCGCGCCGCCGACGTCGCGGGCAGCCCCCGGCACCCGTACACCGAAGCCCTGCTCTCCGCCACGCCCAGCCTGCTGGAGAGGACGGAGCGCATCGTGCTCACCGGCCCGGTGCCCTCCGCGACCAACCCGCCGCCCGGCTGTCCCTTCAGTACCCGTTGCTGGAAGGCCGACGACGCGTGCTCCACGGTCTTCCCGGCGGAGACCTTCGGGTCCGGCGAACACCGCTGGCACTGCGTCCACCCCCAGACCCCCGCGTCCCCCACCGGGGACCCGAATCCCGTACCGTCCGCAAGGAGCACCGCATGACCGCCCGAACCCCCCGCTACTCGGGAGTGATCCCGCCCGTCGTCACCCCGCTCACCGCGGACGGCGAGCTCGACCGCCCCTCTCTCGAGCGCGTGGTGGAGCACCTCCTCGACGGCGGCGTCACGGGGCTCTTCGCCCTCGGCAGCTCCGGCGAGACCGCCTACCTGACGCCCGGTCAACAGGACGAGGTCATCAAGGTCATCGTCTCCGCGGCGGCCGGCCGGGTGCCCGTCATCGTCGGCGCCATCGAGACCACCACCAACCGCGCGATCGAACGGTCCCGGAGCGCGGCCGCGCTGGGCGCCGACGCGGTCGTCGCCACCGCGCCGTTCTACACGCGCACCAGCGACCAGGAGATCGACGGGCACTTCCGCGACATCGCCGCCGCGATCGAACTGCCGCTCCTGGCGTACGACGTACCGGTCTGCGTCCACAGCAAGCTGACCCCGGAGCTGCTCCTGCCGCTCGCCGCCGACGGCGTGCTGGCCGGTGTGAAGGACTCCAGCGGGGACGACGGCTCGTTCCGCCGGCTGGCCATCGGTGCCCACGAACTGCCGGACTTCTCCGTCCTGACCGGGCACGAGCTGGTCGTCGACGCGATGATGCTCGGTGGCGCCGACGGCTCCGTACCCGGTCTCGGCAACGTCGACCCGCACGGGTACGTACGCCTCCACCACGCCGCGGTCGCCGGTGACTGGGCGGCGGCGAAGGCCGAACAGGACCGTCTCGTCGCGCTCTTCGACATCATCCGGGCCGCCCGCCCCGGCACCGCGTCCGCCACGGCGGCCGGACTCGGCGCGTTCAAGACCGCGCTGATGCTGCGCGGGATCATCACCACCAACGTGATGAGCCCGCCGATGCGCCGGCTGGACGCCGCGGAGACGGCGGCGATCGCCGACTGCCTCGACCGCGCGGGACTCTCCCGGGCCTGACACCCGGACGTGAGAAGGTCCGGCCGGACAGCTTCGCGCTGTCCGGCCGGACCTTTTCGTGTGCGGGGCTACGTCACTTCTGCGCGGCGCGGCTGCGACGCATCAGCAGGCCACCACCGAGCACGAGGGCGGCACTGGCGCCACCCGCGATGCCCAGGTTGTCATTGGCACCGGTGTGCGCCATCTGCGGCGGCTTGTGGTGCTTGGGCGGCGTGTGGTGCCAGGTGTGGGTCGGCGGGTTGTGCGGGTGCCAGGTGTGCGTAGGCGGGTTGTGGGTCGGCGGGTTGTGCGTCGGGGGGTTGTGCGTGGGCGGGTTGTGGGTCGGGGGGTTGTGCGTGGGCGGGTTGTGGTGGTGGCTGGGAGGGCAGTTGTGGTCGTGGTGGTGCGTCGGGGGCTTCGGGGGCTTCGGCGGCTTCGGCGGGTTGTGGGGGTGCCCGGGCGTGCAGGTGCAGTCGTGGTCGTGGTGATGTGCCGGCGGCTTGTGGTGCGTCGGCGGCTTGTGGTGGGTCGGGGGCTTGTGGTGGTGCGGAGGCTTCGGGGGCTCCGGGGTGTCGACACCGCCACCGCCCGACTCGTTCTCGCACTCGTTGCCGAACGCGGGGTTCAGCGCGCCGATCACGTTGACCGTGTTGCCGCAGACGTTGACCGGAACGTCGATCGGGGCCTGGATCAGGTTGCCCGACAGCACGCCGGGGGAGTTGGCGGCAACCCCGGACGCCTCCGCACCCTGGGAGCCGCCGCCCTCGGAGTCGTCGCCCGACTCGTTCTCGCACTCGTTGCCGAACGCGGGGTTCAGCGCGCCGATCACGTTGACCGTGTTGCCGCACAGGTTGACCGGGATGTGCACGGGCACCTGCACCACGTTGCCCGAACCCACACCGGGCGAACCGATCGCGGCGCCGTCGGCCGAGGAGTCGGCGAACGCGTAGCCGCCGGAGGCGGTCAGGATGCCTGACGCCGCCGCCATGACGAGCACGCTTTTACTCAAGGCTTTTCGCATGATTGCCCTTCCTTAGGACCTAACGCGCGGGTGGTATTGACCCGCATTTCATTCATCAGGCGGTCCAGCAGCCTTCGGGCCTGCCATGTGCGCTGGGTCGGCGTCCGTCGGGCGAGCTTGACGACACCATAACGACACAAAAGCGAGTGAGAAACGTTGGGCCCGTGAGAATTCTGTAACCACTCGGACGGACTACGTATGCGTGTTCGCACGGCTTTTCGTTTTCCGTCGGCCGGGCTATTTTTCGCACGGGCGTCCGTTCGTCACAGCATTCGGGTGAATGGAGATAACCAAACGTCCGGAAGCCAGTTGGTCAGTGTGCTCCGGTACGGGGTATCCAGTACGAGAAGGGTTCATCGTGATCAAGAAGGTCCTGGCTACGGGCGCCGTCGCCGCCTCCATCCTCGGTCTCGGCGCGACGCAGGCGATGGCCATCGGCGATGCCGGCGGCACGACCTCCGTCAACGGCAACGGCGCCTCGCAGTCGTTCGGCAACGCCGAGACGCACGGTGACGGAAGCCCGCAGTTCGGCCTGGTCCAGGGCTCGCTGAACAAGCCCTGCATCGGCCTGCCGGCCAAGGCCAACGTCGGTTCGCTGATCGGCCTCATCCCGATCGCGGTCCAGGACGTCAACGTCCTGTCCTCCCCGCAGAACCAGCAGTGCACCGAGAACTCCACCCAGGCCAAGGGCGACGAGCCGCTGTCGCACATCCTGTCGGGCATCCCGGTCCTCTCCGGCAACGGTGCCGGCAACAGCTGATCAAGCTGTCAACAGGCCCGGGCCTTCGGCGTTCCCCGTCCGCAGGCCCGGGCCTGTTGCTGCCCTTCTCGGGATTCGCCCGAGAAATCAGAACCAACCGATCTCGGCGGTAACAGCACGTGACCGGAACTGCGTCATTCGGGCGGATTCAGGAGAATCTTCCCGCCGAAGAGTTTCGCTTACCGCTTGAAATCGTTACGAATTACAGCTGCGGAGTTACGAGTGATCAGGACCGCGCTCGTGCGGCACGAAAGTCGTGGCCGCTCCGGACTCCGTCGAAGAAAGGGTTGAAAGTGAAGTACACCAAGATCGCCGCCGTCGCCGCCGGAACCCTCATGGCGATGGGTGCCGCCGCTCCGGCCTTCGCCGACTCCGGCGCCGAGGGTCTGGCCGCGCACTCCCCGGGCGTGCTGTCCGGCAACCTCGTCCAGGCCCCGATCCACGTTCCGGTCAACGTCTGCGGCAACACCGTGAACGTCATCGGTCTGCTGAACCCGGCCTTCGGCAACTTCTGCGCCAACCACTGATTCGCGCACGCCGAATCCGTTCGGCACCGGTCTGCCCCGGATCGCATTCCCTGCGATCCGGGGCTTTCCTCTTTTCTGCGTTCCGTCCCGGGAGCGGCAGCCCTCCTGGAAGCGGCGGAACGGCCCGAGGCGGTCCGCCGGCCCGAGGCGCGGTGCGCCGGCGGCTGGAGGCGGACATCCGGGCGGGCGCGCGGGACGGAGTACGGACAGTGCACCACCGGGTCGTGCCCGCTGTCCCGCCTCGCACTCGAATCAGTGATGAGTAGTGCAATCTTCCGGAGTCCCGGGGAAAGCGGCCCGGAGAAAAGCGGGAACACCCAGTTGCCCGGCCGCAATCGGATCGTTACCCCAGAGAGAAAGCGGCAGAAGTCACAGCTAAAGAAGGCTGGTGCGGCGCGGGGACGCGACCGAAACGGATGCCGCTGCAGAAGGGAACCCGAAAGTGAAGTACGCGAAGACAGCTGCGTTCGTTGCCGGTTCCGTGGTTGCTCTCGGAACGGCTGCTCCCGCCTTCGCCGTTACCAACGCCACGGCCCCCAGCTTCAGCCTCGACGGCGGTGTCAACCAGGTGGTGGCCGCGGCTCCGCAGGCCGTCGACCCGGTCGTCGACACCGTCGGCGGTGCCGCCGAGGCGCTGCAGAAGGACGGCACGGTCACCAAGGTCGCCGGTCAGGCCACCGGTGCCGCTCGGGGTGCCGCCCCGCTCATGGGCGGCCTCCCGCTCGGCCGCTGACCCGTCCCCACGACGGCGGTTCCCGCCTCGTCGCGAGGCACGCACATTTCTCCGGTGCCGCGTACTCCGTGACCGCACGGATCGCGGAAACACCGTTCGGGTGAAGCGCCACAACCATTTCCGCCACCGCGAGTTGATCAGGTCGCTCCGGACAGGCGGGCAACAGAAAACCCCAGGAAGGCTTTTTCATGATCAAGAAGATTATGGCCTCGGCAGCCGTCGCTGCTTCGATCGTCGGCGTCTCCGCCGCGGCCGCCCCCTCGGCCATGGCGATCGGGAACGAAGGCGGCACCACCTCGGTCAACGGCAACGGTGCCGTTCAGTCGTACGGCAACTCCGCCACCCACGGCGACTGGAGCCCGCAGTTCGCGCTCATCCAGGGCTCGCTCAACAAGCCCTGCATCGCCCTGCCGGCCAAGGCCAACGTCGGCTCGCTGCTCGGTGCCATCCCGGTCTCGGTCCAGGACCTCAACGTCCTGTCCTCCCCGCAGAACCAGCAGTGCACCGAGAACTCCACCCAGGCCAAGGGTGACGAGGCTCTGTCGCACATCCTGTCCGGGATCCCGATCCTGTCCGGCAACGGCGTCGCCAACGACTAGTCGTTCCCGAGGCGCCCGCGGTTTCCGCGGCGCCGCGGTTCCTGGATCACCCGTGGGGCCGACCCGTCCTCGTGGCAGCCGGAATTCCGGCCGCCCGGACGTGTCGGCCCCGCTTCGTGCAAGGGCTGTCCCGCCAGGAATTGCGGGACAGCCCTCAGGCGCGGCCGGAGGCTCCTCCGAAAGGACGGGCCCGCTGGGCCGGTTGCCGTAGTGACGGCACAGGCCCCCCGCCGTACCGGGTAGAGCCCCCTCATGGACCAGTACGACAGTCAGCGACGGCGGGACCCGAACCGGTACCCGCGGAACGGCACACCGATCTACGACCGTCTCCTCGCCGAGTGGCAGGCGGCGGCCCGCGGCGACACGACACCGCGGGGCGACGCGGAGACCGGACCGTCCGACGCCTGCGGCCTCGTCCCCGGAGCGCGTACCTCCGGCGAGAGGTAACGAACTCTCGGCGGATCGAACCCGTTTGAGTGGAACCGCGGAACCGATGCCTCCGTAAGAGGTTGATCAGTACGTTCCAGAACGGAACGCTCCGAAAGGTGAAGCGTGATGAAGAAGATGATGGCCGGCGCAGCAGTGGCCGTGTCCCTGGTCGGTATCTCGGCCGCCGCGGCCCCCTCGGCCATGGCGATCGGGAACGAAGGGGGTACCACGTCGGTCAACGGCAACGGCGCCGTGGACTCGTTCGGCAACAGCGTGACCAAGGGCGACGGCAGCCCGCAGGCCCAGCTCGTCCAGGGCTCGCTGAACAAGCTCTGCGTCGGAGCGCCGGTCAAGGCCAACGTGGGTTCGCTCGTGGGCATCCTCGTGCCCGTCGCGGTCCAGGACATCGACGTCCTGTCCTCGCCGCAGAACCAGCAGTGCGCCGACAACTCCACCCAGGCCAAGGGCGACGAGCCCCTCTCGCACCTGGTGAACGGCATTCCGGTCCTCTCCGGGAACGGCATCGGCAACAACTGATCCCGGACACACACCGCGGGCGGCCCGGAAGGTCTCGGGCCGCCCGCGGTGCGTGGGTGAGGCACTCGGCGTGCGGATGCCCACCGCTCCACGGGGGCGGTGGGCATCGTCGTGCCGGGGAAGGTCAGCCCAGGCTCCGTACCGGGAGGACACAGTGGGCGGAGCTCGCGATGACCTCCGGGTCGCCCGCGAAGAGGCGCAGTTCCTCCTCGCCCACCGGGAGTCCGGGGGCTCCCTGCGGCCAGGGCCGGGTGGCGAACATCGCGTGGACCTCGCCCTGTGCGGTGGCTGCCGCCAGCCACTGGGGCGGTACGGGGTACTGCGCCTTGAAGTGAGGCAGCGTCAGGACGGCCTGGCCCGCCTGGACGAGGAGCTTCACCGGCAGGCCGGGCCTCTCGTCGGCGCGCACCGTGTCACCGCCGGCCGGGAGTCCGCAGCGGTCCAGGGCGATGCGCATGGCGGCCTCGCCGACCGCGGGTCCTTCCGAGCCGTCGCCCAGCGAGTAGGCGAGCAGGAAGGCGACGTCGTGCCCGTCGTGGGGGTGCTCGCCGCTCCAGCCGATCAGGATGAGGGTGCCCAACTGGGCCTGGGTGAACGTGCCGGGGGCTGTCTGGGGGGAGGTCATGTCCGGCACCCTAACCGTCCGCGACCGGTCGATCTCCATGCGTATCACCCGATCGAGGGAGGGCATGTGATATTCCGGCCGATGTGCCCGTTCCGGCACCCCGTTCCCGCACACCGGAACGGAGGCCCGTGATAAATCCGTTGACGCCGCCCGGCCGCCGCGGGCTATGGTGTGCAGCGTTACGGACGGCGGAGAAGACCGCCGATGCCGGGCCGTGTGTGAGACCGGAGGTGAGGACATTGATGACTGTCGCCGCGATGGGCGCTGCCCACAAGCCGAAGAGCATCGTTCCCACCCCCGTGGCCGCCGGCTGACCTTCCTCAAGAACTTCTGCGCCGCAGAGCGCACCGCCGGGGCCACCCTGTGAAGGGTTTCCCTTGTCTTTCCCGTCTTCATCCTCTTCTTCTTCCTCCCTCTCCACTCTTCAGGGCTCCTCGTCGTCGCACCCCCTGTCCGCCTACGGCTGGGACGACGACTGGGCTGCCGAGTTCGCCCCGTACGCCGAACAGGGGCTGCTGCCGGGACGCGTGGTGCGGGTCGACCGCGGGCAGTGCGACATCGTCACCCCGCGGGGCACGGTCCGCGCGGACACCGCGTTCGTCGTGCCCCGTGACCCGATGCGGATCGTCTGCACGGGCGACTGGGCGGCCGTCGACCCCGACGGTGACCCGCAGTTCGTCCGTACGCTGCTGCCGCGGCGCACGGCCTTCGTCCGCTCGACCTCGTCCAAGCGCTCCGAGGGCCAGGTACTCGCCACCAACGTCGACCACATCGCCATCTGCGTCTCCCTGGCGGTGGAGCTCGACCTGGGCCGGGTGGAGCGGTTCCTCGCCCTGGCCATGTCCAGCAGCGGCGGCGACGCGCTGCTCCGTGACGCGGCATCGGACGCGGACGGCGTCGCCGAGACCCTCGTCGTCCTGACCAAGGCCGACCTGGTCCCGGACGCCGTGACCCTGTCCCACCTCGTCCAGGACGTCGAGCGCCTCGCACCGGGCGTGCAGGTGCTGCCCGTCAGCTCCGCCACCGGTGAGGGCGTCGACGTGTTCTCCGCGATCGTCTCCGGCGGTACGAGCGTGCTGCTCGGCGCCTCCGGCGCGGGCAAGTCCACCCTCGCCAACACCCTGCTCGGGCACGACGCGATGGAGGTGCAGGCCACTCGTGACGTGGACGGCAAGGGGCGGCACACCACCACGACCCGCAACCTGCTGGTCCTGCCCTCCGGCGGCGTCCTGATCGACACCCCGGGACTGCGCGGGGTCGGCCTCTGGGACGCGGAGACGGGCGTTGGCCAGGTGTTCTCCGAGATCGAGGAGCTGGCTGCGCAGTGCCGGTTCCAGGACTGCTCCCACGCGGCCGAACCGGGCTGTGCGGTGCTGGCGGCGATCGAGGACGGAACGCTGCCCGAGCGGCGCTACGACAGCTACCTCAAGCTGCTGCGCGAGAACCAGCGCATCGTCGCCAAGACCGATGCCCGGGTACGTTCCGAGATCCGCCGGGACTGGAAGCGCAAGGGGGCCGAGGGCATGGCCAACTGGGAGGCGAAGCGCGGCCGCCGCGTGCGGTAGCCGGAGCACCCTGGTCGGCGTCCGAAAACCGCGAGTGCGGCCGGGTCCGGTGGCGCACACTGGACGGTGTGATGGACGAAGAGACCAGGTACGAGGCGGTGAGCAGCCGCGACGCGCGTTTCGACGGGGAGTTCTTCTTCGCCGTCGAGACGACCGGCATCTACTGCCGGCCGAGCTGCCCCGCCGTCACCCCCAAGCGGAAGAACGTCCGCTTCTACCCGACCGCGGCCGCCGCGCAGGGCAACGGCTTCCGGGCGTGCAGACGCTGCCGCCCGGACGCCGTGCCCGGCTCCGCGGACTGGAACGTCCGGGCGGACGTGGTCGGCCGCGCCATGCGCATGATCGGCGATGGTGTGGTGGACCGGGAAGGCGTCCCCGGGCTCGCCCACCGGCTCGGTTACAGCTCGCGGCAGGTCCAGCGCCAGCTCAACGCGGAACTGGGCGCCGGGCCCGTCGCCCTGGCCCGCGCCCAGCGCGCGCACACCGCACGGGTCCTGCTCCAGACCACCGGGCTGCCCGTCACCGAAATTGCGTTTGCGTCCGGTTTCGCCTCGGTGCGCCAGTTCAACGACACCGTCCGGCAGATCTACGCGCGCACCCCGAGCGAGCTGCGCGCCGAGGCCGGTACCGGGCTCGGCGCCCCGCCCCGGCAGGCCCGGACCACCGGCATTCCGCTGCGGCTCGCACATCGCGGCCCGTACGCCGCCCGCGAGGTCTTCGACCTGCTCGCCGCCGGGACGGTCGCCCGGATCGAGGAGGTCAGCGGTGCGCTCGGAGCCCGGACGTACCGCCGCACCCTGCGCCTGCCGCACGGTACCGGGATCGCCGCCGTGGACGAGCGGTCCGCCGGTTCCTGGCTGGAGGCCCGTATCCACCTCACGGACCTGCGTGACCTGACCACCGCCGTGCAGCGGCTGCGCCGCCTCTTCGACCTGGACGCCGACCCGTACGCCGTGGACGAGCTGCTCGGCGCCGATCCGCTGCTCGCGGCCGGGGTGGCCGCCCGGCCCGGGATGCGCTCGCCCGGGACGGCGGACCCCGAGGAGTTCGCCGTACGGGCGCTGGTGGGTCCGGCGGCCGCCGGTGAGCTCGTCGAGGCGTACGGGAAGGTCCTGGACGTGCCCTGCGGCGGGCTCACCCATGTGTTCCCCGAGCCGGGCGTCCTGGCCGGCGCGGAGTCCGGCCCGGCGCTGCGGGCGCTGGCCACCGCGCTCGCCGACGGCGCCGTACGGCTCGACGCGGGCGCCGACCGGGACGAGGCCGAACAGGCCCTTCTGCGGCTGCCCGGCATCGGTCCGGCCACCGCGAAGCTGATCCGGATGCGCGGCCTGGGTGATCCCGATGTGGACCCGTACGGGACGCCCGGCTCGGACCGGTGGCGGCCCTGGCGCTCCTACGGCGTACGCCGTGCGGAGGCCGCGGACCGGGTGCCCGCGTAACGGGATCAGGCCGGCAGGCCCCAGCTCGGCGCGGGTCCGTTCGCCGCGACCGGGCGGACGGTCAGGTCCGGGCGGTCGCCTGCTGCGGTGATCAGCGCCGATTCGCCCTTGCGGAGCCGGATGCGTACCGCGCCGCCGTCCAGTTCCTCGTGGGCCAGGGGGCGTCCGTGCCGGTCCCGGACCTCGATGGCGCCCTCGATGCCGTGCCGGACCACGCAGGGCGCGCCCGCCTCGCTCGTGAGCCGTACCCAGCGCGTCCGGCCGTCCTCCCGCACGGCGCTGAGCAGGAAGGCGCCCTGGGTACGGAAGTCGTGGACGGTCAGGTCCCGCCAGGCGGCGGGCAGGGCGGGGAAGACCCTGATGGTGTCGCCCCAGGACTGGCAGACCATGTCGTGGAGCGACTGCGCGGCCGACAGCGGGGTCTCGATGACGGGGCCGGACTCCTTGTACATGGTGTTGGCCTGGATGAACCGGCTCATCAGCTGACCCAGGTACGTGAGCGCGTCCTCACCCTTGCCGAGCAGGGCCGACATGGACGCGGCACCGGTGAAGGTGTAGCCCTGCAGCGCGCCCTCGAAACCGACCCAGTGGGCGAGGGACTTCTCGATCAGGGCGCGTTCGGCGTCGTTCGCGCCGGTGACCTCGTACAGCGGATAGACGGCGAGCATGTGCGAGTAGTGACGGTGGGACTTGGCGAAGGGCACCCCAGCCCCGATCATGTAGCCGTTCTCGTCGACCGGGTACGGGGCGAGCCGGGCCAGCACCTCCTGCCAGCGGGCGGCCAGCGGATCGTGGATGTCCAGTTCGCGTGCCGAGTCGAGCAGGGTGCGGCAGCCCCAGCGCAGCAGCATGAGGTCGTAGTTGCAGTCGGGGGCGTTGACGCCGTATTCGGGGGAGAAGGTCGCCGGGAGGTGCAGCTTGCCGTCGGCGCCCGGGGCGAGGAAGTGCAGGTAGTAGTTGACGGCCTTGCGCAGCAGCGGGAAGAGGGTGTCGCGCAGGACGGACCGGTCCATCGTGTGGCGGTAGGAGAGCCAGACGTTGTGCAGGGCCCAGGTCAGGTTGCCGACCTCGGGGGTGGGCGGGTCCTGGCCGGGGATGCCGACGCCGTAGCCGCCGTCGGTGACCGCGGCACCGTTGACCAGCTGCGGGTCGGTGGTGCGGGGGATGCCGGCGGAGTCGGCCCGGTAGGGGGCGGCGACCTCGCGGGAGAGCTGCTCGCGGAATTCGCTCAGGGCCCGGGTGACGGCGTCGAGCTCCAGGTGGTTGGAGCCGTGGATCAGCCAGTACTCCAATTGGACGTTGAGGTTCCACCAGGTGTTGGGCCACGGTGTGGGCTCCAGCCAGGGGCCCGAGGTGGCCATCACGGGGGCGTCCTTGCGCGCGGCCGACGCCGTTTTGTACAGCTGGATCCAGTAGAAGCGCTGCAGCCGGGCATCGGGCAGCGACAGGAAGCTCCTGCGGTAGAAGCGGTCCCACCAGGCGCGGTGCGGGGCCGCGAGCAGCGGGTACGGGAGGACGGAGGCTGCCGTGACCGTACGCAGCGCGCGGGCACGGGCGGTGTTCGCGGGGTGGGAGTGGGAGACCGTCACGTAGAGGGTGCGGGCGGCGCCGCGTGACCGCTCGCGCCAGGCGGTGACGTGCTCTCCGCCCGCGAGCAGTGGCTGCACGGCCGCGGTCGCCGGGCCGTGCTCCTCCACGACGGCCGGGGGGTTGCCCGTGTAACCGTCCGGCAGCGGCTTGAAGGCGGCCCGGGGACTGATCGCCTCGGCCGGGTGGAAGACCCAGCGGAAGTCCTTCTCGCCGGGGCTCGGGGTCACCTCGACGGCCAGCACGTCACCGGTCGACTGAACGAGGGCGCGGAGTGCGAGGGTCCCGGCCGAGGTGGTGACGGTGCCCTGCAACTCGGCGGTGTGCAGCCGCATCCGCCAGTCGATGCCCGTGATGGTGCCGGCCGGCTCCAGCGTGAAGTGGCCGATCGGGAGCCGTGCCAGGCCGAAGAGCGAACCGAATTCGGGCCGGTGGTCCTGGACCTCGGAGTGCTGGACGTTGAAGCGGATCGCCGTGGTCTCGGCGCCGGGCTCCGCGTAGATACCGGAGCCGAGCCGTCCGTTGCCCAGGTACGGGCCCTCGTACCAGGTCTTCGGCATGCGCTGCCAGCGCAGGTCGGCATCGTCGAGGACGGTGTTCCAGCTGTCCGCGGGGGAGTGCACCACGACGGGGGCGGCAGCCGGGGCCGACGGGGCCGCGGCCTGGGCGGGAACGGCGGCGGCGCCCACCACGAGGGCTCCGCCGAGCGCGGTGCCGGTGGCGAGAACGCTCCTGCGGGAGGGAGCGGGCCGGGAAGGAGCGGGCCCGGAGAGGTCGGACGGGGAATCGGTGCGGGGGGAGGAGGCGTGGTCCGGTGCGGTGGGCAAGGAATCTCCTGACGATTCGTACGCAGATAGGCGCGTCAATTCATCCGAGCTTTGTCCTCACGGAACGTAGACTTGAGCCTTCTGGGCGTCAATAGGGCGCGAGAGATCCGATGTGTTTCTCTCCATGTGATCGGACTTCGCCTATGTGACGGACGCGGAGGCGCGTCAGCCCCAGATCAGCGCGCCCAGCCACGCCCCCGCCACCAACAGGCACGCGAACAGTTCGACGAGTACGGAGTAGCCGGTCGCCCGCATCACCGAGCGGACCGACGCCCAGCCCGCCCCGCGACTGCCCAGCCGCAGTCGCTCGGCTCCGTAGATCACGCCCACGTACCCGGCGATCGCCCCGACCACGGGGACCACGAAGAATCCGGTGATGGCCCCGATCCCGCCGAGCATCAGCGTCCGGCGCGGCGCTCCGGACTCGCGAGGCCGCCGCGGGGGCAGGAGCGGTTTGAGCGCCTGGTTCAGCAGCAGCAGCGCCGTGGCCCCGATCAGGACCCCCCAGGCGGCCGGCGTCATGTCGGTCAGCGCCCACCACAGGACGGCGGCCCAGACGATCGCCTGTCCGGGGACACCGGGCACCAGTACGCCGATCAGGCCGAGCAGCATGACCAGGCCGACGGCGACGAGCTGCCACACACTCATCTGACCAGCCTGCCGGAGACCGGCCGGTCCCGCCCGTCGTCGCGCCTGGCTCCGAGCCCGTAGGCGCAGCTCAGAGGCGTGCCGGGCCGCTCTACGGGCGGGGTTCGCGGGCGACCCAGCCCCGCTCGTACGCGTGCCAGCCCAGCTGGAGCCGCGTCGACACCCCGGTCAGCTCCATCAGGCCCTTGACCCGCCGCTGCACCGTCCGCAGCCCCAGATCGAGCTGCTTCGCCACGCTGGCATCGGTCAGGCCGGCCAGGAGCAGCGAAAGGATCTCCAGATCCGTCGGATCAGGCCCCAGCACGTCCTCCCCGAGCCGGCCGCTCTCGGCGAGGCGCAACGGCATCGCCTCGCGCCAGACCGCCTCGAAGAGCCCCGTCAGCGACTCCAGCAGCCCCGACGCGTGCACCACCAGGGCCGCCGGCTCCGCGCCCCGGGGGGTCAGCGGCACCATCGCCAGCGCCCCGTCCGCGACGACCAGCTTCGTCGGAACCCGGTCCACGACCCGGCACTGCTCGTTGCGGCTCAGTGCCGCCGACAGCTCCAGAATCCCCGACGGCAGTCCCAGCACCTCGCGCTCGACCACCACCCGGAACGACACCCCGCGGGTGGCGGCCTGCTCCTCGGACTCGTTGTCGAGCCCGCTGACCGCGATCGGATTCCCGGTGACCAGGGCGCACACCTCGCTCGACGCGCCCAGCTGCAGCTGATGGAAACGGTGAGCCACGGCGCTCGCCCCGGTGACCACCTCGACCAGATCGTGCACGGCGGGTTCGGCCGCGTCCGCCCGGTACTCCTCGGCCAGCAGGACCGCGGCCAGTTCCGCCTGCTCCAGCTCGTGGCGCTGCTGGGTCAGCAGCGCCCCCAGCGCGACCCCCGGCGGCGCCGCCACCCACCTGCCCGTACGGGCCGACGACTGCGCGGCCAGCCCGTGCTGCTCCAGCCGCCGCAGCGCCCGCTCGGTGTCCCGTTCGGACAGCGCCAGCCGGTGCGAGAGATCGGAGACCTCCGCGGCTCCGACCGCCACGAGCGCGCGATAGGCCGACTCCTGCGTCTCGTCGAGACCTATGGCTCCCAGCATCCCGGACCCCTCCCCGCCGCATTGCTTCCCTGTTGGTGCCTGCCGCCCGGCCGACCGGCCGTGGCGGAAAACAGCCACGGCGTAAACCCGCCGTGGCACATCATCGCTGTACCGCCCGTCACTCTGCCAATGTGGCGCCACCGCAGCACCAACAACCTCCGGAATACGGGCCTTTGCGCCCTCTTGTTCTGGTTTCACTTGGGGAGAGCGATGCGTCCGATATCGCGTACGGCACTGGGGGCGGCCACCGCCGCCGTCCTCGCCGTCACGGTGATCGCACCGTCCGTGGCGGCGCCACAGGGCGACGCGGCCACGGAGAGACCACTGACCGGCAGTGCGGCCGCCACCGCCAAGGCGGACGAACCGGTCACCGTCACCTTGGTCACCGGTGACAAGGTGCTGGTGAGCACCGACGGTTCGGGCAACGCCTCCGCCACCGCGCTGCCCCGCGAGGACGGCACCGTCCCCCTCGTACAGACCCGCCGCTCGGGCGAGAACCTGTACGTCTACCCGGACTCCGCCGTGAAGGCGCTCGCCGCCGGCACCGTCGACGAGGAGCTCTTCAACGTCACCGGGCTCATCCGGCAGGGATACGACGACGCGCACACGGACTCCGTACCGCTGATCGCGACCTATGCCGCGGACACCGCCCGCAGCGCGCCCGCCACCCCGCGCGGTGCCGAGCGCGGCCTGGCGCTCCCCGCCATCGACGGGGTGGCGCTCAAGGCCGACAAGAAGCAGACCGCCGGGTTCTGGTCGGACGTCACCGGTCCCCGCTCCCGCTCCACCGCCGGTCTGAAGAAGCTCTGGCTGGACCGCAAGGTCGAGGCCAGCCTCGACCGCTCCACGAAGCAGATCGGCGCCGACCTCGCCTGGGCCGCCGGCTACGACGGCAAGGGCACCAGGGTCGCCGTCCTGGACACCGGCGCCGACGCCGAACACCCGGATCTCAAGGGCCGGATCACCGAGTCGAAGAACTTCACCGACTCCGACACCACCGACGACCGCCAGGGCCACGGCACCCACACGCTCTCCACCGTGGGCGGCAGCGGCGCGGCCAGTGACGGGAAGAAGAAGGGCGTCGCACCCGGCGCCGATCTGCTCGTCGGCAAGGTGCTCAACGACAGCGGCTCCGGCGACTCGTCCTGGATCATCGCGGGCATGCAGTGGGCCGTCGACCAGAAGGCCGACGTCGTCTCCATGAGCCTGGGCAGCCAGACGCCCACCGACTGCACCGACCCGATGAGCCTGGCCGCCGAGGAACTCGGCAAGAGCAAGGACACCCTGTTCGTCATCGCGGCCGGCAACTCGGGACCGACGCTGAACACCGTCTCCTCGCCCGGTTGCGCGCCCAGCGTGCTCACGGTCGGGGCCGTCGACCGTGACGACTCCACCGCCCGGTTCTCCAGCCGCGGACCCGCGATCGTCTCGCACACCCTCAAGCCCGAGATCGCCGCCCCCGGCGTCGACATCTCCGCCGCCGCGGCAGGCGGCCGCGGCGTCTACGCCTACCGGTCGATGTCCGGTACGTCGATGGCCACGCCGCACGTCGCGGGCGCCGCCGCCATCGTCAAGGAACGCCACCCCGACTGGACGGCGCAGCAGATCAAGGCGGCCCTGGTGTCGTCCGCGAAGAGCGACATCCCCGGTGACGTGCGGGAGACCGGCGGTGGCCGGCTGGACGTCAAGGCCGCCATCGACACCACGCTCACCGGCGCACCCGCCGTCCAGGGCGGCACCTTCAACTGGCCGCAGGACAAGACGGACCGCACCACCGTGCAGATCCCGTACACCAACACGGGCGACAAGCCGGTGAAGCTCTCGCTCACGGTCCAGGGCGTCACGGGCAACGACGGCTCGGCCGTCCGGTCCTCCGTCGCCGCGCTCGGCGCGAAGAGCGTCACCGTGCCGGCCGGAGCGACCGTCGAGGTCCCGCTGAGGCTCGACCCGGCCGCGAAGCTCCAGGACAGCCAGTACGGCGACGTCACCGGCCGGGTGCTGGCCACCGCCACCGGCGGCGGCAAGGTCTCCACCCCGTTCTCGCTGTACGTCGGCGCCGAGACCGTCACCCTGCGCGTCAAGCTGATCGACGGCAACGGCAAGCCCGCCACCGGCTCGTCCTCGCTGGACGTCATCGGCACCGACACCGCAACCGGCGAGCGCCGCTTCAACGACGGCTCGGCCGACCAGGTGTACGAGGTCCGCCCCGGCGCCTACTTCGTCTCCGGCTTCATCGTCTCGGCCGACCCCGAGGACGCCACCGGGACGCTCGCCAAGTCGGTCGGCTACCTCGCCCGGCCCCAGCTGAACGTCACCAAGGACACCGTTCTGGTGCTGGACGCACGCAAGGCACACCGGATCAAGGTGAAGACCGAGGACCGCGCCACCGAGACCCGCGGCGCCACCCTGGCCTTCGGCCGCAGCTGGGACGATGTCTGGCTGCACTCCGGGTCCATCTCCGGCAGCGGCATCGTCAAGGACTACCTGGTCGACATCCAGGGCAAGGCCCGGGACGGCGATTTCGAGTTCGACAGCTTCTGGCGCGCGTACGCCCCGCAGATCGAGAAGCTCGCGGTCGTCGGGGGTGCCACCCTGCACCCCGTCCCCGCCTCCTACGGGTCCGTCAACCTCGACGGAACCGGCCGGGCAGAGCTCGTCGACGCCGGTACCGGCACCCCCGGCGAGCTGAAGGCCGCCGACGTCACGGGCAAGATCGCCCTGATCCGCGTCGAGGACGGCGCTCCCATGGCCATCCAGGCAAGTGACGCCAAGGCCGCCGGCGCGGTGGCGGTCATCGCGCACCGCCCGTCCGCCGGTCCGTGGAAGCCGTCCGTCGGATACGGTGCGGCGCCCCTGCCCTCGCTCGGCATCCAGGCGGACGAGGCGGCCGGTCTGACCGCCGCGCTGGCCGCAGGACCGGTGGAGCTGAGCTGGAAGGCCACCGCGTCCAGCCCGTTCGTCTACAACCTGGCCTTTCCCGAGACGGGCACCGTCACCTCGGGCCGCACGTACAAGGTCAAGGACAAGGCGCTCAGCACGGTCGAGTCCACCTACGAATCGATGGGCGTGAGGACCGACTTCGTCGACACGCTGCTCGTCGCGAGCCCCTACGGTGCCCAGTACGGCGTCGGGTCCTTCGACAGTGTGCCCGCACCCGGAAAGCGCACCGAGTACTACTCGGCCGGCGACAGCGCCTGGCGGCAGGGGGTCTCCTCCAGCTTCCCGTGGGGCGAGTTCATGATGGACAGGTTCCGTACGCACAAGGCCGGCTCGAAGCGCTCGGCCAACTGGTACCAGGGCGTGATCGTGCCGTCCGCACCCCGGGACGAGCAGGGTGAACAGATGCTCGCCGCCGAACGCCAGGACAACCTGATCGGCGTGGCCCCGGGCTTCTGGAGCGACAGCGAACACGGCGGCCTCCAGGGCTCCTTCGGGGACATGGGCAACATGCGTCTCACCAGCGGAGGCCAGGTGCTGGGTGAATCCGGCTGGCCGTCCGGGGTGTTCACCGTCCCGGCCGAGGACGCCGCGTACGAACTCAGCATGACGACCATGAAGTCGGGCCAGCCCGCCGCGGTGTGGAAGCGGTCCACCATGACGCAGACCACCTGGAAGTTCCGCTCGCACCGCGACGAGAACGCCTACTCGCAGGGCATCCCGCTGCTCTTCCCGGGCTACGACCTGCCGGCGGACGGCATGAAGACCCTGGCGGCGAAGAACGGTCAGCGGATCGGACTGAGCGTCACGGGTCACGCCGGCTACACGCCCGGCAAGGTCACCGCGGCCAAGGTCTCGTACTCGTACGACGGCGGCGAGACCTGGGCCGAGGCCGCCACCGCACAGCAGGGCGGCCGTTGGACCGCGACCGTGAACCACGCGGACGCGGCCGGCAAGCCGGTCACCCTGCGCACCGAACTGACGGACGCCAACGGCAACTCCGTCGTCCAGACCGTGACCGACGCCTACGCCGTGCGCTGACGTCGCGTCACCCGAGCCGGTCCGCCGGGCGTCCTTCCCGTGGGGGGTGGGGCCGCCCGGCGGACCTGCTTCGCGACGGGACTCAGCCACTTTTTCCGGCTGTCCCGTTTTCGCACGGCCCTCGCGGTGGACAATAAGGGCATGAGTCAGCAGGGGGAGTGGCCCGCCGCCCACGAGGACGACTGGTGGCGCAGGCTGTACGACGAATCGG
This sequence comes from Streptomyces sp. NPDC091416, assembly GCF_044756845.1. Lineage (NCBI taxonomy): Bacteria > Bacillati > Actinomycetota > Actinomycetes > Kitasatosporales > Streptomycetaceae > Streptomyces > Streptomyces sp. NPDC091416. The sequence goes on from NZ_JBIVTU010000005.1 coordinate 320,446, forward strand.
CACCCGACACCGGAGCGAGCCAGGCGGCCGACAGTCTCGACGACCGCTTCGACTCGGCTTCGGGCGCGGTGGGATCCGACGGCGGTGAACCCTACGGGAGCGCCGCCACGGTGCCCGAACCGAGGGCGGCAGCCTCCGCGGTCACCCGGACGGCGGACCCGGCACCCGCTCCGCCGTCCGAGGCGACCGCACGCGCCCCGTGGGAGCCACCGGCCGGCCCACCACGTCCCCGCACCTTCGCGGGCCCACCACCACCACCGCCCGTCGCCGATCCGGTTCCCGCGCCGCCCCCGCCCCCGGTTCCCGCGCCGGAACCTCAGCGTCCTCCGGCCGATCCCCGCATCGCCCAGAGCCTTCCCGAGCCGGCGGGGCCGCAGGCCGCGCCACCGGCTCCCGCCGCGCCGCCCGTGCCTCCTGGGCCGCCGACGCCCGCCGAGGCGCCCGGCGCCGCGGCCCGGCCGCCCGTCGAGCCGGACGAGGCCGTGCCGCCGCTGCCCAGACGTCCGGTCGTCGAGCGCACCCATGACACCTCGCCGCCCGAACCGGCCCCGGAACCGGCCCCCGCCCCCGAGGCGCCGCGCCCGCCGGTCGTCCACGTGGGCGGGCGGCCGCCCACGTACGACGCCGAGCCCACCGCGCTGCCCGAGAGCGACCCGCGCGAACTGGACGGCGTCGTCGCCGACACCGTGCTCGACGGCGCCCGGTACGGCACGTACACCCTGAGGGCCGCATCCGTGCGGGGCGACTCCGCCCGGTTCCGGGGCGAGCCCCGGCGCGACGCGCTGCTGACCGCACGGTTCGGCACCGCGGAGGGCGCGCTCGTCCTGGTCGCCGTCGCGGGCGGAGCCAGGTCCTCCGAGAGCGGGCACCTGGCCGCGGCCGACGCCTGCCGCTGGATCGCCGAAGCCGTCGGACGCAGCCACGCGCGGCTGTCCGACGACATAAGGGCAGGCCGTCGCGGTGACCTCAAATCAGGGCTGCACCGGCTGACCGACCGCGGCTACGGCAAGCTGCGCGCACGCGCCGCCGAACTCGGCCGTGAACCGCACGAGTACACAGTGGGCCTGCGCTGCCTCCTGCTGTCCGCCGACCCCGACTGCCGCACCCGGGTCTTCTTCGGGGTGGGCGGTGGCGGGCTCTTCCGGCTGCGGGACGGCCATTGGCACGACCTGGAACCGATCGTGCCGCAGCCGGGCGCCCTCGCCGGCGAGGCCGTGGTGGGTTTCGGGTCGTCGGTGCCCGAGAGCGGCCCCGACGGCGACCGGCTGACCATGGACCTGGGGGTCACCACCGCCCCGCCCCCGTACATCGAGGACCCGGTCCCGCCGCCCGCCGAGCCGTTCCGCTTCCGCGCGTCGGTCGCACGGCCGGGCGACACCCTGCTGCTGTGCAGCCCCGGCCTGGCCGATCCGCTGCGCGGCGAACCGGACCTCGCCCGGGAACTCGCCGAGCGCTGGACACCGGCCGCCGCGCCCGGCCTCGGCGCGTTCCTGGCCGACACCCAATTGCGGGTGAAGGGGTACGCAGACGACCGGACGGCGGTCGGTGTCTGGGAGGCGTAACCGCCCGGGTCATGGGTTGATGGACTCCGGAGAACCCGTCCGGCGGGGGTTTCGCGCCCCGGGATCCGGACAGCCGATCGTGCACGGAGCACAGGCAGAGGGAGTGCGCACCCATGGCCAAGCAGAACGTGTCGGAGCAGTTCGTCGACATCCTCGCCCGGGCGGGCGTCAAGCGCCTGTACGGGGTGGTCGGCGACAGCCTCAACCCGGTCGTCGACGCGATCCGCCGCAACCCCGGCATCGACTGGATCCAGGTCCGGCACGAGGAGACGGCCGCGTTCGCCGCCGGTGCCGAGGCGCAGATCACCGGTGAGCTTGCGGCCTGCGCCGGGTCGTGCGGACCCGGCAACCTGCACCTCATCAACGGCCTCTACGACGCCCACCGCTCCATGGCGCCCGTCCTCGCGCTCGCCTCGCACATCCCGTCGGGCGAGATCGGCCTCGGCTACTTCCAGGAGACACATCCGGAGCTGCTCTTCCAGGAGTGCAGCCACTACAACGAGATGATCTCCAACCCGCAGCAGATGCCGCGGCTGCTGCAGACGGCCATCCAGCACGCGATCGGCCGGGGCGGCGTCGCCGTCGTCTCCATGCCGGGTGACGTGGCCTCCCAGCCCGCGCCGGAGAAGTCCGTCGAGCACGCGCTGGTCACCTCGCGGCCCTCCGTGCGCCCGGGAGACGCGGAGATCGAGAAGCTCTGCCGGATGGTCGACGAGGCCAAACGGGTGACGCTGTTCTGCGGCAGCGGCACGGCGGGCGCGCACGCCGAGGTGATGGAGTTCGCCGAGCGGGTGAAGGCGCCGGTGGGCCACGCGCTGCGCGGTAAGGAGTGGATCCAGTACGACAACCCGTACGACGTCGGCATGAGCGGGCTGCTCGGCTACGGCGCCGCGTACGAGGCCACGAACGAGTGCGATCTGCTGATCCTGCTCGGCACGGACTTCCCGTACAACGCCTTCCTCCCCACCGACGTGAAGATCGTCCAGGTCGATGTGCGCCCCGAGCACCTGGGCCGCCGCTCCAAGCTCGACCTCGCGGTGTGGGGCGATGTCCGCGAGACGCTGCGCTGTGTGACGCCGCGGGTGAAGGCCAAGAGCGACCGCAAGTTCCTCGACCGGATGCTCAAGAAGCACGCGGACGCGCTGGAGGGTGTGATCAGCGCGTACACCCGCAAGGTCGACAAGCACGTTCCGATCCATCCGGAGTACGTGGCCTCGGTCCTGGACGAACTCGCCGACGAAGATGCCGTGTTCACCGTCGACACCGGTATGTGCAACGTCTGGGCGGCCCGCTATCTGACGCCGAACGGCAAGCGGAGGGTGATCGGTTCGTTCAGTCACGGCTCGATGGCCAACGCGCTGCCGCAGGCCATCGGCGCCCAGTTCACCGACCGGAACCGGCAGGTCGTCTCGATGTCCGGGGACGGCGGATTCACCATGCTGATGGGGGACTTCCTGACCCTCGTCCAGTACGACCTGCCGGTGAAGGTCGTCCTGTTCAACAACTCCTCGCTGGGCATGGTCGAGCTGGAGATGCTGGTCGCCGGGCTGCCGTCGTTCGGCACGACCAACAAGAACCCGGACTTCGCGGCCGTCGCGCGCGCCTCGGGGGCGTACGGCGTCCGGGTCGAGAAGCCCAAGCAGCTGGAGGGAGCGCTCCGGGACGCCTTCAAGCACAAGGGGCCGGCGCTCGTCGACGTCGTGACCGACCCGAACGCGCTCTCCATCCCGCCGAAGATCAGCGCGGACATGGTGACCGGCTTCGCGCTCTCCGCCAGCAAGATCGTGCTGGACGGCGGTGTGGGCAGGATGGTGCAGATGGCGCGGTCCAACCTGCGCAACATGCCCCGGCCGTAGCGCCGCCCGCCGAGCTGACGGGGTGTCAAAGGAACGTCCTTGACGCCCTCTTGGCGACCGCAGAGCAATGTGACATATTACTGGCGTGTTCACGAGACAGCCTTTGGATGTGGTCGTCGTCGGCGCCGGAGTGGTCGGTGCCGCCTGCGCGTACTACGCCGCCCGGTCCGGACTCGCCGTCGCGGTGGTGGACAGCGGACCGGTCGCCGGCGGCACCACCGGGGCGGGGGAGGGCAACCTCCTGGTCTCCGACAAGGTGCCCGGCCCGGAGCTGGACCTCGCGCTCCTGTCCGCCTCGCTCTGGCGGGAACTGGCGCACGTGCTGCCCCCTGCCGTGGAGTTCGAGCAGAAGGGCGGCCTGGTCGTCGCGGCGGGTCCCGAATCGCTGGCCACCCTGACCGCGACCGCAGCCGGACAACTGGCGGCAGGGGTGCGGGCCACCGCGGTGGCGTCGGACGAACTGAGCGCACTCGAACCGCACGTGGCGCCCGGACTCGCCGGGGGCTTCCTCTACCCTCAGGACGCCCAGGTCCAGCCCGCCCTGGCGGCCGCCCACCTCGTCCGCGCGGCCCGCGACGCCGGAGCGAGCCTTCACCCGGGGCGGGCGGTCACCGCGGTGCTGACCGGACCGACGGGCGCGGTGCGTGGTGTACGGACCGCCGCGGGCGACCTGCTCGCCCCGGCGGTGGTCAACGCGACGGGCGTACGGGGCGGTGAACTGGCCGCCCTGGCGGGTGTGGAGCTGCCCGTGCTTCCCCGGCGCGGCTTCGTCCTCGTGACCGAGCCGCTGCCGCGCCTGATCCGGCACAAGGTCTATGCGGCGGAGTACGTGGCCGACGTGTCGAGCGCGTCGGCCGCACTGCAGACCTCACCCGTCGTGGAAGGCACCCAGGCGGGCCCCGTCCTCATCGGCGCCAGCCGTGAACGGGTGGGATTCGACCGGACGTTGTCCGTTCCGGTGGTCAGCCGGCTGGCTGCGGCGGCGGCCGCGCTCTTCCCGGTCCTGGCCGACGCCCGGGTACTGCGGACCTACCACGGATTCCGCCCCTACCTGCCCGACCACCTCCCGGCGATCGGGCCCGACCGCCGGGTGCCGGGCCTCTTCCACGCCTGCGGTCACGAGGGTGCGGGCATCGGACTCGCGCCCGCGACCGCCGTGCTGGTCACGGCCGCGATCCGGGGCGAGGAACCCGCCCTGGATCCGGCGCCGTTCCGCCCCGACCGGTTCGACGCGGTGCCCCGGACCGGTACCGGTAGCGGCGGCTGAGGCCGCCGTGAAGCCCTACGCCCCGAGAAGCCCGCTGACGGGCCGGACCGACCGGCCGCCGACTGAGCAGGAGCCCTGGTGAGACGTCCCCGCACACGCACGGCCGGACGGACCCCGGCCGCCCTGGCCCAAGCCGCTCCCGGCCCCGCATTCGAGATCGCCTTCGACGGACACCCCGTCCGGGCCCTGCCCGGTCAGAGCATCGCGGCCGCCCTCTGGGCCGCCTCCGTCCTCACCTGGCGCACCACCCGGGTGAACGGACGGCCACGGGGCGCCTTCTGCGGGATCGGCTCCTGCTTCGACTGCCTGGTCACCGTCAACGGGGAGCCCAGCCGGCGCGCCTGCCTGCTGCCCGCCCGCCCCGGCGACGTCGTCACCGCGCAGGAAGGGGACGGACATGCCGCTCCCGTCCGCTGAACAGCCCGGCGCCCGGCCCGAGCGCACCGAACTCGCGGTCGTGGGCGCCGGACCCGCCGGCCTCGCCGCGGCCGTCACCGCGGCCGACGGCGGACTCGACGTGGTCCTGCTCGACGCAGCGGACGCACCGGGCGGCCAGTACTACCGCGCCCCCGCGCCGGGCCTCGGCGCCACCCGTCCCGAGGCACTGCACCACGGCTGGGCGGAGTTCGCCGCCCTCACCGCACGGCTCGGCCGGCACCGCGCGGCGGGCCGGATCCGCCATCTCACCGGACACCACGTCTGGGCCGTCGAGCGGAGCGGAGCCGACTGGACGCTCCACGCGGTCACCGGGCCCGACGGAAAGGACGGGGCCACGGCACTCGACGCACGCCGCCTGCTGGTCGCGACCGGTTCCCACGAGCGCCAACTCCCCTTCCCCGGCTGGACCCTGCCCGGCGTCGTCGGAGCGGCCGGAGCGCAGGCCATGCTGAAGTCGGGCCTGGTGCTGCCGGGCCGCCGCATCGTCGTCGCCGGCAGCGGACCCCTCCTCCAGGCCGTCGCCGTCTCCCTCGCCCGGGCGGGTGCCCGCGTCCCCGCGCTGGTGGAGGCCGCCGGCTACGGGGCGTACGGACGGGCGCCGCTGGTACTGGCCGCGAACCCCGGCCGGCTCGCGGAAGGGGTCCGGCACGCAGCCGCGCTGGCCCGCCACCGGATCCGGCCGCTGACGCACCGGGCGGTCACGGCCGTGCACGGCACCGACCGGGTGGAGGGTGTCACGGTCAGCCGGCTGGACCGCGACTGGCGACCGCTGCCCGGGACCGGGCGCCGCATCGACTGCGACGTCCTGGCCGTCGGGCACGGGCTGGTACCCCAAATCGACCTCGCGGTGGGGATCGGCTGCGCCACCCGGTGCGGCGCGGACGGCTCGGCAGCGCTGGAGCTCGACGACGAACTGCGTACCACCGTGCCCGGAGTCTGGGCCGCGGGCGAGACCGGCGGCATCGGCGGCGTCCACCTGGCCCTGGCCGAGGGCGAACTGGCCGCCCGCTCCGTGATCGCGGACGCCCGCGGCGGCCCGGGCACGCCCCGCACCGCGGCGCTGCTCCGGTCCCGGCGCCGGATGCGCGCGTTCGCGGCGCTCATGGGCGCGGTACACCGCCCCGGGCCGGGCTGGACCGACTGGACGGCGGCCGACACCGAGGTCTGCCGGTGCGAGGAGGTCACCGCCGGTGCCATCCGTACCGCCGTCCGGGAACTCGGAGCCGGGGACAGCCGCACGGTCAAGCTCCTCACCCGGGCCGGGATGGGCTGGTGCCAGGGCCGGACGTGCGGATTCGCCGTGCGGGAACTCGCCGGCCCCGCCGCCGGCGCCGGGGCCCCGGACCGCCGGCCGCTCGCCTGCCCCGTCCCCCTGTCCGTACTCGCCCGCGCCACCCGCCCCGAGGACGGCGGGGACGCGTGACGCGCGTCCCCGCCGTCACCCACTTCCTCCCATCCGCCTCCGCCCCATCTCACAAGGAGCCCTCATGACCACGGACACCCCCGCACGCACCCGCCCCTGGCGGGGCGTCATGGTCGCCACGCCGCTCACCCTGCGCGAGGACCGTTCCATCGACTTCGACGCGTACGCCGCCCATGTGTCCGACCTCGTCGCCGCAGGCTGCGACGGCGTGGTGCCCAACGGCTCACTGGGGGAGTACCAGACGCTCACGGACCAGGAGCGCGACCAGGTCGTGCGCGTCGCCGTCGAGGCGGCCGGGGACGGGGCCAGGGTGATGCCGGGCGTCTCCGCGTACGACAGCACCCAGTCGCGTCGCCGTGCCGAGCAGGCGGCCGAGGCGGGCGCCGGTTCCGTCCTGCTGCTGCCGCCCAACGGGTACGCGTGCGACGACGCGGCGGTCCGCGCGCACTACGCGGAGGTCGCCTCGGCGGGTCTGCCGGTCGTCGCGTACAACAACCCGTACGACACCAAGGTGGACCTGACACCGCGGCTGCTCGCCCAGCTCCACGCGGAGGGTTCCGTCGTCGCGGTCAAGGAGTTCAGCGGGGACGTCCGCAGGGCCTACGAGATCGCCGAGGAGGCGCCGGGGCTCGACCTCCTGGTGGGCGCCGACGACGTCCTGCTGGAGCTCGCGCTCGCCGGGGCCGTCGGCTGGATCGCGGGCTGCCCCAACATGCTGCCCGCCGGCTGCGTCGCGCTGTACCGGGCCGCCGTGTCCGGGGACCTGGAGACGGCGCTTCCGCTGTACCGGCGACTGCACCCGCTGCTGCGCTGGGACTCCAAGCCGGAGTTCGTCCAGGCCATCAAGGCGTCGATGGACATCGTGGGACGGCACGGCGGCCCCACCCGGCCGCCGCGCACGCCGCTCGACGCCGCCTCCCTGGCCGCCGTGCGCGCGGCCACCGAGAAGGCCCGTGCCGAGGGCCTCGACTGACCTGGCCCGATCTCCCACCCACCGTCACCACAGCAGACACCGGCCGGCCGGAGCACCGTCCCGGTCCGGCCGGACGACCGAGGGGGCCCCTTGCGCACGCGTCACATCTTCCACGCCGTCGACTCGCACACCGAGGGCATGCCGACCCGGGTGATCACCGGGGGCATCGGCACGCTGCCCGGCGCCACCATGGCCGAGCGCCGCACCTACTTCATGGCGCACCGGGACGCGGTGCGCACCCTGCTGATGTACGAGCCGCGCGGCCACGCCGCCATGAGCGGGGCCGTGCTCCAGCCGCCGACCCGCCCCGACGCCGACTTCGGGGTCCTGTTCATGGAGGTCTCCGGCTGTCTGCCGATGTGCGGGCACGGCACCATCGGGGTGGCCACCGTCCTGGTGGAGACCGGCATGGTGGAGGTCACCGAGCCGGTCACCACCGTGCGGCTGGACACCCCCGCCGGGCTGGTGAGCGTCGACGTCCGGGTGGAGGACGGGGCCGCCACCTCCGTCACGCTCACCAACGTGCCGGCCTTCAGCGCCGGACTCGGGCTCACGGCGAAGGTCCCCGGCCACGGCACCGTGGAGTACGACCTCGCGTACGGCGGCAACTTCTACGCGATGGTCCACCTGGACGACCTGGGCCTGCCGTTCGACCGGTCCCGCAAGGACGAGCTGCTGGCCGCCGGGCTCGCCCTGATGGACGCGGTCAACGCCACCGACCGGCCGGTCCATCCGCTCGACCCCGGCATCCACGGCCTCAAGCACGTCCAGTTGATCGCCCCCGGCTCGGACGCCGTCAGCTCGCGGCACGCCATGGCCATCCATCCCGGCTGGTTCGACCGCTCGCCGTGCGGCACCGGCACCTCCGCGCGCATGGCCCAGCTGCACGCGCGCGGCGAACTGGCCCTGGACACGGACTTCGTCAACGAGTCGTTCATCGGTACCCGGTTCACCGGCCGGCTCGTCGCCGAGACCACCGTGGGACCGCTGCCCGCCGTCGTGCCCACCGTCACGGGCCGTGCCTGGCTGACCGGGACCGCGCAGTACTTCCTCGACCCGGCCGACCCGTTCCCCGAGGGATTCCTGCTCTGAAACCGCCGAGTCCGGGGCGGACAACGTCACATTGTATTCTTGGGCTCCGCACGGTCCCGGAGGAGCAGACATGGCCCGTCTGACATCGCTCAACGTGATCTCGGCGCAGGAGCATCTGCGCGACCAGGTGGCGCACGCGCTGCGGGCAGCGCTCATCTCCGGTGAACTGAAGCCGGGGACCGTCTACTCCGCACCCGCGCTCGCCTCCGAGTTCGGTGTCTCCGCGACGCCCGTCCGTGAGGCGATGCTCGACCTGGCCCGGGAGGGCCTGGTCGAGGCCGTCCGCAACAAGGGCTTCCGGATCACCGAACTCACCGAGCAGGACCTCGACGACTTCACCGAACTCCGCGCCATGATCGAGGTCCCCACCGTGGGCCGGATCGCCCGGATGGGCCTCACCGAGGAGTTGGAGGCGCTGCGGCCCGTCGCGCTGGAGATCGTCGAGGCCGCGCGGCGCCACGACATCCTGGGCTACCTGGAGGCGGACCGCCGCTTCCACCTGGCCCTGCTGGCGCTGGCCGGGAACCGCCGGCTGGTCGAGGAGGTCGGTGAACTGCGCAAGCGCTCCCGGCTGTTCGGACTGAACCGCCTCGCCGAGTCGGGCCAGTTGGTCGCCTCCGCGCAGGAGCACGTGCAGCTGCTGGACCTGGTCGTCGCCGGGGACGCACCGGGGGCCGAGGCCTGCATGCTCGCCCATATGTCGCACGTCCGCTCGCTGTGGGCCGAGGAGAAGCCCTGAGCAGCGCCTCGGGAGTGCGCGACACGCGTCGCGGGCCGGACGAGACCTTGCGGGCCAGTACGGAGTCAGCGCTGAGCGGGGGCGACCGACGACCACGCCGCAGATGCGCGTGCCGGACCTCGCGAGCCCGGCACGATCCGGACGAGAGGCCCCAGGCCGCCATCCCCTGCCGGGGATGGCGGCCTTCGCGCGCTCAGTCGTCCAGCAGCCCCGCCGTCCAGCACCCCTGCCCGCGGTGGCGGCTTCGCGCGCTCAACTGTCCAGCAGCTCCGCCATCCAGGCCTCGACGTCGTCAGGCGTGCGGGGCAGCGCGGACGACATGAGGCGGGCGCCGTCCCCGGTGATCACGAGGTCGTCCTCGATCCTGATGCCGTTGCCCCGGAGCGAACGCGGCAGCGTCTCGTCGTCCGGCCGGAGATACAGCCCCGGCCCCACGGTCAGCACCTGCCCCGCCTCCAGCACCCCGCCCGGGTAGATCCCGGCCCGGGCCCTCGCGCAGTCGTGCACGTCCATGCCGAGCATGTGGCCGCTGCCGCAGAGGGTGTAGCGGCGGTGGAGGCCGCTCTCGGGGGTCAGTGACTCGTCCGCGGGGACCGGGAGCACGCCCCAGTCGTGCAGGCCCTCGGCGATGACCCGCATCGCGGCTTCGTGGAAGTCGTGGAAGCGGGCGCCCGGCCGTAGCGCGGCGATGCCCGCGTCCTGTGCCGCCAGCACCAGTTCGTACACCGTGCGCTGGACGGGCGTGAAGGTGCCGGACAGCGGGATCGTGCGGGTGAGGTCGGCCGTGTAGAGGGAGTCGGTCGCCACGCCCGCGTCCAGCAGCAGCAACCTGCCGCGCTCCAGCGGACCGTCGTTGCGGGTCCGGCGCAGTACGCACGCATGGTCGCCGGCGGCCGCGACGGTCGGAAAGCCGGGGCCGTTGCCTTCGAGCCGGGCCCGCAGCCCGAAGACTCCCTCGACCCGGCGCTCTCCGCGCGGGTCGGCGATCGCCTGGGGGAGGCAGCGGACGACGTCCTCGAATCCGGCGGTCGTCGCGTCGACGGCACGCTGCAACTGGGCCTGTTCCCATGAGTCCTTGACGAGTCTGAGCTCGTCGATCACCGCGTCGAGCCCGGCCGGGGCGGACCGGACGGCGGGTATCCGGCGGGCGTCCCCGAGCCAGGCGTCGACGGACGGGTCCACCCCGGTGAGGACCCGGGTCGGGGGCTGGGTGCCCGTCAGGAGCTTGTCCCACGCGTCCCGGTGCTCGCACCGGATGCCGGTGAGTGCGGCGGCCTCGGCCGGATCCGGTCTGCGGCCCACCCAGAACTCCCCGTGCTCGCGGTCACGGTGGAAGTCCTGGCCGCTGCGGGGCGAACCGGGCCTCATGTACAGGACCGCCTCGTGGCGCGCGTCCCCGTCCGGTTCCAGGACGAGGACATGGCCGGCCTGGTCCCCGCCGGTGAGACCGGTGAGCCAGGCGTAAGCGGTGTGCGGACGGAATCGGTGGTCCGCTTCGAGGGACGGGACGGCGGGGGATCCCGCCGGGATGACGAGCCGCTCGCCCGGGAACCGTGCGGCGGTGCGGGCGCGCCGGGCCGGGGTGAGGGCGTGGGCGGGGACGCGGGCGTCGGCCCGGCGCGTGGCCGTGGCCCAGCCCGTACGCATGAAGGCGTCCAGGGCGGGGGACACCGGCAGGTCGTGACTGCCGTGCGGGCGCGGCAGGGGTTCGGTCACGGGCGGAACTCCTCGGGCTGAAGCGGCATCGTCCACAAGCGGAGTGCCGCGGACGGGAGTTGGCGCGCAGATGAATGTGCGCCCAGCGCCTTCCAAAGAACATGTGACATGTGCCATTGTACAGACGGCCGCGGTTGAGGTCGTGCTCATGTCATGGGCTGGTTCATGGACCGGCCCTCCGGCCCCGACCGCGCCATCCCCCACGCCGCGCACCGTCGCGCGGCACCACACCGCTGGGAGGCGGCACGTGAAGAACCGTTTGGTTCGACAGAGATTGACCGGCTTGTCCACCGTGGCCCTGGCGGCCTGTCTGGGTGTCGGCATGCTCGCCGCACCGAGCCGGGCCGCCGAGCCCCGGCCCTCCACGCCGGCGGCCGTCACCACGACGGCCGCCGCGGACGAAGCCGTTGCCTCCGGGACGCCCGAGCCGGGCGGCCCCACCGCGCAGGCCCTCACCGCACCCGTCCAGGACCCGGGCCACATGGGCGGCACGGCCCTGAAGCCCGCGGACCGGGCGCCGCAGACCGCGTCCAAGGACGCGCTGAAGCGGGACTACGACGACCCGCGCGCCGCCGCGCCGAGCCACCCGGCGCCCTCGATGAAGGCCAAGGCCCGCTCCGCCGCGAAGGCCGCCGGGATCGCCCCCGCCGCCTGCTCCGTCGCCGACTTCACCAGCCGCACCGGCAGCGACCTGGTGCGGCAGATCAAGTCGTCGACGACCGCCTGCGTCAACACGCTGTTCACGGTCAAGGGCAACGACGGCTACCTCGCCTTCCGCGAGGCCCAGATGGTCACCGTCGCCTACGCCCTGCGCGACGGTTCGGCCGCGTACCCGGGTGACAGCAGCACCGGCATGCCCCAGCTGGTGCTGTTCCTCCGGGCCGGCTACTACGTGCAGTACTACGACCCCGCCACCGTCGGCGCCTACGGCGACGCGCTCCGCACCGCCATCCGGAGCGGGCTCGACGCCTTCTTCGCCTCCGCGCACGCCTACGACGTCACGGACGCCAACGGGGAGACCCTGTCCGAAGCGGTCATCCTCATAGACAGCGCCGTACAGAACGCCCGCTACCTCTCCGTCGTCAAACGCCTGCTCGCCGGTTACGACTCCTCGTACAACAGCTCCTGGTACATGCTCAACGCCGTCAACAGCGTCTACACGGTGACCTTCCGCGGCCATCAGGTACCCGAGTTCATCAGCGCCGTCGAGGCCGACCCGAGCCTGCTCGACGCGCTCGCCGGCTTCGCCCGTGACCACCTCGACCTGCTGGGCACGGACCGCTCCTACCTGGCCTCCAACGCGGGGCGCGAGCTCGGGCGTTTCCTCCAGGAGGAGTCGCTGCGGCCCAAGGCGCGCCCGCTCGTCATCGACCTGCTCGGCCGCAGCTCCCTGACCGGGCCCACCGCGCCGCTCTGGGTCGGTCTCGCCGAGATGACCGACTACTACGACGGGGCCAACTGCGCCGCGTACAACACCTGCGACCTGGCGGCGCGCATCAAGAGCGCCGTTCTTCCCGTCGAGTACACCTGCAGCGACAGCATCCGCATCCTTGCCCAGCAGATGTCCTCGTCCGACCTCTCGGCGGCCTGCACCAGCCTGAAGGGCCAGGACGCCTACTTCCACGGGATCGCCCGTGACAACGGACCGGTCGCCAAGGACAACAACACCACCATCGAGGTGGTCGTCTTCGACTCGAGCACCGACTACCAGACCTACGCCGGAGCCATCTACGGCATCGACACCAACAACGGCGGCATGTACCTGGAAGGCGACCCGGCAGCGGCCGGCAACCAGCCGCGCTTCATCGCCTACGAGGCCGAATGGGTGCGCCCCGACTTCCAGATCTGGAACCTCAACCACGAGTACACGCACTACCTCGACGGCCGGTTCAACATGTCCGGCGACTTCGAGGACGGACTCACCACACCGACCATCTGGTGGGTCGAGGGCTTCGCGGAGTACGTCTCCTACTCCTACCGTGACGTGACCTACGACGACGCCATCACGCAGGCCGCCGCACACACCTACACCCTGCGTTCCCTGTTCGACACCACCTACGAGAACGCCGACCAGACGCGCATCTACAACTGGGGCTATCTGGCCGTCCGTTACATGCTCCAGTCGCACCGCGCCGACGTGGACACACTCCTCGGCCGCTACCGCGGCGGCGACTGGAACGGCGCCCGGACCCTGCTCACCTCCACCATCGGCAGCCGCTACGACGCCGACTGGAACGCCTGGCTGACCGGGTGCGCGGCCGGCAGCTGCGGCACCACCACCAACCCGCCGACCGAGCCGACGGCCGAGTGCACCGCGAGTGACGTACGGGAGCTGGGCGAGGACTGCGCCCGCAGCGGGCGGCAGGCCACCCGGGGCAACTACTCCTACCTGTACCTCTACATCCCCGCCGGAACCACCCGGCTCACCATCACCACGAGCGGCGGCACGGGCGACGCCGACCTCTACTACAACGCCAACGGCTGGGCCACCACGGGCGCCTACACCTCACGGTCGACCGGCAGTGGCAACGCCCACACGCTGACGGTCGACAACCCTGCGCCAGGAGCACACTTCATCAGCCTCTACGCCGTGCAGGACTTCGGCGGGGTGAAGGTCTCCACGCAGTACTGACGGTCCCGGAGGGCCACGGACGCGAAGTACTGACGGTCCCTGAGGGCCACGGACGCGACAGGCCGCGTCCGTGGCCCTCAGCGCAGTCGCAGGGTGCCGGGGGCGGTCTCGTCCCGGATGATCTCCAGCAGCCGGTCGAAGAGCGTCGGCCCCAGACCGGCCTCCGCCTGCGCCAGTTCCTCGCGCAGCCGCGGCAGGTTGCTCACGTGGGCGCGGTCCAGCAGGCCGCGGAGGTGGTGCGCGGTCGCGGCGTGGTCCAGGGCGCGCGCGGACCGTACGTGGTCCCGCCACTCAAGGACGAAGTCGCCGTCGTCCGGCGTGCCCATTCCGCCCCGCAGGCAGTCCGCGAAGGAGTCGAGGCCCCGGCCGAAGTAGCCGCCCGGCCCGTTCACCGCTTCGCCGACCACGTCCCAGAAGCGCTCCGGGCCGGTGACCTCGGAGCCGTCGATCACATAGGTCACGGTCATGGGGCGAGCGTACAAGTACCTCGCTCCGGTGATCCGCGCCGCAGGTGGGGGACTACGGCGCGGACCGGACCGGGGTTGCGGCTCAGCAGCCGTGGTCGACGAGGTCGAAGGTCGCGTAGTGGTCGGCGGTGTAGTAGTCCTCCTGGACCTCCTCGCCCGTGACGATGCGTCGCGCGCCGCGGGTCGGGGAGTTGGGGGTGATCACGGTGTACTCGTGGTAGTACCCGGTGCTCTGTCCGGGCAGGACGCCTTCGCGGTTCTGGAAGACGGTCCCGTCCTGGTCGTACGGGAAGGGGCCGCCGGCGTCGATGAGGTCGAGGGTGTCGTGGGCCTGGGACGGCAGCGCGGAGTAGCAGATGCTGCCGACGGAGCTGGTGGCGGCGGTCGCGGCAGCCGTGACCGGGCCGCCGACGAAGAGGAGGGACAGGAGGGCGGCTGCGCCGCCGAGCGTGGTGATCCGTGGGGGGATTCGCATAACCACCATGATGACGCGCGTAGATACCCTCCCGTCAACGCCAACAAGAGTGAATTTTCCTGGAGTTAACCGAGAAGACCGCACACACGTCCGGCCGGCCGGACGGAGCCGCTCAGCGCAGTACGGCCGACAGCAGGTCCGTACCGAGCGTCGTCATCGCGGACAGGTCGAGGGTGTGGTGCACATAGCGACCCCGCCGCCGGGCCGTGAGCAGACCGGCGCGGCGCAGCACGGCGAGGTGGCGGGACACCTCCGGGGGCGAGAGTTCCCAGGCCTGGGCCAGCTCGCCGGTGGTGTGCGGGCCGCGGGCCAGCGTGCGCAGCAGCCGCAGCCGTACCGGATGAGCGAGCGCCGTCAGCCGTAGCGTGACGGTTTCCAGGGGTACCGGCCCGGCCGGGACCGGCTCGGCCACGGGGTACTGCACCACCGGCCGCCACCCGGGCGCGTGGACCACCACCAGGTGCGGGCGGCCGAAGACGCTGGGGAGGAAGGTGGTCCCGGCGCCGTGGGCGGCGGTCGCGTTGTCCTGCAGCTTGTCCACGATGATGCTGTCGCCGTCCGGCGCCAGGGCGACCGCGTCGGAGACCGACGCGAGTGCCGCCCCGATGCCCTGATGCTTCAGCAGGTCGTTCTTCAGGCGCAGGTCGGTGGCGAGCCGCACGGCGACGCCCGCCCAGGCGGCGTCGAAGAAGGCGTCGGCGCACTGTTCGAGGGTGCGTCGTACCCGCGCCCGCACAGTGGCCGGATCCGCCAGCAGCCGTTCCGCGAAGGCCTCCTGGAGCGGGCCGCGGGCCTGGGCCCGGTCCAGGGCGCGCTCGCGCGCCGCCGCGTCGGCGAGCGGCGACGGCGCGGCGAAGTGGACCCGGTTGCTGCCGCACGTGGTGACGAGCGCGGACGTCACGTACGTCTCGTCGTCGATCCGGTCCACGTCGTCCAGCTCCTCGGCGAGGGTCGGCCGGGGACGGGCGGGGACCAGGAAGTCGGCCCGCGAGGAACGCCAGAGGAACTCCGCCTCCCTGAGCCGCTCGGCCAGCTCGGGCCGCATGCCCGCCCACACGCCCCCGGCCCAGTCGGCGAGCAGTGGATGGTGCCCGGGTTCGGCCAGGACGTGCAGCATCGCGGTCAGCTCGGCCAGCGGCGAGGCGGCGAACCGCAGACGTTCGGACGGCCGGCCGCTGATATCGATCCTCAACGTCACCCCCTCATCATCACCGACCCCGCGGCGGCGACGGCGTCGGTTGACGATGTCCGTCAACCGACGTGTCCCGTCCGGCGGTCCGGACCGACCTTTGACGCCATGGCAACCATCACGAAGCTCCGGCCACACGCCCTCGTCCGTGCCTCCGGAGGCCCGCGCTACGCGGTCGCCCTGGCGGTGGACGCGCTGGGCACCGGCCTCCTGCGGCCCTTCCTGCTGCTCTACGGTGTCACCGTCCTGAGGCTGTCCGCGCCCGCCACCGGCATCGCCATGACGGTGGGCGTCGTCGTGGGCCTGGTGTGCATGCCCGCGGTCGGCCGGTGGCTGGACCGGGGCGCACGCAGCACGGTCGTGGCGGCGTCGATGCTGGTGCGGGTGGTGGGCGTGGCGCTGCTGACGCTCACCCCGGCGGGACATGTCTGGCTCTTCGCGACGGCGGCGCTCTTCCTCGGCATCGGCAACCAGGCGTGGCCGGCCGCCCACGCGGCTCTCGTCGCCACGGTCGCCCACGGCCGGGAACGCGACGCCGCTCTCGCGGCGGGCCGCGCCCTGCGCAACGCCGGGCTGGGCGTCGGCGCGCTCCTCGCCACCGCGTGCCTGGCGGGCGGCGCCACCGCCTTGCAGGCGCTCGCCGTGGTCACCGGCCTGGCGTACCTCGCCGCGGCGGCCCTGGCGTGGTCCGTCCATGTGCACGCCCGTCCGGCAGCTGCCCGGGCCGAGGAGAGCGACGACGGGCCGCCGCCCCGCATGCGCGTACTGCTGGCCGCCAACGTGATCTACGTCTTCTGCCTCAACGTCCCCGAGATCGCGCTCCCCCTGGTCCTGGTGACCCAGTTGCACGCGTCCCCGGTGTGGTCGGCGGCCATCTTCGTGGCGAACACGGTGCTGGTGGTCACCCTGCAGGTTCCCGTCACCGTCCTGATGTCCCGCTTCCCCCGGCGGGCGGTGCTGGCCCTCGCCGGCGTGGTCATCGCCGCGTCCTACCTCGGGTTCCTCGCGGCCACCTCACTGGGACTCGGCTGGAGCGCCCCGGCCGTCGCCGCGGTGTCCGTGGTCTGCACCCTCGGCGAGATCATCTACGCCGGGAGCGCCACCGCGCTCGTCACGGCCCTGGCCCCGGAGCGCGTCCTGGGACGTTCACTCGCGCGCTTCCAGTTCTCCACGGGCTTCGGCCTCGCCGTCTCCCCGGCCGTCATCACCACGCTCGCCCCCCACGGCCCGGCCGCTCTCTGGGGCAGCCTCGCCGCCGCGACGCTGGTGTCCGCGTCCGCCGTGGCCGCCGAGAAGGATCGGGGTGAGGGCCGACGGCCGAAGCCGCCGGGCGCGAGCCGGCCCGTGCGGCCGGTGATCGCGCCCGCCGACGGGGCGAAGGAGCAGCGGACGTTCTCCCGAGGCCCGGTCAAGGGCTGACGGAGAGCCAGATGCGGTCCGGGACCGTCCGCGCGGCCTCCTCGATGTCGATGTCACCGACGGAGAGCCAGCGCCTCGCGATGCCCGTCACCGGGCCCAGGACCAGCGACTCCACCACGGGCAGCGGCAGATCGGCGAGCTGACCCGACTCCTGGTGGGCCTGGAGCCAGGCGGCGAGGGGGCTCAGCCGGGCCTCCTGGGCACCGCGGATCTGATGGGCGCGGGCGGCGAACTCGCGGTCCACGGTGACGGAGTGCATGAGCCGGGCCGCGTCGGGGTGGACCTGGATGAAGCGCAGGTAGGCCCGCACGGCCGCGTGGATGCCGCTGCGCGCGTCCTCCGTCCGCGTCAGCTCCCCGACCAGCTCGTCGAGGAGGCGCCCCAGCCAGGACTGGGCGAGTGCGACCACGACCCCTTGGAGACTGCCGAAGTGGTGGTAGATGGTTCCCGCGCTGACCCCGCCGGCCGAGGTGATCGCGGCGAGGGTGAGTCCGGCCTCGCCCTCCGACGCGTAGATGTCCAGCGCGCAGTCGAGGACATGGGCCGCGGTGGCCTCGCCGCGCTGTTGCTTCGGGCTCATCGATGCCACCCCGGTTCACGGATCCAGAACGGCCTTCACGGCGCCGCAGGTAACAGCTTAGAACTACTTCCGGAATTTTCTCCGGAACTGGTTCCAACTCCTGGGCGTCGTCCTCCAGACTGAGTGCCGCCTTCACCAAGTTGCTTCAGATCATGGGCAATTCAGGATACGGATGCGGTCCACCGGGACCGTGCGGCGGGACATACGGGGAGCGCTCGAAGATGACCGGCGAGCATGAGCACGAGCACGAGGACCACCTTCACGGCGGCATCAAGCCGCTGGCCGCGACCGACCCGGCCCGCATCGGGCCCTACGTGCTGCTCGGCAGACTCGGCGCCGGCGGCATGGGACGGGTCTACCTCGCCCGTTCCGAGGGCGGCCGCACGGTCGCGGTCAAGGTGGTGCACCCGGAACACGTCGCGGACCCGCAGTTCAGGGCCCGGTTCCGCCGCGAGGTGGACGCGGCCCGGCGGGTGGACGAGCGCTACACCGCGCCCGTGCTGGACGCGGAGCCCGACGCCGAGTCCCCCTGGGTCGCCACGGGCTATGTCCCGGGGCTCTCCCTGGAGCAGGTCGTCCGGGGCCACGGGCCGCTCACCGCGGCGTCTGTGCTCACGCTCGCGGACGGTCTGCTGCGCGCGCTTAAGGACATCCACGGCGCCGGAATCATCCACCGCGACCTCAAACCGTCGAACGTGATGCTCACCGTCGAGGGGCCCAAGGTCATCGACTTCGGCATCGCCCGCGCTGTCGGTACCTCCGTCGAGTCACTGCTCACCAGCACCGGCATGGTGATCGGCTCGCCCGGCTTCATGGCCCCGGAGCAGATCCGCGGGGAGACCGCGGGGCCGAAGAGCGATGTGTTCACCCTCGGCTGCGTCCTGACGTACGCGGCGACCGGTGTGCTCCCGTTCGGCGACGGCGTGAGCAACCAGCACGCGGTGATGTACCACATCGTCGAGGCGGAGCCCGACCTCACCCGGGTCCATGACGAGGGCCTGCGCACCCTGATCGCCCGGCTCCTGGCCAAGCGGGCGGCCGACCGTCCCTCCGTGGACGAACTGCTGGCCGAGCCGGGGCGCGGGGCCGCGACGGGACCGTGGCTGCCGGCTGCCGTGGTCGGTCACCTCGCACGCCGCTCGGCGCGTCTGCTGGACGCGGAGGCGGCCCCGATGCGGCAGGAGGCCGACCGCGCGACCCTCGACCTCCAGGCGCCGAAGGAAGCTCCGGGGGCCGTTTCCCCCGGTGCGAAGAGCAGTCCGAGGCCCGGGCGCAAGCGGCGGCGCCGGTGGTTCGTGGCCGTGCCTCTTGTCGTCGTCCTGGGCGGCGGAGGCGGCACGTTCGTCGTGCTCCAGCCGTTCGGCGGCGGCGAGGGCGCCCAGGCATCGCCGTCGGCCGACGGGCCGGCGAGGCCTTCGGATCCCGGTTCGCCGTCGCCGGCCGGCAGCGCGTCCCCGGCGGGCGCCGGGAGCCCCGAGGCATCCCCCGCCAAGGACCGGGCGGACGGCGACGGGAAGGACGGCCGGGACGGGGAAGGCGGCGCCGCGTCCTCGGGCAGCGGCGGTACATCGTCCACGGGCGGCTCCGGGGCCGGTGGCACATCGGGCGGCGGCGCCACCGGAGCGACAGGGGGCGGGAGTCCGGAAGGCGGGACTCCGGGCGGCTCGACGTCAGGCGGCACCGCATCGGACGGCACGTCGGGTTCCGCCGGCGGTTCCGGCAGCACGAGTGCCGGCGCCACGAGCGCGGGCGGCACTTCGGGCACCTCCGGCTCCACCGGTACCTCCGGCTCCACCGGCGGTTCGGGCGGCGGGAGCGCCGTACCGTCGTCGTTCGTGGGCACCTGGAAGATGGGCGAGGTGTACAACCCCGGCCAGCCCGGCACCATCACCATCTCCCGGACGGGTGGGGTGCGCCTGTCCGACTACCCCTACAACTCCTGCCCGTACGAGGCGAAGG
This sequence comes from Streptomyces sp. NPDC091416, assembly GCF_044756845.1. NCBI lineage: Bacteria > Bacillati > Actinomycetota > Actinomycetes > Kitasatosporales > Streptomycetaceae > Streptomyces > Streptomyces sp. NPDC091416. The sequence continues at coordinate 340,233 of NZ_JBIVTU010000005.1, forward strand.
TGACCTCCACGTCGAACGGCGGCGGCCGTATCAACGTCGGCGTTCCGAAGCTGGTCGGACCGAATCCCGGCTACTGCTACACGACGCTCGAAGCGACCGACTTCACGCTCAACGGCAGTGGCATCGAGCACAACGTCAGTGGAGGCATGGGCTATTACTACAAGCCTGCCTGATTTCCGCACGACAGCGACCCGTTCTCACCGCCCGTCCGGATTCGTCCCGTGGCCCGCCACAAGCGTGACTGCTCGTAGGCGGGGCATGCATTGCGTGAGCACCTTCGAGTAACAGGAGGCGATTCACTGTGTCGGCGGGGGAAACGATGGAGCGTCAGGAACTGGCCCGGCTGCATCGCAGAGTCGGCCGCGCCGATGTGGCGGCCGTATCGGAAGTCCGGGGAGCGGTAAGGGAGTTACTGCGATACCGATGGAAGGAGGAGCCCGCGCAGGTGGCCGAGCTGCTGCTCAGCGAGCTCGTGACCAACGCGCTGGTCCACACGGACGACGGAGCGGTCGTCGCCGTGAGCGTGGCCCCGCGGAGGCTGCGCGTGGAAGTACGGGACTTCGTCCCGGACATGCCCGTGTCGCACGTACCGGACGCCGACGACGGTACGCACGGCAGGGGGCTCGTTCTGGTGGAGAGCCTGGCGGACTCCTGGGGGATCAGCTCCCACCCCCTGGGCAAGATGGTCTGGTTCGAGCTGAACGGCGAACGGCCCTGACGATCCGCTCGGATCGTCAGGGCCTGTGTCCCGCAGGACCGCCTTCCGGCGTGTCAGCCGAACTGCTGCTCCAGGTCCTTCAGCTTCTGCTCCAGCGAATCGAGCCGGGGCAGTGCCTGGGTGTCGTCCTCGGTGGTGAGGTCGACCGTTCTCGGATCAGTCGCGTTCAGCTCCGGTACGTCCCTCGATTTCGGGCCGTTGACGGCTTGCAGGGATGGCCGGGGTCTTAGGGGCAGTTGGCCCGGCTCGGATATGGCGGGCTCCGCGACGGACTGCGCGGAGCCCGTCGCGGGGGCGATGGCCTGGACGTCCACATGGGTGCCCCGGCCGACCCGTCCCCAGGCCCGGTTCTGCCGGTTCAGGGCCTTGATCTGCGCCCGGTCCAGCTTCTCCTGGTCCCTCCTGCGAAGACGGTTCTGCTCCTTCTCCCGGCGGTCCTCGCGTACCTCGTCGACCGCCTCGTCCAGCGTGCGTACGCCTTCGAGCAGCATCAGCGACCAGGCGCCGAAGGTCTCACGGGGTGCGCGCAGCCACCGTACGATCCGGATCTGCGGCAGCGGGCGGGGCACCAGGCCCTGCTCGCGCAGTGCGGCGACCCGGGTCTGCTTCAGTGCCCGGTCGAAGAGCACGGCCGCCGAGAGCGACATGCCCGCGAAGAAGTGCGGAGCGCCCGCGTGGTTCAGTCCGCGCGGTGCGTGCACCCAGTTGAACCAGGCGGCGGCACCGGCGAACGTCCACACCAGCAGGCGTGAGCCGAGCGCCGCGTCACCGTGGCTGGCCTCGCGTACGGCGAGCACGGAGCAGAACATCGCCGCCCCGTCGAGGCCGAACGGCACCAGGTACTCCCAGCCCCCGGAGAGGCCGAGGTTCTGCTCGCCGAAGCCGACGAGTCCGTGGAAGGAGAGCGCGGCGGCGACCGCCGCGCAGCAGAACAGCAGGACGTACGAAGCGGTGGCGTAGAGCGTCTCCTTGCGTCTGCGCCGTTCCTCGCTGCGTTCCCAGGAGTCGTCGGCCGCGGATGTGTCAGAGGCGCGCTTGCCGCGCGCGACCACCGCCACCGCCGCCATGACCCCCGCCAGCAGCACGGCAGCCGGAAGCAGCCAGTCAAGCGATATGTCGGTCAGTCTCATGCGCGGTCCCTTGCGTTGCGATAGGGCGTTTCGGCCGCCATCGTGCCGGGGATTTCCACGCGTCCAGGCGGTTTCGGGGCAAGAGAACGCCAATGGGGTGGCAGAGCCGACGGATTACCGCGATCTGGTCGAATGCCCGTATGTCGCGGGCGAGTTGTGTTCGATTTTCGCCACTCCTGCGGGCGGTGTGGATCAGGGCCGGCACGGCCCTGATCCGACACGGCTCAGGAGGCGGGCGTCAGTTTCCGGACCCGGTCCGCATCGCAGGTGCGCGGGCAGGTGACGCAGGTGTCCTCGGGCCGCAGCGTGTAGAACATGCAGCAGCTCGCCCGGTCCCGGGTCGGCAGTGACTCGCCGTCCGGTCCGGTCAGCTCGCGGAAGCCCGCGGTGCCGACGTACGGCTTCGTGGTGCCCGGCAGGAGAGCTTCCAGCTCGGCCATCGCGCGCCGCTCCTCGCCGAGGAGATGGGCGATGTACCAGAGGCCCTCGACGATCTCGTCCGTGGCCATGCCCCACAGCGCCCGCTTGCCGCGCCGCATCCGCGGGCCGAAGCCGTCGAGCACCGGGCCGAGGTGTTCGGCCACGGACGCCAGTACCTCGGCGCGCAGCGCGGCCTCGTCGGCCACCACGCGCGCGCCGGGCAGCTCCGCCGCCGGATCGCCGGGCAGGCAGGCGAACTCCTTCACCCGCACGGTCAGATGGCCCAGTGCCCGCTGGAAGGCGACGTCCTCGACCGGGATCCGGGGCACCCGCCGGTGCAGGAACCACGGCACCGTCACGAGAAGACAGGCCGGCCAGGCGTACCGGTGCAGTCCGAAGCCGGCGATCACATCGGGCCGGGCCTGCTGCCCGTAGTCCCGCAGCACCTGCGCCTCGTCCCAGGCGAGGAAGGCGTCGAGTCCGCTTCCCCCGGCCGCGAGCTCATGGGCGCCCACCCAGCCGGCACCGCCGGGGGAGGGGCGGCCGTCGTCGAGCGCCTCGGCGCGCAGCCCGGGAAAGACCTCGGCGAGGCGCGCGTACGCGTCCGTCACCGCCGAGGCCGTCGTGCCCGGAAGGAGAGTGGGAAGGGTCATGCAGGGACCACCGAATCGCGATCGTTTGCAGGTAAGCCTTACCTTACCCGACGCGATCGATGTTTGAACTGCGGCCTCCTCCGCCTATCGTGCACAGGAGGCGCCGCCCACGCGAGCCGCGCCCGTGACCGGCAGAGGAGGTATCCGTGGAGCAGGGCAGAGCCCGTGACGAGGCGTGGGCGCCGCACGCGTCCGCCGCGCCCATGTCCGCCTCCTCGTCCCTCCGGGTGCCCGAGCAGGCCCGCGGCGAGCACACCCACAGCGAGGCGCCCGCACCCCGGGCCGCGGTGCGGCGGCACTCCGTACGCGGTCAGATCCTGGACGCCCTGCGCGCCGCCCTCGTCGACGGCGAGCTGGTACCCGGGCAGGTCTACTCCGCCCCGGCGCTCGCCGCCCGCTTCGGGGTCTCGGCCACCCCCGTGCGCGAGGCCATGCAGCGGCTGGCCGTGGAAGGCGCCGTCGAAGTGGTGCCGAACCGCGGCTTCCGGGTCGCCGAGCGCGGGCCGGGCGAGCTGGCCGAGCTGGCCGAAGTACGGGCGCTGATCGAGGTCCCCGTCATGCTGCGGCTCGCCCGCACCGTCCGGCCGGCCGGCTGGTGCGCCCTGCGCCCACTGGCCGACGCCACCGTCGCCGCGGCGGCCGTCGGTGACCGGGCGAGTTACGCGGAGGCCGACCGGGCCTTCCACGGAGCGGTGCTCACGCTGGCGGGCAACGCCCAGCTGGTGATGGTGGCCGACGAACTGCACCGTCGCTCCCAGTGGCCCCTGGAGGGCAACCCCGTCACCCGCCGCGCCGACCTGCTGGCGGACGCGGCCGAGCACACGGCCCTGCTGGACGCGCTGATCGCCCAGGACCTGGCCGTCGTGCAGTCACTCGTACGGGAACACTTCGCGGGCTCCGGCGGCTGATCCCCGTTCCGCCGGCCGGCAGCGAGCCCGGCGGCGGGCATCGGGTCCGGCGGCCGGTGTCGGGTCCGAGGACGCCGGCGCCGCCCCCGGACCCGCCCGTCGGTCTCAGTTCGCCCCGGCGGTCTCCGGACCCGGCGGGTCCAGATGCGGCGCCAGCCAGGTCGGCACGCCGCCCAGCAGCCGGAACAGCCGCCCCGCCTCGGCGCGCAGCCGCGTGGCGGCCTCCGGCTCCGGCTCGGCGTCCGCCATCGCGATGAGCGCCGGGGCCGTACCGACCAGGTAGCCCAGCTCCTCCCTTATCCGCAGGGACTCCGAGAAGCCGTGCCGGGCCTCCGCCAGCTCGCCCTCGCGCAGGGCGATCAGGGCCAGATGGCGCCAGGTGGAGGAGAGCAGCAGCGCGTCACCCTGGGCGGTGGCGCCCGCGTGGGCCCTCCGGTACGCGGCGCGGGCGGCCTGGGGCGAGTCGGCGATGTTCTGCGCGATCAGGCCCCGCCGGAAGTCCAGCAGCGGACGGGCCGGGGCGGCCGGGGCCAGGAGCGCCGCGGCGCGGCTCAGCGCCACCCGTGCCTCGTCGGCCCGGTCCCGTACGCCGAGGAGGGTCGAGGCGTAGGCGAGATATCCGCGTTCGCAGGCGGCGGCCCCCCGCTCGGCGTCGTCGTGGGCCATGGCCTCGGAGATGCGCAGCGCGTCCTCCGCCTCGGTCCAGCCCTGTCCGGTGTACAGACACCGCTCGGTCAGCAGCGCCGTGCGCTGGAGCGCCGCGGCCGGGTCGGTGGCGGCGTCGTGTTCGAGCAGTGCCGCGGCGTCCGTCCAGCAGGCGCGTGACCGCAGCCGCCATACCGCTGTCTGGAGCGGCGGATCGTCATCTGCTGTCGTTCCGGAACCAGACATGGCGGTATCCGCCACATTGCCCTCCCCGAGCGCGCCATCGAGCTGTGGAGAACGTCCGGCCGTGGAGCGCCGGATGCTCTGAGTCTGGCCGCATCACAGCACGGAATGGCACGCCGGGCCAAGAGGTCGAGGCAATGTCAGGTGAAACTTTTCACAATCGGCGGGACCCCGCAGGAACCCGGCAGGAGCCCCCGTGGCCCCCGGAATTCAGCTCATGCGCAGGGCGAGGAAGAAATCGAGCTTGTCCTCGAGCCGCGAAAGGTCACGCCCCGTCAACTGCTCGATTCGCCCGACGCGGTAGCGCAGCGTGTTGACGTGGAGGTGCAGCCGGGCCGCGCAGCGGGTCCACGAACCGTCGCAGTCCAGGAACGCCTCCAAGGTCGGGATCAGTTCCGCGCGATGCCGCCGGTCGTAGTCGCGCAGCGGGTCGAGCAGCCGTGCGGTGAACGCGCGACGGACGTCGTCGGGCACGAACGGCAGCAGCAGCACGTGCGAGGCCAGCTCGTGATGGCCGGCCGCGCAGACCCGGCCCGGCCGGGCCGCCGCCACCCGGCGGGCGTGCCGGGCCTCCTCCAGGGCGCCGCGCAGTCCCTCCGGGGAGTGCACCGAGGCGCTGACACCCAGTGTCAGGCGGCCGTCGTCGGCCAGGCCCGCAGAGAGCGGCGCGCGCACGGCGGACAGCAGGGCGTCGGCGTGCAGCGCGGGATCCTGCGCCGAGGCCTCGCCGTCCTCGGGCCCGTCCGTCTCCGGCCGGGCGTCGGACAGGGCGGGCAGCGGTACGAGCGCGATGGCCTCGTCACCCGTGTGGGCGACCGCGATCCGGTCGGCCGAATCCGGCCCGGTCACCGCCGGGTCGACGAGGATCTCCTCCAGCAACGCCTGGGCGACCGGGCCGCCCGCGATCCCGGAGCCCGCGCCGCCGGGCGCGTCCGCCGCGTTCCACTCGACCCGGGCCACCACCACCTGCCAGTGCGGCGCGGCCCCGACGCCGGGCAGCAGGACCGGGGCGGCCACCCGCAGCCTGGCGGCGATCTCGGCGGGCGGGGCGCCCGCCTGGACGAGCTCCAGAACCTCCTGGGCGAGTCTGCGGCGCACCGTACGGGCCGCGTCGCGCCGGTCCCGTTCCACGGCGATCAGCTGGGTGACGCCCTGGAGCAGGTCGAGCCGCGCGGCCGGCCAGTCGCCCGCGTCGGCCTCGACGGCCAGCAGCCAGTCGGAGAGCACCGACTCCCGTACATCGCGGGAGGCCGGCACGGCGCCCCGGCCGTTGTTGCGGATCGGGAAGAGCGAATACGTCACCCCGTCGACCGTGACCCGGTGCGGGGCACGCCGGCCGGAGCGCACCGCGGCCAGATGCAGTCCGGCCAGCTCCGCACCCGCCGGCCCGGACAGCGGCGCGCCCGCGCCGGCGATCTGCCGGCCGGTGGGCGAGAGCACCCAGGCGTGCAGGTCGAGGTCGGAGCCGAGCAGGTCGAGGACCACCTCGGGACCACCGCCCGCCGGACCCGAGGTCATCAGCCTGCGGTGCCGGTCCACCACCGCGGCCAGGTCGCCCGCCCGCTCACCGGACACCTGACGGACCACATGCTCGGTGATCGTTGCGAACGCGACGGTCTCGTGGACCGCGAAGAGCGGCAGCCGGTGGCGACGGCACGCCTCGACCAGGTCGTCCGGGATGGCGCCGAGCTCCGCCTCGCCCGCCGCGAGCCCGGCGACCCCGGCGCCCGACAGGATCCGTACGAACGGCTCCGAGTCCTTCGCGTCCCGGTGCCAGGCCAGCCCGGTCAGTACCAGCTCGCCGCCCGTGAGGTAGCGGCTGGGGTCCTTCAGGTCGGTGGTCATCACGCCACGGACCGACCGGTCCAGCTCCTCGTCGCCGCCGAGCAGCCGCAGGCCCAGCGCGTCGGTCTCCAGCAGTGCGCGCAGCCGCATCTCGTCGCCGCCGATCTCATTCGTTGGTGCGGGTGAAAACTGGGTATTGCGGTGAGGTCACCGATCCCCGCCATTCGTTCGAATCTACAAGACGCGAGTGGAGACCAGCCAACTCCTTCATGGTTTCGGTGACTGCACCAGGTGGAGGAGGGCTTGTGTACTGAGTCACACACCGCGTGAACAAGACATGAACAGAGTCGAGGGCCGGCCGTCCCCCGCCCCCAGCGAACACCCGATTGAGAAGAAGAGAGCCACTCATGGACTTCCTTCGCCCCGCCAGCTGGGAGGAGGCGCTCGCCGCCAAGGCCGAGCACCCGACGGCTGTACCCATCGCCGGCGGCACCGATGTGATGGTCGAGATCAACTTCGACCACCGGCGGCCCGAGTACCTCCTGGACCTGAACCGCATCGGTGAGCTGTCCGAGTGGGAGGTGGGCCAGGAGAGCGTACGGCTCGGCGCCTCGGTCCCGTACAGCGCCATCATGGAGCACCTGCGGGCCGAGCTGCCCGGGCTGGCGCTCGCCTCGCACACCGTCGCCTCGCCGCAGATCCGCAACCGCGGCGGCGTCGGCGGGAACCTGGGCACCGCTTCGCCCGCCGGTGACGCCCACCCGGCGCTGCTCGCCGCGGGCGCGGAGGTGGAGGCCGAGTCCGTCCGCGGAACCCGGCTGATCCCCATCGACGACTTCTACACCGGCGTCAAGCGCAACGCCCTGGAGCCGGACGAGCTGATCCGGGCCGTGCACATCAAGAAGGCCGACGGGCCGCAGCAGTACTCCAAGGTCGGCACCCGCAACGCGATGGTCATCGCCGTCTGCGCCTTCGGCCTGGCCCTGCACCCCGAGACCCGCACCGTCCGCACCGGCATCGGATCGGCCGCCCCGACACCCGTACGGGCGAAGGAGGCCGAGGACTTCCTGAACGCCGCGCTGGAGGAGGGCGGGTTCTGGGACAGCCGGACCATCATCACGCCCTCCGTCGCCAAGCAGTTCGCCACGCTCGCCGCGGGCGCCTGCAACCCGATCGACGACGTGCGCGGCACCGCGAGCTACCGCCGCCACGCGGTCGGGATCATGGCCCGCCGGACCCTCGGCTGGACCTGGGAGACGTACCGCGGCAACGGCCGCAGCACCGAAGGAGCTGCCTGATCATGCGCGTCAATTTCACGGTCAACGGCCGGCGTCACGAGGCCGACGACGTCTGGGAGGGCGAGTCCCTCCTGTACGTCCTGCGCGAGCGGATGGGCCTGCCCGGCTCCAAGAACGCCTGCGAGCAGGGCGAGTGCGGCTCCTGCACGGTCCGCCTCGACGGCGTCCCGGTCTGCTCCTGCCTGGTCGCCGCCGGACAGGTCGAGGGCCGCGAGGTCGTCACCGTCGAAGGTCTCGCCGACTTCGCCGCCCACCGCTCCGAGGCCCACCCCGGCACCGGCTGCGCGTCGGGCGCCTGCGGCACCACGGTCGACCGGGCGCAGCGGTGGAAGGCCAAGCCGACCGGTGAGGAGGCCCGTGACACCGGGGAGCTCTCCCCGATCCAGCAGGCGTTCATCGATGCCGGAGCCGTCCAGTGCGGCTTCTGCACCCCCGGACTGCTGGTCGCCGCCGACGAGCTCCTGGAGCGCAACCCGGAGCCGTCCGACGCGGACATCCGCGAGGCGCTCTCCGGCAACCTCTGCCGCTGCACCGGCTACGAGAAGATCCTCGACGCGGTCCGCCTCGCGGCCGCCCGCGCGGAAGAGACGGTCTAGGTCCTGTCCGGAGTCCCGCCTCCGCACCCCGACGCCCGGCACGCAAGCCCGCCGCACGTGGTCGCAGGACAGGTGACTCCGCCACATGACCTACGACCACGCACACCGACCGCACGCACCGACCGCACCGACCGCCGCTGCGCCCGCGCTCCGCGCGGACGACGCGGGACTCCAGACAGGACCTAACGATGGGCGTTACCGGTTCCCCCACCAACATCAACCAGGGCACCCGCACCAAGGGCGGCATCGGCGAGTCCACGCTGCGCCCCGACGGGATCCTCAAGGTCACCGGCGAGTTCGCGTACTCCTCGGACATGTGGCACGAGGACATGCTCTGGGGCCACACCCTGCGCTCCACCGTCGCGCACGCCGAGATCGTCTCGATCGACACCTCCGAGGCCCTGGCCACCTCCGGCGTCTACGCCGTCCTCACCCATGACGACCTGCCGACCGCGGTGAAGAACTACGGCCTGGAGATCCAGGACACCCCCGTCCTGGCCCACGGCCGGGTCCGCCACCACGGCGAGCCGGTGGCACTCGTCGCCGCCGACCACCCGGAGACGGCCCGGCGGGCCGCCGCGAAGATCAGGATCGACTACCGCGAGCTGCCGGTCGTCACCGACGAGGCCTCCGCGACCGCGCCCGGCGCGCCCCTCATCCACGAGGGCCGCGACGACCATCACATCGGGCACGTACCGCACCCCAACATCGTCCACCGCCAGCCGATCGTCCGCGGCGACGTGGAGGCGGCGAAGGCCCGCGCCGACGTGGTGGTCAGCGGCGAGTACGTATTCGGCATGCAGGACCAGGCCTTCCTCGGCCCCGAGTCCGGCCTCGCCGTGCCGTCGGAGGACGGCGGCGTCGACCTGTACGTCGCCACCCAGTGGCTGCACTCCGACCTCCGCCAGATCGCCCCCGTCCTCGGCCTGCCCGAGGACAAGGTCCGCATGACGCTCTCCGGCGTCGGCGGCGCGTTCGGCGGCCGCGAGGACCTGTCGATGCAGATCCACGCCTGCCTGCTGGCGCTGCGCACCGGCAAGCCCGTGAAGATCGTCTACAACCGCTTCGAGTCCTTCTTCGGGCATGTCCACCGCCACCCCGCCAAGCTCTGGTACGAGCACGGCGCGACCCGTGACGGCAAACTCACGCACATGAAGTGCCGCATCGTGCTCGACGGCGGCGCCTACGCCTCCGCCTCCCCGGCTGTGGTCGGCAACGCCTCCTCGCTCTCGGTGGGCCCGTACGTCATCGACGACGTCGACATCGAGGCCGTCGCGCTCTACACCAACAACCCGCCGTGCGGCGCGATGCGCGGCTTCGGCGCGGTCCAGGCCTGCTTCGCCTACGAGGCGCAGATGGACAAGGTCGCCGCCGAACTCGGCATGGACCCCGTCGAGTTCAGGCAGCTCAACGCCATGGAGCAGGGCACCCTGCTGCCGACCGGCCAGGTGGTCGACTCGCCCGCCCCGGTCGCGGAACTGCTGCGCCGGGTCAAGGCCAGGCCGCTGCCGCCCGAGCGTCAGTGGGAGAGCGCCGGCGAACACCCCGACGTGCGCGCACTGCCCGGCGGACTCTCCAACACCACGCACGGCGAAGGCGTCGTACGCGGGATCGGTTACGCGGTCGGCCTGAAGAACGTCGGCTTCTCCGAGGGCTTCGACGACTACTCGACCGCCCGGGTGCGCATGGAGGTCATCGGCGGCGAACCCGTCGCGACCGTGCACACCGCCATGGCGGAGGTCGGGCAGGGCGGCGTCACCGTCCACGCCCAGATCGCCCGTACCGAACTGGGTGTCTCCCAGGTCACCATCCGCCCGGCCGACACCGCCGTCGGCTCGGCGGGTTCGACCTCCGCCTCCCGACAGACGTACGTCACCGGCGGCGCGGTCAAGAACTCCTGCGAGGCCGTCCGGGAGCAGGTCCTGGAGATCGGCCGCCGCAAGTTCGGTACGTACCACCCCGCCTGGGCCACCGCCGAACTCCTCCTGGAGAGCGGCAAGGTCGTCACCGACGGCGGCGAGGTACTGGCCGACCTGGCCGATGTGCTGGAGGACGAGGCGGTCGACGTCGAGCTGGAGTGGCGCCACCGGCCCACCGAGGCGTTCGACCTGCGGACCGGACAGGGCAACGGCCACGTCCAGTACTCCTTCGCCGCGCACCGTGCGGTCGTCGAGGTCGACACCGAGCTCGGCCTGGTCAAGGTCATCGAACTGGCCTGCGCCCAGGACGTCGGCAAGGCGCTCAACCCGCTCTCAGTCCTCGGCCAGATCCAGGGCGGCACCCTCCAGGGCATGGGCATCGCCGTCATGGAGGAGATCATCGTCGACCCGAAGACCGCGAAGGTGCGCAACCCGTCCTTCACGGACTACCTCCTGCCCACCATCCTCGACACCCCGACCATCCCGGTCGACGTGCTCGAACTCGCCGACGACCACGCCCCGTACGGGCTCCGTGGCATCGGCGAGGCCCCCACCCTGTCGTCGACCCCGGCCGTCCTCGCGGCGATCCGGAACGCGACCGGGCTGGAGCTCAACCGGACCCCGGTCCGCCCGGAGCACCTCACCGGCACCTGACCGGGGCTCCGCCACAGCTCTCCGGGCGGTGCGCGCCCGACGGGAACGTCGCAGCTCCCCGGCACCCGCACCGTCCGGAGATTCCAAGTTCCGCACCGCTAGCGGCCCTTGACCTGAAGTACGCAGTTCCTTCTCCACCCGCACGAACAGTTCGTCTCGGGCCGTCCCCCGGGTCGTGCAGCCAGAGCATTCATCCCAAATCCCGCATCTCCACTCACCATCGCGGGTGCCCCTGTGAACCTTGGGAGTCAGGCATCATGACCCAGCAGTCAGTGCAACCGAAGACCGGCGCGGAGGACGCGGGCCCAGGCTCGCGCGTCCCCGCGGGCAGATCGTGGCTCGACCGGTACTTCCACATATCCGAACGCGGATCGACCGTGGCCACCGAAGTGCGCGGCGGTGTCACGACCTTCATGGCCATGGCGTACATCCTGCTGCTCAACCCGCTGATCCTCGGCGGCAAGGACGTCGACGGCAACCTCCTCAGCCAGCCCGGCCTGATCACCGCGACCGCGCTCGCGGCCGCGGCGACCACCCTGCTGATGGGCTTCGTCGGCAAGGTCCCGCTCGCGCTTGCCGCGGGACTCAGCGTCTCCGGCGTCCTGTCCTCACAGGTCGCCCCGGAGATGACCTGGCCGCAGGCCATGGGCATGTGCGTGATGTACGGCCTGGTGATCTGCCTGCTGGTGGTCACCGGTCTGCGTGAGCTGATCATGAACGCGATCCCGCTTCCGCTGAAGCACGGCATCACCATGGGCATCGGCCTGTTCATCGCCCTGATCGGCCTCTACAAGGCCGGCTTCGTGGGCAAGGGCACGGCCACTCCGGTGACCCTCGGCCCCGCCGGTGAACTGGCCGGCTGGCCCGTTCTCGTCTTCGCCGTGACCCTGCTGCTGATCTTCATGCTGCAGGCCCGCAACATCCCCGGCGCGATCCTCATCGGCATCGTGGTCGGCACGGTCGTCGCCGTCGTGATCAACAAGGTCGCCGACGTCGACCCGAAGATCTGGAGCAGCGGCCCGCCCGAGCTCAACGGCTCCGCGGTCTCGTCACCCGACTTCTCCCTCTTCGGCGACGTCGAGTTCGGCGGCTGGGGCGACGTCGGCGCGATGACCGTCGGGTTCATCGTCTTCACCCTGGTGCTGGCCGGCTTCTTCGACGCGATGGCCACCATCATCGGGGTCGGTACGGAGGCCAAGCTCGCCGACGACAAGGGCCGGATGCCGGGCCTGTCCAAGGCGCTGTTCATCGACGGCGCGGGCGGTGCGATCGGCGGCGTCGCCGGCGGCTCCGGCCAGACGGTCTTCGTCGAGTCGGCGACCGGGGTCGGAGAGGGCGCCCGGACCGGGCTCGCCTCCGTCGTCACCGGACTCTTCTTCGCCGCCTGCCTCTTCTTCACCCCGCTCACGGCGATCGTGCCGGCCGAGGTGGCGTCCGCCGCCCTGGTCGTCATCGGCGCCATGATGATGCAGAACGCCCGGCACGTGGACTGGAGCGACCGCTCCGTCGCCATCCCGGTCTTCCTGACCGTGGTCCTGATGCCGTTCACCTACACCATCACCACCGGTGTGGCCGCGGGCGTCATCAGTTACGTCGCCATCAAGGCGGCCCAGGGCCGGGCCCGCGAGGTCGGCGCCTTCATGTGGGGGCTGACGGTGATCTTCGTCATCTACTTCGCCCTGAACCCGATCGAGAGCTGGCTCGGCGTCAGCTGACGCCGCCGCCCCACACATCCGCCAAGGAGACCGAGATGCTGGACATCGCCGAGGAGCTCGACCGGTGGGCCGCGCAGGGACGCGACTTCGCCGTCGCCACCGTCGTCGCCGTCGGCGGCAGCGCGCCCCGGCAGCCGGGTGCCGCGCTCGCCGTCGACAGCGACGGCACGGCGATCGGTTCGGTCTCCGGCGGGTGTGTGGAGGGCGCGGTCTACGAGCTGTGCCGGCAGGCGCTCGACGACGGCAGATCCGTACGGGAGCGGTTCGGCTACAGCGACGAGACCGCGTTCGCGGTCGGCCTGACCTGCGGGGGCGTCATCGACATCCTGGTGACACCGGTCCGGGCGGACGACCCCGCCCGCCCGGTGGTCGCCGCCGCGCTCGCCGCCGCCTCGCGGGGAGAGGCGGCGGCGCTGGCCCGGATCACGGAGGGACCCGCCGAACTCCTCGGCCGGCCCCTGCTGGTCCATCCCGACGGGAGCCACGAGGGCGGGCTCGGCGGACACCCGGCACTGGACCGCACGGCGGTCGCCCAGACCCGCGCGATGCTGGACGCCGGACGCACCGGCACCCTCACCATCGGCGCGGACGGCTCGCAGTGCGGCCGGCCGCTCACGCTGCTCGTCGAGTCCAGCGTCCCGCCGCCCCGGATGATCGTGTTCGGGGCCATCGACTTCGCCTCCGCCCTGGTGCGGGCCGGAAAGTTCCTCGGCTACCACGTCACGGTGTGCGACGCCCGTCCCGTCTTCGCCACGAAGGCCCGTTTCCCGGAGGCCGACGAGCTGGTCGTCGACTGGCCGCACCGCTATCTGGCCACCACCGGCGTGGACGCCCGTACCGTCCTGTGCGTCCTGACGCACGACGCGAAGTTCGACGTCCCGCTCCTGGAGGCGGCCCTGAGGCTGCCGGTCGCCTACGTCGGCGCGATGGGCTCGCGCCGCACCCATCTGGAGCGCAACGACCGGCTGCGCGAGGTGGGTGTCACCGAGCTGGAACTTGCCCGGCTGCACTCGCCGATCGGCCTCGACCTCGGCGCCCGTACGCCCGAGGAGACGGCCCTGTCCATCGCCGCCGAGATCGTCGCCGACCGCCGCGGCGGCACCGGCGTCCCGCTGACCGGAGCCCACACCCCGATCCACCGCAGCGGCACCCCGGCACCGGCCGGGCGCATCGCTTCCGTGGCCTGAAACCGGCCCGCAGGAGCCTCTCCGGGGACGGCGGTTCTCCGCCGCGGCGGCTTTCCGCCAGTGATGCCGATGACGAAAGGGTGCGTCAACCGGTAGATCAGCTGCATGACATCAACACCCTCCACCGCCACCGGCCGGGCGAGACCCGCTCGCGCGCGACGCCGGGCCCTTCTCATAGCGACCTCCGTCGCCCTCGTGAGCGGCGCGCTGCTGCCCGTCACGGGTTCCGCCTCCGCCGCGACCGGGTCCGCACGGCCCGCCGGCCGGAGCGCCCCGGTCCACACGTACGACATCACCCTCGTCACCGGTGACGTCGTCCACTACGCCGACGGCGCGGGCAAGCAGGACACTGTCACCGTGGACCGCCCCGACGGCGCCGTCGGCGGGGTCCATGTCCAGCAGGCCGGGGACGACCTCTACGTCCTGCCCGACGAGGCCGGCAGCCTGCTCGCCGCCGGCAAGCTGGACCGCCGCCTTTTCAACGTCACCGCCCTCGCGAAGATGGGCTACGACGACGCGAGGACCGGCGGTATCCCGCTGATCGCCACCTACCCGGCGAGCAGGGCCCGTTCGCTTCCCGCCGCCCCGCGCGGCAGCGAGCCGGTCCGGGCGCTGGAGTCCATCCACGGCGCGGCGCTGAAGGCCGGCAAGGACACCGCGCGCTCCTTCTGGGACGACATCGCGCGCACCCCCACGGCCCGTTCGCTGGACAACGGCATCGCGAAGCTGTGGCTCGACGGCCGCGTCGAGGCCGCGCTCAAGGACTCCGTCCCGCAGATCAACGCCCCGCAGGCCTGGGCCGAGGGGTACGACGGCAAGGGCATCAAGGTCGCCGTCCTGGACACCGGCATCGACATCGACCACCCGGACGTCAAGGACCGCGTCCTGGAGACCCGGAGCTTCGTGCCGGGCGAGGAGGTCGACGACAAGAACGGCCACGGCACGCACGTCGCGTCGACCATCGCCGGATCCGGCGCCGCCTCCGACGGTGTCAACAAGGGCGTCGCCCCGGCCGCCGGTCTGCTCGTCGGCAAGGTGCTGAGCGACGAGGGCTCGGGCGCCGACTCCGGCATCATCGAGGCGGTGGAGTGGGCGAAGGCCGAGGGCGCCGACGTCGTCTCCATGAGCCTCGGCTCCAGCATCCCCGACGACGGCACCGACCCGATGTCCCAGGCCGTCGACTCCCTCTCGGCCGACGGCGGTCCGCTGTACGTGATCGCCGCGGGCAACGCGTACGGGCCGGGCACCATCGGCTCGCCCGGCTCCGCCGACAAGGCGCTCACCATCGCCGCCGTCGACAAGCAGGACGGCCGGGCGGACTTCTCCTCCATGGGCCCGCTGGTGCGTTCCTACGGCCTGAAGCCGGACCTCTCCGCCCCGGGCGTCGACATCAACGCGGCCGCCTCGCAGTCCGTTCCGGGCATCGAGGGCATGTACCAGTCGATGTCCGGTACGTCGATGGCGACCCCGCACGTCGCGGGCGCCGCGGCCATCGTGAAGGAGCGGCACCCCGACTGGTCCGGTCAGCGCATCAAGGAGGCGCTGATGACCTCCTCCAAGGTGCTGCCCGCCTACACCCCGTACGAGCAGGGCACCGGGCGGCTCGATGTGAAGGCGGCGATCGACACGACGATCGAGGCCACCGGATCCGTCGAGGTCGCGGCGTACGCCTGGCCGCACAGCGCCTCGGACCCGGTCGCCGAGCGGACCATCACGTACCGCAACAGCGGCACGAAGGACGTCACCCTCGACCTGGCCACGGACAGCGACGCGGAGGCGTACACGCTGTCGGTGAAGCAGCTGACCGTCCCGGCCGGTTCGACCGCCGAGGCCGTGCTGTCGCTCGACCCGTCGAAGGTCGCGAACAACACCACGTTCTCCGGTCAGGTGGTCGCGAAGGACGCCTCCGGCACCGTCGTGGCGCACACCGGATTCGCGCTCAACAAGGAGCAGGAGCTCTACGACCTCACGCTGGGGCTCCGCGACCGTTCGGGCAAGCCGATGGACGGCATCGTCGTCCTCGCGGCGCTCGGCGACCAGAACCTGACCCCCGTCCAGGTGGCCGGCAGCACCACACTGCGGCTGCCCCCGGGCAACTACACCGCCTGGTCCGCGGCCGACGTCAAGGGCGACACCGCCGACTCGAAGGCCCTCGCCTTCCTCGCGGCCCCCGAGATCATCCTCGACAAGCCCACCACCGTCACCCTCGACGCCTCGAAGGCCCACAAGGTCACCGTGCGGACGCCGAAGGAGACGGAGACCCGTCAGCTGCGCTACGACATGGCCCGCACCGCACCGGACGGCACCGTGCAGCGCGACGCGTACCAGATCCCGCTGACGTACGACCAGCTGTGGGCGAGCCCGACCGAGAAGGTCACCCGGGGCAGCTTCTCCTTCCTCACCCGCTGGCGGCAGGGCGAGAAACTGATCGACCTGTCGGCCGACGGCCGTGACGTCCCGGTGGCCGTGCAGGGCGGTTCGCCCGTGGCCGAGGACAGCAAGCAGCGGTTGGCCGGCGTGTTCGCCGGCGACGGCGCCCCCGCCGACTACGAGGGCCTCGACGCCCGCGGCAAGGCCGTCGTGATCCGCAGCAGCGACGCGGTGGCCCCGGCCGACCGGGCCGCTGCCGCGATCGCCGCCGGCGCCAAGGCCCTGTTCGTCGTCAACAGCGGCGACGGCGTGCTGATGGAGTCCTACGCCGACTACGGCACCACTCTGCCCATCCCGGTCGCCTCCGTCCGGCGCCTGGCCGGCGAGGGCCTGGTGAAGGCCGCCCAGCGGGGCAGGCCGCTGACCGTCGATCAGCACAAGTACGCGAGCTACGTGTACGACCTGGTCGACCGCCACGACGGTACGGTCCCGGACCGCTCGCTCGCCTTCGCCCCGTCCACCCGTCAGCTGGCGAAGGTGGAGAACACCTTCTACGGCCACCGGGACGCCGTCGGCGGGGGCTACCGCTACGACATCCCGGACTACGGCTACGGCATCGGCTTCGCCGAGTACGAGAAGTACCCCGCCACCCGCACGGAGTGGGTCAACCCGCTGCCGGGCGACTCGTTCTGGTACGAGGACCACGCGGTGTTCAACGAGAGCGGTACCGACACCGCGCTGGAGGAGCGCAGCGGCGAACTGGACTACACGGCGGGCCGCACCTACCCCGCCGACTGGTTCGCGCCGATCGCCCGGCCGCGCCTGGGCACCGGCTTCTGGGGGCCCAACCGCTCGCAGTACGGCGACATCCAGTACAACGTCTCGCCGTGGACGGACTCGGGCGCCGGCCACTCGGGCGCCATGCCGGACAAGGAGTACGACACCGGGACGGTCGCCGTGTACCAGGGCGAGAAGCTGCTCGACGAGTCCACCGGCCGCGCCGGATACGTCGGGAACCTCGCCCCGGAGGAACTGCCCTACCGCCTGGTGCTGGACGCCTCGCGGGACGCGGACACCTGGAAGACGTCCGTCCGCACGCACTCGGAGTGGTCGTTCGTCTCGGGCGCGCCCGACCCCGAGGGCCCGTACCAGGTGGACATCCCGATGCTTCAGCTGGACTACGACGTCGCGACCGACCTGGCCGGTGACGTGAGGGCCGGCAAGTGGACCGAGATCGGTCTGTCGTCCACCACTCAGGAGTGGCTGGAGGGTGCCGTGAAGGCGTCGAAGGCCGCGCTGTCGGTCAGCTACGACGACGGGAAGTCCTGGAGCGCGGTGCAGCTGAAGAAGGACGCGGCCGGCTCCTGGACCGCCCGGTTCAAGACCCCGAAGAAGGGCGCCACCGCCGTCTCGCTCAAGGCGCACGCCGAGGCCGGCGGCGGTCTGGCGGTGGACCAGGAGATCATCCGGGCCTTCGGCCTGAAGTGACCTGCTGAGAGCTCCGCCCGAGGCGGGGGGGGGGCCCCCCCCGGGGGGGGGGGGCCCCCCCCCGGCGGGGGGGGGGGGGGGCCCAATTTTTTTGTGTTTGGGGGGTAGGGTGGGGGGGAGGAAGACGCAGCGCATAGTTTATGTG
>NZ_JBIVTU010000005.1:358116-604729 GCF_044756845.1 Streptomyces sp. NPDC091416
TGCCCCCCCGGGGCGCCCGGCGGGCGGGGGGGGGGTGGGGGGGGGCACCTTTTTAATTCGGGGGGGTGGGGGGTGGTGGGGGGGGGGGGGGCCCCCCCCGGGGGGGGGCGCCCCCCGGGGGGGGGGGGCCGCGACCGCCTTTTTCATCTGCCCTTGATGATCAAATTTTGTCTGCTTTGCCCGTATATGGTAGGCGATAACGCCAGAAAGGGACTTTTTGCGGTGCGATGAAAGTTGCCACGGCTCCATCCGGAGGCTTATAAGAGGAGGGTGGCCGAGGCGATTCCGGGAATTCCGGGGACTGCCGCCATGGAGGTTTCCCATGTTTCTGACTCCGTCCGACACGGAGAAATTGCTGCTGAGTGTGGCCGGAATGGTCGCCCGTGACCGGCGGGAGCGGGGCGTACGCCTCAACTACCCCGAGGCCGTCGCGCTGCTCGCCTGCTGGGCGATGGAGCGGGCCCGTGAGGGAGCTCGCGTCGCCGACCTCATGACGGCGGGGCGTTCCGTGCTCACCCGTGCTGACGTGCTCGAAGGTGTTCCGGAGATGCTGCACGACGTCCAGGTCGAGGCGACCTTCCCCGACGGGCGCAAGCTCGTCACGATCACCTCGCCCATCCCGTGATCCCCGGCGAGATCCGGACCGGATCCGGCGTGCTGCACATTAATTCCGACCGCCCGAAAATTCAGCTGACCGTGGTGAACGACGGAGACCGCCCCATTCAGGTCGGATCCCATTTCCATTTCCTCGACGTCAATCCCGCACTTTCCTTCGACCGCTCATCGGCAAAGGGATTCCGGCTCGATATTCCCTCCGGTACGTCGCTGCGCTTCGAGCCCGGCGTCGGCGCGGAGATCACCCTCGTCGCGCTCGGCGGACGCGGGACGGTGCCCGGCATCGTCCCGCCCACCGCACCCCGGGCGGACGACGCGGCAGAGGAGGCCGTGTGACATGGCACAACTGACCCGCGCCGCCTACGCGTCGCTCTACGGGCCCACCACCGGCGACCGCGTCCGGCTCGCCGACACCGACCTCTGGATCGAGGTCGAGGAGGACCGCTGCTTCGGGGGCGAGGAAGCCGTGTTCGGCGGTGGCAAGTCGATCCGCGAATCCATGGCCCAGGCCACCACCTCGCGCGCCGACGGCGCCCTCGACCTGGTCATCACGAACGCCGTGGTCCTCGACCACTGGGGTGTCGTCAAGGCCGACGTCGGTATCCGGGCCGGCCGTATCGTCGCACTCGGCCGCTCCGGCAACCCCGACATCGCCGACGGGGTCCACCCGGACCTCGTGATCGGGCCCGGCACCGACGTCGTCTCCGGCGAGGGCCGGATCCTCACCGCCGGGGCCGTCGACACCCATGTCCACTTCCTGATGCCGGAGACCCTCCACGAGGCCCTGGCCACCGGCACCACGACCGTCATCGGAGGCGGCACCGGAGCCACCGAGGGATCCAAGGCCACCACCGTCACGCCCGGCGCGTGGAACCTCGCGATGATGTTCCGGTCCCTGGAGAACGTCCCGCTCAACGTCATGCTGTTCGGCAAGGGCTCCACGGTCGGCGAGGAGGCCCTGCGCGAGGCGGCGCTCGGCGGGGCGGGCGGCTACAAGGTCCACGAGGACTGGGGCGCCACACCCGCCGCCATCGACGCCGCCCTGAAGGCCGCCGACACCTACGGACTCCAGGTCGCGCTGCACGGCGACAGCCTCAACGAGGCGGGCTACGTCGAGGGAACCCTCGACGCCATCGCGGGCCGGGGGATCCACGTCTTCCACGCCGAGGGCGCGGGCGGCGGCCACGCACCCGACATCATCACCGTGGCCTCCCACCCCCACATCCTGCCGGCGTCCACCAACCCGACGCTCCCGCACACCGTCAACACCGTCGACGAGCACCTCGACATGCTGATGGTCTGCCACCACCTCAACCCCCGCGTCCCCGAGGACCTCGCCTTCGCCGAGTCCCGCATCCGCGCCACCACCATCGCGGCCGAGGACATCCTCCACGACATCGGCGCCCTCTCCATCACCTCGTCCGACGCCCAGGCCATGGGCCGCATCGGTGAGGTCATCTGCCGCACCTGGCAGGTCGCCCACGTCATGAAGCAGCGCTTCGGCGACCGCGGCAGCGCCCTGCCCGCCGACAATGAACGGGCCCGCCGCTACGTCGCCAAGTACACGATCTGCCCCGCCGTCGCCCACGGCATCGACCACGTCGTCGGCTCCGTCGAACCGGGCAAGCTCGCCGACCTGGTGCTGTGGGACCCCGCGTTCTTCGGCATCCGCCCCGCGGCCGTCATCAAGGGCGGCATGGTCGTGTGCGCGCCCCTCGGCGACGCCAACGCCGCGATCCCCACCACCCAGCCCGTTCTGCTGCGCCCGACGGCCGCGGCCGGGGCCGCCCCGCACCTCTCGGTCGCCTTCGTCTCACCGGCCGCCCTGGAGGACGGACTCGCCGAACGGCTCGGTCTCGTGCGCGAACTGGTCGCCGTGCGCCCCACCCGCCATCTCACCAAGGCCGATCTGCCGAACAACACCGCGCTCCCGGCCATCGAGGTCGACCCGGAGACCTTCGCCATCCGGATCGACGGAGAACTCGTCGAGCCCTCGCCCGCCACCGAACTGCCGCTGACCCAGCGGTACTCCATGTTCTGATGGCATCGCTCGCCTCTCTTCTGCTCGGCGACGGGCGGCTCCCGGTCGGTGCGTACACCTACAGCGCGGGACTCGAACCCGCCGTCGCCGCCGGCCTCACCCGCGACCGGGTCCCCGCACTGCTGAAGGCCCGGCTGCACACCACCGCCGTCACCGAGGCGGCCGCCGCCGTCCTCGCGCTGCGGGCCGCCGGGCAGGACCCCGCCGACTACGGACCCGTACAGCACGCCCTCGAAGCCCGGACCCCGGCCGCGCCCCAGCGCGAGGCATCGGCGGCCCTCGGGCGGGGCGTGCACCGGCTGGCCCGGCGGCTGGCGCCGGACCACCCGGCGGTCACCGCACTGGCCGCCCTGCGGCCCCGGCCCCTGCGACCGGTCGCGCTCGGCGCACTCGGAGCCGTGCTGGTGGTCTCCGAGGAGGAACTGGCTCACGCCGTCGTCTACGACGAACTCCAGACCATCGCCTCGGCCGCTCTGAAGATCCTGCCGGGCGACCCGCTCGACTCGGTCGCCTGGATCCTCGCCGCCGAGCCCGACGCGGCACGGGCGGTGACCGCCGCCCTCGCCGTACGGAGCCCGGACCGGCTGCCCGCACGCACCGCCCCGCTCACCGAACAGTGGGCGCTCGAACACGCACGACGCGAACGGAGACTCTTCCTTGCCTGACAACGACACCACCCCCGCCCCGCAGCCGAACCCCCACTTCCACGAGCCGCTGAACCAGCCGCGCGCCCTGCGCCTGGGCGTCGCGGGCCCGGTCGGCACCGGGAAGAGCTCGATCCTGGCCACCCTGTGCCGCGAGCTCGCCGGCGAACTGTCCATGGCGGTCGTCACCAACGACATCTACACCGACGAGGACGCCCGCTTCCTGCGCTCGGCGGGTGTCCTGCCGACCGAACGGATCCGGGCGGTCGAGACCGGCGCCTGCCCGCACACCGCGATCCGCGACGACGTCAGCGCCAACCTGGACGCCGTCGAGGACCTGGAGGAGGCGTACGGGCCACTGGACCTGGTCCTCATCGAGAGCGGCGGCGACAATCTCACCGCCACGTTCAGCCCGGCCCTCGCCGACGCGCAGCTGTTCTGCATCGACGTCGCGGGCGGCGGCGACGTCGCCCGCAAGGGAGGTCCCGGCATCACCGGCGCCGACCTCCTGATCATCAACAAGACCGACCTCGCGCCGTACGTGGAGGTGGACGTGGCCGCGATGGTGGCCGACGCCGAAGCGGCCCGCGGCGGACTTCCGGTCCTCGCCCTGTCCCGGAAGGATCCGGCCTCCGTCACCGAACTCGCCGACTGGGTGCGGTCCTTGCTCGCCCGCCACCGTGCCGGCAGCCATGTGCCCACGGACCCGGGCCCGATGGCGCCCCACAGCCACTCATGAAAGAGCCGGTCGTCGTCGGCGTCGGGCGCGACGTCTCGGGCCGCCACCTGGCACACGAGCTGAGGCCGGGCGCGTTCCTCGCGCCCCGCCCCCTGATGCCGGCCTCCGACCGGATCCGGATCGCCCTGGTCGGCACCCGGGCGGGGCTGCTGGCGGGCGACGACCTCGGGCTGCGGATATCGGTCGGCCCGGGCGCACGCCTGGAGCTGGTCGAGCCGGCCGGTCTCGTCGCCTACGACCACCGGGGCGGCAGCTCCCGCTGGCGGGCCCGCGTGGACATCGCCGAGGGGGGCGAACTCCTCTGGCACGGACTGCCGTTCGTCGTCTCGGACGGGGCGGACGTCGTCCGGACGATGGATGCGCGTCTTGCCGCGGGGGCCCGGATGCTGTGGCGCGACACCCTGGTCCTCGGCCGCTCGGGCGAACGCGGCGGCAGCCTGCGGGCCGTGACCCGGGTGACGTACGAGGGGCGGGAGCTTCTCGTCGAGGACCTCGACCTGACCGATCCGGACCTGCGTGAGCTGCCCGGCGTCCTTGGCACCCACCGGGTCATCGGCGCCGTCACCGCACTCGGCGCGACCCCGGCGGGCCGGCCGCATCCCTACCGGACGGACCTGGCGGGCCCGGGTGCGCAGGTGCGGCTGACGGACGTGGCCGCCCCGGCCGTCGAGGCGGAGCTGACGGCGGTCTGGGAGTCCTGGCTGCCTCATTGATATGCACCATACATATAGGATGTATGGTGCATAAGAAAGGCGTGGTGCGGGGGTGCGGCGCCGGACCCATCGAGTCGGAGGAACAGCGCAATGACACTGGAGAACAAGGTCGCCGTCGTCACCGGAGGAGCCTCGGGCATCGGCGAGGCCGTCACCCGGCTCTTCGTCGAACGCGGCGCCCGCGTCGTGGTCGTCGACCTTCAGCAGGAGGCCGGAGACGCCGTGGTCGGCGAGCTCGGGGACGCGGTGGCCTTCCTGCGGGGAGACGTCTCCGACCGGGCGGTCGCCGACCTGGCGGTGGCCACGGCCGTCGAGCGCTTCGGCGGCCTGGACATCCTGGTGAACAACGCCAGCGCCTCACGCGTACGACCCTTCACCGAGCAGACCGAGGACGACTGGAAGCTCGCCCTGGACAGCGGCCTGTTCGCCACCCGCAACTTCATGCTCGCCGCCTACCCCGAGCTCCGCAGGAGCCGGGGCTCGGTGATCAACTTCGGCTCGGGAGCGGGTATCGACGGCCAGCCGAACCAGGCCTCGTACGCCGCCGCGAAGGAAGCGATCCGCGGGCTGAGCCGGGTCGTCGCCAACGAATGGGCGGCCGACCAGATCCGGGTCAACGTCGTCGCGCCGATGGCGAAGACCGCGGGCGTGGCCGCCTGGGCCGAGGCCAACCCCGAGCAGTACGCCCTCTCGGCCGCCAAGGTCCCGCTCGGCCGCTTCGGTGACCCGCGCACGGACGTCGCCCCCGTCATCGCGTTCCTGGCGAGCGACGACGCCCGTTACATCACCGGTCAGACCCTGATGGCCGACGGCGGCGCGATCAAGCTCCGCTGACCGCGTCCGCCGCTCCCGCGGGCCGGGAGCGGCGGACCGCGGCGCGTGCCACCGCCGCCGCGCACACCATCGCCGGGGCCGCCGCCAGCGCGAAGCACAGGGCGAGCGGCAGCCGGTCCACGAGCAGGCCGATCACGGCGGTCCCGCCCGAGGAGCCGGCGTTGAACGCCGTGTTCACCCAGGCGCCCGCCTGGGTGCGCCGGTCGGCGCCGACCGACTCGTCGGCGATCAGATACGCGGTCGTGAGCGCCGGAGCGACGAAGAGCCCGGCGACCGCGGCGGCGGCGACCAGCACGTACAGATGCGGCGACAACCCGGCCGCCATCAGCGCCGCACCCAACGCGGCCGCCACCACCGGCAGCCGTACCCGGCTCGCCGACTTCCACCGGACCGCCCCGTAGGCCAGACCGCCGACGGCGCTCCCGGCCGAGAGGGCCGCCAGCACCCAGGAGACCGCCGTCGGCCGCTGGAGCTGCTCGGTGAAGGCCACCACCAGCAGATCGAGCGCCCCGAGGCAGAGGCCCACGGCGGCCGTCACCATGACCGCGTGACGCAGGGCGGCGATGCCGTGCAGACGCAGCCGGGGAGCGGCCGGCCCGTCGGCCGGGGGCCGTACCGTGCGCCCACGGGACACCGCGGGCGAGCCCACCAGCGCCGCCGCCCCCACGAACACGAGCACGGCGCCGGCCAGGACGCCGACGGCCGGTTCGGCGGCCGTCACCACGATCCCCACCAGCAACGGACCAGTCACATACAGCAGTTCCTCGGCGACGCCGTCCAGGCTGTAGGCGCGCTGCAGCAGTTCCCGGTCGGGCACGAGGCTGCTCCACAACGTCCGCATGACGGGACCGAGCGGCGGCGTGCAGGCCCCCGCCGTCGCCGCCAGAAGGCCCAGGACGAGCGGCGGTGCCCCCGGCCGCCAGGCGGCCAGGGCGATCACGGCGAGCAGCACCGCGTACAGCCCGGCCATCGGCGGCAGGACCCGGCGCGGCCCGTACCGGTCGATCAGCGCGGCGCGGGCGGGGGACAGGACGACGCTCGCGGCGCCGAACACGGCCATCGCGCCACCGGCCGCGGCGTACGAACCGGTGGCGTCCTTGATCGAGAGCAGGAGGGAGAGAGGGACTATTCCGTACGAGAGCCGCCCCAGCAGTGCGGCACCGAAGGTGCGTGCGGCATGGGGGGTACGCAGCACGGCAGCGTACGACGGCGCGCGCGAAGGCGCGGGAGAAGACGTGAGCACGATGACATTCCTCGTGAGGGCAGCGCGAGGACGCGGCGCTGCGGGGCATGCGGGGACACCGGAGTGCCGCACCCGGGAGAAGGGTGCGGTCAGTGCGGGGCCCTACGCACGAGGAAGGAACATGGGGGCAAATTAGCAGAGTGCGTGCCGCGACGGCAGGGGGCCTCTCAAGGGCCGCCCCGCACCTGACCTACCCGGTGATGTCCGGATTGGCTGCCAGCACCGCCTCCGCGGCCGTCCCCAGCCGGGGCAGGAACGCGAGGACCTCCGCCCGCCGCTCCAGCAGATCCGCGGTGCGGGTGATCCCGGTCAGCTCGGCCACGGCCGCCTCGAAGGCGGGCAGCCGCTCCCTGTGCAGCGCCGGTTCGTCCACGGCCAGCACCGTGTGGCAGCGGGCCAGCGTCGCGACGATCCAGAACACCGCCTCGCGGTGCTCGCCCCGGTCGAGCAGCTCCAGGCTGCCGTCGACGGCGACGGGCCGGGCCTGCCCGGTGAGGTCGCTGCTGAAGAAGAACGGGGTGCGCGCCACCGGGACCGTGGCGTCGAACGTGCGCGTCAGTTCGCCCACGTGGTGCCGTACCACCCGCTCGGAGACGTCCGCGCAGCCGAGGAGCGCCAGCAACTCCGGGTAGAGCTCCGGCTGTCCGTACGCGTCGAGCACCTCGCGCACGGCCTGGTAGCGCAGCCGGACAGTGGGATTGCGCAGGGCGGCGACCAGCAGGACGTGGGTGGTGACGCCGGTGGGGAACATCCAGGCCGGTACCTGCTCGTGAAAGGGCGCGGAGGCGTCGAACGCGGCCAGGCGGCCTTCCACGCGCCGCCGGGCGTCCAGACAGCGGCTGCGCACCCGGTCGCGCTCGGCGAACCGGGGCGAGACGTGCGCGTACAGGGCGCGCAGACCGCCGGTCGGATCGTCGATGACCGTGTCCCGGCGGAAGCTTCCCGCCAGGTGGTACGAGGAGAGCACCGCCTCCGGGTCGCGCAGCTCGGCCCACGGCAGGTACGTGATCTCCAGCAGCGCGCCCTCGTAGCGCAGTTTGCCGGGCTTGGCGGGCGGCTCGTCCTCCTCCGTGACGACCACGACGTCCACGTCGGACGAAGGCGGCAGCTCGGCGTCGTCGGGCCGGCCGACCGTCGAGCCGCTGAAGTACGCCCCGCGGTAGCCGGGGCCGGGACGGGCGTGGGCGGCCACCCAGCGAGCCGCGGCAGCCCGGGCGGATCCGATTCTCACGTGCGCTGCTCCTCGGGGGCCGGTGCGGCGGGCTTCGGGCGCCCGCCATTGCCGACTCCTACGGGGTGCGCCCGCCGTTCGTCAAGCGATGCGCTCAGGTCCGACGTCCGTGCTCCGCCGCCGGGTATGGTCGGTTTCGTCTGCCGGCCCGTCCCCGAATCTTCTGGCGAGGTACGCGATGCGAAAGATCATCTATTCCATGTCGGTCTCCCTCGACGGCTACTTCGAGGGACCGGACCGGGACATCAGCTGGCACCGGGTCGACGAGGAACTGCACCGTCATTTCAACGAGCAGATCGCGAAGATGGGCGGCTTCCTCCACGGGCGGGTCGTCCACGAGCTGATGGCGGACTTCTGGCCCACCGCCGACCAGGACCCGGCCAATGCCGGGCCGATGGCCGACTTCGCGGAGATCTGGCGGAACATGCCGAAGTACGTCTACTCCCGGACGCTGGAGCGGGCGGACTGGAACACCACGGTCGTCCACGAGGTCGTGCCCGAAGAGGTCAGGGCGCTGAAGGAACAGCCCGGCGGCGACCTCGGTCTCGGCGGCGCCGACCTCGCCGCGTCCTTCGCGGCGCTCGATCTGATCGACGAGTACTGGGTCTACGTCCACCCGGTGCTGATCGGCCGGGGAAGGTCCATGTTCCCGTCGACGGACACCCTGACCGCGCTCCAGCTCGTGGGGACCCGGACCTTCGGCAGCGGGGTCGTGGAACTGCGCTACGGGCGAGCCGAAACCCCGTCGCGGGACTGACCGTCGCGGGCGTAGGGTCGCGGCCCGGACATTGGGAGGACGCACGTGGCACTGAGCGTCGAGGACCGCCTGGCGGTCATGGAACTGATCGCCCTGCACGGACATCTGGTCGACGACGGCGAACTCCACCGGCTGGAGGAACTGTTCACCGACGACATCGTCTACGACGTCACGGACCTCGGACACGGTTCGCTGATCGGGGTGGACGCCTTCCGGGACGCGGCGATCGCCATGGGCGCACGCAACCCGGTGGGGCACCACGTCACGAACATCGTGCTCACCGACCTCGGCGACGGCCGGGTGGGCGCCCGCTCCAAAGGCATCGGCATCAACGCCGACGGCACCAGCGGCAGCGTCACGTACGAGGACCTGGTGGTGCGGGCCGAGCGCGGCTGGCGCATCAGCTACCGCAAGGTCATCGCCCGCCGCACACCCCTCGGCGCCCCATGAGGCGCCCGCCCGGCGGCGGGCGCCTGCGGCAGCCGCTCAGGCCTCCAACAGCCCCGATGTGTCCAGCACCTGACGGATCGCCCGGCCCGAGGCCAGCTCCTCCATCGCCGAGTTGACCTCGTCCAGCGGGAGCGTGCCGGTGTGCATCTCCTCCACCGGCATCAGCCCCGCCCGCCACAGGTCCAGGAACCGGGGGATGTCGCGGCGCGGGACCGCGTCGCCCATGTACGAGCCCAGCAGGGACTTGCCCTCGCCCGCGAAGGCCAGCGCCGGTACCTCCAGGACGCGGTCGGGCGCGGGCAGGCCCACCGAGACGACCTTGCCGCCCCGGGCGACCGCCGCCAGGCACTCAGCCATCACCTTCGGGCTGCCCACGGCCTCGACCGCCACCTCGGCGCCGCCGGAGGTCAGTTCGCGGACGGCGCCGAGTGCCTCGTCGGGGGCGTACGCGTGCGTGGCTCCCAGGCGCAGGGCCAGCGCGCGCTTCTCGGGCACCGGGTCGACGGCGACGATCGGGTACGCGCCGGCCGCCCGCGCCCCCAGGACCGCCGACAGGCCCACCCCGCCCAGCCCGTAGACCACGGCTGACTGGCCGGGGCGCAGGGCGGCCGTGTTGATGACCGCGCCGGCGCCCGTCAGGACCGCGCAGCCGAACATCGAGGCCACGGAGAACGGGATGTCGCCGGGGATCGGCACCACGGACTCCTGGGCCACCACCGCGTACGAGGAGAACGCCGAGACGCCCAGCTGGTGGTGGACCGTGGCGCCGGCGGCGTCCGTCAGCAGGGAGGGGCCGTGCAGCAGCGCGCCCGAACCGTTCGCCGCGGCGGCCTGCGCGCACAGGGCGGGGCGGCCCGCCGCGCAGTCGGCGCAGAAGCCGCAGCTCGGCACGAAGACCAGGGCGACATGGTCACCGGGGGAGATCCGGTGGACGCCCGGCCCGGTCTCCTCGACCACGCCGACCGCCTCGTGGCCCAGGGCCATCGGCAGCGGCCGGACGCGGTCGCCGTTGACGACCGAGAGGTCCGAGTGGCACAGCGAGGCGGCGGCGACGCGCACCAGCACCTCGCCCTCGCGCGGGGCGCCGAGGGTCAGTTCCTCCACCTCGACCGGGCGGGTCCGCGCATAGGGCCGGGCCGTTGATATGGAGCGCAGGACCACGGCCCGGGTCTTCACGCGGTCACCCCGTCGCGGGGCGCGCAGCGCAGGACGTCGCGGCTCTCCAGGAGCGGGACGACCTTGCCGAGCACGATCTCCTGGAAGTGCGGGGTCGCGCAGTGCGCGGTGAAGTCGGCCTCGGTCGCGTACTCCTCGTAGAGGACGATCGCCCGGGGGTCCTCGGTGCCCTGGTGGACCCGGTAGGCGAGGTTGCCGGGTTCCTCGCGGGAGGCGGCGGCCATGGTGTCGAGAAGCGGCAGGACGGTGTCCTGCTCGCCGGGCTTCGTGCGGTAGCGGGCTACGACTACGTAGGTCACGTCGGTACTACTCCTGGGGTGGGACTGGCCTCTTGAGCGCGGACGGCGGGACCGGCGGCAGCTGGTCGCGGCGCAGGTGCCAGAGGCGGGGGTCGGACGTGGCGGCCGCGGCCGACCCGAGGGCCAGGGCGAGCGCCACGTCCGCGGGGCACTCCACGAAGCCCGCGGCCACCGACGGGGACATCGCGCGCTGGGCCTGCGCGCTCATCCGGGCGATGATCGGGGCGGGCATGACTTCGACCAGGTCCGGCGCCCCGCGCGAGATCGCGTCCGTGGAGCGGCGCAGATTGGACCGGTCGGTGACGAACACCTTCATCATCGTCAGCAGGCCGAGCGGCCGGCCCTTCTCTATGAGCGAGAGCCGGGTGCTGACCACGCCGTGCGCGCCCATGTTCTTGATGAACTCCAGCGCGCCCCGGTCCTGAGCCAGACCGGGGCTGCTGTCCACGTTCACGAACACGAGCTTCCCCGCCCTGCCCAGCGCCGGCACCACCTGGGGCAGCTGCCCCACGGCGAACGACGCGAGGATGCACACCTTGGCCGGTGCGGTCAGGAACTGCCGCAGCGGCTGGGTGCCGACGACCGACGCGATCACGGGTACCTCGGCGAACGCCGAGGTGAGCCGCGGATCGAGCGGAACACCGGACCGGGACGGGGAAGGGGTCATGGCACAACCTGCCTGGAAGAGTGCGAGGTCAGTTCAGCGGAGACGTACCGAATCGGCTGGGAAGACCCAGTTTGCCAGGGTTGAGGATGCCGGCCGGGTCCAGGGCCGCCTTCACCGCGACGAACGTCGCGAAGCCCGCGCCCAGGGATTCCTCCAGGTAGGGGCCGCGCAGCAGTCCGCAGCCGTGGTGGTGGCTGAGCGCCGCCGCGTGCCTGATGAGGACGGCGTTCGCGGCGTCCCACACCGAGCGGTACCAGTCGCGGCGCGCCTCGGGTGCCACCTCGCCGCGGAGCGAGAAGTACACGCAGGCACCGTCGGTGTACGCGTGCGACTGGTGGGCCGAGGCCGCCAGCGTGCCGGGCACCGACTGGATCGCGCCGACCACCTCGTCGTAGATCACCGGGAGGTCGGCCCAGGAGGCCGCCATCTCCAGGGTGTCGGCGACGAAACCGGGGCCGGGCGTGAAGCCGTCCGCCGACTTGCCGACCAGCATCCGCTCGTCGAGCCAGCGCTCGAACACGGCCTGCGAGTCCAGTTCGGTGCCTTCCGCGGAGCAGACCTCGGCCGCCACCTTGATCGAGGCGTCCACGATCGCCGGGTCGCCCTCGTCGGCGATCAGCAGGAGGTTGGTCCCCGGGTGACCGAAGTGGGTGCCCGACTCCAGGGCGTCGTACAGCCGCAGGACGGCCGGGGTCGCGCCGCGCTGCATGATCGTGCGGCAGGCGTCCAGACCCTCGGCGAAGGTCGCGAAGCCGAAGGCGACGGCGTTCGCGTACTCGGGCAGCGGATGGACGCGCAGCCGGGCGCCGACGATGACGCCGAGGGTGCCCTCGGAGCCGATGAACAGCTGGCGCAGGTCCGGGCCGACGGCCGCGCGGGCGTAGTCGCCGTACGTGGCGCGGGTGCCGTCCGCGTGGATGACGTCCACACCGACGACCATGTCCTCGATCTTGCCGTAGCGCGTGGAGAGCTGGCCGGCGCCGCGGCAGGCGATCCAGCCGCCGACCGTGGAGACGGCGAACGCGGAGGGCCAGTGGCCCGTCGTGACGCCGTACTCCTCCTGGAGCTGCTTCTCGAAGAGGTCGCCGAACATGCCGGCCTGGACGTCCACCACGTTCGACTCGGCGTCGAAGCCGGTGATCTCGTTCAGCCCGCACACGTCCAGGACGACACCGCCGAAGACGGGCAGCGCCGCCCCCGTGACGTTGGAGCGGCCCGCGGACGGGGTGACCGGGATGCCCGCCGCATGGCAGATGCGCAGCACGGCCGCGATCTGGTCCGCGTCGGCCGCCTCGACGATCACGGCGTCCGGAGTCGCGGGACGGCCCTCGGTCTCACCGATCATCGAACCGGCCCACCAGTCACGGGTCCGGGTGACGACCTCCTCGCGCTCCACGTGCACGGCCTGCGCGACCTCGCGCAGCGCCCCGACCACGGCCTCGGGGACCTCGACGGGGTTGTTCTGGAGCGCGGCCTCACCGTCGCCGATCGGGGTGTTCTGCGCCCACTTGGCGAAACTCGGGGCGCCGATCGTGTAGTTGCCCCGGTTGAACGGGTGGGTGATGGTCTGACGGCTGATCATGCTGCTGCCCCTTCGAGGAGTACGGACTTTTCGTGACGGACGGCCGCGAGGTAGTCGGAGACGGAACGCTCCACCTCGGCCTCCGTGAGGTTCAGTTCGCGGCCGAGGATCGCGCCGACCGCGCCCGCCGCGTCTGCGGACGCGTCGCGGGCGAAGAGCCGGGCGCGCATGCGGCGGGAGAGGACGTCGTCGACCGAGCGGGCGAGCTCCGCGCGGGCCGCGTACACGACCTCGGCCTTCGTGTACGGGAGTCCCGCGACGATGGGCTCGGCCAGCGCCGGGTCCTCCTGGATCAGGTCGCCGACGAAGCGCGCCTCGGTGCCGAAGCGCTCGCCGAGGTGCGCGGCGATGCCACCGGAGGCCGCCACGGCCTCGGCGTCGTACCCGGCGCCGCCGAGGAGCGGCAGGTCGGTGGTGTGGCTCTTCGCCTTGCGGCCGAGAACCGTCATCACCTTGTCGATGACGAGTTCACCCATGTGCCGGCTGGTGGTGAGCTTGCCGCCGGTCACCGTGACCATGCCGGTGCGGCCGATGCTGATGTGGTGGTCGCGGCGCATGTCGAGCGTCGCGCCCTCCTTGCCGCCGACCAGCGGACGCAGCCCGCCGATGGAGCCGACCACGTCGTCCGGGGTGAGCTTGCCCTCGAACGCCGTGTTGGCGCCCTCCAGCAGGAAGTCCATCTCCTGACGCGTGCAGTGCACATCGTCGGGCGAGCCCTGGTAGTCCTCGTCCGTGGTGCCCAGCACGACGCTGTTGCCCCAGCGGGTGCACGTCGCACGGCGGGCCCGGCCCGGGATCGGCACGGTGACCGTGCAGTTGATCCGCACCTTGTCCCACGGCACCACGATGTGCACGCCCTTGGCCGGGCGGACCTGCGGCCGGTGGCCGTCGACGGCCTTCGCGTCCAGCTCGTCGGTCCACACCCCGGTCGCGTTGACGACGGCCCGCGCCCGGATGTCGACGCTGTCTCCGTCCACGTCGACCCGTGCTCCGGCGACCCGGCCGGCCCGCATCAGCAGGCCCTCGGCCTTCGCCCCGTTGAGGACGGTCGCGCCGAGCGCGGCGGCGGTGCGCACGATGGTCAGGACGAGACGCGCGTCGTCGGTACGGGCGTCGAAGTACATCAGCCCGCCCTGGAGGTTCTCCGCACGCAGCGTCGGCGCCTGCGCGAGGACCTCGGGGACGGTCAGCCGCTGGTGGAGCTTGCCGATCCGCCAGCCGCCGACCAGGTCGTACGTCCACAGCAGCCCCTCGAACCCCTTGGCGAGACGGGCGTCGAAGATGCCCTCCTTCTCCAGGATCGGGAAGAGGAACGGCAGCCGGTGCACCAGATGCGGGGCGTTCTTGCGGAAGCGGTGCCGCTCCAGGAGCGAGTGGCGTACGAGATTGACGTTGCCCTGCTCGATGTAGCGCAGCCCCCCGTGCACCATCTTCGAGGACTTCGACGACGTGCCCGAGGCGAAGTCGTCCTTCTCGACCAGCGCCGCGCGCAGCCCGCGCGAGGCGGCGTCCAGCACGGCGTACGCCCCGGTGATGCCGCCGCCGATGACGAGTACGTCGTACGTGTCGTCGGCCAGCTGCCGCTTGGCCGCCGCGCGGTCGAGCAGCAGGGGCGTGCGGCGGGTCGCCGCGGCGCTGCGCCGCGGTTTCCTGGCGGGCATGGTGATCACAACATCAACTCCTGGTGTTTCGGTGCGGCGGCCGCGTGGTCGGGTGTCCGGCCGCCGCCTGCTGACGGTGAGGGACCGTCAGTGAGGGGGTGAGGGGGCGTCAGTGAGGCGTCAGGGCAGGGTCCTTGAGGTGGTTGATCAGTACCTCGCGCCAGGCGGTCCGCTCGGCGGCGCGTACGTCCGCGCCGGTGGAGGGTTCGAAGACCTGACCGCGCGGCTGCGCCTCGACGACCTCTTCGAGCGAGCCCCACAGGCCCCGGGCGACCCCGGCCAGATAGGCGGTACCGCGCAGGCTGGCGGTCGCCGAGTCGGCGACGCGTTCCAGCGGCAGGCCGGTCAGGTCGGCCTGGATCCGCAGGAGAGGGTCGCTGCCCGCGACACCGCCGCCCACCCGGAGGCGGGTGAACGGGGTGCCCATCGTGGCGGCGACGCCGTCGACGAGGTCGCACACTGAGTGCGCGATGCCGTCGAGCACGGCCCGGGCCAGATCGGCGCGGGTGGTGGCGAGGGTGAGCCCGGTGAGCGAGGCGGTGGCCTCCGGGTGCCAGACCGGGGTCCGGACCCCGGCGAGCGCCGGAACGAACCGCGGGGTGCGGCCCGGCCGGACGGAGACCCGGCCGGCCTCCTCACCGAGCTCCTTCGGCGAGGCGAACAGGCCCAGGTCGTCGCAGAGCCAGCGCAGCGCCGAACCCGCCGTGGAGGTGTACGCCTCCAGGCTGTAGTGACTGGTGCCGCCCTGCCGGTAGCCGGGCTGCGCGAGCACCCCGGAGATGTCCGGCCGGGGCAGGGCGGGCGTGGTGCCGGTCGCCGCGTCGACGAACGCGCCGGTCCCGTACATGCACATGCCCTGCCCGGCGGCGAGGCCACCGAGCGCGATCAGTGCGGCGTGCTGGTCGCCCATGGAGGCGGCCAGCGGGACGGCGATGCCGAGGGCGGCCGGGTCGGTCGTGCCGAATCCGGCGTCGTCCGAGCGGAGCTCGGGCAGCAGGTCGAGAGGGAAGCCCAGGTGGCTGATCCACTCCTCGTCCCAGGCGTGCCGCTCCAGCAGGTAACCCCCGCTGGACGCGGCGTTGGTCGGGGTGGTGGCGTGCACGGCGCCGCCGGTCAGACGCCAGATCAGCCAGGTGTCGACGGTGCCGAAGAGCAGCCGGCCCTCGCGGTGCGCGGCGGCCACCTCCGGGTGCGCGGCGATCTGCCGGGCGGCCCAGAGGAACGGTGCGCGGGCGCCGACCGGCCGGCCCTGACGGGCGGTGAGAGCAGCGTCCCACGTGGCCTCGTGAGCGGTGAGCTCGGCGGCGTACCGCCGGTCCTGCCACACCACGGCGGGCAGCAGCGGCCGCCCGGTGACCCGGTCCCAGAGCATCGCGGTGGCCCGCTGCGTGGAGAGCGCGACGGCGGTGACGGCGATGCCGTCCGCCCGGGCGGCGCCGACGGCCCGGCGCGCCACGTCGAGCGTGGCCGTCCAGATCTCCATCGGATCCTGCTCGACCGAGAGGTCGTCCGGATGGCTGACCGCGATCGACCGGTAGAACACCTCGTGCGCCGCGCCGGAGTCGAGGACGACTCCGGCCCGGGTGCCCGTGGTGCCCTCGTCGATGGCCAGCACACCGCGCCGGGGAGCGGCGCCGGGGAGCGTCTGCGTCATTGCAGCCCTTTCATTGCGAGCATCGCGAGCTGTACGGAGGGGGAGAGGGACCATCGTGGGGTGCGGCAGGAGCGGCGGACGGTCAGCGCGAGGTGACGGACTCCGCGTGTTCCGGCGCACCGGTCGCCCGCTGCGGGGCGGCCTCGTCGGGCGAGGCGGCCTTCATCGGGTCCCACTTGATGGCCAGACAGGTGATCAGGCCGAGCAGCGGGACGACGGAGAGCACCAGGAAGGTGTCGGCGAGGCCGAGCGACTCCTTGATCTGCGGGAAGAGATACAGCCCCGCGACACTGCCGAAGCTGCCGACCATCCCCGTGACACCCGTGCCGAGCGCCCGCACATCACTGCTGTACGAGAGCGCCGCGATGGACTTGCCGTTGGCGCCGGGGCCGGCGGAGTGGCAGAGGATGAAGAGCACCGGCAGCAGGAACGCCACGGCCGTGGGGACCTTCTCGAAGGTCAGCCCCATCGCGATCAGAGCGACGAACACCCCGGCGAACCCGGCGGCGGAGCTGAGCCGCAGGCCGAGCCGGCGGCCGAAGTACGCGGACAGCAGCCCGCCCGCGATGCCGAAGGCGTTGAACACCATCGAGCCGATCGTGGCCTTCTCGAAGCTCTCGCCGAAGATCGTCAGGCTGATCAGCGGGAGGTACCAGCCGACCGCGAAGTACTGCATCGACTGCCCGAGCGAGATGACCGAGGAGAGGATGGTGCGGGGCAGGTACTCGCCCTTGAAGAGCAGTCCGGCCTGGCGGAAGCCGATGGCGGGCGCGGCCGTCGCGGCGCGGGTCGCCTCGTCGGGCTTTCCGGCGACGGCCTTGATTCCGTAGATCCGGTCCAGGTTGAGGACGGACTCGTCCAGGCGGCCCTTGCTCGCCAGCCAGGTGGGGCTCTCCCTGAGCATCAGCCACTGGCCCACGAGGAGCGCCACGGCCACGACGGCGGCCGAGCCGACCGACCAGCGCCAGATGTCCGAGCCGACGTCCAGGTTGAAGAAGACCAGGGCGAGCGCGAGGTTGCTGGTGGTGGCGACGTACCAGACGGCCTGCCACAGGTTCAGCCGGCCGCCGAGCTTGGCGGGTGTGTACTCGGCGAGCAGCGCCATGGCGACGGCGAAGTCGATGCCGTACGCGACACCCACCAGGACCCGGCCCAGCCAGACGACCGTGAAGTCACCGGCGAACGCGGCGAGCAGGGCGCCCGCGATGGCGAAGACCTTGGCGATGAGCAGCGGGGGGACCCGGCCGATGCGGGTGGCGAGCCAGCCGCCGACCGGATTGAAGATGATCGCCAGGGCCGGAGCGGTGGCCGTGAGGATCGAGACCTGCGTGCTGGTCAGCTCCATCTGGGACGTCATCGGTCCCAGACCCGCGCTCAGCGCCGCGTTCGAGTAGGCGTCGAGGAACAGCCCGCCGAATACGAGGAACCAGATGACTTGCGCCCGGCCGGTGATCTTTCCCAGCCCATCGATGAGCGCAACGACGTCGGCGACGCCTTTGACGCTCGGACGTTGTGCCATGAATCCGCCTTCGAGGAAGACCCATCGGCGGCACGGGGAGCACAAAAAAAACAGGCATGACGAAACCACCGACAGGTGGTCTATGTCTGTGCCTGCCAAAACACTGCGGAAAGCGCCGCAGCACGTGAAGTGCGACTACACGAGGAGGTTAGGAAGGCGTCAGGAGAAACGTCAAGGGTTTCCGGCAGGTTACCCAAACGTGACGAAGAGCCCCCGGGGCCCGGCGGCGACCCCGGGGGCCGGCCGTCAGCGGCCCGCCTGGAGCGCTCCCCAGGTACCCGGTCCCACGACCCCGTCGACCGTCAGGCCCCGGCTCGTCTGGTAGCTCCGCACCGCCGTCGCCGTCCCCGGGCCGAAGCTCCCGTCGACGCCGACCGTCGAGCCGAGCGCCGCTGTCAGCGCGCGCTGGAGCCGCTTCACCGCGTCGCCCGAGGCGCCTTCGGCGATCTGGGAGGTGGCACCCGCGGACAGCAGGGCGGTCCAGGTCTTCGCCCCCACCACCCCGTCCGATGTCAGACCGCGCGCGGTCTGGAACTTCCTGACCGCGCCCTCCGTGGCCGGGCCGAAGCTGCCGTCCACCTCGCCGGCCGGGTACTGCTGCGCGTTCAGCAGCGTCTGAACGGCTCTGACCTGGGCACCCGTGGAGCCGCTGCGCTGTGTCGCGTACGCCGTGAAGCTCAGCGCGTCGGCGCCGGTACCGCCGTCATTGCTCCCGCCGACCAGTTCCATGTAGCGGTTCCAGTCCCAGTACGGTCCGGGGTCGGTGTGGTCGTTGCCCGGCACGTCGACGTGGCCCATGATGTGCGCGCGGTCCTTCGGGATGCCGTACCGGTCGCACAGGTGCGCGGTCAGGGCGGCCGAGGACCGGTACATCGAGTCCGTGAACCAGGACGGGTCGTCGATGAAGCCCTCGTGCTCGATGCCCAGCGACGAGGCGTTGGCGCTCCGCGCGTGGTACGCGGTGTCGCTGTCGCGCACCATCTGGGTGATCTGGCCGTCCGACGAGCGCACCACGTAGTGGGAGCTCACCTCGGACACCGGGTCCTGGAACCAGCTGATCGTGCCCGCGTAACTGCCCTGCGTGACGTGGATGACCACTTTGTCGATCGCCGCCGAGCGGCCCGGGGTGAAGTTGTTCGGGTCGGCGGCGACCCACAGGGCGGACGGGTAGTCGGCGCTCCGGGTGCTGGCGTCCGTGGCGGTGAGGCCGTCCTTGTGCGGGGAGACCGGGCGGCCCGTCACCGAGATGTGCTCGCCGTCCGGGGTGACGGCGTCGAGCCCGTCGGCCAGGAAGGTGTAGACCGTGTCGGCGTAGAGGGCGGCGGCCTGACCGTCGGAGCCGCTGTACCGGGCGACGGCCGGGTACCAGGCGCCGAGGTCGTCGCGGTCCCCGGCGTCGAGGCCGAGCCCGTCCGCGTAACGGCGCAGTACGGCGGCGCCGCCCAGGATGTTGGCCGGGGTGTCGCTGCGGAGCTCGGCCAGGGACTTCCCGGTGAGGCCCGCGGCCTGCTCCAGGGTCCGGTGGGCGGGGTTGCTGACCAGGTGCATGACGCCGAAGCCGTTCGCCTGGCTGGGGCGCCCGGAGTGGCCGTCGAGCCGGGTCTCGCCGTAACCGACGGCGGCGAGCAGATCGCGGGGCACGTCGTACTTCTCGGCGGCCCGCTCGAACGCCCGGTTCATCCGGTGCCCGGTGTCCGTCGAGGCGAGGGCCGGGGTGCCGGTCGCGGCCAGGACGGTGGCGGTGAGGGCCGCGAGCACGGTGGCGCGGGCCCGGGTGTGGGCGGCGGCGCGTGTGGGCATACCTGCTCCTGCTCTGTGGGGGAGAAGAACGGCGCCGGGCCCGGGTGGGGTGGAGCGGGGGCCGCGAGGCCCGCTCAGGCTATCCGTCTGTCCAGGGCATGACAATCATGACGCCGCGTGTCGAACTCGCTTTCACCCCAATGGAGTTGAGTGCCCGCCCGGGAGGGGCGGGCGCCGACCGGACCCCGCCGCCGGGGCGAGGTCCGGACGGCTGGTCCTACCAGCGGTCGCGGTGGATGACGTCGGCCACCGGGCGGCGCCGGACCGGCCCGAAGTTGCCCTGCGGCCATCCGACGGGAATGGCGGCGAAGGTCTGCATGTCCTCCGGGATGCCGAGCGCCTCCTTCCACTCCTGCTCCAGCATCAGGTGCCAGATGGTGATGTTCGCCGCGAGCCCGAGCGCCCGGGCGGCCAGCAGGATGTTCTGGACCCCCGGGTACACGCAGGACCCCTCGGCGAGTGCCTGGAAGCGCGTCTGCGTGCTCATCATGTGCTCGACCCCGGCCGGGCCGAGCGCCTGCGCGTAGGCCGCCAGGCCCTCCTCCTCCATCCGGGGCTCCGGGAACCGGTAGCAGGGCATGATCAGCGCCGGTGTGTCGGCGAAGTGGTCGCGCTGGTACTCGATCGCGGCGACCATCCGGCCGTACGCCGCGTCGTCCATGCCCTTCGGCGCGTACTTCCCGGTCGTCGCCAGATACGCGTCCACGCACCGCTTCCAGAGCGGAGCCAGACGTGCCATCACCTCACGGTCGGTCACGACCACGTACTCGTAACACTGCATGTTCCCGCCGCTGGGACCCCACACCGCGGCCTGTACGAGCTGCTCGATCGTCTCGTCCGGGACGGGCTCGGGCTTGAGCCGGCGCATCGCGCGCATCGTGGACATGGTGGAGAACAGGGCCTCGGCCTCGGCCGTTCCGGCCGCCTGAGTCGTTTCGATCGTCATGATCGCGGAGTTTACGGGCGAATCCCGGCCGTGAGGAGGCCCGTTGGCCGGCCCGCGAACGGCGTGCGCGGCGCAGGCCCGGACCGAGCCCTCCGCCCCCGTCGCACCCCGGCCAATTCGCACACCTGGACAGCCCCCCACCGCACGGGGGAACGCGGCCCGGACCCGTCGCCGCCAGGGCGTATAAAAGGTTCCTCCGGACCGGCCGGCGTCCCCCGATGGCAGGCACACCCCACGCGGCAGGGCGTCACCGCGTACGACAGCGGAGGAGTGCCCCCCCATGAGTACGGCAGACGAGATCAGCACCTTGCTGGTGGCGAACTTCGGTACCGACCCGGTGGCGATCCGCCCCGAGGCGTCGCTCCGTCAGCTCAGACTGGACTCCCTGGCCCTGGAGGAACTGCGGCTCCTCATCGAGGACCGGCTGGACGTCGACCTCGACGACGTCCAGCTGACCTCCCGCGACACCGTCGGCCAACTCGTCGACGCCGTGCACAGCAAGGCCGCGGCATGACGGCCCGTCACCGGATCGAACCGTTCGCCGCCGCCGTCACCGGCATCGGCCTGGTCACCGC
This sequence comes from Streptomyces sp. NPDC091416, assembly GCF_044756845.1. NCBI lineage: Bacteria > Bacillati > Actinomycetota > Actinomycetes > Kitasatosporales > Streptomycetaceae > Streptomyces > Streptomyces sp. NPDC091416. The sequence continues at coordinate 379,263 of NZ_JBIVTU010000005.1, forward strand.
GGCCGGCGTGGGCACCGCCGCGGCGTGGCGCGGCGTGTCCGAGGCCGCCGAGGCCCCCTCGGTCCTGCACCGGCCCGAACTCCACGACCTGCCCTGCGACTTCATGTACACCATCACGGGCCTCGACCCGAAGGCCCTGCTCGGCGTCGCCGCCCAGCGGCTCATGGACCGCTTCTCGCAGCTCGCCGTGATCGCCGCCCGCGAGGCCGTCGCCGACGCCGGACTCGATCCCGCGGTCTGGGACAGCGGCCGTGTCGCCGTCGTCATCGGCTCCGCCCACGGCGGACTGCCCTTCTACGACGAGCAGCACACCGCCCTCACCGAGCGCGGCGCCCGCCGGGTCTCACCGAAGCTGGCCCCGCTCAGCGTCGTCAACGGCGCCGCCAGCAGCGTCGCCACCGACCTCGGCGCCCACGGCCCGAGCCAGGCCGTCTCCACCGCCTGCTCCTCGGGCACCGTCGCCATCGGCACCGCCCACCAGATGCTGCGCACCGGCGCCTGCGACATCGTCGTCGCGGGCGGCGCCGAATCCGTCTGCTCCCGGCTGCTGATCGCCAGCGCCTGCCGGCTGAAGGCCGTCTCCACCCGGCGCGACGACCCCGAGTCCGCCTGCCGGCCCTTCGACACCCACCGAGACGGCTTCGTCGTCGGCGAGGGCGCCGGCCTCCTCGTCCTGGAACGCCCCGAACACGCCGCCGCCCGCGACGCCACCGTCCGCGCCCACATCGCCGGCTACGGGGCCTCCAGCGACGCGTACTCCGCCGTCGCCCCCGACCCGGACGGTCGCGGCATCGAACGGGCCCTGCGCACCGCACTCGCCGACGCCGGACTGGGCGCCGCCGACATCGGCCACGTCAACGCCCACGGCACCTCGACCGTGGCGAACGACCTGATCGAGGCGACCATGCTGCGCCGGGTCCTGGGCGAGCACCCCCTCGTCACGTCGACCAAGGCGATGACCGGCCACACGCTCGGCGCCGCGGGCGGCATCGAGACCGCGCTGACCGTGCTCGCCCTCCAGCACCAGCTCGTGCCGCCCACGGTCAACCTCGACGCCCCCGACCCGGAGATCCCCGTCGAGGTGGTGCAGAAGGAGGCCAGGGCCGGCGCGTTCGACGCCGCGGTCAAGACCTCGCTCGGCTTCGGCGGGCACAACGCCGCACTCGTCCTCACCCGGGCCTGACCCCCGCGGGCGGCCGGGGGCCCTTCGTCCGGATCAGGCTGGGCCCGCGGAGGTCCGGCACCGCACCTCGCGGCGCGGTCGACGGTCGCCATGACCCGCTCCTCCGCCCCGCTCCGCACGGCACCGGACCCCGCTTCCCGATCCAGCCCGATCCGAACGAAAGGCCCGAAGGCCCGATGACCATGCCCGACGAGATCATCCGGCACCTGTCGGTGCACGGGCTGCGCTACAGCTACCGCGTCCTCGCGCAGCCCTCGCCCCGCACCGAGCCGGTCGTCGTCATCGGCGGCGCGCTCCAGGGGATGTACGGCTGGCCGCAGATGGACGAGCACCTCGGCCCGCACGCCCCGGTCGTCACCGCCGATCTGCCCGGCATGGGAGGCGCCGACCCGCTGCCGCCCGGCACCGGCGACGAGGTCCTGTACGACGCCGTCGCGGGCATCATCGACGACCTGGGCGCGGCCCGGGTCAACCTCTTCGGCTTCTCCTACGGCACGTCGATCGCGTTCGGCTGCGCCCGGCGCGACCCCGGCCGGATCGCCCGCCTGGTACTCGGCGGCGTACCGGCGCACATCAGCGAGGCCCAGCGCAGCCAGTGGGGCCGGGCCGTCGACCAGCTGGGGGAGGGGGACACGGAGGGGCTCGCCACCCTGACGACCGAGGCGCTGATGTGCCAGGACCTTCGGCGAACGGTCCACCGCAGGGAGCTCGCCCGGCGCTATGTCCGGCGGTCGTTCGTGCACGCGCTCACCCATTCCCCGCACGCCGCGCAGTCGCTGCGCCGGGCGCTGGGTCACCGGCCCGACTTCTCCGGCGGGCTGAGCGGGGTGCCCGCGCTCGTGTTCGCGGGCGAGCACGACACCGTGACCTCCCCCGAACGGCAGCGCGCCTTCGCTGAGACGATCGAGGGAAGCCGCTTCCTGACGATCGGCGACTCCGACCACTGGGTCGTGCTGGAGCGGCCCGACGACGTGGCGGACCTCGTCGCCCGCTTCTTCACCGACCGCCCCCTGGAGGCCGCGCCCGCCCTGCGGCCGCTGCCCTCGCTGCCGCGCCCGCGGCCGGGCGCGGCAGGTCGGGTCCTGCCCCGCCCGGCCGACGGGATCAGCGGCGGTCGCCGGTCTTGATCCGCCCGGGCGGCGGGGTCAGCGGCGGTCGCCGGTCTTGATCCGCCCGGGCGGCGGCGTCAGCGGCGGTCGTCGGTCTTGATCCGCCCGGGCGGCGGGATCAGCGGCGGCCGTCGGTCTTGATCCGTACGATCTGCGGGTCGTGGTCGCTCGCCTGGTCGGCGAACTCCGCGTTGATGTGCACCACGTCGTAGTCGAACCGACGGATGCCGGGGCTCGTCAGGATGTGGTCCAGCGTCTGCGAGTTGCCCTCGTACACATAGCTGTACTGCTCGTTCGCCGGCAGCGTGGTGATCAGCGGCTTGAGGGCCTTGCCGGCGGTCAGCGCGGACATCGTCGGTGAGAACGCGAAGTCGTTCAGGTCGCCGAGCGCCACGACGCGCGCCGACTTGTCCGCCGCCAGCAGGGACTTCACGAAGGTGTTGACCTCTGCGGCCTGCTGGATCCGCTTCGTCTCGGAACTGCGCGACGGCTCCTGGTAGCGGCCGTGCAGCGGCTGGTCGCCGCCCTTGGAGGCGAAGTGGTTGCCGATGACGAACACCGGCTTCCCGTGGAAGCGGAACTCGCCGACCAGGGGCTTGCGGCTGTCGTCCCACGCCGCGCTCGCCGGGGCGATGCGGCCGGGCGACACCGACAGGGTCACGCCCTTGCGCGTCGGCACCGCCGCCACGGCGGTGGTCGCGTCTCCGCCCGCGCGGTCCACGAAGGAGACCCGGTGCGGGTTGAAGAGGAAGACGTTGCGGATGTTGCCGCCGGGCTCGCCGCCGTCCCGGCCGTCCTGCGGGGCGACATAGCGCCAGGCGTAGCGCGGCCCGCCCGCCGCGACGATCGCGTCGGTGAACCGCTTCAGCGTCGCCTCGGAGCCGACGGTGCCGTCGCTGACCGCGCCGTTGTCGTCCTGGATCTCCTCCAGCGAGACGATGTCGGGGGAGGAGAGGTTCACCGCGACGCCCTCGGCGAGCGTGTCGAACTTGGCCTGCTCGTCCAGCGCGTCCAGGTTCTCCACGTTGTACGTGGCGACGGCGAGCTCGCCGCCCTTCTGCTTCCGCGTGACCTCGCGCCGCAGACCGTTGTCCTTGAGCGTGCCGAGCTCGGTGGCCTGGAGGTTGTAGCCGCCGAACGAGGCGTAGTCGATCACGCCGGTGGTGGTGCCGGACAGCACGTCGCCGACGTTGCCGACGGGGAAGGGACGCGAGGTGTCGAGCGACATCACCTTGATCCGGCCGGTGTTCTGGTCGGTGTACGAGGAGTACAGCGTGCCGCCGCGCCGGGTCCGGTTCTGCTTCGGTTCGACGGTCACCCAGATCTCGTCGTACGCGGTCGTGGCACCCGTGACCCGGGTGTCGGCGATCTGCACGCGGGTGCCTTCGAGGGACTCGTAGAGGTCGAGGGCGTACACCGACGGCTCCAGGGGCAGCGCGTCGATCGAGGCGCCGCCCGCCGAGGGGACGTAGGCGGCGGGCACCGCGGCCGCGTCCAGCACCACCGGTGCCGGAAGCGCGTTGCCGGAGGAGAGGACCGTGGTCCGGGGAGAGGTGATCTCGGTGATGGACTGCGTGGTGGCCGACGGGTAGTACTCGTCCACCGTGCCGCTGACCAGGACGGAGTCGCCCACCGCGACCGCCGGGGCGGCGGAGCCGGTGTAGACGAAGACGCCCTCGCCGGTGCGCGGGTCGGCGTCCGGGGCGGTGTCCTGGATCCAGAAGCCCTTCGAACCCGTGGTGCGGACCGCCGTGACGATGCCGGGTACCCCGGTCACGGCCTTGCCGTCCAGCGGGGAGACCCGGGTGATGCCCTGGATGTCGTGGACACGCACGGTGCCGGGCTCGGTCGGGTTGCCCGGGTCACCGGGGTCCGTGCCGCCGCCGGACGTCTCACCGGCCGCGTTGACGGGCGTGGGTGCCGCGGCGGACAGGTCCGTGGCGTTGTCGTCGGTGTCGGCGAGGGAGGCCGCACGCGCCACGGAGGCGGTGGCGGAGGCGCCGGCGGCCGGGCCGCTGCCTTCCCGGACGACCGCGGAGCCGTAGCCCACCAGGTCGACGATGCGGGTGTCGGCGGCGCAGTCGGCCGCGGTCTTGCAGGTCAGCGGCGTGGTGCCGGAGACCAGGGCGATGCTTCCGCTCGCGGCGGACATGGCGACGGTGCCGGTGGCGTCCGGCGTGGGCAGGGCGACCGTGCCACCGGTGCCCGCGGCCTCGGCGACCAGGTAGCGGCCGCCGGGCGCGACGGAACCCGTCAGCGCGGAGACCTGCCACAGCGAGCCCGCGGACGGGGTCCCGGGGAGGTACTGGACGCTGAACCCGGACAGGTCGTACGCGGCGGAGCCGGAGTTGGCCAGCTCGACGAAGTCGCGGGTCAGCGTCGCGCCCGAGTTCCCGCCGCCGCCGTACACCTCGGAGATCACGGCGGTGGAGGACGGTGCCGCGAAGGCGGCGGGCAGCGCGGTCGCCGAGAGGGTCACGGCGACCGCGCCGGCCAGCAGGACGGAACGGGATCTGGATATGCGCACGGAAACTGCCCCTCAGAGTGTGGTGAGGGAGCACAAGCTATGCGCGTAGAACCGACGATGACAAGGCATCAGAGGTTAATTCCAGAAATCGTTCCCCCGGCCGGGTGAGCGGGCGCCGCCGGGCCCGCCCGGTGCCGTGGCTCCGCCGGGTTCCGGACCCGTCGTTCACACGCCTGCCGCACTCCCGCCATGCTCCGCAACACGCGGGCAACACCCGTCCTGCGCAAGGGTGTCCAGGATGCGGCGAGGGTTTGACCGGGTTGAGCGGGTCCGGCTACGTTGCGCGGCATGCAGCGATCCGCACACCTGACGACGCGAGGTCATATCGACCTGAAGCGCGTGTGCTCCGCCGTGTGTCACCGCGTCTGAGAGCACCACGTCCGCGCCGAGCAGCCGCGCCCGCCCCGGTTCCTCGCCCGGTCCCTCTCCACGGAAGAGGCAGCACCCTCCGGCCCAGTGCCGCGGACGGTCTGCCCCGAGCTCCCTGCCGGAGCACGCACCGCGCCACCCGCTGCCACCGAGGACCTGGAAGACACTGTGAAGAGTCTGTCTGCGCCCGTCCGCCGCCGTCACGAGGACCGTCCCGCCCCGCTGCGCCGCTCCGACATACCCGCCGCCGCGCCCGGCCGCCGGCTCGGGGGCACCGGCTCCGTCCTCGGGGCGATCCTCGACCACGGGCCGGTCGCCCGCTCCACCGTCGCCCGCCTCACAGGCCTCTCGCCCGCCTCCGTCAGCGGGCACGTGGGCCGGCTGCTGGCCCGCGGACTGGTCCGGGAGAACGCGGAGACCGCCGGGCCCACGGGGCTCGGCCGGCCGCACGTCCCCGTCGCGATCGACACCGACGGCTATCTGGTGGCCGGAGCGCACATCGCCGTGGCCCACTCCACCGTCTCCCTGATGGATCTGCGGGGCCGGATCGTCGCCGAGGACCGGCAGCCGCACCGCACCACGGAACCACGCCGCATGCTCGCCGGACTCGCGGCCCGGCTGCCCCGGCTGGTGGCCGCGCACGCCGGCGGACGCACCGTGCTCGCCCTGGGTCTGGCCACCGGCCACCGGGTCGATCCCGTGAGCGGGGTGATCGTGGCCCACCCCCAGCTCGGCTGGCGCGATGTGCCCGCCCGCGCCGTCCTCGCCGCCGCGACCGGGCTGCCGGTCCACGTGGACAGCCACTCCCGGTCGCTGGCCCGGGCGGAGCAGTTGTTCGGCGAGGAGTCGACCCGCACCAGTACGGTGCTGCTCTTCGTCGGCGCCGTCGTGGACGCCGCGTTCGCCACTGAGGGGGCCGTGCACCGGGGCCCGCGCTCGGGGGCCGGCAGCGTGGCGCATCTGCCGCTCGGCGCCGGCGGAACGGGCGGCGCCGAGCCGTGCTCCTGCGGACGGAGCGGGTGCCTCCAGTCGGAGGTGTCGGAGCGCGCCATGGTGCGGCGGGCGGCGGCGCAGGGGCTGTTCGCCGGCTCGTTCCCGGAGCTCCTGGAACGAGCGCTGGCCGGTGACGCGCGCGCGGTGGCGCTGTTCCGCCGGCGGGCGCGGCTGGTCGGCCGGGCGGCGGCCCTGCTGCTGGACATGTTCGACCCGGAGGTACTCGTCGTGGTCGAACCCGGGGCGGGCCGGATCCCGGAGTGTCTGGCCGATCTGCGGGCGGAGGTCGCGGAGCGCTCGTGGGTCTGCGACGACCCGGAGCGAGCCGTCGTCCCTTCCAGCTTCACCGGTTCCGTGCTGGCCACGGCGGGTGGCGCGGTGGCGCTCGGCGCGCTGTACGAGGACCCGCTGGGTCACTGGCCGGCGCTTCCCGCCGTGTCCTGAGGCCCTCTCAACTCCTGCGGAAACCATTCGACTTAATTCAGGCAGTTGCATTGTTGACCGGGTCCGAATCGGAACGGGATGATGGATTCATGACCAGCCGGCAGCGGAATTCAGGAGACGCGTCCTCGATGACGCGCGCCTTCCGTCCCGTCGCGCCGTCCCGCGTTCCGGCAGGGTGCCGGTGTTGTCGCCCCTGCCCGGGCCCCCGGTAACCATTCCCTGAATTCCGGCGAGCGTTTCACGCCGTCGCGCGCCCAAGGGCTGTTCCGCACAGGTGTGCGCTCTGCCGCATTTCCCTGCCCCGTTTCCGCTTTCCATCACGGGAGAGACGTTGACCATCACCGCGCATTCATTTCCGGAATCACTCGCGAAGGGCATTGCTCCGGACCGGTTCAAGCAGGCGTTCCGCCGCTATCCCGCCGGAGTCGTCGTCGTCACCGCGGACGCGGGCCACGGCCCGATCGGCTTCACCGCGACCTCGCTCAGCTCCCTCTCGCTCGACCCGCCGCTCGTGTCGTTCGGCATCGGGACCGGTACCTCGTCCTGGCCGCACATCGAACGGGCCGGCACCGCCGTCGTGAACTTCCTCGGCGCCGAACAGCAGTTCCTGGCCACCACCTTCGCCACCAGCGGCATCGACCGGTTCGCCGCGCCCACCCGCTGGCGCCGTCTGCCGGAGGGCGAGCCGGTGCTCGACGGGGTGGCCGGCTGGCTGCGGCTGGAGACCGAGCAGATCGTCCCGGCCGGGGACCACCGCATCGTCATCGCCCGCGTCGTGGACGCCCGGCTCGACGAGGCACGCAGCCCGCTGCTCTTCCACGACGGCACCTACCACTCCCTCTGACAGCCCGCCCCGCCCGAGAACAAAGGATCAGGAATTCACCATGGAACGCCACGACACATACAGGACCGTCGGCCGCAGGTCATTTCTCGCCCTGGCCGGCGGAGCGGTCATCGGCACGCTCGCCGCCTGCTCACCCCGGATCGAAACGGCGGCAAGCGCCGAACCCGCAGGAAAACTGCCCTCCGGGGCGCCGCCGCCGGGGACGAAACTCTCCATAGCCGTCCGGTCCACACAACTCCAGCTGGGTCCGGCCGGATTGCGGAAGGACCTTCCCTTCACCGTTTCGCAGTGGCCCAACCTGGCCGCGGGCCCCGACATCATCCAGGGATTCCGGGCCCATTCCATCGATCTCGCGGTCAACGCCGGAATTCCACCGATCCAGGCCCACGCCATCGGGGTCGCAGCGAAGATCGTCGCCGTGCAGGTGCGGAACCATCCCTCGTACGTCTTCGCGACCGCGCCCGGCTCGGACATCGGGTCCGTGGCCGACTTCCGCGGCAAGAAGATCGGCTTCTCCCAGGGGCAGGCACAGGGCGTCGTCGTCCTGCGCGCGCTGAAGCAGGCCGGGCTGGCCAACGAGGACGTCGAACTGGTCGCCCTGCCCAGCACCCAGTTCCTCACCGCCCTGCAGTCCGGGCAGGTCGACGCGGCTCCGCTGGGCGAACCGACCTTCACGAAGTACCTCACCCAGTACGCGAAGGACGGGGCGCGGGGCGTGAAGACCGACGTCGTGGACCTGCTCTCGGTCCTCTGGGCACCCAACGAGGTGCTGAACGACCGGGCCAAGGTGGCCGCCGTCCGCAGTTTCATCCCGCTGTGGGCCCGCGGCCAGACCTGGGCCTGGGAGAACACCGACGAGTGGGTCGACACGTACTACGTCAAGGACCAGGGCGTCTCCCGGGAGGACGGCAGGCGCATCGTCGCCTCGCTCCACAAGCCGTCCTTCCCGGTCAGCTGGGACAAGGCGATCGCGTGGGAGCAGGAGACCGCCGACCTGCTGGCCGACGGCGGCTTCGTACCGAAGCAGGACGCCGCCGAGCTGTTCGACCGCCGCTTCGAGCCGATCGCGGCCGGGGCCGTGGCCGCCCGGTACCGGGAGACGTCATGACCGAACTGCTGACGAACACCCCCACCGCGGGCCGTGCGGACACGGCCCACGCCCCACGGAAGAACACCGGGGCGGAGCCGGCCGGCGGACGGGCGCCCGGGACGAAGCCCGTCCCGCCCGCGCCTCGCGGCACCCGCCGACGGCTCGGCCCCGGCCGTGCCGTTCCCTTCGGGCGGCTGACCGGCCCGGTCCTGGTCGTCGCCCTGTGGTGGTCGGCCTCGGCCACCGGCTACCTCGACCCGCGGATCCTGTCCGGCCCCGGCACCGTCCTGTCCACGGCGTCCGACCTCATCTCCAGCGGCCGGCTCCAGGACAACGTCCTCATCTCGCTCCAGCGCGCCGGACTGGGCCTGTTCTTCGGGGTGACCGCCGGAGTCCTGCTCGCCGTCGCCGCCGGACTCAGCCGCACCGGCGAGTACCTGCTGGACGGGCCGCTCCAGATCAAGCGCGCCATCCCCTCCCTGGCCATGCTCCCGCTGCTGATCCTCTGGCTCGGCATCGGCGAACAGATGAAGGTCACCGTCATCGCGCTCGGTGTCGCGGTGAACATGTACATCAACACGTACGCCTCGCTGACCGGCATCGACAGCAGGTACGTGGAGCTCGCCGAGGGGCTCGACCTGAGCCGCGCGCAGTTCGTCCGCAAGGTCGTCGTACCCGGTTCGCTGCCCGGCTTCTTCGTCGGACTGCGCCTCGGCGTCACCGCGTCCTGGCTCGGACTGATCGTCGTCGAGCAGGTCAACGCCACCAGCGGCATCGGCTACATGATGTTCCAGGCCCAGCAGTACGCCCAGTCCGACGTGATCATCGTGGGCCTGGTGGCCTACGGGATCTTCGGCTTCGCGTCGGACGCGGCGGTACGCGCCGTCGAAAGGAAGGTCCTGTCATGGCGACGCACCCTGGCGGGCTGAACCCCGGCCGCGGGACCGGTACGACGGCCGTCGGCGAACGCCCCGCCATCCGCACCAGGAAGCTCGTCCGCCGGTTCGGCGACCGCGACATCCTCAGGGAACTCGATCTCACCGTCGCGCCGGGCGAGTTCACCGCACTGCTCGGCCGCAGCGGCTCCGGCAAGTCCACCCTGCTGCGGGCCGTCGCCCGGCTCGACCACACCGTCGAGGGGTCCGGCGAACTCACCGTCCCCGACCGTGTGTCGCTCTCCTTCCAGGACTCCCGGCTGCTGCCCTGGCTCCGGGTGATCGACAACGTCGTCCTCGGGCTGCGCGGCCCCGGGGCGCGCGAACGCGGCCTGACCGCCCTGGCGGAGGTCGGCCTGGAGGGCCGCGACCGGTCCTGGCCGCACGAACTGTCCGGCGGTGAGCAGCAGCGCGCCGCACTGGCCCGAGCCCTCGTCCGCGAACCCGAACTGCTCCTGGCCGACGAGCCGTTCGGCGCCCTGGACGCACTGACCCGGATCAGGATGCACGGTCTGCTGCGCGAACTCTTCGACCGCCACCGCCCCGCGGTGCTGCTGGTCACGCACGACGTGGACGAGGCCGTCGAACTCGCCGACCGGGTGCTGGTCCTGGAGGACGGCCGGATCTCCGTCGACCTCACCGTCGACCTGCCCACCCCTCGCTCCCGCCGCGACCCCCGGTTCCAGGAGTACCGCGACACGCTGCTCACCGCCCTCGGGGTCTCCCAGCCCCAGGCCCCTGCCGAAGCGAAGGAAACCCATGTCCCGCACGCCTGAACGCAAGCAGCTGCACCTCAACGCGTTCCTCATGTCCACCGGCCATCACGAGGCGTCCTGGCGGCTGCCCGAGAGCCCGGCCGAGGCCGAATCCGACATCGAGCACTTCAAGAACCTCGCCCGGATCGCCGAACGCGGCAGGCTGGACTCGCTGTTCCTCGCCGACAGCCCGGTCCTCATGGGCGACCCCGGCCGACGGCCCGCCGCCAAGCTGGAGCCCACCGTCCTGCTCACCGCGCTGGCCGGGGCCACCCGTCACATCGGCCTCATCGCCACCGCGTCGACGAGCTACAACGAGCCGTACAACCTGGCCCGCCGGTTCGCCTCGCTGGACCATGTCTCCGGCGGCCGGGCCGGCTGGAACATCGTCACCACCGCGGGCGCCGACGCGGCCCGGAACTTCGGCCTGGACGACACCCCGCTGCACCACGACCGCTACCGGCGGGCCGGCGAGTTCGTCGAGGTCTCCACCAAGCTCTGGGACAGCTGGGCCGACGACGCCGTGATCGCCGACAAGGAACGCGGCGTCCACGCCCTGGCCGAACGGGTGCGCAAGATCGGGCACAGCGGGGAGTTCTTCCGCGTCGAAGGCCCGCTCAACGTGCAACGGCCGCCACAGGGCTACCCGTTGCTCGTGCAGGCCGGGTCCAGCGAGGACGGCAAGGACTTCGCGGCACGGTACGCGGAGGCCGTGTTCACCGCGCAGCAGACCCTGGAGGAAGGCATCGCCTTCTACAAGGACGTCAAGCAGCGCGCCGAGGGCATCGGCCGTCATCCCGACGGCATCAAGATCCTTCCCGGCATCGTGCCCGTGATCGGCGACACCGAGGCCGAGGCCCTGGCGCTCGACGCCGAGCTGGAGAACCTCATCGTCCCCGAGTACGCCAAGCGGCAGCTCGCCCGGACGCTGAGGATCGCCCCGGACGACCTGGACCTGGACGCGGAACTTCCCGGGGACATCCCCACCGAGGACGAGATCGAGGGTGCCAAGAGCCGGTACACCCTCATCGTGGAGCTGGCCAGACGCGAGAGGCTGACCGTACGTCAGCTGATCGGCCGGCTCGGTGGCGGCCGCGGCCACCGCACCTTCGCCGGTACCGCCGAGCAGGTCGCCGACACCATCGAGCAGTGGTACGACAGCGGCGCTGCCGACGGCTTCAACATCATGCCCGCCGTCCTGCCGTCCGGCCTGGAGGTCTTCGTCGACCGGGTCGTCCCGATCCTCCAGGAACGCGGCCTCTTCCGCACGGAGTACACCGCGAGCACCCTGCGGGGCCACTACGGACTGCCGCGGCCCGCCAACCGGCTCTTCGAGACCGTCGACCGCGCTGAGGGCCACTTCGGCATCGGTCTGGCCGAGGTCCGGTGACGGGCCGTCCGTGACGGACCGTCCGGACCCGGAGGCCGGTACGCACCGGCGGTGGCCGCGCGGCCGGGTGGTTCGGGAGACCGGCACCCGGCCACCGGCCGCCGCCGCCCGGCCGGACGGCTCAGGAGACCGGCACGCGGTCCAGGAAGCCGCTGACCGAGCTGATCCGCCCGTCGTCGGCGAGCGTGATCACGTCCGAACCGGCGACCGGTGCCGAACCGTCGGCGGCGGCGACCAGTTCCCAGCTGAACCGGGCGAGGGCATGGTGCCCGTCCACCGCCCCAGCCGGCCGGAAGGAGAAGCCGGGGAACTGCTGCTGGGCGCCGCTGATGGCGCCGGCCAGGGCCTCGTGCCCCCGTACGTCGGCCAGCGGGTCGGTGTACGTGGCGTCCTCGGTGAACGCCGCGGCGACCGCCTTCTCCAACTCCTCGGCGGTGGCGGCGTTCCAGGCGGCGAAGTAGCGCTGGACGGCCTCGTCGTATGCGGTCATCGTGCGGTCCTCTCCCTCGGCTCCGGCCGCTGGGCCGGGAGCGCTGTGCTGGTGAGGAACACGATGTCCGACGGGGTGGAGGGCGTCGATTACCTCCGGGGTAAGGGCGGCGGCGGGCGGTCGCGGCGGCCGGGAAGGAGCTACGCCTGGGCGTCCGGAATGACGTGCATGGCCGCCTCCTCCGCGGACGCCGCCGCCCCGTCGATCCCGACGTCCTCGCCGGCCATGCTGTCCGGCTCGTTCAGGTCCAGCTCGCGGGTGAGCCGTCCGGCGCGTACGTCCCCGACCTCCGCGTCCCGGGGCTCGCCGTCCCCGTCGGACAGGTCGCCCACGCCGTCACCGGGCGGACCGGCGGTCTCGGGCAGCTCCCGGGCCAGCCGGGCGTCCAGCGTCTCCCCGCTGAGCTGCTCGGACCCGGTGGTGCCCAGATCCTCCACGACCCATGGCCGCTCGGGAGGCGAGTACCCCTCGTCCAGGACGTCGGCGAGCTGCCGGTCGTCGAGGGTGTCCGCGGCGTCGAGCTGCTCGACGGGGTCGGAGGCCTCCGGCTGCTGGGGCTGGTACACATCGTCGCCCCGGTCGGCACCTTCCATGACGTTTCCCTTCCCGGTGTCGGGGATCCCGGGTCATGCCTGCCGTACGACGCGGGAGCAATGGGGCTGATCGGCCCGATTGCCTTGGAACTCCCATACCCCTTCAGGATAGGCAGCCGGGGCCGGGGCTCGCACCGTGCGGCCGTGCGCGGGCGGGGACGGCCGGTCTGCGAGACCATGGAAGGTGCAGGCCGGACGGGCGGGCACCGCGCGACGCGCGGCCCGGTCGCGGCCCGGCCGGCACTGTCCGCCCGGAGGCCGTCGTGGAGAGGCCGTCATGGATTGCCCGGAGACTTACCAGCTGGTGTTCCAGTCGTCCGCCGTGGAGGACGACACGGTGATCGTCAAGCGGACCGACCGGTCCGGCGCGGCCGGGTACCCGGTCTACGAGGACGAGACCGGAATCGTACGCGCGGAGATCAGCGAGCGCGGTGAGGTGCGCATGCTCGCCAGCGGCGGGCACCAGCTCCTCGGGACGCCGCTCGTCGCGCCGGGCCCGACCGCCTGAGCCGGCCGGGCCGCCGACACCCCCGGGGTGACCGCCGCCCCGGGATCATGTGCGCATGACCGAACCGCATCCGCTTCCGCTCGCGGGCATCACCGTCGTCAGCCTGGAACAGGCCGTCGCGGCGCCCTTCGCCACCCGTCAGCTGGCCGACCTCGGCGCGCGCGTCATCAAGGTCGAGCGCCCCGGAGGCGGTGACTTCGCCCGCCGCTACGACACCACCGTGCACGGCCAGGCCAGCTATTTCGTCTGGCTCAACCGCTCCAAGGAATCCCTGACCCTGGATCTCAAGTCGCCCGAGGGGCGCGAGATCCTGGACGAACTCATCGCCACAGCCGATGTGTTCGTCCAGAACCTCGCCCCCGGTGCGGCCGGCCGGATGAGCCTGGACGCCGCCGCGCTCCAGGCACGCCACCCCTCCCTCATCACCTGCACGGTCAGCGGCTACGGCACGAGCGGATCGTGGTCCGGACGCAAGGCGTACGACCTCCTGGTGCAGTGCCAGACCGGACTGCTGTCGATCACCGGCTCGCCCGGCGAACCCGCGCGCTCGGGCATCTCCGTGGCGGACATCGCCGGTGGCATGTACGCCTACAGCGGCATCCTGTCCGCCCTCTTCACCCGGGCCACCACCGGACGGGCGCCCACCGTCGAGGTCTCCCTCTTCGACGCGCTCGCCGAGTGGATGAGCCAGCCCGCGTACTACACGCGCTACGGCGGCACCCAGCCGCCGCGGATGGGTGCCCAGCACGCCACGATCGCGCCGTACGGGCCGTTCACCGCCGCCGACGGCAAGGAAGTCATGCTGTCCGTCCAGAACGAGCGCGAGTGGGACGCCCTGTGCCTCACCGTTCTCGGCCTGCCCGGGCTCGTCGACGACCCGCGCTTTCGCACCGGCCCGGACCGGGTCGCCCACCGCGAGGAGCTCAACGCGATCGTCGCCGCACGGTTCGCGGACCTCGGCAGCGAGGAGGCGGGCGAGCTCCTGGACCGGGCGGCGATCGCCAACGCCGGTGTGAACTCCGTCGCGGAGTTCCTCGACCACCCCGCGCTGGCCGAGCGCGACCGCTGGCGCGATGTCGCCGTGCCCGGCGCCCCCGGCCCCGTACGGGCACTCCTGCCGCCGGTGGACCTGGGCGGGGTCGCCCCGAGGATGGATCCGGTGCCGGCGGCGGGCCGGCACACCGGGCAAATCCTCGCAGGCCTGGGCCGTAGCGCCGCCGACATCGAGCGGCTGCGCGCCCGCGGCGTCGTGGAGACCGCGGGTCCTTATCACGACGGCGCGCCCGACCACATCATGCCGACGCAGGACAATCCGTCCTGAGCCGTCCAACACTTGGTCGAAATTTTGCCCCTGATGGGATGCGTCCGGGGGACACCAGGCACACTCGACCTGTAGGAATCTCGCCACGAAGAGGATCACGCATGATCACGTTGAAGAAGGAAGACGGCCCGGCGGATCTGGACGGGGTGACCCATCTGTCCATCGGGGTGTCCTGGGACCCCACGGTCGGCGCCAGTGGCGGACTGATCGGGAAGCTGCGTCAGAAGAAGGGTACCGACCTCGACCTGATCGCCATCGCGATGCAGGGCGCGGAGCCCGTGCGGCTGGCAGGCCTGGATTCCCTCGACCCGCTGGCCAACGGCGCGCTCGTGCACAGCGGCGACAACCAGACCGGGCACGGTGACGGCGACGACGAGACCGTGACCGTCGACTTCGCCCGGGTGCCGCCCAACATCACGTCCATCGTCTTCATCGCCGCCGCGTACAAGAAGCACAGCTCCTTCCAGAGCGCGCGCAACATCAGCTTCAAGGTGTACGACGCCACGGGCGGCACCACCCAGCAGGTCGCCGACATCTGGCCGAGCCTCCTCAGCAACGACAACGGCTGCGCCGTGGCCAAGGCCATGCGGGTCGGCGGCAGCTGGAAGCTCGAGGTGATCAACGAGACGGGGAAGATCAAGCAGGGCGACGAGCAGGCCCTGATGCGCTTCGCGGTCAGCAAGTAGCCACCGGCCACCGCCGGGCGCCCGGCGTGAGCGCCCCGGCCCCGGCCCGTACGCGGCGTCTCAGTCGACGCGCCGCGCACGGGCCGGGGCCGTCGCGTTCCCGGAGGCGAGCGGCGAGCGCGCCAGTACCACGCAGCCCGCGGCGATCAGCCCGAGGGCCAGCAGCTCCGGCAGCAGCCACCAGCCGGTGCGCAGGTCCTCACCGAACAGGGTCACCCCGTACAGGATGCTGATCAGGGCGTCGCCCAGGGTCAGACACGGCTGGACCGCGACCAGCGTGCCCGCCTGCAGCGCGTTCTGCAGCAGGAACAGCGCGCCGACGCCCGCCGCCGCGGTGGCGTAGAGCTGCCAGGACGTGAACAGCGCCGCCGCCCCGCCCTCGTCGAGCCGGGCCATGGCGTCCTTCATCAGGGCCGCGGTGAGTGCGTACGCGCACGCGGCGGCCAGGCCCAGCAGCGCCGCCCGCGGATTGCCGCGGGTGGCCAGCGCGCTCCCGATCAGCGCCGCCTCGAACAGACCCGTCAGGATCAGCGCGGGGACCCACGCGGCCCCGTGCACCGCGGCGCTGCCGCCGCCCGGAGCGGCCGACGCCAGGCCGAGGGCCAGACCGAACGTCACGGCGGCCACGCCGGACCACACGGACCGGGGCAGCCGCACCCGCATCACGAATCCGGCCATCAGGAGCGTCGCCGGCAGTTCGATCACGAAGATCGGCTGCACCACGGAGATGGGGCCCGTCGCCAGCGCCACGGCCTGGCAGACGGCGGCGACGATCACCAGGCCGATGCCGGCCAGCCACACCTTCTGGCGCAGCAGATGGCCGATCAGCGACAGCCGCATCGCCTCGCTGTCGGGTGCGGTGCTCGCGGCACGGCGTTGGAGGACGGAGGCCGCGCCGTTGCTGAGCGCGGTCAGGACGGCGAACAGGACGCTGATCACCGGACCATGATGCGGGCGGCCGGCCCGCGATCCGGGAACCCGCCGGCCGCGGCATGGCGCGGGACGTACCGCTGCGGGACTCCGCCACCGGGACGCGCCCCGGCCGGGAAGCCGCCATCAGGACGGGACCTGACCGCATGGCCGCGTAGCGTGCCGTCCATGGCTGTGAAGAAGAAGACCTCCGCCGCCGCCCCGGCCGCCGTGCTCTCGCCGCGGGCACTCGGGCGCGCGACCCTGGAGCGCCAACTCCTGCTCCGGCGTACGGCGATGAGCGCCGAGGACGCCGTCCGGCATCTCGTCGGACTCCAGGCGCAGAACACCAAGCCGCCGTACTTCCAGCTCCTCGCCCGGCTGGAGGGCTTCGAACCGGCCCACCTCGCCACGCTGATGGAGTCGCGCCGGGTCGTCCGCATCGTCACGCTGCGCTCCACTCTCCACACCCACACCGCCGACGACGCCCTGACCCTGCGCCCCCTCGTCCAGGAGGCCCGCGACCGGGAGCTCAGGATCTTCCGGAAGGGGCTCGTGGGCGTGGACCTCGACCGGCTGAGGGACCTCGGCAGGGCATACGTCGAAGAGGCGCCCCGCACCCCGAAGGAGATCCGCGAACGGCTGCTCACCGAGTGGCCCGACGCGGATCCGCAGGCGCTGGGCACGGCCGCACGCTGCCTGTTGCCCCTCGTCCAGACCACTCCGCGCGGTGTCTGGGGCAAGAGCGGCCAGGTCGCGCTGACCACCGCGGAGCACTGGCTCGGCAGACCCTCCGAGCCGGTTCCCGCGCCCGACAGCACCGTGCTGCGCTACCTCGCCGCCTTCGGACCCGCTTCGGTCAAGGACATGCAGTCCTGGGCCGGGCTGGCCCGGCTGCGCGAGGTCTTCGAACGGCTCCGCCCGCAGCTGGTCACCTTCCGCGACGAGAACGGCGTCGAGCTGTTCGACCTGCCCGACGCCCCGCGTCCCGATGAGGACACCCCGGCCCCGCCCCGCTTCCTGCCCGAGTTCGACAACGTCCTGCTCGGCCACGCGGACCGGACCCGTGTGATTCCGGCACCGCTCAAGGGACGCAACGGGGTGGGGAACCAGGCGTACGGCAGCGTGCTGGTCGACGGGTTCCTCGCGGCGATCTGGCGGCTGGAGGCCGGTCCCGGTACGCCGACGACGGTCACCGTGCAGGAGCTGCGCCCGTTCACCGCGGCCGAGCGGGACGAGGTCACGGACGAGGCCGTGGCCCTGCGGTCCGCGATGACGGAGGCGGCCACCGAAGACGCCGACGTCCGCTTCGCCCCGTTCGTCGACTTCGGCGACTGAACCTACGGCAGCAGCCCCGCCCGCCGGGCCGCCCGACTGAACCTACGGCAGCAGCCCCGCCCGCCGGGCCGCCCGACTGAACCTACGGCAGCAGCCCCGCCCGCCGGGCCGCCACGACCGCCTCCAGCCGGGTGTGCGCGCCCAGCTTCCGCATCGCCGCGCGCAGGTACCCCTTCACCGTCTCCGGCCGCAGTCCGAGCCGGGCCGCCGCCACCGCGTTCGTGGCGCCCGCGGCGACGCAGGCGAGCACGTCCACCTCGCGCGGCGCCAGCTGGACCCCGCGCGCCCTGGTCGCCGGGGTACCGGCCGCGGCGGCGAGCCGCCCGCACACCGCGAGCAACTCCTCCCGCAGTTCCGGGTCGACGACCTTGGGTGCGAGGGCGCGCAGCTCACGGTGGGCCTCCCGGACGTCCTCCCACGCCCCGGGCACGGCCCGCGGGTCGGTGACCTCCTCCCGGGTCACGGCGAGCAGCTGCTGCACCTCGTCCCGCACGACCAGCGCCTGCTCCACGTCGCGGGCCGCCGCGACCGCCGCGTCGAACGTACGGTCCCCCAGGCCGAGGGGCTCGCGCAGCGCGCCGTACAGCACACCCCGCACCCTGCGGCGTACGACGACGGGTACGGCGACCACCGAGCGCAGGCCCTCGGCGGCCACGGCCATGTCGTACTCGTGGCTGATGTGGCGCGAGGAGTGGTAGTCGGTCACCGCGCACGGCCGGGACAGGGCGATCGACTTGCCGCCGAGGCCGCTGCCGGCCGAGATCACCAGTCCGCGCAGGGCCGTGGTCTGCGCCCCGTTCAGCTCCGCGATCCTGGCGTGGCGGGTGTCGGAGAGCAGCCCGCCGAACGCCACGGGCAGCCCGCTCGTCCGGCGCAGCCGCAGCAGCGCCGCTTGCATCTCGACCGCATCGACCGATTCCGGCACGCTGACGCCTCTCCGCCCGGCTCCGGGAACACGGTATTCCGCACGGCACCCCCGTTCGGGGGTGGTGAGAGCTGGGTCACTGTTTACATGATGTTAAGCGACCGGCCCGAGACCGAGACCGGTCCGGTCCGCACTGAGGAGGGCACATGTCGGCATCCAGCGCGACGGAGACGTTCCGGGCCGCCCGGGACTTCCTGCTTCGGCACCGCGAGGACTACACCGCGGCGTACGAGGGCTTCCGCTGGCCCCGCAGCGACCACTTCAACTGGGCGATCGACTGGTTCGACGTCATCGCCGAGGGCAACGACCGCACCGCCCTGCACATCGTCGAGGAGGACGGCGGACGGACCGAGGTGTCCTTCGCCCGGATGTCCGCCCGCTCCAACCAGGCCGCGAACTGGCTGCGTGCCCAGGGCGTGCGCGAGGGCGACCGCATCCTCGTCATGCTCGGCAACCAGACCGAACTCTGGGAGACCGCGCTCGCCGCGATGAAGCTGCGCGCCGTCGTCATCCCCGCGACGCCGCTGCTGGGCCCCGTCGACCTGCGCGACCGCGTCGAGCGCGGCCGGGTCCGGCATGTCCTGGTCCGGGACGCCGACACCGCCAAGTTCGACGACGTGCCCGGCGACTACACCCGGATCTCCGTCGGCGCCGACACCGAGGGCTGGATCTCCTACACCGGGGCCGACGAGCAGCCGGAGACCTTCACGGCGGACCGCGAGACCGACGCCGACGAACCGCTGATGCTCTACTTCACCTCGGGCACCACCGCCAGCCCCAAGCTCGTCGAGCACACCCATGTCTCCTACCCCGTGGGCCACTTGTCGACGATGTACTGGATCGGGCTCAAGCCCGGCGACGTCCACCTCAACATCTCCTCGCCCGGCTGGGCCAAGCACGCCTGGTCCAACCTCTTCGCCCCGTGGAGCGCCGAGGCGACCGTCTTCATCTTCAACTACACCCGCTTCGATGCCGGCCGGCTGATGGCCGAGATGGACCGCTCGGGCGTCACCAGTTTCTGCGCCCCGCCCACCGTCTGGCGCATGCTGATCCAGGCCGACCTCTCCCAGCTGACGACCCCGCCGCGCGAGGTCGTCGCAGCGGGCGAACCGCTGAACCCCGAGGTCATCGAGACGGTCCGGCGCGCCTGGGGCGTCACCATCCGCGACGGCTTCGGCCAGACGGAGACCGCCGTCCAGGTCGCGAACACTCCCGGCCAGGTCCTGAAGGCCGGTTCGATGGGCCGCCCCAGCCCGGGCTTCAAGGTCGTCCTCCTCGACCCGGTCAGCGGCGAGCCCGGCGCCGTCGAGGGTGAGATCTCGCTCGATCTGTCCGGCCATCCGGTCGGCCTGATGACCGGATACCACGGCGACCCGGACCGTACCGCCGAGGCCATGGCGGGCGGCTACTACCGCACCGGCGACATCGGCGCCCGCGACGCCGACGGCTACATCACGTACGTCGGCCGCGCCGACGACGTCTTCAAGGCCTCCGACTACAAGATCTCCCCGTTCGAGCTGGAGAGCGCCCTGCTGGAGCACGAAGCGGTCGCCGAGGCCGCCGTCGTGCCGGCCCCCGACCCGGTGCGCCTCTCCGTCCCGAAGGCGTACATCGTGCTCGCCGAGGGCTGGGAGCCCGGACCGGACACCGCCAAGGTGCTCTTCGCCCACTCCCGTGCCGTGCTCGCCCCGTACAAGCGGGTCCGCCGGCTGGAGTTCGCCGAGCTGCCCAAGACCGTCTCGGGGAAGATCCGCCGCATCGAGTTGCGTGAGCGCACCGCCCAGGGCGGCGGCACCGAGTACAGCGAGGGGGACCTGGCATGACCGAGCCGTCCTACGCCCACGGCACCGGCACCACCGCCCTGCTCGGCGACACGATCGGGCGCAATCTCGACCGGGCGGTCCAGGCGTACCCGGACCGGGAGGCGCTCGTCGACGTACCGTCCGGGAGGCGCTGGACCTACGCCGAGTTCGGCGCGGCCGTCGACGAACTGGCCCGTGCGCTCATGGCCTCGGGCGTGGACCGTGGGGACCGGGTCGGCATCTGGGCGGTCAACTGCCCGGAGTGGGTGCTCGTCCAGTACGCGACCGCGCGTATCGGCGCCGTCATGGTCAACATCAACCCCGCCTACCGGGCACACGAGCTGGAGTACGTGCTGAAGCAGGCCGGCATCTCGCTGCTGGCCGCCTCGCTCGCCCACCGAACCAGCGACTACCGGGCCCTGGTCGACCAGGTCCGGGCGAACTGCCCCGGCCTGCGCGCCGTGCACTACATCGGCGACCGTTCCTGGGACGAGCTCCTCGCCGTCTCCGGCTCGGTGACATCGGAGCAACTCGCCGCCCGGGAAGCCGGGTTGTCCTGCGACGACCCGATCAACATCCAGTACACCTCCGGCACGACCGGCTTTCCCAAGGGAGCCACCCTCTCCCACCACAACATCCTCAACAACGGCTACTTCGTGGGCGAGCTGGTCGCCTACACCGAACAGGACCGGATCTGTCTCCCGGTGCCGTTCTACCACTGCTTCGGCATGGTCATGGGCAATCTCGGCGCCACCTCGCACGGTGCCTGCATCGTGATCCCCGCCCCCGCCTTCGAGGCGGCCGCCGTGCTCGCCGCCGTCGAACAGGAGCGCTGCACCTCGCTGTACGGCGTCCCGACCATGTTCATCGCGGAGCTGAACCTCCCCACCTTCTCCTCGTACGACCTCTCCTCGCTGCGCACCGGCATCATGGCCGGATCACCCTGCCCGGTCGAGGTGATGAAGCGGGTCGTCGCCGAGATGCACATGGACGAGGTGTCCATCTGCTACGGCATGACGGAGACCTCACCGGTCTCCACCCAGACCCGCCGCGACGACGACCTGGAGCGCCGCACGGGCACGGTCGGCCGCGTGATGCCGCACATCGAGGTCAAGGTCGTCGACCCGGCGACCGGGGTGACGCTGGAGCGCGGGGTGTCGGGCGAACTGTGCGTCCGCGGCTACAGCGTGATGCTCGGCTACTGGGAGCAGCCCGAGCGGACCGCGGAGGTGATCGACGCCGGGCGCTGGATGCACACCGGGGACCTCGCGGTCATGCGCGAGGACGGATACGTGCAGATCGTCGGCCGGATCAAGGACGTGATCATCCGGGGCGGCGAGAACGTCTATCCCCGCGAGGTCGAGGAATTCCTCTACCGGCACCCGAAGATCGCCGACGTGCAGGTGGTGGGTGTCGCCGACGAGCGGTACGGCGAGGAGATCCTGGCCTGCGTCATTCCCTCCGACCCGGCGGATCCGCCGAGCCTGGAGGAGGTCAAGGCCTTCTGCGCGGAGCAGCTGGCGCACTACAAGGTGCCGCGCCTGCTCCGGATCATGGAGGCCTTCCCGATGACGGTCAGCGGAAAGGTCCGGAAGGTCGAACTGCGGGACAACTACAGCCGGTAGCGCCGGCGGGCGGGCACCGTCAGGCGGCTTCGATGATGTCGCCGGCGGTGCCCTGGGTCGCGGCCGCCCATTCGATCAGCAGTACCTCGTAGGCCGCGGACTCCACGGGGGACCAGTCCTGTCCGGCGCGCGCGTCCACGAGCGCGCGGATCGCCTCGTTCGCCTCGACGGCGGCGGGGTGGGCCGGCTGCGCGGGAAAGCTGTGGCGCGTCGGGGCGGCGGGTGTCGTGGGTGGAGAAAGCCGTGGAGTTAAGACCATGCGCCCCACTCTAGGGCCCTCCACTGACAACCGACCGAACATCTGTGGCCCCTGGCTCGAACGTGACCGATAGCACTCACTGTGGCGGGACGGTTTCTGTGAGGTGCGGCACGTCGCGCCGCATGCAGACCCGGGGCCACCGGTCGAGGCCGTGCTCCGCCTCCTCGGCGCGAATCTTGCGCAGCCCGTCCGTGAGGCCGGATTCCGTCAGGGCGCGGAAGCCGAGCCGGGCGTAGTACGGCGCGTTCCACGGGACGTGGGTGAACGTCGTCAGGGTCAGGGCGGTCAGCCCTTCGTGTGCGGCGCGGGACCCGGCGTGGTCGATGAGGGCGCTGCCCAGGCCCCGCCGGGCGGCCGACGGATGGACGGAGACCTGCTCGATGTGGGCGGCGCCGTCGACCGGGTCGGCGATCAGATAGCCGAGGGGCCGGTCGTCGGGGCCCGTGGTCACCCAGGCGCGGCCGGCCGCGCGGTAGCCGTCCAGCAGTTCCAGGGACGGAGGGTCGTCGTCGGCCACGGAGGGCATCCCGAGCGTGCGGAAGGGTTCGCCTGCGGCGCGCTCGATGTCCTGGAGGAGAGGGAGATCGGAGCGGCGGGCTGGACGGATGCGCATGCTTGAGTATGGCGCGAAGGGCCTGTCCGGCGGTGGCGGAGACCGGGCTCAGGCCCCGGTGCTGAGCAGTTCGTCCGCCGGGCTGTTCACCGGCTGCGGGGTCCCGGTCAGGTCCATGACGAACAGCGGGATGCGGAGCCCGTCCGCCCGCTCCCGGGCGTCCGGCGCGTAGCCCGCCAGTGAGAAGAAGACGCTGGACACCGAGGCGTTGAGGGCATGGAGCCACAGGCATTCGACGTCGCGCAGCGCGGTCGGCCGGGTGGCGGAGTCGACCCGCGCGATCAGTCCGGCCGCCCGCAGGTCGATCCGGGAAGCGGGGCGTTCGGCGGGCTGTGCGACCTCGCGGTAGCCCAGCCACGTCAGGTACAGCGCGGCTGCGCCGACCGCGTCACGCGCGGTGCGGATCGTCAGCGGCCGGAACGGGGGCCGCGGCGCCGGGGCCGTACGCGGCAGCGGTATGTGCGACGGCCGTACGGCCCCGGCGGAGCGGTCCCCGCGGCCGGGCGCCGCCACCGGGCGGACCGGGATCCGCAGGACGGCCCCGCACGGGCAGCACAGCTCCGGCTGCGGCCACTGGTCGTGCCGGCCGCAGCCGCGGCAGCGCACCGTCACCCAGTCGTCGTTCCAGGTGCGGTGGGTGATCGGCGTGACGGGGGCGCCGCGCATCAGGGGCGGGGCGGTCGGCGAGCCGCAGGGACAGGGATAGGCGGGCGTCATGTACGCGTGGTCGCGGCGGCAGGCCGGGCACCGTACCGGCACTGATTCCACCCTCGGACTCCTTGCGGCCGACGACCATGCGGCCCGCACCCGGATTCCGGGCCGGCTCCGCTCCGTACCTCCATGCTCCACCAAGAGCGAGGTCTCCGGGAGGGACTTGGGGTACTTCGTCGCTCGGGTCCACGGGCGTGACCTCCCCGGCCGCCTCCCTTGACGGCTGTCCGGGTGCGCTTTAGATTTGCTTCCGTATAGCAGAATCAACTTTCCGTAATGCGGAATTGGTGCTCTCAGGTGGCGCGACAGAGCCCGACTCCACCCAGGTCCGAGCAGGAGCACTCAATGCCTCGAATGACCGCTGCCCGAGCGGCAGTTGAGATCCTCAAGCGCGAAGGCGTCAGCAACGCGTTCGGTGTGCCGGGCGCGGCGATCAACCCCTTCTACGCGGCTCTCAAAGCCTCCGGCGGGGTTCATCACACGCTCGCCCGCCACGTCGAGGGCGCCTCCCACATGGCGGAGGGCTACACCCGGGCCCGCCCGGGGAACATCGGCGTCTGCATCGGCACGTCGGGACCGGCCGGCACCGACATGATCACCGGCCTCTACTCCGCCATCGCGGACTCCGTCCCGATCCTGTGCATCACCGGCCAGGCCCCGACCGCGGTGCTCCACAAGGAGGACTTCCAGGCGGTCGACATCGCGTCGATCGCGAAGCCGGTCACCAAGGCGGCCACCACCGTCCTGGAGGCCGCGCAGGTCCCCGGCGTCTTCCAGCAGGCCTTCCACCTGATGCGCACCGGCCGTCCAGGCCCGGTCCTCATCGACCTGCCGATCGACGTGCAGCTCACCGAGATCGAGTTCGACCCCGATCTGTACGAGCCGCTGCCGGTGCACAGGCCCGCGGCGAGCCGCAAGCAGATCGAGCGCGCCCTGGAGATGCTGAACGCCTCCGAGCGCCCGCTGCTCGTCGCGGGCGGCGGCATCATCAACGCCGACGCCTGCGAACTCCTCGTGGAGTTCGCCGAACTGACCGGCATTCCGGTCGTCCCCACGCTGATGGGATGGGGCATCATCCCCGACGACCACACGCTCAACGCCGGCATGGTCGGCCTCCAGACCTCGCACCGCTACGGCAACGCGACCTTCCTGGAGTCCGACTTCGTCCTCGGCATCGGCAACCGCTGGGCCAACCGCCACACCGGCAAGCTGGACGTCTACACGCAGGGCCGGACGTTCGTCCACGTCGACATCGAGCCCACCCAGCTGGGCAAGATCTTCGCCCCCGACCTCGGCATCGCCTCCGACGCCGGGGCCGCGCTGGAGCTGTTCATCGAGGTGGCGCGTGAGCTGAAGGCGGCCGGCCGGCTGAAGGACCGCTCGCAGTGGGCGGCCTCCACGCAGGAACGCAAGGCGAGCCTGCAGCGGCGGACGCACTTCGACAACGTGCCGCTGAAGCCGCAGCGCGTGTACGAGGAGATGAACCGGGCGTTCGGGCCCGAGACCCGGTACGTCACCACGATCGGCCTCTCCCAGATCGCCGGCGCGCAGATGCTGCACGTCTACCGGCCGCGCCACTGGATCAACTGCGGCCAGGCGGGCCCCCTCGGCTGGACCATCCCGGCCGCCCTGGGCGTCGCGACGGCCGACCCCGAGGGCTCCGTCGTCGCGCTCTCCGGCGACTACGACTTCCAGTTCATGCTGGAGGAGCTCGCGGTCGGCGCGCAGCACCGCATCCCGTACGTGCACGTCCTGGTGAACAACTCCTACCTGGGGCTCATCCGCCAGGCGCAGCGCAACTTCGACATCGACTTCCAGGTCAACCTGGAGTTCGAGAACCTCAACTCCCCGGAACTGGGCGTCTACGGCGTGGACCACGTCAAGGTCGTCGAGGGCCTGGGCTGCAAGGCGATCCGGGTCACCGAGCCGGACCGGCTGCTGCCGGCCTTCGAGGAGGCGAAGAAGCTGGCGGCGGAGTTCCGGGTGCCGGTGGTCGTGGAGGCGATCCTGGAACGGGTCACGAACATCGCGATGAGCGGTACGGACATCGCGTCGGTCAACGAGTTCGAGGACGTCGCGACGGAGCCGGGCCACGCCCCGACGGCGATCCGCCCACTCGCATCCGCCTGACTGCCCCGGGCCCGCGGCCCCCGCCTCTCCGTTGTACGGGGGCGGGGGCCGCGGCGTTGTGCCCTCGGCGCCGGACGGGCTGGGGGCTGTCCTCAGACGCCGGACGGCTGGAAAGCTGTCCTCAAGCGCCGGACGGGCTGGATCGTGCCGGCCGTCCGCTGTGACGGCGCGCGGCGTCCACGGCGAAGAAACGACGCGTCCGCAGTTCGACCGGCTGTCCGGCGCCGCAACCCGGCCCGTCCGGCGCCGCATCCCAGCCCGCCCGGCGCGTGAGGACGGAACCGTTCACCCCATGAGCCCGCGCACGCGAAAGGGCGTGGAGCACGGGACCGTAGTCCGTGCTCCACGCCCTGGTGAAACGGAATGACAGGGGCCGCGGCGAGGCGCGAGAGGGCGGCGGGGGCCGGTTCCTTCAGGTCCGGAACCGGCACCGCCGCCCACACCACCGCACTGGCATCGCACCGCCGCCGCGGCCTCGTCCTGCCCGCACCGTGCGCAACCCCTCATCCGGGTGGGCGCGACGGCGCGGGCAGGGTCTGGGGGAGGGCCTAGTCCTCGCGCAGGGCGCGGACGGCCTCCTCCACGCGCTTGCCGTACTCGGCGTCCGCGGCGTGGAAGTGGGCGAGGTTCTTCTCGATCACGTCATCGCGCGTGACCTGCGACAGGCCGCCCGCGATGTTGGCGACCAGCCGGCCCTTCTCGTCGTCCGACATCAGCCGGTACAGCTCACCCGCCTGGAAGAAGTCGTCGTCCTTCGCGTGGGCGGGCGCCTCGTGCGTGCCGGTCCAGCCCTGGACGGGCAGCGGGGCGGAGAAGGCCGCGTCCGTCTGGGCCGGGCCCGCGTACGAGTTGGGCTCGTAGTTCTTGTCGTGCCGGGCCCCGTTGCGCGTGGCGTGCAGCCCGTCGCGGCCGTAGTTGTCGACGACGGCCGTGCGCGGCGCGTTCACCGGCAGGTGGGTGTGGTTGACGCCCAGCCGGTAGCGGTGCGCGTCCGCGTAGGCGAACAGCCGGCCCTGGAGCATCTTGTCCGGGGACGGGCCGATGCCGGGCACGAAGTTGTTCGGGGAGAACGCGGCCTGCTCCACCTCGGCGAAGACGTTGTCCGGGTTCCGGTCCAGGACCAGCCGGCCCACCCGCTGGAGCGGATAGTCGCTGTGCGGCCACACCTTGGTGAGGTCGAACGGGTTGAAGCGGTAGTCCGCCGCCTCGGCAGCGGGCATGACCTGCACGTACAGCGTCCAGGACGGGTTCACTCCGCGCTCGATGGCCTGGAGCAGGTCCGTCTGGTGGGAGCTGGCGTCCTTGCCGACGAGCTCCGCGGCCTGGTCGGCGGAGAGCGAGCGCACGCCCTGGTTCGTCTTGAAGTGGTACTTGACGAAGAAGGCCTCGCCCGCGGCGTTCGTCCACTGGTAGGTGTGCGAGCCGTAGCCGTTCATGTGGCGGTACGAGGCGGGGATGCCGCGGTCGCCCATGAGCCAGGTGACCTGGTGCGTGGCTTCGGGTGCGTGCGCCCAGAAGTCCCAGACGTTGTCCGGCTCCTGACGGCCCGTGAACGGGTCACGCTTCTGCGAGTGGATGAAGTCGGGGAACTTGATCGGGTCCTTGATGAAGAACACCGGGGTGTTGTTGCCGACGAGGTCGTAATTGCCCTCGTCCGTGTAGAACTTGAGCGCGAAGCCGCGCGGGTCGCGTACCGCGTCCGCGCCGCCGAGCGAGTCGGCGACCGTCGAGAACCGGATGAACGTCTCGGTGCGGCGGCCCACTTCGGAGAGGAAGTCCGCACGGGTGAAACCGGTGACGTCGTCGGTCACCTCGAAGTAGCCGTACGCGCCGGAGCCCCGGGCGTGCACCACGCGCTCCGGGATGCGCTCCCGGTTGAAGCGGGCGAGCTTCTCCAGGAGGTGACCGTCCTGGAGGAGGATCGGGCCGCCGGCGCCGGCGGTGGCGGAGTTCTGGTTGTCGGCGACCGGGGCGCCGGACTCGGTCGTAAGCACGCGCTGCGTCATGGTGTCGGGGCGACCTTCCGTACGGGAGCTGCTGAACTGCGACGCCCTGGGGGCTCCAGGAGCGTAAGTACGCTCCGAACCCGACGTCAACAGTTTGTTGAAATTCATGAGGGAGGGGTGGAGCGGGAGGTGTTCCGGACGGCGCCGGCGCCTGGGCGCGACAGGACAGGTGTCAGCGCCGGCGCCGCCCGGAAGTCTGTGGGCCGGGGGATGCGCACCCGGCGGGTGGTGCCGGCCGGGCCCGCGCGGGGCCCGGCCGCATCGGTCAGCCCCGGACGGGCTGACCGGACAGGCGCTCGACCGAGCGCAGCAGCGCCGAGTGGTCCAGCCCGCCGTCGCCCTGCGCGCGCAGCGAGGCGACGAGCTGGGCGACCACGCCGCCGACCGGCAGTGCGGCACCGACGTTGCGGGCGGCGTCCGTGACGATGCCCATGTCCTTGTGGTGCAGGTCGATCCGGAAGCCCGGGGCGAAGTTCCGGTTCAGGAAGTTGTCCTTCTTGCGGGTCAGCACGGTCGAGCCGGCCAGTCCGCCGTTGAGGACGTCCAGGGCGGCGGAGAGATCGACGCCCGACTTCTCCAGGAAGACGACGGCCTCGGCGCAGGCCTGGATGTTGACCGCGACGATCAGCTGGTTGGCCGCCTTCACCGTCTGTCCGGAGCCGTGCGGACCACACAGCACGATGGTCCTGCCCAGCGCGTCGAGCAGCGGCTTCGCGGCGTCGAAGTCGGCCTGCCCGCCGCCCACCATGATGGACAGCACGGCCTCGATGGCGCCGGCCTCGCCGCCGGAGACGGGGGCGTCCAGGACCCGGATGCCCTTCTCGGCGGCGTGCTTCGCCAGGTCCACCGAGGTCTGGGGGGTGATCGAGGACATGTCGATCAGCAGCGAGCCGCGCTTCGCGTTCTCCAGGATGCCCTCGGGGCCGTACGCGATCGCCTCGACCTGCGGGGAGGCGGGCACCATCGTGATGACCACGTCCGCGTCCTTGACCGCCTCGGCGATCGAGGACGCGCCGGTCCCGCCGGCCGCGGCCAGCCGGTCGACCTTGTCCTGCTCCAGGGTGTAACCGGTGACGTCGTAACCGGCCTTGATCAGGTTCTCGGACATGGGCGAACCCATGATGCCGAGCCCGATCCACGCAACCTTGGGGAGGTTGTTGCTCATGAGGGTGCCTTCCGATAAGCGTGTGTACGAGGGGGAGTCCGCCGCCCTCAGCGGGCGGCCCGCGCGGTGGCCGGGAGCCATGCGAAGGACTCGGCGCCCGTCCGGTCGCCCGGCTTGTACTCCAGGCCGACCCAGCCGTCGTAACCGGCCTTCGTCAGCTCGTCGAGGAGCTGCTCCAGCGGGAGCGAGCCGGTGCCGGGCGCGCCGCGCCCCGGGTTGTCCGCGATCTGGACGTGCCCGGTCCTGCCGGCGTACGCGGTGATGACCTGGCTGAGGTCCTCGCCGTTCATCGACAGGTGGTAGAGGTCCAGGAGGAACTTCGCGTTGCCGAGGCCCGTCGCCGCGTTGACCCGGTCGACGACCTCGATCCCGGCCGGTGCGCTGACCAGCGGGTAGCGCGGCGACTCCGGCTCGTTCAGGGTCTCGATCAGCAGGACCGCCCCGATCCGGTCGGCCGCGCGGGCGGCGGTGACCAGGTTCTCCAGGGCGAGTTCGTCCTGCGCGGCCGGGTCGACGCCGTCGACCCGGTTGCCGTAGAGCGCGTTGAGCGCCTTGCAGCCGACCGAGGCGGCGAAGTCCGCCACCACCTCGATGTTGGCCCGGAAGCGGTCCGACTCCGTGCCGGGCACGGAGAGCGCGCCGCGGTCGGGGCCGGGCAGCTGTCCGGCGTAGAAGTTCAGCCCCACCAACTGGGTGCCCGCCTCGTCGAGCGCCTTCTTGAGCGCGTCGAGTTCGGCCTGCGGAGGGGTGGGGGTCTCGGTCCACGGCCACCACAGCTCGACCGCCGTGAAGCCCGCCGCAGCGGCTGCCGCGGGTCGCTCCAGGAGCGGGAGTTCCGTGAAGAGGATCGAAAGGTTCACATCGAAGCGCTGGTCCGGGTAGCCCATGAGGGTTTCGGCGCTCCTTCCGTATTGCGGAAGTTAGTTTCTGCTTAACGGAAGATTGCCTGGAGGGTGGGGGCGATGTCAAGGGGGTGCCCGGAAAACGGACCCCGGACAGACCGAAGGCGGGGCGGAGGCCTCGATGGCCCTCCGCCCCGCCCGCGCGTCCGCTACCGGATCACCCGGCCGGCACCGTGTCCTGGAACGTCGTCCCCGCTGTGCGGAACGCGCTCACCCTGGCGCCGACCTGAGCCGGAGTGAGGACCTGGTCCTTCACGTGCAGGACGTAGTCCACCTGCTGGTCGTACGAGCGCGGCGTCGTGCTCGTCTGTCCGGCCAGGTCGATCAGCCACTGGTTGAAGTTGATCGACATGCCGCGCTCCGGCAGATACGCCGCACCGTGCGTGCCGAACAACTGGCCGTCGATGTAGTACGTGATCGCGCTGTCGTCGATCGTCACGACCAGGTCGTGCCAGCCCGCGTAGCTCTGCCGGGACTCGGTATGCGCGTTGACCGCCTCCCACGGGTCCGGCCGGTAGGTCTCCCACGAGGTCGTGTACAGGATGTTGCCGCTCTCGCCCCAGCCGCCGTTCGGCAGGTACTCGAAGTCGTACTCCGCGTAGTCGTCCGCCATCGGTGCCTTGAGGTCGTTGATGGTGAAGAACGTCTGGACGAGGTGGTCGCCGTCGGGGCCGGAGACCGGTGCGTCGTTGAACTTCACCCGGGCCGCGTACGTGCCGTTGCGGAACTTCATCGACCGGGTCAGGATCTCGGTCTGCTTCGTCGACTCGCCGCTGCCCGCGGTCGACGTCTCCAGGTTCATCACCGAGTTCCCGCTCTGGGAGGCGAACGTGACGTTCTCCGGCGCCCAGGTGGCACCGGGCACACCCGGTCCGCCGGAGTTGGAGCGGACGCTCCAGCCGTGCGCGGCGATCTGCGGATCGGTGTGCCCGCTGTAGTTGAAGTCGTCGAACAGCGTGGGCGCGCCCTCCGGCGGACCGGTCGGGTCCGTCGGATCGGTCGGGTCGGTGGGATCCGTCGGGCCGTTGCCCTCCGGGGCCTGGCCCCACACCGTGGCGCCGGCCAGCTGCGCGGTCACCTTGGACCAGTCGGCGTACGCCGTCCGGCCCGCGTCGAAGGAGTAGTCGTCGCTCTGCACCAGGGTCTGCCAGCTCGACCGGTAGAAGCGCAGCTGCATGTCACCGGTGTCCGCGCCCGGGGCGAGCGAACCGGCACCCGGGGTGAAGCCGATCTCCAGATAGCGGTCGGCGGTGGCGGTCGGGGAGGCGAGCGTGCCGAACGTGCCGGTGATGTTCGCGCAGCCCTTCACCGCCCAGGAACAGGCGAACCGGTAGGCGTCGCCCGCCGCCTCGCCCTTGAAGTAGTAGCGGACCTTGACGGCGCTGAGCTGTACGGCCGTGCTGCCGGTGTTGCGCACCTTCAGCCAGGGTTCGCTCTGGTCTGCCGTGGCCCCGGACGCACTGGTGCGGTACTGCACGGTCAGGTGGCCG
Organism: Streptomyces sp. NPDC091416; assembly: GCF_044756845.1. Classification (NCBI taxonomy): domain Bacteria; kingdom Bacillati; phylum Actinomycetota; class Actinomycetes; order Kitasatosporales; family Streptomycetaceae; genus Streptomyces; species Streptomyces sp. NPDC091416. The sequence goes on from NZ_JBIVTU010000005.1 coordinate 410,375, forward strand.
GCGGCGGCGCTCGCCGACGACGGGACGGCGGCCAGGGCCGTACAGCCCAGGGCCACGGTGGCGGCGGCTGCCGCCACCGCTCGGATCCGGCTCTTCGCGAGTGACTTCATGAACCTGTTCCTCTCCGGAACGGTCGTGGGGGAGTGGTTCCTGCTGGGATGGCGCTGTTCATGGGGAAGTGGTCTGGAGCGACCTGGGGTTCAGGGGGCGGTAGCCGACGCCGAGGGCGTCGAGCCGTGCCGTGTGCCGGCCCAGCCGGGACACGAAGCCGGGCCAGTCGCTGCGACCGCCCGACCAGGCACGGTCCGCGAGGGCGCACAGCCGGGGGTACGTCAGGTACTCGATCCGCTCCGGCGTGCCGGCGTACTCGGTCCACAACTGGGCCTGGGTGCCCAGCACGCGGGCCGCGTCCGCCGCGTCCCAGCCGTCCGGCACCGGCCGGTTGCCATGGACGGCCCGCAGACCGACGGGAGGCCCCGGCTGGGCGGCAGGCTCGGCGGGGTCCGCGGACTGGGCGTAGTCCAGGTACGTCGCGCGGTAGTGGGCGGCGACCACCTGATGGCCGCGGCGGGCGGCGGCCAGCGCGTGGGCCGGGTCGCGCCACGTCATCACCGTGAAATCGGGGGGCAGTTCGGTGCCCGTCTCGGCCCAGCCGACCGGGCGCCGGCCCCGCTCGGTCAGGAACGACCCGATCCGCCCCATGAACCAGCCGTGCAGCGACCGGGCGTCCGGCAGCCCCTCCGCGGCGGCCCGCGCCCGCGCCGCCGGGCTCGTCTCCCACTCGGTGGTCGGGCACTCGTCGCCGCCGACGTGGATGTACGGGGACGGGAAGACGTCCATGACCTCCTCCAGCACCGTCCGGCAGAAGTCGAAGACCTCCTCGTGGACGCCGAACACCGTGTCGCAGACGCCCCAGCGGGTCCACACGTCGAGCCGCCGTGAGGGATCGTTGCCCAGCTCGGGGTGGGCGGCGAGGGCCGCGCGCACATGGCCCGGCATCTCGATCTCCGGCATCACCCGCACCCCGCGCGCCGCCGCGTAACGGACCAGGTCCCGCAGTTCCTGCCGGGTGTACGCCCCCGAGTGCGGAATCCCGTCGAAGCTCTCGTCGGGGCGTCCCGGCGGGCCGGACATCGACTGTCTGCGGTGGCCGCCGATGCCGGTCAGCCGCGGGTAGGCGGGGACGGGCATCCGCCAGCCCTGGTCATCGGTGAGGTGGAGGTGGAGCGTGTTGAGCTTGTGCAGCGCCATCAGGTCCACGTACCGGCGGAGATAGGACACCGGCTGGAAGTGCCGGGCCACATCGAGCATCGACCCCCGCCACGGGTGCGCCGGTACGTCGCTGATCTCGATGCAGGGCAGCGTCCACGGCGCATCCCGCTGCGCCGTGCCCGACAGGGCCTCGGCGGGCAGGAGCTGGCGGATCGTCTGGACGCCGCAGAGCAGGCCCGGGAGCCGCGCGGCCCGCAGCAGCAGGGCGTCCGGGCCGATGGTGAGCCCGTACCCCTCCTCGCCGAGGCCCCCCAGCTGCGGATCGAGGGCCAGCACGATGCGGCCGGTGGCGGAGGGGGCGAGGGGCAGGCCGGTGGCCGGGGCGAGAAGGGTGCGCAGCAGGTCGGCGGCGCCCTCCGCTCCGGGGTAGGCCCGTACCGAGGTGTCCTGGTCCAGGGTGAAGCGGCCGGGGCGGGCCGAGACCTTGCGGGGGCGGGGCACGAGGGACTGTTCCGGGTGTGATGCGGGCACGGGTGGCCTCCGGGTTCGGTTCTCGGGTGTCAGCCCTTGACGGCGCCGGCCGCGAAGCCGGAGGTGACATGGCGCTGGAGGAGAAGGAAGACGACCAGCGCGGGCAGGGCGAAGAGGGTCGAGGCGGCCATCGTGGCGCCCCAGTCGGTGCCGAAGGTGTTCTGGAACGACGACAGCCAGACCGGCAGGGTGCGGCTGTCCTGGTGCTTGATGATCAGGAAGTTGGCGTACGCGAACTCGTTCCACGCGGTGATGAAGCCGAACAGCGAGGTCGCCATCAGCCCCGGTGCGAGCAGGGGCAGGGCCACCCGCCGGAAGGCGCCGGTCCGGGTGCAGCCGTCGACCTGTGCGGCCTCCTCCAGCTCCGGCGGAATGGTGGCGATGAAGCCGCGCAGCACCACGATCGAGAACGGCAGCGTGACCATGAAGTAGACGAGCGTGAGGGTCGGCAGCCGGTCGAGCATGTCCGTGTCGCGGGAGATGATGTAGATCGGGATGATCAGTGACTCCCAGGGCGCCATCTGGGCGATGAAGACCATGAGCATGAACTGCCGGCGTCCCTTCCAGCGCATCCGGGCCACGGCGTACGCCGAGCCGATGGCGACGAGCAGGGCCAGCAGGATCGAGCTGAGCGTCACCAGGATGCTGTTGCGCCAGAACAGCTCGAACCCGTCGGCCTGCACGGCGGTGCGGAAGTGGTCGAGGGTCCAGGTGTGCGGGAAGAGCTTCGGGTCGGCGGACTGGATGTCCCGCGACGGCTTGAACGCGGTCGAGATCATCCAGTAGACGGGGAACAGGCAGACCAGGACGGTCAGTACGGCGGCGGCGTTCAGCGGGATCCGCCGGACTCTCGGGCGCAGCAGGGTCATCGGTACTCGTCCTCCTGTCGGAACATCTGGCGGAAGTAGAGGACGAGCACTCCGGACATCAGGACCACGGTGATCATCGAGGCGGCCGAGCCCAGGTCGTAGCGCTGCCCCGCCAGTGCCTTCTGCACCGCGTACACGGGCAGGATCGTCGTGGCGTCGCCCGGGCCGCCGCGGGTCATCACCCAGATCTGGACGAAGGCCTTGAACGTCCAGATCACTTCGAGCGAGAAGACCAGCAGGAAGATGGGCCTGAGCATCGGGAAGGTGACCGAACGGAAGATCCGGGAGCCGGACGCCCCGTCCAGCCGCGCCGACTCGTACAGCTCCGCCGGGACCGTGGTGAGCGCCGAGTAGACGGTGATCGCCGCGAACGGAACCGACTGCCAGACGATCAGCAGGACCAGGATCGAGAAGGCGGCGGTGCCGTGCGCGAACCACGGATAGCGGTCGAAGGAGGAGAAGCCGGCTTCGGTCAGCAGCCGGTTGACGATGCCGAACTCGGAGTGGAAGAGCCACTGGAAGACCGTGGTGGCCGCGACCACCGGCATCGCCCAGGCCAGCACCAGCGAACTGAGCACCACCGTGCGGCCGAACCGGCCCAGCCGCTCGGTCATCAGCGCCACCAGGGTCGCGATCACCATGATCAGGACCACGTTGACCGCCATGAACAGGAAGGTGCGCCGCACCACCTCCCAGAACCGCGGGTCGCTCAGCAGCGTCCGGTAGTTCCGCAGACCGACGAACTCCGCGTCACCCATGATCAGCTGGCGCAGCCGGAAGTCCTGCAGCGAGATCAGTACGGCGCGCAGGAGCGGGTAGAGCAGCAGATAGAGCATGCCGCCGACGGCGGGTGCGATCAGGACGTACGGCCAGAGGCCGCGCGGCTCCCCGGACCGCAGCCGGCGCGGCGGTCCTGACGTGCCGGTCGCCGGGCGGCGCAGGCGGCTGGGGGGTGCGGTGCGTTCCCGGATGACCGACACGGCACGCCTCCTCTCGGTGGTCGGGCGGATGGGCGGAGGATCAGGAAGCGGTGTTCATGGCGCGGGTGATGTCGGCGGAGGCCTTGGCGGCCTCCTTCGCCGGGTCGCCGCCGGTCAGGACGGCCGCCATGTAGTCCTTGATCGGGTTCTCCGCCTCGACGGCCGCCCATCCCGGGGTGTTGGGCGTCGCGTGCCCGTTCGCCGCGCCGACCGCCATCGCGGCCGCGCCCGGATCGTCCGCCACCGCCGAGGCCAGCGTCGTCCGGTTCGGTACGTAGCTCATGGCCACGGCCAGCTTCTTCTGCCAGGCGTCGCCGGTGAGCTCCTTGATGAAGGTCAGCGCCGCGTCCTGATGCCCGGACGCCGTGGGGATGACCAGATCGGAGCCTCCGGTGAAGACGGCACCCGGCGTGTCCGCGCTCTTGCCCGGGATCGGGAAGAAGCCGAGCTTGCCCTTCAGCGCCGGGTTCTTCTCCATGACGACGTTGGCGCCGCCCGGGGTGGAGATCACCTGGGCCACCTTCCCCTGGGCCATCACGTCGGCCTGCGGGGGTGAGTCCTCGTCCGAGTCCTTCGGGCCCTTGCCGAGCGCCTGGAGCTGTTCGTAGAACTCCATCCCGCGCAGCGCCTCGGGAGTGTCCAGCGTGCCCTTCCACGTGCCGCCGGACTCGGTGGCGAGGTCACCGCCCTCGTCCCAGACGAAGCCCGCCAGCGCGTACCACATCTGCCCGGGCAGATAGATGCCCTGCGTGCCGCCCTTGTTGAGCTTGCCGGTGGCCTCGGTCCACTGCTCGCGCGTCTTGATCGCGGACGCGTCGACGCCCGCCTTCTCGAACAGATCGGTGCGGTAGATGACGACTCGGTTGGCCGCGTAGTACGGGATGCCGTACTGCTTGCCCTCGTACGCTCCCGGCTCGGCGAGGCCCTTGAGCCAGTCCTTGCCGTTCAGTTCGCCGACCTTGTCGCTGAGGTCGAGCAGGCCGCCGCTCTGGGCGAACTGGGCGACCTGGGTGTTGCCGCTCTCGATCACGTCGGGTGCGTCGTTGCTGGCCAGCGCGGCGGTGATCTTCTCGCCGATGCCGTCCCACTCCTGGATCTGGACACGGACCCTGATCGTGGGATGCGCGGCCTCGAAGCCCTTCACGAACTCCTTCTGGAACTGGGCGGAGACGCTGTCGCGCATCAGCCACACGTCGATGTCCGTCGGCCCGCCACCGGATTCCCCGGCGGAGTCGGACGATGAGCCGCAGGCACTGAGAACGGCGGCCATCACGAGCGCGGACCCACTGGCAAGCAAGCGGTACTTCACGGATCACCTCTGGGAGACAGGACCTGACCACCTGACCAGTGAAGCCCACTGGACAGCTCATCTCTTGATGGTGGATGAAGGTGGCATAGACCAATGAGGCCGTCAACCCCCTTGGTGCATAAGGATTTTCGTGATCTCGTGGAAATATGGCCCGAGGCGATTGACTGAAGAGCGGCTACACTTCCCTTGACCAGTAGCCGAGTTGGCCGCACTGGTTGGTCAACTGGTAAGTGAGTGACAGGTCAGGAGGGGCAGCGCATGGACACCGACGCATCGGGGACGGTGCTCAAACGGGAACGGGCCCGCGACGCGGTACTGGAGCTGATCGAGTCGCGCAGCCCGGGAGACGCCATCCCGTCGGAGCGCAGTCTCTGCGCCACGCTCGGCGTCTCGCGGCCCACCCTGCGCGCCGCGATCGACGAGCTGGTCGCCGCCGGGCTGCTGGTGCGCGAGCACGGCCGGGGCATGTTCGTCGCACCCGCGAAGATCACCCAGGAGCTCGTCGCGGCCGACCTCGCCCTGACGGTCCCGCAGGCGGCCGGCGCCTGGTCGAGCCGGCTGCTGGAGTTCACCACCCTCCAGGCCGGCGCCCGGGTCGGCCGCAAACTGCGCATGTCACCCGCGGCGGAGATCGTGTATGTCGCCCGGCTGCGACTGGTCGACGGCACCCCGATGGCCATCGAGCACCTGCACATCAGAGCCGGACTGGTCCCGGGCCTGACCGCCCAGGAACTGGAGAACGGCGACCTGTACGAGCACCTGCGCGAGCGCCACGACGTACACGTCCACGAAGCGGTCCAGGCCATCGAGCCCACCGTGGTCACCCGCGCCGAGGCCCGGCTCCTCGACGTGCCCGAGCTCTCCCCGGCCCTCCTCTTCGAGCGGCTGACCTCGGACACCACCGGCTGCCCCGTGGAGTACGTGCACTCGCTCTACCGCGGCGACCGCTACCGGATCGTCTCCCGCCTGGCCCTCGGCCCGGCGGCCGCGGTCGAGCACGTGGAGGGCGGACACCACCCGGGGATCCCGCCGGGGGACTTCGCCCAGGGGGATCCGATCACGTCGTCCACCCGGGGCGACATCCAGTCCGGTGACTGACCCGGAGCCCGCCCCCGCAGCGCCGGCCGGTGCCCGCCATGGCCGGTGCCCGCCATGGCCGGTGCGTGCCTTGCGCGGGCTGCCGGAGGAAGGCCACTGTGACTGACACATCCGACGCCACCGACCCCACGAGGTGCCTCGCATGACATCGCCCACCAGCCGCCGCACCGTCCTCGGCGCACTCCTGACGGGCGGCGTCCTCGCCGCCGCCCCCGGCCTTCCCCGCAGCGAACGCCGCCCCGGCCGGCCGCCGCATCCCGCGAAACCCGGGGCGGGCCGGACCGGAACGCTCTTCCTGGGCACGTACACCTCGACCACCCCGGGCGGCACGGGCATCGGCGTCGCCTCGTACGACACGGCGACGGGCTCCGTCGCCTCCCGCACCGTCGTCACCGGCGTCGAGAACCCCTCGTACCTCGCGCCGCACCCCGACGGCCGCACGCTCTACGCCGTCGACGAGCAGCAGGACGGCGGCGTCACGGCCGTCGCCCTCGCCGGCGACGGGACCTTCCGGGTGCTGGGGACGCGGTCCACCGGCGGCGCCGGCCCCTGCCATCTCTCGGTCCATCCCGGCGGGCGGTGGCTGCTCAGCGCCAACTACACCTCCGGCAGCGTCGCGGTGCATCCGCTCGCCGCCGACGGATCGGTGGGGGAGCGCACGGACCTGGTCGCCCACACCGCGCCCGCGCCCGGACCCGGCCAGGACGGCCCCCACGCCCACCAGATCGTCACCGCCCCCGACGGCGCCCATGTCCTCGCCGTCGACCTGGGCAACGACACCGTGTACACGTACCGGCTCGACGAGGACCGCGGCACCCTGGAACAGCTCTCGTACGCCGCACTGCGTCCGGGAGCCGGACCGCGCCACCTCACCTTCCACCCGGGCGGCCGCCACGCCTACCTCGCGTGCGAGCTCGACAACACGGTCGTCGTCTGCGGCTACGACCCCGCCACCGGCGCCCTGACCCCGGGCGCCCCGCAGTCCACCGGAACGGGCACGGGCACCAGCTACCCCGCCCAGCTCCTGGTCACCGGCGACGGCCGCTTCGCCTACCTCGCCAACCGGGGACACAACAGCCTCACCCGGTACGCCGTCGAGGACGGCGGGGCCACGCTGCGCCTGCTGGACACCGTGCCGGTGGGCGGCGACTTCCCCCGGCACACCGCCTTCTCCCCGGACGGGACTCTGCTCTTCGCCGCCAACCAGCGCTCCGGCACGGTCACGGCGTTCCGGGTCGACGCGGACAGCGGCGCCCTGAGTCGTGCCGGCAGCCCGTTCCCCGCCCCGGCCGCGGTCTGCGTGCTGCCGGTGTAGCGCGTGCGCGGGTTAGGGTCGTGCCCGAGCCGCGGGTCGCCCCGGACGCGGCGCGAGGCAAGAGGAGACACAGTGCGCCTGAGAGTGGAGTTCACCACCGAGCCGTTCGATCTCGACGAGGCACCGGCCCACGCGGTCGTGGCCCGCGAGGTCATCCAGTCGGCCGAACTGGACGCGGTGGACGTCGGTCCCTTCGGCAACACGGCGGAGGGCGGCGCCGACGAGGTGCTCACCGCCGTGGACTCCCTGCTGCGCAAGGCCCTGGCATCCGGTGCCACCCGGGTCTCGCTCCAGGTCAACGTCATCGGGGAGGACCCGAAGTGACCGGGGCCGCGGACCACCCTCTCGTCGCCGCCGTCAAGCCGCTCGTCGACGCCATGGGCGCCGAGCTGCTCGGACCCGAGCAGGCGCAGCCCGACGATGTCGTCCTGGCCTGGGAGGGCGAGGACGTCATAGCGGTCCGGCTGCCCCAGCTCTCCGACTCGCTCGACCACATCCTGGCCGCGATGGAGCGACGGCACGGCAAGCCGCTCGCCGAGCTGGACCGCAGGACCAAGCAGGAGGTCGTCCGCACCCTGGAGGCACGCGGTGCCTTCTCGGTGCGGCACGGCGTCGAGACGGTGGCGGGCGCCCTGGGGGTCTCCCGCTTCACCGTCTACAACTACCTGAACAGGGAAAACGGCTCCAAGGCCGAGTAGTTGGGACATCGGGTAGATGTAAACGGCACATGAACGCGCGAGCCGTCGTCCGGATCACCGGGCGACGGCTTTTTACATGAACGGAATTTCAACAAAGTGTTGACGTGGTGTTGTGGAGGGCGTTAGCTATCCGCAGCCCGACCGACGCACAGCGAAAAACAGCCACGGAGGCTCCCGTGACTTCGAGCTCCACACCGGGCCTCGCCCGGTTCAACACCCTGGCGGACGACGAGGCGGCGACCGCGCTGCACGAGATCTGTGCCAGTGCGGCCTGGGGAAGAGCGATCCTCTCCCGCCGTCCGTACGCCACCGCCGAAGCCCTGTTCTCCGCGAGCGACACCGCCACGGCGGCACTCGACGCGCAGGACCTGGCCGAGGCCATGGCCGGTCACCCGCCGATCGGCCGCCCGAAGCCCGGAGACCCGGTCTCCTCCCGCGAGCAGCGGGGGATGGCCGGCGCCACCGAGGAACTCAAGGCCGAGATGCTCGCACTCAACCTGGCCTACCAGGAGCGGTTCGGACACGTCTTCCTGATCTGCGCCACCGGGGCCACCGGTGAGCAGATGCGCGACGCGGTGAAGTCCCGGACCGGGAACACGCCCGAGCAGGAGCGCGCCGTCGTGCGCACCGAACTGGGCAAGATCAACCGCATCCGCCTCACGCGCCTCGTCACGGAAGGCTCGTCAGAGCTCGCAACAGAAGGAGAGTGACGGTCTTGAGCACCTTCGCCACCGCATCGGTGTCCACCCACATCCTGGACACCAGCATCGGCCGCCCCGCCGCAGCCGTCACCATCACGCTCGCCGCCCGCTCGGGCGGCGACGCGCCATGGGTGGCGCTCGGCGGATCCGCGACCGATGCGGACGGGCGCTGCAAGGACCTGCCGGCCCTGCCGGAAGGCACCACCCACGTACGGCTCGACTTCGAGACCGAGTCGTACTTCACCGCCAAGAAGCAAGCCGAGGCGCAGCAGGACGCCCCCCGCGTAAGGGACAGCGGCGCGTTCTTCCCGGAGGTGGCGATCACGTTCGCCGTCACCGCGGGCGAGCACTATCACGTACCGCTGCTGCTCAACCCGTTCGGCTACTCCGTATACCGAGGGAGCTAGCAGACACATGCCCACGATTCTCGGCCAGAACCAGTACGGCAAAGCAGAGAACCGCGTCGTCAGGATCACGCGGGACGGCGACACCCACCACATCAAGGACCTGAACGTCTCGGTCGCCCTCTCCGGCGACATGGACGACGTCCACTACTCCGGCTCCAACGCGAACGTCCTGCCCACCGACACCACCAAGAACACGGTGTTCGCGTTCGCCAAGGAGCACGGCATCGAGTCCGCCGAGCAGTTCGGCATCCACCTGGCCCGTCACTTCGTGACGTCGCAGGAGCCGATCAGGACCGCGCGGATCCGGATCGAGGAGTACGCCTGGGAGCGCATCGCCACCTCCGACGGCAACTCGCAGTTCATCGGCTCCGACGAGGTCAAGCACTCCTTCGTCCGCAAGAACCAGGAGATCCGCACCAGTCAGATCACCTTCGACGGTGACAAGTGGCAGGTCATCTCCGGCCTCAAGGACCTCACGGTGCTCAACTCGACCAGCTCCGAGTTCTGGGGCTACGTCAAGGACAAGTACACGACGCTCAAGGAGGCGTACGACCGCATCCTGGCCACCGACGTCTCCGCCCGCTGGCGCTACAACTGGACCGACGACGAGCAGCGGATGCCGAACTGGGAGAAGTCCTACGAGCAGGCGCGCAAGCACATGCTCCAGGCCTTCGCCGAGACGTACTCCCTCTCGCTCCAGCAGACGCTGTACCAGATGGGCTCACGCATCATCAACAGCCGCAGCGAGATCGACGAGATCCGGTTCTCGCTGCCGAACAACCACCACTTCCTGGTGGACCTGGAGCCGTTCGGCCTCAAGAACGACAACGAGGTCTACTTCGCGGCCGACCGTCCGTACGGGCTCATCGAGGCCACCGTGCTGCGGGACGGAGTCGAGCCGCAGATCCCGGTCGACATGACCAACCTCTGACGCGGTGCCGCGCCGGCTCCCGTCCGTCCACAGCGGACGGGAGCCGGCCGGTCCGGAGGGAACTCCCATGGCACAGCCTGCACTTGGGCCCGCAGAAGCAGAAGGCCCATGTTCCACCCAGCCGGAGCGCCGGGTCCACCCGGTGGACGAGAAGCCCGCCCCGTCGCGGCTCGTCCCCGCCGCGCTCCAGCACATCGCCGCCATGTACGCGGGCGTCGTCACACCACCGCTCATCATCGGACAGGCGGTCGGCCTCGACCAGGCGGGCATGACCCGGCTGATCGCGGCGAGCCTCCTGATCGCCGGCTGCGCCACCCTCCTCCAGACGCTCGGCATCGGCGGCTTCGCCGGCAACCGGCTGCCGTTCGTCAACGCCGCCTCCTCGGCGGGCATCGCACCCATGCTCGCCATCGCGGAGACCAGTGCCCCCGGGCACCAACTGCCGGTCATCTACGGTGCGGTGCTCGTCGCCGGGGCGTTCTGTCTGGCCGTCGGCCCGTTCTTCGGCAGACTGCTGCGCTTCTTCCCGCCGCTCGTCACGGGCGTCGTCATCACCCTGATCGGGGTCACGCTGATGCCGGTCCCGGTCTCCTGGGCCCAGGGCGGTGACAAGGAAGCGGCCGACTTCGGCGCCATGAAGTACCTCGCCCTCGCCGCCTTCACCCTCGCGATCATCCTGATCGTCCAACGTTTCGGGCGCGGGTTCCTCAGGCAAGTAGCCCTGCTCATAGGCCTGTTGGCGGGAACGCTGGCCGCCGTCCCGTTCGGGCTCGCGGACTTCTCCGCGATCGGGTCCGCCCCCGTCGCCGCCCTCCCCACCCCCTTCGCCTTCGGCGCCCCCGAGTTCCGGCCCGCCGCGATCCTCTCGCTCTGCATCGTGATGCTCGTCCTGATGACCGAGTCCTGTGCGGGCATGCTCGCGCTCGGCGAGATCTGCGACCGGCGCACCGACGGAAGGACCCTCACCCGCGGACTGCGTACGGACGGCATCGCCACCCTCGTCGGACCGGTCTTCGGCGGATTCCCGACCAGCGCCTTCGCGCAGAACGTCGGCGTGGTCTCGCTGACGAAGGTCCGCAGCCGGTACGTGGTCGCCGCCGCGGGCGGCGCCCTGCTGGTCCTCGGCGCCTTCCCGGTCCTGGGCGCGGTCGTCTCGCTCGTTCCGATGCCCGTGCTCGGCGGCGCCGGCGTCGTCCTGTTCGGCTCGATCGCCGTCAGCGGCATCCGTACGCTCTCCGAGGCCGGACTCGACGACAGCTCCAACATCGTCCTGGTCGCCGTGGCGCTCGGCGCGGGCATCATCCCGCTCGCCGCGCCCGGCTTCTACGCGGGATTCCCGTCCTGGGCGCAGACCGTCCTGGGTTCCGGCATCAGCGCCGGAGCGCTGGTCGCGGTCCTGCTCAACCTGTTCTTCCACCACCTCGGCACCCACGGCCGCACGGCTGTGGCACTCAAATCCTCCTAGGGTCCTGCCGTGCCCACATCGCTGATGAGAGAAGGAAGCACCATGGCAGCACCGGGAGCCGACCGAGTGGAACGCATCGTCATCGAGAACTGTTCGATCGCGACCGTCGACGCCGACGACACCGAGTACGCCTCGGGCCATGTCGTCGTCGCGGGCAACCGCATCGAGTCCGTCGGCGCCGGACGGGCGCCGGAGGGCCTGGAACACGTCGTCCGCCGGATCGACGGCACCGGGCACCTCGTCACGCCCGGCCTGGTCAACACGCACCACCACTTCTACCAGTGGATCACCCGCGGCCTGGCCACCGACCACAACCTCTTCGAGTGGCTGGTCGCGCTGTACCCGACGTGGGCGCGCATCGACGAGCCGATGGCACGCACCGCCGCGCAGGGCTCGCTCGCCATGATGGCCCGCGGTGGTGTCACCACCGCCATGGACCACCACTACGTGTACCCGAAGGGATCCGGCGACCTGTCCGGCGCGATCATCGGCGCCGCCCGTGACATGGGCGTACGGTTCACCCTCGCCCGCGGGTCCATGGACCGCAGCGAGAAGGACGGCGGGCTGCCGCCGGACTTCGCCGTGGAGACCCTCGAAGGCGCGCTGGCCGCCACCGAGGCGACCATCGACGCGCACCACGACACCTCCTTCGACGCGATGACCCAGATCGCCGTCGCACCCTGCTCCCCGTTCTCCGTGTCCACCGAACTGATGCGTGAGGGAGCCGCGTTGGCGCGGCGTCGCGGAGTCCGGCTGCACACCCACGGTTCGGAGACCGTGGAGGAGGAGAAGTTCTGCCACGAGCTGTTCGGGATGGGCCCGACCGACTACTTCGAGTCGACCGGCTGGCTCGGCGCCGACGTGTGGATGGCGCACTGCGTCCACATGAACGACTCGGACATCGCCGCGTTCGCCCGCACCGGCACCGGCGTCGCCCACTGCCCGTCCTCCAACGCCCGTCTCGCCGCCGGCATCGCCCGGGTCCCGGACATGCTCGCCGCGGGCGTCCCGGTCGGCCTCGGCGTCGACGGAACCGCCTCCAACGAGTCCGGCGAACTCCACACCGAACTGCGCAACGCCCTCCTCGTCAACCGCCTCGGCCCGCACCGCGAACGCGCCCTGAACGCCCGTCAGGCCCTGCGTCTGGGTACGTACGGCGGAGCCCAGGTCCTCGGCCGCGCGGACCAGATCGGTTCCCTGGAGCCCGGCAAGCTCGCCGACCTCGTCCTGTGGAAGCTGGACACGCTCGCCCACGCCTCCATCGCCGACCCGGTGACCGCCCTGGTCTTCGGCGCCGCGGCCCCCGTCACCCTCTCGCTCGTCAACGGCAGGCCGGTCGTCGAGTCCAACCGCCTGACCACCGTGGACGAGGATGCCATCGCCCGCGCCACCCGCGACGAGGCCCGCCGCCTCGCGCAGATCGCCGCCGGAGCCTGACGGCTTCCCGGCGGCCCCCGATACCGGCCGGCCGAGGGGGACGGCCCTCGGCCGGCCGCCGTGGACCCGAGCGGGGTCCACGGCAACCGGTGGGGGAGGCGCGTACCTCAGACGTACGCGCCTCCCGTACCGGCGATCCAAGCTGCCCGCACCAGCTGCACGACCTGCCCCACCTGCATCAACGCACCACACGGGCCCGGTCCGGCGGACGTTTCTGGCACATGTCCCGGCGACCGGTCCCGGCACCACCTCCCTGACACCCACGTCGCCGCAGATGTGTACCCGACCGGAGGAACCGCCGTGGCAGCTACGCCCAGGTTTCGCAACGACGCAAGTGCAGCACCCGACCCCGATTCGTCGCCGGCCGACCGGAAGCATCCGGTCGACGAGACGCTCCCCCCACTGAAGATGTTCACCAGCGGTCTCCAGCACGTGGCCGCGATGTACGCGGGCGTGGTGGCCCCGCCCATGATCGTGGGGCCCGCCGTGGGCCTCACCGCGAAGGAGACCGCCTTCCTGATGGGGGCGAGCCTGTTCACCGCGGGCATAGCCACCCTGCTCCAGACGCTCGGCTTCTGGCGAATAGGCGCCCGGCTGCCGTTCGTCAACGGTGTCTCGTTCGCCGGAGTGACCCCGATGGTGGCGATCGGCAAGGACCGCGGACACGACGGCATCGCCGTGATCTTCGGCGCGATCATCGTCGCCAGCCTCCTCGGCTTCGTCCTCGCCCCCTACTTCTGCAAACTGGTCCGCTTCTTCCCGCCCGTCGTCACCGGCACCGTCATCACCCTGATCGGTGTCTCCCTGCTGCCGGTCGCCTTCAACTGGTCCCAGGGCGGCAACGCCACGGCCGACGACTACGGCTCCACCACCAACATCACGATGGCCGCGGTCACCCTGGTGATCGTGCTGGCCCTGCGGAAACTGCTGCGCGGCTTCCTCCAGCAGATCGCGATCCTGCTCGGACTCGTCGTCGGCACGCTCATCGCGATCCCGGTCGGCATCACCGACTTCGGCGCCATCAAGGACGCCGACGTCATCGGCTTCCCGACCCCGTTCCACTTCGGGGCGCCGCAGTTCGAGATCGCCGCGATCGTCTCGATGTGCATCGTGATGCTGGTCTGCATGACGGAGTCGACCGCGGACATGCTGGCGCTCGGCAAGATCGTCGACCGGCCCGCGGACGAGCGCACCATCGAGGGCGGGCTGCGCGCCGACACCCTGGGCAGCGCCGTCAGCCCGCTCTTCAACGGCTTCATGTGCAGCGCCTTCGCCCAGAACATCGGCCTGGTCGCGATGACGAAGGTCCGCAGCCGGTTCGTCGTCGCCGCCGGCGGCGGCATCCTCATCCTGCTGGGCCTGTGCCCCGTGGCCGCCTCCGTCATCGCGCTCGTGCCGTTGCCGGTACTGGGCGGCGCGGGCATCGTCCTGTTCGGCTCCGTCGCGGCGAGCGGCATCCAGACGCTGGCCACCGCCGCGCTGGAGAAGGGTGAGAACGCGCTGATCGTGGCGGCGGCCGTGGGCATCGGTCTGATCCCGATCGCGGCGCCGGAGTTCTACCACGCGTTCCCCGAGGACCTGCTCGTCGTCCTCGACTCGGGCATCTCGACCGGGTGCGTCGTGGCGATCGTCCTCAACCTGGCCTTCAACCACCTGGGCCGGAAGCCGGAAGCCGGGCCGGAGACGGATGCCATGAGCCCGGAGAAGGCCAACGCGACGCCGGTGGGCGCACACTGACGTTCCGTCACAATGCCGTGGCGCGTACGGACTCGCCCGTGAGGGCGGCCGTACGCGCCGCAGTCGCTTCCGGACCCGGTGGCGTCAGCCGATGTGGAAGCTGTCGCCGTACACCTTCCAGTCGAGCGGCGGATCGAGGTTCAGATTGCCTTCGTCCAGGAAGACCCGCTGAGCGGTGTCCACCCGGCTGGTGTCCGAGTGGGCTTCCTCCTGCCGCATGGCCCAGACCCGCGCGTCCAGGAAGGCGTTGAGGTACGCGACCTCGTCGCCGCCCCGGGCCGGCGGTTCCGCCTGTGCGAGGGCGCGCTCGCGGATCGAGCCGAAGCTCGTGCTGTCGCCGCCGTTGCCGTGCATCACGATGGCGTCGTAGTAGGCGAACTGGCCCAGTGTGCCCAGCCCGTCGCTCTTGCCCCGGCCGACCGCCGGGTCGAAGTACACCCGGTCGCGTTCGTCGTTCTGCGCCTGCTGGAACGCCGGATCACCGGCCGCCGTCTCCCAGGCCGCACTGAAGCCGGGGTCGAGGCCGTCGTGCGAATCGGTGCCGTCCACCTCGCGCAGGGCGGGCAGGTACGAGGCGAGGGGATTGTCCGGCTCCCGCTCCGTGTACAGCTCCACCAGGTCGAGCATGTCGCCCGTTCCCGAGCAGAATCCGATGATGCCCGCCGTGTAGCCGCGGCCGTCGCCGATGTCCTCGATGTAGCCGTACTGGCCCTTCCAGTCCAGCGAGGAGTTCTCCGCGCTGGAGACCAGTTGCATGGCGATGTCCTTCTTCTCCGGATCGTCGAGCCCGTTCGCGGCTGCCTCCTGATGGTGAACCGCCGTGGGGGCGGGTGCGGTGCCTGCGAAGGCGGTGGCGGGAATCGCCGTGAGGGTCAGACCGAGCGCGACGAGTGCGACGCGCACGGATCGGTTGCTGCGACGTACGGTGCGCTTGTGGGGAGCGTGCACCAGTCCTCCAAGGGAGTTCGTCGTTCCGATTGTTCTGTTAGGAAGCTTTCCTATCAGAGTCGAACGACGGTCGTACACCCCTGCGACGCGAGTTCGTACGGTCGGGTAGGCGAAGGCCCCGCACCGGGCCGGTGCCCGGCGCGGGGCCGTGGAGTGCCGGGTCAGCAGTCCAGGTAGGCCACGTGGATCCAGACGCCGGTGGGTCCGCCCCACAGGTCACCCATCACCCAGTTGCCCTGCTGGCCGCGGGCGTCGAGGTTCTGGCCCCGGTTCACCTGGCCCAGCACCGGGTAGTCCGTCCCCGGCCCGCCACGGAAGTTCACCCCGTTGTCATTGACCGTGCAGACCTGGGCCGGTGCCGCCTGGGCGCTGTGCGATGCGGTCGTGCTCGGGGTGGCCTGGGCGGCGGGCGAGACGGCCAGTCCCAGACCGGCGGTCAGCATGGCCGCGGCCAGCAGAATCTTCTTCATCATGTCGCGAACTCCTCAGTGATCCGGCCCACGGCGCGTGAACCGTCCGCCCGCCTCAACGGGCCGGCCGGCCGCCGGGACACGGGCGGAGAAGATCTTCACCGGAGGAACGAAAGCGCAGGTCACATGCAGTGCGCACCGGCGCACACGGGTCGTTCGGCCGGCGCTTCGCGCGCCTGTCGATCATGGGTTTACGAAGCGTCCGGGCCTTTGATCACATAGCTGTCGCCGTACACCGTCCACCGCAGCGGTGTTTCCAGACCGAACTTCTCCTCGCGGACGAAGACCCGCTGCTCCGTCTCGACCCGGCTGGTGTCGGTGTGCGAGGGCTCCTTGCCGATCGCCTCGACGCGCGCGTCGAGGAAGGCGTCGAGGTACGAGCCCTCGTCGCCGCCCTCCGCCGGGGTCCGTTCCTCGGCGCGCGCCTGGCGGCGCATCGTGCGGAATCCGACCGTGCCCTCGGTGTCGTCGGCCCCGTGCATCACATAGGCGTCGTAGTAGATGAACTGGCCGAGCGTGCCCAGTCCGTCCTTCTTCGCCCGGGCGACCGCGGGCTCGAAGTACCCCTGGTCCCGCTCGGAGTCCTGGGCCGCACGGAACGCCGCGTCACCTCCGGCCTTCGACCACGCCTCGGTGAACGGACGGCCGAGCCCCGTGTGCGAATCGGTCCCCAGCACCCCGCGCAGGGCGGGCAGGAACCGTTCCAGCGGATTTCCGGGCCGCGCCTTGGCGTACCGCTCGACCACGCTCAGCATGTCGCCGGTGCCGGAGCAGAATCCGATGATGCCCGCCGTGTAGCCGCGGCCGTCGCCGATGTCCTCGATGTAGCCGTACTGGCCCTTCCAGTCCAGCGTGGAGTTCTCCGCGCTGGAGACCAGCTGCATGGCGATGTTCTTCTTCGCCGGATCGTCCAGTCCGGGGCCCCGGGCCCCCTTGCCCGAGCCGCCGGGACCCGCCCCCGCGCACCCGGAGAGTACGGCGGCGGCCAGGACGAGGGCGATGGGGGCGGAGACCGGGGAACGAGCGGTGAGCTTCACCTGTCCAGCCTGCCAGGCCGTGGGAATGATCTTTACCCATTCGGCTGTAGCGTCAGGGGCATGGATGATCAGTCTGTTGTGGATGTCGGCGACGTACGTCTGGCGTACCGGACCTGGGGCGACCCGTTCGGCTCGCCCGTCGTGCTGCTGCACGGCCTCGGCGATTCCGCCGCGAGCTGGGAGGCGGCCGGGAGTCTGCTCGGTCAGGAATGGCGGGTGTACGCCCTCGACCTGCGCGGTCACGGCGAGAGCGACTGGCCCGACGAGTACGACTTCGAGCTGATGCTCGACGACCTCCTCGGCTTTCTCGACGCGTGCGAACTCGACCGGGTCGGTCTGGTCGGCCACGGCATGGGAGGCGTCGTCGCCCATCTGTTCGCCCAGACGCACGCGGACCGGGTGGAGCGGCTGGTGCTGGTGGAGACCCCGCCGCCGTTCCCCGGAGCGGCGGGCCCCGACGTGCCCCCCGAGGGCCCGGTCGACTACGACGAGGCCGCGCTCCCCGCCGTACGCACCCAGCTGGCCGACCCCGACCCGGCCTGGGCCGAGGGCCTCGGCGAGATCGTGGCCCCGACGCTGGTGCTCGCCGGCGGCCCGGCCAGCACCATGCCGCAGGCCCGGCTCCAGGACATGGCCTCGCTGATCCCGGACTGCCACCTGATCACGATCGGCGGCGGCCACCGGCTCCACGAGGTCCACGCCGACCAGGTCGCCCACCAGATCACGGAGTTCTTCACCAGCTGACGCGGTGGCCCTCGGGCCTCTCGTCGGGACCGGGCCGGACCGTGCGGCGACCTGCGAGCCCGGCCCTGTACGGGCAAACGTTGCCCGCAGCGGCCCCAAGGGCTGTCCCGCTACTCCTGGCGGGCGCACGACGACAGCTCTACGGCACCTCGCGGCGTTCTCGCAACGCCCGCATACGTCCAGGAGGCGGGCGCCCCTCCGCCTCGCGACGCACCGCATCCGACGCCGCGCGCTGATCCACCAGGAAGTGCGGGACAGTCCTAGCCTTACGGCCGCCAGTCCGGGCGCCGGCCGCTGCGGGCGACCGCCCGGTCCAGCAGCGGCGCGTCGTCCGGGACCGGGACCGGCGGCCCGAACGGGGAGCCGGCCGGCGGGTTGTCGCCCACATCGGCCAGCAGTGCCAGCGTGTTGCGCAGATGAGCCTCCTCGGCGCCGTAAGGCTGCCCGGTCGACCTCGCCAGGTCCCAGCCGTGCAGCACCAGCTCGTTGAGCGCGACCATGCCGGCGACCTCGCCCGGCAGGTCCACACTGCCCGCCCGTGTCATGCCCTGCCAGGCCTCGGGCGTGCGCCAGGCCGCCACCATCTCGTCGAGCGCCGCGGGCAGGGTGGCACGCCAGCCGTCGTCGAGGACCCCCGACTCCACCGAGGGCGCCGTGTCGGTCGTCGCTCCCAGCTCCTTGCACGCGGCATCCCGGAACGCCACGGCCAGCCCCTCCACATGGGCCAGCATCGCGCCCACGGTGACATCGGGGCAGGGGGTCGGGCCGGACAGCCGGGCGTCGTCGATGGCGGTGAGCATTCCGGCGATCTGCCGGGCCGCGGGTCCGAGGTCGAGAAGGGGCGCGGCGTTCGTCTGCGTATCCATATCCGTGCAGACTGCCCGAGCGCCCCGGATTCATCGCCCGGCGCGCCACGAAGGCCACGTCGCGCCACACCTGCGCGGTGCACACCGGCATATTGCGGAACGTTCCGCTCCGTCCCCTTGTCGGCGACCCCCACACCATGCGATACAGGTCTGGACCATTGCTTCGGACGGAAGGCACCACCGTGCAACGCCCCCACGCAAACGCCGCGTTGGCCTGTTCCGCCGCCCTGCTCCTCGCCACGCTCACCGCCTGCGGCTCCGAAGCCGAGGCGGACACCCGGAAGCCGACCGTGCCCCACGGGGTGACCGCCCAGGCGAGCAGCGCCACGTCCGCGCACGTGATGTGGGAGCCGGCCTCCGACGACACGGCCGTCACCGGGTACGAGGTCTACCGTCAGGGCAGGAAGGTCAAGTCCGTCCCGGCGGCCAAGGTGATGATCGACGTGGACGGGCTCGCCGCCTCGACCGCCTACACCTTCACCGTCCGCGCCCGCGACGCCGCCGGAAACCTCTCCGCGCCG
This sequence comes from Streptomyces sp. NPDC091416, assembly GCF_044756845.1. Lineage (NCBI taxonomy): Bacteria > Bacillati > Actinomycetota > Actinomycetes > Kitasatosporales > Streptomycetaceae > Streptomyces > Streptomyces sp. NPDC091416. Next base: position 429,651 of record NZ_JBIVTU010000005.1, read on the forward strand.
AGCGCCGCCGCCGCGGTCACCACCCCCGCGCCCACACCCGCCGACCACGAGGCCCCCACCCGGCCGGTGAAACTGCGCGGCAAGGCCGACGGCGGCAAGGCCGCGACCCTGTCCTGGGGCGGCTCCACGGACGATGTCGGCGTCACCTCGTACGACATCTACCAGGAGGGCTCCCGCATCCACAGCGTTCCCGGCACGCGGACCACGGCCCGCCTGACCGGGCTGCGCCCCGGCACCGTCTACACCTTCACGGTCCGCGCCCGCGACGCGGCCGACACCTCGTCGCCCGACAGCAACACCCTCGACCTCACCACCGCGACCGCGCCCGGCGCACCCGCCAGTACCGCCCCCACGGACCTGCGGATCACGAGCAGCGCCCAGGGCAAGGAGTACGCCGTCGACCTGGACTGGAAGCAGCCGGAGACGGGCGGGAAGATACCCGCCTACCAGCTCTATCTGGACGGCCGGCTGACCACCACGATCGTCTGGGGCGGCGAACCGCCCGTGGGCCGCGCGAGCTACCGGCTCACCGTCACCGACCCGCGCGGCACCCGTTACTCGATGAAGATCCGGGCCAAGCTCCCCGACGGCAAGTGGGGCGACTTCTCGGCGGCGCGCACCGTCGTGCTCGGCGGCTGACGGCGTCGCAGCCCGGGCCGGGGTGGCAACTACCGGTTTCCGGTGGGACCGTGCCTTCCACGGACTCGTCTGCCTGCGGGTTGGTAGCCTCCAAGGAGCGACGCACGGGGGAGGCGCACATGGGGTCGCGACTGGTTTTCGTGCACGGCATAGGTGGACTCCGGGACACAGGGCGTGAACTGGCCTCCTGGACCGAATCTTTGGCGACGGGCATGCGGGCGGCGGGTCACCCGGCGCTCGCCGGCCGTCTGACCGCCGATGACGCGAGCCACTGCTCCTTCGCCTACTACGCCGACCTCTTCTCGCCGCCCGAGGCCCAGGGCGGCGAGGAAGCGCGGGTCGATGGCGAAGCGGGCGAGATCATGGAGGGCCTCCTCGTCGAACTGACGGCAGCCCTCACGGCCCAGCACTCCGCCACCGGGCCACGCGACAGCGCCTGGCAGCGGCGGGAGGAGATCCTCGCCCACGCTCGCGCCGAAGCCGATACGTCCCGTCAGGCCCAAGGAGCCTTGTCGGCCTTTCGCAGGGCGCTGAACGTGGCGACCACGCTGATGGCGCTCAGACCGTGGAGTGGTGTCGCACGCTGGGCGACGCCCAAGCTGATGGTCAGGGACCTCGCGCAGGTGTCACGCTATCTGGCCCGCGGGGAGAGGGACGAGTCGGGGCGGACCCTCGACTGCCGCGTACGGCAGCGTGTGCAGGATGCACTCGGAGACGTACCGAAGGTGGTGGTCGCCCATTCGCTCGGGACCGTCGTCGCACTGGAGGCGTTACGTGACCACGAGGCGGCAACTCCCCTCCTCGTCACCCTCGGATCACCGCTGTCGATGCGTACGGTCGTCCGGCCCCGCCTCCTGCCCCAACCGCCGCGCACGCCCGAGCGCGTCGAGCGATGGCTGAACTTCTGGGACAACGACGACGTCATAGCCGCCCGCCCCGTGCTCGAACGTGATGTGCTGCCCAACGCGGCCGGCGTACGTCCTCGTAGCAGCCGGGTCGATTCGGATGGGATCTGGGTGCATTCCGCCGAGAAGTACCTGGCCCAGGCGGCTGTGGCCGGCCCCGTCGCGGAGGCTCTCCTGTCCATGGAGGTCGCGGCGGCAGAGCGCCGGCCCGCCCCATGAGCGAGGGCCCCCGCCGCCACCTGCTCGTCGTGGCTCCCCAGTGCGCATCCATGCAGCACCTCACTCGTCTCTCAGAGGCATCGTCCGCGCTGCATGCCGCGCTGGCCCATCCGGACATGGGTGACTGCGCTCCGGGTCTCCCCGGCGGCCGCTCCCTGATAGCCGACGCACAGCTGACGAGCAACTGGATCCGGACCCTGATCGGCGAGGCGATCCAGCACGCGGAGGACCGGCGGGCGTCCCTGGTCCTCGCCCTTCTGGGACACGGCTTCGTACCCGGCAACACGAACACTCTGTACCTGATGGGCGCCGACTCCACCGAGGACGCGACCGAACGGGCGGTCAACGTGGGCGAACTCCTCGCGGCCGCCGCGAACAAGTCCGGCATTCCCAGCGTGCTCGGCATCATCGACACCTGCCACGCGGCAGGTGCGATCCCCCCGGGCCGGGATCTCACGGCGGGCGCAGGCAACGGGCGCAGCCGGCTCGGCGTACTCATGGCCTCGGCGGTCAGCCAGACGGCGGTCGACCTGTCGTTCTCCAGGGCTCTCGCCACCCTGATACGCGACGGCATACCGGGAGCGGGCCCCCTGCTGGGGCTGGATGACGTACGCCGTGCGCTCCGCGGAACCATCGTCGGGCAGGACGTGACGGTCTCCCAGCATGACGGCGATCCCTTCGAGACGGAGCCCATCTGGGTCACCCGCAACATGCGGGCCCACGACACCGACTCCGACGGGCTTCTGGGACGACTGGCGCACGAAGAGCTTGCCGAGGCGTTCGCCGTACTCGCCCCCGGCGAACCGCTCCTGAGCGTTCCGCGCGACATGCAGTCGGCGCTCGAGTGCCTTGCCGCGCTGAAGGCACTCTCCCCGTCTCCCGCCCGGGACAGGGCCAAGGAGGCCGTGGACTTCCTGCTCACCTCCATGCGAACCGTCAAATTCCTCCGTGACTGGCTCGGTGGTGAACTGACGACGGCCCGTCTGCGCCAGGCCCTGCGAGTCCTGCTCGTATCGGAACGCCGCGCCCTGGCCCCTCCGGTACCGGAGTTCACCGACATCGCGATCCTGGACCGATTGGCCTTCGACCACCCGGAGACGCAGAGGAACGGCAAACCGTCGGTCGCTGAGTTCGTGGTGCGCCTGGCATTCGCCTCGGGCAAGGATCTGGCGTCGTCCGAACTGCACGGATGGGCGCGGTCGGTGGGCGCGCAGCAAGAACTCAACGATGCCGTGACGAAGGTGCTCGGCGACCGGGAGGACCAGCAGCTGAGGCTTGCCGTCAGTCTCGACTCCTCGCTGACCGGTGGCTGGCCCGAAGCGGTGAGCGCCTGGTTGCTCCAGGACGGGGACCTGCTCGAACGGCAGGACTTCAACTGCCCCACCGTGGACCGGGCGGGCGCGGAGGCCGCGATCGAGGCGGCGGCCGTCTGGGCCGAGGACCACGCTGAGGCGCTCGGACGGCGGCTGCGGTGGCTCGACGTCGCGGTGCCGAGCGGCGCACTGCTGGAGTGGCGTCCGGAGGAGGCGGGCGAAGGCCTTCGCTTCGGAGTGCAGTACGACGTCGTACTGCACTGGAGCCGACGGCTCGCCCCCGATCCCCTGCTGCGCCGGATCCAGGGTGCGGTCAACGACCGATGGGAGGAGATCGCCGCCTGCCCCGGCGTGCCCGTCGACTGGTTGGACGAGACGGACACGACCGACCGGCCACCGCTTCAGGGCCGGTTGCGGGACGGACTCTACCGCCGGGGCATCGGCCTGACGCACCACATCGGACTCGACGACCAGCTGATGGAGATCCTCCTCTCCTACACCCCCGTTCTGCTGTGGCCGCAGGGAGTGGAGGGCTTCCCCGCCGACCGGCACAGCTGTCTGGAGCCGCAGTGGCTGACCATGCCGGAAGGGCTCGGCCACGCCTACCAGCGCCGATGGCGTGGCGAGAACGCCGGACACTTCGCCGATCTCCGCGCAGTCTGGGACGACCGCGAGTGGCTGCGCTTCTGCCGCCTCGTGAGGACCACCGTTCCTCCCGTCCAGAACACGATCAAGGAAGTCTCATGACGTGGAATCCGTACTACCGGGGCGACGGCGTGGAGAGGCAGGAGACCCGTCTGCCCGACCCACCACCGTGGAGGACGTTTCCCCGTGCGTCCTCCGCCGGGCTGTTCCAGCCGCCGGAAGGACTCGTCGCCGCGGTCAACGCCGCGCTGGCCCTGCGCCGGCCCCTGCTGATCACGGGCAGTCCGGGCACCGGCAAGTCCACCGTGATCGAGCAGGTCGCCGCCGAGCTCGCGCTGGGACCCGTACTGCGCTGGCATGTCACCTCGCGCAGCACGCTGGGGGACGCGCTGTACCACTACGACGCTCTCGGGCGCATCCACGCGCACCGGTTGCAGCAGGAGCGGACACGCTCCGGTGAGCCGGATGCCGGGACGGACGACATCGCGGCGTTCATGACCCTGGGGCCCCTGGGAACGGCGTTGTTGCCGTCGGACCGGCCGCGCGCGCTCCTCATCGACGAGATCGACAAGGCGGATCTGGACCTCCCCGGGGATCTGCTCGACGTCCTGGAGCGCGGCGAGTTCCGCATCGAGGAACTGCGCCGTGAAGGCTATGAGCTCGCCCACCTGCGGATGTCCGGTGAGGATGCCAAGCACCCTGTACGCGACGGGCATGTGCAGTGCACCGAATTCCCCTTCATCGTCATGACGAGCAACGGGGAACAGGAGCTGCCCGCCCCGTTCCTGAGGCGGTGCCTGCGCTACACCATGCCACGCCCCACACCGGCGCTCGTGCGGGAAGTCGTGCGCAGGCACCTCCGGCTGGACGTCCCCGAATCGGGTCCGCTCGCGGATCTCGTCGACGACTTCGTTCGCAGGGTGGGTGACGGCGAGCGGGTCGCGATCGACCAACTGCTCAGCACCCTGCATCTGCTGGACGGGCCGGCGAAGATGGAGGCGTCGGAGCGCAGCGAACTCATCGGACTGCTGATGAAAAACCTCTCCGGTGCCTGACAGGGCCGACGGGCTGGGCGTCGTCGTCGACTCGCTGCTCGGCCTGGACAGGGACCTCGACGCGGTGTCGATTGCCGAGCTCCTCTGGCTCGTCACCCAGGACCAGGGCCCTTCGCGGAGCGACGGGACCGAGACCGACGACGCCGGAGGGCCGGACGAAACGCATACCCGGGCGGCGACCGATGGACCGACGGCGACGACGGCCGCGGGCGCCCGGCGAAGCCCGCTGCACACTCCTTGGGGCGACGGGACACCCGGGCCGGGTGTCACCGCGGTGTCGCTGCCCAGGAACAGCACACTGCCGCGCGGGCGCGAGCTGGCGCGGGCCCTGAAGCCGCTGAAGCGGCCGTGGCCGCGAGGCCGCAAGCAGCGACTGGACATCCCGGCGACGGTGGCGGACTACGTGCGCGTCGGCGAGCTCACCCCGGTGTTCTCCGAAGAGCCCGAGCGTTGGTTCGACGCGACCGTGGTCATCGACCGGTCACCCACCATGGCGGTGTGGGCCGGCACGGCGGACGAACTGGTGCGCGTCCTGGCCCGCACCGGTGTGTTCCGAACCCTGCGGGTCCGCGAGCTCCGCGTGGACGGGGCCCCGGGTGGCACACCTGCCCTCCACGGTCCCCTGGGACAGCGGGTCGTGGAGGGCGGCGGGAGATCCGCCCAGCCGCGTCGGCTCATGATCGTTTTCTCCGACTGGGCGTCGGCCGCGTGGCGTGACGGCTCGTCGTGGGATCAGCTTCGTACGTGGGCGGCCTCCCTGCCCACCGTTCTCCTCAACCCGCTGCCGCCGAAGATCTGGCGGCAGTCGGGCATGAGTCTTCCCGCCGTACGCGTGGTCTCGCCCGGGACCCCCGGCGTGAACAACGACCGGCTCCGGTTCGTCACGACACTCCTGATGAACCAGGCGTTTCCCGGGACCACGGACCGTGACTGGCTGCCGGCCCCCGTGGCCTCCCTGTCCCCCCACGCCGTCGGTGCCTGGGCACGCACTCTGATGCTCTCGGACCCCGGAGGCTGCGAAGCCCTTCTCCTGCCGGCTCCGGGTCTTGTCGACAGGACGGATGACCAGGACGAGGACGAGCCGCACAGCGGCCGGACCCTGACGGATGCCTTTCTCGTTCGCGCATCTCCTGCTGCGGTCCGCCTCGCGGTGCTGTGTTCGCTGTACCCGCAGGTGAGCGTCGACATGCTGCGCGTCGTACAGCAGAGACTGGCCCCGGAGGCAACGCCCGCCGACTTGGCGGAGTTCGTGGTCGGCGGCCTGGTCACCGTCACGGAGGCGGCTCACGCGGGCGGCCATCCCGTACTGCGGTTCCGGGAGGGCACGCGCGAGCAGCTCATGCCCCGGCTGGGTGCCCGGGACGCCCGGCGTCTGCGCAGCGCCGTGGACCGGTTCATCACGAGCAACTCTGGCTCACCGACGCGATTCCCGGCCGCGGTGTCCGGCTCCGGGGCTGCCCCAGGGATCTCGGTGGACCCGGAACCCTTCGGCGACGTGTCGCCCGGTGTCCTGCCGGTGCTGGGCATCCCCGCCGAGATGCCCGCGGGCGACGGGAGCGCGGAGGCCGCCACCGCCGAGTCCGCCGAGGAGGCCGCATCCGATGTCGGTGATGCGGCGGCCGAGCGGCCAGGGGCTTCCGCCTCCTTCGGGCCGGCGCCCAGGGCCAGGGCCGACCGCAACGCGTCTCCGTACTTCTTCCTGAGCTACGCCCACACGCCGGGGTACGGCGGTGGCTCGGACCCGGACATGTGGGTCGAGCGGCTCTTTCAGGATCTGTGCAGTCACATCATGGTTCTGGCCAACCTGCCTGCGGGGGCCCAGGCGGGCTTCATGGACCGGGAGATACGCTCCGGCGAGGGCTGGCCGGAACGGCTGGCGGACGTGCTGGCCGGCTGCCAGGTCTTCGTGCCCCTGTACTCCCCGCGCTACTTCGCCAGCGAGTTGTGCGGCAAGGAGTGGTACGCCTTCGAACAACGAGCCATCCATCAGCGTGCGCGCTCGAGCCGGCCCGTCGACGCGATCGTCCCCGCGGTCTGGGTACCGGTGCCTCCCAGCCAGCTTCCGGGCCCGGCCGCGAGGCTGCAGTTCAACCACCGCGACTTCGGGGAGCGGTATGTCAGTGACGGCCTCTACGGCCTGATCAAGCTCAGGATATTCAACGAGGAGTACGAACGAGCGGTCTACGAACTGGCGAAGCGCATCGTCAGCGTCGCCGACTCCGTGCAGCTCGAGCCCGGCAGGCCTCTCGACTACCGCCTCACCCCGAGTGCCTTCGGACCATCGAGCGGCGGGGGCGGCGGGCCCAGATCGCTGCGGATCACCGTGCTCGCACCCACGCGCCACGACCTGCCCGAGGGGCGCAGCCCGGAGTACTACGGAGACACCGCGAAGGACTGGAATCCCTACTACCCCGACTCCGTCCGGCCTCTGGCCCAGATCGCTGCGGAGCTGGCGCAGTCCCTCGACTACCAGGCCTTCACCACCTCGTTCGACGAAGAGTCCGGACGTTCGGGGGGAAGGCGGCCGCCCGGCATCCCCGAGATCCTCCTCGTCGACCGCTGGGCGCTTCAGGACGAGAGCCGAAGGGCCAGACTTGCCGCCTTCGACGCGCAGGACCAACCCTGGTTGACGGTGGTCGTGCCCTGGAGCCGGCACGACCACCAGAATCGAGCAGCCGAGGCCGAACTGACCGAGATGCTCGAACGGACGATGCCGGTCAAGATGCGGCAGGGGCGGGCGTTCGCTCGCTCGGCAGCCAAAGGGGTACCCACCATGGAGGCGTTCGGGCAGATCCTGCCTCAAGTCGTCGAGGTGGCCGCGCAGCAGTACCTGAGGCATGTGACGGCCTACCCGCCAGCGGACGGGCAGCGGCGCGACACTCTTTCGGCGGCGGACGAGGGCACGCCGTGATCGTTTCACGCACGCCCGGCCGTCGAAGGTGACGACCAGGACCGAATGTGTCCTGTCCGCGGCGGGCGGCAGCCCACCGGGTACTCGGTGGGCCGGGCCGCGACCGCGTCGTCTGCGGGGGTTCGGTACGCAGACGGGCATGGGTCGTACGCCTGCTTGCTGTCAGGGCGCGGGGCCTCTGCGCTGCGGCCGTGCCGGCCGTGGTTCCGGCGACGAGCGGGTGGGCTTGCGCGCACCCGTGCTCAGGGCCGTGCCGTGGGTGTCCGGCCGACGGGCGAGGGCCGTGTATCCGGGATCGGGCCAAGTGGTCTGTACCTCTTGACGAGTTGGTCCAGACCAATTAACTTCCCCTGTGCTCCATGGAACGACATGCATCCGCTCCTCCCGAGGGCCGCCTCACCGGTCCCAGCCGCAAGGGAGAACCATGTTCGAGCACACGCCCCTCAGACGGAGGACGGCGACCGCACTGTTCGCCGTCCTCGCCCTCCTTCTCGCTCTGCTGTCCCTCCAGGCCGGCCCCGCGCACGCGGCGGGCAAGCTCACGGCGACGTTCACCTCGGCCGACAACGGCCCGTGGTGGAAGGGCACCTACATCCTGCGCAACGACACCGACACGGCCGTCACCGGCTGGAGCCTGGAGTTCGACCTGCCCGCCGGGGTCGCGATCAGCTCCTCGTACAACGGCACCGTCACCACCCAGGGCAGTCACATCACCGCGGTCAACGCCCACTACAACGGCACGATCGCCGCGCACAGCACCACCGAGCCCTACAGCTTCTGGTTCGTCGCCACGGGTCCGATCACCGTGCCGACCGGCTGCCGGATCAACGGTGACAAGTGCGACGGTTCCGCCGACGCGCCGCCCGGCGCGCCCGGCGGCCTCAGGCAGACGGATGTGACCGCCCGCACCGCCTCCCTGTCCTGGACCGCCGCCACCGCGGGAGACTTCCCCGTGGCCTCGTACGACATCCTGGCCGGCGGCAAGGTCGTGGGATCGGCCACCGCGGCCACGTCCGCCACCGTCAGCGGTCTCACCCCCGCCACCGCCTACTCCTTCACCGTCCGGGCCAAGGACACCCGGGGGAACACCTCCGCCGAGAGCGCCCCGCTGGCGCTCACCACCGTCGACCCGGCCACCGACACCTCGCCGCCGACGGCCCCGGCCACCCTGCGCGCAACCGCGACCGACTCCTCGTCCGTCACGCTGGCCTGGAACGCCGCGACGGACAACCAGCGGGTCGCCGCGTACGACATCTACCGCGGCTCCGCCCCGGCCACCACGGTCTCCGGCACCACGACCACCGCCACCATCGGCGGCCTGTCGCCCTCGACCTCGTACACCTTCACCGTCAAGGCGCGCGACGCGGCCGACAACGCCTCGCCCGCGAGCAACACCCTCACCGTGAAGACCGACGACATCGTGGGCGCCGGCAACTACGCGAAGGTCGGCTACTTCGTGCAGTGGGGGATCTACGGCCGCCAGTACTTCGTGAAGAACCTCCACGACTCCGGCGCCGCCGGGAAGCTCGACATCGTCAACTACGCCTTCGCCAACATCGACCCCAACAACCTCACCTGCCTCAACGGAGTCACCAAGGGCACCACCGCCGACCCCCAGGACCCCGAGCAGGGCACCGGAGCCGGCGACGCGGACGCCGACTACGCCCGCCCGTTCGGCGCCGCCCAGTCCGTGGACGGGGTCGCGGACGACGGCTGGGGCAAACTGCGCGGCAACTTCAACCAGTTGAAGAAGCTGAAGAAGCTCCACCCGGACCTCAAGATCGTGGTCTCGCTCGGCGGCTGGACCTACTCGAAGTACTTCTCCGACGTCGCCGCCACCGACGCCGCCCGCAAGAAGTTCGTCTCCTCCTGCATCGACATGTACATCAAGGGCAACCTGCCCGAGTACAACGGCGCGGGCGGCCCCGGCACCGCGGCCGGCATCTTCGACGGCTTCGACATCGACTGGGAGTGGCCCGGCACCGGCACCGGACACCCCGGCAACCACTACTCGCCCGCCGACAAGAACAACCTCACCCTGCTGCTCGCCGAGTTCCGCAAGCAGTTGGACGCGCTCGGCGGCGGCCACCGCCTCCTGACCGCGTTCACCCCCGCCGACCCGCAGAAGATCGACGAGGGCTGGGACCTGTCCAAGGTCTTCGACTCCCTGGACGTGGCCAACGTCCAGGGCTACGACTTCCACGGCTCGGGCAGCGACAACTCCTGGGAACCCAACCGCGCCGGCCACCAGGCCAACCTCTACACGGACGCCCAGGACCCGTACGACTTCCACTTCAGCGCGGACGCCGCCATCAAGGCGTACACCGACGCCGGTGTGGAACCCCGCAAACTGACCCTCGGCATCCCGTTCTACGGCCGCGGCTGGCAGAACGTCACCGACGGCGGAGCGGCGGGCGAATGGCAGCCCGCGGGCGGCGCGGCCCCCGGCCAGTTCGCCGAGGAGGCCGGCACCCGGGGCTACTCCAACCTCATCGGCGCGTACCCCACGATGACGGTGCACCACGACGAGCAGTCCGTATCGACCTACGGATACAACGGCAACCAGTGGTGGTCGTTCGACGACACCTGGTCCATCGGCAAGAAGACCGCGTACGTCAAGGACAAGGGCCTGCTGGGCGTCATGGTCTGGGAGATGTCGGGGGACACCCCGCAGGGCACCCTGATGAGCGCGCTCGACACCGGGCTGCGATAGGCGGCGCGTACGGCAACGGAAGGCCGGCCCGCGGAGTTCCGGCGGACTCTGCGGGCCGGCCGGTGCGGTCTCACAGGATGATGCGGTCCCGCACCCATCGCAGGCAGTCCTCGTCCGGGACGGGCAGCTCCTCGCCCGCCGGCCAGGGAACAACGGCCAGGACCAGATGGGTCAGATAGCCGTAGGGGCCGCCGTCCTCGCGCGGGGCCAGCACGACCCCGTGCTCGCCCATCCGCCATATCCGGCACCGCAGATGGGGCCCCATGCCGAGCCAGTCGTTGGAGCGAAGCGTGCGCAGCGGCGGACCGAGCTCGGCTGCGACGGCCTCCGCCGCCCGGTCGAGCACGGCCTCGCACTCCGCTTCGTCCGGCTGCTGAAGAAGGACCCATCCCGGCAGCGCGGCCCACTCCCCGACGAGCTCGACGAGCGCGTCGTGACCGTACTCATCGGGATCCGGCGGATCGACGGGATACGCCTCGCCGAAGGTCAGGACCAGCGTGCACTCCGGGTCGCCCAGCGGTTCGCCCTCGTACCACAGGACGTGATGGTGCCCGGTGATGACGGCGTCGGAGACGAGGTAGGTGTACCTCCAGCCGAGCTCCTTCTCGCTGTACTCGTCGAACTCCTCCTCGGGCACGGCCCGCAGGGCGGGCATGGCCAGCAACTCCCGTACCGCGGTGGAGGAGAGCGGCGAGTGGGCGAGCGAATGGACGGGCATGGGGCGCGGTACTCCCTTGGTCGGTGCGTGACGGAGCCGGGTCCGGGGCTGACGAGGGAACGATGCCACAGAGGCCGGGCAGGACGCAGGCGTGGCTCGGGCCCCGATGCGCCTTGGCTTCCCGGCGCCGCGCGGTGCCGGGACGCGGGCGTGGCCCGGGCCCCGACGTGCCTCCGCCTTCCGGCGCCGTGCGGTGCCGGGGCTGAGTACCCGGAACGCGACGTGCGCGGCACCGGCGGCACCGAGGCCCCGCGCCTGGCCGGATACGCGCTCTTTCCTCCGTGCCCGGGATGCCTTCACCCTGCGACCAGGGACGAGAGGGAGCCGTGGTGGGGGGAGCTGCGATGGCCGGGCCGCTGTACGTGCCTGTCCTGCCGGTCCGGCGGGGCGCCGTGACCGCCTACGGCCTGCTGAGCCCCGCGATACGTCACCGGCTCGCGCCGCTGTGGACGCTGCCACCGCGCACCGGCCCCGAGCGCACGCGCGGCGCGTCACCCCCGCCGGACCCGGCAGCCGACGGACACGAGACGGACGCCTGGCTCACGCCCCGCGTGGACCGGCTCATCGAGGCGATGGACGGGAATCCCGGGTGGGTGGACGCCGGACATGTGGAGTCCGAGCTGAACGGCTCCGCCCACGCACTGTGGCGGTTGATCACCCGGAGCGGCATGGTTCTGGTCACCGCTCCCGGGCGCGACCGGACGCTTCAGAGGCAAGCGGCTGACCTCGCCTTCGTCAGTGGCCGGGGACTCGCCATCCGGATGGCCGTCGACGAACCGCCCGACGAGCCCCGGTCCACGGAACTGCTGGCCCTCGTGGACCGGCTGTGCATGCCGCCCTCGCACCTCGACCTCATTCTCGACGCGGGCGAGGTGGATGATGTGGCCGGGTCCGGCAAGCGGGCCGTGATCGCCCTGGACCTCCTCGGATCGCTCCTGCCGTGGCGCACCGTCGTCCTGACGGCGGGAGCCTTTCCCCGCGCCGCCGAGACGTTCGAGGCGGGGGCCGCGTCAGCGGTCACCGCCCGGCCGGAGCGCCACGACCGGGCCCTGCACGACTGGATACGCCGGGTCCGTCCGGAGCAGGTCCCGGTGTACGGGGACTACTCCGTGGAGCACGTCCTCGGCGCGAACCTCGCCGACGACCGCTTCGCCCGATACGGTCCGCCCTGGGGCCTGCTCCGCTACACCGGCCCCGGACACTTCCTCGTCGCCAGGGCTCCTACGCGGGGCAACCACCACACGGACCGGGTCAGAGCCCTCGCCCGGTGGATCGTGAGGGACGAGGTCTTCCGCCGGTCGGGCGCGGACCGAAGTGCGGCAGAGGACTGGTGGGAGGCCTGCGCCGAGGGTGCCGGACCCAGAGGATCGGGCAACCCCGAGCGATGGGTCCAGATGGGGCACATCCAGCATCTCAGCTACGTGACGCGCTGTTTGCTGAGAGAGGGAGAGGGCCTGCGGTGAGACCGCTGTAGCGTGGTTCCACGCCCCGGAGCATCCGGGCCCGCGCGAACGAGTGGCCGTCCTTCACGCTCGGCAGGCAGGCCTCTCCGCCGCATATCCCGACGGGCAAAGCTCGCTGCGCTTACGCTCGTTGGCTCATCACGCGTCCCGGGAGCGAAGAGAAGCGCGGTGCGGGCGGGCGTGGTACGAGAGTCGTCCCGGCGCCGACCGCGCACGACCCGTGCGGGAGGGCGGAGGCGGGCGGGAGCAGTGTCCCGGAACGGAGAGCGCCATGCTACGAGCCCTGCGGACGGCCACCCGGCGATCGGGCGGCAGGACGGTACCGGGTCAGCGAGCCGGGGTCGGGCCCGCCGATGCGGATGGCCCCGATGGGCTCGGAGGGACAGCACCGCTGCCCGCCGAACCCTTCAACCGCCGGATCGAGGTTCTGGTCGCGGTCGTCGACAGCCCGGACGAGACGGGCCTCGCGGCGCAGCTCCTGGAAGGGCGTGGGTGGTCAGTACGGCCATGGTTCCCCGGAGACGCCACCGAGGGAGCCCGGGCGCTCGGCCCCGGCCGGGTGGGGCTGCTGGTCGAAGTCCGGCTGCACGGTGCGCGCTTCGGAGCCGTTCAGGCCGCGGTCTCCGAGATCGAGAACCTGGCTCGCCGCCATCAGGCGGGCATGTGGGTGGTCGATGCGTTTCTCATCGAGCACGACCTGACCCACGACTACCGCTCCGTGTTCCACGCTCACCGCCGCCTCCCGGAAGCATCCGCTCCCTCCGGCCTCGCGAGCCCGCGATCCCGGATCGCGGCCCTGCGTACGTCACTCGGTGTGATCTCCACCGTCCGCATCCTCAAGCAGACCGGCCGCCCATCTGCCGAAGAGCTCGAACGGCGTCTGGAGCGCGGAGCGCTCACCGGGCGCCCGTACGACCCGCGGAGCCTTCAACTCCGCATTCCCATGGGAAGGATGGGCCGGGATCCCGACGAACCCCCGCCGGTTCCCGTGTCGGTCTGGCGCCTGGCAGGCCCCGTGCTCGTGGCCCTGCTCCTGGCGGTCGCCTGCGGAATCGCCGCTGCGGCCGTGGAGGGCCTGCCGGCGCTGGTGCCGCTGCTCATGGCGTGTGCCCTGGTGTGGCCCGTGGGCCATGAACTCACCGACCGCAGGCGGGAACAGCATCGTGCGGTCATCGTGCTCTGGGGCTTTGCGGGCGTCGCTCCCATGACTCTGGCCGGACTGCTGCTGACCCTCAGCATGCCCGGGCCCCCGGCGCAGGTGGCGCGCGTGACGGCGTACGCGGTGCTCGGGGGTGTGCTCTGCGTCCTGATCCTCTACGGACTGGGGTACGCCCTGGTCCACTCCTGGTTCAGCCGCAATGCCAACTGGGCCGTCCCTGCTCTCGTTCCCGCGCTGGCTCTGAGCCTGCCCTGGTTCGGCGGCCTGCTCCACACGATGTATCTCAAAGCCGGGTTCGGCGTCCCTTCCGACGCCATCCAGGTCTCGGTGTACTGGTCCTACGCCGCCTCGCTCAAGCCCATCGGCATCGCCCTCGGGCTCTCGGCGGTGGTGCTGGCGCTCGCCGGGTGGATGCGCCACTACCACCAGTGGGTCCACGCGCGAGCCATGGTCCGGATCGGCGTTCCGCTCATGAGTCTCTTCGTCATCGGGATCTCCCTGACCGCCGGACTCGTCGGAGCGGAGAAGGCCGCGAACCGGGCACGCACGGCTGCGGCGTCCGGCGAGGCGCCGGCTCCGTACTACGGAGTCCAGGGCCGTCTCGTCTGCGTCGAGCCCGTGTCCGAGGAGATCGCCGTCTTCAACGGGCCGCTTGCCGTCACGCGTCCCCTGCTCACCTTCGGTATGTCCGGGGACCGTGTATGGCTGTGGGATCCCGGGCGCGACGAGTCCGTGTCCGTCCGGCTCGAGGACGTGGTCGTCACCGAGGCCGGGGCGAGCGCCTGCCGCTGAGGCGGACCCGGACCGTCCACCGGGACCCGGACCGTCCACCGGGACCCGGACCGTCCACCGGGACGCGGGGCGGCTGCCGTACGCGCACATCGAAGAGCGGGTGTCCACGCCGCGCGGCGTCACCCGCGCCGGACAGCCGTCGGCGGGTGTCGCGCGGCACGGCCAACGGGCGATGCGGAGCCGGCGTGAACACATCCTCCGGCTTTCACCGGGTGCGGGACGGGCCGGAACATCCGGCACGGGCCGCGACGGAGCCCGGCGACGACGCGGCGACGCCCCGCCACCGGGCGTTCGGATGGCGGGGCGTCGGTCCTTGCGCGTCGGAACGTGCGGGATCAGCGCAGCTGTTCGTACGCCGGCAGCGTCAGGAAGTCCGCGTAGTCCTGGTCCAAGGAGACCTGGAGCAGCAGGTCGTGGGCCTGCTGCCACTTGCCGGCGGTGAAGGCCTCCTCGCCCACCTCCGCGCGGATCGCGGTCAGTTCCTCGGCCGCGACCCTGCGGGCCAGCTCCGCCGTGGCGTGCTCGCCGTTCTCGAAGACCACGTCCGCGTTGATCCACTGCCAGATCTGCGAGCGCGAGATCTCGGCCGTGGCCGCGTCCTCCATCAGGTTGAAGATGGCGACCGCGCCCATGCCGCGCAGCCACGCCTCGATGTAGCGGATACCGACCGCGACGGCGTTGCGCAGGCCGTCGTACGTGGGCTTGGCGTGCAGGGTGTCGATGGCGATCAGGTCTCCCGCGGCCACCGAGACGTCCTCGCGCAGGCGCTCCTTCTGGTTCGGCTTCTCGCCGAGGACCGCGTCGAAGGAGGCCATGGCGATCGGGACCAGGTCGGGGTGGGCGACCCAGGAGCCGTCGAAGCCGTCGCCGGCCTCGCGGTCCTTGTCGGCCTTGACCTTCTCGAAGGCGACCTTGTTGACCTCGGCGTCCCGGCGGGACGGGATGAAGGCGGCCATGCCGCCGATCGCGTGGGCGCCGCGCTTGTGGCAGGTGCGGACGAGCAGTTCGGTGTACGCCCGCATGAACGGGGCGGTCATCGTCACCGCGTTGCGGTCCGGGAGGACGAACTTCGGGCCGCCGTCACGGAAGTTCTTGACGATGGAGAAGAGGTAGTCCCAGCGGCCCGCGTTGAGCCCGGAGGCGTGGTCGCGGAGCTCGTAGAGGATCTCCTCCATCTCGTACGCGGCAGTGATCGTCTCGATCAGGACCGTGGCGCGGACGGTTCCCTGCGGAATGCCCACGTAGTCCTGGGCGAAGACGAAGATGTCGTTCCAGAGGCGGGCCTCCAGGTGCGACTCCGTCTTGGGGAGGTAGAAGTACGGGCCCTTGCCGAGGTCGATGAGGCGCTGCGCGTTGTGGAAGAAGTAGAGGCCGAAGTCGACCAGCGCGCCGGGCACCGGGGTGCCGTCGAGCTGGAGGTGGCGCTCGTCCAGGTGCCAGCCGCGGGGGCGGGTGACGACGGTCGCGAGCTCGTCGGCCGGCTTGAGCGCGTACGACTTGCCGGACCCGGGGTCGGTGAAGTCGATGGCGCGGGTGTAGGCGTCGATCAGGTTGAGCTGGCCGGTGACGACGTTCTCCCACGTGGGGGCGGACGCGTCCTCGAAGTCGGCGAGCCAGACCTTCGCGCCCGAGTTCAGGGCGTTGATGGTCATCTTGCGGTCGGTGGGACCAGTGATCTCCACCCGGCGGTCGCTCAGAGCGGCGGGCGCCGGAGCGACCTTCCAGGAGTCGTCCGCACGGACCGCGGCGGTCTCCGGCAGGAAGTCCAGCGTGGAGGTGCGGGCGATCTCGCCGCGGCGCTCGCCGCGGCGGGCGAGCAGCTCGTCACGGCGCGGTGTGAACCGGCGGTGCAGCTCGGCCACGAACGCGAGGGCCGCGGGGGTGAGGACCTCGTCCTGCCGGGGCAGGGTCTCGGCATCGACGATGGCCAGCGAGGACGGCGCTGGTGCGGACATGAGCGGTCACTCCTTCAGCGGGCGGTGCGGGCGACGTCTCACGGCCGCCGGGTCGCCTGAAATGGCACGGCGTGCCAGGGCTCCGGGATACGGCCGTGGTCGCCGTCTGAGGTGCAGAGGGCTTCTGACCAGTGGATAGTAGTTTCCTTATCGTGGAAGTTCAATGGTTTGTTGATGTCGAGATTCTCCGGTTCGACAGAAGTGCGGCCCTGCTGGCGCAGCGTGCCAGTGTGTTCACTCAAGGTGTGCCAGGTCCTCCGCCGTGTCGATGTCGTACGCCTGAGCGACATCGGAACACTCGACGAGTGTGATCGCTTCGCGGTGCGCCCGCAGATACGTCCGTGCGCCCTGATCGCCCACCGCCCCCGCCGAGATGTCCGCCCAGAGCGCTGCCCCGAAGAGCACCGGGTGACCCCGCTCCCCGCCGTACGAGGCCGCCGCCAGGCTCGTCCGCGAGCGGTACGCCGCACGTACCCGGGCCACCGCTTCGGCGCCGATCCCCGGCTGGTCGACCAGCAGCACGACCACCGCGTCCACGTCCGTGCCGGTGAGGGCCGCGAGGCCCGTCCGCAACGAGGAGCCCATCCCCTCGGTCCACTCCGGGTTGACGCTCACCGTGCAGCCGGACAGTCCGGCGCGGGCCCGCACCTCGTCGGCGGCCGCGCCGAGCACCACGTGCACCGGGCCGCAGCCGCCCTCCCGGAGCGTGGTCACCGCGTGGTCGGCCAGCAGGCGGCCGCGGTGCTCCAGCAGCGCCTTCGGGCGCCCGCCGAGCCGCCGTCCACCGCCCGCCGCGAGCAGGAGGCCGGCCACGACGGGTGAGGCGGACGGGGAGGGCGAGGAGGAGGTGTGCGGTGTGCTTGTCATGCCGCCTGGATACACCGGGCCGGGCGTTCCCGGAAGGACCGGACCGGGCGATCCCGGAAGCGCCGGCCCGGTCCTTCCGGCCCGCGCCGGCACCAGGGACACTCCGAGTTCCGTCCGCGGAGTGGCGCCCGGCACCTGTCATGGCGTTAACTTGCCCGCATCCCCGGACACTTGACCACGGTTCGGGGTCGGGTCGAAACACCGGCACAAAGATGTGCGAGGGGGAGTGCTTTGTTGAAGAGCGTGGGGCAGGCGCGGGTGACCAGCAGTGGCGAGGACCCGAGGGTGGCGGAGTTGCGTACGGCCGTCTCCCGGCTCCGACGGGAGCTGGCCGGACATCCCGCGGAGTTCCCGGACCGTGCGATCGCCGAGGACGAGCTGGCGGCGCTGGACGCGATGGCGGCCGGCGGCGCGCCCGAGATTCCCCGGCTCCGCCGGTCGCTGCTGCTGATCGCGGGGGCGGTCGGTTCGGTCAGCGCGCTGGCGTCGGCACTCAGGGACGTACGGATCGCCGTCGATCTGTTCGGCGAGCCGCCGCGCTGAGGCCGCCGGGGCGTTGCTTTCAGCGGCGGATGAGCCTGCGGGCCGTCGCCGCCGCCACGGCCGCGGTGCGCGAGTCCACGCCCAGCTTGGCGTAGATGTGCACCAGATGGGACTTCACCGTCGCCTGGCTGAGGAAGAGCTTCTTGCTGATCTGCAGGTTCGACAGGCCCTCGCCCACCAGTTGCAGCACCTCCAGCTCGCGCTTGGTGAGGGCCTGGGCCGGCATCCGCATGCGGTCCATCAGCCGGTGCGCGACGGCCGGCGCCAGGGCCGAGCGGCCGGCCGCCGCGGTACGGACCGCGGCGGCCAGCTCCTCCGGCGGGGCGTCCTTGAGCAGATAACCGGCCGCGCCCGCCTCCACCGCCGCCAGGATGTCGGCGTCGCTGTCGTACGTCGTCAGGATCAGGACCCGGGGCGCGCCGGGCACCGCGGTGATCGCGGCGGTTGCCTCCGAGCCGTGCAGACCCGTGCCGAACTGCAGGTCCATCAGGACGACGTCGAACGCGCCGGTCGCGGCCAGGGCCACCGCCCGTTCCGCCGTGTCGGCCTCGGCGACGACCCGGAAGTCCGGCTCGGTGTCCAGGACCGCCCGCAGACCCGCCCGTACGACCGGGTGGTCATCGGCGAGCAGCAGCCGGATCGGCGTGGTCACGGTCATGCGGCATCCTGTCCGGTCCGGCCGTCGGGGAGGGGCAGCGGCAGGGTCAGGGCGACGGCCGTGCCCTGGCCGGGCGCCGATTCGACGCTCAGGGTGCCGCCCAGCGAACGGGCCCGGGACCGCATGGCGGGCAGCCCGAAGCCGCCCGTTGCGGTACCCGTGCCCGCGGCGGGCTCGTCGGTGAAGCCGCGGCCGTCGTCGACCACGTCCAGCGCCACCGAGGTGTCCATGAAACTCAGCGTGATCTCCGCCCGTCGCGCGCCGGAGTGCTGGACCGTGTTGGCCAGCGCCGACTGGGCGGTACGCAGCAGCGCCACCTCGTAGGGGGTGGGCAGCTCCACCGGAGCGCCGCTCACGGCGAACTGCACGGTCAGCCCGGGTGCGGTGGTGCGGGCCGAGAGCCGCTCAAGGGCGGCCGCCAGGGAGCCGTTCTCCAGATCGGGCGGGGTCAGGGCGCGTACGAAGCGACGGGCCTCGGCGAGATTGTCCTGGGCGGCCTCGCGGGCCCGGCGGACATGGGCCGCGGCGGGGGCGTCCGCGGGCAGGGTGCGTTCGGCGGCGCGGAGCAGCAGCTGGATGCTGGACAGGCCCTGCGCGAGGGTGTCGTGGATCTCCCGGGCCAGCCGTTCGCGCTCGGCGAGCGTCCCGGCGGTGCGCTCCGCCCCGGCCAGCTCCGCGCGGGTCGAGACGAGTTCCTCGATGAGCTCGCGGCGCCGCTCGCTCTCGCGGAACAGCGCGTCGTATCCGAGGACCGTGGCGACCGCGACCGCAGCCCCGAGCAGCGGGCCGATGAACGTGCCGGCGGTGACCTTCTCGCCGTGCAGCAGGAAACCGGCGATGGCGGCCGCCGCCGTCACCGCCACGGCGGGCAGACTCCAGCGCATCGGCAGCAGATGCAGCTGGAGGAAGTAGAGCGGGAAGGCCAGCCACAGCGCGTCCGGCGAAAGCACCAGCAGCGCCAGCCAGAGTGCCCACAGCAGCGCGAGCCACAGCGCCCCCGCCTGGGTCCCGGGCTGCACGACGGGCGCGAGAGCACCCGCCGCGTACGCCGCTGCCAGCACCGCCGCGACCACGACGACGGCCCCGGAGTGCGGGACGCCGCCGCTCACGGCCTTCACCGCGGCGAGCGCCAGCAGCCCCAGCAGCAGCGCGTGCAGACACAGCCGCAGGGCGGCGGCGACCGGGGGATGGGCACGTTTTTCCATGATTCGTCCAGCGTAGACGTGGGGTGCGCGGGGCCGGTCAATCGAAAGGTTGATGTCTCGACCGGCCCGCGGGCGATGTTTCCGCGGCCGGGAAATCCCAGGCTGGAGTCATGTTCGTCGCATGGAGAGATCTTCGGTTCGCCAAGGGCCGGTTCGCGCTCATGGGCACGGTCGTGGTGCTGATCACGCTGCTCGTGGGTCTGCTGTCCGGCCTCACCGCCGGGCTGGCCCGGGAGAACACCTCGGCCGTCACGGGGCTGGACGCCGACCACATCGCGTTCGCCGCCCCGCCCGACGGCCAGTCGGTGTCCTTCACCAACTCGACCGTCCGGGAGACCGCGTGGCGGAGCTGGGAGAAGCGGCCCGGGATCACCGCGGCGCAGCCGCTCGGCATCCGCACCCTGAACGCCTCCCCGGTGACGGGACAGCGGACGGCGGCCGTGTCGGCGTTCGGTGTCGAGCCGGGGAGCGGCCTGGCGCCCCGGGGCGCCCCGGTCGGACCGGGCGAGGTCGTGCTCTCCGGGCAGGCCGCCGAGGACCTGGCGGCCGGCGCCGGTGACCGGCTGAGGATCGGCGGCCACGAGGTCACCGTCGCGGCGGTCGCCGGCGACGCCTCGTACAGCCACACCCCGGTCGTGTGGACGGCGCTCGACGACTGGCAGCGGTTCGGCGCGGACGGCGCCGGTGGTACGGAGCACGCCACCGTGATCGCACTGACCACCACGGGTGGCGCCGATCTGGCGGCCGGTGACCGGGCTGCGGGAACCAGCACGCTCACGCTCGACGGCTCCCTCACCGCGATCGGCTCCTACCAGGCGGAGAACGGCTCGCTCCAGCTGATGCGCGGCTTCCTCTTCGCCATCTCCGCCCTGGTCATCGGCGCCTTCTTCACCGTCTGGACGATCCAGCGCAGCGGCGACGTCGCGGTTCTCAAGGCACTGGGTGCCTCCACGCCGTATCTGCTGCGGGACGCACTCGGGCAGGCCGTGGTGATGCTCGCGATCGGTACGGGAGCGGGCACCGCGCTCGCCTCCGGCATCGGCGCGCTGGTCAGCGGCGGGTCCGTGCCCTTCGTCCTGGAGGCGTCCACCGTCCTGTTCCCGGCCGCCGTCATGATCGCTCTCGGTGCGGTCGGTGCGGCCCTGTCCATCCGGCGGATCACCGCCGTCGACCCGCTGACCGCGCTGGGGAGCGCCCGATGACGCCCGTGCTGCCGTTCAGCCCCCGGGAGTGCCCGGTGACGCCCCTGCTGCCGTTCATCCGTCCCCGGGAGTGCCCGATGCCCCTCGCGCAGCCGTTCACACCACTCCGGAGTGCCCGATGACCCTCACCCTCACCGATGTCACGCTCACCTACCCGGACGGCGACGGCCGGCTCACCGCCCTGGACCGTGTCGCGCTGGACGTGCCCGCCGGCACCCTGACCGCCGTCGTCGGCCCCTCGGGCTCCGGCAAGTCGAGCCTGCTCGCCGTGGCGGCCACCCTGGTCACCCCGGACGAGGGCGCCGTCGTCGTCGCCGGTACGGACACGGCCGGGCTCGGCCGCGCGGACAAGGCGGCGCTGCGTCGCGAACGGATCGGCATCGTCTTCCAGCAGCCCAACCTGCTGCCCTCGCTGACCGCCGCCGAACAGCTCCAGGTCATGACGCACCTGTCGGGCGGCGCGGCGCGGACCGCCCGGGCCCGCGCCCTGGAACTCCTGGACGCGGTCGGTCTCGCCGGCAAGGCGGACCGCAGGCCGCACCAGCTCTCGGGCGGCCAGCGCCAGCGGATCAACATCGCACGGGCCCTGATGAACGACCCGGCGGTCCTGCTCGTCGACGAGCCGACCAGTGCCCTGGACCACGAACGGGGAGCGGCGGTGCTCGATCTCCTCGTCTCGCTGACCCGGCAGCGGTCCACGGCGACCGTCATGGTCACGCACGACCGGACCCATCTGGACCGGATGGACCGCACCGTCACGATGGAGGACGGCAGACTGACCGCCCCGGCCCTCACCTGACCGCCGGGCCGGACGGCGAAGGGGTGGTCCGGAGCGTGGAAGCCCCGGACCACCCCTTCGCCGCGTCTCAGCCGGCCGACCCGCTGCTGGCCAGCGCCTCGGACAGCTCCTTCGCGGCCTGCTGGAGGATCGGCACGATGCGCTCGGTCGCCGCCTCGGTCACCCGGCCCGCCGGTCCGGAGATCGAGATCGCCGCCGAGGTGGGGGAGTCGGGGACCGGGACCGCCAGGCAGCGGACCCCTATCTCCTGCTCGTTGTCGTCGACCGCGTACCCCACCCGGCGGACCTGCTCCAGGGCTTCGAGGAAGCCGTCCGCGGTGGTGATCGTCTTCTCGGTGGCGGCCGGCATCCCGGTCCGCGCGAGCAGGGCCCGCACCTCGTCCGGCGGGGTGTGCGCCAGCAGCGCCTTGCCCACTCCGGTGGAGTGCGGCAGCACCCGGCGGCCCACCTCGGTGAACATGCGCATCGAGTGCTTGGACGGCACCTGCGCCACGTACACGACCTCGTCGCCGTCGAGCAGCGCCATGTTGGCCGTCTCGCCGGTCTCCTCGACCAGCCGGGCCAGATACGGGCGGGCCCAGGTGCCGAGCAGCCGCGAGGCGGACTCGCCGAGCCGGATCAGCCGCGGGCCGAGCGCATAGCGCCGGTTGGGCTGCTGGCGTACGTAGCCGCAGACCACGAGCGTGCGCATCAGCCGGTGAATGGTGGGCAGCGGAAGTCCGCTGCTCGCGGAGAGCTCGCTCAGGCCGACCTCGCCCCCCGCGTCGGCCATCCGCTCCAGGAGATCGAAGGCGCGCTCAAGGGACTGCACACCGCCGCTGGAACCGGCGGACTTGGAGTCGGAAGTGCTGGCGTGGGACGGCGGCACGTCAACGGTCCTTTCGAAGCGGAAGAGCAAGGCAGCAGCCTACCGGGCACTTCCCGATCGGCCCACTGTCGCAGAGGCACCGTCCTGGCCGGTCAGGGCCCGTTCGTCCCGGTGTCCGGGGCCGGCCCGACGGTCCGTGCGGTGCCACGTATGGCCCATTCTACATTCCACTCTTCGAAATATGACTTTTACTTTGTGGAAATCTCCAGTCCGTGCCGTACGTGGTCGGCTGAGTGGTCCGAGGGCAGGATGGGGTCTTGACGGGTCGCATTCCCGAGTGAAGACTCCTTCAACAGTTCGTTGAATTCACGAAGTGGGGAGCACGGGTGTCCGGTACGGACGTGAAGCTGGTTCTGCGCTCGACGCGCGTCGTCACCCCCGGGGGCACCCGGCCCGCGGCGGTCCACATCGCGGGCGGGACGATCGACGCCGTCCTGCCGTACGACTCCGGGGTGCCGGAGGGGGCCGGGGTGGAGGACTTCGGGGACGACGTCCTGCTGCCCGGCCTCGTGGACACGCACGTCCACGTGAACGACCCCGGCCGCACCGAGTGGGAAGGCTTCCACACCGCCACCCGCGCCGCCGCGGCCGGCGGGATCACCACACTGCTCGACATGCCGCTCAACTCGCTCCCGCCGACCACCACCGTCGAGCACCTGCGGGTCAAGCAGCAGGTGGCGGCCCCCAAGGCGCACGTCGACACCGGTTTCTGGGGCGGCGCCATCCCCTCCAACGTCAAGGACCTGCGCCCGCTGTACGAGGCCGGGGTCTTCGGCTTCAAGTGCTTCCTCTCGCCCTCCGGCGTCGAGGAGTTCCCCGAACTCGACCAGGAGCAGCTGGCCCGGTCGATGGCCGAGATCGCGGGACTCGGCGGCCTCCTGATCGTGCACGCCGAGGACCCGCACCACCTGGCGACCGCGCCGCAGCGCGGCGGCCCCGCCTACGCCGACTTCCTCGCCTCCCGGCCCCGCGACGCCGAGAACACCGCGATCGAAGGTCTCATCGCGCACGCGAAACGGCTGAACGCACGCGTCCACATCCTGCACCTGTCCTCCAGCGACGCCCTGCCGCTGATCGCCGCCGCCAAGCGCGAGGGCGTCCGCGTCACCGTCGAGTCCTGCCCGCACTTCCTCACCCTCACCGCCGAGGAAGTCCCCGACGGAGCAACCGAGTTCAAGTGCTGCCCGCCCATCCGCGAGGCCGCCAACCAGGACGCGCTGTGGCAGGGGCTGGCCGACGGCACCATCGACTGCATCGTCTCCGACCACTCGCCCTGCACCACGGACCTCAAGACGCCCGACTTCGCCTCCGCCTGGGGCGGCATCTCCTCCCTCCAGCTCGGACTGCCCGCCATCTGGACCGAGGCCCGCAGGCGCGGCCACTCCCTCGACGACGTCGCCCGCTGGATGTCGGCCGCCCCCGCCGAACTGGCCGGACTGACCGCCAAGGGTGCGATCGAGGCCGGCCGCGACGCGGACTTCGCGGTCCTGGCTCCCGACGCCGCCTTCACCGTCGACCCTGCCGAGCTCTTCCACCGCAACCAGGTCACCGCCTACGCCGGCCGGACCCTGCACGGCGTCGTGCGGTCCACCTGGCTGCGCGGCGTACGCATCGCCACCGAAGGCACCCTCGCCGAACCCACCGGCCGACTCCTGACAAGGAACCACTGACCATGACGGCGACCACGCACTTCACCGGCGACGCGAACCCCTACGGCGGCGGCGACCCGTACGCCGACTACCGCACCGCCGACCGCCCCTTCACCCACCTCGTCGACCTCGCCGACCGGCGGCTCGGCGCGGGCGTGATCGCCGCCAACGACGAGTTCTTCGCGGAGCGCGAGAACCTGCTGAAGCCGGAGCCCGCACACTTCGACCCCGAGCACTTCGGGCACAAGGGCAAGATCATGGACGGCTGGGAGACCCGCCGCCGCCGCGGCGTGAGCGCCGCACAGCCCCACCCGGTGGACGAGGACCACGACTGGGCACTGGTCCGCCTCGGCGCGCCCGGCGTCGTGCGCGGCATCGTCGTCGACACCGCCCACTTCCGCGGCAACTACCCGCAGGCGGTCTCCGTCCAGGGCGTCTCGCTGCCCGGCTCGCCGTCCCCCGAGGACCTCCTGGCCCCGGACGTGAAGTGGACGACGCTCGTCCCCCGTACGGCAGTCGGCGGCCACGCGGCCAACGGCTTCGCCGTCGAAACCGCGCAGCGCTTCACGCATCTGCGGGTCAACCAGCACCCGGACGGAGGCATAGCCAGGCTCCGGGTGTACGGCGAAGTGGCCCCGGACCCCGCCTGGCTGACGGCGCTCGGCACCTTCGACCTCGTCGCGCTGGAGAACGGCGGCCGGGTCGAGGACGCGTCGGACCGCTTCTACTCCCCGGCGACGAACACCATCCAGCCCGGCCGCTCCCGCAAGATGGACGACGGCTGGGAGACCCGGCGCCGGCGCGACCGGGGCAACGACTGGATCCACTACCACCTCGTCGAGGAGGCGGAGATCCGCGCCGTCGAGATCGACACCGCCTATCTGAAGGGCAACTCGGCCGGATGGGCGGGCCTCTCCGTCCGGGACGCGGGCGGCGACTGGACCGAGCTGCTGCCCAGGACCCGGCTGCAGCCCGACACCAACCACCGCTTCGTCCTGCCGCGGGCCGTACGCGCCGCCGAGGTCCGCATCGACATCTATCCGGACGGCGGCATCTCACGGCTGCGCCTCTTCGGCTCGCTGACCGCCCCGGGCGCCGCACGCCTGATGGCCCGCCACGTCGGACTGGGCGGCTGAACCGGCCCTGCCGAGGACTGTCCGTATTCGGGCGATACCGTAGGGATGCGGGACCCTGTCCTGGTTCCCGCACACCCCCACAGGAGTCGCCATGATCTTCATCGCCGTCAGGTTCACCGTGCGCACCGCCGAGCGCGACAACTGGCTGCCGGCCGTCGAGGAGTTCACCCTCGCCACCCGCCAGGAGCCCGGCAACGTGTTCTTCGACTGGTCCTACAGCGTCGAGAACCCGGACCAGTTCGTGCTGCTGGAGGCGTTCGCGTCGCCCGAAGCCGGCACGGCCCACGTGCGGTCGGCGCACTTCGCCGCGGCGATGGAGACGATGGCGGACCTGGTGGCGGAGGTGCCCGAGATCATCAACGTCGAGGTGCCGGGCGAGGGCTGGTCCCGCATGGCGGAGGTACAGCCGCGCGCCTGAGGGCTGTCCCGGCTCAGAACTCCTCGTGCGCCTCGGGGTCCCCGCCGAACCGCTCCTGCGGTCCGGCCGAGATGCGCGCCAGCTCGTCCGGCGTCAGCTCGAACCCGAACAGATCGAGGTTCTCCCGCTGCCGCCCCGGATCGGCCGACTTCGGGATCGGTACGGCGCCCAGCTGGGTGTGCCAGCGCAGCACGGCCCGGCCGGGCGTCACACCGTGCGCCCCGGCCGCGGCGACGACCGCCGGGTCGGCCGTCAGATCACGCCCGCGCCCCAGCGGGCTCCAGCTCTCCGTGACGATGCCCTTGGCGGCGTGCACGGCCCGCAGTTCCTCCTGCGGCAGCCGCGGATGCATCTCGATCTGGTTGACGGCGGGCAGCACTCCCGTCTCCTCCTCCAGCCGCGCCAGATGGTCCGCGGTGAAGTTGGATACCCCGATCGACCGCACGAGCCCGTCCTCACGCAGCCGGATCAGCGCCCGCCACGTGTCCACGTACAGGCCGACACGGGGCAGCGGCCAGTGGATGAGATAGAGGTCCACGTAGTCCAGGCCGAGGCGGCGGCGGGACTCCTCGAACGAGGCGAGGGTCTTCTCGTACCCGTGGTGCCTGCCCGGCACCTTGGTGGTGACGAAGACGTCCTCGCGCGGTACGCCGCTGCGGGCGATCCCGCGTCCCGTACCGGTCTCGTTGCCGTAGTTCAGCGCGGTGTCGACGAGCCGGTAGCCCCGCTCCAGCGCCCCGGCGACCGCTTCCTCGGCCGCGTCGTCGTCCAGCGGCCAGGTGCCGAGTCCGACCGCGGGGATCGTGCGGCCGTCGTTGAGGGTGTGCGCCGGGGTCGCGGGCATGGTCGTCCCTTCCGTACGGATCACTGCCCGGCCAGCCTAGGACCGTCCGCCCCGACCCGCCTCGCGGTGCAGCCGTGCGATGACCTCGTCGACCCCGCCGCGCTCGTAGCCGCGCCGCACCAGGTCGAACGCCACGGGTCCGGCCGGCGGGGCACCGGTCAGGAGCCGGGTGACGTAGGCCTCGACCTGATCGCGGTCGTATCCGCGCCGGGCGATACGGAATCCGAACCGTTCGTACAGCGGTCGGTCGTCCTTCTCACCCGGCACGGACATGTGGGCCTCCTCAAGGCGCGGTCGCTGCCCTCACCCTGCCACGCTCAGGCCGCGTGGCCACCGTCCACGACCATTTCCGCACCGGTGACGTACGCCGCCTCGTCACTGGCCAAGTAGGCGATCATCGCGGCTACTTCACCGGTCTTCCCGAACCGGTCCAGTGCGTTGGCGGCCCGCTGGCCGGCGGCGAACGGTCCGTCCGCGGGGTTCATGTCGGTGTCGACCGCGCCGGCCTGGACCAGGTTGACCGTGATGCCGCGCGGCCCGAGCTCGCGGGCGAGCGGCTTGGTCAGTCCGGACAGTGCCGACTTGCTCATCGCGTAGAGCGTGGAGCCGGGACCGCCCGCGTACCGGCTCAGGGCCGTACCGACGGAGATGATGCGGCCGCCCCGCTCCAGGACGCCCGCCGCCGCCCGGCAGGCCAGGAAGACCGCCCGGACGTTGACGGCGAGCACCCGGTCGACATCGGCGTCGGTGATGCCGTCGATCGGGCCGAGGACGCCGATGCCCGCGTTGTTGACGAGGATGTCGAGCCGCCCGAAGGCCTCCGCCGTCCGGTGCACCGCACCGGGGACGGCCTCCGGGTCGGCCGAGTCCGCACGCAGGGCGACGGCCCGACGGCCGACCGCCTCGATCTTGCGTACGACCTCGTGGGCGGCCTCCTCGTCCCGGACGTAGGTCAGCGCCACATCGGCGCCGTCCCGGGCGAGCCGCAGGGCGGTCGCGGCGCCGATGCCGCGGCTGCCACCGGTGACGAGCGCGGTGCGGTTGGTGCTGACGGTGCTGGTCATGAGGGTTTCCGTTCCTTCGCCGGTCGTGCTGACAGGAACCAGCAAAGTCCTTTCGCGCACCGGAGACCGGCGGGAAACGGACGCCCACTCCGGTACGGCGGCGGCCGCCGCCGATGAGTTCCCGCCGCCCGCGGGGTCGGAACAGATGGAAGCGCACCTCAGTGATGTTCCCGAAGGAGCACGACCATGGCACAGCTGACGCTGACCACCTTTCTGACCCTCGACGGCGTCATGCAGGCGCCCGGCGGCCCCGAGGAGGACACGAGCGACGGATTCGAGTACGGCGGCTGGGTCGCGCCGTTCCTGGACGAGGGCATGGGCCGGTTCATGACCGACGTGTTCGACCGTGCGGCGGCGTTCCTGCTGGGACGGCACACGTACGACATCTTCGCGGCCTACTGGCCGGGCGTCACCGACCCCGGCGACCCGATCGCCTCCCGCCTCAACACCCTGCCCAAGTACGTCGTCTCGACCACCCTGGAGAAGGCGGACTGGGAGAACAGCACCGTGATCTCCGCCGGTGTCGCGGAGGAGGTCGCCCGGATCAAGGACCGCACGGAAGGCGGCGAACTGCAGATCCACGGCAGCGGCCTGCTCGCCCGGTCCCTGATGGCGCACGACCTGATCGACGCGTACCACCTGCTGGTGTTCCCGGTCGTGCTCGGCCGTGGGCGGCGGCTGTTCCCGGACGGCGGGCTGCCGACGGCCTTCGGGCTGACCGCCTCCCGGACGACGCCCAACGGCATCACGATCCAGACCTACCGGCCCGCCGGACGGGCCGCTTTCGGTTCGGTCCCGGACGGCACCTGAGCGATCGGACCGGTCAGGGGCTCGCCATGGCAGGAGGGTGCCGGGTAGCGTGATCGTTCCGCGTGCGAGCCAGTGAGGTCTCCACATCTGCCCTGTGGAGAACCAGGAGATCCGGGTGTCCTCCGTCGCCGTGCCCGTCCTCGCCCCGCCGCGCCGTGCGTGGCTGACCGATCTGCCCGTCCTGCTCGTCGCCGTGGTGTGGGGCTCCAGCTATCTGGCGGCCAAGGGCATCACCACGACGCAGACCGTCATCGCCGTCCTCGTGCTGCGGTTCGCCGTCGTGCTGCCCGTCCTGGTGATCGCCGGATGGCCCCGGCTGCGGGCGCTGACCGCCGCCCAGTGGCGGGGCGCCGGGCTGCTGGGCCTCGTGCTCAGCGGGATCTTCCTGGTGGAGACGTACGGTCTGGTGCACACCTCGGCGACCAACGCCGGGCTCATCATCAGCCTCACCATGATCTTCACCCCGCTGGCCGAGGCCGCCGTGACACGGAACCGGCCGACCGGCGCCTTCCTCGCGGCCGCCGGGCTCTCCGTCGCCGGAGTGGTCCTCCTGACCCAGGGCGGCGGATTCACCAGCCCCTCGGCGGGCGACCTGCTGATGCTCGTCGCCGCGCTCGCCCGTACCCTCCACGTCCTCCTGATGGCGCGCATCAAGTCCGTCCGGTCGGCGGACTCGCTGTCCCTCACCACGGTCCAGCTCGGCAGCGCCGTCACCGTCTTCGCCCTGCTGACCGCCGCGCCCGGCACGGGCGAGTCGCCGTGGTCGGTCGCGGCCGGGTTCGGCGCCCGGGAATGGGGCGGGCTGCTGTTCCTGTCGCGGGCCGGCCGTGCCGAACGGGCGCGGCAGCGCATCGCGTTGCTTGCCGACCGCGAGCGCGAGGTGGCGGTCGCCGTCGGGCGCGGCCGCTCCAACGCCGAGATCGCCGCCGCGCTCTATCTGAGCGTGGCCACGGTGAAGACCCAGGTCTCCCGTATTCTCGCCAAGTTCGACTTCAACAACCGGGTGCAGATTGCGCTGCTGGTCCATGACGCGGGCCTGCTCGACGACGACGGCGACCGCGACCCCTCCTGAAACGGATTGCCTTCGGGACGGGTTCGGCTGCGGGGCGGATGCGGCGGTGAGACAGAGCTGGTGAGACAGAAAGGACCCCGCCATGACCGGACTCGACCTGCAGATGGCACAGAAGGTGCTCGACAGCCAGCCGTTCAGCGCGCTCGTCGGCGCACGGATCACCGCGTTCGGCGACGGCGCGGCCACACTGGAGATCGACAGCCGTGAGGAACTGCGGCAGCAGAACGGATTCCTGCACGGCGGAGTGCTCGCCTACGCCGCCGACAACGCCCTCACCTTCGCCGCCGGTACGACGCTCGGCCCGGCGGTGCTGACCGGCGGCTTCTCCATCCAGTACCTCCGCCCCGCCACCGGCGCCTCGCTCGTCGCGCGCGCGGAGGTCGTCCACACCGGGCGCCGGCAGGCCGTGGCACGTTGCGATCTGTCCGTCGTGGGGCAGGACGGTACCGAGACTCTCTGTGCCGTCGCCCAGGGCACCGTGCTGAGCGCCGCCTCGTCCTGAAGGAGCCCCACGTGACCACCGAAGCCATAGTCGACCTCGGGGCGCTCGGTGAGCGGTTCACCCGCGATCCGTTCCCCGTGTACGCCGACTTACGGGCCCGCGGACCCGTGCACCGGGTCCGGATCCCGGAGGGTTCCCTCGCCTGGCTCGTCGTCGGCTACGAGGAAGGCCGGGCCGCGCTCGCCGACCAGCGGTTCTCCAAGGAGGGCGCAACGCCTCGCCGTCCCTCGGCGTCGGCCAGGTCGCCTCGGGGACCTCCATGCTCAGCTCGGACGCACCCGCCCACACCCGGCTGCGCAAACTCGTGGCCCGCGAGTTCACCGCCCGCCGGATGCGCCAACTCGTGCCACGCGTACAGCAGATGACGGACGAACTGCTCGACACCATGCTGGCGCGCCCGGACCGCAGGACCGATCTGGTCGAGTCCCTGTCCTTCCCGCTGCCCATGTCCGTCATCTGCGAACTGCTCGGTGTGCCGTTCCTGGACCGCCAGGTCTTCCGCGAGTGGTCCAACACCGTGCTGTCCTCCCTCGACGCCGAGGTACGCCGCGACGCGACCGTCCAGATGTCCGGCTTCCTCGCCGGAATGCTCGACGACAAGCGGGACCGGCCCGGCGACGACCTGATGAGCGCGCTGATCCACACGGCCGACGAGGAGGGCGACCGGCTCTCGGCCGGCGAACTCATGGGCATGGCCTGGCTGCTGCTCGTCGCCGGCCACGAGACCACCGTGAATCTGATCTCCAACGGCGTGCTGGCACTGCTCACCCACCCGGACCAACTGGCTGCACTGCGCGCTGACTTCGGACTGATCGACAATGCCGTGGAGGAGATGCTCCGCTGGGCGGGCCCGGTCGAGACACCCACGTACCGCTTCACCACCGAAGCGATCGACATCGGCGGCACGGTGATCCCGGGCGGCGGTGAGCTGGTCCTGGTCGCGATGTCCGACGCCAACCGCGACCCGGACCGCTTCCCGGACGCCGACCGTTTCGACATCACCCGGGACGCCCGCGGACACCTGGCCTTCGGCCACGGCATCCACTTCTGCCTGGGTGCGCCGCTGGCCCGCATCGAGGCGGCGGTGGCCATCAGGTCGCTGCTGGAGCGCTGCCCGGAGCTGGCGCCGGACGGGGACCCGGCGGAGCTGACCTGGCGTACGGGTCTGCTCATCCGGGGGCCGGAGGGGCTGCCGGTCAGGTGGTGAGCCGCGGGCGGCGCGCCCGGGGTCAGGCGGACGGGATCTCCGTCAGCTCCACCGCGCGCCGCTCCCGCCGCGAGACCTCGCACGCCTCAGCGATCCGCAGCGCGCTCAGCGCCTCCCGGCCGTCGCACGGATTGGCCGCCTCGCCGCGCACCACGCTTACGAAGGCGTCGAGTTCGGCCTCGTACGCGGGGGCGAAGCGCTCCAGGAAGCCCGGCCAGGGGTCGGCCGGGGCGCCGGGGCCGTCCGGTTCGGCGGAGGTCAGCGGGGTGCGGCCGCCGAGGCCCACCGCGATCTGGTCGTCCTCGCCGGCGAGCTCCATCCGGACGTCGTAGCCCGCGCCGTTGCAGCGGGTCGACGTCGCGGTGACCAGGGTGCCGTCGTCGAGGGTCAGCAGCGCCGCCGCCGTGTCCACGTCGCCGGCCGCGCGGAACATCGGGTGCCCGGCGTCCGACCCGGTGGCGTACACCCGCGTCACCTCGCGGCCCGTCACCCAGCGGACCATGTCGAAGTCATGGATCAGGCAGTCCCGGAACAGCCCGCCGGAGAGCGGCAGATACGCGGCGGGCGGCGGCGCGGGGTCGGAGGTCGCCGTCCGTACGGTGTGCAGCCTGCCGAGCGCCCCGCCGCGTACCGCGGCGCGTGCCGCCGCGTATCCGGCATCGAACCGGCGCATGAAGCCGAGCTGAAGGACGCTGTGCGCACGCTCCGCCTCGCGCAGCGCTCCCAGCGTGCCCGCCAGGTCCAGCGCGACGGGCTTCTCGCAGAAGGCGGGCAGCCCCGCGCGGGCGGCCCGGCCGATCAGCTCGGCGTGGGCGGAGGTGGCGGAGGCGATCACCACGGCGTCCACTCCGGCGTCGAACACCTCCGTCGCCGTGGCCACGGCGCGCGCTCCGGTCCGGCGGGCGACGGCGGCCGCGCGGGCCGGCTCGGCATCGGCCACCACCAGCGCCCGGACCGCGGGATGGCGGGCGAGGACGCCCGCGTGGAAGGAGCCGATCCTGCCGGTGCCGAGTAGTCCGATGCGCATGGGACCAACGTGCCGTCCACGCGTATCGATGTCAATGAATGTCCTGACAAACTACCCAGGCGCCTTCGGCGGGCCGAGCGCGGGTGAGCCCGCCCGGGTCACCGGGTGCGATGCTGTCCGGACATCAGGACGACCGGACTACCGGAGTTGCGGACGTGGGAGCTACGCTCCGGGCGTGCCGAAATCCACCGCCGACGCGACCGCCCTCGACCTGGGCGTGGACCGCTCCAGCCCCGTCCCGCTCTACTACCAGCTCGCTCAGCAGCTGGAGGCGGCGATCGCGGACGGCAGGCTCGCGGCCGGCGGACTCCTCGGCAACGAGATCGAACTCGCCGTACGGCTCGGGCTGTCCCGGCCCACCGTCCGCCAGGCCATCCAGTCGCTCGTGGACAAGGGCCTGCTGGTCCGACGCCGCGGCGTCGGCACCCAGGTACTGCACAGCAGGGCCAGGCGCCCCCTCGAACTCAGCAGCCTGTACGACGACCTGGAAGCCGCGGGCCGGCAGCCCTCGACCACCGTCCTGGCCAACGCCCTGCGGCCCGCCACGGCCGCCGTCGCCGCCGCACTGGGCGTCACGGAGGGCACCGAGGTGCAGTACATCGAGCGACTGCGCGAGGCGGACGGCGAACCCCTGGCCCTGCTGCGCAACCATCTGCCCGCCGGCCTCCTCGACCTCACCGGCGAACGGCCGGCGGCCACCGGCCTCTACCGGATGATGCGCGGCGCGGGCATCACCCTGCACAGCGCCCGCCAGACCGTCGGCGCCCGCCTCGCCACCGCCGACGAGGCCGGCCCGCTCGGAGAGAGCGAGGGCGCCGCCCTGCTCACGCTGGAGCGCACCACCTTCGACGACACGGGCAGAGCGGTCGAAGCCGCCTCCCACCTCTACCGCGCCTCGCGCTACACCTTCGATTTCCAGCTCCTCGTACGGTGACACGGGGCCCCGGCTCTCGTACGGTGTCACAGGCTTCCCGGCTACCCGTACGGTGACGACGGCCGCACCCCGGCCGCCCCGCCCCCGTACACGTCCCCGTCCGACACACGCGCCGCGCCCCTGCCGGGCGGGTGCGGCCCGGGCTCGGGGATACTTGCCCAGCCGGGCCGGGACCGTATGGCCCCGGCTCCACCAGCAGCACAGCGAGCAGCACAAGAAGGGCACGGCGTCGTGGCAAGGGTTCGGACAGGGGTACGTGCGATGGGCGCCGTGCTTGCGGCGGTGCTCGGGGCCTCCCTCATGGGATGCAGCAGCACCGGCGGCAAGCGGGCGGAGGAGCGGGCGGAGCAGGCCGCGGCCGAGGGCCGGTCCGCGGTGAACACACCCCGCTGGACCTTCGCCATGGTCACCCACTCGGGAGACGGCGACACCTTCTGGGACATCGTCCAGAAGGGCGCCGAAATGGCGGCCAAGAAGGACAACATCAACTTCCTGTACTCGCACAACGACGAGGCGCAGCAGCAGGCGCAGCTGGTGCAGGCCGCCATCGACAAGAAGGTCGACGGGCTCATCGTCACGCTCGCCAAGCCGGACGCCATGAAGGCCGTCGTCGCCAAGGCCACGAAGGCCGGCATCCCGGTGATCACGGTGAACTCGGGCTCCGCCGAGTCCAAGAGCTACGGCGCGCTCACGCACATCGGCCAGGACGAGTCGATCGCGGGCGAGGCCGTCGGCGACGAGCTCAACGCACGCGGCCGCAAGAAGGCCCTGTGCATCCTCCACGAGCAGGGCAACGTCGGTCACGAGCAGCGCTGCGCCGGGGCGAAGAAGACCTTCGACGGCCAGATGCAGAACCTGTACGTCGAGGGCACGAACATGCCCGACGTCCAGGCCTCCATCGAGGCGAAGCTCCAGGCCGACAAGGACATCGACGCCGTCGTCACCCTGGGCGCCCCGTTCGCGGACGCCGCCGTCAAGGCGAAGACGACCGCCGGCAGCAAGGCGGAGATCGACACCTTCGACCTGAACGCCAAGGTCGCGGCCGAGCTCCAGGCCAAGACCCTCGGCTTCGCCGTCGACCAGCAGCCCTACCTCCAGGGGTACGAGGCCGTCGACCTGCTCTGGCTCTACCGCTACAACCGCAACGTGCTCGGCGGCGGCCTTCCGGTCCTGACCGGCCCGCAGGTCATCACCTCGGACGACGCGGCCCAGCTCGCCGAGTACGCGGACCGGGGAACCCGATGACCGCGGGGCCCGGCACGTCCTCCGCCGTGGCGGACGAGCGGCTGGTGCGCGTCTCACCGCTGCGCAAGCTGCTCGGCCGCCCCGAGCTCGGCTCGGTCGTCGGCGCGCTCGCCGTCTTCCTCTTCTTCGCGGTCGTCGCCGACAGCTTCCTGCGCGCCACCAGCTTCGGCACGGTGCTCTACGCGGCCTCCACGATCGGCATCATGGCGGCGCCCGTGGCACTGCTGATGATCGGCGGCGAGTTCGACCTCTCCGCGGGCGTGATGGTCACCAGCTCCGCACTGATCTCGTCGATGTTCAGCTACCAGATGACGGCCAACGTCTGGGTCGGCGTCCTCGTGTCCCTGCTGGTCACGCTCGCCATCGGCGCGTTCAACGGCTTCATGCTGACGCGGACGAAACTTCCGAGCTTCATCATCACGCTCGGTACGTTCCTGATGCTGACCGGTCTCAACCTGGGATTCACCAAGCTGATCAGCGGGACCGTATCGACGAAGACCATCGGCAACATGGAGGGCTTCGACTCGGCCCGCGCGGTCTTCGCCTCGCACTGGACGGTCGGCGGCGTGGAGCTGAAGGTGACCATCCTGTGGTGGGCCGTCCTCGTCGCCCTCGCCACCTGGATCCTGATCCGCACCCGCTTCGGCAACTGGATCTTCGCCGTCGGCGGCGAGGCCGACGCGGCCCGCGCGGTCGGCGTCCCCGTGATCCGGACCAAGATCGGCCTCTACCTCGGTGTGGCCTTCGCGGCCTGGGTCTCCGGCCAGCACCTGCTGTTCAGCTACGACGTGGTGCAGTCCGGCGAAGGCGTCGGCAACGAGCTGATCTACATCATCGCGGCCGTCATCGGCGGCTGCCTGATCACCGGCGGATACGGCTCCGCGATCGGCTCGGCGGTCGGTGCCTTCATCTTCGGCATGACCAGCAAGGGCATCGTGTACGCGGAGTGGAACCCGGACTGGTTCAAGTTCTTCCTCGGAGCCATGCTGCTCCTGGCCACCCTGCTCAACGCATGGGTACGCAAGCGCGCGGAGGCGACGAAATGACGGCCCCCAAGGAATCGAGCGGGCCCGCGGACACCGGCCGGCGGGCACTGGTCGAGCTGGATCACGTCAGCAAGTTCTACGGCAACATCAAGGCACTCCAGGACGTCTCGCTGGAGGTCCGCGCGGGCGAGATCTCCTGTGTCCTCGGTGACAACGGCGCCGGCAAGTCCACCCTGATCAAGATCATCGCAGGGCTGCACCGGCACGACGCGGGGACCTTCCTGATCGACGGCGAGGAGACCACGCTCGCCAACCCGCGCGACGCCCTGGACCGGGGCATCGCCACGGTCTACCAGGACCTCGCCGTCGTCCCCCTGATGCCGGTCTGGCGCAACTTCTTCCTCGGGTCCGAGCCGACGAAGGGCACAGGGCCCTTCAAGAGCCTCGACGTCCGGCTGATGCGGCAGACGACCCACTCCGCCCTGCTGCGGATGGGCATCGACCTGCGTGACGTCGACCAGCCCATCGGCACGCTGTCCGGCGGCGAGCGCCAGTGTGTGGCCATCGCGCGGGCCGTCCACTTCGGTGCCAAGGTCCTCGTCCTGGACGAGCCGACCGCGGCGCTCGGCGTCAAGCAGTCCGGGGTGGTGCTCAAGTACGTCGCCGCCGCCCGGGACGCGGGACTCGGCGTGGTCCTCATCACGCACAACCCGCACCACGCGTACCTCGTCGGTGACCGCTTCGTCCTGCTCAAGCGGGGCGCCATGGCGGGCAGCCACACGAAGGCCGGCGTGACGCTGGACGAGCTGACGCGCCAGATGGCGGGCGGCAGCGAGCTGGAGGAGCTCAGCCACGAGCTGGAGCGCGCCCCCGGCCCGGGCCCGCTGGGCGGCCTCCGGGACGAGGGCGGCACCTCCGGGTGACCGCGTCCACGGCTCTTCCCGGCACCCGGCGGGACCGGTCTCCGGGCCCGCCGGGCGCCGGGCGGCAGACCGGTTGACGTACGGACCGGGGTCGGCAATGGCAGAATCGACACCGGTGGGCACCGTCCGCCGCCGGAAGCAGAACGCACCCCCGGCCCCCCAGACCCCGCAGGGACGATGAGCACGTACCGCGACTTCACCCACCGCGGGTCCGCCCGCGCCACCGTCCTGCGGACCGTCGGCACCAGGGAGCGGCGCTCACACCTCACCGCCCCGCGGGTGCCCACGGTCGGCATCGACATCGGCGGGACGAAGGTGATGGCCGGCGTCGTCGACGCCGACGGCAACATCCTGGAGACCCTGCGCACCGAGACGCCCGACAAGTCCAAGAGCCCCAAGGTCGTCGAGGACACCATCGTCGAGCTGGTGCTGGACCTCTCGGACCGCCACGACGTCCACGCGGTGGGCATCGGCGCGGCGGGCTGGGTCGACGCGGACCGCTCCAAGGTCCTGTTCGCCCCGCACCTGGCCTGGCGCGACGAACCCCTGCGCGACGCCCTCGCCTCCCGGCTCGTCGTCCCTGTCATGGTGGACAACGACGCCAACACCGCCGCCTGGGCCGAATGGCGCTTCGGTGCCGGACGCGGCGAGGACCACCTCGTCATGATCACGCTCGGCACCGGCATCGGCGGCGCGATCCTGGAGGACGGCCAGGTCAAGCGCGGCAAGTACGGCGTCGCCGGTGAGTTCGGCCACATGCAGGTCGTGCCCGGCGGCCACCGCTGCCCCTGCGGCAACCGCGGCTGCTGG
The DNA here is from genome assembly GCF_044756845.1 of Streptomyces sp. NPDC091416. Lineage (NCBI taxonomy): Bacteria > Bacillati > Actinomycetota > Actinomycetes > Kitasatosporales > Streptomycetaceae > Streptomyces > Streptomyces sp. NPDC091416. The sequence continues at coordinate 466,907 of NZ_JBIVTU010000005.1, forward strand.
GAGCAGTACAGCTCCGGGAACGCGCTCGTCCGGGAGGCGCGGGAACTGGCCGCGGCGGACTCCCCGGTCGCCCACGGAATCATCGAGCGGGTCAAGGGCAACATCCCCGACATCACCGGACCGCTCATCACCGAACTGGCCCGCGAGGGCGATGCGATGTGCATCGAGCTCCTCCAGGACATCGGCCAGTGGCTCGGTGTCGGCATCGCCAATCTGGCCGCCGCGCTCGACCCCTCCTGCTTCGTCATCGGAGGCGGTGTCAGCGCCGCCGACGACCTCCTGATCGGACCGGCCAGGGACGCCTTCAAACGCCACCTCACCGGCCGCGGCTACCGGCCCGAGGCCCGGATCGCGAAGGCGCAGCTCGGCCCCGAGGCGGGTATGGTCGGCGCGGCCGACCTCGCCAGACTGGTGGCCCGCCGCTTCCGGCGCACCAACCGCCGGCGCGTGGAGCGGTACGAGCGGTACGCCCAGATCTACGACCAGGCCGCCAGCACCATCCGTAACACGCGCAACACCCGCACTTCCTAGGGATCCCCGCACCCATGACCGCAGCCGAGCACCCCGTCGTGCCGCGCCAGTCCCCGCCGCCCTGCGAGGGGCCGACGCCCGAGGACCGGCGCCGGACCGTCCGCCGGCGCCTGATCACGGCGACCATCATCGTGCTGCTGATCGGCATCCCGGCCGGTTATCTGCTGATCTCGGCGGGCCAGAGCCGCCGCTCCGGCCAGGACAAGGCCGCCGAGGCGGCGGCGCAGGGGCTCCGCGGGGGCTGGCCGTCACGGATGCTCCGCCGCATCTTCGAGGTGCCGATCCCCAAGGACGCCGTGGAGGTCCAGTACTACGAGACCAACAACTGGAAGGCCAGCCGGATGTACGTGCAGTTCCGCACGTCGTCCAACGGCCTGGACCGGTTCCTGACCCAGATGGGCACGGGGCGGGCCGCCCTGAAGAACGGCAGTCTCACCATCGGCGAACGCGACATGAAGATCGCGGGCTGGTACTTCAACGGCAACCTGTCGTGGGCGGGCACCACGCACACGAACAAGGATCCCCGCCCCACGCAGGACATCACCGTCAACATGACCGACCCGGTGGCACCGGTCGTCTACGTCGTCTCCGCGGCGACCCCCTGACCGCTTGTCCCGTCGTCTTCGCGGCGACCCCCGACCGCTCACACGGGACCGGCACGGCATCCGCCGGCCGTGGTCAGAAGTCGACGGGTTCGCGGATCAGCGGGCAGGTCATGCAGTGGCCGCCGCCACGCCCACGGCCGAGTTCGGCGCCGACGATCGTGATGACCTCGACGCCGGCCCTGCGCAGCAGCGCGTTGGTCTGGGTGTTGCGGTCGTAGGTGAAGACGACGCCGGGCCGCAGTGCGACGGCGTTGTTGCCGCTGTCCCACTGCTGGCGCTCGGAGGCGTACACATCGCCGCCCGTCTCGACCACCCGCAGCGCGGGCAGACCGAGCCCCCTGGCGACGACGTCGACGAACGGTGTCGATCCCTCGTCGGTGATCTCCACCCCGGGGCCCTTGTCGCCCGGGCGCAGCGAGAAGGTGTGCACCGCGTCCATGATCCTGGGGTAGAGGGTGACGATGTCACGGTCGGCGAAGGTGAAGACCGTGTCGAGATGCATGGCGGAACGGAGCCTGGGCATTCCGGCGACGATGACCTGCTCGGCCGCGCCGTTGCGGAACAGGGACGCGGCGACCTGCGTGATGGCCTGGCGGGAGGTGCGTTCGCTCATGCCCATGAGGACGACCCCGTTGCCGACGGGCATGATGTCGCCGCCCTCGAACGTGGCCTGGCCCCAGTCCTGTTCCGGGTCGCCCCACCACACCACGCTGTCCCTGAAGTCGGGGTGGAAGGTGTAGACCGCCTTCATCAGCAGGGTCTCACCGTGCCGGGCGGGCCAGTAGAGCGGGTTCAGCGTCACACCGCCGTAGAGCCAGCAGGTGGTGTCGCGGGTGTACAGGGTGTTGGGGAGCGGGGGCATGAGGTACTCCCGTGCCCCGGTCGCCTCGCGGGCGAGCGCCACGTAGCCGGAGCGGAACCCGGCCGGCAGATCGGCGGTCGACAGTCCGCCGATGAGGTACTCGGCCAGCTGCCGGGAGCCGAGCGAGTCCAGGAAGGCGCGCGTGTCGTCGACGAGCCCGAGGCCGACCTCGTTGGCGACGATCTTGCGGTCCAGGAGCCAGCTCCTGGCCTCGGGGATGTCCATGGTCCGGGCGAGCAGCTCGTGCAGTTCGACGACCTCGACCCCGTGGCCGGTCAGCTGGTCGACGAAGTCCGCGTGATCGCGCTGGGCGTTCTCCACCCACATGACGTCGTCGAACAGCAGGTCGTCGGAGTTGGTCGGGGTGAGACGGCGGTGGGCGAGGCCGGGCGCGCACACCAGCACCTTGCGGAGTCTGCCGACCTCGGAGTGAACGCCGAGGGCCGGTCGGGGAGTGGTGTCTGAACGCATCGCAGTGCGCCTTTCGATCGGGTACGGCACGGGTCGGGTACGGGTCACAGCTCGATCCAGCCCACCGCCAGGGCGATCACGCCGATCACGGCACCGGCCACCGAGACGGCGCAGATGAGGGCCTCGCGGGGTGAGAACAGCCGCCGGTGCTGCTCGCGCCGTGCCTTGACGAACAGGAAGGTCGCGGGGGCGTAGAGGATGAACGAGACGAGGACGAACTTCAGCCCGGCCGCGTACAGCAGGAACGCCGTGTACAGCGTGGCGACGACGGCGACCACGAGCTCCGGGCGGGTGCTCCGGCCGGAGGTCTCCGCACGGCTGCGCCCGAGGCAGATCTTCACGGCGAACCCGGCGGCGAGCAGGAACGGGATCAGGCTCAGGGCGCTGGTCAGGTCGAGCGCGAAGTTGAACGCGTCGTCGGAGAACATCGTGACGACCAGGACGACCTGGCTCAGCATGGTCGTCATGAGCAGCGCGGGGACCGGGACGTCCTCGGCGGTGGCGCGGCCCAGGAACCGGGGCATGTCCTTGTCCTTGGCGGCGACGAAGAGCACCTCCGCGGCCATCAGGGTCCAGGCGAGGTACGCGCCGAGCACGGAGATGATGAGGCCGACGCTGACGAAGACCTTGCCCCAGGTGCCGACGGCGTGCTCCAGCACGCCGGCCATGGACGGCTGGCGCAGCTCGGCGATCTCGGCCATCGGCATGATGCCGTACGAGACGATGGTGACGGAGGCGAAGACCGCGAAGACGCTGAGGAAGCCGAGAACCGTGGCCCGGCCGACGTCCTCCCGCCGTTTCGCGTGCCGGGAGTAGACGCTGGCGCCCTCGACGCCGAGGAAGACGAAGACCGTGGCCAGCATCGTCCCGCGGACCTGGTTGAACAGCGAACCCGCGTAGTCGGCCCCGCCCCAGTTGTCCACGAACACATCGGTGTCGAGGCAGAACAGCGCGAGGACGACGAACACCAGGATCGGCACGACCTTGGCCACGGTGACGATCCGGTTGATCGCCGCCGCCTCCTTGACGCCGCGCCGGATCAGCAGGAAGAACGCCCACAGCCCGACCGAGGAGAGGACGACGGCCAGGAACGTGTCGCCGTCACCGAGCGCGGGCCAGATGGCGCCGATCGTCGACATGATCAGCACCCAGTACGTGACGTTGCCGACACAGGCGCTCGCCCAGTAGCCGAACGCGGAGAAGAACCCGAGGTACTCGCCGAACCCGGCCTTGGCGTACGCGTACACACCGGCGTCCAGGTCGGGCCGCCGCACGGCGAGTGCCTGGAAGACGAAGGCGAGCATCAGCATGCCCGTCCCCGCGATCGCCCAGGCGATCAACGCCCCGGCCACCCCGGTCTCCTGTGCGAACCGGCGCGGCAGTGAGAAGACCCCGGCCCCGACCATCGAGCCGACCACCATCGCGGTCAGTGTCACCAGGGTCAGTTTGGCCGCCGGCCGGTCACCGGAGGTGGCGGCCGGCGCGCCGGTCTCTGCGTGGCTCATGACTTCCCTCGTCTGTGCGCCCAAGCGGGAGGTCGCGCGGGGCCCGCGCCCGCTCGCCGTTCGGCAGCCCCCGTTCACGAGCCGAGATGAACTCCGGCGCCCCACGCATCCGTCGAACGAAATATAGTGCAATACGGTACATACCGCCCGAATGCTCGGGATGTCGCGCCTGGCGAAGCGGTCCTCAGGTATGCCGAACCGCTACCGGTTCGAGCCGAAGCCGCCGCGTCGGCCAGGGAGCCGGCTCCGCCGCGCCGAACCAGACCCGGACGTCCTCCCCGGTGCGGACGGGCAGGAGGGGATAGTCGTTCGCAGCGTGCTCCGTGCGGTGCAGCGCATGAGCCGGACTCAGATGACGGGCGGCATAGGCGTCGAAGAGGGCCGCTTCGGACGGGTGGCAGACGGTCGCGACCACGGCGCGGGTACCCGGCTCCGCGGTGAAGCCGGGGCCGCGCAGCAGCAGGACGTCGTCGCTGTCGGCCATGGTGGCGTTCGCCGCGTCGCGGTGCTCCCGCCAGACCGGGCCGGTGTAGAAGGCCTCCAGCGAGCGCCGGCGGTGCGTCATGTCGCGGAACGCGCGCAGCCAGACGAAGCGGTCCGGGTCGTCCAGATCGCGGAACCGGCCGCCGACGGTGATGCCCGCCGACCGCTGGCCGGTCACGAACTCGCGCTCGAACAGCTCGATCAGGGTCTCCCGCGTGCCCGGGTGCAGGGTGTACTGCCGGAGTTCGACGATGCTCATGCCCCGGCCCGCCCGGTGCGGCTGAGGTCCATGGTCCAGTTGAGCTCCCAGTCACGGCCGCCGTCGGCCGAGAACTCCTGCTCCCAGCGGGCGGTGTCCGGCCCGAGGCGGAACCAGGTGAAGTGCACCCGGATCGGGCGGCCGTCGTAGGTGTCCTCGCCGTGGAAGTCGCCGCGGTCGCCGTCGAAGGTGCCGGACACCGGCGGATCCAGCCGGCCCGTCCTGCTGTCCGACCAGTGGATCGACCAGCGTCGCGTCTCCTGGTCGAACAGCCGCAGGGTCGCTCCCCGGCGGCCGAGAGTGGGGAAGACGATCTCGTCGATGTTGCCGGCACCCTCGAACAGGGGCCGGATCACCGAGTGGCCGGGGAACTCCGTCCAGAGGGCGGGGCCCGGTCCGAGCGGTGCGGTGAGACGGCGGTTGGCCACATCCCAGGAGCCGTGCAGGAAGTCGAAGTCGTTCATGCGCACCAAGCTATGAGCACTCCACTGACACCTTCTGTCAGTGGATACTGACCGGCATGCGCGCGAGCCGGCTGGTCACCCTTCTGCTGCTGCTCCAGAACCGGGGCAGCATGACGGCCCAGCAACTGGCCGGGGAACTGGAGGTCTCCGTCCGCACCGTGTACCGGGACACCGAGGCGCTCGCCTCCGCCGGCATCCCGCTGTACGGCGCCGCCGGACACGCGGGCGGCTACCGGCTGCTCGACGGCTACCGGACCCGGCTCACCGGGCTGACGGCGGACGAGGCGCAGGCCGCCTTCCTCGCCGCGCTCCCCGGCGCCGCCGCCGACCTCGGCCTGGGCGGGGCGCTCGCCACGGCCCGGCTCAAGCTGCGGGCCGCCCTCCCGAAGGAACTGCGTGAGCACGCCGGGCGGATCCAGGAGCGCTTCCTGCTCGACGCCCCCGGCTGGTACGGCGACGCCGACCGCACGCCGTATCTGGCCCCGGTCGCCGCCGCGGTGTGGGAGCGACGCGCGGCGGCCCTGACGTACCGGCGCTGGCGGGCGCCGGAGGAGATCGAGCGGACGGTCGAACCGTACGGGCTCGTACTCAAGGCCGGGCGCTGGTACCTGGTCGCGGGCGGGCCGTCCGGGATCCGCACCTACCGGGTCGACCAGGTCATCGGATTCCGGCCCCTGGAGGAGTTCGCCGTGCCGGACGGCTTCGACCTCGCCGGCTACTGGACCGGCTACCTCGCCGGATTCCGGGCCCGGCTGCATACCGGCGAGGCCCGGGTGCGGCTCACCGCGGAGGGTGCCCGCCGCCTGGGCGTGACCCCCACGGATGACCGGTGGACGGAGACCCTGGTGCCCATCGAGTCGATCGACCACGCGCACGGGGAGTTCCTGCGGCTCGGCACCGACATCGAGGTCCTCGCCCCGGCCGAACTCCGCGACCGCATCGCCGCCACCGTACGGACCCTGGCCGCCCGCTACGGCTCTCCCGCGGAGTGAACGGGAGTACCTCAGGAGGCCGGTCCACGACGGCGGGTGCGGCCGAAACGCCGGGCCGGGAACAGCAGGCCCGCCCGGAACGGTTGCACGAGCGGGGGACCGGCGTCGCACGGGGGAACACGGAGACCGCGAGGGCATCCGTGCCGCCAGGACCCGCCCCCGGACCGCGGTACCCGCCGCACACCCGTACCCAGACGCTTTCTCCGCAGAAGGACACCTTCATGACTGACCGGCCGTTGACCCTCATGGCAGTGCACGCCCACCCCGACGACGAGGCCACCGGAACGGGAGGAGTCCTCGCGCGGTACGCGGCGGAAGGCATCCGCACCGTTCTGGTGACCTGTACGGACGGCGGCTGCGGCGACGGGAAGGGGGGTGCCAAGCCGGGCGATCCCGGTCACGATCCCGCGGCCGTCGCCCTGATGCGACGCCAGGAACTCGAGGCGAGTTGCGAGGTGTTGAAGATCAGCGATCTGGAGATGCTGGACTACGCCGACTCCGGAATGATGGGCTGGCCGAGCAACGACGCCCCCGGTTCCTTCTGGGGGACCCCGGTGGAGGAAGGTGCCGCCCGGCTTGCGGAACTCATGCGCCGGTACCGGCCCGATGTGGTCGTCACCTATGACGAGAACGGCTTCTACGGCCACCCCGACCACATCCAGGCCAACCGCATCACGACAGCGGCGCTGGAGATGACCGGGCTGACACCCAAGGTGTACTGGACGACGATGCCCCGCTCGGGGATGCAGAGATTCGGCGAGATCATGCGCGAGTTCCACCCGGACATGCCGGAGCCGGATCCCGCCGAGGCCGCCGCGATGGCCGAGATCGGCCTCCCCGACGACGAGATCACCACGTGGGTGGACACCACCGCGTTCAGCGGTCAGAAGTTCGACGCGCTGGCCGCGCACGCCAGCCAGGGCGAGAACATCTTCTTCCTCAAGATGGGCAAGGAGAGGTTCGGCGAGTTCATGGGCATGGAGACCTTCGTGCGCGTCAAGGACACCACCGACGCTCCCGTACCCGAGAACGATCTCTTCGCCGGACTGCGCTGACTGAGGTCCGCCCACAGGCGTGCGTGCGGGGCTACCAGGCGGTCGCGGCGGACGACGGCTGCTCCTGGGGGGAGCAGCAGCGCCGGTCCGGGAGCCGGTGCCGACGCCGGTCCCGGCCGGTCTCCTCGTCGTGGAAGGCGGTGAGGGGACCGGCCACCGGTACACAGGATCCGCCCCGCAAGGCCCGGGGATCCCTCACGGAACGGATGGTGCACAGTCGACGGAACAGCCGGCGCCAGGAACCGGCCGCCATCCACGAAGCAGGAGCGACGACATGAGATTCGACGACCACCGGGTGGTCATCACGGCCGCCGGCCGTGACTTCGGCCGCACTCTGGCCATCCGTCTCGCAGACCTGGGCGCCGAGGTCTTCCTCTCCGCCCGGACCCTCGCCGCAGCTGAGCGTGTACGCGACGAGATTCGCGACCGGGGAAATCAGCGGGTCCACGCCTTCGCCTGCGACCTGACGGACCCGGCTTCGATCCGGGAATTCGCCTCCCGCGTCGCCGGACGCACCGATCGCATCGACGTGCTGATCAACAACGGTTCGCGCTACCTCGAAGGCCCGGACCTCGAATCCGCCTCCGACGCCGACATCGTGGACACGATCGCGTCCGGTGCCACGGGAACCGTTCTCACGGTGAAGAACTTCCTTCCTCTCCTGCTCGGCTCGGACCGGCCGGACGTGGTGACCATGGTCTCCGCCTGCGGAGCGGCGGGCCATCACCGCTCGGACGCGCACGACGCCTTCTACGCGGCCAAGAGCGCCCAGGCGGGGTTCTCCGAGATCCTCTCCAAGCGCCTGCGGCCCAGGGGGTCCGGGTGATCTCCCTGTACCCGCCCGACTTCGCCAACCCCGACCCGCTCTCCGAGGAATGGGAGACCACGCCGCGCGAGGCCGAGGACGCCCTCACCGCGCAGTCGCTCGTGGACTGCATCCTCTTCGCCGTCGCCCAGCCACGCGACTGCTTCATCAAGGCGTTCCACTTCGAACAGGCGTGACCGGTTCCCGGCCCCGCACCCGGTGAGCCTGTTCCAGCGTGTTCCCGCCGCGGAACGCCCGGGGCCGCGCCCGCGGGGTCCCGGGCCAGGCCCGGGACCCCGCTCAAGCGGGCTGCTGCCCGGAAGGCCGCTGCGGGGAGCGGAGGACGAGCAGAGTGATCTCGCTGGGGGCGAAGACACGGAACGGCGGGCCCCAGAAGCCGGTGCCGCGGCTGGTGTAGAGGAGGGTGCGGGTGCCGTGGCGGCTGAGGCCGGCGAGGGCGGGCTGGTCGATGCGGACGAGGTGGTGGAAAGGCCAGATCTGACCGCCGTGGGTGTGGCCCGAGAGCTGGAGGTCGACGCCGCCCGCCGCGGCCCGGTCCACGAACTTCGGCTGATGGGCGAGGAGCAGGACGGGCAGTTCGGGGTCGGCGCCGTCCAGGGCTCCGTCGAGGTGGGCGCGGTGGCCGGCCAGGCCGGAGGACTCGGCGGTGACGTCGTCCACACCGGCGACCACCAGGGTGTCGCCGCCGCGTTCGAGCAGCAGATGGCGGTTGCGCAGCGGCTCCCAGCCCAGCTCGTCCATCAGGTCGACCCAGCCCTGGGCCTCGCTGTAGTACTCGTGGTTCCCGGTGACGTAGACCCGGGCCCGGGTGGCCCGCACGGTGCCGAGCGGAGCGGCCTGGGCGCGGCGGCGTTCGGCGGTGCCGTCCGCGATGTCGCCGGTGTGGCAGACCAGGTCGGCCTCCAGGGAGTTGACCTTCTCGCAGACCCGCGCGGACCAGCGGGCGCGATCGAGCGGGCCGTAGTGGGTGTCGGTGATGAGGGCGACGCGCGTACCGTCCAGGCCGGCTCCCAGGCGCGGGAGTTCCACGTCGAGCTCGCGCACGCGTGGCACCCGGCGGGCCTCGGCGTACCCCCAGGCGAGCAGCACGGCGGCCACGCCGAGAACCGCCCAGGTGACGATCCGGGCCCGGCTCTGCCCGTCGCCCACGCCCGCCACGGTCAGGGCGAGGCGCAGCAGGACGCCGAGCAGGACGGACCAGGTGAACAGGATCCAAGCCGCGCCGAGGAGGGTGTCCCCGACGATCGCCGCCCCGTCCTGCTGGCGCCGGCCGTGGCCGCGCGCCATCGCGAACGGCATGGCGACCAGACCGAGGACGAACAGGGCGGTGCCGGCGTACGCCACAGGGAGCGGCCAGTGCTGGCCGGCGTGCAGCAGCACCCAGCAGGGCACAGCCCACAGAAGGACGGGGGCGATCAGAGGGATGTAGCGCATCAGGCGGCGCAGTCGACTCTGCTGGGCCGCATGCGCTGCACCGTCCGCGGATCGGGCCTCGCTGGTGTCGGTCATGCTTTCCATCCTCAGGTCATCCGGACTGCCGGCGCGCACTGTACCCGGTCGTTCCGGGCGGCCTCGCCGGGACGCCGCGGCAGGAGCCGTTGCCCGCGGGTTCCGGCGGACGGTGATCCCGGACGGCACGGCGACCGGCCCGCTGAGGGTCTCCGGCGCGGGCCGGACTCCCGTCGAGCCGTAATTGCGTTGCCGGGTCGCGGGCGGGTCCGGTCGAATGCCTCCATGACTCAAGGCAGCCCCGGGGACCATCTGGAGCAGAACCGACGCTACTGGGACGAGGAGGCGGCTTCCTGGCACGGACCGCTGGCCCGCGATCACTGGTCGCAGACGGAGACGCGCTGGGGATTGTGGGCCACCCCTGAATCCCAGGTGTCCGTGCTTCCGGACGTGACCGGAATGCGCGCCATCGAGCTCGGCTGCGGCACGGCCTACGTGTCGGCGCGGCTGGCCCGAGCGGGAGCCCTGCCGGTCGGGATCGACCTCTCCGAGCAGCAGCTCGCCACCGCTCGCGCGATGCAGGCGGAGTTCGGCATCGACTTCCCTCTCGTCCTGGGCAATGCCGAGACGGTGCCCTACGAGGACAACACCTTCGATCTGGCGATCAGCGAGTACGGCGCCTCGTTGTGGTGCGACCCGTACCGGTGGATCCCGGAGGCCGCCCGGCTGCTCGTTCCCGGAGGCCACCTGGTGTTCATGCGCTACTCGCCGTTGTTCGCGATGTGCGTACCGCCGGAGGAGCCGGTATCCAGCGGTCTGCTCCGCCCCCAGTTCGGGCTGACCCGGCTGGACTCGCAGAACAACGTGCAGTTCGTCCTGCCGCACGGGGAGATGATCCGTCTGCTGCGGTCCTGCGGCTTCGTGGTCGAGGACCTGATCGAGATTCAGGCGCCCCGGCCCGCGCCCAGGGACTATCCGGAAGTATCCGCCGACTGGGCCCGGCAGTGGCCGAGCGAAGAGATCTGGAAGGCCCGGCTGGCAGGCTGACCGTCCCACAGCCCGGACCGTCCCGGCAGGGGTCCGGGCCCGTTGTCACTGGTGGCGCCTAGAGTCTCTCCCACTCGTCACGGTGCGTTGCCGTCGGCGGGTTTCATCAGCGTGCCGCCGGTTCGGCGGCCGTCCGGGACGACGGGGAGAACAGCGCATGGGGTGGGTTCCGGCGGGCGACTACGAAGTCGCCCTGGAGGCGGGCAAGGTGGTCTGCCGCAACGGGAAGGGCCGGCGGCTGAAGTCCGTTCCGGCCACATTGAAGGACGACCCGGCGGTCATCGGTCTCCGGCAGCTGACCGAGTGGCTGGACCGGCACGCACAACGGTGCCTGACCGACGTCGAGCAGTGGATGGTGCGTTCGCTGCCCGTCCCCACCGCCGTGCTCGCCCAGGTCTGGCCCGACCCGTCCTGGCAGGCCGCCCTACGGGACGTCGTGGTCACCGGCGCGGACGGCGGGGTCGCCGGATTCCTGCGCGATGTCGACCCCGACCGAGGCCTCGGTCTCGTCGACCTGGACGGCGACACGGTCCGCATCACTCCGGACGTCGTCAGCGTGCCCCACCCCGTCCTCCTCGACGACCTCGACGAGCTGCGGGAGTTCGCGGTCGAACTGGGGGTGCGACAGAACGTGGAGCAGCTGTTCCGCGAGGTGTGGCGCCGCCCGCCGGGCCTCGCCCCGGACACCACATCCGTGGACACCTATGCCGGCGGGGTGTTCAAGGAACTGCGCTTCCTGCACGGCCGCGTCACCCAGCTCGGGTACCGGTCGCGCGGCGGATACGCGGTCTGCCCGGTCGTCGAGGACGGCGCCACCGCGGAGGCGCGCATCTGGATCGGCGAGCACGACGGATACGACGCGTACGGCACCGAGACGGGCCCGCTGGGCTGGACCGACCCTTCGGGTCGCCCGCTGACGGCTGCCGAGGTCGGTCCCGTCACGTGGTCCGAGGGCATGCGCATGGCGGCGGCGCTCTACGCCGGCCGCGACGTGGAGGACGAGGAGCGGGCGGCATGAGCACCACGACGACGAACACCGAAGCGAACACGACGGAAGCGGGCGCGGCGTTCCTGCCCGCCCAGGGCCGGTCCGGGGGCATGTCCGTCCCCGCCGACGAGACCCGCGCGGCAGCTCTGCTGGACGCGGGCGCGATCCTCCCGGCCTCCACCACCGACCGGGACGACGCCGACGCGCTGACCGCCCGCACCTACACGCACACCGCCCTCGGCGACCGCCCCGTGGTCCGGCTCGTGCCCGGTACGCTCGGCGAAGCCGAGGACCTGGCCCTGGAGTTCCTCGGCCTGGCCCGGAGCGCCGAGGCCCCCGTCGTGGGCCAGGTGCGCCGCGAGACGCTGGGCTTCCCGGCCTGGGCGCTGGTCAACGACCCGGCCAACGGGCACCACGCCCTGGCCCTGGTCAAGGACATCGAGCGGCTGGGCCGGCAGGCCAGGACCCGGGCCGGAGCGGCCAAGGAGGGCTTCGACGCACTCGGCACCCGGCTCGGCCGGGCCGTGCCCCACTTCCTGCCCACCTACTACGAGCAGGTGGCACGCCTCTTCCTCCAGGCGGAGAACACCAGTTACGCCGCCACGTTCTTCGGCAAGGCCCGCGAGGCCGAGCGGGTGCACGGGCTGGACGTCGACGAGGACCGGCAGCGGGCCGTCTTCCTGGAGTTCGCCTTCTCCGGCGCACTGACCGTCAAGGCACTGCGGCAGTACGTACGGGACCTGGTGGCCCGGCTCGCACCGGCGGACGCCTGGGCGCAGTACCGCCGTCTGCTGGTCGAGCGCTGCGCGGCCGGCATGCCGCCGTACGCGGCCCTGCCACAGGACGTGCGCGCGCTGGTCAAGGCCGCCGGACTGGACCGCGAGGCCGCCGAGCGCGATCTGGTGGCCGACCTGATCGGCTCGCCCGGAGTCGTCCGCGCCCCCGCCTCGTTCTGGGCGGCCTACCGCTCCGCGCTCGTCGCACTTGCCCGGCGCGACGCGGCCGTACGGACCCGGCTCCTCGGCTTCTTCCCGGAGACCTTCAGCGAGAGCGGCCGGGACGGGGAGGGTGAGAGCGGCTGGCTCGCGTTGCTGGCCGAGGCCGGAGCCGAAGACCTGCTGACGGCTCTCCCGGACACCTCCGGCACCCCTTCCCCCGATTCCGCCGCCCCCGGCGACCCGTCCGTCTCCCCGGCGGACTGGCTCGCCCGCTGGGAGTCCCACCGCCGGCGCCACCGGGCCACCGCGGGCCGCAGCCCGCAGACCCTCGATCTGGTCGCCCGGATGGCAGACCGGCTGCGCGCCGACGGACGCCCCGTCGAGCTGTTCCAGGGCCGTTGGCAGCGCAATGCCGACCTGGACCTGCTCGACCTCTGTCTGGCCTCCGGCGTTCCCGTCGCCGAGCCCGACGACCAGAGTTCGGGTACCGCGCAGGCCGCCGGTCTCCCCGTCGGCCCGTGGCTCATCGACACCGTGCCCGGCGCACGGGATCTGGCAGCCGTCGCCGAACAGCCGGTCTTCCGCGCCCTTCTGAGCCGGGATGTCGGCGGCCTCGGCGGCGGACGCGGCCAGCGGCCGAGCGACGCAGGCCTCGCGAAGCTCGCGGCCCACCCGGTGCTCTCCGGAATCCTGGGGGAGTGGCTGACCGGCCGCGCCGAGGAGTACGCGGCCGCGCGCGGGCTCCCCGGCCTGGAGACGGCTCTCAACAAGCTCTCGGCGTTCCGCGCCGTCGTCGCCGACGTCTCCCCGGAAGCCGTGCGGCTCATCGAGGCCCACGATGTCGTGCCGTTGCTGGCCTCCACGCTGCGAACCGGTGTCCTCGACGAGCTGGGCTGGCCCGCGCTCGACGAGACCTACGCCGAACTGGCCGCCGAAGCCGCGGAGGCGGCCGCCACGCGTCAGCAGCATCACCGGTCGAAGGACGTCGGTGTCACCGGTGCCTGGCCCGCGCTCATCCTGAACACGCTCGAACGGGCCGTCGTCGTCGGCCCGGAAGGCGTTCTGCTGCGCCACACCCTGCGGCTGCCCGCCACCGTCGACCACTGGCGGCAGCTCGCCTTCCGCTACGCCGACGGCGAGTTGATGGTCATCTGGTGGGAGGACGGCAAGCCGCACGGCTACTGGTCGCACCGGCCCGCCGAGGTGTTCACCGTCAGCGGCGAGCAGATCCCCCGCTGGGGCGGCTCCGGCCCCTCGGACGAGGTCTCCGTGCAACTGCCCGGCGGCGGCCGCGCCACCGGCGGCAAGGCCCTGCACGCGGGCGACACCTCGCTTCCGCCTCAGCGCGCCGTCATCTCCGACGGCACCGGCCTCTGGCGGGAAGGCCACCAGGGCACACAGCGAGTGTGGCTGGAGTACGACCCGGCGAGCGGCACGCACGGCCGCGCATCCCTCCCCGCCCTCCTCCGCTCCGGGGTGCGGAACGGCACCCGGCTGCTCACCGACCACTGCCAGGTGCTGCCGCTCCGGCCCGGTCTGGAGACCACCCCGTTCGGCACGGACGGCACGGTCCTCGGCCGCTGGGTCCGTCATACGGTCACGGAGCCCGGCACGCCCGCCCCTGCCGACGGACACCGGATCGTCGCCGGGACCCCCGACGGCCACACGGTCACCCTGCCGCACCCGCTGCCCGGCGGTGACGCACCGGTGCCGCTCGGCGCTCTCACCCTCCCCGGCGGCTCACGGCCCGTCGTTGCCCTGAACCACCGCACCGTCGCGACGTACCCGGCGGACACCGACGGCACCGGTGGCAGCCTGTGGTCCGTCACCCCCGACTCCTCCGGCGGGGACGACGCGCCGGGCACGCCCTACGTGCCACCCGTCTCCTACTGGCACGCCCTGCGCCCGAGGGACGAGAAGGGCTCGGCCTTCCTGCGGAACCTGACGGACTCCCGGGCGGAAGAGCTGTTCAAGGAGGTGGCCGCCGCGATCGAACGGCACCTGGAGGCGTTCCGGGCCGTCGAGGAGTACACCGGGCCCTCCTCGCGGGAACTGAGCCGGGAAGCCGTCGCCCGGGTACTGCCCGAGGTGTCCGACGAGCGGCTTCTCGCGGGCGTCACGGCGCTCGTACGGAACGCGGTCCACCGGGCCGTCGCAGCCGCCCGGTACGTGGCCCCGCCCAAGCCCGTGGAGCCGGCCACGCCCCGGAACACCGCGCGCACCCAGGGCATGTTCTTCGAACACGAGCCCGAGCACGGCGACGACATGACCCTGCAGCCGGCCACGGCCTGGAACTCCGAGCGGATGCGGGGCGGCTGGTGGGGGGCCGGGCGCCGATGGACCGTGATCCGGCAGATCCTCGCCGTCAACCATGTCCTCGGTGGCGAGCCCGCGTTCGGCCCACCCATCCAGTCCAAGGTCCCCTTCACCCCTGTGGACGGCTGGCAGCGGGACGAGTACACCGTGCCCGGTGACTCCCTGACCTGGACCGATCTTCTCGACGGTCTGCCCGAACTGGCCTACCGGGCCGCCTCGGCGACCACCTCACCCGAGCACCGCAACGGGCTCCTCGTGCTCCTGGAGACCCTCGCCGCGGGCCCGCTGGCCGACCCGGCGGGCACCGTCCGGCAGGTGGAACTCGTCGAGCCGGTCCCCGGAGGGACGACCGGGCCGGGACGTCCCGAGGCCGTGCACCGCCTCGGCCAGGTGCTGCGCAAGGGCGCCCGTACGGTCGTGGTCCTCGCCGGCCGCGGCCGCAACTCCCGCAACGACGCCGCACGATGGCTCGCCCTGGACCATGACCCGACCGGCGCCTTCGGGCCCGTCCCCGGCTTCACCCTGGACCACGAGCGTGTTCACCGACAGGGCATCGACCGCGACCGGCTCACCCGGCTCATCGCCCTGGTACGGGATCAGGGCCCGGCACCCTGGCGCCCGGAGGCCGCCGAGTCGTTCCACACGGCCACCGGAATCGGTCCCCTCCAGTCCGCCGCCCTGCTGTCGGCAGCCGTCCAGGAGCCCGGCGCCGAGGCGCTCGCACTCCTGGGGGCGAAGACACGTGCCTTTGAAGCGGCCCAGTCCAGGCTGGATACCCTGCCCCGCGACGACCGGCACGCCCTGCTCCAGGCCCTGCTGCCCGCCGACCCGGCCGAGCTGTGGTCCACGGGCCCCGACGTCCGGGCCGCCGCGGAGGTCTGGCAGAAGCGCCTGGTCGGCCTCGTCCGCGTCCCCGAGGAACTGGATCTCGACCTGTCGGGCACCACAGCGGAGGCCGTCGACCTGATCCTCAACACGGGTTCCCGGACCTGGCTCGCCCACGGCACGGATGTCCCCGACGGCACCGGCCGCCCGGGACTGCACCGGGCGGGCGCACGCGGCGCGGTCTCCTCGGCCGTGACCGCCCTGCGCACCCTCGCCTACACGCTGCCGTACGGACACCCCCTGCGGGCCCACCTGCCCATCGGGCTCACCGCGTTGCGAGACCGCCTCGCCGACCCGGACCTGGTGCTGGACCTCGGTCTGGAATGGGCCGAGTCGGGGAGCTCGATCGGCCCCGTGGTCCGCGCCGCCCACGGGCTCCCCGAGTCCGGCGGCGCCGGCGCCGACGGACTGGTCCGGGCCGGTACGGCGCTGCTCCTCGCCCCCGGCTACGCCAACAGCGAGAAGCTGCTGATCCGCCCCGCCGGGCTGACGGGCCCCGACGACCCGGCGTTCGGCCTCGTCGAGGGCACCGTCGGCCCCTACGGCACCGGCGATCTGCTCGCCCTGCGCGCGCTGCTGGACGAGGAGACCGACGCATTGGCCTCGGCGGGCGTCCCCGACGGCTCCCCGCACCACCCGGCCCAGGACCCGACGCGTGCCGTGCCGGACCTGGTCGCCGAAGCCGCCGACGTCCTCGGCCTCGGCGCCGACGCCGCCGCGCTCTACCTGATGCTGCTCGCCCTGCCCGACCCGACGGACCGCAACTGCGTCCGCTGGACCGAGTGGAAGCCGGCACGGATCAAGAAGGCCCGTGCGGAAATCGCAGCCACCGGCCTCGTCGTGGAGGCGAAGCGCTCCCGCGCCGGCCGCACACTGTTCCTTCCCTGCGGCTGGCTCGAACGCGGCGCCCCGGGACTGCCGCTGGAGACCTGGAAGGAACGCCTGTACCCCGTGACCGGGTCCGTCCGGTCCCTGCCCCACATCCCCGTGCCCGAGCTGTTCGCAGCCGCCTGGGCACGGGTCCGTGGCGGCGACGCCCCCGCCTTCGAGGAACTGGACACCCGCGCACCCCGGAAGGGCCGCCGCCGATGACGAACGACACCACCACCGTGAACAGCACCCTCGTGAACAACGCCACCACCACGGGCGTCCCGGACCGGACGACGGTTCCCGGCCGGGAGCCCCGCCAGGTCACGCCGCCCGAGGACCGGTACGCCACCGAGCTGGCCTTCCTCGCCGCCCACGACTCGGGACCCCGCCCACCGGGCTGGCTGCTCACTCCGCGCGCCGTCGTCACGTTCGTGATGGGCAGCGCGGGCGAGGCGCTGGCCCTGCCGAAGGGCACCCGTCCCGGAGCCGGGGTGCCGCCCCGCCTGGTGATCGAGCAGAAGTTCGTCGGCGAACGTGCCCTGGTCGAACGCTGCGTGGTCACCCTGGCCGGAGAGCGCGGACTCCTCCTCGTGGGCGAACCGGGCACGGCCAAGTCCATGCTCTCCGAGCTGCTGTCGGCTGCTGTCTGCGGGACCAGCGCGCTCACCGTGCAGGGCACTGCGGGCACGACCGAGGACCAGCTCAAGTACGGCTGGAACTACGCTCTGCTGCTCGCCCAGGGCCCCACGGAGCAGGCACTCGTGCCCTCCCCGGTCCTCGCCGCCATGACCCGGGGGGCCGTCGCCCGCGTCGAGGAGGTCACCCGCTGCCTGCCGGAGGTCCAGGACGCCCTGGTGTCGCTGCTCTCCGAGCGGCGGATCGCGGTCCCGGAACTCGCGGGCGGCGAGGGCGCCCAGGTGCACGCGGCCCCCGGGTTCACCCTCATCGCCACCGCCAACCTGCGGGACAAGGGCGTCTCGGAGATGTCCGCCGCCCTGAAGCGGCGCTTCAACTTCGAGACCGTGGGACCCATCGGGGACGTGGACGCCGAGACCGCGCTCGTCCGGCGCCAGTCGCGGGCAGCCGTCGAACGCGTCGGCGCCGCCTTCCAGGTGGACGACGCGGTCCTCGAAGCCCTGGTCATCGCCTTCCGGGACCTGCGTGAGGGCCGTTCCGTCGAAGGCTGGGAGGTCGAGCGTCCCTCCACGGTCATGAGCACGGCGGAGGCTGTCTCCGTCGCGGCTGCCCTGGGCCTGGCCGCCGCCTACTTCCCCGGCGACCGGGACGTGCTCTCCCTCCTGCCCGGCCATCTGCTCGGCGTCGTCCGGAAGGACGACCCCGCCGACGCGGCACGGCTGCTGGGGTACTGGGACGGGCCGGTGCGCAGGCGCGCGGAGCAGGGCTCGGCCACCTGGCGTTCCCTGTGGGACCTGCGCGCGGTGCTGGAGAACTGACGGATGAGCGAGTCGATCCTCCCCGAGACGCGGTCCGTGGCTGAGGCGGAGCCCACCGCCAAGGCGGAGCCAACAGCCGAGGTGGAGCCGGCCGACGGCCCGCCGGGCGCTTCCGGGGCGCAGGGCCCGGTGGCCGGTCCCGGCACTCCGGAGGCCGCGGTGGCAGCCCTCGCGGCGACCGGGCCCGGGGTGCCGTTCCTGATCGGGGTACGCCACCACGCGCCCTCGCTGGCAGCTGCTCTCCCGGCGCTGCTGGACGCCGCGGCCCCCGACGTCCTCCTCGTCGAACTGCCCGCCGAGTTCCAGCCCTGGCTGGGCTGGCTCGCACACGAGGAGACCGAGGCCCCGGTGGCGCTGGCCGCGGTGCCGGCCGACGGGCCCCGCTCGGCAGGTGAACGGGGCCCGGCCTTCTACCCGTTCGCGGACTTCTCGCCCGAGCTGGTCGCGCTGCGCTGGGCGGCGGAGAACGGCGTCCCCGCCGTGGCCTGCGACCTGCCGCTGGCCGACCGGGCGTGGGCGGGGGGCGGTCCGGACATCCCGGCCCCCGCCCCCGCCCCCGCAGCGCCGGACGGGCACGGGTTGTCCGACGCGCTCCGGTCCCGGCTCACCGGCCGGGACGGCGACGACCTGTGGGACCGGCTGGTGGAGGCCCTCGCGCCCGGGTCGACACCCGAGGCGCTCCGCCGTGCTGCCCTGCTCACCGGCTGGGCGCTGCGCCACGAGGCCGAGGCGCGGGGCGGGGTCGACCACACGGACCTGGTACGCGAGGCATGGATGCGCGGACAGGTCGCCGAGGCCCTGGCCGACGGGCGGCGGCCCGCTGTGGTGGTGGGAGCCTTCCACACCCCGGCCCTCCTGCCGCCCGCTGCCGGGGGGCCCGCACCGGACGCGTTCGCCGATGTGTCCGCCGCCCAGCCCGAGCCCGGCGCGGACGGCGACGCGAGCGGCGCTGCGGGGACGGCGGCGTGCACGGTCTCCCTGATCCCGTACACGTACCCGCTGCTCGACTCGCGGTCCGGATACCCGGCCGGCATCCGGGACCCGGAGTGGCAGCACATCGTCCTGGACGCCGCCGGGGACCCGGCCGCCCTGCACGAGGCGCTGGTCCGCACCGCGGTCAGGGTCTGTGCGGCCCTGCGGGAACAGGGCCACCCCTACGGCCCGGCGGAGGGCCGGGAGGTGGTCCGGGTGGCCGTCGATCTGGCCCGCCTGCGCGATCTGCCCGCACCGGGCCGCGGCGAACTCCTGGAAGCCGTGCAGACGGTACTGGGGCGCGGCGAGACCTACGGCACGGGCCGAGCCGTCGCCCGGGCCCTCGAACACGTACTCGTCGGAGCCCGCGTCGGACGGCCCGCGCCCGCCGCCCCGCGCAGCGGGCTGGGCCCCGCCGTCGAGGCCGAGACCGCGTCGCTCTCCCTCCCCGGCCCCGAGGACGCGCACGAGAGGACAGCGCGCGACCTCCGGCTCGACCCGGCGCGCTCCACCCTGGACCGGCGCCGCGAACTGCTGCTGCGGAGGCTGACGGTGTGCGG
Source organism: Streptomyces sp. NPDC091416 (assembly GCF_044756845.1). Classification (NCBI taxonomy): domain Bacteria; kingdom Bacillati; phylum Actinomycetota; class Actinomycetes; order Kitasatosporales; family Streptomycetaceae; genus Streptomyces; species Streptomyces sp. NPDC091416. The sequence goes on from NZ_JBIVTU010000005.1 coordinate 486,439, forward strand.
CATCCCGTACGCGCAGGAGCAGGGCGTGACCGGCGCCGCCGGCGCGGAAGGAATCACGACGCGCTGGCAGGTGCGGTGGACGCCGGCGACGGCCGCGATGCTCACCGCGGCCGGGGCCCGCGGCGTCACCCCGGCCCAGGCGGCCGAGGGCGTGCTGCGGCAGCGGCACGCGGCAGAGCGCGCGGAGGGCGGCCCGACCGCCGCCCAGGTCGTCCGCGGCCTCACGGAGGCCGCCGAGTGCGGGCTCTCCGGCCTCGCCGACGAGCGACTGACGGAACTGGCGGCGGTACTACCGGCCGGCGGCACCCTTCCGGAACTCCTCGCAGGACTCGACCTGTTGGACCGCCTCGACGCCGGTCATCTCTCGGGCCCGGCCGTGCCCGACGGCCCCGCGCCTGCGGACGCGACCACATCCGCCCGCGCCGCGCAGACCGCGCACGCGGCCGAACTCCTGACCTCGGCCGCGGTCCGCCAGGTCGATGGGCTGACCGGTTCCGAGGCGCCCGAGGACGCCAGGGCCCTGCTCGAACTGGCCCAGCGTGCCGACAGGCTGGGCGGAATCCGACTGACCGCCGCCCTCGCCCGGCTGGCCACCGACGGCACCCCGTTGATCGCCGCTGCCGCCGGAGCGGTCCGGGTGCTCACGGGCCACGAAGAGGCCGAGTCCTTCGGGAGACGTGTCGCCTCCTGGGTGGACGGAGCCGTGGACAGCACCTCCCGGGCCGCGCTCACCGCCCGCCTCACGGGCGTTCTCACAGTGGCGGGGCCGCTGCTGACCGTCGGTGCCGGCGCCCTGGACCCGTTGCTCCAGCGGGTCGTCGAGCTGGACGACAACGCGTTCCTGGCCCGGCTGCCGTCCTTGCGCGGTGGCTTCGACACCCTGAGCCCGGCCGCCCGGGACCGGCTGCTGGACACCGTCGAGGAGCGGCTGGGCGAGCGGGTGGACACCCTCGGCACGGACGATCCGGCCGAGCTGGCCCGCCGTACGGTCGCCGACCTCGCGGCCCGCGAGCTCCTGACCGGCCTCGGCCTGCCCGTCCCGCCACCCGCGCACGACGACCGGTTCACGCCACAGTCCACCCACCCCACCACCACCCACCCCACCACCACCCACCCCACCGCCAAGGCGCCTCCCGCTGAGGCCGCGCCCGCCAAGGCGCCTCTCACCGAGGCCGCGCCCGCCGCACGCCCGACCGAGGTCACGTCCGTCACCGCGCACCCCACCGAGGCCGAGGCCGCACCCGCCACCACACTCCCTACCGAGGTCGCGTCCGCCGCGCTGCCCCCCACCGAGGTCACGCCCGTCGCCGCACGCCCGACCGAGGACGGTCCCGGGCAGACCCTCGCGCCCGCCGACCGGTGGCGGCTCGTGCTCGGCCGGCGCCCCGACCGGCTGCCGTCCGGCGCCGCCCGCCTGGCGAGCGCCCTGGACGAGCTCTACGGCGCGGGACACGGTGAGGGATCCCGTGGCGGCATGCCCGGTCACGGTGGAGGATCCGGACCGCGCGGCGGCCGGGAACCGTCGTTCCCCGGAGTCCGCGAGTGGTCCGAGGAACTGGCCGCGCTGTTCGGGCCCGGCATCCGCGAGGAGGTCCTCGCCGCCGCGGCCGTGGCAGGCCGACAGGACGTCCTGGCCGAACTCGACCCGGCTGCCGCCACCCCCTCCGTGGAACTGCTCCGGACGGTTCTGCGGTACGCCGGCGGCCTGCCCGAAGCCCGCCTTGCGGCGCTCCGGCCCCTGGTCCGCCGCCTGGTCGACGAACTGACCCGGCAACTCGCCACCCGGCTGCGACCCGCCCTCACCGGCGCGATGTCGCCCCGGCCCACCCGCCGCCCCGGAGGGCGGCTGGACCTGCCGCGTACGCTGCGCGCCAACCTGGCCACCGCCCGCCGGACGCCCGGCGGAACGGTCCAGGTGATCCCCGAGAAGCCGGTGTTCCGCAGTCGCGCGCGCCGGTCGGCCGACTGGCGCCTGATCCTGGTCACCGACGTCTCCGGATCCATGGAGGCGTCCACGATCTGGTCGGCGCTGACCGCTTCCGTGCTCGCCGGCGTGCCGACGCTGAGCACCCATTTCCTGGCCTTCTCCACGGAGGTCGTCGACCTCACCGGCCATGTGCAGGACCCTCTTTCCCTCCTGCTGGAGGTGAGCGTGGGCGGCGGCACGCACATCGCGGCCGGGCTACGGCACGCCCGCAGCCTGGTCGCGGTGCCCACCCGCACCCTCGTCGTCGTGATCAGCGACTTCGAGGAGGGCGCACCGCTCGGCGGCCTGCTGTCCGAGGTACGGGCCCTGGTGGCCTCCGGCTGCCACGTCCTCGGGTGCGCGAGTCTCGACGACGCCGGCCGGCCTCGCTACTCGACGGGCGTCGCCGGGCAGCTCGTGGCCGCCGGCATGCCCGTGGCGGCCCTCAGCCCACTCGAACTGGCCCGCTGGATAGGGGAGAAGACCGCATGACCGCCGCTCAGTTGCCGCCTGTCGCGCCGGACGTCACGGCCACGCTGGTGGAGGACCTCTCGCCCCGGCTGCGCAAGCGGCTGGACGCGGCGGTCACCAAGCTCGGTGCCTGCCCGACGCAGCGCGACGGAGACACCGTGACGATCGCGGTCGACGAGGAGACCGAATTGCGCCTGCACGCCCCGGGCGGCGTGGTGGCGACGGCGGACGCCATCACCTGCGGCTGCCTCCTCGCCCCGGCATGCGTCCACCGCGCGGCCGCCGCCTGCGCCGCCCCCGCGGCCGACCCGGCGCCGGAGTCCGCCGACGGGTCCGACCGGGTGGTCCCCGAACCGGCCTCCACAACGGACCCCGGCCCCACTTCCGCCTCCGGCCCCGCTTCCACTTCCGGCCCGGCTTCCGCTTCCGGCCCCGCTCCCGCCTCCGGCCCGGCTCCCACCCCCGGCCCCGCTCCCGCCCCCGACTCCGCCGTCCCGCCGGAGGTGGCGAGCCCGGCCCAGCGTGCCGCGGCCGACGCCCTGTGGTCGGCGGGTGCCGCCGTGCTGGAGGCCGGCGTCGAGGGGGCAGGCGCCGTCACCCAGGCGGTCCTCCTCCGTGCCGCGCACACCGCCCGGCTTCGGCAGCTCCCGCGCGCCGCGGGCGCCGCCCTGTCCGTCGTCACGCTGCTGCGCGCCGCCCGCGCCGGCGACCCGGCCTACCGCACCGCCGACCTCGTCACGGCACTGGCCGAACTCCTGGGAACCGCCCACCGCGTGAGGACGGTGTCCGGGGCGGAGCTGGCCGCGGTCAGGGGCCGCGCCCGCCGCCCGTACAGCCCCGACGGCTCGCTGCGCCTGTACGGCCTGTTCACCGAACCCGTGGTCACCGACTCGGGGCACGGCGGCGCCCGCACCTGGGTCGCCGGATCAGACGGCCGGCTCTGCACGGTCGGTGACGTGGCACCCGGCGGCGTCGGGCGCGCCCTGGGTGTGGCCGACCGGGCCGTGCGTCTGGGGGACAGCGCGCTCACCCACCGCGAGCTGGGCCGGGCGGGCCTGGCGGTCTCCGGGGCGACGGTGTCCCCGGACGGCAGACTGGGCGCAGGCAAGGGCGTCAGGGCCGTTTCCGCCGGGGGCGCGGCGTGGACGGAGCCTCCGCTCGCCGCCCTGTGGGAGACGCCGCCGTCCGAACAGGCCGCCCGCGCCCTGCGGTCCACGTCCCGCTACGCGGACCCGGAGGGTGGCGGCAGCGACCTCCTCTTCCTGGACGTCGAACTCCTCGGAGCCGTAAGGGAGTCGGGCGGAACATGCCTGCTCGCCCGGTGCGGGGAAGGCACGGCCGTGCGGCTCGCCGTCGCCGACGACGATCCCGCGCTGGCCCACCGGGAGAACCTGATGCTGCTGGCCACGGCGCCGGGGACACGGCTGAGGACCATCGGCCGCCTCGTCCCCGCCTCCCACCCCCGGCTCACCCTCCTCGCCTGCTCGCACCCCACCGGCCGGGGCACCGTCGACCTTGGCTTCGACCGCCTGCGCCGCGCCGACCTTCCGGATCCGGGCGCCCCCGTGCGCCTCGCCCCGCCGCAGCCCGAAGGCTTCGGCGCACACTCGCCGCTCTACCTCCTGGAACGCCGGGTCGAACAGACCGTCCCGGCGGGCCGCACCGCCCTCGGCATGCTGGGCGACGTCACCGCCGAGACCCGCCGCATCCGCCGCGCGGGTCTTCCCACCGCCGCCGGGCTCCTCGCCGCCCTGTGCGCCTCGGCGGCCCGACGCGAGCGTGACCTCTTCGGCCGTCTGCTCCCCGCCGACACCGACGGCTTCGCCGCCCACTGGCTCGCCGCCGCCCGTTACACGGCTGCCGTGGCCGAGTCCCTGTGCGTGTCAGCCTGGAATCCCACGCGAGACCGCCACGGGCTGTCCCACGGGCTGAACCCCGCAGGCGTCGGGTCCGGTTGATCCATTCCAAGCGGTGCCTGGGGCGGGGGTGGGGACGGGCGGTCAGGCGTCGGGGTCGACTTCGGGGTGCGTGAACCGCACGGGCCTGCCCAGCGACCGGGCGTAGGCGATTTCGGCTCGGGTGCTGTCTCCGATGTAGTCGCCGACCACGAGCACTTCGTCAGCGAGCCGGATCTTCGCTCGGTGCAGCTCGTCGAGTCGGACCTTCAGCGCCTCGGCCTCGGCAGGATCGGACCAGAACTCGTGCGGCGACTTCATGTCGCAACCCGGCTTCACGACGATCCTTCCGGCCTTGGTCTCCCGCAGGTCGGCTTCGGTCATCTCGGCCATGAAGCGGGTGGAGCCGCAGATCGCGACGATACTCGGGAGGCTCAGCCGCCGCTTCGCGTGGGCGAGTTCCTCCTCGGGGGTACGCGGTTGCGGGAGTGACACTGGTTGCTCCTGGTGGTGTGGTCCCAAGGGTGGCTGCGGAGACGAGAACGAGGGCGTCCGAGGTCATCTTGTGGCGACGACGTGGACACCCTCGCGGCAGCACTCTATGCGGCCCACCCCAGGCGCGTGGCTGGTCCCGGGCCCCCGCCTCGCGCATCGCGCCCCGCGATGCCGGACCCGGCGTCGCGGGGTGGCGGAAGGTCTGACCCGCCCCGCGACGCCCGAAGCGGTGTCAGTCGTTGACCGCCTGGTAGAGCGTGGTCCAGAAGTCGTGCATGAGCCGCACCGGGTCCGGGACGGACGCTCCGACCTGGGTGAGCAGGATGCCGGTGAGACCGTTGTCCGGGTCCGCGTACGTCGAGGTTCCGCTTCCGCCGTCCCAGCCGAACTGGCCGATGGGCGCGTAGTCACCCCGGTAGGTGCGGACCGCCATCCCGAAGCCCCAACCGCCGTGCTGGCCCTGGCCGAAGGAGATGTGGACGTTGTCGGTGGCCAACGCGTGCCGGGCTGCTTGCTGCTGCGGTCCGAGGCGGTTGGTGGTCATGAGCTCGACGGCGGCCCGGGACAGGATCCGCTCACTTCCGTGCATGCCGCCGTTGAGCAGCATCCGGAAGTAGGCGTGGTAGTCGTCGGCGGTGGAGTTGAGTCCGCCGCCACCACCCTGGAACGCCGGAGGCGTGCTGTGACGTCCCCCTTCGGCCTCGTCCCACACGTGGAACTCCCCGGTCTCCGGGTCGGGGGCGTACAGCGGAGGCAGCCGGTCCAGCCGGTCGGCGGGCACGTGGAAACCGGTGTCCTTCATTCCCAGCGGGTCGAAGACGCGCTCGCGCAGGAACGACTCGAACGACTGGCCCGTGACCCGGGCGACGAGTACGCCGAGCAGATCGCTGGCGATCTGGTACTGCCAGTTCTCGCCGGGCTGGTGCATCAGTGGAAGCGTGCCCAGGCGGCGCATCCATTCGTCCGGCTCGGGCATCGGCTCCGGCAGGTTGGGCGTGATCCCCTGCTCGAAGACCGCGCCCATGATCGGAGTTCCCAGCACCGTCATATCCATGCCGAGTCCGAACGTGGACGTCAGCACGTCCCGTACGGTGATCGGCCGCCGTGCCGGCACGGTGTCGTCCAGCGGGCCGTCTATCCGCTTCAGCACCTGGCGGTCGGCGAGTTCGGGCAGCCACTCCTGCACCGAGTCGTCCAGGCGCAGCCGGCACTCGTCGAGCAGGACCATCGCCGCCGCCACCGAGACCGGCTTCGACGTCGAGGCCATCCGGAAGATCGTGTCCCGGCGCATCGGGTCGCCACCGTCGTGGCGCATCGTCCCGAGCGTCTCGACGTGCGTCTCGTCGCCCTGGCTGAACAGCGCCACGAGTCCGGGAATCCTCCCGGTCTCGACATGCCTGGACAGCACCGCGTGCACGCGTCGCAGCCCTGTCTCGGAAAAGCCCTTGTACGCGTTGGTGGGACCGGTCGGCATGGGGGTGTGCTCCTTCTGTGGAACGGACGGATGGTGGGAGGCGTATAGCGGACGGATGTGGGGCGCGTATGGCGGGTCAGAAGCCGAGCCGGTCGGCGATCACACCCAGCATGTGCTCCAGATCGCGTGACATACGGGCCCGCAGGCCGATCTCCGCGATCCCCGGCGCGAACCCGGGATGGTCGGGAAGCACACGGTGGACGTGATGGGTCACCCGTGAGCCCTCGGAGCAGGCGGTGACGGTGTGAATCCCGGCGTACCAGCTCTGCACCGCCAGCCTCGGCCCGGTGCCGTCCACCTCGATGCTCACCGGCTCGACCGGCCCGGCGAGTGCGGCGCGGTAGACGCCGGCCCCGGCGCCGGCGACGACGGTCATCGCCCCCTGCCGAGCGGCCGAAGCCCTGGCCAGTACCAGCAGGTTGTCGTCGCCGACCCTTCCCTCGGCAACGCGGAGGAGGAGTGCGGCAACCGGTGCGACGGGCGCGGCGAGGGTTCCCTCCACTTCCCACCGGGCGGGCAGTGCGTCCAGTTCGGCCAGCAGGGACGGGGTTGGGTCCATGGCCAGGAGCCTCGGTCCGGTGGCCCTTGCGGGACAACCCCTGCCCTGCAGACCGGAACGGGCGACTGTCCCGCCTGGGGGCGCTGACCTGCGCTGTCACATCGCTGGACGGTGATCTCCATCGGTGTTCCGGGACGGGACGGGACAGGACCGGTGGGGCCTACGGGCCGCCCGTGGGACGGAACGGGGTGGAGCGGGATCGGGCTTTCGGGTGGTGTGCCCGCCGGGACGGCTCAGGCGATCCGGGCCAGCCCCGCGCCGGCTGCCGAGGCCAGGTAGGCGACGCCGTGCCCGGTGGCGATCTCCAGCGCCTCCTTGAAGTGCCGCGCCGCGGCCTCCCGGTCTCCCGTCGCCAGACACGCCTCCGCGTACGGGAGGAGACTGCGCATCATCCGGTGCGGCTCACCGGCCGCTTCGAGTATCCGCATCGCCCCGGCGTGCACGGCCGTCGCCTCCTCGACGCTGCCGAGGTGGCGCAGGGCCACGGCGGCGTCCGTGCGGCTGATGGCCTCGAAGACCGGATGGCGTGTCTCCCGGCTGATCGCGACGGCCTGTTCGGCCAGGTCCAGGGCGGTCCGGGCGTCACCCAGACCGAGTGCTGCCCGGCCGAGCACATCCAGGCACATGCGCTGCTTCTGCCGGTCCAGTTCGCGGGCGGTGCCGAGCAGGTCCGTGACGAGCGTGCGGGCCTCTGCGTGCTCTCCCAGCAGAACCAGCGCCCGCCCGAGACGCACGCCCGTGTACACGCGGACGGCGGCCTCGTCGGGCGGGACCAGCCGGATCGCCTCGCGCAACAGTGCCATCGCGCCCTCGGCGTCCGCGGCGTACAGCCGGACTTCCGCCAGTTGCTCGATGGCCAGGACCTGGCCGACGGTCTCGTCCTCCCCGGCCATCAGCGCGCGGGCCGTCTCGAGCTCCGGCACCGCCTCCTCCAGCCGGCCCACCCGCAGCAGCGCGGCGCCCAGCAGATACCGGTGAGAGGCGAGCACCCGGCGCTCGCCGAGTGCCTCGGCGGCGGGCATGCTGGCCTCCAGCCCGCGGCACACGTGCGCCATACCGCCCCGCCGTCCCAGAGAGATCACGAACGCTAGCTGGCCCAGCCCGACCGCCGCCCGGCCGATGCGCAGCTCCACGGCGAGGGAGGACGTCGCGGTGATGTTGGCCCACTCCGCGTCCAGCCAGTCGAGGGCGCGGTCATGCGACAGGTCGGGAAGAGCGGGGGGCTGCTGCGACACGGTGACCGGTACGGGTGTGACGACGAGTTCGACCACCTCGGTCACGGCCAGCATGCCGCTCAGGTAGTAGTCGGCAAGACGGGCGACGGCGAGTGCGGGGTCCGCGGCGGCGTCCTCGGCGCGGGCGGCCTGCCGCAGCAGGTCGTGCATCCGGTACCGGCCCGCCGCAGGCTCCTGCAGCAGGTGGACGTCCACCAGGTCCTCCAGCAGCGAACGGGCGTTGGCCGGCGGGATGCCGGCCAACGCCGCCGCGCCATAGGCGTCGATGTCCTCGCCCGGTACGAGGCCCAGCAGCCCGAACATCCGCCGCTGAGCCGAATCGAGCTGCCGCAAGGACATCCCGAACACGTCCGACACCGCCAACTCGCCCTCGCGCAAACGTTCCACCAGGGTGTCGAGCGTCCAAGCGGGCCGGTGCCGCAGGCGCGCGGCCGCCACCCGGATGGCCAGCGGCAGATTGCCGCAGCGGCGCAGCACCTCGCCGACGTCACCGGGACGGGGCCCGCCCGCCGACTGGACGAACAGCTCCGCCGCGTCCCGGGCGGGCAGGACGTCCAGAGTGATCGGCTGGACGCCGTCCAGCTCCACCATCCGCCGACGGCTGGTGATCACGGCGAAGCTGTGCCCGGCACCGGGGAGCAGATCGCGCACGTGGTCCGCGTCGGCGGCGTTGTCCAGCAGCACGATCGCGCGCCGCGCCGCCAGCTCCGACCGCCACAGCGCGGCCCGCTCGGTGAGGCCGTCGGGGACCCTGCCGGGCGGTACGCCGAGCGCAGCGAGCAGTACGCGCAATGCCTCGCCGGGCCCGACGGGCTCCCGGCCCGGGGTGAACCCGTGGAGGTCGACGTACAGTTGGCCGCCGTGGAAGTCGGCGGTCAGCAGGTGCGCGCCGTGGACGGCCAACGCGGTCTTGCCCACCCCGCCCATACCGTCGATCGCGACCATCCCCGTGCTCCGTGCGGCGTCGAGGAGGGCGGTCAGCTCCTTCCGGCGTCCGGTGAAGGCGGTGACGTCGTGCGGCAGGTCGTTGCGCACAGCCGCGGCGGCGGAGGCGCTCGCCCGCGGCACCTCCTTGGCCCGCTCCCACATCTCCCGGACCGCCCGGGGGTCACGACCGGCCGCTTTGCACAGCGCCACCACCATCGGCCAGGGCGGAACGGCCTGACCGGAGAAGTAGCGCGACAGAGAGGAACTGCTGCCGTGCAGGTCACGGGCGAGCTCCCGCAGACTTCGGCCCGTCAGATCGCGCAACTGCCGTAGCTGCCCGGCCAACTCGTCACGCACGCCTACCAGCCCCCCAGCTCGACGCCTGATCCCGGCCAGCCCGTGCGTGGCCGGCGAAGAGGCGTCGAGGGTGCCGGTGGAGGGCTCCCTGCGTGGCCGCGGCGACGGTACTCCGATCAGTATCGGACGCGGGCGGCGATGGAGGGGCCGGCTCCGGCGGTCTTGACGCGACTCTGATCCGCGTTGCCGCAGGGCCGCCCGACCCGCCCCTCCGTCCTGTCCCGCTTTGTCGCAGGGCCTCCTGGCCGGCCCCCGCCCGGTCTCTCAGTGACCGGGCGCCTCGGGGCTGCGCCGCACACCGGCCACGGCGAGCACGGCGCCCAGCAGGCACAGCAGGCCCGAGACGAGTACGGCGGTGTGTACGCCGTTCATGAACGCCTGGTGGCTTCCCTCGACGACAGCGGACCTCAGCTGCGCCGGCATCCCGTCGGAGACCGGCGCGACGCCCATCGCCACGGCGTCCTTCGCCTCGCCCAGCCCCTGGGCCGCGTCGGCGGGTACCCCGGACGAGGTCAGCTCACGGGTCAGGGTCGAGCCGACGCGGCTGCTGATCAGGGAGACCAGGACGGAGGTGCCCAGCGCACCGCCGATCTGCAGCGCCGTCGCCTGAAGGCCGCCGGCGACCCCGCCGTCCTTGACCGGCGCGTTCCCGACGATCGCGTCGGAGGACGACGCCATCACCATGCCGACGCCCAGTCCGAGTGCGATGAACGGGGGCCACATCGCGGTGTAGGACGAGTCCGCACCCCACCCGAGCATCGTGAAGCAGGCGGCCGCCTGGAGGGCCATACCCAGCGGCATCGTGAGCCGGGGGCCGAACTTCTGGGTGAGCGCGGCGCCCAGGGGTGAGGCCACGACCGAAGCGAGGCTCAGCGGCAAGGTGCGTACACCGGCCTGGACAGGGGTGAAGCCCCGTACGTTCTGCAGGTAGAGCATCACGAAGAAGATCATGCCGAGCAGGACGAAGAAGTTCAGCGCGGTGATGACGGTGCCGATGGTCAGCGCCGGGTTCCGGAACAGACGCATGGGCAACAGCGGGTGCGCGACCCGTGTCTCGTACCGGCCGAACAGCAGCAGGATCAGCACGCCCGCGAGGATGGTCCCCAGCGTGCCGGCCGAAGTCCAGCCCCACGTCTCGCCCTTGACGACGCCGAAGACGACCGCGAGGAGTCCGAGCGCCAGCAGGACGACGCCCGGGATGTCGAACTTCTCGTCGGTGGCGGAGGCGTTCCGGCTCTGCGGGAGCACGGCGATGCTGAAGACGAGCGCGATGACGCCGATGGGCGCGTTGATGTAGAAGACGGACTCCCAGTTGACGTGCTCGACGAGCAGGCCGCCCACGATCGGACCGAGCGCGGTGGAGACGGAGGACACCATGGCCCAGATGCCGACCGCCATGCCGAACTTCTTCGGCGGGAAGACGGCGCGCAGCATTCCCAGGGTGTTGGGCATCAGCAGTGCGCCGAAGAAGCCCTGGAGCGCGCGGAACGCGATGACCCCTTCGATGGATCCCGAGAGACCGATGGCCACGGAGGCGACGGTGAACCCCGCGACTCCCACGAGATAGAAGGTGCGGCGGCCGAAACGGTCGCCGAGCTTGCCACCGAGGATCAGCGCGGCGGCGAGGGCGAGCAGATAGCTGTTGGTGACCCACTGGAGGTCGGCCGTGGAGGCGTTGAGGTCCCGGCCGATCTCCGGGTTGGCGATCGAGACGACCGAGCCGTCGAGGCCGACCATGAAAAGGCCGAAGGCGACGGCGACCAGTGTCAGCCACGGGTTCGCGCGGCGTCCGCGCGGCTGTTCCTCGGGGACCGGACGCGCAGGCGGAGCCGGGGAGTTCAGGACGTCGGAGGGCATGAAGGTGTCTGTCCTTCGTGAGATGTCGGGTGTGTGTCGGGTGTCCCGCGCCGACGGGGCCAGGCGTCCGCGCATGACGAAGCGGCATCCGGGGCCCGAGAGGGGCCGGACGCGGGGGAGGTGGCATGGGGAGGAGACGTGTCATCCCGTCGGCGCGCGGAAGGGAGCCGTGCGACGCCTGCGACTACGGGCGCGACAGTCCGGGAGGGTCCGGGACGGCCGCGTGCGCGGGTCAGTGACTGAGGGGATGCAGCCGGTCGTTGAGCGCGTGCAGCGCGCCCAGCGCCGAGCCGAGAGCGTCCAGTTCGCCTTCGGTCATGGTCTGGAGCGCCCCGGCGACCAGGCCGGTCATCAGGTTCTGGACCTCGCTGAGCTGCTGCCGCGAGGTCGAGGTGAGGTGGAGGTGCGCGACGCGCTTGTCGGCAGGGTCCGGCCGGCGCTCCAGCAGGCCCTGCTCGGTCAGCTGGGTCACCAGCGCGCTCACGTTGTTCGGCTTCATCAGCAGGGCTTCGGCCGCCCGGCGGACCGTCGCTCCGTCGTTGGCCTCGACGTGACGGAGCAGGGCGATCTGTGCCTCGGACGGCTTGGGGTGCTCGACGTGCGGAGCGATCTGCCGCTCCACGGCCCGGGCCAGCGCGGGCAGGCACGACACGAGCTCGGCGGCTACGTGATCGACGTCCTGTACGAACCTGCTGGGGCGGGGCATGACCAGGACTCTAGGTATCCAGGCATAGCTATGTCAACATATCTAACGTGCGATGACGGCAACCCTCGGCGGGAGCGGCGGGAGCGGCGGGAGCTACGGGAGAGCGCGAGGGCCGACTGACGAGGCCCCACCGGGGCGGCCTCGTCAGTCGGCCCTCGCCGTCCGGCGCCGTCCCGGCCGTGGTCCACCGGGACGACGCCCTCATCGCCATCCTTGCGCGGGAGCGGAGGCCCGGTCGCGAAAGACGCTCTCCGTTCTCCGGTCCCCGCCGCGCCGGACGGGGACGGCAGGGCCTCGTACGGCCTCGCTCGTCCCCCGGCACCACGGACGGGCCCACGTCTCCTCGGCCGTGGGCGGAACGGTCACTCAGGCGCGGACCAGCGGGGTGTCGACCAGATGCTCGGCGAGGAACCACGTCTGCAGCTCCCCGGTCCTGATCACCTGCGAGACCAGCAGGTCGTTCGTGCCGTCGTCACCCAGCTCGATCGTCCGGGCGGCCGCGTCGTGGGCGTCGACGAGGATGGCCTCGTGGGCCTCCAGCAGCCGAGCCAGCATGGCGGGAACTTCCTCCACCCCGTCCGGCGGCCGGGGGATCGATGTGATCTCCGCGACGTGCCGGGCATCGCCCACCGCCACACCGCCCAGGGACTGGACGCGCTCGGCGAGGGTGTCGATGAGCTCTAGCTGCTCCCCCGCGTGCTTGTCCAGGACCAGGTGCAGTTGGTAGAAGGTCGCGCCGCGCATCAGCCAGTGGTGCTTCTTGTAGAGCCCGTACAGGATCTGCGTATCCGCCAGGGCCTTGTTCAGGCGCTGGCAGGAGTACATCCGCGCCTCGTAGGACAGGCCGATCGGGAACTGCTTGACCGTGCCGAACTCCTGGATCACCTCGCCCTTCTGGTGCAGCCGCGGCTGACTGCTGCTCACGGGGCTGGAACTGGTGGTCATGGTCTTCCTCCTGCGTTTTGTGCTGTGTGTACTGGGATGACGCCAGGCAGCCGGACGCAGGGCGCCTTGCCGGGCAGCGCACTCTGTGGTGTCCGCCGGCGCACTGTGTGCGGCGTCCCGTGCGCGCCGTTCGCTCTGGGGCAAGTCCCCGCGCGCCGGGGGTACGGATCCCCGGCCGGCCCGCTCCGGCCTCGGGACGGCCCACGCGGCGGGTGGAGATACGGAAACTCGGGAGAGGCAGGCATGAGCGTTGCCGGGCGTGGCCATCGGCCACCGGTTCCCCGGCCCGAGCGCGCTTCGTGTGGTTCCCGCGGATCACGTCGCCGCGTTGCTCCGCCCGGCCGTGAAAGCCCTGACGGGACCGCCCCGGCGCCGGACGCCTCGGGTCGTCGAGAGGACGACGTGAGCGAGTGAGGCAGGACACGGGCGATGAGCGAAGGGCCGTGCGGCCGCCCCCGGGGAGTCGGCCGCACGGCCCTTCGCGGCTTCGTCAGCTCGTGGCGCGCACCGCGTCACGGATCAGAGCGGCGACCTCCTTGGGCCGGGACACGGCCACGGCGTGCGAGGCGCCCTCGATCTCGACGACCGTCGCACCGGCCCGCTGCGCGCCGAAACGCTCGACCTCGGGATTGATGGCCCGGTCCGCGCCGGCCACGAGTGCCCAGGAGGGCTTGGTCTGCCACGCGGCGGCCGAGGCCGTCTCCGTGAACACCGAAGTGGCCAGCGGACGCTGCGCCGCCGCCAGGACCTTGGTGACGGCGGCCGGAACGTCGGCGGCGAAGATGTCCCCGAACGCCTCGGCCCTGATGGTGACCTCGACCGCGGGCTCCGCTCCCTCCACGGGATACGTCGCCTCCTTCAGGTTGCTGACGAGCGGCGAGAGCGGGAAGCGACCCTGCAACTCGCCCAGACTCTCGCCCTCTTCGGGGACGTAGGCCGCTACGTAGACCAGTCCGACGACGTTCTCCGCGGCGCCTGCCACGGAGATGACCGCCCCGCCGTAGGAGTGGCCGACCAGCACCACGGGGCCGTCGGTCTGCGCAGCCACGGAGGCGATGTAGGCGGCGTCGGACTCCAGGCCGCGCAGCGGGTTCGGCGGCGCCACCACGGGGATGCCGTCGTTCTGCAGTTCCGCGATGACCCCCGTCCAGCTGGCGGCGTCCGCGAAGGCTCCGTGCACGAGGACTGCTGTGGGGAGGCGAGGCGTGGTCATGGTCGGGTGGTTCTCCTTGCGGTCGGTGGACGTACGGGGCGAGAGCGTGTGTCAGCCGGCGTGCAGTGCGGTGTGCAGGGTGCCGACGGCCAGCGAGATCGCCGTCTCGGCGGCGTGGGTTCCGCGGAGTGCGTTGAGCATCACGAAGTCGTGGATGACGCCCTGGAACCGGACGGCGGTGACGGCGACTCCGGCCTCGCGGAGCTTGTTGGCGTATGCCTCGCCCTCGTCGCGCAGGACGTCGGCTTCGCCGGTGATGACCAGGGCCGGCGGCAGCCCCGTGAGCTGTTCGGTGGTGGCCCGGAGCGGGGAGGCCGTGATCTGGGCGCGGTCGGCCTCGTCGGTGGTGTACTGGTCCCAGAACCACTGCATGCCGTCGCGGCGCAGGAAGTAGCCCTCCGCGAACTGGTGGTAGGAGCCGGTGTCGAAGTTCGCGTCGGTGACCGGGTAGAACAGCACCTGGTGCACGAGGGGGACGTCGCCGCGTTCCTTGGCCATCAAGGTCAGCGCGGCGCTCATGTTGCCGCCGACCGAGTCGCCGGCGACAGCCAGCCGCGAGCCGTCCAGGTCCTTGGAAGCGCCCTGCCGGACGACCCACTGCGCGACCGCGTAGTTCTGCTCGATGGCGACCGGGTAGCGGGCCTCGGGGGAGAGCTGGTACTCGGGGAAGACCACGGCGGCGTTCGCGCCGACGGCGAGTTCCCGTACCAGGCGGTCGTGGGTGTGGGCGTTGCCGAACACCCAGCCCGCTCCGTGGATGTAGAGGATGACGGGCAGCGGCCCTGCCACGCCTGCGGGGCGCACGATGCGTGCGCGGACACTGCCGGTCGGACCACCCGGCACAGTGATCCACTCCTCGTCGATCAGCGGCATGTCGGTCTCACCCGACTGCACGTCGTCGACAGCCTTGCGCCCCTCGGCAGGCGGCAGATCGAAGAGGTAGGGCGGATTGGCGGTCGCGTCGGCGAAAGCGGCTGCTGCCGCCTCCAGCACCGGCTGAACCGGCTCGACAGCATGAGACATGTGATTCTCCTGAATTGCGTGGGTGGCCGGTCTTTCCGGCAGATGAGGCGACTTCCGAACGGACAGCGGGATCCGCGGGGCCGTCGCTCACCACGCTAAAACACCGAAAGTGGCGGAGATTGACCACCAGCGCACCGGCGCTGACCTCACAGCGCACGAAGGAAGAGGCCGGTGCGCTCGGGGAACAGATCCGGTGCACTGCCGGGACGCTCCGACGGTTGCGCCCGGCATAGCCTGATGGCGAAGAAGTCACGGGCCGCCGGGGCCCGGGCCCGTGCCTGCACGAGAGCCCGCCCCGAATCTCCTTCGGCCGGGCACGGCGAACGAGCGCGAGTGCCCCGAGTCCTTTCCGCCCGTTTCCCTTTCCCGTTCCGATTCCTTTCCCCGTTCCAAGCCGATGCAGATGGCGCCGGCGCTGTTCACGCCTCAGGAGGTTGCCGAAAGGTGTCCACGATGCCGGTCGGTGGGCTGGTCCCCAGCGCCACCGACAACCCCGCGGACCTCGTCGTCCGCAATGCCAAGATCCATACCGGCGACCCGGGGCGCCCCCAGGCCGACTCCCTCGCCGTACGTGACGGTGTCATCGTCGTGGTCGGCGACGACAAGGACGTGGCTCCCCATGTCGGCCCGGGCACGAAGGTGGTCGACGCCCTCGGCCGCCGGATGATTCCCGGCCTCAACGACTCCCACCTCCACGTCATCCGAGGCGGGCTCAACTACGTGCTGGAGCTGCGCTGGGACGGAGTTCCCACGCTGCGCCAGGGCCTGGCGATGCTGCGTGAGCAGGCGGCCCGTACGCCGAAGGGCCAGTGGGTGCGGGTGGTCGGGGGGTGGTCGGCCGAGCAGTTCGCCGAACGTCGGCTGCCGACCGTCGCCGAACTCAACGCCGCCGCGCCGGACACTCCGGTCTTCGTCCTGCACCTGTACCGGTCGGCGGTGCTCAACCGGGCGGCTCTCAAGGCCGCCGGATACACCAGGGACACTCCCGAACCGAAGGGCGGCCAGATCGTGCGGGGCCGGGACGGCGAGCCCACGGGCATGCTGCTGGCCGCCCCGAGCGCCCTGATCCTTTACTCGACCCTGGCCGCGGCCCCGGTGCTGGAGGACGAGGACAAGAAGACCTCCACCCGTCATTTCCTGCGCGAACTCAACAGGTTCGGTCTCACATCGGCAATCGACGCGGCGGGCGGATTCCAGAACTTCCCCGACAACTACAGCACGGTCGCTGAACTCGCCGAGGCCGGTCAACTGTCCTTGCGCATCGCCTATCACCTCTTTCCGCAGACTGCCGGCCAGGAGATCGAGGACCTTGCCCGCTGGATCGAAATGGCCCGGCCCGAGGACGGCGATGAATGGCTGCGCCTCAACGGCGCAGGAGAGAACCTCACCTGGGCGGCGGCGGATTTCGAGAACTTCAGCCAACCGCGTCCGGAACTCGGCGCCTACGAAGCGGAATTCGAGAAGGCCGTACGGCTCCTCATGGAGAACGGCTGGGGCTTCCGGCTGCACGCCACGTACGACGAGACCATTCGCCGCGACCTCGCGGTGTTCGAGAAGCTTGCCGCCGACGGGCTCTTCCCGGCCGGGAACCGGTGGCTGTTCGACCATGCGGAGACCGTTTCCGCCGACAGTCTCGACCGGGTCGCGGCGCTCGGTGGCGCCATGTCCGTGCAGAACCGGCTGTCCTTCCAGGGAGAGGCGTTCGTCAGCCGCTACGGCCCCGGTGCGGCCGCGGACGCCCCGCCGATCCGGGCCATGCTGGAGCGCGGCCTGACGGTCGGCGCCGGCACCGATGCCACCCGGGTCTCCACCTACAACCCGTGGATCGCCCTGCACTGGCTGGTCACCGGCCGGACCGTCGGCGACCTGATCGTCCGCCCGCCGCACAACCGGGTCGACCGGCGGACGGCGCTGGCGATGTTCACCGAGGCGGGTGCCTCCCTGACCGGCGAGGAGGGCGTCAAGGGCGTCCTGCGCCCGGGCTTCCTCGGCGACTTCGCGGTCCTGTCCGAGGACTACTTCACCGTGCCGGAGCCGGAGATCACCCACATCGAGTCCCTGCTGACCGTCGTCGGCGGCCGGATCGTCTACGCCGCCGCCGAGTACGAGGGCCTCGACGAGGAGCTTCCGCCGGTCAGTCCCCGGTGGAGCCCGGTCGCGCACTTCGGCGGCTACCAGGCCGCACCGAGTACGGGCCTGTCGGGCGCCCGACAGGCCGAACTGCTCGGCCAGGCCGCCGCCGAGTCGGAGCAGCACCGTCAGTGGCGCGCCCGGCACGGCACGGCTCCGCAATCCGCGAGCACCTTCTTCGACCCCTGCTTCTCCCTCTGAACTTCCGGGAGGGGCCGGGCCACGAGCCGCCCCTCCCGGGACACCACCCCGACATCCGCCGTCTCACGCGCGGTTGCTCTCCACGGCGGACCCCCGTCCGTGATCGCCCCACCCATCGAAAGGCTTTCCCATGGCCGACATCTCCGACGTCACCGCGGCCCCCAGCCCCGACCTGCTGACCCCCGACAACTGCGCAGTGCTGTTCGTGGACCACCAGCCGCAGATGTTCTTCGGCACCGGCAGCGGCGACCGTACCGCGATCATCAACTCGACCCTGGGCCTGGCGAAGGCCGCCAAGGTCTTCGACGTGCCGGTCGTACTGAGCACCGTGGCGGCCGAGTCCTTCTCCGGACCGGTCATGCCGCAGCTGGCCGCTGTCTTCCCCGGTCAGGAGATCGTCGACCGCACCACGATGAACGCCTGGGAGGACGTCGCGTTCGTCGAGGCCGTCAAGGCGACCGGCCGCAGGAAGCTCGTCATCGCCGGTCTGTGGACCGAGGTCTGCGTCGTACTCCCCACCCTGTCCGCCCTTGCTCAGGGATACGAGGTCTATGTGGTCACCGACGCCTCCGGCGGTGTCAGCCCGCAGGCGCACGAGCACGCCATTCAGCGCATGGTCCGGGGCGGCGCGATCCCGGTCACCTGGGTGCAGGTACTGCTCGAGCTCCAGCGTGACTGGGCGCGGACCGAGACGTACGTCCCCGTCACGGAGGTGGTGAAGGAGCACGGCGGCACCTACGGCCTCGGGCTCGTCTACGCACAGGCGGTCATGGGCGCCCACGCGGCCGGCTGACCGCGTCACACGGACATCGGCACAACGTCAGGAACAGGCAGGAACGAATGGACACGGGGCTGTTGGTCCTCCGGCTGGTGGTGGGTCTCCTCATCGCCGGGCACGGAGTACAGAAGGTCAGTTTCCGGCTGGGCGGCAACGGCCTGGCGGGCGGAACGGCGGAGTTCCGGCATGACGGCTTCCGCGGCGGCAGGCTCACCGCGCTCGCCGCGGGTACGGGCCAGATCGGCGCAGGCCTGTTCCTGGCGTCCGGACTTCTCACACCCGCGGCGGCGATGGCCGCCGTGGGAGTGATGACGGTCGCCGCCACCGTCAAATGGCACAACGGGCTCTGGGTCCAGAACGACGGCTACGAGTACCCGATGGTTCTCGTCGTGGCCGCCGCGGTGACGGCCCTGACCGGCCCGGGCCGCTGGTCGGCCGACAGCCTTCTCGGGCTGACCCCCTGGCCGCTGTGGATCTGCCTGGCGGCCATCGGCGTCGGCCTGGCCGCCGGACTGCTCACCCGGGTGGCACTGCACCGCCCGCCCGCACACCGCGAGAGGACTCCGCATGTACAGACTGCTGACTGACGCTCCCCGCACGATGGTCCCGCCGAAGGAGGACCGGCACGGCCCGCTGCCGCCGCTGATGCTGACGCTGACGTTCGTGACGGGTCTGGTCGACGCCGTGAGCTATCTGGCGCTCGGGCACGTGTTCGTGGCCAACATGACCGGCAACGTCGTCTTCCTGGGGTTCGCTCTGGCAGGTGCCCAGGGACTGTCGGCGTCGGCGTCCGTCGTGTCGATGACCTCGTTCCTCGCCGGCGCGCTGGCGGGGGGCCGGTTCGGCACCCGGTTCGCGGCACATCGCGGGCGGCTGCTGACCGTTGCCACGGCACTGCAGGCGGTGCTCGTGGCAGCGGCGGTCCTCACGGCTGCCGCGTCCGACGGCAGGATGACCACGACGGTCCAGTACACCCTGATCGTGCTCCTCGGCCTCTGCATGGGGACGCAGAACGCGGTCGCCCGGCGTCTCGGCGTCCCGGACCTCACCACGACCGTGCTGACGCTGACCCTGACGGGCCTGGCCGCCGACTCCACCCGGGCCGGAGGGCCGGCGCCCCGGCCCGGCCGGCGGATCCTGTCCGTGCTGGTCATGTTCCTGGGAGCGCTCGCCGGTGGCCTGCTCCTGTCGCACGCCGAGCTCGCCCTCACCCTGGGCCTCGTGCTGCTGCTGCTCGCGGCGACCTCCATGGCCGCCCATCGCCTCTCGGCCCCCGACGCCGCCTGGGTCCGGCCGCTGCAGTGAACGCGGCGTCGGCCCCTCACCCGCATCACGGGCGAGGGGCCGACGCCGCGTTCATGAGGCAGGACATCCCGGGCTGCCTGCTCAGGGCGTCGGCTCAGGGCGTCGTGCGTCAGCCGGCCGCGCCGGGCACCGGGAGCGGTGCCCGGTGGGTGTCCAGGCCGGCGAGGCGTTCGCGGGCCTCGGTGAGGCGGCTGGGATCGGCCGCCTCACCGAGGCAGACCGCCCGGGTGAAGGCGTCCCGACCCTCGTCGCGGCGCCCGGCGGCCAGCAGGGCGTCCCCGAGGCGTATCAGGGCGCGGCTCTCCACGCCGTGGTTGCCGCTGTCCCGCCAGAGGTCCGCGGCGGTGCGCAGGTGCTCGGCGGCCTCGGACCAGTTCCCGAGGGCGGTGTGGGCCAGGCCGATGTTCATCTGCAGCGTCGTACGGGTGAAGGCGGCGATGTGCGGTTCGATACGGTCGCCGGCCTCGTCGAGGAACGCCAGGGTGCGCAGGATCTCCGTGATGGATTCCTCGTGCCGGCCGCCCAGGGAGAGATTCTGGGCTGTGTTGCTCCTGGCCTGGAGGGTGCCGTGGAGGTCGCCGACGGCCTCGAAGAGCCTGACCGTCTCGCGATTGTGCGGTGCCGCCGCAGCATGGTCACCGAGCAGGCCGAGTGCCCAGGCACTGTAGTAGTGGGCCCAGGCCTGCTGGGAGAGGTCTCCGGCGCGCCGGGCGGCGGCGAGGGCCTGGGCGGAGCACTCGACGCTCTCGCGGTGGCGGCCCTCGCAGATCATCAGCGCCCAGGCGTGGTAGTTCAGTTGGGTGGCTTCGGCGGACGGGTCCCCGAGGGCCCGGGCGCAGTGGACGGCGGTGCGGAAGACGTCGGGCCAGTGCCCCCAGAAGATCCACTGGTCGGAGAACCAGTGCAGGGCCTCGGCGACCTCCACGACGGTGGCGTGGTCCCCGGCCGTGGCGGCCGCGCGGAAAGCGGCGAGCCAGTTGTCGCCTTCGGCCTGGAGCCACTGGCGGGCACGTTCGGCGGTGGAGAGGTCGACGGTGCCCTGCCAGGTGGGGGGCGGTGCGCCGTGGTCGGGTTCGTACCAGCGTCCGGCCACGACCGCGGTGTCGAGCAGCCAGCGGTGCAACGACGACCGGGCCGCCTCGATGTTCTCGTGCGGCTCCTCGGCGTGCAGCCGGCTGCGGGCGTACAGGCGCAGCAGGTCGTGGAAGCGGTAGCGGTCCTGGTCGGTTCCCAGCAGTCCGGTCTCGACGAGTTCCTCGAGGGTGTCCTCGGTGTCGAGCAGCGCCTGCCCGGTCAGCCGGGCGGCGCCGGCGACGCCGGTATCGGGTCCGTCGACCAGGGCCAGCAGCCGGAACAGGCGGGCTGCTTTGGGAGTGAGCTGACGGTAGGACAGCTCGAAGGCCGCCGAGACACGCAGGTCACCGGCGGTCAGGGTGTCCAGGCGGCGTTCTTCGAGCGCGAGCCGGCCGGCGAGGCGGCGCACGGTCCAGCCGGTGCGGGTGGCCAGCCAGTTTCCCGCCACCCGCAGGGCCAGCGGCAGATGCGCACACCGCTGGGCGACCTCGGCGAGGGCGGTCGGGTCGGCGTCCGCCCGCTCCTGTCCGACCAGCGTGGTCAGGAAGGTGGCTGCTTCCTCGGGGGAGAGCTCGCCGAGGGGCAGGCGGTGGACGCTCTCCAGGCCGGAGAGCAGCCTTCGACTGGTGATCATCACCATTCCCGCCCCGGCGCTCGGCAGGAGCGGGCGGACCTGTGCTTCGTCGCGGGCGTTGTCCAGCACCAGCAGCCGGCACCGTTCGGCCATGACCTGCCGGTACAGCTCCGGGTGGCCCTGCGGGCCGGCCTTGGCCAGCTCGCGGTCGGCCACCCCCAGCGCCTTCAGGACACGGAGTATCAGCTCGGCCGGGCCGGGCGGGGTGTCGTCCATGCCGCGCAGGTCGACCATGAGCTGCCCGTCGGGAAAGCGGTCGGCCAGCATGCGGGCGGCGTGCAGTGCCAGCGTGGTCTTGCCCGTTCCCGGCGGCCCGGGCAGCGCCACTACCACCGGCTGTCCGGAGGCTGCCTGTGCGGCCAGTGCCGTCAGCCGTGCCAGCTCCGTCTCCCGGCCGGCGAAGTCATGGATGCCGCGCGGGAAGGCGCGTACGCCGACCGTGCCCTGGCGGGGTTTGCGGCCGGTCCGGGCGGCCGTCAGCAGACGCTCCCGGCCTGCCTCGTCCAGCTCCAGCCCGTCCGCCAGAGCGGCGACCGTTCCTCGCTGTGGAGTCGCCCGCCGCCCCCGCTCGAGATCCCCGATCCCGCGGACACTCACGCCCGAGGCCTCCGCCAGCTCCTCGATCGTCAGAGAAGCCCTCAACCGCGCACGCCGCAACAGCGCCCCGAACTCCTCAGCGTCCACGTCGGCCACGCGACCCCACCTGTTCCCTCACCTCGTCCACGCCCGAACCGCTGGTGCCCGACAAAGCGGGCGTCCGGCGGCGAGGAAGACTCTACGGCGGCCGACCAGGGGAACCGGCCCGGCCGGCCCGCTGCCGGAACTCCGGGAGCGGGGCCCGCCGGTCCGCGGTTCCGCGGGGCGCACGCGGCAGGCGGGCGGGAGAGGGCGGCGGTGCGGCGGTCAGCGCCGCATCTCGGCCTCCAGCCACCGCAGGGCTTCGGGGGTCACGGGGTCGGTGATGTCGGCGAACTCGTCGTGCTTCTTGAGGAACTTCGCCACGTAGGGGCAGACCGGAACGATGCGCTTCCCGGCGGCGCGTACGTCGGTCAGGGCCTGCTGTACGAGTACCGCGCCCAAGCCCTGTCCGGCGAAGGCGTCGTCGATTTCGGTGTGGTAGAAAACACGCTGGTCATCCCGGTCCCGGTAGGCCGTGAGGCCTGCGGTTCTGCCGTCGACCAGGATCTCGTAGCGGTGCTTGGCGTTCACTCGCCGGACAGTGGGAGCGGCGGCGGGCTGAGTCATGGTGTGCCTTTCAGTGACGCGCCGGGTTGGCGCGAGGTGCGAGGGTGGCGTTCGGCAGGGCGGGCGCGGGCAGACGGTCGCCGTCGTACCCGTCGACGTCGCCGAAGCGGTCGGACGCGTTCTGCCATGCCGTCCTGGCTTCGGCGATGTCTTCGTGGCTGCGGCCGATGAAGTTCCACCACATGACGATCTGTTCCTGGAACGGCGTCCCGCCCAGCAGGACCGCCCGTGCGACGGTGTCCGTCTCGTTCGTCAGCGTCAGCGTGCTGCTCCCCGTGGGCAGGTATCCGAGTTCCGTCGGCCGGAGGGGTGTTCCGGAGACGCGGACATTCCCTCGGTCGACCAGCAGGCCGTGTTCGAAGGCGGGGTTCACCGGGAGTGTGGCCGTCGAGCGCGGGTCCAGGAGGAGTTCGGCGCCGAGCAGGGGAGTGAACGTCCGCACCGGAGAGGTCTCGCCGGCCAGAGAGCCCAGGAACACCCTGATCTCCGCCCCGCCCACGCGGACCGGGTTCGGGACGTGATGCCGGAAGTCCCGGGCGGTGTGGCGGTGTTCTCCGGGCAGAGCCACCCACAGTTGCACGCCGTGCAGGACCGTGGTGCGGGTGGTGGAGACCTCCGTGTGGCTGATGCCGTGTCCGCCGGTCATGAGGTTCAGCTCACCGGGCCGCACCAGAGCGTGGGTGCCCATGCTGTCGCGGTGTTCGATCTCTCCGCTGAACAGCCAGCTCACGGTCTGCAGCCCGGTGTGGGGATGGGGGGCCACGTCCATGCCGCCGGTGTCGGCGACGTCGTCGGGGCCGTAGTGGTCGATGAAACACCAGGCCCCGATCAGTGTGCGGGCGCGCTGCGGCAGAGTCCGTCGCACCGTCATCGCTCTCGGTCCGCCCAACGGGACGTCCCGCGCGGTCAGCACGTCGACCTGCCCAGCGGCCTCGCCGTGCTCCACGGCGCTCCCGGACAGACCGGTGGGATCCGTGTCGGCGTTACTCATCGTGCTCCCTCTCACCCGAAGGTGATTTCATATTCAACAATAATGCCTGATAATAAGTCCCTGTCCACGCACTTGCACGGCAGACCGAGCGAGGGCGCAAGCGGCCCTGAAGGAGCCCACGTTGAATAACGCCGCAACAGTCCCCGCGAGCCGCCGGGTCTACATCGACAAGCAGAGCCCCAAGGCCTACCGCGCACTGGTCGAGGCGGCCGATGCGGTCCGCACGGTCGCCGACGAGGCGGGCCTGGACCGCCGCTCGGTGGAGCTGATCAACCTCCGCGTTTCCCAGCTCAACGGCTGCGCCTTCTGCCTCGATGTGCACACCAGGGCCGCGCTGCGCGCCGGTGAGACCACCCAGCGGCTGGGCGTGCTGGCTGCGTGGCGTGACACCGAACTGTTCACGGAGCGCGAACGCGCGGCGCTCGGCCTGGCGGAGGCGACCACCGATCCGTCGGACACGATCGCGCAGGACAGCGCGTACGAAGCGGCTCGCCTGGCCCTCGACGACGACGAGATATCCGCGGTGATCTGGGTGGCGATCACCATCAACGCGTTCAACCGGGTCTCCGTCCTGAGCAAGCACCACGTCCGCAGGACCCCGTGATCCCCGGAGCCCCCAACTGAGGGATCACCACCTCGCCCGCGCCTGAACACCGCCCGTACGACGGCTGCCGTGGCGGGGCCGCTTCGCCGGCCGCCCCCCGCGCGCGCTGTCCGAGCCGGGGCGGCGAGCCGCAGGAGTGCACAGCACGTTAGCGGGGACCGCGGCAGGCGCCTTGCCTGTCGGTGCACCACATGTGGTCTGTCCGCGCCCCGGGGAGGCGGCGACGAACACCTTCGCCGCGCCTGCCCGGTGGCGCCCGCCGACGAGCCGATGCCGCCCGTTCTCCTGCCGGCGCGCGCACTTCGGCACGCGCGAGGCGCTCTGCGCGGAAGAAGTCAGCCGCGGTGCCGGTGCAGGGCGACGTGCACGGTGTCCAGGGCCTGGGTGAGAGCCGCGCGGGCGGCGTCCGTGCCGCGCAGCGGATCGAGGACCATGAAGCCGTGGACCGTCCCGTGGTACCGCATGGAGACCACCGCGACGCCGGCCTCCCGGAGCTTCGCCGCATAGGCCTCGCCCTCGTCGCGCAGCACATCGGCCTCGCTGGTGACCACCAGCGCGGGAGGGAGCCCGGCGAGCTGCTCCAGGGTCGCCCGCAGCGGTGATGCGGTGGCCTCGCGGCGCTGCCGCGCATCCGGCAGGTACTGGTCCCAGAACCAGCGCATGGTCTCGCGTCCCAGGAAGTAGCCCCTGGCGAAGCGCTGGTACGAAGGGGTGTCGAAGTCGGCGTCGGTGATGGGGCAGAGCAGCACCTGCTGCAGCAGCCGCACCCCGCCGCGCTCCTTGGCGAGGAGGGTCAGCGCCGCCACCAGGTTGCCGCCCGCCGAGTCGCCCACGGCGGCCATGCGGTCCCCGTCCAGACCGATCTCGCCGCCCTGCTCGCAGATCCACTTCGCGACCGCGTAGCACTGCTCGACGGCGACCGGATACCGCGCCTCGGGGGCGCGCTCGTACTCGACGAAGACCACAGCCGCGTCCGCACCGAGGGCGAACGCGTGCACCAGGCGCTCATGGGTGCCGGCATCACCCAGGACCCAGCCCAGCCCGTGCAGGAACAGCACGACCGGGATTCTGCCGACGCTGTCGGCGGGCTTGACCACCTTCACCCGTACATGGCCGGTCGGCCCGCCCGGCAGCGCGAACCACTCCGTGGAGGTGTCCTGCTCGTCCGGCGGACCGTCCTCGCCCTGCAGCCGGACCAGGTCCAGTCGGGCCTGTTGCGGGTCCGGGTCGTGCCCCGGCGACGGGCAGGGGTGCCTGTCCACGAACGCTCGGGTGGGGTGGTCCAGGACCGGGTGCCGCTGGGGCGGACGAGGGAAGTCGGTCACACGGTCTCCTGCCGAAGGGCCAAGGGAAGAACTTGGAGGAAGGGTCTGTCCGGCGCACCGAATCGAATCACGGTCGCGAGGCGGCGGACGATGCCGCGGACGCCGGGCCGGGACGTGGACGGCGCGCGCCGGAGGCGCGGGACAGCCCGGTACGGCTCCGAGCGGGCACCCTATCCCCTGGAGGATGCCAGGCCGGCCCCCGGCCGGTCGGCCACCACGGACAACGGCGCGGGCCTGCCGGCGGGGGACGGCGCGATGTCGTCCTGGAGGGTGCGCAGGTTGCGCCATTCACGGGGAGAGACACCGTAGGCGGCGCGGAAGGCCCGGCTGAAGTGGGCCGGGTTGACGAACCCCCACCGCTGGGCGACGGCGGACACGGTGGGGGCTGTCCGGCCGCGGCGGGCCAGTTCGCGGCCGCACTCCTCCAGACGCCGCCTCTGGATGAGCCGGCCGACGGTGGTTCCCTCGCCCTCGAACAGCCGGTGGAGATACCGGACGGAGATCCGGTGAGTCCGTGCGATGCTCTCCGGCGACAGGTCCGGGTCGCCCAGGTTCCTGTTGATGTGGTCGCGGACGCGCAGGAGCAGGTGGCTGCGGGCGGAGTCCTCGGCGTCCGGGCCGCTCGGGTGGGCCCGCTCGGTGATCAGGGTGGCGAACAGGTCGACGACGTTGCCGGCCAACCGGTCCGCGACGGCCGGCGGGTAGGTGTCCGGCGAGGCGGCCAGGGAGGCCAGGAACGGGAGCAGCGCCGCGCCGAAGCCGTGCCTGGTACCGATGGCGTGGCCGGTGACCTGCCGGATGTCGCTCTCCGGAACGCCCAGCATGCGGCGGGGCAGTTGGAAGACGTGGGTGGCGAACCGCTGCGGATAGTCGAAGGAGTACGGCCGGCTCCTGTCGCACACCACCAGGTCTCCCGCACCCACCTCGGCCCGCCGGCCGTCCTGGACGAAGGTGGCCGTGCCCGATATCTGGACCCCGACGGCCACCAGCGGCTCGGACGACCGGGAGATCAGTGCCGGAGTGCGGCTGACCCGCTTCGCGTCGGCCTCCATGGTGGAGACCTGGAGATAGCCGAGTCGGTTGGTGACCATCCGGGCGTCGAAGAGGCCGTCGCCGTGCGGAGTGACGGCCACCGGCACCAGTGTCCTGTTCACCGCGTCGTTCCAGTAGGCGACCCTCTCCTGGTCCGGCACCGAGGCGGTCGTCAACACCGAGCTCAATTTGCTCCTCTTTCAGGGAAGTGACCCAGGGGCTGCGACGGACGGCTGGACCGCCCCGGCAGGCAGGGCCGGTGTCCGGCAGGACCCGGCGGCTCGCTGTACGGGCGGCGACCTTGCCGGAGAGCGCAACCGGGCTGCTTCGACCTGGTCCGGGTTCCCGCCCCGCAAACACAGCCAACCAGGGCGGCGCTTCGCTCTCCAGGCAGAACAACAGGCAGAAATGGCGGGAGCAGACTGCCGTATCCGGTGCTGCCCGGACCGAACGGCGCAGATGGCGCCCTTGGAGCCAGCCGCCTCCGCATGCGTGCCCGCGGATGCAGCGGGCACGCATGCGGAGGCGGTTTCCGAAGGCCGGCGACGTGGTCGAAGCGGCCATCGGGGGCAGAGGCGCGATGGCCGCACCCGCCATCTCGAACGCAGGCCGTGAACGCGCGCCGAACCCTCCGGCGCGGTCCGCAGGGCGCCGCCGCGCCATGGCCGTTCCCTTCTCTTCTCTTCTCTTCCCTTTCCTTCCCGCCCGGCGAGGTTCTCGGTGTTGACGGGGGAGGGCAGGGCAGCCCGTCAACGAACCGGACGATCGCGTCCCCGAAGCCGGAAGCATCGTTTGCCCCGAGGGCCTCGACAGCGGCATGGTCATGTCCAAGGGCTGTCCCGCCAGGAATTGCGGACAGCCCTTGGACCCCCGGCGCGGGCTGCTGTCGTCAACGGCGGCTCGCGGAGACCTCGTTCGAGGTAGTGACCGTCCCCGGACCGGTGACGGGAAGCGATGCCTCGGAGCCTTCCGCGCTCTTGGACTTCGCCAGCCACAGGCCGGTGAACACGGCGGTGGAGAGCGTGACGACGCCGGCGGCGAGGAAGGCGTTGTCGAGGCCGGTCTCGAAGGAGGCACCGTCGGACTGCCCGGTGCGGACGACGGCTCCGAGCACCGCCACGCCGAGCACCGCGCCGATCTGCCGGGTGGTGGTGCTGATGCCCGACGCGAGGCCGCCTTCCTGCGGGCTGACCGCCTGGATGGCGGCTCCCGTCAGTGGGGACATGGCCAGGGCGAAGCCGACGCCGGCGAGTCCCAGTCGCCACCACACGTTTCCGTAGCCGGTTTCGGCGTGCACCGTGCCGAGCGTCAGCAGTCCCAGGCCGGCCAGGGCCAGGCCTGTGGTCACGACGATGCGGAAGCCGTAGCGGGCGGCGAGTCGGCCGGCGTACGGGCTGACGATCACCATCGTGAGGGAAACCGGCAGCGTCTGCAGGCCGGCGCGCAGGATCGAGGCGCCCTGGACGTACACGAAGAACTGGGAGAAGAAGAACGACGAGCCCATGAGCGCGAAGCCCACCACGATCATGGCGGTGTTGGACACGGTGAACAGGCGCTGCCGGAACAGCCGCAGCGGCAGCATCGGTGCCGGGCGACGGGCTTCGACCGTGACGAACGTGGCGAGAAGGATCACCGCGGCGGTGAAGCTGCCCAGGATGACCGGCGAGGTCCAGCCGCGGGCACCACCCTCGATCAGCCCGAAGGTCAGTACCCCCACCGCCAGAACGGACAGCACCGTGCCCGGGACGTCGATGGCGGGGGCGTTCGGGTTGCGGGACTCGCCGAGGTGGCGCAGGCCGACCAGCAGAAGGACCACGCCGATGGGCAGGTTGACCAGGAAGATGGCGGGCCAGCCGAAGGCTTCTGTCAGCACGCCGCCGGCCACGGGGCCCGCGGCCAGACCGATTCCGCTGAGTCCGGCCCACAGCCCGATCGCCTTCATTCGCTCGTGCGGCACAGGATGCGCGGCAACGAGCAGGGCGAGCGAGGCCGGGGCCAGTGCCGCGGCCCCGATGCCCTGCAGCACCCGGCCGACGACCAGCCAGCCGACCGAGGGCGCGAGGCTGCACACCAGCGACGCGGCGGTGAACACCGCCACGCCGGTCAGGTACACCCGCTTGCGGCCGAAGCGGTCTGCGAAGACACCGCCGGACAGCAGGAGCATGGCGACCAGCAGTACGTATGCGTCGACGATCCACTGCAGACCGGTCAGCTGAGTGTTCAGCCGGTGCTGCATGTCGGGCAGCGCCGCTCCGACGATCGTGTTGTCGAGCAGGACCATGAACTGGCCCAGGCAGGTCACCGCGAGCAGCACGGCCCGGTGTGAGCGACTGCCTTCGGTCGCATGCGGTGCAGCCATGTGATCCCTCTCCGTCGTCAGTTGCGCCCGGTCGCGGCCGATGCCGGCGGCGATGCACCCGAGCGCTCTAAAGCAGTCGGCGACTGCGTTTGGTGACTATAGGGAGGCTCGCCCATAAACGCAAGGACCGCCTGCGTTAAGGTGGGGGCATGAACGAGCGACAGCGAGTCCGGCGGCCGGGCGGGCGCAGCGCCCGCGTCGGTGCGCAGGTGCACCAGGCCGTCACCGACCTCATCAGTGAGTGCGGCTACGGCAACTTCACCGTCGGCGAGGTCGCGGCCCGCGCAGGTGTGGCCGACAGCAGCATCTACCGCCGGTGGGGGAGTCTGGAATCCCTGCTCACCGACGTGGCCCTCAGTCGGCTCAACGCGCAGTCGCCGATGCCCGACACCGGGACCCTCGCCGGAGACCTGCGCACGTACGCGGCCCAGGTGGCCCGCGAGATCACGGGACCCGACGGACCGGCCGTGCTGCACCTGGCCGTCGCCCTGTCGAGCAGCGGTCAGCAGGGTCTGCGGGCCGGTGCCGACCTCCGTGCCGCGCGCACCCGGCAACTGCAGTCCATGCTCGATCGCGCGCGCGAACGAGGCGAGGACGCACCCGACGCCTTCGAGGTGCTGGACCACATCCTGGCCCCGATGTACATCCGCGTTCTGTTCGGCATGGGCCCGCTCGCTCCGGACTACGTCGACGGGCTGGTCGACCGGCTGTTGTGACCTCGGCCCGGTTCCCGGTCAGCCTTCGGGCCCGGGCCCGGGCGCGGCTCCGCGACGTACGTGCGCGCCCGGCCGGCTCACGCGGCCCGGGCGCGGCGGGCGGAGGCGTGCCGGGTGGACGACGGTGCACCGTGGGGGCGAGGGCGAGCTCCGGCAACGCGCTGATCGGGTAGCGCGGGCGGTCCGGGCGTGAACCGTCGAGGTGGCCGGCGCGGCCGCGATGGAGGAGGCGGCCGTGCGTGTGCGGTCCCGGTGCGTACGCGGCGTCGAACGCCGCTCCGCCGCGCTGTGCGCCCGGCCGCGGGCGCGCGGGGTGCGGCTCGCGGGTCCAGGACTTCCGAGGCTCGTGGAGAACGCCTGGGTATTCCGGTGGATGGGCCGCGGTCGCGCCCCCGGCTCTCGGCGGGCCGTCCCTGCCCGGGAAGTCCGGTCGGAGCCCCTGCCGTGGACGCGGACGATGGGCAGGGGCTCGAACTCCCGGACTCCGGCTGTCGGTTGCTCAGCCGTGGTACGTGATGTAGCCGTTGCCGTCGCGGTCGTTGGCCTTCTTGCTGTACGAGTGAACGTCCGCGCGGGAACCGGTCGGCTTGTACAGGTAGATGGTGTCTCGGTCGTTGTTCCAGATGAAGTTGCAGTTCTGGCGGTAGACGACGTTCTTGGCGTCGGAATCGGTTCCGTGCGCACCGCGCAGGCTGACATAGTCGCCGGGCTGAAGGGAGTGGGACGCCTTGAACGTGAACTTGTTCCCGGCTGCGTCCCTGACGACGTAGCCCTTCAGGTTGACGGTCGCCGTGCGCGAGTAGTTCTTGATCGTCAGGTACTCGTTCTTGGTGTTGCCGCCGGAGCACTTGTTCGAGTCGCTGCCCGGGGCGTCGTACTGCACGCCCTTGATCTTCAGGGACGAGGAGTACTCGGCAGCCTGTGCCGGAGTAGCTGCGATACCGATCGAGATGACCGAAGCGGCAGCCGTGGCGATGGCTATGACGTGACGGGCGTTCATGAGGATTCCCCCCTCAACGGTGCGGATGAAGCGTGCTGAAGCATACAGAGAACTGTGCGCATCCCGTGAAGGAAGTCTGATGAAAGTGTGTGTGGTGCGCCGGGCTGCTCCTGGGTCACCGCACGGCCGGTGAGTGACGCCTGAGGCGCGCCTCCCGGCCCGCTCGCATGCGCCTCCACGTGAGGATCCGACGGGCGTCACGAATGAACCCCGATCGGACGGCGAAGCGCAGTTTCGGACTCGCGGGACCCGCAGGCCCCCGGCAGCGGTGCGGCGTGCCACAGCGTCGGCCGGGACTGCGCGGGTGCTGGTGTGGCTCCCGGCGGTCGCCGCCGCGGCCGGTTGTGGTGGTCAGGAGATGGGTGCGGAAGGCGGGGAGGCGTGGAACTGGTTGCCGGCCGGAGCGGGTGCCTCGTCAGGGTGTGCCTGTGAGGCTTGTCCGCGCTGGGGTTCCTGGCCGTCCGGGGCGAAGAGGTGGCGGATTCCGGTGAGGTGCAGGATCCGCTCCAGGAACGGCGGAGGGTTCTCCAGGCCCAGGCGCACGTCATGCGCTGTGGAGCTGCGGTGGATCTGGATGAGCATGGAGATGCCCATGGAGTCACACGTTTTCAACTGGGAGCATTCCAGCAGCAGTTCGCGTGGACGTGGCTGTCCGGCGATGCAGTCTTCCGCGTGCCGGAGGAGTTCGTCGCCCCCGTCGTGGTCCAGGTCGCCTGCGAGCCGCAGACGCGCGGTGTCCGGTCCGGCTTCAACGGTGAGGGTGAAGGAGGGGCGGGCCGTCGCGGTCATGTGAGAGCTCCGGAATGTCGGCCGGCGGCTGTCGTCGTGCCGTCCAGGGCGAGGCGTGCCCGGTCGAGCAACCGGGTGGATCGGGGAAACTCCTTCAGCTCGGCCCCCAGTATCTCCAGGGCCGGGTGCAGGGACTGGGCGGGGACGTGGCGTGCGGTGAGGATGCCCGCGGTCCAGGTGATGAAGGTGGTGAACAGGTCGTCGTCATCGGTGTAGAGGGCCACGGTCAGGAACTCGACGATGTGCGCGATGTCCTCGGCGGTACGCCGACGCTGCTGATCGCTGTAGGCGGCCATCGCCGGGAAACGCCCTTCCATCTGTGCGAGGACCTCCCTGACGAGTTGTCCCTGGGTCCGGGTGACGAGGGTGTACTCCTGGTCGGCGAGATGGGGCAGGTCATCGATCTGCAGCCGGCCGGCGGCCAGGTTGGGCGCGGCGATTCCGTCCGCGAGCTGCTGTGCGGCGGTACGGGCATCGGGCGCCCAGGCGTTGGCGCCGAGCAGACGGGCATAGCGGCCGGTGGGCCCGAAGGCGGCCCCGCCGGCGAGGACGGGTACGCCGATGGACTGGCAGGCGGTGATCGCGCCGTGGGCCGCGGGCAGCCGGGTGGGGAGGGAGGAGGAGAGGGCCACGACGTCCGCACCGGAGTGATGCAGATGGGCGACGAGGTGTGGGGTGGGGACCTGAGCGCCGAGGAAGTCGACCTCCCAGCCTCGCAGGGTGAGGACTTCGGAGAGGAGGCGCGCGGGCAGAACATGCCACTCCTGTTCCACACACGCCACGGTGACCCGGCCGAGATGCGGTGTGGTGCGGGAGGCGGTGTGGTGGGCGAGGGCGGCGACGACGCGCTCGGCTATGGCGCTGGCGGCGTGTTCCTGCGCGACGGTGATGCGGTTGGCGGCCCATTCGGCACCGACCCTGATCTGCACAGGGGCGATGATGTCCAGGAGGGCCGACTCGGCGTCCATGCCGTTGTCCAGTGCGGCGAGGACGAGGCCGGTGGCCGCGAACTCGTCGCGATCGACGGCCGCATCCCACAACCGCTCCCGAAGTTCCTGGAGGCCGCCGTCGGCGGTCGCGCATGTAGTCATGCGGTGTACCTGCCCCGGGTGTGGCCGTTCACCGCACTCAGGTGGTTGGTCAGGGGCGCGGTGATCGCGACGACGGCCATGTCGTCGTGGCTGCCGTCGCGCAGCCATTGCGAGGCCAGCATCTGGATGTGCTCGACGACTGCCTCGCTGGGCATGTTCGCGCATTCCGAAAGTGCCTGCTTCAGGCGTTCTTCGCCGAAGAAGTCGTCGCCGAGCGGTCCGCCGCGGGCTTCTGTGATCCCGTCCGTGTAGAGCAGGCAGGTCTCACCGGGCTGCAGGGTGGTTTCCGCGGTGTGGGACTCGATGAGGGGAAGGGCTCCGATCAGGGTGCCGCGGGTCCGGACCTCCTCGACCCGGCCGTCGGTCCGGACCACCAGGGGCGGGGAATGGCCGGCCGAGGTCAGGCGCAGCCGCACCACGTTGTCCGAACGCTGGACCGAGGCCATGACCATGGTGGCGAAACGGGCGTGATGGGAGTTGAGGAGCGCCCCGTTGAGGAGCTGAAGCATCCGCTGGTGATCGTCGGCCATCGGGACGAGGGCCTGCAGGGTGTTGCGGATCTTGCCGGTCAGTACGGCTGCGTCCAGGCCCTTGCCGCAGACGTCACCCAGGACCACGAGTGAAGCCTCGGCGTCGGTGCTGCCCGGGTGGACGTCGTAGAAGTCGCCCCCGACGCGCTCGGTCGCTCCGGCCGGACGGTAGCCGCCCGCGAACTCGACCCCGTTGATCCGGTGCAGTTGCGGCGGCAGCAGATCACGCATCAGTGTCCTGGTGATGTCGCTCTGCTCGGCGTACATCCTGGCGGCTGACAGTGCGGCACCTGCCCGGGCGGCGAACAGCCGGGCGAAGCTCTCCTCGTCCTCCGTGAACCGCGCACTGCCGCGCAGCAGGATCAGCGCACCTGCCGGAACGCCGTGGCCGGGCAGCGGGGTGATGACGACCGACCCGATCTCCCCGGTGTGCCCCGGGGGAGTGACCCACTCGGGCAGCGTCCCGGGGTCGAGCCACCGCGAGGGTACGGGCGGAAACCCCTGCAAAGCCTCCGTCAGACCGGGCAGCTGCGACGGATCGACCACGATCAGACTGCGGGTGGCCTCCTGGCCCGCGGTGGCATGGGCGACGGGCAGCTTGTGACCCCTCGCCGGTGCCACGACGACCGCCGCATCCGCAAGATACTGAGCGGCGAGCTGTGCGGTGGCCGTCATGCACCGGTCGGTGTTCAGAGAAGCCAGCAGCACATTGGACGCCTCCGAGAGGAACGTGGTGCGTTCGCGCTCGGTGGCCAACGCCTCTTCGGCGAGGCGCCGGCCGGTGTCCTCGACGAGCCACCACACCACATTGCCGTCCTGCCCCCGGGTGGGATGCGCCACGAAGCTCTGCGCTTCGATCTGCCCCGACACCGACGGCAGCGCGCCGCCGTGCTGGGGGGCATGGGCCGGAAGCATGATGCGGAGGCCCGCCTCGTGGTGGGCCCTGGCGAGCCAGGCCGGAACCAGGTCTGCCATGACGGCCCCCGGCAGCGCGCCCGCGAGGAGGTGCGAGGCCGCAGGGTTCATTTCGACGACGGTGCCATCCGCGTGTGCCTCGATCACGGGATACGGGGCCATGCCCCACGCGTCGGACGCCAGATGCTCTTCAGTCTTCGTAACGGAGTTTCCCTTGATAGGGGCCATGAGGGGGGACTCGCCTGTGGCGAGCCGCACCACCTTCCACCTGGAAGAAAATACTTACCTTTCGGCAACCATCTCGCAGGCGTGTCCCTCATGGCAACCCGCCCCCGCCCCGGACGTTCTGAGGGTGCCCCACGTCCGGCACTCCGTCTGCCCCGCGATCTCGTCACCCCGGACGGATTCCTGGAACTACGTAAGGAAAGCCCGTTTTGGGAAGATTTCGATCCCTGTGTCAGAGCCGGTGCGTGGCCGGGCGGCCGTGCCAGTCCAGGCAGACGACCAGGGAATCATCCGCGGCAGGGCCCGCACCGCGGTGCCCCAGCAGTTCCTGCAGCATCGTTCTCGGGACCTGTGACGCGGGGAGCAGGCGTGTGCTGGTGATCGCCTTGGCCAGCGCGTGGAGGCTGTACCGCTCGCCGGCGGGCGACAAGGCGTCATAGACGCCGTCGCTGATGAAAAGCAGCCGGTCCCCGGGCTCGACCGTGAAGTGCTGCGAGGCGTAGGACGTGTCCTCGAACATCCCCAGGGGCATCTGGGCGTCGAGCTCGATCGGCTCTACAACCCCCTTGCGCAACCGCCAGATGCGGGGCGACCCGGCGTCGATGATCTCCACGTCTCCGGTCGGCAGGTGGAAGCGGAGCAGCAGGGTGGACAGGAACTGCCGCCCCTGGTGCTGGCCGTAGACGGCCTGGTCGGCCAGGAACGCCTGGTCCGCCAGGCTCAGCCCTGCTCGGCGGGCATTGCGCAGTGCGTTGACGGCGAGGTTGGTGAGCAGGGCGGCGTCGATGCCTTCGCCCATGCCGTTGCTGACCGTCAGGGTGAGGTCGTCCGCAGCGGCCGACCAGTCGAAGCTGTCCCCGAAGATCGCATAAGCGGGCTCGAGCTGGGCACCGAGGCTGTACTCGGTCCGGGAGCACGACCGCCCCGGCAGGAGCTGCCACTGCATCTCGGCAGCCAGAGTCAGCCGCTCGGCCCGGCGGGCCTGGAGGAACAGATCGGTGTCCCGCTCGGCAACGACGACCTCGTGCGCCAGCGCACTCGCGCACTCCTGAAGATCTTCTATCGTATCGGCCGCCACTTCATCGCTGCCGGCGGGCAGTGTGACGCTCAGCACTCCGAGCCGGTCGCCCCGGACGCTGACAGGAAGATGAACCGTTGCGGCGGCGAGAGGTTCGTCCTGAACGCAGTACGGCTCCTGGGCGCCGAAGGCACGGCCTGCGTCGGTGTCGTACACCGACAGGGGTTCACGGGTCTGTGGCAGGACGCTGACCGGTTGCAGTCGTGTCATGGCGTAGTCGGCCATCAGAAGCTCCACCGCCACGGCTTGATGGCGGCGTTCGATCAGGGCGCGGAGCACGTCGAAAATCTCATGCGGCGCGGCCTCACGTAGAGCGCGCTCGACTGCACTGGGTCTCTCCACCGCTGCTGGTCCTGCTTCCCTTGGCATATCTTTATTCGTGAGCCTGCTCATATCGACCGGCCGAAACGGGCACAAGTCCAACGGGAGTGTCACATGCGCGAGGACCCCTCCGCCCTCCACCCGCAGGTGCCCGGCGCCCTGTCGGAGGTGACCCAGGCCCTGGAACTGCTCGAAATCGCCTGGGAGCGCAGCCGCGATGTCCTCAGCACCGCTCCCGTCTCCACCGCGCAGACGCGTGTGATGTACATCATTCAACGTGAGCCGGGGATCAACCTCAGTGCCCTGCGCCACCAACTGGCCGTGGCCGCCCCCTCGGTCACCCGTCTCTGCGACCGCCTTCAGGCAGCCGGTTTCCTCCGCCGGACACCCCGTCCCGAGGACCGCCGCGAAGTCCAGCTGGAACTGACCGACGCCGGCTCCGCCCACCTTCGGGAAATTCGGCGTCGCCGCGAGCACGCGCTTTCCCAGGCCATGAACCGCATGACGCCTGAGGCGCGTCAGGCCCTGTCCACCGGACTCGTCGCCCTGTGTGAAGCCGCTCCCGAACCCCTTCAGCCACTGCGCCACCAGCACACCGCCTGAACCGGCTGCCCGCACTCCGGGGCCCTGTCGGCACGCGCGGACGAACGAGCGCAACAGCGTAGAGCGGTGCCTAGGCCTGATTCGGCGTCGCTCACGTCGGCAGGGTGTCCGGGATCCCTCCCCGGCGGAGTTCCGCGAGCCCGGCTGCGGCAGAGTGCGCCCGGCCGGGTTCGTAGGCACCGCTCATGTCGGGGGAAAGCCCGGTACTGAGTCTCCGTTCAGGGCCCAGAGGGCGGCGGTGTACCAGAGAAGGGCCACACCGAGCACGAGCATTCCGCCCGCCGCCGGAAGCAGCCGGCCGGGCAGGCGTCTGCTGCGCACGATGATGATCTTGGCCGCGAACGCCCCGTAGAGGGCGCACCCGGTGAAGGAGTGGATCGCCACCCGCGGGGATGACGTCTCGATCCCGTAGGTCATCACGCAGTGATACGCGATCGGCAGCGAGAACAGGAGGATGAGGAACCCGAGCACTCGGTGTACCAGCGGAACCGGCCGGGGCGCGGAGCGGGCACCCGGCACGCGGCCGTACATCCAGAGGGCGATGCAGAGCTGGATGAGGGCGAGGCCGAGCAGCGCGGTGCTGAGCCGGGCCTTGAGATCGACTGCCACGGTGCCGTGGGTACCGAAGAGTCCGTTGCCGTAGTCCGGCGTGTGGCGGGTTCCGAGGAAGTAGATTCCGAACCCGACCGCGACAGGGACCAGGGCCGCGAGCACGGCGGCGGGAACGAGGCTTCTGCCGCCGTCTTCGTTGCGTTGCGTGCTCATGCCGCTCCGCCGTCTCAGCCTTCGACCTTGTCGCCCTTGGTGTTCAGGACATACCACTTGGCGCCGAACTGATCGAGGCCCTGGCCGTTTGTCTGGCCGGGCTTCTTGTCGTTGACGTAGTAGTACAAAGGGTGCCCGTTGTACGTGACCTGTTTGTCCCCGCCGGAACGCGTGGTGACGTCCAGCAGCTTCTTGTCCACGCCTTTGCCGACCTTGGCGGCCCCTTTGGTGAGCAAGGGAGGCCAGGCCTCGGCACAAGCGTCCGCGCAGTTCGACTTGTTCTTCTTGTCTGCGAGGAAGAGGTGCAGCGTGTTGCCCTTGTCGTCGACCAGGATGCTGCCGAGCTTGCCCACGGACTTCGTGTCCACGGTGGCCGGCGTCGAAGGCGAGGCGCTGGAGGCGGTGGGTCCGTGGCTCTCTGCCGATGTGCTGTCGGAGCAGCCGGTCAGGACGGTGCCGAGCAGGGTGGCAGCACAGGTGGCCATCATGGTGGTGCGCTTCATCAAGATCTCCGTGGGGGAAGTGCGGCGGGCCCCCTGTCTCTCCCCGCTCACGCCCGCCCGTTCACTGAGCAGTCGTCAGGACCACTCACCCGGAGGCACCCCGGACAGCCTGCACGCGATGAAGACGACTGAGCCTCCATCAACTGGAAACCGCAGATCGAAAGGCTGGTGTGATCGCTGTTCGGGGTGCTCACGTGCTTCGAGGGCAGCAGTCTGCGGAGCAGGTCATCCGGCAGAGCGGTCGGCCCGCCGGTTCCCGCCTGCCGTGACCGGGTGGGCCCTCATGGTCCGATCCGCTCGGGAGTCGGTCGGCATGGGGCCCGCCCAAGCCGCTGCGGCCGCCTCCACCGCCCTGCGTTCCACCTGTCGTTGACAGTCCCTGGTCCTCATGGGGGCGGCCACGGGGTACTCACGAGGGCGACAGGGCAGGGCGAATGGCGTAGTGCAGCGTGGTGAGTGGGCCCGAGTTCACGACGCACCATGCCATGCCGGTGCCGGACTCCGAGAACGAGCAGGTCGGCGACGTGCGCGGCTCGGGTCAGGGCACGGTGCGCGGGGCCGTCGACGACTTGTCTGCGCACCGTGACGCCGCATTCGGCGGCTGTCCGGTCCGGAACTGCCGTGCTGAGGAGGGCGTCGGCCGCACGGGAGCCGAGGTCGGGTGAGCCTTGATGCGTTTCTTGCCGGCTGAGGGAGTGAACCACGACCAGGTCGCCACCACGGGCCTGCGCTTCGTGGAGGGCGAAAGAGACCTGGGCGGCGCCGGCGTCGGTTCCCTCCCCGACACCGAGGATGACGTGCCGGGCTTCTGATGGGGGCCGTGGGGCGCAGTCGCCGACGACCACGATGGGGCACCATGCGCGTTCTGCCACACCGGACACGACGGAGCCGGTGGACAGGTGCCGTAGGAGGCCTTGGTGTCCACGATGACCGATGACCAGCGCGAAGGCGTCTTCTCCCGCGTGGACCAGGACGTCGACGGGTTCCCCCGGCAACAACTCGGCGCGGACCCTGACCTCGGGGCGGCGCCCGCGGGCCCGGGTTTCGGCGGCGGTGATGATCTCTTCCAGTGCGGCGGCCTCGGTCAGGCCCTCGGGGAAGTCCTCCGCAGGGGTGGCGCCTTCGAAGCGTTCCCATACGGACGCGTGCACGATGCGAAGGGGCCGGCTGTGCAGAGCGGCCTCGTCGGCGGCCCAGTCGAGCGCCTTCATGCTGGAGGGGGAGCCGTCCACGCCCACGGTCACTGGTTTGTCCACCGGCCACGCTCCCTGTTCCTTACCAGTGAAACGACGGTCCGCTGTGCCCGCAAGTTGCGCGGCGCCGGGGTGTCTGGACGGCGGCTCCCGGTCAGCGGGTCGGTTCGCCTCGGCGGACGGAGCCCGGCGCGCGCGCACCGTGGCGGTCGGCCCGCGCGGAGGAGATGAGCTGCCAGGGCACGCTGATCACCATGACGCCGGGAGTGAAGCGAAGGCGTGCCTTGATCCGGAGCGCCGACTGGTTGTGCAGCAGGTTCTCCCACCAGCGGCCGACGACGTACTCGGGAATGTAGACACCGAGGATGTCGCGGGAGCTCTCGCGGCTGAGGGAGCGTACATAGTCGACGACGGGCCGGGTGACCTCACGGTAGGGGGAGTCCAGAACCTTGAGGGGGACATCGATGCCGAGTCGCTGCCACTGGTCTTCCAGCGCACGTGTCTCTTCGTGGTCGACGGCGACGGTGAGGGCCTCCAGGCGGTCAGGCTTGGAGGCGCGGGCATAGGCCAGTGCCCGCAGTGCCGGTTTGTGGACGCTGGAGACCAGCACGATCGCCAGGACGCGGGAGGGGGAGATGAGGTCGGTGTGCGGGTCGGTGCTGGTCAGCTCGGCGGTGGTGCGGTCGTAGTGGCCGCGGATGGTGCGCATCAGC
The DNA here is from genome assembly GCF_044756845.1 of Streptomyces sp. NPDC091416. Taxonomy (NCBI): domain Bacteria; kingdom Bacillati; phylum Actinomycetota; class Actinomycetes; order Kitasatosporales; family Streptomycetaceae; genus Streptomyces; species Streptomyces sp. NPDC091416. The sequence goes on from NZ_JBIVTU010000005.1 coordinate 525,682, forward strand.
AGCCACAGCACCCCGGCGGCGAGCACGGCCAGCCAGGCACCTTCGAGGAACTTCGTGAACAGGACCACCACCAGGACCAGACCGGTGAACACCGCACCGACCGCGTTGATGACCCTGGCAGTGTGCTGGCGGCGCCGCAGCGTGGGGTCGCCCGCCGTGGACAGCGCCCGGTTCCAGTGCCGGACCATACCGGTCTGCGAGAGGGTGAAGGAGGTGAAGACACCCAGGATGTAGAGGTGGATCAGGGCCGTGACTCTGGCCTCGAACCCCCACAGCAGCAGGCCGGCGGTGACGGCCAGCGCCACGATGCCGTTGGAGAAGGCGAGTCTGTCCCCCCGGCTGTGCAGCTGGCGGGGCAGGTAGCGGCGCTGCGCGAGGACCGACGAGAGCAGCGGGAAACCGTTGAAGGCGGTGTTCGCGGCGAGGATCAGGACGAGTGCGGTGACGGCCTGGATGTAGTAGAAGCCGACACTTTTCTCCCCGCCGAAGACCGCGGCGGCGATCTGGGCGATGACGGTGCGCTGCTGGTAGGTGGCGCAGTCGGCGCCCAGGCCGGTGAGCCGGCAGGCGTCATCGGCGATGTGGACCTTGGAGACGATCGCGAGAGTGGTGACACCGGCGAACATGGTGACCGCGATGACGCCCATCGCGGCCAGGGTGGTCGCCGCGTTGCGTGACTTCGGCCTGCGGAAGGCGGGAACGCCGTTGGAGATCGCTTCCACGCCGGTCAACGCCGTGCAGCCGTTGGAGAACGCCCGCAGGACCAGCAGCACCAGCGCCACACCGGCCAGTTGCACGTCGCCCTCCTGCGGCCGGATGCCGTACGAGGCGCTCTCGGCGACCGGCGCATTTCCGACCAGGTACCGGAAGAGCCCGGTGGCGATCATGATGATCACGCCGCTGACGAACAGGTACGTCGGCGCGGCGAAGGCCCGTCCGGACTCGCGTACGCCGCGAAGGTTCACCACCGCGAGGAGCGCTACGAGGCCCAGCGCCATCGGCACCCGCTGTGCGTGCAACTGGGGGACGGCGGAGATGATGTTGTCCACCCCGGAGGCCACGGACACGGCCACGGTCATCACGTAGTCGACCAGCAGGGCAGCCCCCACCACCAGACCGGCCCTCTCGCCGAGGTTCGTGGAAACGACCTCGTACGAGCCCCCACCGCTCGGGTAGGCGCGCACGACCTGCTGGTACGACAGCACCACTACCGTCATCAGCGCGACGACCGCAGCCGCGATCCACGGCGTGAAATGCACATACGCCAGCCCGCCCAGCGTGAGCACCACCAGGATCTCCTGCGTCGCGTAAGCAACCGACGACAAGGGGTCCGAAGCGAAGATCGGCAGGGCCACCCGCTTGGGAAGCAACGCCTGGCCCAGCTCGCTGCTGCGCAGGGCGCGGCCGACCATGAGCCGCTTCGCCACCTCGGAGATCCTGTTCACAGGAGCGAAGGTAGGGCGCCGGCCTCCCGATCAGAAGGACCATCGCCCCGACGCACGTCAACACTTTGTGTGCCGTCTTCGTCAGCTGTTCGGTCGAGGTTCTCAGGGCAAGCAGGGCGCGCAGGATCCGGGCGGGTGGCGTGGGCCGGGTCGGGGCGAAGCCTGGCGAGGCGGTGTTTGCCGGAACAGTCGCGCCGGTCGGCCTCTCCGGTGCGGCGCCGGGTGGGGATCAGGGTGCCATCGCTGAGTGGTGCAGCATCGCTTCGACGGGCAGCAGCAGCCCGGGTGTCTCACCGAGCACGACGACGGTGACCAGGAAAAGGCCCCTGCTGCCGCCGGGGCCACCCCGCCGCACAACGTGCGCGCGGGCGTCGGGTCACGCGGCGGCCAGCAGTGGACGCAGTGGGCCGTCCTTCAGCCGCGCGGCAATCGCGCCCTGCTTGCGCCGAACCGCCCAGGTGGTGAGGAGGGCGACCAGGGTGCCGAGGAGGAACCCGGCAAGGACGTCGTGCGGGTAGTGCGCGCCCACCCACACCCGCGAGGCCGCCATCAGAGCCGCTGCGGCCAGGGCGACGAGACCGAGCCGTCGCGATACGAGAAGGAGGGCGAAGGCTGCCGCGGCGGCGAGGGCCGCGTGGTTGCTGGGGAAGGACCAGTCGCCGGGTGCGGGGCAGGCTTCGAGGGTGGCTACGTGCAGTTGGTCGCAGGGCCGGTCCTCATGGACGGCGAGTTTCAGCAGGGAGTCGACGCAGAAGACGAGGACGGTGACCAGGGGGACCGCCAGCGCGGTGACCACGGCCGGGGTCCCCGCTCGGCGGGCCTGCCACCACGCGACGAGCATCAGCAGTGCGAACACTCCCAGTCCGTAGGCCGACCAGTCGGTGATCAGGCTGTCCACCCATCCGGGCGCCCGGTCGGCAAGGCCGACGATCTTGAGGTAGGCGGGGCCGTCGATGGCTGAACCGTCGTAGGCGAGGGGCATCAAGAGGTCTCATTCCGTTGCGTGGTGGCTCTCCGGGAACGGAGTAGTTCGGCCGCGGGCGCGAGCAGGGCCACAGCGACGAGCACGGCGATGACCGGCAGCAGGTCGCGCTCCACGTGGAGGATGGAGGAACGGAGGGCGTGTATCCGGCCGGTACCAGGCCGACCGTCCGGACCGGGCCGCCCGCGGTCCGCCGGAGGGTGAAGACCCGCCGGACGGGGACGTTCGGCGCCCCGGCGAGCGGGTTCGGAACCGCCCGTACGACCGGGGACGAAGCGAGCCGGCACGATCGCCTTGGCGTGGCCGTACCGCTCCAGTGGTTCCCCGGCACGCTCGACATCCCCGCGCAGACGCACGGACCGGCTTCGGGAGAGGGCTGCTCCACCCGCCCGGCGCCCGATGAAGTATCCGCGCTGGACGCCGGGAGCCTGGCGGCCGCCGCAGCGACCGGAGCCCATGGCGGCAACGGCGTGGCGGCTGCTGTTCGGGCCGCCTGCGCGCAGGCGGCCCGAAGTGAGGAGCAGGGAGTCGCCGGTCAGCAGGCCGGTCTCGGCGAACAGCACCACCGCGATGCCCGGGACGCCGAAGGCTGACAGCGGCGACTGGGCGTCGAGGAGGTCCACCGCGAGTGGAGGCGCAGCGATGACGTGTACGGCCATGAGCGGCGGCCTCTCGCTGAATGCGGGCAGGGGGTATCCGGGACGGAACGACCGAGCGACTACAATGACGTAGACGGTCTACTGCACTGTAGACGATCCGGAGATGGGGGTACGTCATGGCGGAGGGTGCTGCCGAGCGCAGGGCGGCCGGGGAGTTGGAGGCGAGCGTGCTCGCGACGCTGTGGGCCGCCGACGGTCCCCGGACCGTCGGTCAGGTTCAGCACAGCCTGGCGGTCGAGCTGGCCCGCACGACCGTGACGACGGCCCTGTCCCGCCTCTTCGCGAAGGGGGCCGTCGGCCGGGAACGTTCCGGTCGTGGATTCGCCTACTTCCCCGTCCGGGACGCCCACGGCCTGACCGCTCAGCGCATGCACCACGAGCTCGACAAGGATCACGATCGCCAGACCGTGCTCGCCCGGTTCGTCTCCGATCTGGATCCCGAGGACGAACGCATACTGCGCGACCTTCTGGGACGCGGTGACGGGCAGTGATCACCGCCCTGATCGTGCCGCTGCTGATGCCACTCGCGGCACCGGTGCTCGTCCGTTGGGCAGGCCCCCGCCAGAGACCTGCGGCTGCGATGTGGGCCCTGACCGCGACCGCGTGTGTGCTGGCGGCGTGCCGGCTCGCGGCACTCGGCGGCCTGCTTCTCGCCGGCACGCTCACCATGTCCGCCCCGGCCCGCCTGGGCCACCTGATCCACCCCCTGAACCTGGCGCCCGCCGTGGTCGCCTACCCGGTCATCGCGCTCGCCGTCGGGGCGCTGCTCGTCTGCGCTCGCGCCGTGGCCCGGGCGGCGCTGCGTCAGCTCCGCCAGTACCGCGCCGCGCACGCGCAGTTGCGCGACGCGCCCTCTGCGGGAGACCTCAGTGTCCTGGACAGCCCCGAACCCGACGCCTACGCCCTTCCCGGGAGCCCGGGGCGCGTCGTGGTGACCTCCGGCATGCTGCGTACTTTGGACGGACCCGAGCGAGAGGCCCTCCTCGCGCACGAACGGGCCCATCTGGCCGGCCGCCACCACTACTTCCTCGCCGCGGGCGAGCTCGCCACCCGCTGCCATCCCGCCATGGGCGGACTGCGCGATGCCATCGGCCTGGCCGTCGAGCGTGTCGCTGACGAAACCGCCGCGACCGCGGTCGGTGACCGCCGCCTGACAGCGCGCGCCATCGGTCGCGCAGCCCTTGCCAGGAATGCCGGCAGCTCCGCTCGGCCCGTCTTCGCAGCGGGAGCCGCGGGCGGACCCGTGCCTCAGCGTGTGAAAGCCCTGCTCCAGCCGGCGGCGACTTCTCGCAGGCTGGCAGTCGCGGCAGCCGGCCTGCTGCTTGCCTGCTCGGCCGCAAGTGGTGGGGGAGCCGCTGCCGGGCTCGTGAGTCTGCATCACACCGTAGAGATCGCCCAGGGCGAAGTGCAGGACGACTGACCGGCGGCCGCAGTTCTCCCGCCACCGCGATCTGCTCGTCCTCGTCCACGCCCCGGACTTCAGCCGCCCGTCCACGCGCCTGCGCCGTCAGGTTGGAAAGGCTCACTGGCAGGGGGGCGGGGCACACGCCCTGACAGCCCCGGCTGTGGCGGGAGCCGTGCGGTCAGCCGATCGATGCGGCGGCAGTGTCCGGCCGCTGGAGGAGTCCATGGAGCCGGCCGGCGACGACGGCCCCCGGTCGGCGCGGTGGGGACCGCCGTCCGCGTCGGAGGGAAGACGCGTCCGCCACGGGCCCGTCATGTGTGCCGCATGCCTGCTACGGAGCCGGGGCGGTGTGGCCGGCGGGTGCCAGGGAGCGCACGACGTCGAATTCGTTGCCTTCGGGGTCGGCCATGACGGTCCAGCTGCGGGCGGGGCCTTGGCCCACATCCACTCTGGTGGCGCCGAGGCCGAGCAGTCTGGCGACTTCGGCCTCCGTGCCGGTGTCGATGGGGCTCACGTCCAGGTGGAGCCGGTTCTTCGCCGTCTTCCTCTCGGGCACCCGGATGAACATCATGGTCGGTGCCATCTGGCCGGCCCGCACGGCTTCGGCGGTCGGTTCCCAGGAGCCGATCTCGACCTTGTCCTCGCTGCTGTCGAGGACGGTGAAGTCCAGGACCTGGCACCAGAAGGCGGCGAGTGCCTGCGGATCGTGGCAGTCGATGACGAGTTCGGTGAATCTGCTGGTCATGGCTTCTCCAGGTCGTCGGGGGTGGAGGCGGGAGTGCAGAGGATGCCGTCGAACGCGTCGACGACCGGGGTGTGCTGGTCGATTCCCTGCATACGGATGCGGTCAGGGCTGCTGACGCGCTCGGCCCGGGCCCGGCGCAGATCGGCGAGCGCGAGGCCGAGCCCCGCCCGGGCGAAGGCCGCTTCGACGCTTCCCGGCACGGGCGGGTTCAACGGGGAGTCGTGGAGGGTGAATCCGTGGCGGGCCGACTCGTCGCGACGCATGTCGGCGGTGTGGCCCGCGATGCTGGTCAGGCCGAGGGCGAAGTAGGAGTCACCGAGGGCGTGATGGAGGTGCTGCCCCATGGGCAGCCCGGTGAGGCGGCCGTCGAAGGCGACCGGCTTCCGCTGGATGTGGGCGTTGTGCGCCATGAGGACGACGCGGGCCGTGGGTCCGAGCCGGTCGAGGTGCCACAGCAGTGACTCCGCCATGCACAGATCGCGGGCGGACGTGTCGGCCGTGAGCCCGCCCCCGGCGAAGAGGGCGGCCATGGCGCGGAAGGTGTAGTCGCCGTGGCAGGCGGTCTCCAGGCAGCGCAAGGCGGTGTCGTAGCCGTGGCGGTCTGCCCGGGACAGGTACAGCGGTCTCAGGGAACGGAACCGGATGAGCAGCCGTGCAAGGAGAGCGCTGAGGGTGTCCTGGTCGGTGGTGGCCAGACGTGCCCAGGCGGGCGCGGCGACCGCCGCCGACCCCCCGGCGAAGGACGCGGCGATCGTGGTCGCGCTCCGGAGCATCGGCAGGGACTCCGGGTCGACGCGGCGGAGGTAGTCGGCCACCGGCGCCAGGGCGGGAAGCAGCGAGCCGCCGGCGGCCGGGATGTCGATTCCCGCGAAGCGGACCGGCTCCGCGGCGCTGCGGTTGTGCTGGCGGAGATAGCGAGCCGGCTCCCGGAGCCCGATGGGGACCGCGTCGGCCAGGAGCCCGGCCAGATCCCCGTCCGCTCCGGTGCCGCGGGCCCATGCGTCGAGGGGGAGGGCCTCGGCGAAGCCGTATTCGAAGGCCAGGACGGTGAAGCCACAGCGTTCGACCAGGAATCGCAGGACGCGTTGTCGCAGGGCCGCGAACTCGCGGATGAAGTGGGAATGCTCGCCGACGGCGATCACGCGGACCCCGTCGAGCATGTCGCGCAGCGGTTCCAGGTCATCCAGCGGCGCCGCCGGGTCGAGGTGAACGAGGGGGACGGCCTGGCCTTCGAGCCAGTCGGCGAGGGGGGTTTCATCGGTGGCGGCGGGCATGGCGGGGGCACTCCTCGGGACGTGACGGTGACGCGGGCGGGTGCGGGGATCAGGGGGTGCGGGGGGAGGGCGCGGCCTTCCGGAGCTCCTCCACGCTGCCGGACATGAGCGTCGGAATGTGCGCGCCGATGTGCTCCGCGGGCCAGTCCCACCAGGCCAGGGCGAGCAGCCGGGCGATGTCCGGGGCGCTGTAGCGGGTGCGGATGAGGCGGGCCGGGTTGCCGCCGACGATGCCGTAGTCCGGCACGTCATTCGTGACGACCGAGCCGCTGGCGATGATCGCGCCGTGTCCGATGCGTACGCCGGGCATCACGGTCGTGCTGTGGCCGGACCAGACATCGTTGCCGACGACGGTGTCGCCTCGGCTGGGCAGGCCGGTGAGCAGGTCGAAGTGGTCCGCCCAGGAGCCGCCCATGGTGGGAAACGGAAACGTCGAAGGGCCGTCCATACGGTGGTTGGCGCCGTTCATGAGGAACCGCACCCCCGTACCCAGGGCGCAGAACTTGCCGATGATCAGCTTCTCCGGCCCGTAGTGGTACAGCACGTTGCGTGTCTCGAAGGCGGTCGCGTCGTCGGGGTCGTCGTAGGAGGAGTACTCCCCGACCTCGATCAGCGGGGGCGTGACCAGGGGTTTGAGCAGCACCACCCGCGGCTGGCCCGGCATCGGGTGGAGACGGGTGGGATCGGCGGGAACGGGCATGGCGGAGGTCCTTATCGTGCGCCGGTACGTGCTGCGGGGTCCGCGGCCGGCCGGTGGGACGGGCCGAGGTGCGTTCGGGGGTCACCGAACCAGGCGGTGAGCGCCCGTCGCAACGAGGGCAGGAGTGCGTCGGAGGGTTCGCCGACGGGCGCGGCCCAGGCGATCCGGGCATCCGGGCGGATCAGGATGGCGTCGGCCGGCCGGTTGTCGGTGCCTGCGGTACGAACGTCGACGCGGTGCGCCCACTGCTCGGCTGCCTGTCGGAGTTCGGGGCGGTCGGCGAGGTCGAGGAACACCGGGCGCGCGGGGTGCATGAGTTCTGCGACGCTGGTGGTGCCCCGGCCGGTGTCGAGGATGAGGTCGGGTGCGAACGTACCGGTCAGAGCATGCCCGTCGTCGCCGGGCACGGGGTGGTGGACGTCGGTGCCGGCGACCATGGCTCCGACGCGTCGCAGCGCCGCCTCGTCACCGAGAAGTTCCTGGAAGACCTCACGGAGTGCTTGTGCGGCGGGGTCGTGTCCGCGCCGCAGCGCCTCCTGGGCGCGGGTGTGGAGCAGCGTCCGCGCCCCGGCCGCGTGACGTTCGCCGTGGTAGGTGTCCAGCAGGCCGGGCGGCGCCCAGCCGTGCACCTCGGCGGCCAGCTTCCACGCCAGGTTGACCGCGTCGAGCATGCCGGCGTTGAGCGCGACCCCGGTGGCGGGAAACACATGGGCGGCGTCGCCCGCCAGCAGCACGCGTCCGGCCCGATAGCGCTCGGCCTGCCCGGCCCGGAACCGGTAGCGCGACAGACGGAGCGGCTTCCCCAGGGGCAGCTCCGCGCCGAGCACCCGGCGAATGCTGCCCCGGAGATCGTCCAAGGTCGCCGGCGCACCGTCCTCGTCCGCGCAGTCCCGGTCCGCGCCGTCCTCGGTGGTGGAGATCAGCAGCACCTCGGAGGTGAGCCACCCGAACCCGAACACCCCGTGCTCGGTACGCGTGAACCCGGCGCGCAGTCTGCCCAGTCCGGGTACGTCGAGGTCGCCGTTGTCGTACCGCCCCGCTCCTTCGCCGAGGGTGACCTGGCCCAGCCGGTTGATCTCCGGGCAGGTGGTCGCGGGGAACGGGATGCCCGCGGTGTCACGCACCCCGCTGTGCGAGCCGTCGCAGCCGACCAGGTACCGGGCGTGTACCCGGTAGGGCCCGTCCGCGCACCCTACGTCCACGGACACGCCGTCCCGGCTCTGGCTGAACCCGGTCACCTCGTGCCCGCGGCGGACCCGGGCTCCCGTCCCCACGGCTCGTTCTTCCAGCAGGCGTTCCAGACGCGGCTGTGGAACCTGGACCGCGAGCATCGGCGCATCCGCCGCCCGCCGAAGTCCAGGTGCACACCGCCGAACGGGAACCGAGGTGCAGGGTGAGGGTCGGTGCAGACCGCATGAAGGTCCGTCAGCATGCCGTGGAAGTGCAGCAGTTGCAGGATCTGCCCGCCCAGACCGTTCGCCCGCGGTGTCTCGCGGAGGCGCTGCTGCCGTTCCAGAACCAGGGCGCGCACGCCGGCCGTGCGTAGTTCGTTGGCCAGCATCAGCCCCGTCGGTCCCGCTCCGACAACGATCACATCAGCGTCCATGTGCCCACCTCGCTAAGACACGGCACGTGCCGTGCCGCTCTGGTGGCATCAGCGTGCAGGGATCCCGGAAAGCTGTCAAGAACGGCACGTGCCGTGCCGTTCGGTTACAGTGACGGCATGACCAACGTCCGGCGAAGCGGCCCCGACCTGACCCGAGCCATCATGCGAACCACGCTGGATCTGGGGCAGGAGCTCGGCTACGCCAAGCTCAGCATCGAGGCGATCGCCGCCGGGGCGGGCGTCGGCAAGCACACGATCTACCGCAGATGGCCCTCCAAAGGAGCCCTGTTGCTCGACTCGCTGCTGTCACTCAGCGAGTCGGCCCTGGACTACCCGGACACGGGGGACATCACCGTGGACCTGCGCCGGCAGATCTACGACGCCGTGGACCTGCTGGCCGCGGCGCCGCTCCGCCCCCTCTTCCAGGCGATGGTGGGAGAGGCGCAGCATGACCCCGGCGTGGCGACGGCGCTCAACGAGCGCTTTATCGCTCCACAGGCGGCCAAGACCATGGCGCGCCTGAAGACGGCGCAGGACAAGGGCCAGTTGTCGCCCGGCTTCGACCTGGACCTGGCGATGGCGATGCTCTCCGGGCCGCTGTACTTCCGCCTGCTGATCACGCAGGAGCCGCTGACCCACACCTACGTCGACCGAGTTCTCGACGTTCTCTTCGCCGGGATGGCGCCACGTCAGTGACGGCAGCCGGCCGGTTCGGTGCGTACCGCTCCATCGTCGGCCTGTCGGCCTGTCGGCCTGTCGGCCAGTTGGCCAGTCGGTCGGCCGGGCCCAGCGGGGGTGCGACCCGCAAACCGAGCTTGACCAGCCCCGACTCGCGGGCGTGGGTGATGTCCGCGCAACTTCCGGGTCCGGGCGGGCTGCAGACAGCAGTCGCCCGTCCCCGTCGGCGAGGGCCATGGCCTTCACGGCGTTCTGTCTGTTCTTGGCCGGAGACGAACTTGGGCCGAGAACCCCCGCCGAGGTCGTGGGGCATCTCGGCCGGGCCGGGACGACCGGTGTCATCGACGGTACCGAGATCCGGGTCCGCCGCCCAGTCGTCAGCCGCACGGACCGGGACGACGGTGCACCCTCTCGACGGCGAACGCGATCCCGTCACCGGCGAGACCGTGATCCGCCGGGCCGCCATCGGCCTCACGGTCCGGTGCAGCCCGGGGTGAGGATCTCCATGAGATGTCCGTCGGGGTCGCGGAAGTAAGTGCCTCTACGGCCTTCGGGGCGCTTGCTGTGATAGGTCTGCCCGGTCTCCCGGCATGCGGGATCGCCGTAGTGGGTGATTCCGCCGTGCTGGATGCGGGCGAGGGCGGTGTCGAACTCCTGCTCGCTGACCATGAACGCGTAGTGGTGCGGCTCGAAGTCGTCCGCCTGGTCGTAGTCCAGGCTGACCTGGTTGGCCAGCGTGACCGGCGTGAAATGCGCCAGCGGCGGATCGACGCTCAGGCCGAGGGTGTCGGCGAGGAACTGCGCCGAGGCCTGCGGATCACGGGCGGGGACGATGGTGTGATTCAGTTCCACGGTCATGTGACTCCTCTTCAGGGGCGGGTATTCAGGGGCGGGGCTGCGCGTAGTGGGGGTGCGTGGCGGCCGTGGCCGCCCGGCATGGTGCATGGCTGCGTGACGGCGGCCCGGGGGAGGGGGGCGCCTTGTCCGGCCAGGTCCGGGGGAGAGCGGGGCCGGACCGGCTGCCCTCCCCCGGCTACAACTGCCGTGTCATACGTCGATCTGCTCGAAGATGTGCGGGTAGGACGCGATGTCGTCGGAGGACTCGGCCACCATGCGCTGGAACTCCGGCGTGCTGAACGCCGTGGCGAGTGCCTCGGTCGACTCCCAGACCGCGATGTTCATCAGGAGTTGGCTGCCCGCCGTTCCCTTGTGCATCTGCAGGGAGACGAACCCCGGCTGGGCTCTCATGAACTCCGCCTGCCTCCGGAAGAGGGCCAGGAACGATTCGGTCCCCTCCTCCGGGACGACGAAGGTGTTGGCCAGGACGACGGGCCCGGTCTTCTCCTTGAACTGCGCGAACATCGGGGTGTGCGGGTCGAGACTCTGCAGCTTGGCCATGTCCGGTATTTCCTCTCGCTATCAGTCAGTAGGTGTCGCCGGCGCCCGTTGCCCGGGGGTGCCGGCGGAGTTCGGGGGTGCTGGTGTCCGGGTCCTGGATGTGGACGGATGGGGCGGTGCGGCACTTCGGGCGCACGGTCGGGCGGCTGCGTCCGGCAACCGGACGAGTGAGCGCGCGGGCTCGGGCGGGGCGGGGCGAAGCGGCGACGTGGACGTAGTGGAGCCGCTCCCAGCGGTTCGGCCGCTCCTTCCAGTCGGCGGGCCTGTGGTCGGGGCTCCATGTCTTGTTCCGGTTGTTGATCGGAGCGAAGAGCAGAAGCGACATGACCACGCTGAGGATCAACAGCGCACCGGCGGTGACGAGGGGGCTGGTGTCGCGGTGGCGCCGTCCGGCGAAGACGCATACCGCGACGCGGACGAGCGAGCCGAGGGCGAGCGAGCCGAGGTGTCACACCCGGCATTACGGCGCCGGGCATCCGGCCTTCGAGGGCGTGGCCGAGCCGGCCGACGTCGCCGGGACGTGCGATGAGGATCTGGTTCATGACGAAGGCGACGGAGAATTCCGTCCCCACCCGCGCCGACGACCGCGGTGGTGACGACCTCGATTGCGTTGAGCATGATGCCTCCTCCGGTGATCTAGCGTCGCTAGGTCTTGAGTTGATGCTAGAACTACCGCTGCTCCATTGTCTAGCGACGCTAGGATCGAATCATGTCGGTACAGGACCGCAAGGCGTGCGAACGGGCGGTCCGAGAGCGCTTCATCGCGGCGACGGCCCGTGAACTGGCCGAGGAGCAGGGCTGGGACGCGGTCGCCACGCGCCGGCTGGCGGAGCGCATCGAGTACAACCGGCCCGTCCTCTACGGCCACTTCCGGCGCAAGGGCGAGATCATCGGTGCCGTCGCCCTCGAAGGCGCCGCCGAGCCGGCCGTCGCGGTACGGGCCGCGACCGCCCGTGCGGAGGGTACGCGGACCCGGGCCGCCGCCCTGGCTCGCGGCTACCTCGACTTCGCCGAGCGCGACCCGGCGGTCTACGACGCCCCGTTTCAGCTCGACGGCGGTCTGGCGTACGCGCAGGAGGACACCCCGGAACCGCTCAAGGACGCCTTCGCCGCGCTGCTGGAGGGCCTCGGCGAGGTCGCCGGAGACGGCGTCCACCCGGGGCTGTTCACCGAGGTGTTCTGGGCGTCGCTGCGCGGGATCGTGACCCTGACCCGGGCGGGGCGGCTGCTGCCGGAGGATACCGAGCAGAGGGTGGAACTGCCGGTGGACCGGCTCGCCGGGCTCCGGCACGCCGTTCCGGTGCGCGCACGGCCGGGAGTCTTCGGGCCCCGCCGCCTGCCCAGTTTCCGGTCGCCGGGCCGGATGCTGCTGCGCCCCTGCCACCCCGACCCCGGGGTGGCGAAACGCTGAACGCTACGACGCAGACCTCGCCGACGAGACGTGAGTACCCGTCAATTGACCACCGCAGAGGGGCGTGTGCCCCCTCTACATCGCCGAAACATTGATGTACGGTCCACTCGCATGCGTACCCGACGTGTTCTCGCGTGGACCTCAGTCGTGACGGCCGCATTCGCGGTCGCGGCCGCAGCCGGCCCCGTGGCAGCCGCCCCGGCCGGTCGCGTGTCCGTGACGCCGACGACCCGCTGCCCTCAGCTCTCCGACGAACTTCCCTGGTACGGCGGCAACCGAGCCCAGCTGCAGCACGTGATCGACGAGCGCGGCACCTGCCACGGCAGAGGTGGGCCGCGCCCGGTCGCGGCGTTCGACTGGGACAACACCATCACCAAGAACGACGTCACCGATGCCACCATCAGCTGGTCCCTGCGGCACGACAAGATCCTTCGGCCCGCCAGCTGGAAGGACACCAGCACATGGCTGACCGGCACCGCGAACAAGGCCCTCACCGATGCCTGCGGAACCGAGGTGGAGGTGGGAACGCCCCTGCCCACCTCCACCAACGCCCGCTGTGCCGACGAGATCCTCCAGATCCGTGAGAACGGCAGCACGATGAGCGGCGAGGCCGCCTTCGCGGGAAAGTGGAACCACCGGCGCACTGTGCCGCAGTACGCGTGGGTGCCACAGCTGTTCGCCGGACACACCGTCCCCGAACTGCGCGCGTACACCGAGGCCGCGCGCACGGAGGCCCTCGCCGCGCCCGTCGGTGCGACCCGCACCGTCGGCACCCACGTCCTTCCCGCCTACGTCCGGTACTACGACCAGCAACGCGACCTCGTCCGGACGCTCCAGAAGGCCGGATTCGACGTCTGGATCGTCTCTGCGGGTTCCGAGCCCGTCACCGAGGTCTGGTCGCGCGGCATCGGAATCGACCGTGCGCACACCGTTGCCATCCGGTCCGTGCTCGACGCCGGGGGCCGCATCACGACCCGCAATGAGGGCTGTGGCGGCGTGGGCGTCACCGAGGGCGAAGTCATCCCGTACATCGACGGCAAGCGTTGCTGGATCAACCAGGAGATCTACGGGATCGAGGGCCGGGCTGCCTGGAACCGGCAGGCTCCCCACCGGCGGATCGCGCTCGGCGGCGGTGACGCCGACACCGACGTGACGTTCGTCGGCGATGCCACGGGCGCGCACCTGGTGCTCAACCGCAACAAGAGCGAGGTGATGTGCCGCGCCTACGACAACGCCGACGGCCGCTGGGTCGTGAACCCCATGTTCATCGAGCCGCTGCCCCGCAGGACCACCGCTTATCCCTGTGCGACCGCCGCCTACACCGAACCCGACGGCACCGTCGGCCCCGTACGGCGTGGCGACGGCAGCGTCGTACCGGACCAGCAGGACACGGTGTACTGACGCGGGGCCGGCACCAGGCGGTCCGGGCCGCTAGATCCTGCGGGCGTGGTGCGGCGCGGCGTCTGCGCCGGTCAGCGTGTTGCCAGTTCCGTGCGGATTCGGGGGAGCGCCTTGGTGCCGAGGAGCTCGATGCCGCGCGGGAAGTCGCGTGGGGGCACGCCGCCGACATCCATCTGGAGGATCTGGCGGGTGTGGCCGAGCAGACCGTGGAGGTGAAGGACGCGGCCGGCGATCTCGCCGGGGCTGCCGGCGAAGACCATGCCGCCGGCTCCGCAGGCGGCGGTACGGTCGGCACGCGGAGGCATGGGGCGGCCAAGTCCGGCCATGGCCTCGGCCATCATGCGGTGCTCGTGCTCCAGGAAGGCGGTGCGCGCCTTGTCGCCGGTGTCGGCCACGAATTCATGGACGGCGAAGGCGATATCGGCCTGTTCGGCGGGGTGGCCGGCCTGTGCCCAGGCGGCGCGGTAGGCGCGGCCGTACTGGGCACGTGCTCGGGGGTGCCGCCGAGGAGGCCGAGGAACAGGGGCAGCCCGAACTCGACCGCGCGGTGGACGGACTCCGGGCTGCCGCCGGTCCCCAGCCAGATCCTCAGCGGCTCTTCGGGGTCCGGGAAGACCGTCACGTCGCGGAGGACGCGCTGTCGATGCGGGCCGTCGAAGGAGAGGCTCTCACCGGCGTTGACGGCCATGGGCAGAGCACGGATCGCGTCCGCGGGCAGGATCCGTTCCTGTCGCGTGCTCACCGAGGTCGGCTTGCCGACTCGGAGCGCGAGGCGGATACGGTCGGCACATCGTGGTAGCCGGTCAGACGCGACAGTTCGTCGGCGAAGCCGGGGTCGTCGATGCCGGACGCTTCGGGACCGGGGTCTGCACGACACGGGGGTGTACACCTTCACGTCGCACGAGAACCCATTGCTGTGCCCCCAGTTCACAGGAGAATCCGAGTGTTCGGGCGTCGAGGTGCTGCTCCTTGCCCACTGCGGTGTTCAGGCGCCGGTGCCAGGTCGGCCGGAGCCTCACCGCAACCGGAGAACAACCGCCCCGCCAGGGCCGTCACCGGTCGGCGCCTCCTGGAACGGAACCGGACCTCACCGTCGCGCGTCCACGGCGAACGCCACCCCGGACGTCGCGCCCGGTGTCTGGCCGGCACCAGCCGGTCCGTCCGGGAAGACGCCGCGACTGTGCTGGTCCGCCGGCGGGTCGCACCGCTCATGCGGCGAGCATCCCCCGGGCGAGCTCCGTCAGGCGTTCGGCCACGATGCGCGGACCGTCCTGGGTGAGTATGGATTCCGCGTGGAACTGCATCGAGGTGAAGTGCGGGGCACGGAGCGCGTGCACCTCTCCGGTGTCCTTGTCCCGGCTGACTTCGACGACGGTGCCGTCCGGCGCCTGGAACGTGTCGGCGGCACTGTGTGCGGCGAAGGTGTTGTAGAAGCCGACCCGCTCGCTCGACCCGAAGAGGTCGATCTTCCGCTGTACACCCTGGTTGGGAACGTCCCTGCGGCGCAGATCGAGGCCCAGGTCCATGCTGAGCACCTGGTGGCTCAGGCAGACGGCGAGGAAGGCGCGACGCTCCCGCAGCAGAGTCCGGACCGCCCTGCCCAGATGCTCGATCTTGGGATCGCCGGTCTCGCGCGGATCCCCGGGGCCGGGCCCCATCACGACGAGGTCGTGGTGGTCGAAGGTGTAGGGCTGGTCGAAACGACGGACCGTCACCTCCAGCTGCATGGACTTCAGTTGCTGCTCGATCATCGAGGTGAAGGTGTCCTCCGCGTCCACCACAAGAACCCGCCGCCCGGCCAGTCCGGGGATGGACAGACCGCGCTCGGCGAGGTCGGCGAGCCAGAAGTCGGCGATCGAGCCGTTGCGTTCGGCGAGCGCGGCACGTACCTGCGGATGCTCGCCGAGCCGAGCCGGAGTATCGTCCTGCAGCGCGGCCACCAGCCCCGCGGCCTTGGCCCGTGTCTCGGCGACTTCGGAGCTCGGGTCGGAGTGGCGTACGAGGGTGGCCCCGACGCCGATCCTGACCTTCCCCGTGTTCCCGATCTCCGCCGTGCGGATGAGGATCGACGAGTCGAGGGTGCGTCGGCCTCGTGCGTCCCGGCCGATCAGCGCGGCGACGCCGCTGTAGTAACCGCGCCCGTGCGGCTCGTAGCCGACGATGACGCGGCAGGCGCTCTCCAGAGGGCTGCCGGTGATGGTCGGTGCGAACATGGTCTCGCGCAGGATGTCCCGGGGGTCACGGTCGGTGCGTCCCTCGATGAGGTACTCGGTGTGGGCGAGCCGGGCCATCTCCTTGAGGAACGGTCCGGTGACCCGGCCGCCTCCTTCGCAGATCCGCGCCATCATCTTGAGCTCTTCGTCGACCACCATGTAGAGCTCGTCGGCCTCCTTGCGGTCGGCGAGGAAGTCCATGACTCCGGCGAGCGTGGGGCCGGTGGGGGGATAGCGGTAGGTGCCGCTGATGGGGTTCATCACGGCGACACCGTCGGCGAGGCTGACGTGCCGTTCGGGGGTGGCACCGACGAAGGTGCGTTCGCCGGCGTGCACCAGGAACGTCCAGTACGCGCCCTGCTCCCGCTCCAGCAGACGGCGGAAGAGTGTCAGGGCCCGGTCGAGCCCGTAGTCGGTGATCTCGGCGGTGAAAGAGCGTTTGATGACGAAGTTGGCGCCCTTGCCGGTACCGATCTCGTCGGTGATCACCCGGCGCACGATGTCCGCGTAGGCGTCGTCGTCCACGTCGAAGTGTCCGTCGCGCAACCCCAGGGGCAGGTCGGGCACGCGCCGCAGCACCTCGGTGAGCGGCACGCTCTGCTGATCGGTGACGGTGAGGGAGATCAGCGGGGAGCCGTCGTCGGTACAGGCGAAACCCCGTTCGGAGATCTGCCGGTAGGGCACGAGAACGAGGACTTCCTGGTACGGCTCTCCGGTCGGGGCAGCCGCGTGCGGGACCGGTATCTCCGCGAGGGTCCGGGGCAGGGTCACGGTGCCGAGGAACACATCGACCAGGCCCGCGCCGACGGTCTCCGGACGGTGTATCAGGGCGAAGGCACCAGGGTCCGGCGCGAGCGCCCGGCCGAGGAGGTCGCCGGTCATCCGGTGACCTCCTTGGTCGTGGTGACCACGGCACAGCGGCGCGCCGCGTAGGTGAGGGCCAGCCAGTGGTCCTCCTCGGTGAAGTCGGCGACAGCGTCGGCCACCAGGAAGGGCTCGATGTCGTGGGTGAACGCCTCCACGGTGCTCATCAGCACACCGACATGGGCGTACACACCGCAGACGATGAGCTGGTCGCGCCGGTGGAAGCGCATCCGCTGCAACAGATTGGTGTTGAAGAACGCGCTGTAGCGCCACTTGGTGAGCAGCCAGTCGCCCGGAGCGGGCGCCAGCGCGTCAATCACCTCCCGGTCCTCGGGGGCGGTACGCATGCCCGGCCCCCAGAAGTCCTTCAGCAGACCCCGCTCCTGTCGGGTCATGCCGCCGGGCTGTGCGGTGTAGGCGACCGGAATGTTCTGGGACGCGCAGTACGCGCGCAGTGCCGCCGTCCGGGTGGTCAGTTCCTCGCGCAGCGGCGCCGCGAACGGTTCGAGGAAGTAGCGCTGCATGTCGTGGACGAGCAGTAGCGCCCTGCTCGGGTCGATGGACCACTGCGGCACGGGGGAAGGCAGGGATTCGGCGGTGGGCAGCGGGTAGCTGGCGATGGGGGGCAGGCCGGCCATGAAGTCCTCTCACATGCGGGGAACGAGGAAGGCAGCAGGGGCAAAAGCTGGCGACAGCCCTCAGGTGCCGAGCGTCGCCCCGCCGTCGACGGTCAGATCGTGCAGGGTGATGTGGGACGCCTCGTCCGAGAGGAGGAAGGTGACGGCGGCGGCGATGTCCTCGGGTTGGGCGACCTTGCCGAGCGGAATGCCGAGCCGGAACTCCTCCGGCCGGCCCTCGACGGTGTGCTTCGGGCCCGTCTCGTCGTGCCACATGGAGCGCAGCATCGGAGTGTCCGTGGAACCGGGAGCGACGAGGTTGCAGCGGATCCCGTACGGAGCGGCCTCCAGGCCCAGGGACTTGGTGAAGAGGGTCGCGGCGGCCTTGGACGCGGCGTACGCGGCCATTCCCGCGCGGGGTGTGCTCGCGGCGTTGGAGGCCACCGTGACGACGGAGCCGCGGCGGCGTTCCATCATCCGGTCGATGACGGTACGGGACACGTGGAAGACCGCGGTGGTGTTGACGGCGAACGTCAGCGCCCAGTCCTCTGCGCTGAACGTACGGACGTTTCCCAGGCGCAGTACACCCGCGCCGTTGACCAGATACTCGATGGGGCCGAGCCGTTGTTCGACCGTGTCGACCAGCTCGCGTACGGCACCGGCGTCGGTGATCTCGACGACGTACGGATGGACGTCGTTGCCCTCCGCCCTGAGCTCGGCCACGGCGGCGTCGAGGGCCTCCGCGTCGCGGTCGACGGCGGCCACGGTCGCACCGCGTTCGGCAAGTGACCTGATCACGGCTCGGCCGATGCCGCCTGCCGCTCCCGTGACGACGGCTGTCCTGTTCTCCACCAGGTGACTCCTTGTCTGGGTCTGGGTCTGGTTTCCGGTCGCGGCCCCACACCGGTCAGTGGGGCCAGGCGGTCAGCGGCGCCAGGCGGTCAGCACCGAAACGGCCTGCCCGGGGTTGAGCCGTGGGTCGCAGAAGGTCGTGTACGTGCCGGCGCCCCGGTCCGGGGACTGTTCGTGCGACACGCACTCACGGACGTCGTCCGGGGTCGTCTCCAGGTGCACTCCGCCAGCGACGCCGCCTTCGGCAACCACTGACTCCTGGAATGCCCGGATCTCCCGCTCGACTGTCTCCGTGCAGCGGGTCTTGACGCCCTCCGGCGTGCTGACGGTGTTGCCGTGCATCGGGTCGCTGAGCCAGATCGCGGGGTGTCCTGCCTCACGCACGGCCGCCACCAGGGGCGGCAGCCGGTCGGTGGCCCGGTCCGCCCCCATGCGCGCGATGAGGGTGAGCCGTCCGGGGCGGCGCTGCGGGTCCAGCCGCTCGCACAGGGCGAGGAGTTCACCGGGGGACATCCCGGGGCCGACCTTGCAGGCCACGGGGTTGGCGACCTCCGCGAGCAGTGCCACATGGGCGCCGTCGACCTGCCGGGTGCGTTCGCCGATCCACGGCCAGTGCGTGGAGGCGAGGAAGAGACGGCCTCCGGCGTCCCTGCGCAGCATGGGGACCTCGTAGTCGAGCAGCAGCGCCTCGTGGCTGGTCCAGATCACGGGGTCGATGCCCGGCCGCGCCTGCGGGGAGGACCAGCCGAGATGGCCCATGACTTCCCGGGCCGCCATGTACCCCGTGAGTATCCGCAGCGGATCGGGACGGCGGCTCTCGGGGTCGGGCTCGGGAGCGTTGACCATGTGGCCGCGGTAGACGGGCAGTTCGACGGCGCCGACCCTCTCGGTCGGCCTGGAACGGGGCTTGGCGAACTGGCCGGCGATCCTGCCCACGCGGAGCACGGGTGCATGGGTGGTCATCTTCAGGGTGCCGGCGAGCAGGTCGAGGACGGCTGCTTTCCGGGCGACGTCGGAGGCGCTGCACTCGTCGGGGTCCTCGGCGCAGTCGCCGGCCTGGACCACGTACGCCTCCCCGGCGGCGACGCGGGCCAGCAGGCCGGTCAGGGTGTCGAGGTCCTCGGCGCGGACCAGGCCCGGACGCTCGGCGAGCTCGCCGTGGACCGAGCGCAACTGGGCCTCGCCCTCCCACGGCGGTTGGTGGAGTGCGGTCCTCGCCCGCAGGTCGAGCAGGGCGTTGTCCACGGAGATCTCCCAAGACGTAGATGGCGTAGGAACGTCGTGTGTCAGGTCGGGACGGGGTGGTGGACGGACCGGCGGCCCCGGTCCTGGCTGGTCCGCGGCGCATCCCGGCTCATCGGTGAACAGATGGCCGGGCAGCCCGCGGTCAGGACCCGGGGAACCTCTGGCGGACGCAGCCGGCGGCCCCGGTGCCCGGGCCCGCGCGCGGCGTCATCACGTCATGTGCGGTCCGGTCCGCTCGTACGGGGAACCGGGTGCACGGACGGCACCCAGCCGGCGTGATCCCAGTAGCGAAGCTGACGGCTCTTGGGGAGGGGCCCGATCCGCGGCCTGTCGGTGCCGCCGAGGACGAGAGTGGACGCACGTCCCGGGGTGAACGCCGGCCAATGGGGGGCCGCGGGGCTGCTTGGCACTCCGTGGTGGGAGAAGGAGGCGATCAGGTCCATGAACGTGCGGCTCACCCGCTCCTCGCGCGGACCGTCTCCCAGCTGAGCGACGTTCTCGGGGAGAGCGTACGTCCCGAAGAGGAACTTCGATGTGGCCTCGTGCGGTGTGCCGAACCACGGCGCGCGGACCGGGTGCGCGAAGTCCATGACGTACACCGGCGTACCGCCGACACGGGCATGGCGCTCGGCAAGACGTATCCCCTGGTACCGGAAGAGGCCGTCCCCCCATATCTCGGTCCACAGAGAGAGCGGGGTGGCGGGCAGCCCGTCGGCGGCGGCCGCCTCCCGGTACGCGGCGATGCACGCGTCCACCTGTGCGTCGGAGATCTCGGCCGTGCCCTTGAGCAGCACTCCGCGGACGGCGTCGTGCAAGGTGGCTGCGTCGGTGGGCGCCGGCGTCGGAGGTGGCGTCGGCGGATTCGGGCCGGTGAAGAACGAACCTTCCGTGTGAGTCCCGATCACCATCATCGGCACGGAGGGCGTGGGCAGGTCGCTGTCGTTGCCCCGCATCCACCGCCCGTCGAGTACCGGGCCCTGGTACTCGCGCCCGCTGCTCAGCGGCCGGTCCCCGGGCGCCCCGGAGAACAGCCCTTGCCACGAGTCGCGCAGCGCCAGTGCCGGCACCTCACGCAGCCCGCGGACCGTCGTGCCGTGCCGGTGCGCCATCCGCTCGTACGCCTGCCGGGCATCGTCCGGGGTCAGGCCGATGGCCGGTGCCCACGCGTGTGCCGCGCTGATGGGCACCGTCCGGCGCACGACCCCGCGCAGTTCGGGCCGGAGGGAGAGCTGCCAAGCGCTGCTGCCGCCCGCGGAGGAGCCGCACAGGGTGATGTTGGCCGGGTCCCCGCCGAAGGCCGCCGCGTTGTGCTGCGCCCAGTGCAGCAGCGCTGCCTGGTCCTGGAGTCCCCAGTTGGCGCAGTCGCCGGTCAGCGGGTCGGACAGGTCCTCGTGCAGCCCCCATCCGAACGTTCCCAGCCGGTAGTTGAAGGTGATGACGACGAGACCGCCGTGACGGGACAGCCGGGCCCCGTCGTACGTCGGCAGGCTGCCTGCGCCCGTGCGCCAACCGCCGCCGTGGATGAACACGAGCACCGGACGGCGGCCGGCCGTGTCCGGGGTCCACACGTTCGCGTACAGGCAGTCCTCGCTGCCCGACCCGCCGGTGGACTGCAGGGCCGTGGGTGCGAACCGGGTCGCCTCACGTACTCCGCTCCATGGCCGCGGCGGCCTCGGCGCGGCGAAGCGCAGATCTCCCACCGGAGGCCGCGCGTAGGGCACCCCGCGGAACACCGAGACGTTCCCGATCCGTTCGCCCTGCACCAGGCCGGCGGTGGTGCGCGCCAGGGCGCCGCGAGCCGTGCCGGTGCGGCGGGCCGCCGCCCGTGCCGTACCGGCGGAACCCACCAGTGCCGGCGCGGCGCAGGCGGTTCCGATCGCGAAGGTTCGCCGATACACGGCTACCAGACCTGCCGGGGCGCGACTGCGGGTGCGGCCGCAGCGAGTTTTTCCTGCACGGTTGCTCTCCTCGAAGGCGAAGGTGTGACCCCGGAATGTTGGGGTCGAGCTCCTCCATCGGCCAACGAGAGCCCGGTGAGTCTGTCAAGTACGGACCGGAACCGAACCACCTCGGGCGCAAGCGGCCCTGACCCGAACTCACCTGACGTACTTTCGGTGACGGGGTGCGGACCTCGATTCAGGACATGTAATGTCCTCGTTATGAACATGGGTGAGGGAGTCGAGTGGGGACTGCACTGCTGTCTGACCCTGGCGTGGGTGGGGGAGGAGACCCCTGTTCCCGCGGCGAGACTCGCGGCCTGGTTCGACCTGCCGCAGGCGTACCTGAGCAAGTGCCTGCAGGCACTGGTCCGGGCGGGCATCCTCGGGTCGACCCCCGGGGTCCGCGGCGGCTACCGGCTGGCGCGCCCGCCCGAGCGGATCACGCTCATGGACGTGGTCACCGCCGTCGAGGGCCAGGAAAGCGTCTTCCGCTGCACCGAGATCCGGCAGCGCGGCGAGTCGGCCGCTGCTCCCGCCGGGGAGTTCCGCCGCAGCTGCGGCGTGACGGTGGCGATGCGCCGGGCCGAGCTGGCCTGGCGGCGTGAGCTCACCGCGCAGACCGTCGCGGACCTGATGACCACCGCACCTGCGAAGTCCCCCGAGCGCGCCCGGCGCCACTTCGCGGCCACCGGCAGCTGACCTTCCCCCGCGCGTTCCACTCTCGCGCCGAATCGAACGGCCGCGAATCCAAGCACACTTCGAGGGAGATTCCGGATGTCAAATGTCTCGATTAAGTCGGACCGGGCCCCCGTCGGCCCCGGTCCGGCCGAGCAGAAGGGACTGTCGTCGACCCTGGTGCTTGCCCTGGGTACCTTCGCGGTGGGCACGGATGCCTTCGTGGTCGCCGGCTTCCTGCCGTCGATCGCCGCCGACCTGCAGGTCTCCGTCGCCGTCGCCGGCCAGGCGTCCGTCACCGTGTTCGCCGCCGCCTACGCCGTACTCTCGCCGGTACTGGCCACGGCGACCGCGCGACTGCCACGAAGGGCTCTGCTGGTCACCGCTCTCATCGTGCTCGGCCTGGCCAACCTCTGCTCCGCGCTGGCCCCCAATCTCCCGGTGCTGATCATCAGCCGGATCCTCGCGGCCGTCGGCGCGGCCGCCTACACCCCCAGCGCGGGCGCTGTCAGCGCCGCACTGGTCAGGCCCGAACTGCGGGCCCGGGCACTGGCCGTGGTGATCGGCGGTCTGACCGTGGCGACCGCCCTCGGAGTACCGCTGGGGAACCTGGCCAGCCACTGGCTCGGCTGGCGCACCGCCCTCGGCATCGTCGCGGCTCTCTGCGTCCTCGTGGCCGTCGGTCTGCGGCTGATCATGCCCGCCCTGCCGGGCAACGCGCGGGTGCCGCTGCGCACCCGGCTCGCCGTGCTGCGCCGTCCGGCCGTGCTCGCGGTGCTGCCGCTGACCATCCTGGGCATGGGCGCCTGCTACACCGCGTACGCGTACAGCGTCCCGGCCCTGCGCTCGGTACACATCCCCGACAGCGCGCATCTGCTGATGCTCTTCCTGTACGGACTCGGCGCCGTCCTGGGCAACATCGCCGCCGGCTACGCCACCGATCGCTGGGGCTCCCGCCCGGTGCTGACCCTCGGCTACGTCGCGATGACCGCCTCGCTCGGCCTGCTGGCCTGGCTCTCGGCGAACGACGCCTCGCTGGTGACCGTGGTCGGCCTGCTCGTCCTGATGTGGGGGGCGAGCAGCTGGTGCCAGACGCCGCCGCAGCAGCACCGGCTGATCGAGGTGGCGCCGCACGAGGCACCCCTGGTGGTGTCGCTGAACTCCTCCTCCATCTACCTCGGCATCGGCCTCGGCACCGTGCTCGGCGGCATCGCACTGCCCTCCGGGATGACCGCGGTCTACGGACTGGGGGCCGCGCTGGCCCTGGCTGCCCTGCTGTTCCTGCAGCTCACCGCTCGAACGAAGACCCCCGCCGCGGACTGAACCGCCCGGCAGGACCGGCTCGAGCACGCACGGCAACACGCCAAACCGCCCGCTGAAAAACCCCTCAGCACCCGACACCGAACGACCGGCACGGAGAAAGACCCTGCCGCCCGGTTTTCGCGACAACGGCCTCGGCCGGCACGAGCGCCCACCCGGCGCAGCCGCCGCGGCCCGCAAGAGGCCCCCGTCAGGGGCTCACAAGTCGACGAAACCGAGAGGTCGCCCTGATGATCCAGCAGTCGCCCACCGACTCCCCACTCCTGTCGGACCCGCAGCTCATGACGGGTGCACAGGCCCTGATCCGCTCGCTCGAAGCCGTCGGCGTGGACACGGTCTTCGGCATCCCGGGCGGCGCGATCCTGCCCGCCTACGACCCGATGATGGACTCGACGGCGCTGCGCCACATCCTGGTCCGGCACGAGCAGGGCGCCGGGCACGCCGCCACCGGCTACGCACAGGCGACCGGCAAGGTCGGGGTCTGCATGGCCACCTCCGGCCCGGGGGCCACCAACCTGGTCACGGCGATCGCCGACGCGCACATGGACTCGGTGCCGATCGTCGCGATCACCGGGCAGGTGCCGTCGTCCCTGATCGGCACCGATGCCTTCCAGGAGGCCGACATCTGCGGCATCACCCTGCCGATCACGAAGCACAGCTTTCTGGTGACCGACGCGGACGAGATCCCGCAGGCGATCGCCGCGGCCTTCCAGATCGCCGGCACCGGACGTCCCGGCCCGGTCCTGGTGGACATCACCAAGGACGCCCTCCAGGGCAGTACGGCCTTCACGTGGCAGCCCCGGGCCGAACTGCCCGGCTACCGGGTCGTCGCGGAGCCGCACACCAAGCAGATCCGGCAGGCGGCCGAACTCCTCGCGGGTGCCGAGCGCCCGGTGCTGTATGTCGGCGGCGGGGTGCTGAAGGCAGGGGCCGCCGCCGAACTGCGGGCCCTCGTCGATCTGACCGATATCCCGGTGACCACCACGCTGATGGCCCTGGGCGCGCTGCCGGACTCCGACCCGCGGCACCTGGGGATGCCGGGCATGCACGGCACCGTCGCCGCCGTCACCGCGTTGCAGAAGGCGGACCTCATCCTCGCGATCGGCGCCCGCTTCGACGATCGGGTCACCGGCAGGGCGGACACCTTCGCCCCCGGGGCGACCATCGTGCACGCGGACATCGACCCATGCGAGATCGGCAAGATCCGCCATGCCGACGTGCCCATCGTCGGTGACGCCCGCGTGGTCCTGGCGGAACTGGTGGAGGCGGTGCGGGCCTGCCACGAGAATGGTGGGCGCGCGGACTACTCCGCCTGGTGGGACCAGCTGCGCGACTGGCGGGACCGCTACCCCCTCGGCCACTCCCCGGCACCCGATGGGCTGCTGTCGCCCCAGCAGGTCATCCAGCGCATCGGCGAACTCGCCCCGCAGGGAACGGTCTTCGCGTCCGGTGTGGGACAGCACCAGATGTGGGCCTCGCAGTTCCTCACCTTCGAGCAGCCCCGCACCTGGCTCAATTCCGGCGGCGCGGGAACCATGGGATACGCGGTTCCCGCGGCGATGGGCGCGAAAGCCGGCCGGCCCGAGGCCACCGTCTGGGCCGTCGACGGGGACGGGTGCTTCCAGATGACCAATCAGGAACTGGTCACCTGTGCGCTCAACAACATTCCGATCAAGGTCGCGGTCATCAACAACGGCGCTCTGGGCATGGTCCGTCAGTGGCAGACCCTCTTCTACAGCGGGCGGTACAGCAACACCACCTTGAGGAGAGGGAGTTCGGCAGACGCGGGGCCTCCTGTCGCCGGCACTCGTGTCCCCGACTTCGTCCTGCTCGCCGAGTCGATGGGCTGTGTCGGCCTGCGCTGCGAGAGTCCCGCCGAACTCGACGCGGTCATCGAGAAGGCCAACGCGATCGATGACCGCCCCGTCGTCATCGATTTCGTCGTGCACGAGGACGCCATGGTCTGGCCCATGGTCGCGGCCGGAGCCGGCAACGACGACATCCAGTTCGCCCGGGGCATGCGTCCCGACTTCGGCGACGAGACGGACTGAAGGGCCCCTCGGCGACGCACGGCGACGCGCACGGCGACACCGGCCCACGGACCCGGCGCTCAGCCCCTGAGGGCGCCGGGCCCCCGGGGTGCACGAGGCCGCGGCGGAGTTGACACAGTGCGGCACCGGCGGTGGTCCCCACCCGGCGCGGAGCACAGAATCTTCGGCGAGGCTCCGCGCTCCGCCGCTACGAGAACTGCCGCTTTCCCCGGCAGAGCCGGGTGACGGCCGGGCAGGGCCCGCCGTGGAGCATCTCCCACGCCCGCCCTGCCCTCGTACCCGGCGTACCTCGTTCTGGTCCAGTCGGCTCCAACCAAGGGAAAGAGAAACATGATCTTGCAACGCGTCGGCAAGGGCATCCGGCTCGGCACGGTCTTCGACCGCGCCGCCGCCCGGCATCCCGCAAGCCCCGTCTACCTGGACCATGACCTGGATGTGGCGCCGGAGCTGGGCCGTCGGCTCACCCTGACCGAGATAGCCGATCTGATCGACGACTTCGCCTCCCGGCTCTGGGCGGCCCGGGTGCGGCCCGGGGACCGCGTCGTGGTCTACAAGTCCGACAACTTCGACATCTCCCTGCTCGCCTACTGCGTGGCACGCGTCGGTGCGATTCCGGTGCTGCTCTCACCGAAGCTGGACGGCGCCACGACTGCCCGGCTGCTGGAACGGCTCGACCGGCCGGTGCTGGTCACCGACCAGGCCAAGCTGGAGCAGGAGCTGCCCTCCGAGGTCTTCGACCTGGCCGAGCGGGTGATCACGGCCGCGGGCACCTTCCCCGGTGCGTGCGCGCTGGTCGAGCTGGCGGGGACTCCTCGGGTGCCTGCGGTCACCATGCCGCAGGACCTGCCGGCACTGATCACCCACACCTCGGGGACGACCGGACTGCCGAAGCTGGCGGTGCAGACGGGCCACACGATCCAGGCGCGCTGCCGCCCGCAGTCCACTCTGCTGGCGCCGGTCGGCCGGTACGAACCCATCGCCGCACACGTCTCCTTCGCACACTCCCGGATGATCAGCGGAGCCGCGCTGTTCGCGCTGCGGGGGCACCCTCTGATCATGATGCGCGACGACGATCCCGAGCGCGCGGCCGAGCTCTTCGCCCGGGTTCCTCCAGGGGTGATCGAGGCCCACCCCAACACCCTGCTGCACTGGGAGAGCCTGGCGCACCACCCGGCCCGGCCGCTGGCGCGAGTACGGTGCTTCAGCAACACCTTCGACGCCATCCATCCGCGTACCGTGGCGAGCCTGCTCGCGGCCTCGGAACGGAACCTGCCGTTCTTCGCCCAGACGTACGGCCAGAGTGAGACGGGCGCGATCGCCGCGCGCACCTACACCCGCCGCCACCGCGAGAGCGCGGACGGCCGCTGCGTGGGCCGGAACTTCCCCGGACTCACGGAGCTCAGGGTGGTTAGCCGGAACGGCCGTACCCCGGCCAAGGACAACCCGGGGCGCATCGAGGCACGCAGCGCCGGGCGGATCATGACGTATCTCGGAGAGCAGCAGCGCTTTGACGACCAGTTCTCCGAGGGCGGCTGGTGGCGCATGGGAGATCTCGGCTACCGGACCAAATGGGGCTGCCTCCACCTGCTGGACCGTGAGGTGGACGAGATCCCCGGGATCAACAGCACCTTGGAACTGGAGGACAAGCTGTTCACCCGGCTGCCGGAGCTCATCGAGGTCATCGTCATCCCGGACTCCGCCGGTGTGCCGGTGCCGGTGGTGTGCACCCGCGACGACCAGCCGCTGGACCTCGCCCGGTGGCGCTCGGCCGTCGCCGACCTCCCCGAGCTGGCGGCGCCGTTGCAACGTCGGCTGGACGAGCTTCCCCACACCGCGACCACGAAGGTGAAGCGTTTGGAGCTGGCCAGACTGCTCGGGTGACACGCCGGCAGCCACGGGGGAGACCCGTTTTTCGCACAAGACCTCGACCGGATGCCGGGCGTTCCGGGTGACCTTCTTCTTGACGGAGAGCGAACAGAGATGAGTGCGAGTGCTGCCGCAGGCGGCTCGGCCCGCCGCGGTGTCATGTGCATTGCTTTCGCGGCGACGGCGTGGGGGACCGGAGGCGCCGCCGCGGCGCTGCTGTACAGGGATGCCGGGCTGGGCCCGGCCGCGGTGTCGTTCTGGCGATTCCTCACCGGCACCCTGCTGCTCCTCCTGTTCCGCGCATTCGAACGCGGCCGGGCCGGCACGCGGGCCGGCGATACTTCACTGTGGCGGGCGCTTCGTTCCCACCGGCGTCAGATCCTGACGACCGGGTGCGGACTGGCGGTCTACCAGACCGCCTACTTCGCCGCGGTGGAGCAGGCCGGCCTCACCGTCGCGACCGTGGTGACACTCGGCTCCGGCCCCGTGCTGGTCGCCGCCGGCGCCCGCCTGCTGCTCGCCGAACGGATCGGAGCCGGTGCTCTGGCCGCTCTGGCCGCCGGCGTGCTGGGGCTGGTCCTCCTGGCCTCGGGGGCGGACGGCGCGGTCGGCCCCGAACCCGTGCTCGGCCTCGGCTACGCACTTCTCTCCGCCACCGGCTACGCGGGCATCACCCTCCTGGGACGCGCGCAGGGCAGCCGCACATCATCCGGCGCGGCCAGGGCCTTGGAATCCCTCCCGCTCGGCTTCGCGGTCGGAACCCTCTGCCTGCTGCCCCTCGCGCTGGCCGAAGGCCTGCTGCCCGCGGCGGGCCGGGAGTTCGATGCTGTCACGCCGGTGCTCTACCTCGGCCTGGTGCCCACGGCACTCGCGTTCCCGTTGTTCTTCGCCGGCCTGCGCACCGTGCCGGCCGCGACCGCCTCCGTCGTCGCTCTGGTCGAACCGCTGGCCGCCGCCGCGATCGGCGCCACCCTGCTCGGCGAGCGGCTCACCCCCCTCGGCGTCACCGGCACGGTCCTGATGCTGAGCGCTGTTCTCGGTCTGGCAACAGCCAGGAAGCCGGACGTCTCCGGTGGGCGGTACGCCCCGCACGAGCGCACCGCTCACCCGCCTCCCGATGTGGCCCGCGATGGAAGCGGCCGCGTCACACCTCATGAGAAAGGAATCACATGAACTCTCTTGACATCTCCCGGACCCTGTCGGAACTGGAAAAGATCAAGGGCGAGTACGTACGCAACCGATTGGTCTTCATCGACGGCGCACGCGTCGTCGAGCTGCTCAAGGGGCTCGGCGCCACCGACGCCGACCTCGAACAGCTGAAGTCCGTCAGCGACTACCTCGGTGAGGACCCTACGCTGCCGTTCCGCGAGTCGAAGAACTGCCGCTTCGTCTACGACGGCGAGCAGCAGCGCATCGAGCGCGGTGAGTTCCAGCCGTTCGTCCTCTCCGCCGACGAGGACTTCGTACGCCATGACTCCGGGCAGATAAGGAAGTTCGACGAGGTCGAGAACGACCTGCAACTGAACACCGCCTTCCAGCAACTTCTGCGCATCAACGAGTTCATGGCCCGCGGCGTCGACATCGAGCAGCGCCCGGGGATGAACTACGACAGCCCGCACTGGGTGTGCACCCTGTTCCACCTGCGCACCGTCACCACGCCCGAGCTCATCGGCGAGCCGGCCCTCGAAGGCGTGCACAGCGA
Organism: Streptomyces sp. NPDC091416; assembly: GCF_044756845.1. Taxonomy (NCBI): domain Bacteria; kingdom Bacillati; phylum Actinomycetota; class Actinomycetes; order Kitasatosporales; family Streptomycetaceae; genus Streptomyces; species Streptomyces sp. NPDC091416. Next base: position 554,731 of record NZ_JBIVTU010000005.1, read on the forward strand.
CGGCGTGGACCACACCATGACCACCCTGCTCGGCGCCCGGAACATGACCGAGGACAGCGCGGTCACCTACCTGCACGACATGCGGCAGGAGAACGCCGTGGCCTGGGACAAGGCAGATCCGGACCTGGTGGTGGGCAGCTGCCGGCACCGTCATTTCCTGGACACGATGCTGGTCGTCGACCACGAGCGCAAGCACAGCCTTTCTCCGGTGCGGGCTCTGGATCCGCAGCAGAAGTCCACTCGCGACATGCTGGTCTTCTTCACGCGCAAGCCGGCGAAGGAGGGCCACGTCTCCTACCCGTACGACTCCCTGGTACGGCATGTCGGCCTGCCGATGTCGGTCGACTACCTCGACCATGAGGCAGGCTCCCGTCATGACTGAGTCCACGCCACAACAGACGACCATCGAGGGGTTTCTCGCCGTCGACATCCGTGTCGGCCGCGTCGTCCGTGCAGAGCCGTTCGACAAGGCGCGCCGGCCCGCCTACAAGCTGTGGGTCGACTTCGGACCCGAACTGGGCATCCGGAAGTCCAGCGCCCAGCTCACCGACCTGTACACCGTGGAGGACCTCAAGGACCGGCAGGTCATGGCCGTCGTGAATCTGCCGCCCCGGCAGGTTGCCGACTTCATGTCCGAAGTGCTCGTTCTGGGCGTTCCCGGCGAACGCGGCGGCGACGTCGCCCTGATCACCCCCGACCGCGACGTCACCCCGGGCCTGCGGCTGCTCTGAGCGGATCGCCGCCCCGGCGCATGCGCCGAGCCGCCGGTCGCCCTCGGGCACCTCACCCTGCCGGGCAGCACCAACCGGTGCCGTCCGGCAGAACCCGAACCATCTGCGGGGCCGGCGGCCGCCCCTCAGGCGGCGGGCAGGAGAGGACAGAGGCCTCCGCGTCGGCCCCACCGGTACGGGCCAGGGGCCGCCCGTTGCCCTGCCGACGACGCCGTGGCCGCTCCACCGGAGCCGACCCGGCACCGGGCCAGGAGTGCGCGTGACGGTTCACGCCGTGCGCGGCGCGGGGCCCGGCCCCGGGGCCAGCAAGGGCACAGCGGCCACCGGGTCCGGCGTGAGGCGTGGCGGGGCGGTGGCGGGGAGAGGACGTCCGAGGCGGGCCAGCAGGTCGGGGTAGGTGCGGGTGTCCCCGATCAGGATGCCCCCGAGCAGACGACTCGCGTCGGCCGAGAGCACGACCTTGAGATAGCTGCGGGCCGCGTGATCGCTCTGGGCCAGTTCCAGCGCGCCCTCGGTCGTGGCGAGCGCATCACCAAAACTCGCCACGTCCACCCCGAGCACCTTCAAGCGGGTCGCCGGGGTCGGCACGGTGAAGGGACGGTCGTCGAGTGAGAGCAGCTGTCGGGCGACGGATGCGGCCATCCGGTGGCCCGGGGCGACGAGGCCGTGGCACCGGCCGTCCAGGGCCGCGCACTCTCCGATCGCCCAGACGCGTTCGTCCTCGGTGCGCAGCCGGCTGTCGACGAGAAAGCCGCCGCGGGGCCCCAGCGGCAGCCCGGCCGGCCCGGCGAGTTCGTCCCGCGGACGGATACCGGCGGAGAAGACCACCAGTTCCGCGGGCAGCACCGTGCCGTCGGCGAGCCGGACACCGCGCACCCGCCCGTCCGGGCCGCTCTCCAGCGCATCGGTCACCGCCGCGCAGCGGACACGCACGCCCAGATCGCCGACGAGTGAGGCGAGCAGGCCACCGCCCTCCGCATCGACCTGCTGAGGCATCAGACGAGGAGCCGCCTCCACGATGTCGACCCGCATCCCGAGGTGCCTGAGGGCATTGGCCGCCTCCAGGCCGAGCAGACCGCCGCCGATCACCACACCGGGCCGCCCCGCGACGGCCACGGCCCGGATCGCCCGCAGGTCCTCCAGGGTCCGGTACGTGAAGCAGCCGGCCGCGTCCCGGCCGGGCACGGGGGGCACGAACGGACGTGACCCCGTTGCCAGCACCAGGGCGTCGTACGGGATGCCCGGGCCGTCGGAGCAGTGCACCGTACGGCCCGTCCTGTCGATACGGCGCACCGGATTCGCCGTGCGCAGTTCCACCATCGGGTCGCCGGAACCGAAGGACGGGGCCAGCGTCAGGTCCCTTCCCTCCGGGGCGTCGAACCAGGAGGAAAGGGCCATCCGGTCGTAGGCGGGCCATGGTTCCTCGGCGAGCACGACGACGCGCCAGGAATCGGTCCGGTCCAGCGCACGTACCTCCCGGACGAGACGGTGTCCGACCATGCCGTGTCCGACCACCACCAGTGTGCGGGTCACGCCACCTCCTCCGGCACGGTCGCGGGCGTCTGTACCGCGGCCCGGACGGATGCGTCGGCGCACAGACCGCGCACGGTTTCCTTGCAGGTCCCGCACCCGGTGGTGGCGTGCGTCGTCTCCACCAGAGCGGCCCACTGCCCGGCACAGGCGTGCCACGCCCGCAGCAGCTCCCGCTTGGTGACGTGGTTGCAGTGGCACAGGACGGCGTCGCCGGGCAGCTCGTCCTCACCGCAGGGCACCGCGGCCGCGCCGAGCAGCAACGCCAGCCGGTCCGAAGGCACGGGGCGCCCCTGCGCGTACCACTGGCCCACAGCCGCGGCTGCTTCGGGCAGACCGAACAGCACGGCCCCGAGCACCCTGTGGTCCTGCAGGGTCAGCCGGGCGTACCGCCGCCCGGCGCGGTCGGTGAAAGTGACCGTCCGGGTGCCTTCGCGCTCCCCGGGGGACTGCCGGCTCTCTCCCATGAAGGCCAGGTCGGCTCCGGGCAGGCGTGGTCTGACGGGTGCGCGCGTGCCCTCGTACCGCGCGTCATGGCCGGTGAGCAGGGCGGCCAGGACCTCGGCCTGTTCCCATGCGGCCACGACCGTGCCTCGGCTCCCGGCGGGAGGCTGGGCGCAGTCGCCGATGGCGTGGATGTGCGGGTCGTCGGTGCGCAGGAACGCATCGACCACGATGCCGGTGCGGACGGCGAGCCCGGCAGCGGATGCCAGTCGGGTCTCTGGCCGTATGCCGGTGCACAGCAGCAGGTGGTCGGTGCGTACGGCGGACCCGTCATCGAGTACGGACTTGCCCGGTTCGTACGCGACGACGGTGCGCCCGCCGCGGACCTCCACCCCCAGTTCCTCCAGCCACCTCGCCGTCAACTGACCGACTGCGGCGTTCAGATGACGGTGCATCGGGTGGGGGCCGGGATGCACGAGGAGTACCTCCGCGCCGCGGCGGCGCAGAGCGGCCGCGGCCTCGGCACCGAGCACGCCGCCGCCGACCACCACGGTGGCCCCTGGGAAGGGCGCGCAGTCATCGAGGGTGCGCAGGCTTCGTACACCTGGGGCCAGGGTGCGGTCATGGCGGCGGACACCGGTGATGTCCGGCACGCGTGGCCGTGCGCCGGTGGCCAGGACCAGCGTGTCGTAACGCAGCGCTGTGGTGCCCGCCCGCGACGTGGTGTGCACCACCTGCCGCCGCCGGTCGATCGCGACGACCCGCACGCCCAGTCGCATCCGCGCGGGCTCCGGGAGCGGCGGCAGGGTGAGTGCCGCTGCGGGTACGGACCCGTCGAGTGCGTATGCCAGCAACGGCCTGTGGTAGGCGGGCCGGTGTTCGCCACCCAGCACCGTGACCGTGCCCCGGTGGCCGTAGTGGTGCAACCGCTGGACGAGGCGATGGGCCGCGGGCCCGTTGCCGACGATCACCACATGGTTCACGACGCCGTCCGGCATGGCTCGATGCGCACCGCGCAGACCTTGAACTCGGGCATCTTGCTCCGTGGGTCGAGGGCGGGGTTGGTGAGCAGATTCGCGCGGCCCGACCCGGCGAAGTGGAACGGCAGGAAGACGGTGTCGGGCCGCATGTCGGTGACCGCGCGCACTCGTGCCACGGTGCTGCCGCGCACCGAGGTGACACGCGCGAGAGCGCCGTCGGAAAGCCCCGAGCGGCGCATGGTGTCCGGGTGCACTTCCACGAACATCTCGCCCGCCGCGTCGTTCAACTCCGGGACGCGGCGGGTCTGCGCGCCGGACTGGTACTGCGCCAGTACCCTTCCGGTGGTGGCGAGCAGCGGGAAGGCGGAGTCCGGCGTCTCCGCGGCCGGCCGGTGCTCCACATCGGCGAACCGGGCCCGGCCGTCACTGTGGGCGAAACCGTCGAGGAACAGGCGCGGGGTGCCGGGGTGCGGTTCACCGGGTCGTTCCGGACAGGGCCAGTGCAGCGCCTCGCCCGCGTCGAGGCGCGCGTAGCTCACTCCCGAGTAGTCGGCCCGGCCGCCCCGCGTGGCACGCCGGAGTTCCTCGAACACCGCACTCGGGCGGGACGGGTAGCGCCCGGACGGTTCACCCAGGCGTGCGGCGAGCCCGCCTAGGACTTCGAGATCACTGCGTACGCCCGGAGGCGGCGGGACCAGAGCACGGCGGCGCACCACCCGTCCCTCCAGGTTGGTGAGCGTGCCTTCCTCCTCGGCCCACTGCGTGACGGGGAACACCACGTCGGCCAGGGCGACGGTCTCCGACGGCACGAAGTCGGCGACCACCAGGAGATCCAGTGCCGCGAGACGTTCTGCCACGTTGCCGGCGTGCGGCGCCGAGACCACGGGGTTCGAGCCGAAGACGAGCAGGGCGCTCGGCCCGCCGGGCGCGCCGAGCGAGTCGAGCAGCTCGTAGGCGCTCGGCCCGGCCCCCGGCAGAGCGTCCGCCGAGACCCCCCAGACCTCGGCCACCTCGGTCCGGGCACGCGAGTCCGTGATGGACCGGGAGCCCGGCAACTGGTCCGCCTTCTGACCGAGTTCGCGTCCGCCCTGGCCATTTCCCTGGCCGGTCAGCGTGCCGTATCCGCTTCCTTCACGGCCCGGCAGTCCGAGCACGAGAGCGAGGTTGATGAACGCCCCTACCGTGTCGGTGCCCTTGCTGTGCTGTTCGGCGCCGCGGCCGGTGAGGACGTAGGCGCGGCCGGCCGAGGCCAGCCGCCGCACCGCCTCCCGTTGAACGGGGACCGGCACACCGGTGACCTGCTCCACCCGCTCGGGCCACCAGGAGAGCGCCGACTGCCTGGCGGCTTCGAAGCCGGTCGTGCGCGCACGGAGGTAGTCGGCATCGGTGAGGCCGTCGACCACGGCGATGTGCAGCAGGCCGAGCGCGAGTGCGAGGTCGGTACCGGGGGAGGGTTGCAGGTGCAGTGCGGCGGCCCGTGCCGTCGGGGTGCGGCGTGGGTCGATGACGACGAGATCCGGGTGCTCCAGGTGTCGCATCAGCGGGGGCATCGTCTCGGCGGGATTGGCGCCGGCGAGGAGGACGACGTCGGCGCGGCCCACATCGGCGACCGGGAACGGCAGGCCCCTGTCGACGCCGAAGGCGGCCTGGCCGGCCGCGGCCGCCGAGGCCATGCAGAACCGGCCGTTGTAGTCGATGTTCCTGGTGCCCAGCGCGAGACGGGCGAACTTGCCCAGCAGGTAGGCCTTCTCGTTGGTCAGTCCGCCGCCGCCGAACACCGCGACGGCGTCCGGGCCGTGGTCCGCGCGAATCCGCAGCAGTCGTTCGGCGACCGTGTCGAGTGCGGTGTCCCAGCTCGCGGGTGCCAGGTCGCCGTTCGCGGTGCGGACCAAGGGCGTGCGCAACCGGTCGTGGACCTCCAGCACGGCGGGCGCCGTCCAGCCCTTGCGGCACAAGCCGCCCTGGTTGACCGGAAAGGCGTCATCGGGCCGCACCGATACCCGGTCCTCGCCCTTCAGCGCCAGTACGGTGCCGCACTGCAGGGCGCAGTAGGGGCAGTGGGTCCGCACCTCGTCCGGATCAGACACGGCCGACGCCTTCTCGCAGCGCGGACGGTCCCGAGCCCTCGCGGCGGTCCTCACCGCGCAGATACAACCTCCATGTCAGCACCATGCACACCGCGTAGCAGACAAGGAACGTCACGAAGGCGGTCGAGCCGCTGTCGCCGCTGCTGTAGGTCGCACGGAAGACGAGGTTGACTCCCGCCCCGCCCAGCGCGCCCGCCGCTCCCGCGATTCCGATCACGGCTCCCGACATCCGTCGGGCCCGGTCGAAGGCGCTCCGGGCGTCCCTGCCCGCCATCACCTCGCGCTCGGCCTGTCGGGCGAAGGCCGTGGGGATCAATTTGTAGGTGGAGCCGTTGCCGAGCCCGGTGAGGACGAACAGTACGGTGAACCCCGCGACGAACAGCCCGAAGGAGCCCCGGGACGACGCCACGAGAAGGACCGCGGTGCCCGCCGCCATAGCGGCGAACGCGCCGAAGGTGACCTGTGCCCCGCCCCACCTGTCGGCCGCCCGGCCGCCCAACGGGCGGAACACCGACCCGAGCAGAGGCCCCAGGAACGTGTAGGAGGCGGCCTGCAACGGAGTGGCACCGAACTCGCTCTGCAGGACCAGCCCGAAGGCGAACCCGAAGCCGATGAACGAGCCGAACGTGCCGATGTAGAGGAGAGATATCGCCCACGTGTGCCGGCTGCGCAGCGCCTCGCGCCGGGTGCCGGACTCGGCGCGTGCGACGCTCACGTTGTCCATTTTCATCGCGGCCAGCAGTGCGGCGATCACGATCAAGGGCAGGTAGACCGAGGTGACGTAGGCGGGATGGGTGTCGCCGGCCGTGGCGATGACCAGCAGGCCCAGCAGCTGGATCACCGCTACCCCCAGATTGCCACCGCCCGCGTTGAGCCCGAGAGCCCAGCCCTGGCGGCGCTTCGGGAAGAAGGTGGAGATGTTCGTCGTCGACGAGGCGAAGTTGGCCCCGCCCAGGCCGGTGACCGCTCCGATGGCCACGAACACCCAGAGCGGGGTGCCCGGACGCTGCACGAAGTACGTCGTCAACGAGGCCGGTACGAGCAGCACAGCGGTGGAGCACACCGTCCAGTTCCGGCCGCCGAAGCGGGTCACGGCGTAGCTGTACGGAATCCGCAGCACTCCCCCGACGACGGTCGGCACCACCACGAGCAGGAACTTCTCATTCGGCGAGAACCCGAGACCGATCCGGGGCGACATGAAGAGCACCAGGACGGACCACATGCTCCACACGGAGAACCCGATGTGCTCACAGAGCACCGACAGGGCTAGGTTGCGCCGTGCGACCCGGCGGCCGTGCCGTTGCCAGAACTCCCGGTCCTCCGGGTCCCACCGAACGACCTCGCGGCTCGAAACACTCCGTCTCACGGTGTGCTGCTCCTCATCTGCGGGATCGGTGTTCCCCGTGGTGCGCCCGCACGCGTACGACGGTGCCCCGCCTTGGTCGGCTACTTCTGTGCGGACCGGGCCGCGACCAGTTCGGCCAGCTCCAGGCGCTTGATCTTGGTGGTTGCGGTCTGCGGCAGCTCCCCGATCCGCCACTGCACGGGTTCGGCCATCGGCGGGAGCCCCGCGCAGGCAGCCGTCCAGGCAGCCGGGTCGAGCGGCTTGTCGTCCTTGGTGCAGACGACCGGAACGGCACGGCCGTCCGGCCCGGGGATGATGATGACCTCGGCCAGGTCCTCCAGCTTGCCGAAGAGGGCGTCCTCGGCAGCCAGGGTCGAGCCGAAACCCTCGATCAGGTCCACCTCGCGATCGAGCAGGTGCACGCAGCCCCACTTGGTGCGGTAACCGACGTCGCCCATGCGCCACCAGCCGCCCTCGGACACCTGCTGGTCATAGCGTTCTTGTTCGTCCAGGTACGTGACGATCCGGCCGTCGCTGCGGACCTCGATGAAACCCGGGTTGGCCGCCGAGGGCGGGTTGCCGCCCCGGCTGACGACGCGCACTTGCGTCATACCGGGGAACGGGGTGCCCACGCACCGGCCGTCCTCGTCGAGGGAGCGCCGGCGGGTGAAGCCGCGGACCACCGCCGGGCCCACCTCGCTCTGCCCGTAGAGCTGGCCGAATATGGGCGCCCGGCGCTTGGAGGCGCGCAGCAGCCGGTGCACCGTGCGCGGGTGGATGGCATCGAACGTACTGCTGAACAAAGTGACGTTGGACAGCGGTCCGCGCGGGTCATCGGCCATCGCCTCCCATTCCATGAAGGAGTTGGGATGCGCCTCGAGGATGCCCGGCTTCAGCCGGGCGAAGAGGTCGGCGACCTGAGCAGGCGCCGAATTGGCGAGCATCACGACGGGGAATCCGCGCAGCAGCGATATCGCCAGGGCGGTGAACAGGCGTGAGTGGACGAAGGACACGTGCAGGGCGATGGTCTCGCGGTTGCGGATCAGCGGCTTGATGATCGATGCCTGCGGCCGGTACCGGGCCTGCAGCGTACGGCCGGTGTGCACGGCGAGCTTGGGGATGCCCGTGGTGCCCGAGGTGTGCGTGATCAGTGCCGGGTGCTCGGGGGGCATGGTGGTCGTAGGTACCCGTGGGGACCCGGCAAGTCCGTGCAGGTCCACCGCAGCCTCGTGGGCGCCGGAGGTCAGCAGGACACGGCTGACCAGCTCGAAGGTCTCGTCGGGCAGTTCACGCTCCAGCTTCGTCTGATCGGTGACGAGGAAGGGGCGGTCGGTGCGGCGTACCAGCTCGGCCGCGGTGGCGCCGTCCAGCTTTGCCGAGAACAGGACCGGGACGGCGCCGATGCGGGAGATGGCGCAGGACAGCAGTGTGATGTCGAATCCGTCGCTCTTGTAGACGACGACCCGGTCGCCGGCCCGGACCTTCGCCGCCCACAGCCGGGCGGCGTAGTCGTCCACCAGGTCGGCGATCTCGGCAATCGTGGCCCGACGCCCCAACTGCGGTGCGATGTCGAGATCATGGTCGAGGATCATGATGTTCGCCGGGTGCAGGGCCGCGGCCCGCTCGAAGAGGGTGCCCAGCCGGATGCCCCGGTTGGCGATGCGCTGCAGCAGCATGTGTCCAAGCTCTCGTCAGATGGATACGCCGACTACGGCCGCCCGTGCGCGAGTGCGGCGGCGGTGTGCTCTCGGTCGTGCGCCCCGGCTCAGCCGCCCTCGACGGCTTCCTTGATGCGGGCGACTGTGGCCTTGAGGTCCTTCTCGATCTTGTCGCCCCACTCCCGGACGAAGCGCCGGCGCTCCTCGGATGTCATCCCGGAGGTGATGCCGCCGATGCCCTCCGTCGGCGCCCCCATCCGGAAGCGGTGGGTCAGCACGATGTCGCTGCCGAGCGGCTCGATGTCGAAACCCCAGACGCTCTGTTGCTTCCTGCCGGCGCTGTCCCGCATCGCCCAGCTGAAGGTGCGCCCCGGCTCCGCGGCGACCACCTCGGACTCGGTGAACCAGGTGCCGCGCACTACCGGTGCCCACGCGACGACCTCCTCGGAGCGGAGGTTCTCGCCACGGAACACCGAACCCACGGCGCCCGGGGCACCGGAGACCCACTCACCACCGAGGCACTCCGGGCTCCAGTCGCCGCTGCGGCCCAGGTCACTGATGACCCTGTAAATCTCTTGCGGGGAAGTCGAGATGCGGACGGCGGCTTGCGCCTGGAACAGGCTGTTCAAGGCGGTCTCTCCGTCGCGGCCAATGTTGTGTTCAGTCACAGACATGCCGGAAGGCTGCGCCCGGCCACGGATCGAGGTCAAAGCACCCGGGCGGGATCCGTCAAGTCGGAAAGCCGCTTCCCGCGGTCGCGTCCGGAGTCCCGGAAGCCACGTCACGGACGAAGTGCAGGGCACCCAACCGCATGCCCAGGGAGTGGTAGAAGCTCTGGGCACGGTGATTGGCCGTGCCGGTGTCGAGCTCGATCCGGTCGCAACCGGACAGCCGAGCCCGCCGCTCGACCTCGTCCATCAACTGCCTGCCGACGCCTCTTCCCCGCAGCGCCGGATCAGTGACGAGGTCCTCGACTAGCAGCAACAGGCCTCGACTTGTGGCGAGCGTCCGATGGGTGACGACGCCTCTGCAGCGCCCCGAACCGTCATGGGCCGCGGTGAACACAAGCCCCTGCCGGCAGGACCGCAGGGCGAAGTCGGCGAACTGACCGGGGCCGAGTGAGGGGCGCAGTGTGCGGATGAGTGGTTCGACATCGGTCGTCATCGCGGGGTCGCCGGGCGCGATGTCCGTGAAAACTACATGCATGGGAGGAAAATAGGCCGGGGCAGCGGCAAGGGCCAGGGGCAACTCCGCCGGGCTGCGGGTCCTGCCTGCCCAGCAGCGGTGAGGCGTCGAATCCGCCCGCAGGGACCGGACGGTCGGCTCCGTTCACCGCAGGCGGGCAGCGCCTGGGCGCGAATCCACCGCGCCGGGACACGGATAGGCCCTGGTCGGTTCGCGGGGCCGGCGGATTCCGGCACCGTCCCAGCCGTGAGTACCGCTCCCGGGACCGTGCCGGCCGTCGGTACCGCTTCTGCGGCCGTGCCAACGCAGTACGCATCGCACTCACGCAACGGCCGTGCCGCAACGGTCGGCCCTGGTCGGCCGCATCCGTCTCGCCCCTGGAGAGTTGACATACTCTGCGGCACAGAACGGATGCCGGTCGGGAATCGTGCCGGATCTATGCATCATGAACGCCATGCGTGCTGCATTCATCGAAGAGCTCGGCTCCCCGGACGTCATCAAGTACGGGGAGTTGCCTTCACCTCTCGTAGGGCCGACCGATGTCCTGGTCGATGTCTTCGCGACCACCGTGAACCCCGTGGACACCTTCGTGCGTTCCGGAGCGTTCCGTACGACGGCCCCCTTCCCCTTCGTGATCAGTCGTGACCTCGTCGGGACCGTGGCCCAAGTCGGCCCCGGTGCGGCGAAGTTCACCGTAGGGGACCGGGTGTGGTGCAACTCCCTCGGGCACGACGGTCGGCAGGGAGCGGCCGCCGAACAGGCGGTCGTGGCCGCTGATCGCCTGTACCGACTTCCTGAGGGAGTGGACCCGCAGGCAGCGGTCGCCGTGGTCCATCCTGGCGCTACCGCCTACCTGGCACTGTTCAGCCACGGCCGGCTGCGTACCGGCGATACGGTCGTGGTCGTTGGTGCCGGCGGCAACGTCGGCAGCGCGCTGACCGTATTCGCCTCGCAGGCCGGAGCCCGCGTCATTGCCGTCGCTTCGGCCCGGGACGCCGATTACTGCCGCTCCGTCGGGGCCCACGAGGTGCTCGACTACCGGGACCCGGAGCTCTTCGACAAGATCCGAGTGGCCAGTCCCGGCGGTGTCGATGTGTATCTCGACACGGCGGGCGTCAACGACCTGGCGAACAGCGTCGGCCTGCTCGCCCGGCGTGGCCGTGTCGTCCTGCTGGCCGGTGCGCAGTCCACGCCCGTGCTGCCGGCCGGGCAGCTGTACATGAACGACTGCTCGGTCGTCGGGTTCGTGATCTCGCACGCCACCACGGCCGAACTCGCCGAGGCCGCGGACGGCATCACTCGCATGCTGCAGTCCGGGCGGCTGCGGCCACGGGCCACGGAAGTGATGCCGCTGAGTGCCGCGGCCGAGGCACACCGGCGTCTGGAGGGCGGTGAACGGCACGGCCGCAGGGTGGTCCTGCGCACCGCCGCCACGGACACGGGACCGTCGGATTCAACGAACTACCGGCAAGCGGCGTTGTTGGCGAATTCTGAACGGTTCCTATAGATCCGGCCTGGCCTCTCGGTGATACTTGCCCGATGAACACGTTGATCTTAGCCACGCGGAATCCGGGAAAACTGGTCGAGTTGAAGGCGATTCTGGCCGATGCGGAACTCGCTCATGACCTCGTGAGCGCTGATGCCTATCCCGACATCCCGGACGTCAAGGAAACAGGGGTAACCTTCACGGAGAATGCCCTGCTCAAAGCACATGCTCTTGCCCGGGCCACGGGTCTTCCCGCCATCGCCGATGATTCGGGCCTGTGCGTCGACATTCTCGGAGGAAGTCCGGGAATCCTGTCCGCCCGCTGGGCCGGCAGGCACGGCCAGGATCTGGCCAATATGGAACTGCTGCTGGCGCAGCTGAGCGACATCGCCGCTCCGCACCGTGCCGCCCGTTATTACTGCGCGGCCGCACTCGCACTGCCCGACGGTACGGAACGCGTCACACACGGGGAATTGGCCGGCGTGTTGCGCACCGCCCCGGCTGGAACCGGCGGGTTCGGCTACGACCCCATTTTCCAGCCGGACGGCGAAAGTCGGACTTTCGCACAGCTCCCCGACGGTATCAAGAACTCCCTCAGCCACCGCGGCAAGGCGTTCAGATCCCTGTTGCCGGTGATCGGCGAACTGGTGAAATGACATAACAGGTGAGCCCGGGCGCGTCCATGAACGCGCCCCGGCTCACCCGTCACGTTCATGGTGCTGCACGGTCGGCGAATCGGGGTCATTCGGACCTGACACAGACTGCACTCTCCTCTTTACACCTCCGCATGGGGCGGTGAATGGTCGAAGGGTATTCCCGGCTACCTCGCCATGCTTTCCCTGTCATCGGGCATGTCCGGATCACGCGGTGGATGCGGGGACAGGGGTTGCCGCCCGTTGAGAGTACGTAGAGAGGGAATGAGAATGAGTCGCTTCGAGGCCATGTGGGACCGTTTCTGGACCGACCTCCCTCACACCGCCGGTGCCTCGCCGTGGGATGTGGACCCCACCTATGTCGCCCATGCCCACTTGAAGCTGTTCGGCAGTGTGCTCGACCCCTCCAAGCCGGTCATCGATGTCGGGTGCGGCGACGGCACGCAGACCGCGGCGATCGGGCAGCACTTCGAGCGGGTGATCGGCGTGGACGTGGCCCCGAGCGCCGTGGAGCGCGCCCGCAAGTACCACGACGCTCCGGGCGTCTCGTACGAGCAGCTGGATCTGCTGAAGCCCGAACAGGCCGTCGCCCTGCACGACCGGATCGGCGACGCCGGCCTGTACGTCCGCACGGTCCTGCACGCGTTCACCCCTGAGGAGCTGAAGCTCGCGGTCACGTCGCTGGCGACCCTGGCCGGCAGCACGGGTGGTGCCTTTTTCTATGAACTCGCCCCGACCAGCGGCGAGTTCATTGCGGCCAAGCTTGAGGGCGAGGGAGTTCCCGCGGAGAAGTTCGGATTCGTCTTCGAACGGGTGCCTCTGCCCGTCGCCCGCGCGGAGGACGCCTTGCAACGTGAGCTCGTCGAGGCGGGTTTCGACATCGTCTCCACCGCGCCCATCGATTATCAGGGAACGGTCACGGAGGGCAAGCGGTATGTGAACGTACCGGCGTTCTTCGTGGTGGCGAAGGCCAAGGGCGCACCCGCACACTAGGCGCAGCCACACGGCCACACAGCCATATAGCCACACAGTCCGGATTCCGGAGGCTGAGATTTCCGGAACCGGCGCGTCGAATCGGACCGAGGTGGGGCCGGGAGGGGGCAGCCCTCTTCCGGCCCTGGGGCTATTTGTTCCCAAGAGCAGGGTGGTCTTCGCGTGCCGCTCGGCGCCGAGAATGTGACCAGAGGAATTGACGGCATAGGCTCTCTGCTCTGGCAATTCGGGACCTGACAGATTATCAGCGCCGTCGTTGACCGCCGAGCAACGCAATAGTTAGCGTCATATGCATGGGAGCCATCCTTTCAGTCAATACTGGTCCTTGTGTTGTTCCCGAATTCGCAGTACGCCGCGGGAGGACGGCGATCAGAAAGCTACCCGTCGACGGGAATGTCAGGCTGACCAAGCTCGGCCTCGAAGGTGACGAGCAGGCCGCGGACTTTCACGGAGGCACGCTCCAGGCGGTCTATGCTTACGCCCGGGAGGACCTCGACTGGTGGTCGTGCCAGCTGCAAAGGGGTTTGCGGAACGGGATGTTCGGAGAAAATCTGGATCTCATCGGTTTCGATGCCAGCAATGCCGTACTTGCTGAGAAGTGGCAGGTCGGTGAAGTGCTCCTCCAGGTCATGGCACCCCGTATGGCCTGCGGCACGTTCGGGTCATGGATGGATGAGAAGGGCTGGGCCAAGCGCTTCAACAACGCCCGGAGGCCAGGCGTCTATCTCCGTGTGCTCGAGGAAGGGCGGGTCTCCGTCGGCGACAAAGTCGACGTGGTCTGGAGGCCGAGAAGGCGCGTCACGGTGGCCGAGGCGGTCGGAGCGATTCTCGACGAACAGGACGTGCTGCGGCGGATCACGGACATGGCCGACGAAGAACCCGCGTGGGACCGCTCGGCGATGATGTTCCACGTCTCGAACCGGACCCGCTCCGCTGTCCCGAAGCAGGAGCCGGCGGCGTCTGCCGTTCCTGGTCTGCACGCCGGGGGGACCCGTGCTTGACGTGTTCGGGGACTACAGCTCCCGCGACCCGGTCCTGGCGCTCGCCGAAGCCGCGAAGGGCTGCCCGCTTCAGGAGGCGTCCGAGAACGGCGGCGTGTACGCCTTTCGCGCGAACGACGTCCAGGGAGCGCTGACCAGTGCGGACTTCTGGTCGGAACGGTCTTCGGACCAGCGGCTCGCCGCCTTGACGGACGAGGACAGGAAACGCCGGAGGAGGCTGAAGACCTTCTTCTCCCTCTGGCCGGTGTTCTCCGACGGCGCCTACCACAAACAGGTGCGGCACGCCTCCATCCAGCTTCTGCGGGGGACGGTGACGCCTGAGCTGCTGGCCGCGTGCCGACGGCTTGCCGACTCACGCCTCGCGGCCGGCGGCGGTGAATCCTTCGACTGGGCAGCCACCGTGGCACGCCCCATGGCACAGGAGGCCATCGCAGCCCTGACGGGGGATGCCGACGCCGTCCGGCTGATCGAGCTCGGCGTCGGGGTCATGGACGAGCTGGCCACCCCCCGGATCGACATGGCGAGAGTGGATCGCGCGCTCGCCTCTGTCGACGCGCTGTCCCACTGGCTCGGCCAGGCGAGGGCCGAGCCACCGACGCCGTTCGTCGCAGGGCTCGGAGCGCTGTGGGACGACCCGGCCTTCGGCCCGGAAGCCGCTACGGCGCTGCTCACCCAGGTCGTCACGGGCGCCTACGAACCGATCACCACGGCACTGTGCGTCGTGGGGGAACGCATCCACGGTGACGTGCTCGCACGCATGCCTGTGCCGAAGGTCAGGGAAGAGGTACTGCGTCTCGCGGCACCCTTCCGCTTCGCGAGCCGCTACGCGCGCCGGCCGGTGTCCATCGGCCCGTACCGCCTGGACGCAGGCGCCAGAGTCAACCTCTGCCTCGGGACGTCCAACCTTGATCCGGAACGCTATCCGGGCCCGCTGGAGATCCGCGACCGGGGCGTGCGCTCCCGCTCCTTGAGCTTCGGTGCCGGCGCCCACTACTGCCCCGGGGCGGCTCTGGCGAGGGCCGTGGTCGACGTACTCCTGGAGTCTCTCAAGGAGTCCGGGGTGCATTTCCATGCCGAACGCGTCGACCGGGAGCCCGAACTCCCGATGCTCCGCTACCGCGCGCTCGGCGGACGCCTCGTCCGCACGGGCTCGACCGTGGACTGCTGAATCCGGGTGAGTGGAACCAACAGGCCTTTTAATAACGGGAGTTCATGTTGAACGCACTGGTCATCGACACAGACCCCGGGCTGGACGACGCCCACGCCCTCGCCATGGCCCTGACCCCGTCGGCGCAACGGCCCCACGTTCCCGTCGCCGCGCTCTGTACGGTCGCGGGCAACACGGGCATCGACGCGGTGACCGCCAATGCGCGCTGGCTGCTCGGCGCCTACGGGGAACAGGCGGCCCGCACCCCGGTGCACCGAGGTGCCGCGGGTCCTCTCGCCGGGCCCGGGGCCGAAGCCGCCCACATTCACGGCGGTGACGGACTCGGCGACCTGACGCGATGGCCTGTCACCGAAGTGAAGGAAGACGATGTGCCGGCCGCCCGCGCGCTCATCGACAGTGCCCGGCGCGACCCCGGCCGCATCACGCTCGTCGCTCTGGGGCCGCTGACCAATGTGGCTCTTGCGCTGCGGCTGGAGCCCCGGCTTCCGCAACTGCTGAAACGGGTGGTGGTGATGGGAGGCGCGGTCCACGGTCGCGGAAACCACACATTGAACGCCGAGTTCAACATCGTCGCCGACCCGGCCGCGGCCGACCTGGTCCTCGCGCACTTCCCCCACCTCACACTGCTCACCTGGGATGCGACGCTGGCCTGCCCTTTCACCCCGGACGAATTCGAATCCTTCTTCGGGGGCGAGACCGAGGCCGCCACCACACTGCGGCGCATCGTGCACAACCGATACCTCACCGACCCGGGGTACGCCGATCGCTCCCACTATCTGCGCCCCGACCCTCTGGCCATGGCCGTGGCTCTCGACCCCACCGTGGTGACCAGGGCCGTACGGCACCGTGTGTACGTGGGCTACGGGCCCGGAACCCTCCAGCACGGTGTCACGGCCGTCGACTGGCAGGACGCGCGGTCGGACCGGCCGCCCCTCACGATCGTTCAGGAACTCGACCGGAACCGGCTGCTCGAACTGCTCCGGGTCTGAACGGCTTCTGCCTGCCCCACGCTCGACGCCGGCCCCTGTGACAGGAGAGTAGACATGAGTACACCGCAGCCCCCGTCCGAGGACGCACAGCGCCTCCTGGACCTCGACGGGCTGGTCTCCGAGGTCCCGGCACGCCTCATGGCGCAGATCGAGTTCATAGCCGAGATCGACCGGCTGAAGACGGTCCTGAGGTTGAGCCCGCTGCTCGCCGACGACCGCCGGGAGAACGACGCCGAGCACTCCTGGCACATGGCGCTGATGGTGCTCGTCCTCGCGGAGTACGCGAACGAACCCATCGACGTGGAACGCACTCTGAAGCTCACTCTGGTGCACGATCTCGTCGAGATCTACGCGGGTGACACCTGCCTGTTCGACGACGTCGGCCGGAAGGACCAGGCGGAACGTGAGGAGGCGGCGGCCAGGAAACTATTCGCTCTGCTGCCGGCCGGCCAGGAGAAGGCGTTCCACGAGTTGTGGAACGAGTTCGAGGAGCGGCGGACCCCTGAGGCGAAGTTCGCCAAGGCCATGGACCGGCTGCAGCCCCTGCTGCTGAACGCCGGGAACGGCGGCGGTACCTGGCGCGCGCCCGGAGTCGACGAGGCTCGTGTCCGGGATCGCACCTCCGTCATCGACGAGGGATCGACCGTGCTGTGGGACTACACGCGGAAACTGCTCGCCCTCAGCGTCCGTAGGGGCTGGTTGTGAGATGAACCCCGGCGGTCGTCGACGCAGTTCACGGCATCGCTCCCGGGGTCGGCAGAGCCGATCCTCTGCTGCCGGGGAAATGGCTCCGGGTCAGGGCCAGCAGTGGGGCCGCCTTGACGGCGGTCTCCTCGAATTCGTCCTCCGGCGAGGACAGCGCAATGACGGCGCCTCCCGCGCCGTACCGTACCCGCCCGGGCGTGATGACCACGGTGCGGATCACCACGCTGAGATCGGCGGCTCCCGACAGCGAAAAGTACCCCAGCGCCCCCGAATAGACGCCCCGTGGGCCGCCTTCGAGATCGTCGATGATCTCCATGGTCCGTATTTTCGGCGCCCCCGTCATCGAGCCGGGCGGGAATGCGGAGCGCACACAGTCCACGGCGGAAGTGCCTTTCCGCAGCTGCGCCCGCACCGTGCTGACCAACTGATGGACGCTCTCATACGTCTCGACCTGGAAGATCTCGTCAGCCTCCACCGACCCCGGCTCGGCGCAGCGCCCCAGATCGTTGCGGACCAGGTCCACGATCATCAGGTTCTCCGCCCGGTCCTTCTCGTCGCCCAGGAGGTCGGCCACGAGCTCGGCGTCCTCCCGGGCGGTTCGTCCTCTCGGCCTGGTTCCCTTGATGGGCTTGGACTCGGCCCGACCGTCGGCGCCGACCTTCACGAACCGCTCGGGCGATGTGCTGAGCACCGATGTGCTTCCCAGCCTCAGCAGGGCCCCGAACGGTGCCGGACTGCTTCTGCGGAGCAGCCGGTAGCTCGGCAGCGGTGCGAAGGTGCCCCGCGCTTCCGCCATGTTGGTCAGACAGACCTCGTAACTCTCCCCGGCCGCGATCTCCTCGAGGGCCCTGTCCACCAGTCCCAGATAGGCTGCCCGGTCGTGGCGCAGCGTCACCTCGGCGTGCGGGACCGGGTCGGAGATCAGCCCGGGGGAACGGCCGCGAAGCCTCTCCAGAGCTGTACGGGTGTCACGCAGCCAGCGGACCGCTTCCCTTTTCTGCCCGTCCTCGACGAGGGCCAGCAGATAGGTGACGCGGCTGTGGTGGTCGAACACCACCGCACGGTCCGCGAAGATCATGGCCGCGTCCGGCCCCGGGGCCTGATGGGTGAGTCGGCCGCCGCACTCGGCCTTGAGTTCGTAACCGAGGTAACCGACCCAGCCGAGACAGAAGTCGAACGGCAGGTCGAGCGGAGGGGTACGGGCAGCGGCCAGGTCCCGGTCGAGCCAGGACAGCCACTCGCCCGAGACCACTTCCGTGCCCTTCGAGGAGCGCACCGTCACGGTCTGCGCCTGCACGTCGGCCTCGGCGACCCGCGACAGGGGCCCGCCGGCATCCCCCATGACGGAGAACTGGCCGAGGGCCGTGTCCGAAACGGCATGGGCGCTGCTGTCCAGCCAGAAGGCGTTCTCGGCGTGCCCGAAGAGCGCTTCAAAGACGACCTCGTCGTCCCAGCCGGTATCGAGCCGCTCGACTCTCACCTGGAGGGAACGCCGGGGTAGT
Organism: Streptomyces sp. NPDC091416; assembly: GCF_044756845.1. NCBI lineage: Bacteria > Bacillati > Actinomycetota > Actinomycetes > Kitasatosporales > Streptomycetaceae > Streptomyces > Streptomyces sp. NPDC091416. The sequence goes on from NZ_JBIVTU010000005.1 coordinate 573,188, forward strand.
GCGGCTTCGGCCGGAGCCCGGGGAACCGGTGCCACGAGCGCCGGCCGGTCCCCGTGCCATGCGCGGCTCAGCTCCACGAAGTTGCGCAGCAGCTCCATGCCGTATTCGGTGAGAATCGACTCGGGATGGAACTGAACCCCCCACATCGGCTTGCTCCGGTGCTCAAGGCCCATGAGAACTCCGTCCGCGGTCCACGCGGTGGCCCGGAGGCTCTCCGGAAGATCATTGACCGCGAGCGAGTGGTAACGCACGACGTTGAAGGGCGAGGGCAGCTTGGTGAACAGACCGGTGCCGTCGTGGAGCACCGGCGACAGCCGTCCGTGCCGAGGCTCGGGCGCACGGCTGACGACGGCCCCGTGCAACTGAGCTATGCCCTGGTGTCCGAGGCAGATGCCGAGCAGGGGGAGGTCACAACTCTCCACCAGCTCCCGGCACTTCCCGAAGTCCTTGGTGCGAGCGGGAGTTCCGGGCCCGGGGGACAGGACGACGGCGTCGAACCCGCTGAGCAGGCCCGGGTGGAGGAGCGGCGAGTCGTTGGGTACGACGACCGGCTCCTGACCGGTGATCAGCGCCAGATAGTGGGCGAGGTTGTGGGTGAACGAGTCGTAATTGTCGACAAGCAGGATACGCACGGGTCTTCCAGGATCCCTCGTGAGCCGGAACAGGGAGAGGGGCAGGACACGAAGGGCTGCTCAGCTTCCTTGCCGATTGCCTGTGGCGGCACTCGCGCGCTGCGGGCGGGGGCTCGACGCATCCCTCCGCGCGATCTCGATCAACAAGTACTCGATCGTGTCCCGACCCTCTTCGACGTGCATGCTGCGCACCACGCTCAGCGCGCGCTCCGTCTCATCCGCGAGAGCGTACAGACGTGCCAGGTCACCCCGGTTGCTGAAGTGCAGCAGGACCCGGCCGCCCTCCGTGGTCCACAGCGGTGCCTGATCGAGGTAGCGGCGGTGTGCGGCATATCCGGGGTCCACGTACGCCTGCTCGTGGAGGGAGGTGTAACGGTAATCGGACGGCGCGAGAACGAAGTTGGAGTGCCAGTACACGGTGTCGAAACGCGCCTGGGGGTCGAGGGCGTCGAAGAGGTCACTCTGCTGTGCGCAGACGCGGTCGGCGACTCTGTGGCGCTGTGCGTTCAGCGCTGTGTTGCGTACGGCCAGCGGGTTGATGTCCGTAGCCAGCACCGTCTCGCAGCCACCCAGTGCGGCGCTCACCGCGATGACTCCGGTTCCGCAGCCGATCTCCAGGAAAGAGCCGGTTCGGGCCGGCTGGTGGTCCTCGTGGAAACCCAGCAGCTCCATGGCCGCGTCGGTGGACGTCGTGTAGGGCGGGGCGAAGACGTCCGGAAGCAGGGTCCACTCCCGCCCTCGCAGGCGGAAGCTGTCGGGGCGCCTGCTGTCGCTGCGTGCCGCACGGCTGCGCTGCAGCGACTGGGCGTAACTGCGGATCATCAACGTGACTCCCCATGCGGGCAAGGGAGTTTCCCCACCCCTGGACGAGCGTCTGCGATGCGGCGTGGAAACCGGAAGGTGATCTCAGGACACTCTTGCCGGTGCCTATCGGTGGCCTCACCACCACGCAACGGAATCAGTGCAGGTCCGGACCGTTGACCTGTTGATCGGTTGACAGCTATCTTCACCGGGGCGCCGGAGTGGGAGAGGGTGCGTGGCATGCCGGGGGAGATATCGGCCGGGGATGACGAACTGCTGACCATTCTGAAGTTGTTGGCCGAAGGGGCGCCCGCGGGGCAGCTGGAGGCTCTGTTGCAGCGCGTGCGCCGAGAGAACCGGCACGGGCCCGAGCAGCTGGCCCGTATCGAGTCCGTGATGCAGCTGGCGCGCGAGGTGAGCCTCGCCACTGCCAGGAGTCACCAGCGGGAGGCCGGACTCGTGGCTCTGATCGACACCGCCCGGGACCTGTCGTCCTCGACGGAGCTGGACGGCCTGCTGCCGCTGATCGCGCGTTGGGGCAGGCGTCTGCTGCGTTTCGACATGACGTACATCACCCTGCCGGATGCCGAGGGCATGTACGTGCGCTGCTCCGAGGGTTCCACCACGGCGCTCAACACGGGTCTGCGGATCGTGGGCGGCCGGGGGCTGGGAGCGGAGGCCATGCGATGCCGGGCACCGCTGTGGACCGCCGACTACTCCGAGGACGGCTCCATCGCGCACTCCGACACCCTCGATGGAGTGGTCGAGGCAGAGGGACTGCGCGCGCTCATGGCCGTCCCCCTGCTCCGGAACGGTGAGGCCCTGGGGGTGCTGTACGGGGCGGACCGCAGGGTGCGCAACTATACTCCCGACGAGATCGGTCTGATCTGTTCGCTGGCGGACATCGCCGCGGAGGCGATCGGGAGGGTGGAGCTGCTCCAGCGGGCGCGGGAACAGCTTGACGAGTTGAAGAGCGACGGAGCGCGCGTCCGTGCCCGCCTGGCACGCCTCGGGCAGATGAGTGCGACGTACCGCCGGATCATGGACCTTCTGATCGATGGCACGGACCTGGACGTACTGGTCGAGACCGCAGGTGCGGCGCTGGACAGCACCCTCCAGATACGGGATATGGCCGGGCATGTGCTGGCGGCCGGCGGCGAGATCGCCGGCGTCGACGAGGACGCGCTCAACGAGGCAGTACTTGAGGCGTACACCCGCGGTGGCCCCGCCCGGGTGGGCGACCGGGCCTGGGTCACCCCGGTCACCGCCGGGAAGGAAGTGCTCGGGGCGCTCGTCCTGTATCCGGCTGCCGACCTCCTCGGAGAGGACGTCTGGCTGCTGCGGACGATCGCTCAGGTCTTCGCGCTGCAGCTCGTGATGGAACGCAGCGCGGCCGTCGCGGAGGGCCCGGTCCGCGACGAGCTGCTGGAGGAACTGCTGAGCCTGCCGACCGGTGCGCCCGTGCCGCGCCAGATCACCCAGCGCGCCACCCGGCTCGGGATCGACCTGGCCAGGCCGCACGTCCTGCTCGTGGCCCGGCCGGAGGGCGGGGAGCCGAAGCGGGCCGGGGGATGGGCGTCCTCGTACGCCTTCCGCGTGAGCGGCCTGAAGATGGTCGACAACGGCCGCATCGTCCTCATCGTGCCGGGCACCGACGCCTCGGCCGCTGCCCAGGCCGTGGCCGACGAGCTCTCCCCGCTGCTCGGCCACCCCGTCTCGGTGGGCGCCGCGGGCCCGCAGACCTCGGCCGCGGAAGCCGGCCGGATGTACCGCGAAGCGGTGCGCTGCCTGGACGCCCTGACCGTCCTCGACGGGGTGGGGGGTGTGGCCTCCGCGCAGGACCTGGGGTTTCTGGGACTGCTCCTCTCCGACGACCACGATGTCGATGGATTCATCGAGTCGGTCCTGGGTCCGGTCCTCGAGTACGACACGGACCGTACGACGGAATTGATCGCCACCTTGGAGCAGTACTTTGCAGCAGGCTCCAGTCCCACCAACGCGGCGGAGAGACTGCACGTGCACCCCAACACGGTCTCCCGCCGCATCGAGCGCATCACCGAACTTCTCGGCGCACGGTGGAACGAGCCCGAGCGTGCCCTCGAAGTGCAGCTGGCCCTCCGGCTCCGCCGCGCCCGTCAGGTCCTGTACGCGCGCCGGGACAGCCCTTAGGCACTCAGTAAGCCCTCTGCGGTTTCTGGTGGTTGACGGACAGGATGCTTGCGGCATGGGCGGCGGAGGCGAGAGTGACGTGCCGGTGCCAGCCGTGGAAGGATCGGCCGACGTAGTCACGCAGACCGACCGCTTCGCCGATCTCGGCGAAGTCCTGCTCGACACGGTGGGCAAGCTTCGCGATCCGCAGCAACTGCGCCACCGGAAGGTGCGTCAGGTTGGTGAGCCACATTCCGGCGGGGGGCCGGTGCGGGTCGTGCCACTCGCCGAGCAGCAGCATGGGGCGCGGCCGCTTCGTGGGGCCATGGGGCAGCGCCACCCGGACCGCGGAGACCAGCGAGGCGCGAAGGGCGTGCCGCCGGGCGGCGTCCTGCCAGTGCACCGGCCTGCGCAGGCCCCTGGTCGACTCCAGGATCTGCTGCGGGTTCAGCGGACCCGCACCGAAACCCGGCATCGTCTGGTCGGCCACCACCAGCGGCACTGAGGTGCCGATACGCCCGAGCAGGGGGATCCCGGCGGCCCTGAACCGGGAGACCGCCGGGCTCGCCTTGCCCCCGCGCAGGTCGATCACGACCGGCAGGGCGCCGGACTGCGCAAGGTGCGCTGTCTCCAGGGCGACGCTCGTGGCACAGGCGCCCAGGCTCTCGTGTCCTATGGTTTCGGGGAGATCGGAGCGTTCGAGCCGGTCCCGGTCGCTTCCCCAGGGCTCGGGCAGATGCAGCCGCCAGTGGACCGGGGAGCTCAGCCGCTGGGAGGTCAGCCAGACGCCGAACGCCTGTTGACCGCGGAACATGCGGCCCAGCTGTGGGGCGAACAGCCGGTTCACCCCCACGGAGTGCTCCCCGGTCTTCGGAATGTGCATCGTCTGCACCACCAGTGCCTGCGGGGTGCAGGTGCGCATCAGGTGCGCGGCGAGCGCCGCGCGCAGCGGCTTCCAGTCCCAGGTGGAATCGGTGATGAAGTGGTGCAGGCTCTGCTCGGCGGCGCCACCGCCCACCAGCGCCGCGATGTTCCGCACGGACTTGCGTCCGTCGGCGCAGACAAGACCGCGCAGATACTGCTCGGCCTTGTCCCGCTGGTCCTTTCTGCGGAACTCGGCGAACAAGGCCGGCGGAAGTCCGGCGAGGACGTCATCGGCGACCGTCGGGTCGAACAGGCCGCGCTGTGGGGGGCGTTCGGCCACCGTGGCGGCAGGGACCAGTTCAGGGAAAGGGGAAACCTTCGTATTCACCATGCTCCAGGCGTGCGGTAAGGAGATCCGTCAGGTCACGCCGCAACCCTGGCCAATGTGGAACGTGTGAACGAGGTCTCCAGGGCCCCGACTTGGGCTGCGCAGACGTGGCTGGGACACCGCCCGTGGGGCGCAGTCGCGGAGCGGCGGGCGCGCGGGTCACCGCAATGTGCAACAGCCGGTACCGCTCACCGCTCTGCCGGTGCCCGCATCACACACCCGGTGGCGGCGCCGCATTGCGCGACCGGCGCCCGGCGACACGGTCAAGGCTCACGCCCGGCGGCGCCATGGTTCTGCGCTCCCGGGCGGGCCAAGAGGCGGCTGCAGGCAGCGTCGTAAGCGTGAGACGACGGGGCCGCGGGGAGGAACGGCGGGGCCGGCACCAGGAGGGTTTCGTGTCGGGGGCCGTAGGGGTTCCAGTGCTCGAGGAACGGCTTCAGGTCGTTGGCTTGTGGTCGGGGATGAGGGGCATCCGGAGTGGCGTGTTCAGCGGGTCGATGCGCTCTGCGGTGGCTTCTGCCCGGATGATCCATGCCTCGGCTTCGGTTCTGGTCCGGCCTGAGGGCATGGTCTCGACTCGTGCGGGGGCAGCGGTCACGTAGTGGGCCAGTCGGGTCGCGTGGCGCCATGCCGCTTCCTGCGCCTCGAAGTGCCTGACGCGGTACGTCTCGGCGTACTGGGCGCGGGCCCTCTCCATGACGGCTTGCCGGCGGAGAGGAAGTGCGCCGTCCCGTAGGGGCTGTGGCCGATGACGGTGGCGATGCCGGGCGGGGAACGGCGGCGGCCGTCGCGACGTCGGGTCTCAACGGTCAAGCCCATCAGCGGCGTTGCTCGAGCTGGACCGGACGGCGCGGCGGAGCGATATGCGCGCAGGGAGCGGATCCGCCTTGTCGGGCAGGCCGAGGTCCCCGGAGTGGCCGGGCCCGGCCACCCCGTCACAACTCCGGCAGTTGGGTCGACTGCGCACACAGATCCGCGCGGTTCGCGGCACCCGTCTTGTTCATCAGACTGGCGATGTGTTTCTCGACCGTGCGGGGCGAGATGAACAGCCGGTCGGCGATGTCCTTGTTGCTCAGCCGGTGGGCGAGGAGCCGGAACGCTTCGTACTCCCGCACCGTGACGCCGAGGGCCCGCAACTGTTCGGGGATGCCTTCCGTGCCGCTTCGGTGCTGGTGCACGGGGGCACCGAGCCGTCTCAGGGCGGCCCGGCAGGCATTCGTGACGGCAGGCACCCCCTGCTCGTGGAAGTGGTGCTCGGCCCGTCTGAGCCAGGCGACCGGCTCGCCCCAGCCGTCCTCGTGTGCCGCGTCGGCGATCAGTCGCAGACCCAGGTGCAGGGCGATCGGGTATGCGGCGGCATCCCGCTGCGCCGCACCGATGCGCTCGGCCGCCTCTTCGCTCTTCCCTTCCCGGCCGAGCAGGACGGCATCGGCGAAGGTGACGAACTGGCGGTTCCACCGCATCCGTCCGACCGCCGTGGCGGCGACCGCCTCCTGTCGCGTTCGGTCCGCGTCACCGGCCAGCACGTCCAGCAGCAGCCCCACCCCGTGCGTGCCGCTGAGGTAATAGGTGCTGGGATTGTGCCGCTCCAGCTCCGACACCGCCCCCAGTTCCTCCCGTGCCAGGTCCCGGTCCTCCTCCAGCAGGGCGCAGAACGCGCGTGCCATGCCCAGCGTGAGTGGTTCCTCCTGCGAACCCGCCCCCTCCCATTCCGCGAACGAGTCGAGGGCGGCCTCCATCGCCCGTCGATCGCCCTGGTGCGCCTCCAGCGACGCCAATGACATCAGGAGGTACCGGACCGCGGGGGCGAGTTTGAGCCTGCGGACGATCGTGAGGCTCTCGACGGCGGCTTCGCGCGTCGCCTCGCGCACGCCCCGCATCACCCCGTCCAGGACGAGAATGCCGTCCACGGTGTGCACGATGCTGATCGAGCCCAGCCGCAGTGCCTCCTCACGGGCGGACAACAGTCCGGAGGTGTCGCCTTCCGCCAGCCAGTCATTGCCGGCGATACGGGTCGCCGCATACATCCGCCGCAGTGGGAGCTGGTGCCGTTCGGCCGTCGACAGGGCCTTCTCGAGCATGGCCCGGGACTCGTCCGGGTCCCGCTCGCGGGCCACGGTCGCCAGCAGCTCCCATGCCTGGCAGGCGACCGCAGGCAGCGCGTAGCGCTCGGCGGCATCGGCCGCCGAGCGGGCGAGCTTCTCCGCCTGCTGGGTGCGGTCCGTGCCAGGTGTGTCCAGCGCGAGATAGGCAGCGGTGACGTCGACGGTTGCCGTCGCCGCACCATCCGGACTCGCCCCCAGCACCTCGCGGGCGCGGTCGATCTGCCGGTTGCCGTCGCTCCAACGCCCCGCCGTGTGGGCCACTTTGGCCAACCGGGTGTGCAGGATCGCCAGACGTGACGCCCCCAGACCGGCGCTGTCCAAGGCATGGAGATGCTCGACCAGGTCGAAGGCCCGGCCGAAGTCGCCGGATTCGGCCAGTGCGGGCAGGAGCGGCTCCAGCGCAGCCGCCCGGTCCTGCGGGTCGCCGGACTCCGCCAGCAGTGTCTCGGCCCGGCCGAGCAGGGTTACCGCCGAACCGAGCGCGCCCGACGTCAGAGCCCGCCGCCCCGCCTCCGCGAACAGCTTGCCGGCCGCAGTGTCCTCGCCGGCCGCGGACCGCAGCCCGGCTGCGAGCGCGCACCACTCGCCGGGCAGTTGCGGGTGCAGCTTCTCCACCGCCTCCGCGCCCTGGCGTGCCAGGTCCGCCTGCTGAGTCGGCGTCAGCTGGGTGAACAGGGCTTCCACGGTGGGTGAATGACGAAAGGAGTACCAGTCGGGAGCGGGCTCGTCCGGGACCACCAGGCGAGCCGCGACACCGGCCTGCAGATGGCTGAGCAGTGCCCGGTCGTCAATGCCCGTCATCCGCTGGAGCACGGTGAGCGGGAACCTTCTGCCCAGCACGGCCGCCGCCGACAGCATCGTCAGGCCGTCCGCACCCAGCCGGTCGATACGGCGCAGGATTCCCCGGGCGAGAGCGGAGGAGACGTCGCCGCGCGGATCACCGACCGTCCGCCAGCCGTCCGGCCCCTGCACCAGGGTGCCCGCGCCGATCATCGACTGGAGTAACTCCTCGACCAGGTAGGGGCTGCCTGCGCTGCCCTCCCACAACCGCTCCAGCACCGCCGCGGGCACGTCCTGCGCAGTGGTGCCCAACTGACCCGCCACCAGTTCGCAGACCTGGGGGCGGGTCAGCGGCGACAGCTCCACGACCGAGGCCGTGCCACGCTGGCGGGCCGACTGCGCGAGGTCCAGGACGTCGCTGAAGTCAGTGCGGATGGTGGCGAGGAGCAGAACCGGGCTGTACTCCAGATTGTCCACGAGGTATTCCAGGACGCCCAGTGTCTCGGGGTCGGCGTCGTGCAGGTCCTCCAGCACCACGATCCGACCCCGACCGTGGTCGGTGGCCATGAGCAGACGCAGTACGGCCTCACCCAGGATCACCATGGAACTGCTGTCACCTGCACCGGTGTTCCAGTCCGGGATCAGTCGACCCAGCACGGGTCTGTACGGCCCCAGCGGCAGCTCGTCCAGCGGTTCACCGGTACGGAACAGAGACATCAGCGCCTCGGTCAGCGGTCTGAAGGGCACCGCTGGACCGGTGGTGCTGCTGCGTCCGCGCAGCACGCCCATCCCTAACTCGAGCGCGCTGCCCACGACCTCGGCCGCCAGCCGGGACTTGCCCACCCCGGCTTCGCCCACCAGGAAGACCACACCGCCGCGTCCCTGCCGAGCGTGGGACAAGGCGCGTTCGAGTAGGCCCAGTTGGGTATCCCGGCCGATGAGAGAAGACGCTTGGGAAGGCATGGCCTCCAAGCATAATCAGATTATCTGGAGCCGTGGTGCGGCGTTCGGCCCTCCATTCCGCTCGGCCGGCCTGCCGGCCGAGCGGAATGGAGCGTCTATTGGGGCGAGGACACCGAGGTGTCGATCGAACTCAGCGTGATGACTATTCCGCTGGTGAGAACCATGCCTGCCAGGACGCGGGCGCGGGTGCACGCACGATTGCGGCCCGAGAGGGTGATACCGCCTGCGGCGTCCTGCTCGGCGCCGGCGTGCGTGGGGGCACCGTCCTCGGCGGAGACGGAAGCGGCGTGGCTGGAGAGCGGGTTCTGCTGGTTCATGGGAGAACTCCTTCGTGGGGAAGTGTCCGGGTGGGCGAGGGGAGTGGAGACGGGGAGAGTGGGGCAGGAGCCGGGTCCGGCCGGGGCCTTTCGCCCTCAGCAGGCGGGCAGAGTGGCCGGACAGGAGTGCTCCAGCAGGAGCGCGGACGGGACACGGGTGGGGGAACAGAGACGGAGGAGTCCGTAGCCGATGCCGGCGAGGCCCGTCAGCATGCCGGGAGAGGGCACTTGGTCGGGGGTGGCGCAGCGGTGCTGCTGGCCCTCGACGGTCGCGAGTACCCGGCCGCTGGTGCGGGTCAGGGCAGCGGACGCTTGGGCGTCGCCCTGGCCGGCCAGGACCGAAAGGGCTTCCAGGGCACCGAACACGCCGTGGCCCGCGCTCAGGTTGAGGCCGTCGCTGAGGGCGGAGAGCCGGGCGGCGAGGTCGTTTCGCCCCGGCAGGTGCGCGGCCGCAGCGGCGATCCCGGGCAGACCGGTGGCCCACGAGGGGCCGTGCGTGGCGGCTTCGGGCCCGGCGGTGGCCGCGCGCAGCAGACCGGCCGCTTCCTCCGGGCGTCCCCTTCCGCCCGCCCGGTGGTCCGCGTGGCGCCACAGCGCCCAGCCGATGCCCGCGGCCCCGTCGGCGAACCCTGCGGAGCCACCGCCCTGCGAGGCCGCGGTGGCCAGGACGTCCGCCACCGCGTCGGCCAGGTCCAGGGCCTGACGGGCGCCCGTCGCTTCATGGGCGGCGACCGCCGCCGCCAGGGCCCCGGCGGCACCGTCCGCGAAGCCGGGATCCACGCAGGCATCCACGGCGTGTTGCAGTGCGGTGAGCGCGTCGGGCAGCGAGTCCGCGAGTTCGGCGTCGAGGAGGGACGACAGCCGGATCAGCCCGTACAGGATGCCGCCGAGGCCGTCGTACGCTCCTGGTCCGACCGCGGCACACAGTTCGGGGTCGGCCGCGAGCATCTTCAGCAGGCCGGGCAACGGCAGCACCGCCTGGTGGGCGAGCGCGGTGTAGCGGTCGGCGCCCGCGAGCAGTCCGGCCTGGGCCAGGAAGAGTGCGACCCCGGTGTAGCCCTGGCCGAGCCCCGCACCCATCGGCAGGACCGACCAGTGCCCGCCCGGCAGGCATTCGAGGCCGAGCCAGTTGGCCCGGCCGGCCCGCACGGCGCGGGCGGCGATCTCGTCGGCGATTCCGCAGGCCGCGGCAAGCAGTCGTGACGGCTCCGGCGCCACCGCCGGCAGGGGCGTCGCCACCAGCTCGGAGCGTGGTCTGACCAGCGGGGAACCGGCCTCCCGGGCGGCCAGCGCGGCCGCGACGATCCATTCCTGGTTCCGGCAGTCGACCTCGTCCATCCGGGCGATCTTGGTGCGGACGGCGCTCAGGCTCGCCACCGGCAGCAGGTGAGGCAGCCACGTCCCGCCGGCCGCTCGCACTCCCGTGCCGGAGGGCCGGTGGACGAAGAGGGGGATGTCCCCGCGCCACAGGTCCTCGGTCTCGTGCTCCACCAGCTGCCCGCGTGCGGGGTCGCGCGACGACTCGGTCCACAGCACCGCGAACGCGGCGTCCCGGGCGAGCGCGTCGCCGAGCAGTGCCGGGTGCGTGGACTCCTCGAGCAGGGTCGAGTACAGCCGTGTGGATCGAACGATCAGCCGCGCGGGACTGTCCGCATGCCGGGCCAGCAGGGCTCCTGGCGCGCTGAGCTCGTTTCCGTGCGCCCGGATCGCGTCGTACGTGGTGCGGAAGCCGTCCAGCAGTGCGGCGCGGTGGTCGGCGCCGTGGAGGCGACGTCCGCGGGGCAGCGGCTGGTTCTGCGCGGCCGGACTGACCACCGGACCTCGCACGACGCGCATGGTGTCCAGTCCGCTGTCCTGCCAGCACAGGCCCTCGCTCGGGTACGTGCCTTCCTCGGCACGGCCCAGCGCGGAGATGTCCAGCGCGCCGTGCTCCCCGATCAGCAGGTGGGGCAGCAGGCACGTCCGGTGGACGGAAGCCTGAAGGGCGTCGGCGGCCGGGTCGGCCCCAGCCGTGGAGGCCTGCGGCAGCCCGGTGTGCAGCAGGGTCTCGGCGTCCACCAGCACCGGCTGGTCGCCGGCAGCGATGAGGTTCTCGTAGTGCATGTCGGCGCCGTCCACCGCGTACAGCAGGGCCAGCAGTGCGCCCTGGCGCCGGTAGAAGGCGTCCGCCTCGGCCACCGAGCCGCACCAGCGGTGCTCGATGTACTCCAGCCAGCCGTGTTCCTTCCGCCGCAGGGTGCGCGGGGTGCGCAGCTCCAGGCCGTCGACCCGGCCGGTGAGCCAGTGGGCCAGGTCGTCAAGCAGGGCGTGCTGCCCCAGCGGACGGGGCTTGTACACCGCGCGTGCCCCGTCCGCGAACTCCAGCACCGCCACCGAGCGCCCGGCCCGGTGGGCGTCGCCACGGCCCAGTTCGATGCGGGTGAGCGGGCCGGGGTCGCGTCCGTCGAGAAGGACGGCCACCAGTTCCTGCCGGTCGGCGTGCAGCCGCAGGCCGAGTTCGGCCACCGCGTCGGCCGCGTCCATGGCCGTCCGGCCCAGCATCCGGGCCAGCACCGGATAGGCGGTGAACAGGGCCCGCAGGCCGTCCGCGCTCCCGCTGGCGGCGAGGAAGGAGGCGAAGCGATCGCGGGGCGTGGCCCCGGGGAGCCGGCCGGCGCGCCGGGCGCCGTCCAGCTCACGGACGAGTGTGCGGGCCGCCTGCCGGGCCATCCGGCCCAGCAGCCACTGCTCGAACGAGGCGCGCAGCACAGCCCGTTCTGCCGGAGGGAGCGGTGCCAGCTGCCGGTCGAGGGCGGCCGAGGCCGGACCCACCAGCGGTGCCACGACCGGTGCGAAGGCCTCGGGCCCGGTTGCGTCGCCGCCGGACTCCGGCCGCGCGGCGATGTGGGCACAGTCCAGGGCCTCTTCGACGTATCCCACCCAGCGTGGAGTGCCTGCGCGGTTCGCCAGGCGTTGCGGTGACTCGTCGGCGAGGGCCCCCAGGGCGAGTTCGTCGAGACCCAGGTGGGTCAGCCGAGCCGCGAAGCCCGCCGTGTCCCCGACGGCCCAAGGGGCGCGGCCGGACGGGGCGGCCGCGACGGTCGCCACCGGACGTCCTGGGGCGCCGACGCGCTCGCTGAGGGAGAGCGCGGGGGCCCACCAGGCGAGCGGCAGGTGCGCGCTTCGGGGAGTCGTGGGTGCGGCTGATTCGGTCACAGGAAGAACGTCGCAGATACTGCACGGCCCCCACATGGGGGAGCGTCCCCCATATTCTCCGAAGGCCCCCGCCGGTGAGTGGGGCCGAGGCGCGAACCCGTGCGCACTCGGCCCGCGTTCCCGGCGCCGGAGGCCGACCTCGCAGGTCACGGCATACGTCGATATCTCCGTGCTGCCGCGCGGCCCGCCGTGACACCTCGTTCCGGCGGCACGTACCCGCCGGTGCGCGGCCGTCCGCGCGGAAGGAGTCAATGCCGGACCGGCGGCAGCAGGCGTGGCTCGAGGCGTTCCTCACGCACCCCGCCACCCTCGCACGTCACCACGTAGGCGCCCTTGCCCGCCGATTCCGTGACCGCCTCTACGAGCCGGGTGCCGTGATACACGAGCCCCACCCCGTCGTCGGTGCAGTGCGCCGTCGGCAGGGTGCCGTCGGCGACCATCCGGTGGATCAGCGGACGGCGGCCCAGGTCGGAGTCGTAGTGGACACCGTTGCCGTACGGCAGGAAGCCGAGCGCGTCCACCACCGGCCGCAGATCCGGCCCGTACGAGTCGGTCGCGCCGCCCTTGAACCAGCAGATGGATCCGGCGCTCACCCCGCTCAGCACCACCCCCGCCTGCCAGGCGCGCCGCAGCGCTCCGTCCAGCCCGTGCACACGCCACACCGCCAGCAGATTCGCCACCGACCCACCCATGACCCACACGACGTCGTGGTCGAGGAGCGTGCCCTCCACGTCCTCCACGTTCGGCATGGGGAACAGGTGCAGCGGCGTCAGGTCGAACCCCGCCACCCGTGCCGCCTCGTGCATCCGTGCGGTGACGTGCTCCGCGTCCCCCACCGCCGTGCCCAAGTACAGGATGCGTGGACGGCGCCCGTCCACCCCGGACAGGTCAACCGCGTGGTGGACCAGGGAGTCGAACAGCACCCGCGCACGGGGGTCGGCGCGATGCCCTCCGGAGGTGGCCAGGACGGTCGGCTGCGAGGCGGGCATGCGCGAGATGATAACCCGTGCCGGCAACGGTCGTTGCTGCAGCGCGCGGGGCCGCTCCGCCGCACGCCGCGGGAGCTTCGGCCACAACTTGGGTGGTCGGCCCGCATCCGCCACCGCCACCGCCTCCCGTCTACTGATGTCCGGCCGACGATCCCGGCAGCGGCACGGGACCGTGCAGCCCCGGCGGGTGGAACATCGTCGACTCGATCAGTGACCAACAGGTGCCGTACGGCCGAGACAAGAGGAGTGAAGGACATGCGGACCTCTCTGGGTATCGACCCCCTCGCACGGAGCGTCTACCTCACGATGGTCGACCTGCCCGGCGCCGGCGTCTCCGAGTTGGCGGAGCAGATGAAGGTGTCCGAGGAGACGGTCCGGGAGCGGCTGGAGCGGTTGTCCTCCCTCCTGCTGGTGGTTCCCGGTGACACCTCCACCGGCTGGCGGCCCGTCGACCCGGAGGTGGGCCTGGCGGCGATGCTCGCCCGGCAGCAGGACGAACTCGCCCGCCATCGGCTCCAGGTGGAGGACAGCCGGCTCGAAGTGACCCGGTTGCTCTCCGAGCACTCCCGCGCCGGCCGTGACGGTATGCCGGGCGTCGAGTGGCTGGCCGGTGCGGACGCCGTGTGGCGGCGTGTCACGGAACTCGCCGAAGGGTGCGAGCAGGAGTGGCTGACTGTCGGCCCCACGGAGCGGGTCGCTGTTCCCGTTGCCGAGTCCGGCCGGTCCATCGACGAGATCCTGCGCGGGCGTGGAGCGGTTGCCCGCACCATCGTCCTGGAGAGCGTCCGCAACGATCCCGAGGCGATGAGCCGCGTGCGGGGGAGGACAGGCAGCGTCGGCTCCATCCGTACGTTGCCGTCGCTGCCCGCGTGGATGATCCTCTGCGACCGCACCCACGCCGTGGTTCCGGTCGCCGGTGCCCGGGCCGTCGTCGGCGCCATGGTGTGCGGCGTCGAGTCGGTCACCGGGGCGTTCGCCGCCCTGTTCACCCGCCTCTGGAAGGAGGCGTTGCCGCTGGCCGAGGCGCGCCCGCGCACCCGTGGCGGCCTCTCCCTCCAGGAGCAGCACGTCCTGAGACTCTGGGCGCAGGGTCTCACCGATGCCGCCGCCGCCCGCAGGATGGACGTGTCGCTGCGCACGGTGCGCCGGCTCTCCGAGAAGCTGACCGATCGCTTCGGTGCGCAGAGCCGCTTCCAGCTCGGCGCTCTGGCGATCGCCCAGGGCGGCATCCAGGTCGAGGACATGGTCTGACGCGTCCTGCACGCATCCGTGAGACCCCGCGGCCGTCTTCGCGGCAGGGGCGTAAGCCCTCATCCGGCCGGCGCGAACTGTGCGCTGATCGCCGCCATCATCAGGTCCGCGATGTGCTGCGCCAGTTCCTCGGGGGTCGGGTGGTCGAACACGGTCCGTACCGGTATGTCGACCCGCAGAGCCTTCCGCAGCCTGGACGCGACCTGGGTGGCGAGCAGTGAGTGCCCGCCCAGCTGGAAGAAGTTGTCGTGGACGCCGACGCGTTCGATGCCCAGGAGCTCCGTCCACACGGCCGTGATGTGACGCTCGACGGTGTTGCGCGGCGCCGTGTACGCCGTTCCGAGATCCGGCCGCCTGCCGTCCGGCGCCGGCAACGCCGCCCGGTCCACCTTGCCGTTCGCGGTCAGCGGCAGCTGCTCCAGCACCATGAACCCCGCCGGGATCATGTAGTCGGGTAGCTGGCGCCCCAGGTGCGCGTGCAGTTCCATGACGCTCGGGGCGTCCGGTCCGGCGGCCACCAGGTAGGCCACCAGCCGCTTGTCGCCCGGCACGTCCTCGTGGACGACCACGGCGACCTCACCGACACCGGGATGAGTGATCAAGTTGGCCTCGATCTCGCCCAGTTCGATGCGGTTGCCGCGGATCTTGACCTGGTGGTCGACCCTGCGCAGGAACTGCAGCTGTCCGTCCGGCTGCCATCGGACCAGGTCGCCGGTGCGGTACACCCGGCCGCCCACCTCCTCGGCCTCGAACGGGACGAAGCGCTCGTTCGTCAACTCGGGGCGCCCCAGGTAGCCGCGCGCCACCTGCACTCCACCGACGAGGAGTTCACCGGGAACGCCGACCGGCTGCGGAGTGCCGTGCTGGTCCACCACGAAGCACCGGGTGTTGGCGATCGGCCGCCCGATCGGCGGGACCGTGTCACCGGGGACGCACACCGTGGAGGTGACGATCACCGTGGTCTCCGTCGGACCGTAGTTGTTGACCACGCGGAACGGCAGCCGGGCGAGCGGCGGCATCCTCAGCCGGTCACCGCCGGTCAGTACGTAGTCGAGGGTGCTGTCCGTGCCCCAGTCGAGTGCCGACAGCGACTCCAGCATCGGCGTGGACAGGAACGCGGCGTGGACCGCCTGCTCGCCCAGCCAGTCCCGCAGCAGATGCGGAGTGAGCCTGACCCTCTCGTCGGTGACGCAGCAGGTCGCACCCCGGGTCAGGCCGAGCCACAGCTCCCACGCCGCCGCGTCGAATCCGATCCCGGCGAGCAGCGCGATCCGATGCCCCGGGTCGAGTCCGTACTCGCCCGCCGTCCAGTGGACCAGGTTCACCAGGCTGTGGTGCTCGACCTGGACCCCCTTGGGCCGGCCGGTCGAGCCGCTGGTGTAGATGAGATACGCCAGGTTGTGCGCGGTGGCGGTGGGCTCCGGATCGGTAACCGGCTCACCGTCCAGCGGACCCCCTTCGGCGTCGCACTCGTCGAGGAGCAGCAGGGGAACGCCGGACGGGATCCGGTCCGCCTGCCCTGTGTGGGTGAGGACGACCGGGGTCCTCGTGTCGCGCACCATGTACGCCAGCCGCTCGACGGGGTACTCCGGGTCCATCGGCACGTAAGCGGCCCCTGCCTTCAGTACCGCCAGCTCCGCCGTCACCAGGTCTGCCCCACGGCCCAGGCACACCGCCACCGGCATGTCCGGCCGCACCCCGTACCGGGTCCGCAGGTGGTGGGCGATCCGGTTGGCGCGGGCGTTGAGCTCGCCGTAGGTCAAGTCGCCCTGCGGTGAGTCGACGGCCACGGTGTCCGGCTGCTGGGCGGCTCGCTCCTCGAAGAGGCCGTGCAAGGTGGCCTGGTCCGGGTAGGCGGTGGCGGTACCGTTCCATTCGACGAGCGTCTTTCGCCGCTCGGCCGGGGTGAGCATGCACAGCTCCGACAGCCGGGCCCCCGGCGCGTCGGCGACCGAGTCCAGCAACGTACGCAGGTGGCCGGCCAGCCGGTCGACGGTGTCACGCGCGAAGAGGTCGGTGCGGTACTCCAGGGTCCCGAGCAGGCCGCCAGCCGGGCCTTCGGACATGATCAGACTCAGGTCGAACTTGGCGTCCGGCAATGTCACGGCGAACGGTTCCACCTCCAGACCCGGCAGGCTCCAGGTGTGGCCGTCCGGCGTGTTCTGCAGCGCGAACAGGGTCTGGAACAGCGGGTTGCGCGACGGGTCGCGGTCGGGTGCCAGTTCCTCCACCAGGCGCTCGAAGGGAAGGTCCTGGTGGTCGTACGCGCCGAGGGCGGTGTCCTTCACCCGGTCGATGAGCTCGGTGAAGGTGGGGTCGCCGGACAGGTCGGTGCGCATCACGAGGGTGTTGACGAAGAAGCCGATCAGGTCCTCGGTCTCGGCCCGGTTGCGGCCGGCGATCGGGCTGCCGACCGCGACGTCGTCCTGCATGCTGTACTTCGCCAGCAGCACCTGGAACACCGCCAGGAGCACCATGTAAAGGCTCGCGCCGTTCGTCGCCGCCGCCGCCCGCAGTCGCGCGGCGACCTCACCCGGCACCTCGAACGCCAACGTGGCGCCGCCCTCCGGCGGTCCCGCCGGGCGTCGGTGGTCGCTCGGCAGCTCCAGCGGTTCCAGCCCGGTGAGCCGGTCCCGCCAGTAGGTCAGTTGCCCCTCCATCACCTCACCGGCCATCCGCTCCCGTTGCCACACGGAGAAGTCCGCGTACTGCAGAGGCAGTGCGGGCAGACCGGTCGGCGCCACCCCCGCCATCGCCGCCCGGTACCCCTCGCGCAGTTCGCGCGCCATGACTCCCTCCGACCATCCGTCGGCGGCGATGTGGTGCACGGTCAGCAGGAGGAATGCCTCGTTGTCGGCGAGCCGCACCAGGTGGGCGCGCAGCAGCGGACTCGTTGCCAGATCGAACGGGCGGCCCGCTTCGGTCTCCGCGAACAGCCTTGCCGCCGAACGCCGTTCCTCCGGATCGAGGACGTGGCGCAGGTCGTGGACGGATGCTCCCACCGGTGCCGGTGGGTCGATGACCTGTCCCGGCTCGCCGTTCTCGGAGACGAATCGGGTGCGCAGGATCTCGTGACGCGCCACCATCGCGGTGAGAGCGGTGTCCAGCGCGGTCGCATCCAGTGCGCCACGAACGTGCAGGGCGAACGGTACGACGTACTCGACGCGCCCTGGTTCCAACTGGTCCAGGAACCAGAGCCGTTGCTGGGCGGAACTCAGTGGCAGCGGACCGCCGGTCCGGTCAGCGGGCGTGATCCGCTCCGTGTCGTCCGAGCCGAGCTCCGCTACGACGGCCGCCAGCGCGGCGACCGTCGGTGCCGCGAACAGCGCCCGTACCGGCACGTCCACGCCGAGTGCGGTCCGCAACCGGGAGGTCACCTGCGTGGCCAGCAGCGAGTGGCCTCCCAGTTCGAAGAAGTTGTCGTCGATGCCGGCGACGTCCGTACCCAGTACCTGCGACCAGGCCGCCGCCACCGCGCGCTCGGCCGGTGTGCGCGGCGCGACGCGGTCCTGGGGCGAACGGGGCCGGGGAGCGGGCAGCGCGCGCCGGTCCACCTTGCCGTTCGGGGTGAGCGGCAGCCGGTCCAGCAGGACGAAGGCGGACGGCACCATGTAGCCGGGCAGCTCGCGGTGCAGCCGGGCACGCAGTTCCTCGGTGGTCGGCGCCTGCCCGCCCGGCACGACGTACGCCACCAGGCGCTTCTCGGCCGGGATGTCCTCGCGCAGGACGACGGTCGCGGCCGTGACGTCGGGCCCGGCCAGCAGCACCGCCTCGATCTCCCCCGGTTCGATGCGGTGTCCGCGCAGCTTCACCTGGTCGTCGAGCCGTCCCAGGAACTCCAGTTGGCCGTCGGGCAGCCAGCGCACCCGGTCCCCGGTGCGGTAGACCCGCCGCGGTGTGCCGTCGACGTTCACGGTGACGAACCGCTCCGCCGTCTGCTGCGGCAACCCCTGGTAGCCACGAGCCAGCCCGGCACCGCCGACCAGGAGTTCACCCGGAACCCCGATCGGCACCGGCCGGTCGTACCTGTCGACGACGTGGACGACCGTGTTGCGAACCGGCCTGCCGATCGGCGGCACGGCCACCCCCGGTACCACCTCGGCCGATGTCGTGACGACGGTCGATTCGGTCGGCCCGTAGTTGTTGACGACACGGAACGGCAGCCGCAGCCCGGCCGGCAGCCGCAGCGCGTCACCGCCGGTCAGGACGTGGGCCAGCGAGGTCGGCTCCGACCAGTCCAGCGTGGCCAGCGCCTCCAGCATGGGTGTGGACAGAAACGTGCTGTGCACCCGCCGTCCGGCCAGCCAGTGCTGGAGCAGCTCGGGTGTGCGCCGCACTGTTTCGTCGGGTACGCACACGGTCGCACCCGCGGCCAGCGCGGGCCACACCTCCCACGCCGCCGCGTCGAAGCCGATGCCGGCGAGGTGCGCGATCCGGCGGCCCGGCGCCGCCCCGAAGCTCTCCACCGTCCAGTGGATCAGGTTGACGAGGCTCCGGTGCTCGATCTGCACCCCCTTGGGGCGGCCGGTGGAGCCGCTGGTGTAGATCAGGTAGGCCAGATCCTGTGGGGTGGCGGCGGGCTCCGGGTCGTGCACCGGCAGCTCCTGGATCCGCGGCCAGTCCCGGTCGGTGACGAAGCGATGGGGTGTGCGGGGCAGCCGGGCCGTGCGCGCCGAGTCGGTCACCACGTAGGCCGCTCCGGAGTCCTCGATCATGAAGGCGAGCCGGTCGGCCGGGAGCTCCGGGTCCAGCGGCAGGTACGCGGCCCCCGACTTCAGCGCCGCGAGCAGCGCGGTGACCTGGTCGGGCCCACGCTCCAGACATACGGCCACCACCCGGTCCGGCCCGGCGCCGAGCGACCGCAGGTGCCGGGCCAGCCGGTTGGCGCGCTCGTTCAGGTCCTGATACGTCAGCCCCCCGGTCTCCGACAGCACCGCGGTCGTACCGGGCAGTCGTGCGGCGCGCTCCTCAACGAGCCGGTGCGCCGTCGTGGCGGCGTCCGGGGAGAGGGAGGCCGCCCCGGACCACTCGGCCAGCACACGCCCGCGCTCGGCGCCGGCCAGCACCTCCAGCTCCGAGAGCCGCTGTCCCCCGTTCGAGACGGCCGCTTCGAGGAGCGTGGTGTAGTGCCCGGCAAGCCGCGTCGCCGTCGCGTGATCGAACAGGTCCACGGCGAACACGAGGTTTCCGCCGAGCGAACCGTCGGGCCGTTCGGTCAGGAAGAGCGTCAGGTCGAACTTGGCCTCCTCCGCCCGCACCGCGAACGGCTCGACCCCGAGACCGCGCATGCCCCACGCGTCACCGTCCGGCGTGTTCTGGAGCACGAACATGGTCTGGAACAGGGGGGTGCGCGACAGGTCCCTCTCCGGCGCCAGTTCCTCCACCAGGCGCTCGAAGGGAAGGTCCTGGTGGTCGTACGCGCCGAGGGCGGTGTCCTTCACCCGGTCGAGGAGATCACCGAAACTCGGGTCGCCGGACAGGTCGGTGCGCATCACGAGGGTGTTGACGAAGAAGCCGATCAGGTCCTCGGTCTCGGCCCGGTTGCGGCCGGCGATCGGGCTGCCGACCGCGACGTCCTCCTGCCCGCTGTACTCGGCCATGAGCAGCTGGAACACCGCGAGCAGGGACATGAACAGGCTGGCGCCGTGCCCCGCCGCCATCCGCCGGGCGGCATCGACCACCTCGGCGGGCACGGTGAAGGCGACCGCGTCACCGCGGCCCGATCGCTGGGCCGGGCGGCGACGGTCGGTCGGCAGCTCCAGCGGCTGGAGCCCGGCGAGCCGCTCGCTCCAGTACGCTGCCTGCCCGTCCAGCGCCGAGCCGTCCAGGGTCGCACGCTGCCAGGCCGCGAAGTCCGCGTACTGGAGCTCCAGCGGTACGAGAGCGGCCGCACGGCCCGTGACCGCCGCCCCGTACAACTCCCGCAGCTCCCGCGCGAGGATGCCCTCCGACCAGCCGTCGGAGACGATGTGGTGCAGCGCGATGAGCAGGAGCCACTCTTCCTCGGCGACACGCACCGCCACCGCCCGCAGGAGCGGCCCCGAGGCCAGGTCGAACGGCAGCTCCGCCGCCTCGCGAAGGATGTCGAGTGCTGCCTCGCCACCGAGGTGCCTCGCGTCGTGCACATCCAGGGCCGCTTCTCCCGGCGCGTCGACGATCTGGACCGGAACGCCGCCACCGTCCGCCACGAACCGGGTCCGCAGGATCTCGTGCCGGGCCGTCAGCGCCGTCAGCGCGGCTGCGAACGCGTCCGGTGCGAAACGCCCCGTGACCCGCAAGCCGACCGGGATGACGTACTCCGCCCGTCCTGGCTGCAACTGGTCCAGGAACCAGAGCCGCTGCTGGGCGAACGACAGCGGCAGCGGCCCCGCGGCCGGGTCCTGGCGCGGCATCGCGGTCGCCGTGCCGGGACCGCACGCGTCGAGGGCGGCCGCCAGCAGCGCCGGTGTCGGCGCCTCGAACAGGGTGCGGTAGGACACGTCCACGCCCACGTCCCGGCGCAGCCGGGAAGCGACCCGGGCGGCCAGCAGCGAGTGCCCGCCCAGTTCGAAGAAGTCGTCGTCGATGCCCACCGGCTCCACGCCCAGCAGATCGGCCCAGATGCCGGTGACTGCCGCCTGTGTCGTTGTCCGGGGCGCCGTGTACGCGACGGCCAGATCCGGACGGCGGCTCTCCGGCGCCGGCAGCGCCTTCCGGTTCACCTTGCCGTTCGGCGTCAGGGGAAGCCGCTCCAGCGTCACGTACCGGGCGGGCACCATGTGCTCCGGCAGATCCCGCGACAGGGCGCCGCGCAGCTCGGGCGCCGCGGGGACGCCGTCGCCCGCCGGTACCAGGTACGCCACCAGGCGCTTGTCGCCCGGGACGTCCTCGCGGACCACGACGGTCGCCGCTGCCACGCCCGGCCGGGCGAGCAGGGCGTTCTCGATCTCGCCCAGTTCCACCCGGTGGCCGCGCAGCTTTACCTGGTCGTCGATCCGGCCGAGGTAGACGAGCCGTCCGTCCGGCAGCCACTTCACCAGGTCGCCGGTGCGGTAGACCCGGGCCTCCGGATCCGTGGAGAACGGGTGCGGCACGAACCGCTCCGCCGTCAGGTCGGGCCGTCCCAGATAGCCGAGGGCCACGTTCACGCCGCCGATCAGCAACTCGCCCGGCACGCCGACGGGCTGAACCTCCCCGTGTGCGCCGACCACGAACACCTCGGTGTTGTCGATCGCGCGACCCATCGGTACGTGGTCCGCCGCCGGATCCACCGAAACCGTACGGCTGACCACGTTGCCGACGGTCGCCTCGGTCGGTCCGTACTCGTTGACGACGGCCGTGTCGTCCGCGCCGCTCGCCAGCATGCGGTGCGTCAGCGCCGGTGTCAGGTCCTCGCCGCCCGCCACCACCGTCGCGATGGCGTGCCGCACACCGTCCCGCTCCAGCCGGGCGGCCAGTAGCTCCAGGTGGGAGGGTGTCGCCTTGAGGAAGCTGACCGGCGCACCGGTCGCCACGAGATCCACGGCCGCGTCGAACACGGTCTGTCCCGGTCCGGGGCTCGGTATTACCAGGCGCAGCCCCTGCACCAGCGGCAGGAACAGCGCGGTGACCGTCAGGTCGAAGGCCGCCGACGAGCACAGCAGCGAGCCGATCTCGGCACCGGGCGCGGGCGGGTAGGTGCGGTCGCACCAGTGCAGGTAGTTGACGACGCCCAGGTGCGCCACACGGACGCCCTTGGGGCGGCCCGTGGAACCCGAGGTGTAGATGACGTAGGCCAGGTCCGAGGAGCTCCCCCCGACTGCCGGGTCCGAGCCGTCGCCGTCGGGCCAACTGAGGTCGGTGAGCAGCAGTTCGGGACCCGGTGCGAACAGGCCGGCGTGGGCGGACTGGGTGATCACCACGGGCGCCGCACTGTCGCCGACCATGTACCGCAGCCGCTCGGCCGGATACGACGGGTCCAACGGCACGTACGCGGCACCGGACTTGAGAACTCCGAGCAGGGCACACACCAGATCCGTGCCGTGGTCCAGGCAGACCGCGACCAGTGTGCCCGGTCCGACGCCCCGCTCCTGGAGATGGCGCCCGAGCCGGTTCGCCCGCTCGTCCATCGCGCGGTAGGTCAGCAGCCGGCCGTCGTGCTCCAGGGCGACCCCGTCCGGCTGCCGGGCGGCCCGCTCCTCGACCAGACGGTGGACGGTCGACGTGTCCGGGAACGCGGACCGGGAGCCGTTCCACTCGGTGAGGATCCGCGTCCGCTCCGGCTCCGTCAGCATCTCCAGCGCGCTCAGCCGCGTCCCCGGTGCCTCGGCGGCGGACCGGGCGAGGACCCCGAAGTGGTCTGCCAGACGCTCCGCGGTCGCCCGGTCGAAAAGGTCCGTGCGGTAACCGAGCGCGCCGCGCAGCGCGCCGCCGTCGGCGGCGAGCTCCAGAGTTACCTGGGCCGTGGGCGTGAGGATGGCCGTCGCCTCGCCCGCCGTGCGCCACGCAAACCACGGGGCACCGTCGAGCGCGCCGAGGGCTGCCTCGGCGAGCTCCGCGTACGGCAGCCCGCCGCGCGCTCCTACGGCCGTCGCGACGTGCTTCCACGCGTCCTCGAACAGCGGGTCGCCGTCCGGACCACGTACGGCCCGTACCCGTCCGTCATCGCCCCGCACCACCACCGGTACATCGCCCCGGCCGGTGTGCCGCGCGAGCAGGGCCTGGAACACCGTCAGCAGGACCGTCGAAAGCTCCACGCCCCGTGCGTGCGCCAGAGCGGAGAGCGCCTTGCCGGTTGCCTCGGGCACGTCGAAGAGGACCAGGTCCTGGGGACCGGTCCCGTCGTCCGCCGGGCGCCGGTCCGCCGGCAGCTCCAGTGGCTCCAGGCCTGCCAGCGCGTGACGCCACTCTTCCACCTGGTGATCAGCCACCGTTCACTCCTCATCGTCAGCACGTTGTCAGTGGTACGAGCGGTACAAGCAGTCGGTGCGGTACAGGCGGCCGGAGCGCTTCAGAGGCGGCACCGTGGCCACCGGCGCCGGAAGGACGTCCGCGGTGAGCACGTTAGGACGCGTGCGCGGGCGCCCCCAGTGGGCACAAATGACGCCCCGGCGGCTGGTCACAAGTGCCCAGTGACGCAAAGGAGAAGCGCTGGCCACCATGGACGACGTCACCCGCCGGCAGTCCGGACGCCCGGAGCCGACTCCCCGAAGCGCTGCCGGACGCCTCCAAGGCGGCAGTGCCTTCGGCGACTCGATCAGGGCGGGGAACGTCCCGGATGACCGGCCCGATCGCAACGATCGCGGCCCCTTACGGTGTCGAGAGGAAAGCCGGTCGTGTACGTGCGTCACCAACCCCCGGAGAGCCCGCCCCACGCGGTTCTGAGCACCATCCCCTCGGACTCGCACACCTGGAACCTGCTGTTCCTCCAACTCGCCCTGGAGGAACAGGGATGGGAGGTCACCAACCTCGGAGCCTGCGTCCCGGTGGACACCCTGGTCACCGAGTCCGCCACACGCTCCCCCGGCCTCATCGTCGTGAGCACCGTCAACGGGCACGGCGCTGAGGAGGCCCCCGCCCTGGCCCGCGCGGTGCGTGCCGAGCCCGCCCTGGCCCATGTGCCCCTCGTCATCGGAGGCAAGCTCGGCACCGAGGGCGCCCTCGCCCCCGAAGCCCACACCGCGCTCACCGGGGCCGGCTTCGATGCCGTCCTCACCGGGCCGAGCGCCGTACCTCGGCTGCTCGCCCTGCTCGACTCCCTGTCGCGGCGCGGGCACGGAAGGGACTACGCCAATGCCGGCTGACCCCCTCCCCGGTGGCGCCTTCCACCGCTTCATGGACGCCGCCGCACGCTCCGGTGCCCTCGTCGTCCAGCCCCGCATGGGGTTCGCCGACCCCGCCAGGATGCGCGCGGGCCTGCTTGCCACCCGTGGCGCCGCAGCCACCACCGTCGGCACCCTCACCCTCGACAGCTTCACCCGAGTCGGTGACTACGAGGCCGCTGCCCGAACCGCTGCCCGGGGGCACCCGCTCAACGGCTACCCGCTCGTGACCATGCCCGTCGCCACCACCTCCGCGCTGCTCGACGGCGTCCGCGCCGAGGACTTCCCCGTCCAGGTGAGGCACGGCTCCGCGCAGCCCGGCCGCATAGTCGAGGCACTGATCGACGCCGGGCTCGACGCCACCGAGGGCGGCCCCGTCTCCTACTGCCTGCCCTACGGGCGCACCCCGCTGGCCACCTCCGTGCAGGCCTGGCGCGACGCCTGCCGCACACTTGCCTCGCTCCGGGCATCCGGCGTCGAACCGCACCTGGAGACCTTCGGCGGCTGCATGCTGGGCCAGCTCTGCCCACCGTCGCTGCTCGTCGCCCTCTCCGTACTGGAAGGGATGTTCTTCCGGCAGCACGGCCTGCGCAGCATCTCCCTGAGCTACGCCCAGCAGACCAGCGCGGAGCAGGACGAGGAAGCCGTCCACGCGCTGCGCGCCCTGGCCGCCGACCACCTCCCGGACACCTCCTGGCACGTGGTCGTCTACGCCTACATGGGTGTCTATCCAGAGACCAGACCCGGCGCGCTGGCCCTTGTCGCGGACGCGGCCCGGCTCGCGGTGCGGACCGGAGCCGCGCGCCTCATCGTCAAGACGGCCGCCGAGTCCGCGCGCATTCCCTCGATCGCGGAGAACGTCACGGCGCTGGAGACGGCCACGAGCGCCGCGCACTCCGCCCGGCGCACCGCACCACCGCCGTCCACCGGCGTCGAAGAGGAGGCTCGTGCTCTCGTGGAGGCCGTCCTCGGCCTGCACGACGACCTCGGGCAGGCCCTCATCCGGGCCTTCGCCCGCGGCTACCTCGACGTCCCCTTCTGCCTGCACCCCGACAACGCGGGTCGCACGAGCAGCGTCATCACCGAGCAGGGCCGGCTGGAGTGGTCCCGTACCGGATCGCTCCCGCTCGGCCCCACCGCCGTCGTGCACCGCTCCCGCCGCCTGACCTCGTCGGGGCTGATGTACGCGTTGCATCACGTCAAGACCCGCTACGACGCCCCCACCGGCTCACTCGCCCGAGCGAGCTGACCTCCCACCCTCTTTCTCCGCAGCCCCCTTTCGGGCCGGTGAACCGTACGTCGACCGGACAAGGACCGACATGACACTCCAGATCGACCACCCCCTGGCGTTCGCCGCCGCTCCCGCCCTGCCCTCGCCGCTGGAACACCTGCGCGACCCGCGCACCAGGGCGGCCCTGCGCATCCAGCAGGCCCTGGTCGCGGGCGCCCGCGCCTATCTGTGTGCCGATGACGCGGTGGAAATGGCCCATCCGATCATCGGCCCCGTCACCGACCCCGGCTCGCGTGGCGCCAAGCAGGTCGACGTCGACTACTACGGCCACCGCTACAAACTGATGACCAGCGCCATCCTCTACAAGCAGGCGTCCCTGCTGGCGTTCGACCGCATCTTCCTCATCGCGCCCAACGTCCGCCTGGAACCCGTGGAGACCAGCACGACCCGTCGTCATCTCGCCGAGTTCCGGCAGATCGACGTCGAGTACGCGGGCGCCACCCGCGACGACGCCATGGACATCGCCGAGGGCCTCGTTCGCCACGCGGTCAACACCGTCGCCGACCGGTGCGAGGCCGAACTCGCCGTACTGGGACGCGATCCCGCCGCCCTGCGCCGCTTCGTCGCCCGGCCGTTCGCCCGGGTGCCGCACAGCGAGGTCGTCGAGCGGCTGCGCAGCGACGGTTACCCGCAGGCCGCCGGTACGGAGATCGAGTGGGAGGCCGAGGAGCGCATATCCCGGCAGGCGGAAGCGCCGTTCTTCGTCGTGGGCTACCCGAAGGGCTCCCGCGGCTTCTACGACAAGGAGAGCCCGGACGACCCGGGCACCCTCCTCAACTTCGACCTGATCGCACCCGAGTCCTGCGGTGAACTGTGCAGCGGCAGTGAGCGCGAGAGCGAGTACGCCGCCCTGGTCACCCGGATGCGTGAGACCGGTGAGAACCCCGCCAAGTACGCCTGGTACCTCGATGTCGCCCGCCACGGAATTCCCCGGAGCGCGGGCTTCGGCATCGGCCTCGAACGCCTCACCCGCTGGGTGGCCGGCCTCGACTCCGTCTGGCAGGCCACCGCCTTCCCGAAGCTCGCGGGGGTCGTGTCCCCGTGACGTACCTGACCGCCCCCGGCCTGCCCGAGGACGCCATCCGCACGCGTGCCCGCGACGGAGCCGCCGCCGTCTTCCCACCGCTCGACAGCTACGGCACCTCCGTCTTCGGCGCGACCCGCGAAGAGGGCGACGAGATCGACGCCCTGCGCCTGGTCCCACCCGTCTTCATGCCCGGACGCCTCGCCGAACTCATCGACCTCGGACGAGAACCCCTCTACTCCGACGTCCGCCTCACCACCGCCCTCGGCGGTTTCGAGGCCCCCGTGCCGGTGTACGTGTCGGCCCTCGGCTCCACCCGCGTCGCCGGCACCAGCCTCGCCCTCAGCCGCCAGGCCGGACGGCTCGGCATCCCCATGGTCATCGGCGAGAACGTCGCCCCGATGAACGGCTTCCGCAGCAGCGGCGACGACCACCGCAAGGGCCTGCTGGAACGCATCCTCGCCTACTGCGAGGAACTGCCCGAGGGCATCGGCGGCGTCTGTGTCCAGCAGAGCACCGAGGACGCCGACTCCGAGGTCTGGAACCACGTCTACAGTGACCCCGCCGTCTCCGGCCTCCTCAGCTCGGGCCGCCTCGGCTTCGAGATGAAGGTCGGCCAAGGCGCCAAGCCCGGCCTCGGCGGCCTCACCATGATCAGCGAGGCGGTCGCCGCCGACCTCGACGGGCAGTACGCGGTCGAACGCCTCGGCCCCGACGCCGCAGCGGTCCTGCGCTGCTCCAGCCCCGGTACCTTCACCGACGAGATCTTCCGCCGGCAGATCCAGCTCATGCGCAACAACTACCCGCGCGCACGCTGCTGGGTGAAGCTCCTACCCGGCCGGGACGTCGGCCGTGCCGCAGCCATCGCCTGGGAGGCGGGCGCCCATGCCGTCACCGTCGACGGAGCGGAAGGCGGCACCGGCTGGGCCCCCACCGGCTTCCTCGGCCACGTCGGACTGCCGCTGGCCGAGTGCCTGCGCCGCGTAGACCCCGCCGGCCGCACCCTGCTGGCCAGTGGACGTGTCTGGGACGGCATCCGCGCCGTCAAACTGCTCGCCCTCGGCGCCCGCGCCGTCGGCCTCGGCCGCGCCGCCCTGGTCGCCGCCGACGAGGACCCGGAACACGGACTCGAACGCCTCGTGGACGCCATGGCCCTGGAGATGCGCATGGCCGTCAGCTCGCTCGGCAGATACGCGGCGGACGAGACCGGCCCCGAGGACCTGTGGAGGCCCGAGTCATGATCTACGAGCACACCTACGAGCTGGTCACCGACGACGTCTTCGTCCGCCTGGCCCACATGGCACCGGGCGCCGATGTCTTCCTCAAGATCGAGGGTCTCAACCCGGCCGGCTCGGTCAAGCTCAAGACCGCGCTGAGCCTGGTCGAGGACGCCGAGCACCGCGGCGTCCTCACCCCCGGCGCCCGCGTCATCGAGTCGTCCTCCGGAAACCTCGGTATCGCCCTCAGCTCCATCTGCGCCACCAAGCGATACGCCTTCACCTGTGTGGTCGACCCCAACACCAACGCCACCAGCATCGACCACATGCGCGCCCTCGGTGCCGAGGTCGTCGTCGTGGACATCGTCGACCCGAACGGCGGCTTCCTCCAGTCCCGCATCGCCCACATCCGACGCCGCGTCGAGGCAGACCCGTCCATGGTGTGGCTCAACCAGTACGCCAACCCGGCCAACCCCCGCGCCCACTACGAGCAGACCGCGCGCACCCTGCTCAAGGAGCTCCAGAACGTCGACTACCTGTTCGTCGGCGCGGGCTCCACCGGCACGTTCGTCGGCTGCTCCCGCTACCTGCGCGAGTACTCACCGGACACCAGGATCGTCGCCGTCGACGCCCTCGGCTCCATCATCTTCGGCGCCCCGCCCGGACCCCGCCGCATCCCCGGCCTCGGCGCCAGCCGCGTCCCGGAGCTGCTCGAACCCGGCCTCGCCGACGACGTGGTGCTCGTCGCGGAGGAGGACGCGGTCCACGAGTGCCGGCTGCTCGCCCGCACCCACGGACTCCTGGTCGGCGGCTCCACCGGCTCCGTCCTGGCCGCGATCCGCCAGTACGCCGGCGCGTTCCCCGCCGGCTCCCGCATCGCCGCGATCTCACCCGACCTGGGCGAGCGCTACCTCGGCACGGTCTACAACGACGCCTGGGTGGGAAAACACCTCGGTGTCCTCGCCTGACCGCCGTCCCGCACTCCTCCCACCCGCGAAAGGCACCCACCGATGTCGACTTTTCATGTGATCGACGGCACCGTCGCCCAGGACGTCATCACCTCCGCGCCGTCCGAGATCCTGGAGATCGTGCGGGACACGTACCTCCAGCACAGCCGCGGCGTCACCGTGAACCCCAACAGCTACTTCCTGCGCTTCCCCGACAACCCCGGCGCCCGCATCATCGCTCTCCCCGCCCACCTCGGCGGCGAAGCACCCGTCTCCGGCCTGAAGTGGATCGCCAGCTACCCGGAGAACGTCCGACAGAACCTTCCCCGCGCCTCCGCCGTGCTGCTCCTCAACGACGCGGAGACCGGCTACCCGTTCGCCTGCCTGGAAGCGTCCCGGATCAGTGCCGCGCGCACGGCTGCCTCCGCCGCGCTCGCCGTGGAGACGCTGGCCCCCGACGAGGCGCCCCGCACGGTGCTCTTCGTCGGTGCCGGCATCATCGGCCGCACGGTCTCCGACTTCCTCGCGGCCCGTGGCCTCAACGTCCGTGAGTGCCTTGTCCACGACCATGTGGAAGCGTACGCACAGAAGTTCGCCACATACGCGTCGGACACACACGGCTGGCGGGCCAGAGCCGTCACCGGGATCGACGAGGCCCTGGCCGCCGCCGATCTGGTGGTACTCGCCACCACCGCGCCGGCCCCCTGGCTGACGGACAGACAGACCCTGCCGTCGGGCCAGCTCATCCTGAACCTGTCCCTGCGCGACATCCACCCCACGGTCATGATCAAGTGCCACAACGTCCTCGACGACCTCGACCACTGCCTCACCGCCGAGACCTCGCCCCACCTCACGGAGACGGAGTACGGCACCCGTGACTTCATCGACGGCACCCTCGCCGACGTGCTGCGCGGCACAGTCACCGTCGACCGGGACCGGCCCACCGTCTTCTCCCCGTTCGGCCTCGGCGTCCTGGACCTGGCCGTCGGCTGCCATATCTACCGGGCCGCCCTGAAGAGCGGCCGCGCCACCGACGTACCCCACTTCTTCCCCGAGTTGACCCGGTGGTGACCTGACCGCCGCGCCCCGGCGTCCTTCGCCCCGGTCCCGGGTTCCCTTCGCTGCTGGTCGGAGGGAACCCGGGACCGGGGCGTTCCGGTGTGTGCGGGCATGCGTGAGACGGGCGGAACACGCAAGTCGCCCCAGATCGACGAGACACCCCCGAGGCCCTGCCCGGCGACGGAACTCCGGCGCGTGACACCGGGCGGGCGGGCCCGCCACGGACAGGGACGTCGGGGCGACGGCCCGCCCCGTCCGCGGACCTCACCCGGTGCCGTCGTGGTTCTCCTGGAACGGGTGAGCGATCCGGAGGTGTGCCGCCCCGCCCCTGCGACGGTGCGGAACGTCCGTCGAGTACCGCGAACGCTCCTGGCGGCAAAGAGCCGCCCCCCGCGTGAGCGGGGGGCGGCTTCGGTCGTGCGGACCAGCCGGCTGTCAGGCGGGCAGCAGCAGTGGGGTTTCGTGGTCGGTGCGGTTCCTCCCGGCCTCCCGAACCGCCGCGACCAGCACGGACAGCTGCTCGTCACCCTTCACCATCTCCATGTGGCGACCCGGTATCGGACGGATGTCCAGGCCCAGCGGATAGAGCCCGCTCCAGTGGGCGACGTACCGGGCGTGCGGCACCTCGTCGCCGCTTTCGTCGCGCACGGTGTCGCTGACGAACAGGGTCGCGGGAGCCGCCGAGCCTTCGGGCCGGTAGGCGGCGAGCGAGCGCACCTCGGCTTCCAGGACCGGGTAGGGCAGCCACTCATCGAGCGCGATCGCCGACTCCTCGATGTTCATCTCCGGAGCCAGGCCCTTCATCTCCCGCTCTGTGGCGGCACGTTGGGTGCCGGTCTCGTCCTGGCCCCTCTGCCACAGGCCGTCCACCCGGCGGTACACCTCGGCGTGTCGGCGGAACCGTTCCTGCTGGTCGTCCCCGGTGACCGCCGGCTCCAGCAGAAGCAGGGCGGCCACCGCCTGCGGGTCGGACACACCCATCGCGTGCGCGATCACCGCGCCGGTCGACCAGCCGAGGATCGTGCACGGCCCTTCCGGCTGCACCCGGCGGATCTCCCGCCAGTAGCGGTCCGCGATGGCCTCGAATCCGAAGAGGGGCGACTCAGCCGCGTTCAGCCCCGGTGCCTGGACGCCGTACACGGTGAACGCTCCCGCCAGGCGCTGCGCGAGCGCGCGGTACGGATGCGTGCTGCCACCACCGGGGTGCACGCAGAACAGCCGGGGAAGAGAGGGGTCGGCCTCGGCCGACAGCTGGACGACCAGCCCGCCGGACCCGGTCTCGGCCTCCTTCTCCGGGGTATCCAGCACGGTGGCCAGGCCGGCCACCGTCGGATGCCGCATGATCTGCTGGAGGGTGACCTCCAACCCGGCCTCCCGGATCCGCGACGCCACACGCACGGCGCTGATGGACTGCCCGCCGAGCTCGAAGAAGTTGTCGTGGATGCCGATGGTGTCGATGCCGAGGATGTCGCCCCATATGGAGGCGAGTGTGCGTTCGGTGTTTGTGCGGGGGGCGGTGTAGGTGTTGGCGAGGTCGGGTCGGTGGTTGTCGGGTGCGGGGAGGGCTTTGGTGTCGATTTTTCCGTTGGGGGTGAGGGGGAGTTGGTTGAGGGTGATGTAGGTGGTGGGGATCATGTAGTCGGGGAGTTGTTGCTGGAGGTGTGTGCGGAGTTCGTGGCTGGTGGGGTTGGGGGCGCCTGGTGTGTGGGTGATGTAGGCGGTGAGTTGTTTGTTGCCGGGGGTGTCTTCGCGGAGGGTGATGGTGGTGGTGTGGATGTGGGGGTGGGTGTGG
>NZ_JBIVTU010000006.1:0-24719 GCF_044756845.1 Streptomyces sp. NPDC091416
ACATGCTCAGCCGAAGGCCGCCCGCATGTACCGCAGTTACCAGTCCGAGTGATCAAGTACGAGGACTCGTTCGGGCCCTGAGGTTAAAGATCAAGTTAGGGGATGTCACAGGTAAGCGGCAAAGGCGGCCCAGTTCGCCCACCCCGCCCACCCGACCGCGCGGACCAGGTACGTTCGATTACGTGGCTGGATTCAGGATCGGACGCGGCCGGGACAACCGCACCCCGCAGCAAGGGCAACAACAACCGCGGCAGCAGCCGTACGGCAATCAGGCACCACCGCCGTACGGACAGCAGCAATGGCCGCCGACGGGAGGCGGTGGAGCCCCGCACAACGCCGGGTACCACAACGGCCACAACGGTGGCGGCTACCAGGGCGGCGGGGCCGACGAGCCCGAATACTTCGCCGACCCGTACCCACAGCCCCACCACCCCCAGCAGGGTGACCCGTACGCGAACAGCCCGGGTCACACCCAGGCCTTCAGCATCAACGAGGACCCGTACGGCGACGGCAACACCTACCGCGCCGGCCAGGCCCCCGCCCAGCCCGCGGGCCCGCGCCTGCACTGGAAGCAGCTGCTGACCGGCATCGTGACGCGCCCCAACCCGACGTTCTGGCAGATGCGCGACTACCCGGTCTGGGGCCCGGCGCTCGTCGTCACGTTCCTCTACGGCCTGCTGGCGCTGTTCGGCTTCGACCAGGCCCGCGACGACGCGATCAACGCCCCGGTCGGCAACGCCATCCCCTACGTCATCATCACAGGCGTCGGCTTCGTGCTCGGCGGCCTGGTGCTCGGCGCGGTCACCCACACCCTCGCCCGCCAGCTCGGCGGCGACGGCGCGTGGCAGCCGACCGTGGGCCTCTCCATGCTGATCATGTCGATCACGGACGCCCCGCGCCTGGTCTTCGCGCTCTTCCTGGGCGGCGAGAACTCCCTGGTCCAGATCCTCGGCTGGATCACCTGGCTGGCGGCCGCGGCCCTGCTCACCTCGATGGTGAGCAAGTCCCACGACCTGCCGTGGCCGAAGGCGCTGGGCGCGTCGGCGATCCAGCTGCTGGCCCTGGTCTCGATCCTCAAACTGGGCACGATCTAGAAAGACCGAGAGCCCCTGCCGGCCCCATTCCGGGACCCGCAGGGGCTCTCGTCACTTCTCTTCCGTACGTCAGGCGTCCAGAACCTGCCCGCTGCGCCGCACGACGGGCTTCTCCACGCTCCAGGGGAAGTTGATCCAGCGATCGGTCTTCTTCCACACGTACTCGCACTTCACGAGCGAATGCGACTTCTCATAGATCACCGCGGAGCGCACCTCGGCAACATGATCGATGCAGAAATCACGCACCAGCTTCAGCGTCTTCCCGGTATCGGCGACATCGTCGGCGATGAGGACCTTCTTGTCCGAGAAGTCGATGGCATTCGGCACGGGCGCCAGCATGACGGGCATCTCCAGGGTGGTGCCCACACCGGTGTAGAACTCCACATTCACCAGATGAATGTTCTTGCAGTCCAGCGCGTATGCCAGCCCGCCGGCGACGAACACCCCGCCCCGCGCGATGGACAGCACCACATCCGGCTCGTACCCGTCATCGGCCACGGCCTGCGCCAGCTCCCGCACGGCGTGCCCGAAGCCGTCGTACGTCAGGTTCTCCCGCACGTCATCGCTCATCGGGCATCACACCTGCGTCCGGTGGAAGTTCATGAAGGAACGCGACGCGGTCGGCCCACGCTGCCCCTGGTACCGCGACCCGTACCGCTCGGAGCCGTACGGGAACTCCGACGGAGAGCTCAGCCGGAACATGCACAGCTGACCGATCTTCATCCCCGGCCAGAGCTTTATCGGCAGCGTCGCCAGATTCGACAGCTCCAGCGTCACGTGCCCGGAGAACCCCGGGTCGATGAACCCCGCCGTCGAATGCGTCACCAGCCCGAGCCGGCCGAGCGAACTCTTTCCCTCCAGCCGCGACGCGAGGTCGTCGGGCAGCGAGATGACCTCGTACGTCGAGGCGAGCACGAACTCACCGGGGTGCAGGATGAACGCCTCGTCCCCGTCCGGCTCGACGGTACGGGTCAGATCCGCCTGTTCGACGGCCGGATCGATATGCGGATAGCGGTGGTTCTCGAACACCCGGAAATAGCGGTCGAGCCTCACGTCGATGCTCGACGGCTG
This sequence comes from Streptomyces sp. NPDC091416, assembly GCF_044756845.1. Lineage (NCBI taxonomy): Bacteria > Bacillati > Actinomycetota > Actinomycetes > Kitasatosporales > Streptomycetaceae > Streptomyces > Streptomyces sp. NPDC091416. The sequence continues at coordinate 2,166 of NZ_JBIVTU010000006.1, forward strand.
CACCATCGACGCGTCGAAAGGATCAATACGTACGCGTCCGGCGTCGATCTCGGCCCGGATGTCCTTGTCTGAGAGAAGCACCCACCGAGGATACGCAGAACGCGCGGGTCCGCCCCCATCGGGCCGCCCGCGCGCCTGTCGCCACCTTCCCGGAAGCCCTACCGCTCCTCGAACACCACCGGCACGGCATGCCGCAACCGGGCGCAACGAGGACAGCGGATAAGCCGCCCGGGACCGATCCGCCCGGACCCGAGCTGCTGCATCGGGAACGAGGCGGTAGCGAAAACGTGCCCTTCGGCACAGCGGACGACGGTGCGCTCCATGGAGTCCATCAAGTCCCTTCCCCATCAAGCCGTGGACGAGAAAGCCACATTAGGGGATGAACAGGACGCCACCGCACGCGGCACTCCGACCACCCACGCTACGCCCCCAACTCCCGCCCAACACAGCCCCGTCCACCACCACCCCGCCCCGCCGGACCACCACCGGAACCTCACCGGGCCGCACGCCAGGGCTCACACCTCGGGGGCCTGCGATGGGGTACAGTGTGGGACGATGCGTCGCTGGCCAGCCAGTACGTTTCGCGGGTGTAGTTTAATGGTAGAACATGAGCTTCCCAAGCTCAGAGCGCGAGTTCGATTCTCGTCACCCGCTCCATGAAAAAGCCCCAGGCCATCGGCCGGGGGCTTCTTTGTTGTCTGGACCGGTTCAGGTGTCTCGTGCCATATCCATGCCAGATTCTTGGTCGTCCGCCGCTTCAGAGACCGCTGCCTTCCGATCTTGATGACTGCGTTCTTACTGGTCAGGCAAGGGCCGAGGTACCCGTGGCAGGCAGTCCGCGTCGTGTTGGTGCGGTCGCGGAGGTTCGGGATGCCGTCGGTGATCGGGCCGCTGGCGAAACGGGTTGGAGAAACGGGAAGGCATCCCCGCTCAGCGCGTGGAGGCTCCGCGGGCCGAGGCAGCAGGCCGAAGGGGTCACGGATCAGGTGCCGGCGCCTGCCGTTCCAGATCGGTGACCTGAGGCGAAGGGGCGGATGTTGGGCATGTCGGAGCGGATCGGAGCCCCGTCATCCGGGTGAGGAGCCGACGGGCGGCACCTGCCCGTTGACACCGAAGACCGGCGGTCATACCGTCACTGGTCAGAGATGTGACCAGAGTTCATACATGAGGATATGAGGTGGGGTCATGGGGCGTCGCAAGGTCGTGGTGTCAGGTGGCGGTACGGGGATCGGGCGGGCGGTGGCCGAGGTCTTCGCGGCGGACGGCGACCACGTCGTCCTCATCGGGCGGCGCGAGGAGCCCCTGGAGAAGGCCGCCGGAGAGCTCGACGCCGCGCATGGTGCGGGAACGGCCACCTGGGTCGCCGCCGATCTGAGCGATCCCGGCCAGGCCCGCAAAGCCGTGGAGTTCTGCACCGCGGGCGGCGCGCAGGTCGACGTGATCGTCGCCAACGCCGGCGGCAACGTCGCACCGGCCCACGACGGCACCCTCGAAGGCGTCGCGGACAGCTTCCGCCGCAACTTCGAGGCCAACGTGCTCACCGCCGTGCTGCTCACCGAAGGATTGCTGCCGCACCTCACCCGGCCCGGCGGCCGGATCATCCAGATGTCGTCCATCGCCGCGCTGCGCGGCCCCGGTTCGTACGGCGGCTCCAAGGCCACCGTCAACGCCTACACAGTCGACCTGGCGCAGAAGCTCGGCCCGCAGGGCATCACCGTGAACGCGGTCGCTCCAGGCTTTGTCGCCGACACCGAGTTCTTCGGCGACCGGGCCACGCCCGAGTTCGTCGCCGCGCGGACCAAGCAGTCACTGACGGGCCAGGCGGGCCGCCCCTCGGACATCGCCGCCGCGGTGCACTTTGTGGCGTCACCTGAAGCGGCGTACATGACGGCGCAGATCGTGCATGTGAACGGGGGAGCAGCACTGGGGCGGTGACGGTCCGCTGCTGGGTCGCAGCCCCGCGCGCGACCGGCCCGACTCCCCACTCGTTGCGCCGGCATGGGGCCTTTCGCAGATGGCCCGCGGGCAGGCGTCGCACGAGGACCGACGCGAGGCTGCCTGCCCCACCCCCACACCAACGAACACGAACCATGCCCGCCCACGCACTCCACTTCGATGGGTACGAGGGGGAACCCTCTGCGGTTGCCTCCCCGACCCGAACACACGCCTCAAATACTTCGGTTGGTGATTCAGGAACACACTCCGCACCTCCTCCCGGACTTTGAGGCGCGCTGTGGCTTTGTTCACGAGGATGGGGTTCTGGCACACATTCCGTGAGGACGATCAACGACGCTGGAGTTCGTCACCACGCGCAGGCCATGCCATGGCGTTCAATCAGCCCAGCCCTCGGTGTTGGAGCGGGATTCGTAGGAGTAGCGGGTGTCGCGGTCCCACTCCTCCCCGGTGATTCGTTCGTATGCCCGGTCCGGGGTGTAGAGCAGGTGCTCGGCCCAGATGAGGTCGGTGGCGTAAGGAGTGAAGGCCGGAGGGTCGTGGAGGACGCTGTCGAATTCGGTGCGGCCCGCGGCGACGACCGCGGCACGGGTGTAGAGGAAGGCATCTCCGCTCAGGTCGTGTCCGTACTCCTTGCGGTCCAGCCGGTAGAGCGCCCACGACAGCTGTTCGGCAAAGCCGATGACCAGAGACAACGGGGACTGCGCAAGCCACTCGGTCAACGTGGCTGCAAGGAGTTCGGCGTCCGGGTCTGGTTCCGCGGCCCTGCAGTCCTCGATGAGCTGCCAGAAGGCGTCTTCATTCATGTCGGCGAGCATGCCGCAGGGGACTGACAGTCTTGGCTCCCGGGCACCAGCTTGCTGCGGCTGTGAGAAGGACGCGTTTGCGGAGCAGGGGAAGCTCGGCTCGTCCGAACATCTGGCGTTTGACCATCTTGATGTGATTGACACGGCCCTCGACGGGACCGGAGTTCCAGCGTGTGCCCAGGCCCTGGAGCACGGCATCCCAGTCCTTCTCCAGACCGGTGGCGAAGGCACGCAATCGGGGCAGGTCCGCGGTGCGGACGGCGATGATCCAGTCTTTGAGGTGCTGACCGGAGCGGGTTTGAAGGATCTCTGCGAAGCTGCGGACTTGCTCGTGGAGGGACTTCAGCTCAGGACAGTGGGCAAGTAGGGCGACGAACTGTTCGCGTTCTCCGTCGGCGAGATGCTCGGGGTGCCGCATCATCCAGCCGGTGATCCGGCGGATGCCTGGTGGTGCGGGTGGGACAACGCGGATGCGTCGGCGGCGCCTCGGTCGCAGGTAGTCGCTGATGATCTGATAGCTCCCGCGGTAGCCGAGGTTCTGGAGCTCGGCATGCAGCTGGATAGCGTTGGTGTGTCCTTCGGCCCAGCGTTTGTCCAGGTGAGACTTGTAGGGGTCGAGCTGGCTGGGCCGGGGCTGGTGCCTTCCGGTCAGCAGCTGTTCGGGGACTGCCGCGCGGGCATGGCGGCGGACGGTGTAACCGCCGATGTGCAGTTTTCTGGCGATCCCGCGGATGCCGTGTCCCTGGGCCAGCAGGGCGTGGATGGTCGCGTGCCGCTCTCGGATGCGGGCTTCGATCGGCGACATCGTCTGCGTTGCATTCGCGCTGTCGCCATCGCTCGTAGGGCCATCGGAGCTGGTGAAAGCCGCCTTGAGGCACGTGCTGTGGAGTCTGATGGTGGCTTCGGCGACGGTGCCGAGGTTTTGCCAGAGGTGGAACCCGTCGGCCAGTTGTATCGCGTTCGGTGCACCGGTCCGGGCGCCATCGGCGTAGGAGCTGGCCCGGTCACAGCAGATGATCTCGGTGCCGGGATGCTCGCGCAGCCAGCCGGCCAGGGTGGCGGCGTCGCGGCCGGGCAGAAGGTCGAGAGGCCGGCCGGTCTCGCAGTCGATGAGAACAGTGCCGTAGTGGTGCCCGCGACGGGTGGCGAAGTCATCGACACCCAGGACCTTTGGAACGGCCCAGAGCGGGTCAGGCACGGCCATGATCGCCCGCAGCAGCGTTGTCCGGCTCACCCTCGCCGGCAGCGCAGTTGCCAGCCGGGCCCCGGCCCGGCCACCGAGGGCAACTGCAACGACCGTCAGGACGCGGCGCGAGGCCGGAGTCCTTCTCCCGTACCTGAACGTCAGACCCGCGACCTGCTCAACGCTCAACGAACGTACGACGCCCGCACAAGGAGTTGTCGCAGTACAGTCGCCGTACGGTCAGCTCGATCACCACAGGCTGGTCGCCGACCGGAGTGTCGGCCAGCCGACGTTCGTAGCAGCTGTGCACATGACTCGACGAAAGCTCGCAATCCGGGCACGAAGCCGTGTCATCGAGGGTTCTCGCAACGATGTGCACCACACCGCCTCCGTGAACACCCGCTCCACCAAGACCGACCGGAACTGCGGGAACAGCACCCCTATGAGGTCATCACACCGGACCACGGTCCCAGATGACGCGACGTCACCGTGGCAGAACGCCGGTGATCGTCCTCACGGAATGTGTGCCAGAACCCCGTTCTCGTGAACAAAGCCACGCGCTGGAAGCGCGTCATCGGTGACGCCTTCAACATCACCCCGGTGCCGCCCTTCATGCGTCTGTGGTGGACGCAGTACGCCATCGCTCGGAACCCCGGCTTCGACTCGCACCTTCGCGACCTCGAAGCCCGCGCTGCCAAGTCCGAGGACCCCGAGGAGTCCATCCGGCTTCTGGAGGAGTACAGCCGCCTCCGGCACGAAGCCGCCGAGAGGAAGCCCGGAGAGTGATCGACGAACCACTCCCGCCGCCTTGGCAAATGGACTGGCCGAAGCAAGCGCAGCACGACTTCCAGAACATGCCCGCTGAAGCCAGTGACCTGGTCATGAGTGCCCGTGCGGAACTGATCACGGCCGAAGACCCGTACTTCCGGGGAATCGATGCCGATGCCTCGCTCCCGCACTGGATGACCGTCCGACCGCTGGCCTCCACTACTGGGTCGCCCGCAACCAGACCAACCTGGTCACGATCCTGGTCATCGTGCAGTACGCCCGCCGCACGTCCGATGGTGAGGACGACGCGGGCAGGGGCAAGTAGATCGGTGTCATCACGGCCTACTGCAAGGGCATGAACAGGTGCCCGGACTGGATCAACGAGTGAACAGCCCCTCCGGGGAAACGGTCGAGCAGCAGGCGTACATCACGCGCTTCCTCCTCGACTACACAGCGATGCCCCTTGCCGGGGGGACCTTCCTGCGCGGTGTGCTGCCGGCGCGGGATGCGGTTCGGGTCGTAACCGGAGCCGCCGGCACAGTGGCGCCACACGAACTGGTCGCCTATGAGGTCCCGTTGTCGGACGAGGACGGGGAGCCGGTGACCGCCCCACTGGTACTTGGCTGGACACGCACGCTCACATCCGGCCCTCTCCCCCACACGGACGCGACCGTGACGGGCATGCCCCTGGTCCTGGTGGATACCACCGCCCTCGAACCCGCCGACGCGACCAGCACGGATCAAGCGCTGCGCGTGCTGCGCACGCTGGCCTGGCCGTTCGTCGAGACCCCGCCCAGCCCAGCACTCTGCGGGTTCCTCTTCACCGGCCAGGACACCATGCGCCTCTACCTCGCAGTCGAGAGGGCCGACGGACTGATCGCGGCCGACGTACAGCTCACCGGCGCGTTGACCGCCCTGCTGGCCGCCCTGCCCTCGCTCATCCGCGAAGAGGAACGCTGGGTGACGGACCCATCCGACCCCCACTGCGTCCACGCAGTCGACCTGACCACGTGGTAGCGACTGGACACACCGCACCAGGGCGCCCCGATAGCTGGCCTGCTGCGTCCGAACAGCCGCATTCTGCTGGTGCTCACTCGGCCATCATCATCGGCCACGCAGCCCGGATCGGGCAGCGTCGTGGGGGCAGCGGAACCGGGGCCTATGACGGCCCGTGACCTGCTGTGGGTGTTCGGTCGGGAGTTACTCGGGCACAGGTGGCAGGAGGCAGCGAGCAGGAGCAAAGCCAGGCCGCTTTGGCGTGGTCGGTGATCAGGTTGTTGACGCTAATAACGCGTGTTCGACGTGTCGGCCGACGGGGCTGGCGTCGTGCCAGATCCGTGCCAGAACGGGTGGTGAACGGCGGACAGTAGCGGTCTGCGCCGGGTGTCCGAGGGGTCGATTGCGCTGACATCGCCGCAGGCCAGGGGCGCTTTGTGGCCCGAAGGCCCAAAGATTCCCAAGCTCAGAGCGCGAGTTCGATTCTCGCCACCCGCTCCACGAAAAATCCCCCAGCCAACGGCGCGGGGCTTCTTTGTTGTCAACGACACGAATCACGCCTGCGCTGCCACCCTGAGGGTGAGCAGGTCGAGTCCTTCCTCTCAGTGAAATCGGCCTGCCCCGCCTCCCGCCTTCGGGCGGTGGGTTCGTGGGAGCTGATCAAGATGCCCATCGTGCGCAGTTTCCGCAGGCTTTCGGCGTACGCAGGTTGGCGCCCTGGGCGGAGTTCATGTAGGGCAGAGCGGCGGTCGGGGTGCCGAGACCGTAGGACTCGCAGAGGATCCGAGCGCGAGGGTGTCGGAGATGCCGGCCGCTCCACTTGTTGGTCGTGTTGAACGTCGCCTGGGGCAATCGCGTCCGGGGCCGGAAAGGGCTGCGAAGCACTGGGAGAACGCCACGGGGACCGGATCGGTAGCTGGTCAGCGCCTCGACGGCTCCGCGTCGACGAAACTCAGTCCCTGCGCAGTCGCGACGACACCCACACCCCAACCTACGTCTTTGGCTGCACTGATCACCCGACATCACCGGCAATGCCCCCGCACACGACGACGTAGAAAAGCTTCATGACCTGCTGGCCGGGCAGCGTACGTCCTGCGCCGCGCAACTCTCGGCAATGCGGAGCGCCCGGTACCTCTGGTCGGCCCGGCTGGCTGTAAGCGCGGGCCCTCTCGCCCCAGAGAGCAGCCCGTCGCTCGGGGAGGGGGCGAATGTGCCGTCGCATGAGGTGTGCGCGGCCTCCAGGGCAAGCCCGGCGTCACCGAAGGCCACCGCAGCGCTCACCCCGTGCAGACTGACACTCGTCTGGCGAAATTTGTCCCAGAGGTCTGACTGATCGAACGTGACGAAACGCGAGACCTCCCATTCCTTCGCGCCCGCAGGTGATACCCGATCATGCGGCGCATACCGCCGGCGTGCCCCCGCCCATACGCGTACACCACCGGATCGAAGACAAGCGCGACACAAGAACCGTAGCGGTTGGTCCACTCACCGCGGATCTCGGCGCGGATGCAGCGGCTCGACCACCTGCCGCTGAGCAACCGTAGACGGGTCCTCAGGTGCAGGCTCGCAGAGACAGACCACACCACACACCATGCTTCTACAAAGGCAAGGCGCTCCGGTACGGGATCCACCTTTCCAAGCTCGAAGCACGCTTATGGCGCCCACCATCGCCCTTCCGACGAAGGCTCAGGTCGGCGTCTAGCGCGCCCGTGTCCTCCTCCACGCGCCGTCGCGCCAGTTTTCCCCCCAACAACGTCCGGCGTCCGAGGAGCTAGTGCCGATCCGCAGTCAAGTCCGGCGCGGCAGGAGCGCGCCGCTCAGGTCCGGCAGCACCGGAGCCAGACCTCTATCCGCGATGACATCAGCCACCAACGAAGTGGCTCGGCGAAACCAACCCGGAGATCGAACGTTTAATCGATGATCGATAATAATTTTACATCAAATCGCCCGTTCTCTGTTTCCCCAGCCACGGGCTCATCGACTCGCTTGACCCACCGCACCGGAAAGAGTGACCACCTGTCTTGCGCAACTCCTAAGGAAGGGCAAAATGGCCGCCTCGCAAAATAATTCGAACGAAGAACCCGGCGCACCCCTGTACAGCATGGCCAGATTCGTGGAAACCGTCTGCTCATGTCCGGGATTCTCAATGAGCCGACATGGCGACGAGTGGGAAATCCGAACGGAGAGCTCGACAAAATCCTTTTCCGTGCCCGAGTTGGTGACCGGCACCCAGTATTTGGAATTCACGCACAAACTCTCCAAAATGAATTGGCGCCCCACACCCCGTCTCTGGTCCGGGGCCCCCTCCTTGTCGTTCGAGGACGTCTCTCCCATGGATGCGTGCGAGCTGCTGCTCCGAATCCCGTGGTACCAGCGCACCATGGAGGACCGCAAGGTCGAGGAATGGGCAGGCGCCATGCGCCGCAAGGAGTGGCGAACCACCCATCAGGGGCTGGCAAGCGACCAGCAGGGGATGCTGTACGACGGACAGCACAGGCTGGCCGCTCAGGTGATTGTGGGGATCACGCTGCGCTACAGCGTTGCGCGTGGCATCGAGGGCGACACTTTCAATGTGGTCGACCGTGGGAAGATGCGCAGCAGCTCGTATACGTTCGCAGCCGCCGGCGAGAAGGACGCCTTCAACCTGTCCGCTGCTCTGCGCCTGCTCTGGATGTGGGAAAACCATCCGATCGAGAAGTGGAAGAACCGGTATCCGGTGTCGGATGACCAGCTCAAGGCGGTACTGGACCGTCACCCGGAGATCCGACACTCGGTGAAGCGAGGAAAGCCGATCCCGCGCGCGTCGGCACGTGCGACCACCCTCGTTCACTATCTGGCGACTCAGGCGTGCGGATCTTCCGAGGTCCCGGACCAGTGGTACGCGCAGCTGGGCACCGGGGAGAATTTCCAGCGACGCGACCCGGGACTGGTCCTGCGCAACTATTTCCTCGGCGGGGAAATGACCGATAAGGGAAATCGGTCGCCGGTGAGGGGTATGCAATCTGCTATCCAGGTCATGCACCTTTTCGCGACGGCATGGAACAACACATGCACCGGCCAGCAGCGTGTTATCGCGAAAGCCTTTGGCAACTACGGTGTGCCAACCCTCAAGAAGCCAGGCCCGAACCACCTCTTTCGCTTCCCCATGAAAGATTCGGGAGAAGCAAACATGTTGTCCTAGACCGACGCACGTAAGGTGCTTCACGCAGAAGCCTCAGGCCGGTGGCCCGGAGCTTCTGCTGTTGCCCGGGCTGTATCCGGACACCGTAGTGACGACACGCGAGGACCGCGACTGGGGTGCCTGCCGGATTGATAGCCGTGCCGACCATCAACATCCTTCGGCGCTCGGCTCGATGCGAAGCAGTGGGAGCCCCCTCAAGCGTCCAGCCCGCAGTGGCGTCATGTGTTGCCGGTCGGGGGGGCTGTACGCGGCAGGCCCCCTTGCGGAGCTCCTCGGGCGGGCGCCCCGCGAGGGCACCAAGGCCCCGGAAGCCCGTGCTGCCGGTGTTCGCTCGGTCCTGCACGAGCGGGCGTTTCGCGGCGGTTACGGCAGGTCAGCGTCTCCTCGTGAAAGTCAGCCACTCTCGCCTCGCCTGAAGTGGGCTCTGTCCCGCGTCAAGGTGGAGCCCGTCACCGCACAAGCGGCGAGAGAAGCAGCGGAACTTCTCAGGGGTGCCGGGCTGCACGGGCACCCCATCCGTGCCCAGCGGAGCGGACAACAGCGGTCAGATACAGCCTCTTGAGTCCATGGAAATCCAAGCTTCCTCACGGAAAACTCAGGTCATAGGCACTTTTAACGGCGCGAGCGCCGCTGATTCCCAAGCTCAGAGCGCGAGTTCGATTCTCGTCACCCGCTCCACGACTAAGGCCCAGGTCATCGACCCGGGCCTTGTTTGTTGTCTGGACCCGTCTACGCACTCCTCCCCGACAGGAGCTGAGCGAGGGCATGCGTGACTGGGCCGTTGCAGGAGCACGGCTCGACGAAGACGGTGCCGGCGGTGGTGTCGGTCACCCGGAATCTCCTGCGGCGAACAGGTCAGGCATCGTGAGCAGGCCGTGCAGGAAGGCGCTGAGCGGGTCGGTCGGGCACTGCCCGTGCTTCTCTTCCGGCTCGAAGTCGTTCCAGGCGGCGATGCGTATCACCACCGTGCCCACCTCCGCGGGAGTGAGCTCTCCGTTCAGCACGAGGTAGCCGTATGACTCGTGCTCGCCAACCGGCCAGAGCACGAAGTCTTCGGCGGCGGAGATCTCCAGAACGGGTTGCATCACCATCACATCGGGATGACGCCGGAGCCACTGCTGCATCGCCACGGGCTTTCAGGTGCCGCACCGGGCTCGGAATGGGCCCACTAGCTGGGCAGTTTCGCGGTGCGCTCCGTGTAGGCGAGGGACGCACCGAAGCCGATGCCCAGCCCTCGTACTGGACGCCCGTCATCGAGCCGGCCCTGGTCATCCGAGCACTCCCGGCTGCGATGTCAGACGCATGGGGCAAGGTAGCCGAGGGCGAGGCTGTTGCGGTGCGCCCAGGTGGACGAAAAACCTGTGGAGAAAGTGACATGCCGAAGATCCCCAAAGGGCGGCGGGTGGGCCAGGCAGCGGTGAACGCGCTGCGCACACTGCTGGAGGAGCACGACCACATCGTGCAGGAGATATCCGGGCAGAACGACTTCGGTGAAGATTTCTACGTCACCTTTACCGACAACGACGATGTCACCAGCGACACGATCAAGGTCCAGGTCAAGGGAGGCGACAGCTGGCGTCGGGGCAACGGCTATGTCGTGCCCATCGACCGGCATCGCGATACCTGGTCGGAGGGCAACATCCCGGTCTACTGCGTGGTGTACGACCCGGACACCAAGAAGCTGTACTGGGCCAACGCCACCCAGCAGCTCCGCCGCTCCGGTTCCTTCCATGAGCCTCGCTTCATCGGGATCAGTCCCAATGCGGTGCTGGACGACACCACCATGGGCTCCTTCGTCGCCCAGGCACGCCGTTACGTCGGGCGCTATCGCGGCCGGCAGGCCGTTCTTACTCACCTTGAGGAGATGTCCGGAGCGGAATTCGACCCTGCCGATCACGTTCTGCACTTCGTCAACGGTGACGACGAAGACCTCATCTTCTGGAAGCGCCCGGGCGACGCTGTGGCGACGCTGCTGCTCAGCACCCAGGAATGGGGACCGGCCTGGGTCACTCTGGAGTCGCTGATGCGGTCCGAGCTTCAGCTGCCCGAGCCCCCGGACGGCCTCGAGGCCCAGGACATCGATCTGTTGACCGCCGAAGACCTGGGGCTGGACCGAATCGAACTTATGTGGGTGGCCGCGTGCTTCGCCTCCACCCGGCAGGCCGACGAAGGCCCGGAGGGCGATCTCGTCGAGTGCGAGGGATGCCCGAGTTGCACCGGGGAGGAGCCCCCGGAACACGGCAGGATCGCAGCGGACGTCATCCATGCGTACGTACTCGAGCGCATACTCGACCGCATCGATACCGAGCCCGACCTCGTGCAGCGCTCGATCCGAGCGATGCGGGAGGAAACCGATCTGGAACCGAACATCGTGGCCGAACTCGGCTCCCTCGAAACCGAGCCACGCATCGTCCGACAGGTGCACAAGCTCAGCCGGGCAACGGTGGAATCGGTGGACGACATCGAACCGGAGGCCTATCGGCTGGCCAGCCTGTATCTCATCCAACGCATCTACGTGGGCGGCCCCTCGCTCCCCCTCGACGAACAGGTCCGAATCATCTGGCGCATCCCCGAGCCGGCAGGGAGGGAGTGACATCCGGATCGTCGCGTGAGCGTCCGTACCTGACGGCGACGACGCCGTCAGCCGACCGGGCCACAACTTCCCCAGCCTTTGCATACTTCAGCATGCTTGCTACATGTCCTCAACGACTCGCATCACCGTCACGCTCCCCAGCAACCAGGTGGCGGAGCTCCGCAAGCTCACGGACAACGTCTCCGGCTATGTGGCGGAAGCCGTGGCCCGCCAGATCCGGCACCAGCTTCTGGGCGACGACCTTCGCCGGCATGAAGAAGAGCACGGAGGCTTCAGCGACGAGGAGCTCGCCGAGGCCCACGCGGAGATCTTTGGCGCTACCGGCTCCTCCAAGGACGCGGACACCGCGTGAGCGAGCGCATCGAAACCGTCGTCCTGGACTCGGAAGGGCTCTCCGCCTGGATCGCGCAGGACCGCAAGCTCCTCGCGATGCTTCAGGTCTTCCACGACATGGGAGCCGACCTGGTGATCGGGGCGAACACCATCGTGGAAGTAGCCCACTCCCGTACCAACATGCCCCGCCTGAACTGGGCCCTGTCCCGCATCAAGGTGGAGCCGGTCACCGAGCAGGCGGCGAAGGCGGCAGCGGAGCTGCTCGAAGGTGCCGGACTGCACGGACACAAGTTCGCTCTCGACGCCACGGTCGCCGAGGTCGCGCTCCGCCAGCCGAAGCCCGTCGCCCTGCTGACGTCCGACAGCGATGACATGGCCAAGCTCTGCGGCAACCAAGTCCGCATCATCTCCCTCTGACCAGTCCGCCCGCCCGGAGCACGCGTCGCACTGCCGGCTCTCGTGCCCCATCCGTGCCCGGCAGAGCGGACAACAGCGGTCAGATCCGGTTCCCCGAGACCGGGAGCCATCCACCTGCCCAATCCGAAAGCGCAGGTCAGAGTCCATCCAACAGCGTAAGAACCGTTGATTCCCGAGCTCGGCGCGCGAGTTCGACTCTCGACACCCGCTCGGCAGCTCAACACCCAAGGTCCAGGGCCGGCAGCCCGGGGCCTCTTTGCCTGCGCTGTCCGCGGGCGTGGAGCGAATCGACGGCCCGGGCCCGGGTGAGGCGTCGCAGCCCGTTGGGACAGCCATCTGCCGGACTTCGTCTCTGCTCGGCCGGTGGGGATGGCCGCCCCTGGCGTGGATGTGCCGGCGGCTACCCGGACCGCCGTCCACCCACCCCACATACGTGCGGCCTCAGTTGAGTTCGCGGTACGTGTTCCAACCGCCCCCGATCAGGGCTCGGGGGCGGAAGGACCCTGCTCCCGGGGCCGCGCCGGTCGAGGCGTAGCGGTAGAGGTGGCCGCCGCGGTCGGCTGCGAGGAGGTCGCCCCGCCCGTCGCCGTCCACGTCCCCGATCGCTGCGAGCTTGCTGTATACGTTCCAGCCGGAGCCCACCTTGACGCGGCGTCCGAACGGGCTGGAGGTGATGCCTGTCCCGGCGTACAGGTACAGAACTCCCGCCGGCGTGCGGGCGACGATGTCGGCTCGCCCGTCGCCCGTGTAGTCCCCCGCTCCGACAATCCGATCGTAGAGGCCCCAGCCCCCGCCGACCTCGACCCGGGAGGCGAAGGACGGGGTGGAGAGGGAGAACTCGTTGCCGGTGCTCCGGTAGAGGTAGAGATGGCCGGACTTGTCGCGCGCGAGCAGGTCGCCCTTGCCATCGCCGGTGAGGTCTCCGGGGCCGACCAGCGTGTCGTAGATGTTCCACCCTCCGCCGATGGACCACTGGCCGACCGATCCGCCGGTCAGCCAGCCGTTCTTGCACACCGCGAGCATCTCGGGGCTCTTGTCGAGAGCGGTGTCGGAGACCAAGGTCATCAGCCTTGTGCCGCCGTACGAGGTGTCGCACTGGTAGGGCGAAGGCGCCTGACGGCGCGGGGCCAGCAGGCCGTTGCCGAGCGTCTCGTACGTGTAGATCTTGCCGTCGGTGCCGAGCGCCTGGATGCGAGACTTGCCGTAGGCGGGGTTTCCTCCCGCGCCAAGGATCACGTCTCCCCGCTGCCAACCACTGGTCCACGTGCCCTGAGTCCGCGGCGCGAAGCTGCCCTGGCCGAGCCCCTTGTATATGTAGAGCGACCCGTCGACCGTCCTGGCCGCGAGGTCGCCGTTGCCGTCGCCGTCCATGTCGTCGCCGCCGGCAATCTGGTTGTACACGCCCCACCCGGCGCCAAGCTTTACGGGCGCCTTGAACGCCGGTGCCGCGCCCGCGATTCCGGAGTGGAAGAAGAGCTGCCCCGAGGGTGTGCGGGTGACAACGTCACCGACACCGTCGCCGTCGTTGTCCGTGACACCGACCAGCTGGTCATAGATCTGCCAGCCGGTGGCAATCCTGACCCGGTGCCCCAACGGCACAGCCTTGTCGCCGGTGGCAGCGTAGAAGTAGAGATCGCCACCCGGAGTCCGGGCCAGGACGTCCGCCCGGTTGTCACCGTTGAGATCGCCCGGCGACAGCACCTTGTTGTAGATCTGCCAGCCGGACCCCACACGGGTGTTCTCCCCCACGTAGGCCCAGTTGTAGTCGTGCGAGGTGCGCACCATGCTGAGCGTCCCGTTGGTGGTGAGCACCAGGAGCTCTGGAGCACCGTCGCCGTCCTGGTCGCCGACCGGAACGTAGTCCTTGAAGGAGACATCGCCCGGAAGGTCCTCCTCAAGGAAGAACTGGTACGCCAGGGAGCTGCTCACCGGATTTGTCAGCCAGAACGGGCCGGTGAGCGGGCGATACATGATCTTGCCCAGTCCGTCTCCCAGGAAGTCCGCCCGGGGCAAGGCCTTGGGCGGACTCGACGGCACCGATTCGGCGACCGCCGGGGACGAAAGCAGCATGCCGGCCATGGCCGCCACGCCCGTGCAAGCAGCAAGCAGGCGGGCACGCACGGAGTGCGGGCGCCGACGTGAAGAGTTCGACATGCTCCCCCCAATGAAGTATGTGGAGGCACATGTTAAGGGTGTGTACGTTGCATGACGCACACACCCCGGCTCCTGGCCGAACGGCACCCGTCCAGGCCCTGACCTGGCACAGACGACGGTCGTCCTCCTGGCGTCCGACAGCGACGACAAGCGGACCAGGCTCTGCGGCAACCAGATCCGCGTCCATGCCGCGGTTATCCGCGGCGCCGGGCCATCCTGCGCACGACCACCCCGAACGGAACGCGCTTCAGCGCACGCCCCGTTCGAGGGTCTCGCCCGTGCCGGTGCCGCGACTGCATGAGGATCGGCTCGGGCGACGGGCCTGACCGTTGTCAGCCCTTGCAGACGGCCACGTTGTCGCTGGTGCCGGGCACTGCGGCGGACCGTACGGCCTGGAAGTTGGCCTCGAACGCGTCGAAGATCGACGGCGTCGTGATGCGCAGCATGGCCTCGTCGTTGTTGCGCAGGGCCGGGCCGCTCCAGTTGTGACTGCCGGTGAACATCACCTTCTGGGCGGTGCCCGCGTACATGCCGTCGACCATCCAGTTCTTCGAGTGCACGATCCGGTTGGGCGCGTCGGCGGCGTCGTCGGGGTCGTGCTGCTGGTAGCAGCGGTTCGTGATGCCGGAGACGCCGTGCAGGGCGTTCCAGGTGCCGGAGTCGGTCTCGCTGTAGACCAGGTCGACCAGGCAGCCCTGGCCCGCCAGCACGCGCAGCTTGTCCGCGACGGCCTGCCGGGTGATCTTCAGCATCGCGGCGTGGACGGTGGTGCGGCGCGCGGTGCCCGCGGAGTCGGTCCAGCGGCAGGTGATGTTGTCCATCGCGTTGACCACGGTGTCCGTGGTCGCGTCGCTGCCCGCGCGGGGGAAGAAGTAGTACTTGTAGTCGCCCGCGTTGCCGTACGTGTAGGACCAGGCGGTGCGGTTCTGGGCCGGGAGACGGGTGAAGTAGGCCACGTAGCCGTCGTACAGGGCGGTGTTGCCGGCGACGGTCACCGAACTGTTCCAGTACCGCTTGTAGTTGGACGGTGTCAGGTTCGAGGTGAGCTGGACGACGACGTTCTTCTGGGCGCCGCCGCCGACGCTGCTCGCGAGCAGGAACTTGTTGTGGTTGATGCCCGTCGCCTCCGTGCTGAGACACGAGCGGCCCTTGGCGCACAGGGCCACCCAGGAGGCGGCGGAGGTGCTGGTGCCGAGGCTGCTCTTCAGGAGGTCGTAGGAGGACGGGTAATCCAGGGTGCTCTCGTCGAGGACGACCTTGACGCTGACGCCCCGGGCCTTCGCGGCACCGAGGTCCGTGGCGACCGTCTCGTCCCACAGGTGGTACATCGCGAGCCGCAGGACCGAGCCGCTGTCCGCGTTCGCGATCACGGAGCGGACCTGGGTGAGGATGGCCTGCTGCTCGGCGGTGGTGCCGGTCGGCTTGTTGAAGACCGGGGTGGTGGGGACGGTCGCCGCGTCGGCGGTCTGTGCGGGCGCGAGCAGCGTGGCCACGCAGGCGGCGACGGCGAGCAGCACGCCGGCCGCACGCCGGACCGGCGTGGAGGGCAGTGCGGAGAGGTGCGGGGAGGCGGACCGCCGGGACAGGGGCCCTGAAAGGGTTCTGGCGAGCGTCGGTATCATCGTCGGTCTTCCTCATTCCTCGTGCTTCCGCGCGGTGCGCGGTTCGTATCCATCGGTTCGTCAAACCGGGTCAGCAAAGCACTACTTCAGCGTGAAGTCATCCGGCTCAGGTGCCACGTCGGCTCCGGGTGCGGGTTGGTTACGGCATCGGCCCGTGCCGCCACGTGGTCCGGCGTCGGCGTCGGCGTCGGCGTCGGCGTCGACGTCGGCGGGATCGTGGTTGGGTGGAGCCGTCGGCCTACGTGCCGGGGTTCGCGTCCTGCCGTGTACGGCGGCCACAGCATCAGGTCTGCGTGCCCGTGTGCAACGAAGGCAGGTATCAGCTCTGGACCTGACGGCCCGGCGCTGCGGTCTCGCTCGCTCGCCGGTGAGCCGCAGCTGCGGGCGAAGGCAGGTATGAGCTCCGGGCCTGAGGAGCCAACGCTGCGGTCTCGTTCACCCGCCGGTGAGACGTGCCGCAGCGCAACGGGCGGCTGGGCGCCGGCCTGCGGCCGGAGCGGAACCGATTCCCGTCATCCGTTCCTGTCCCTCATCGGCCATCGGCGCGCGAGACGCTGACGAGCCCGTGCTCGTAGGCGGTGATGACCAGTTGCACGCGATCACGCAGGCCCAGCTTGGTGATGGCCCGGGTGATGTGGGTCTTCGCCGTCAGTGGGCTGATCACCAGCGCGTCGGCGATCTCGTCGTTCGACAGTCCTTCCGCCACCAGCCTGACCACCTCGTTCTCACGCGCCGTCAGTGCGTGCAGTGTGGCGGTGGGCCGCGGGCGGTGCGCGAAGCGTTCGATGACGCGGCGGGTGACGCCCGGTGACAGCAGGGAGTCGCCCGCCGCCACGACCGCGACCGCCCGGCGCAGTTCGGCCGGTTCGACCTCCTTGGTGAGGAAGCCGCTCGCGCCTGCCCGCAGCGCCTCGAAGACGTGCTCGTCGGTGTCGAACGTGGTCAGGATGGTCACCCTGGTCGCCGGCAGCTCGGCCAGGATGCGGCGGGTTGCCTCGATGCCGTCCATGCCCGGCATCCTGATGTCCATCAGCACGACGTCCGGCCGCAGCAGGGCGGCCTGCCGTACCGCCTCCTCCCCCGAGGCGGCCTCACCGACCACGGCCAGGGTCCTGGCGCGGCCGAGCAGGCTGCGGAACCCCGCGCGTACGAGCGCCTGGTCGTCGGCGAGCAGCACACTGATGGTCATGGCGCCAAGCCTGTCATGTGGTCCGTCAGAGGCAGGACGGCCTGGACCGCGAAGCCGTTGCCCGTGTCCACACGCAGTGTTCCCCCGAGGGCCGTGACCCGCTCGCGCATGCCGGTCAGCCCGTGCCCCTCGGTGAATCCGGCCACTGAGCGCCCGTCGTCGGTGACCGTCACCGCCAGGGCTCGGGGCCGGGCCTGCACCCGGATGGTGAGGCGGCCGGCGTCGGAGTGGCGCAGGGTGTTGACCACGGCCTCCTGGATGACCCGGTAGGCGGTGAGCGCCTGGGCCGCCGGAACGGCATCGGGGTCGCCCTCCGCGTCGTAGCGCACCTCCAACCCGGAGGTCTCGGCCTGCGAGACCAGGCTCGCGACGGACTCCAAGCCGTGCTGCGGCACGTCGCGGAGCTCGCCCACGAACGTCCTCAGGTCGGTCATGGCCTGGTTGCGTACGGAGATCGCGGTGCGCAGGGCGGCGTGCGCCTCCTCGGGCGAATCGTCCAGAGCCTCGACGGCGACGTTCAGGTGGACACCGACGACGGCCAGTGTGTGGGCGACCACATCGTGAACCTCCCGGGAGATGACCAGACGTTGCTCGACCAGCCGGGTCTGTTCCAGTTGCAGGAGACGGGCCTGGTGTTCGGTCCGCCAACGGCCGTACTGGCGCCAGGAACTCGCCGCAGCCGATACCAGGGCCAGCCAGAGCAGCTCGACGCCGCCCCGGGCAAGGACTTCGGAGGCGTCCAGTCCTTGCAGGGGCCCTTGCAGGGCCAGGTCACAGGCCAGGGTGAGGGTGCCGACGGCGGCGGCCCGGACCGGGCGGCCGAGCGCGGTGGTGAACAGGGCGACGGTCAGGGGCCAGACGGCGCCGCCCTCGAACAGGCCGGCGCTCCGGTAGCCGACAAGCGCGGCGGCGGACAGGACGAGCACGAGCACGGGGCGGCGTCTGCGGCCCAGCAGCAGACCGCCCAGGATCACGCCCAGGCCGAACGTGCCGTGCCACGACAGCGGTGCGCCCATAGCGGCGGGGCCCGCACCGACACTCACGGCGGTCAACAGCGCCAGGGCCAGGTCCACCAGCCGGGCCTGCCGCCTGTCCTGCGGGCGAGGGCTCATGTGACGATGCCCGGCGTCATGCGCTCCCTCGCGCCCGAGGCCGAGGGCCGGGGCTTCGCCGAGGTGGCGGCCACGGCCAGCCAGGCCAGGTTCAGGGCGAGGACGATGCGTTCGGCCAGCCCCAGTGGGGCGGTATGGGTCAGGGCCGCTCTGTCCAGGAACGCCGCGGCGAACAACACGAACGCCACCGACGACGCCCACGCGAGCACCGTCAGTCCACGCGCCTGCGACGCCCACGCCGGCTCGCGCCGCCATACGACGGTCAGCCGCACGATCGCGATCGCCAGCGCGAGGAATCCCATCCAGGCCGCTCCTCCGTGCACGCTGTCGGAGACCGAGGGACGGTCCCAGTTGCCCGGCGGGTCCGCCGGAAAGACAGCGGCGACCGTCACGCATCCCGCCCAGAAGTACAGCAGCCACCCGGCCCGTCCGCTGCCGCCGGCCCGGACGGCCACGGCCGCCGACCCGACCGCCACCGCCAGCAGGCCGACGGTCACCAGCCAGCCGTGCGGCAGGTTGACGTACCTGCTGATCGTCTCGGCCAACGGGTCGTACCCCCTGTTGACCGCGTCGGACACCGCGAAGGCGAGGACGGCGACAGTGAAGCCGGCCAGAGAGAATGTCTTGGTCATGGGGCCAGACAGTAGGTGCGGCCTCCGCCCGGGAGCATCGTCCCCGAGGCGTCATTCGTGCCTGCGTCACCGGAGTACACGGCTACTCCGATCGGTGTACGACGGGATGTACGACGGGACCCGGCCGTCGCACGCTGCCCGGCTCCTGTGCCGCCCCGGCCGGGAGACTGCCCATGGGCGCGAGGTCCGGACGGTACGGGTACAGGACGCCGTCGGGGCCCGGCCGGTGCCGGAGCGGCGAAATGGCTGGTGTGCGGAGTCGGCGGAACCGGGTAACGTCTTTGTCATGTTCTTCCGGACGCCGCTGTACGAGTGAGAGCGTGACGGGCGCCTGCTGATGGCCTTCGCCGTCGCCGCCCGTCTCCCAGCGATGCATCCGTAGACCACTTCACATCCTGACCGGGAGAACCCATGACCGTGAGCAAGAACATCAACAACCCCGTGGGCATGGGCGGCGGCAAGCGCAAGCGGCTGTCCCGCACCGAACGGCAGAACAACGGCCCGCACCGCAACCTCGACCGTCAGGGCGCGGCCGACCGGAAGGCCGAGCTGGTGCGCAAGATGCGCGAGAAGGCGGGCGCGGCCGAGGGTACGGCCGAGAGCGCCGGGCGGACGGGCGACGACTCCCCCGCCGAGAGCTGACGCGCCGCCGCCGCTGGCGGCACGCACCGTACGAGGCAGGAGGCAGGGCCCGGGACCGCGACGCGCGGTCCCGGGCCCTGCTGCCGTAACCGGGCCGGGCAGCCGTCCGTTTCCGGGGCCGGCCCTGCTGCCGAATCCCGGGCCGGGCAGCAGGCCGTTCCCGGCCTGAGGCTTCCCCCGGCCGACCCCCGGCCGACCCCCTGCCGCCCCCGGACCAGGGACTGTTCCGTGAGACGCGGTCCGATGGTGCGTGCCGGGTCGGCCGCCGGGCGGCTCCCCCGGCCCGCCGCGTACGCGTGGCGAGTCCGTCGCCCGGCCGCTCTCACGGCCCACCCAGCTGCTCCCCCGGCCCCCCGAGTACGCGCGGCGAGTCCGTCGCCCGGCCGCTCTCGTGGCCCGCCGGGTTCGCGTGGCGGGATCGGTGGCCGGGGCCTTGTTCAGACGGATGTCAGCATCGGCAGCGACATCAGGTACTCCTCCGGGATGTCGAACGCCTCCGTCAGCATCGGCAGGTGTGGGGCCAGTCTGGACGTCAGCGCGCGCACCGCTTCGGGGAGGGAGCGGACCTGGTCCGGGGTGAGGGCGTTTTCGAGCAGGAGGAGTCCGGTGAGCGCGGGCAACCGGTCGAGCAGGAACAGGGCGCACAGGTCGGCCAGGGTGGCGCGGGTGCCCGGGTCGGTGACGTCCGCGCAGGCCGCGGCGAAGGCGTCGGCGGCCCGGCCCACCGTGTACGCCTCGACGAGGGCGAGAGCGGCGGCGGAGGCGTGGTTCCAGCGGCCGAGGGCGTCGCCCCCGTCGCCGCGGCGCAGGTCACGCCGCGCGGCCAGGTGCCAGTGGCGCTCGGCGGCGGAGAGGGCCCGGCGCAGGAAGGCGGGGTCCGTCAGGGACTCCCGGCCGGTCGCCGGCGGCGGCTCCGGGAGCATGGGGTGGCCGAAGATCATCTCGGCACCGGCCTTGCACCAGATCGCCAGGTTGTCCCCCTCGGCGGTGATGGCGCCGTCCGCGTTCGCGGCGAACTCGGCCAGCCCGTTCACCGGGAACAGGGCCCTGGCCCCGCAGCGTTCCCGGCTCTCGATCGTGATCTCGCGGGCCTGCCAGGTGATCCAGCCCTTGGCCACCGCTACCAGCCGTTCGCTCTCGGCCCGGTCCTCGGGGGCGTGCGAGATCCAGCGGTCGGTGACGGCCCTGTGCAGGAAGGTCATGGCGTACGCGGTGGCCGTGCAGGCGAGCAGTCGGGCGTGGTGGCTGCGGTGCGCGGCCAGCGGTACGCGCTGTCCGGCCGCGGGGCCGGAGATGTGCCGGATGCCCGCGTAGCGGACCGCGATCGCCAGGGCCGCGCGGCTGCCTCCGAGGGTGCTCGCGCTCATGCACAGTTTTCCCACCGTCACCCGGCGGATCGCGTGCAGGAACCGCTTGCGCGGGCTGCCCACGGCACTGGTGAAGGTGCCGTCCGGCAGCAATGCGCCGTGCTCCCCCTGGATCAGCGCGGTGCGGGGCAGCCGTACCCGGTCGAAGCCCGTGACGCAGTGGTCCACGGGGCTGCCGACGCGTTCGGGCAGCACCGTCACGGTGATGCCGGGCAGAGTTCCGTGGCGGTCGCTCAGCGGGGTGAGGAAGAGGAAGACGCCATGGTCCCGGCCGTCGGCCAGGAGCCGGGCCGCGACCACCGCGGTCTTCGGGCCGCCTGCGGGACTGGTGTTGGGCATGTACTTCTGCGCGCCCTCGTTCGGGGTGTGCAGTACGAACTCGTCACGCTCACGGTCGTAGCGGGCGATCGTCTCCAGCGCGGCCGCGTCGTTGCCGTGCGCGCGCTCGGTGCACAGAAAGGTTCCTGTGCGGGCCAGTGCGGCGAACCCGGCGAGGTCGCGCGGCGGCGAGACGCCGTCGTCGAGCAGACTCCCGAGGAAGAGGTTGTAGTGGATGCCGGCCACCGTGGCCGTGGCCCCGTCCACCACCGAGGTCCATTCGTGCAGGGCGGCCAGCCCACGGGGGTCCCGGGCCAGGGACTCCGGGCACAGCACCTCGTCGTTCAGAGCGCGCAACCGGTCGTACGAAAGCCGCCATCGTTCCTCCGCCCGCATATGGACGCGATGGCGGAACCGGTCGGTCGCGATCACCTTGCGCCACAAACTGTGGGATTCCGTTCCATCGCCTCCGTCCCGGAACAAGATTTCGGTCAACTCGGGCAGTCGCGGGGCGAGTTGCCGGACGGTCTGCGGGGGCGCATCAATGTTGATCATCACGACCGACCCAACGAGCGGGCCGGTTCACGGAAACGATCTTTATGTGTCCACATCACCCGCCCGTCCAGGTGCAGACGCCGTCAAGCTGGGCCGAATGATCGGAAGGAACGATTCCGCACGCCTCGTTCGGGCGACGCCGCGCTTGCCTCGCGGGCCGTACGGGCAGCGCTTGCCCTGATCTCCGTACGCCCGAGAAAAGGTGAACACCTTCATGCGTCTCCGCTCCTCCCTGGCCGCCTCGGCCGGCGCCGTCGTCCTGCTCCTCGCCACCGCCGGCTCGGCCTCGGCCGCCAACGGCCAGTTCCGCTACACGTACCTGACCTCCGACGGCTACGAGGCCGTCGGCTTCATGAACGACCCCGAGAGCGCCACGTGCATCAACATCGAGGGCCCGGGGTCCGAGCCGGGATCCGCCGCGTACGCGCCCAAGAACCGCACCGACGCGGTGGCCACCGTGTTCCTCGAAGCGGACTGCACGGGTGACGCCTACTTCACCCTGCGCCCGGGCGGCGGAGCCTCGGACCGGCTGCTGGTGCGCTCGGTCGTCTTCTCCTGAGTCCGGCGGGCAATCGCGTCCGCGATGGCCCGCCAGGCGGCGGGGGGGGGGGCCGGCCCCCCCCCCCCCCCCCCCCCCCCCCCCCCCCCCCCCCCCCGCCCGGGCCCCCCCCCCCCCCCCCCCCCCCCCCCCCCCCCCCCCCACCGGCCCCCCCCCCCCCCCCCCCCCCCCGCA
>NZ_JBIVTU010000006.1:24729-518190 GCF_044756845.1 Streptomyces sp. NPDC091416
GGGGGGCGGAGCCTCGGACCGGCGGGTGGTGCGTTGGGGCGTCTTCTCGTGCGCCCGGGGGGCAACCGGGCCCGGGGGGGGCCCCCGGGGGGGGGGGGGGCGGCCGCCCCCCCCGCCGCACCGCCCCACCGCCGCACCGCCCCACAGCTGCACTGCCGCACCGCCCCACCGCCGCACCGCCGCACCGCCCCACAGCTGCACTGCCGCACCGCCCCACCGCCGCGAACGGCTGCCCGGCATCCATGCCCCATGCCCACCCGTGCCCTCTCGGGCCCCGTCCTCCGAGAGGGCACGTCCGTGCGTCCGGGCCCGGGCCCGGGACCGGGACGGGACGGGACCGGGGCCGGGACGGGACGGGACCGAGGCCGGGACGGGGACGACCGGGACCGGGACGGGGACGACCGGGCCCGGGACGGGGACGACCGGAACCGGGACGGGGACGACCGGGCCCGGGACGGCCGGGCAGCATGTCCGGAGTACCGCTGTCGCACGGTGTGAAACATTTCCCGGCAGCCACCGCATCTAAAGGGTGTAGGCGAGAGGGAGTGACGGTTGAGGCAGTCCAGGGAAGGTGCCTTCCGCGAGTTCGCGGAAGCCCGTATGGGCCATCTGTTCCGTTCGGCGTGCCTGCTGACCGGCGGGGACACGCATCTCGCCGAGGATCTCGTACAGGAGACGCTCGGCCGGATGTACGTGGTCTGGGGCCGTACGTCGCGGCTCGGGAACCCTGCGGCGTACGCGCAGACCGTGCTGGTGCGCTGCTATCTCGGACACCGGCGGCGCAGGTCGGCGGGGGAACGGCCGAGCGGCGAACTTCCGGACCGGCCGGGCGAGTCGGCGGGCGACGCGTCGTTGCGGATGACGCTTCTCGACGCACTGCGCGAGCTGCCGCCCAAGGACCGGGCGGTGATCGTGCTGCGTTACTGGGAGGACCGGTCGGTATCGGAGACCGCGGACGCGCTGCACGTCAGCTCGGCTGCGGTACGCACCCGGAGCACCCGGGCGCTCGCCCGCCTCCGAGCACAACTCGGCGACAGCATCGGCGAGCTGGCCGTGCACTGAGGTCTCTTTTTCTTCTTTCTTGTTCCTCTTTTCCACAGGTGTGGGGACGGTGGTGATCGGCATGCTCGAAAACAGCGCGCGGAAGGACCAGGGCTCCTTCGAGGACGGGCTCGGCGCGGCGATGAAGCAAGCGGGCGAGGAGTTCTCCGTCGCGGGACGGCCGCTCCTGGACGGCGGGGTCGCACGCGGCCGGCGCCGGACGGTACTGCGCCGTGGCGCCGCGGTGACCGGGAGCGTGGCGGCGCTCGCGGTGATCGGGCTCGGCGGATCGCTCGTCACGGGGAACACGGGCTCCTCGCGGAACGCCGGCGAGGTCGGGGCGCCGGCCGCGGGGCTCTCCCCGGTGGCCGGAGTGCTCGCGGCTCTGCTGCCGGAAGGAAGGCTCAGGGAGCAGCCGGGCAGCGCGGCCGGTGGCACGAAGGACAAGAAGCGCCCCCACCCGTCGGCCGCCTCCGTCGTGTACGACGACGGCCACGGCAAGGCCGCGCTGTCGGTGTCCCTGAGCCGGGAGAACCCCGACCGGCTGAACGAGGACGAGTTCTCCTGCCCGGACAGCAACGTGAACACGTTCGAGGACTGCACCGCCACCACACTCGAGAACGGCTCGCGCCTCGTGCTGTTCAAGGGCTGGGAGTACCCGGACCGGCGCGAGGAGACCAAGTGGTGGTACGCCAACCTGCTGACGCCCGAGGGCTACCGGATCGTGGTGTCCGAATGGAACGCGCCCGCGGAGAAGGGCGCCCCGGTCAGCCGTTCCACCCCGCCGCTGTCCCTGGACCGGATGAAGGAACTGGTCCACGCCGAGGAGTGGCGTCCTCTCGTCGCGTCCCTCCCCGAGCCTGAGAAGCAGGCGCCCGCGCAACCGGCCCCCAAGGGTCTGAGCGGTGCCGTGATCCTGGACCGGCTGACCGCGCAACTGCCCGACGGCCTGACGGTGAAGGCCTCCGGGAAGCAGGAGGCGGAGTACGCGTACGTGGTGGTGGACGACGGCCGGGGCAGGAGCTTCGTGCAGATCAACGTGCAGCCGGACATGTCCGACGTCGAGGGCGACCTCTTCGGCGCCGGCACGGAGGTCCTGCCGGACGGCACGAAGGTCGTCACCCGTGAGGGACCCGGCGAGAAGGGTGGTGCCGGCGTCAAGATGCGGCAGGCCGACACGATGCGGCCCGACGGATTCCGTGTGGTGATCTCCGCGTTCAACACGGGGAACCAGAACGAGGCCGCGACCCGTGAGGAGCCCGCTCTGACCCTCGCCCAGCTGCGGAAGATCGCCACGAGCACGGTGTGGCGCAAGTAGGTCCGCTCTCCGACGTACGGCCCACCGGCACAAGGCCGGTGGGCCGTACGGACATTCGGCGGCGAGCCGTGCGGGTCAGTGCATGAACCGGTCGCAGCTGTCGACCCACTTGTGGGAGCGGATGTTGTTGTTCATGTTGATGCCGTTGCTGAAGGTGTTCCTGGACAGGTTGTCGACGAAGAACTCGCTCGCGTCCAGGCAGTTGTAGCCGCTGCTGTAGTTCGCGAGGTAGTAGAACTTCACGATGTCGTAGCTTCCGGTGATGCCCGCGTTGAGGACGGACGACGCCTTGTCGCCGTCGTTCTCGAAGCCGCCCCCGGCGGCGTCCCAGTTGGAGTCGTTGCCCGCGGTGCTGCCCAGGTACCCGTTGCAGTACGTGGAGTCGTAGGCGTACACCTTGCCGGTGCGGCCCGGCCAGATGTCGTTGCAGTGGTTGGAGGCGGCGGCCGATGTGGCCGCCTGGGCGGCGGTGGCGGGAACGGCCAGCCCGGCGGCGGCCAGACCGAGTGCGGCGATGGACATACCCAGCTTGCGCATGGTTTCTCCTGTGTGTCGGCCTCGTCGGAGGCAGGGTGAACTGCGTGGTGAATCCACGGCATCGCGCCGCGGACGTGTGTGGGGCGGGCGGAATCGGACCCCAGGGGCCGGTGAACAGGCCGCCCGGGGGGCGGTGATCAGACCCCCGGGCCGGTGACCGGACCCCCGGACCCGTGATCAGACCCCCGGGCCGGTGATCAAGCCCGCGGGCCGGTGATCCGGGCCGCGCGCGTGTACGCGTCGCGTTCCAGTCGCCGGCGGGTGTCGATCAGCTCGCCGTACCGGTCGGGCAGGGTGCCCCGGTAGTACGTCTCGCGCTCCCGGGCGACGGCGGCCAGCGCGCTCGCGCGGGCACAGCGGGCCTCGGCCACCGCGACGCGCTTCTCGGCCTCGAAGGCCGCGGAGGTCGCGGAGGTCGGGGAGGTCGCGGAGGCCGCGGAAGCATCGGCCGCCTCGGACGCCTCGGACGCCTCAGACGCATCCGGCGGTGCCTCGTCCGCGCCGAGGCCGGCGGTCCGCCGCGCCACCGCGTCCTGCGCTGCGGGCGGATCGGCGTACCGGTAGCCGGCCGCGGCCATGCAGCGGGCCCAGTCCGCGAGGGCGTCGGTGAACTTCTTGTCCCGGGTGATCCGGGGCACGTACAGCGGCTGGAGGTTGGTGACGGCCTTCTCGGCACGGAACCAGGCCTTCGGGTCCCCGTACAGCTCCTTCTCGGCCTGCGCCGAGCAGCCGCCGAGCCGTTTGCTGATGCGCCCGGTGCCGGCCGGGGTCGGGATCTCGGCGGTGAGGACGGTGGCGTCGCGGCCGCCGTCGAGGGCCTTGTCGTAGGCCTGACGGCGCTGCGGGGTGAGGCCCGCGCGGTACGTCCCGTTCGGGTTCGCCTGCCGGGCCCGGCCCGCCTTCTCCTGGATGCGGCTGCCGTAACCGTGCTCGGCGGCCCAGTCGACGTCGTCGTTGACGTAGCCGGGTGACCGGCTCTCCTCCAGGCTCAGCCGGGTACCGGTCCAGTACGCGAAGCCCGCACGGTTCATGCACCGCTCGGTCAGCACCTCCGCGGCATCGGAGATCCGCAGCTCTTCCGCCCGGGTCAGGTCCCGTACCTGCCCGGTACGGGCGGGGACGGGCGCGGTCGTCGGCCCGGCCCCTGCCCCGGTGGTGTTCGGTACGCACCCGGTCGCGGCGGCCGACACGGCCGCCGCGATCGCGCACGCGGCGATGAACCTGCGTTTCATGCCCCTGCCCCCCGTTGCCGCGCCACCCCCCGGTGGCGCGTCACCACCATCCCGCCGGAGCCGGGCGGGCGGTACCTCGTACGTCAGAGGGAGCAGGTCCTGGCCCAGGTGTGGGACTGCACGAGCGACGGCAGGGCGAGGTCGTGGCGCTGTCCCCGCCCGACGCAGCCGAGCCGTCTCTCCAGTCCGGTCGCCGCGAAGTACGCGACGTCGACGAAGCCCTTGGGATCGGCCATGCCGTTGTTGTAGATCGAGCCCGGGCGGCCGGTGTCCGCCCAGCCGCAGTCGTTCTCGCCGTCGGACCAGTCAGGGTCGTCGCCCTCCCAGGCGCACATCTCACCCTGGCCGCCCGCCTTGGAGAAGAAGCAGACGGAACCCGGTGTGCAGCGGTCGTAGCCCGTGGCCGTACGCGTCGGCCCGGGGCTCACGCCGGTACCCGCAGCCGCGGCGGCCGTGGCGTTCTTCCGGGCCTCCGGCTTCCCGGACGGGCTCTCGTCGTCCAGGAGCGCCCGCGCCCCGAGGCCGGCCAGCGCCAGCGCCAGCACCCCGGCCGCCGCAGCGAGCAGGGGGCGGCGGCGCACCCGTCCGCGGCGCGGCGGCCGGCCCGCTGCCGCGTCCGAGACCCGTGGCAGCAGCGACGCGGCGTCGTGCGGGGCCCGTTCCTCGTGCGTGCGCGCGAGGCAGTCACGCACGATCTCCCGCCAGGAGGAAGGGAGTTCGGTGGACAGCCGTAGTTCCTCCTCCCCGCGGGCGTAGCGCACCACCGCGTCGCGCCGGGCCGTCGGGGTACCGCCGGGCAGCGGGAACGAGCCGGTCAGGACCAGGTGCGCCAGCACGCCGAACGCCCAGATGTCCGCGGTCTGGCGGATCCGCGTGCCCCGCTCGCCGATCTCGGACCACAGCAGTTCGGGCGGCGTGTAGTCGGCCGTCGCGAACGCGGGCGAGTAGGCGTGCGTTCCCTCCAGTTCGGCCGCCATGTTGAAGTCGCCGAGCCGTGCCGTGCCGTCCTCCATCAGCAGCACGTTGCCCGGCTTGAGGTCGCCGTGCACCCAGCCCGCGTCGTGCAGCTGGTGCAGGCCCTCGCAGATCTGCGTGAGCAGCCCCGGGCCTTCCCGCGGCGAACGGCCCCCGGACAGGGCCGCTTCGAGGGAGCTCCGCGCCTCCTCCAGGACCAGGACGGTGGAGCCGTCGAGCTCCGGATGTTCCGGGGCGTCCACCGTCAGCGCGTCGTACATCCGGATCAGCCGGGGCGAGCGGAGGCGGCTCAGTAAGGCCACTTCGCGCTCGGCCAGTTCCCGCAGATGGCGCAGCTGGCGCGGCGTACGCGTGCCGGTCGGCAGGAACTTCAGGGCGGCGCGGGCCGGCTCCGCCCCGCCGTCCTCGTGGCGGGCCGCGTACACGTTGCCGAAGGCGCCCGCGCCGAGCGGCTCCTCGACGATCCACGTTCCGACGCGGTAGCCGGGCGGCACGGAAGCGACGGCGTACGACTGCTGCCCCGTCACCGGCCCGACCCGCTCGCCGAGAAGGCCTGTGACGCGAGGTCGTCCTCCCGGACGAGGTCGAACCGGAGCGCGAGGGCGACGAGCATCTCCTTCTTGCCGTTGAGGCGGGGGCCGGGCTCGCAGGACTCGGGGCCGGGCTTGAGCCGCAGCTTCACCGCCAGATAGTCGATGTTCCACTGCACGGAGGCCCTGTTGACCGCCGGCCACCACGGGCGCAGCCTTTCGACGACCTGTTCCACGGTCGGCAGCGGTGCGTACGGCTCGCCGCGCAGCCGCGGCTCGCACAGGGCCGCCAGGACGGTGAAGTACCGCTTGGACCGGTCGAGCGGAAAGGCGAGCGCGGTCCGCTCCCCGCCGCGGGTCCCGGCAGTCGCGTTCCGGTCCGGACCGTCCGCGGGGTCGGCGTAGTCGTGCCGCGGGGCCCATACGTCGAAGCTGAGCAGTTCGCTGCCCGCGGGCAGGACCACCCGGGAGAACTCGAACGCCACGGGGGCGCCCAGTCGCCTCGGCGCCACCTTGATGTGTTCCCCGGCGCCCTCCGGGTTCTCGACGGCGTAGGTCGCCGTACGGCTGAAGTTGCTGAGCGACCAGTAGGTGTCCGTCGCGGTGATCTCGCCGGCTGAGCGCGAGACACCGTCGTGCGCGATGGTCAGCAGGGGTGGCGTGCCGGCTTCGCGGCCGAAGCGGAGGGTCTCTCCCGGTGCCAGCCGGAGCTGCTCGCAGGGGGCCATACCGGGCCCTGGAACCACGACAATGGTGTACATGGACTGATCCCTTCCCCCAAGGTGTGCCGCGAGGGTAGGGAGCGCCGATAAACGTCCGCATGACGTGCAGGCCAGCCCGGCATCCGGTGTGATCACGAGGCGCGATGCGCCCAACTGACCACTTTCGAAAGGTAGTTCGCTTTCCCGCCCCGCTACGCGGACCGAACTCCGGCACCGACGGGACCGGCCTCAGCGGACGGGGAAGATCAGCGGACGGGGAAGCCGAAGGCGTACCCCTGCTCCCTCAGCCAGGGCAGGACCTGGCGCAGAGCGGCCAGCGTCTGGGAGCGGTCTCCTCCCGCGTCGTGGAAGAGGACGGTCGGGCCGTCGGAGATCTCGCGCTTGACGGTGGCGACCATGGTGTCCACGCCGGGCCGCTCGAAGTCCTTGGTGTCCACGTTCCAGCCCAGCGGCCGCATCCCCCGGGACGCGGCGAGCTTCCGGCTGTACGGGGTGAACGCGCCGCCCGGGGCGCGGTAGTACTGCGGCCGGACGCCTCCGGACGCCTTGGTGATCATGCGTTCGGCGTCCAGGATCTGCTGGGACTGGTAGGCCTCGGACTTCTTGTCCATCGCGGTGTCGTGCGAGACGGTGTGGTTGCACAGCCGGTGCCCGTCCGCCACGACCTCCTTGACCAGGTCCGGATACGCCTGGGCCTGCGTGCCGACCATGCAGAAGGTGGCCTTCACGCCGCTGTCCTTGAGCAGTTGCAGCACCTGCGGCGTCCAGTTCGGGTCCGGTCCGTCGTCGATGGTGATGTTGACGCCCCGGGCGCCGCGGTCCGAGGCGTGCGCGATGTCCACCGCCACCGCGCTCACCCGCTCCTGCGGCTTGGCCTCCGGCGAGGAGACGCTCGCCCGGTGACCGGCGGCGGCGGTGCCGGCCTGCGCGGTCCACACGGAGGCGCCGGCGGCCATCGCGGTCACCCCGAGCGCCGCCGCGAGAAGCCGGACATGCCATGCCCTGCCCTTGTGCTTCGCCATGTCCGCCCGCCCCTTTGTCCGCTCCGCCGATGCCGTGCACCCATCTAGACACAGGAACGTCCCCGCAGGCTGCCTCGGTTACCGTTCGCGGACATATCTGCAGGCGGGCGGCGACAAAGGCAGGGATTCCGCGACAGGTACGGTTCGGGGCGGACACGTCCGAGGCCCGGCACCGGGAGGGGTGCCGGGCCTCGGACTGCCTGCGGGGGGGTGCGCAGTTCGGGCGTACGTCAGACGTGGGCGCCGGCCCTGCGGCGGCGTACGGCGAACATCGCGCCCGCACCGACCGCCACGGCCGCACCGCTCGCGAGGGCGAGCCGAGACGTCGCGGAGGACGCGCCGGTGGCGGCGAGGGTGCCGCTCACGGGACTGACCGACGTACCGGTCTGCGTGTTGATGTCCGAGGTGTTCGGACGGGTCTTGCCCGGCTTGGCGTCGTCGGTCCTGCCCGGCTTGCTGCCCGCCGCTGCGATCATGAACTCGTAACCCTCCAGGTCCGGGTTCCCGCCGCAGGTGCCGTCGTCGTTGACGTAGTCACCGGCGACGAAGGTGACGCCGTTGCCCGCGGGGGCCGAGGCGTCGACCGTAAGGCGCATCTTGACGTCGGCGTGCGCACCGGCCTTCAGCGGGCTGATGGCGTCCATGTAGTGCTTGTTGTCAACGGTCTTCCACGTCGAGGACGAGCCGGACGAGCCGGAAGACCACTGCACACTGACCAGGTCGTCGATGCTGTCGAGACCGCTCCCGTCGGTCGCGTGGACGTAGGCGAACGGCAGCACCTCGTCCATCGTCCGGTCGGTGCCGTTCGTCACCCGGAGGTTGAAGTCGACCTTCGTACCGGCGACGACGGTGGTCGGCAGACCCGTGATGACCGTGGTGAGCCGGGCCTCGGGGACGGATTCGCACTCCTCGTCCTCCTTGTCCTCCTCGGCCTCCTTCTTCGCCCTGGCCAGCGCCTCGTCGGCCGCGGTCAGGTCCGCGAGCGCCTGCCTGGTGACCTCCTGGGCCTCGCCGATCAACCGGGCCGCGGCGATGCGGGCGTCGCTCCACGCGTCCCCGGCCTCCGCGTACGTGACGTCGGCGGCGGACTTGGCCTCGCCGGCCGTGACGGCGGCGCCCTCCGCCTCGGTGAGCGCCGTCTCGGCGGCGGTCCGCTCCGCCTCGGTGGCCGTCTCCGGGAGGCCGTCGAGCAGCGCATGGGCGTCGACGACCGCCTGGTCGGCAGCGGCCTTCGCGGTGGCGGCGTCGGCCGCCGCGGCCTTGGCGGCCTTGTGGGCGACGACGAGGGGGTGGGTGTCCGCGCCGAGTGCCTTCAGCGCATCGAGGGCGGCGTCCTCGGCCGCCACGGCGTCGTCGTACGCCACCTTCGCCGCTGCGGCGGCCAGCTCCAGCTCAGCGATGGACGGCTTCTGCTGCGTCTGCGCAGGAGGCTTCGCGTCGGCGAACGCGGGGGCGGCCGACAGCAGAAGGACAGGCGTCGTCACCGCTGCGGCAACAGCGGTGGCAAGAGTCCGGCGAATCGTCACAAGGGCCCTTCGGGGTACGGAAGACGGAAGAAGGGTCGCGGCGGAATGGGGCACGCACAGGCGACTTGAGGCGATCGTATGACCAGGTCAGCGGCCAGTCATCACCCTTTCTTCACGCGCGTCGACCGGGCCGGACACACGAGACGAATGGTGCAGTTGCCTTCACCGGCCCGGCTTTCCTCGTGAGGAAGGCCACATGATCGCGCAACGGGGCACGTGCCCGCGGCGCGCTACGGGGCGGGCGGGTTCCGGTCCGCGGTGGGCGGCCTGCGGAACAGTTGACCCGCAGCCGGCTCAGCGCCTGCCGGTCACCGGACACGGAGAAGGCGCCCGTCCCGATGGCGTCGGCGAGGCCGGACCAGCCCTCCGCCCTTGCGGCGAAGGCCACTTCGTCCGCCTCGACCACCGCGTCCGGCTGCCGGGCCGGCCCGTGCAGCGCTTCGCTGATGCCGTCGTCGACGCGTACGTGGCGCACCTCGCGGTGGCGGAGGCGACGCCCCGGCGGCTCCGACGGCTCCGGCGAGGACGGTCGTGCCGGCGCCGTGGCCGTCGGCGCCGTGGCCGTCGGGGCCGTCGGGGCGGACGCCCGGCTCGTTCACCCCCGCGCGTCCAGCCACGGCCTGCGTCCGGGGCCGGTCGGGTGGGTTCCCGTCACGCCCATGACCACGGAGTAGAGGCTGGTCTCGGCGGCGATGAAGAGCCGGTTGCGTTTGGCCCCGCCCCAGGAGATGTTGGCCACCGCCTCCGGGACGGCGAGCCGGCCGATCAGCGTGCCGTCCGGGTCGTAGCAGTGCACCCCGTCGTCCATGGCGGCGGCCCACAGCCGCCCGCCGTCATCGAAGCGCAGGTTGTCGAACCGGGCCGCCGCGCGAGCCGCGGCGGCCGCGAAGACCTCGCCGTCCGACAGGGTGCCGTCGTCCCGTACGTCGAAGACACGGATGAAGCCGGCCCGGGTGTCGGAGACGAACAGCTGCCGTTCGTCCGCGGAGAACACCAGCCCGTTCGGCGCGCCGAAACAGTCGGCGACCAGCCGGACTTCGCCCGTGGCCGGGTCGATGCGGTAGACGTTGTTGGCGCCGATCTCGCTGTCCGCGCGGTAGCCCTCGTAATCGCTGGTGATACCGAAGTCCGGGTCGGAGAACCAGATCGAGCCGTCGGACTTCACCGTCGCGTCGTTGGGGCTGTTCAGCCGCTTGCCCCGCCAGTGGGCGGCCAGCACCGTCACCGTGCCGTCGTGCTCGGTCCGTGTCACCCGCCGGTTGCCCTGCTCACAACTGATGAGCCGGCCCTCGCGGTCGAGCGTGTTGCCGTTCGGGTGCCCGGCGGAACGCCGGAAGACGCTCACCGCCCCGGTCTCCTCGTCCCAGCGGAGCAGCCGGTCGTTGGGGATGTCGCTCCACACCAACTGCCGCCAGGCCGGCACGTAGACGGGCCCTTCGGCCCAACGGCAGCCGGTGTACAGGACTTCGAGACCGTCATCGCCGTTCATGCACCGCCCGGCCCGGAACCGGTCGTCGAAGCTCTCGTACAGCTCGGGGCGCTCGATGGTCATGGACGTCCATCCTTCCGACGAGAGGCCGAACAGATTTCGGCATCACTCGAAGATTGTCGGATGAGATATGGTCGCCACAAGCAGATGCCGAATGGAGAGTCGTGGATCACATAGACCGGGCCCTGCTGGAACAGCTCCAGCAGGACGCGACGCAGTCCTACGCCGCGCTGGGCCGGACAGTGGGCCTCTCCACCGGCGCGGCCCACGAACGGGTCCGCAAGCTCCGGGAGCACGGCGCGATCAGGCGGACCACGGCCGACGTCGACCCGTCGGCGCTGGGGTACGGCGTGCTGGCGTACGTGACCGTCGACTCCACGCGCTGGATGGGCGATACGGCCCAGGAGTTCGCGGCGCTCCCCGAGATCGTCGAGGCCCACATCATCGCCGGGAACGCCTCCGTGCTGGTGAAGGTCAGGACCCGGAGCACCGAGCAGCTCCAGGACGTCCTGCGCCGCATCCACGCGATCGACGGAGTCAACGGAACCCGGGCCACGGTCGTCCTGGAGTCACTCTTCGAACGCCCCGCCTCGCCGCACGGGGCCGGGGCGGCATAGCTCCATGGCCCTGCCCCGGCCCCGCATCCGGCGGATCACCCCGCCCCGGCAGGGAGTCCGTCCTCACCCGCCCGGTCCTCGAAGCTCGTGAAGAAGTGGCGGTCGAAGTGCCTCGCCGTGGAGCCGGGCTGTCGCGGGTCCGTGAGGAGTCGGTGGATGAACTCCGCGGTCGAGCCGTCGAAGCGGTGCCAGTGCGCGTAGTCCTCGCCCGTGACCAGGACCGGCCACCGGTCGGGGTCGTCGGCCTCCGTGAGCCAGTGGAACGAGGTCCGCTGCTCCGTACTCGCCCACTGCAACAGGCCGCCCGGTGCCGGGTGGAGGCCGTACGGCTCCCACCACCGGCCGCCGTCCTCCGCGGCGGTACGGGCCCAGAACGCGTGGAACGAGACGAGGTCGAGGCTGCCGGGCGGGCCGTCGGGGAGCAGGAGGCCGAGGTGGTCGTCGAACTCGCCGTACCCGAAGCGATCGGCGAGTTCCTTGTAGTCGCCGGGCAGCGCCGTACCGAGCCGGGCCTCGACCGCCGCCCGGTCGACCGCGGCGGCGCTCCGGTCGTCCGGCCAGTGGGTGACGGCGACGACCCGGTCCACCCAGGACGGCTCCGCCGCCGGACCGGGCCGCGGTGCGGCCCGGCTTGATGCGCCCGACTCCCGTTCTTCCATGGGCGGGAGTCAAGCACGGGGATACGACATCGCCGGCTGCGGCGTGACTACGAGCGGCGGCGGTTCCGCCACAGCCAGCCGGTGCCCGCCAGCGTCAGGAGGAACACCACGGTGATGAGCGTCCAGCGCGCCACGGGTTCCGCCGAACTGCCGTGGTGGGGAACCGGGGAGAAGTACCAGATGATGTGTGCGAGGACCGGGACGATGACGGTCAGGGTCAGTCCGGTCCACTTCTGGGCCACCGTCCAGTAGCGGGCCCGGCACACGATCACGACCGCGGCGATCCTGGCGGCGAGGCCGATCAGGGCGAGGGCGGCGCCTCCGAGGTAGGGCAGCACATCGCCCGCCACCAGAAGGGCCAGCGGCAGCCATACCGGGGAGCGGCGGCGGCCCGGGTCCGTGGCCGGTGCGGCCGGGGTGGCGCCGAGTTCCTGGAAGGCGGTCGCGGCTATCGCGCGCGGGTCGCCCATCTCGCTCAGGATCTCGTGCACGCTGCCGGGGCGTTCGGCGAGCGCGACCGCGATGTGTTCGGAGAGGTCGGCGATGAGCTCCTGACGGTCGGCGGGCGGCAGCATCGACGTCTCGCGTTCGACTGCCGCCAGGTACTCGCGCGTCAGCGTTTCATCGGTCTTGGTCTTCAAGGTGGCGCCCTTCCTTATGCACACCGGGCCCCTTGCCCGGTATGACGAGGCCGTCGACGGCGTTCCTGAACCCCGGCCAGACGGCGGCGAACCGGGCGAGGGCGGCATGACCCGCCTCGGACAGTTCGTAGTAGCGCCGCGGCGGCCCGGACGCCGACTCGCGCCAGGTGGTGACGACGAGCTCCTCCCGCCGCAGCCGTGACAGCAGCGGATAGACCGTGCCCTGGCCCGTCGCCAGCGCGCCCGTCTCCTCCAGTTCGTGCAGCAGCTGGACCCCGTACTTCGCCTCGTCCCGCATGAGCGCGAGCACGCAGT
Source organism: Streptomyces sp. NPDC091416 (assembly GCF_044756845.1). Taxonomy (NCBI): domain Bacteria; kingdom Bacillati; phylum Actinomycetota; class Actinomycetes; order Kitasatosporales; family Streptomycetaceae; genus Streptomyces; species Streptomyces sp. NPDC091416. The sequence continues at coordinate 37,354 of NZ_JBIVTU010000006.1, forward strand.
ACTCCAGCACGCCCTTGAGCAACTGGCTCTCGATCCTGCCCGGGGTCCGGTCACTCGGCTTTTTACTTGCCTTGCCGGGTTCCATGCAATGCAAGATACCAGGATCCGGGTCGCTTCCACAGACGTCCGCGGCTGTGAGATCCCGGCAACTCCCGCGCAATGAAATGCGGCGGAAACATCCGGGTCGCTCCGACGAAACGCACACCGGTCACGCTCGCAGTCGCCCGCACCGCACGCGCCCCGAGGAGGACTCCCCCGTGACCCCCGTGACCGTGACCGCGGCCGGCATCGACACAGGTGACACCGCCTGGCTGCTCGCCGCCACCGCACTGGTTCTGCTGATGACGCCCGGGCTCGCGCTCTTCTACGGCGGCATGGTCCGTACGAAGAACGTACTCAACATGCTGATGATGAGCTTCGTGTCGATCGCTCTCGTCACCGTCGTCTGGCTGCTCGCCGGATACTCCCTGGCCTTCGGCGACGACGCGTTCGGCGGGCTCGTCGGCGATCTGCGGCACGCCGGCATGGCCGGCATCGGACCCGACAGCGTGACCGGCAGCGTGCCGACGCTGCTGTTCACCACGTTCCAGCTGACCTTCGCGATCATCACCGCCGCACTCATCAGCGGCGCGATCGCGGACCGTACGAGGTTCGCCGCCTGGCTGGTCCTCGTGCCGGTGTGGACGCTGCTCGTCTACGCCCCCGTCGCCCACTGGGTGTGGGGCCCCGGCGGCTGGATCAAGGACGCGCTGGGCGCGCTCGACTTCGCCGGCGGGCTGGTCGTGGAGATCGCCTCCGGGGCGTCCGGGCTGGCGCTCGCGCTCGTCGTGGGGCCGCGCATCGGGTTCAGGAAGGACGCGATGCGTCCGCACAACCTGCCCATGGTGATGCTCGGCGCCGGGCTGCTCTGGTTCGGCTGGCTCGGCTTCAACGGAGGTTCCGCCCTCGGCGCCAACGGACTGGCTGCCGCCTCGGTGCTCAACACCCTGGTCGCCGGATGCACCGGGCTGCTCGGCTGGCTCTTCGTCGAGCAGAAGCGCGACGGCCACCCCACCACCTTCGGCGCCGCCTCCGGCGCGGTCGCCGGGCTGGTCGCGATCACCCCCGCCTGCGGCACCGTGGGCATCCTCGGCGGCGCCGCGGTCGGACTGACGGCGGGCGTCGTCTGCTCGTACGCGGTCGCCTGGAAGTTCCGCTTCGGCTACGACGACTCGCTGGACGTGGTCGGCGTGCACTTCGTCGGCGGCATCGTCGGCACCCTGCTCATCGGCCTGTTCGCGACGGCCGCGATGACCGGCGGCCCGGAAGGCCTGTTGTACGGAGGCGGGTTCGGCCAGCTCGCCCGGCAGGCCGTCGCCGTCCTGGCCGTGGCCGCGTACACCTTCCTCATGACGTACGGGATCGGCAGGGCCGTCGACCGGTTCATGGGTCTGCGGGCCTCCGCGGACGAGGAACTCACCGGCCTGGACCAGACGCTGCACGCGGAGAGCGCCTACGATCACGGCGCCCTGGGTCACGGCGCTCCGCAGGCCGTGCCCGCCCGGCCCACTCCGCTCCCCAAGGACAGGAACTCCGCCTCATGAAGCTCATCACCGCCGTCGTCAGACCGCACCGCCTCGACGAGGTGAAGACCGCGCTGCGGGAACTGGGCGTGCAGGGCCTCACGGTCACGGAGGCCAGCGGCTATGGGCGTCAGCACGGCCACACCGAGGTGTACCGGGGCGCCGAGTACCGGGTCGACCTGGTGCCCAAGATACGCATCGAGGTCGTCGTCGCCGACGAGGAGGCCGAACCGGTCGTCGACGCGATCGTGCGCGCCGCCCGCACCGACCGGATCGGCGACGGCAAGGTGTGGACGCAGCCGGTCGAGACGGTGGTGCGGGTCCGGACGGGCGAGCGGGGACCGGACGCGCTGTAGGCGGCGCCCTCCGGCCACCCGCTCCGCCGGCTCCGTCAGCGCAGGAGCTTCAGCGGGACCGCCTTCGCCATCGCTTCCGCGCCCGCGTCGTTCGGGTGGAGGTGGTCGCCGCTGTCGTAGCGGGCCAGGAGGCGCTGCGGGTCGGCCGGGTCGCGCAGGGCCCGGTCGAAGTCGATGACCCCGTCGTACGCACCGCTCGTCCTCAGCCAGTGGTTGAAGGCCGCGCGGGCGGCCTCGTTGGCCGGGGAGTAGAAGCCGAGCGTGTCGCCCTTGAACGGCAGGATCGTGCCGCCGTACGCCTTCAGCCCGCGTTCATGGGCCCGGGCGATCAGCCGGCGGTGGGCGTCGATCAGATCGGCTGCCGAGACCCGCTCGGACTCCGGGGCCACCGTGCCGGGATGACCGAGGTCGTTCACACCGAGGAGCACGATGAGGTGGCCCGCTCCCGGCTGGGCGGCGACGTCGCGGTCGAAGCGGCGCAGCGCGGCCTGGCCGAAGTACGCCGCGAAGTTCTCCGCGTCCGATCCGGCGGGCGGATTCGGGTCGTGCAGCAGGCGGTTGCCGCTGATTCCCTCGTTGAGCACGCCCCGTGCGTACGGCCCGTAGGCGGTGCGCAGGCGCTGGGCCAGGAAGTCCGGCCAGCGGTGGTCGGCGCCCGGCTCGGTGTTCGCGCCGTCCGTGATGGAGTCGCCGAGGGTCACGACCGCCGACGGCTCCTGCGCCCGGCCCGTGCTCACGCTGACACCGGTCAGGAAGTACCAGCGGTCGTTCGTGGACGCCGCGTCGAGGTCGGTGCTCCGGGTGACGTTGCCGGACGCGACGTAGTTCTGCCGGAGGGCGAACGCGTGGAGCGTCGCGCCCGCCGTGCGTTCGGGCAGATGGATGCTCACCACGAGGTCGGATCCCGCGGGCACCCGCAGGGCGACCGGGTCGCTGAGGAGAGGTGCGCCCGCCGGGATCGTCACCGAGGCACGGCCGCCGAAGGTGAGCGGGCGGTCGGTGCGCGGGTCGATGCGCGAGGCCGGTCCGCCGGCGGCGGCGCGGGCGATCCGGGCCTCGCCGATGACCAGCGGCTCCTGGCCGAACTCGTTCGACAGCCGGATGCGTACCCGGTCGCCGCCGATGCTGACCCGCACGGTCTGGCGCAGGGTCTCGTTCTCGAACGCGGTGGTGTCCGAGGCCGGGGTCCCGGTGGGCGCCGTCGCCCAGGTTCCCGTCCAGGACGGGACGGTGGGCGAGGGCCGGTGGCCGGCGGCTTCGGGCGCCGGGCGGCTGGCGGCGGCGGTCGGCTGGACCGTGGCCAGCAGCAGGGCTCCGGCCAGCAGGGCCACGAACCGGCCGCCGGCCCGGGGCATCCGCAGCCGTACGAGGTGCTTTCTCATGCGGGTCTCCTGAGGAGGGAAGGCGGGAGGGGACTTATGCGCGCCGGGCCGGGCGCTCGAAGCGCCAGCCCTGCGACCTGAGGTCCGGCACGATGCGGTCGACGGCCGCCACTGTCTGGCCGCGGTCGCCTCCGCCGTCGTGCAGCAGGACCACCGCGCCGGGTGTGATTCCCTGCGTGATGCGGCGGACCAGTTCGTCGGTGCCCGGCGGCTCCCAGTCACCGACCGCCAGCCGCCAGCCCAGCGGCTGCATCCCCAGGCCGTGCGCCACGTCCGGACTCTTGCCCCAACTTCCGTACGGCGCGCGGAAGTAAGGAATCCGTACGCCGGGCACGGCCCGGCGGATCTCGGCGTTGGTCCGCTCCAGGTCGGCCCGGATCCGCTCCGGAGTCCAGGAGGCCAGGTCCTCGTGGCGCATGGTGTGGTTGCACAGCGTGTGGCCGCCCGCCACGATCGCGCGCACCAGCTCCGGGTGCTCCTTGACGTGGTCGCCCCAGAGGCAGAACACCGCCTTGATGTGCTGCTTGCGCAGCACCTTCAGCAGCTGCGGGGTGTCGGTGGGGTTCGGCCCGTCGTCGAAGGTCAGGGCGAGCGTCCTGCCTCCGTGCCGGGTGGAGTCGACGATGCCGGTGCCGGTCCGGCCGGCCTGATCGGCCCGGGCGACGCCCGTTGCCGTCAGCACGCTCAGGCACAGCCCGCCGGACAGCAGCAGGGGCGCCGTACGGCGGGCCGGGCTCCGACGCCGACGGACGCGCCGCCCGTCGGCAGCCGTGGTGGTGCTGTCGCTGGTAGTCAATGCCGGCCCCAATTCCGTGTCCCGACGGCCCGGTCGGCCCGGGCCCGCGGGCCCGGGCGCTCCGTCCGTCGTGGCGAATGTTTCGGATGCGTGCACGATCGAGCGGGGAGAACGTAGAGAGCGGTCCGGGCCCCCGTCAAGAGGGCCACCACACTCATCCGTCATCGCGTCCTTGCAGCTCAGACACCCGTTCCGCGCGCTCTCCGACCGCGACAGCGGCCGAAAAGACGACGGAAAACGCCACCGTGTCGGGTGCAGGCCCCACTTCTCCCGACGTACGTCTGATGACCTGCGGCAACACACTGTGAGAGCGTCGCCTCACCACCCCCACGGGACTCGTCCGGGACCGGAGGAGAGACATGCGTTCGCCGCACACTTTCGATCCCGAACTGGCCGCCGCGCTCGTGATGATGCCCGAGGTCGACATCAGCGATCTGGCGTCCGCCCGGGCCGCCCAGGCCCGCCAACTGGCTTCCGCAACCGGCGCGTCGGACACCGCCGGGGTCGAGGTGGGTGAGCTCCGCGTCCCCGGTCCGCCCGGCGCCCCGCACGTGCGGCTGCGCGTCTACCGGCCGCGGCGCCGGACCCGGGCGGCGGCGGATCCGCTGCCGGTCGTCTACGGCATCCACGGCGGCGGCTTCGTCCTGGGATCACCGGACGTCGACCACGACTGGAACCTGCTGCTCTGCCGGGAGTTGGAGGTGCTCGTCGCCTCCGTCGACTACCGCCTCGCACCCGAGCACCCCTTCCCCGCCGCCCTGGAGGACTGCTACGCGGGGCTGTGCGCGCTGGCGGACGGGGCCGGCGCCCTGGGCATCAGGGCCGACCGCATCGCCCTGTGGGGAGACAGCGCCGGAGCGGGTCTCGCCGCCGGGCTGACCCTGCTCTGCCGGGACCGCGGCGGCCCCGAGGCCTGCTTCCAGCACCTGTGCAGCCCGGCACTCGACGACCGGCTGGAGACCCCGAGCGCCCGGCTGTTCACCGACACACCCGTGTGGAACCGGCGCAACGCACGCCTCAGCTGGGAGGCCTATCTGGGGAAGGACGTACGGGCCACGGCCGCCGTCCCCGCATACGCCGCACCCGCACGCGCCACGGCCCGCGCCCTGACCGGGCTGCCGCCCGCGTACATCTCGGTGATGGAGTTCGATCCGCTGCGGGACGAGGGCATGGCCTACGCCCATGCCCTGACGGGCGCCCGGGTACCCACCAGGATCCGCATGCTCCCGGGGACCTTCCACGGAGCGTGGGCCGTGGAGCACGCCGCCGTCATCCGGGACGCCACCCGCGAGGCGGTCGACGTGCTGGGTACGGCACTCGGGCGCCGGTGACGTGATGAGGACGGGCCGCCGCCGTCAGTCCCCGGCATCCTCCGCCTCACCCGCGTCATCGGCCAGCCGCAATGCGTACAGCGCGAGTTGGGCACGGAACCGGTCCTGCGGATCGCGCAGGCTCCAGCCGAACTCCTTCTCCACGCGTGCCAGCCGCGCCGCCACCGAGCTGTGGTGCAGGTGGAGTTCGGCCGCCGCCTGCCGCAGCGTGCCCGTGCGGCAGAACGCGGCCAGCGCCGCCAGGAGACCGCCGCCCTGCCCCGCCGCCCCTTCGCCCCGCTCACCGCGGGCCAGCCGGCCCAGCCGCCGCACGTCCTCCTGGGCCCGCAGCCGCCCCGCCGGGATGTCCGCCAGGAGGGCGACGGGACCGAGCTCGCCGTGGTCGGCCACCGCGTCCTGCGGGGTGTCCGCCACCGCGAAGCGCAGGGCCGCCCGCGCCTGCGCCCAGGAGGTCCGGGCATCCAGCGGATCCGTGGCACCGCCGACGCCCACCCGGACCCCGGACCCGGGCCGCCTCGCCGCACCCCGCTCCCGGTCACGCGCCCTCAGCGCCTCCCGCAACTCCGCCGCCACCCCGGCCTCCGCCTCCGCCCCGCCCGCGCGCTGCACCAGCACCGCGCCCAGCGCACCGACCCGGGCCACCCGGGCCGTGCCCCGCAACGCCCCGCGCCCCAGCAGCGCCACCGCCTCCATCCCGGCGTCCGCGCCAGGCCGCCCGGCCACCGCGGCCACCCGCAGCTCCGCCTCCGGTTCCAGTCCCAGCAGCCGCAGCGCGCGGACCCGGTCCGGGGCGTCCTCCCGGCCGGACAGCACCAGTTCGACCAGGGCGGGATCGGCCGCGCGGAGCACCTGGGGCTGCCGGGGCCGGCCGGTCAGCACCCTCGCGGTGATGGCCATCCACTCCAGGACGAGCTCGTCGAACGGGCCCTGGGCGCCCGCCCGTTCGAGCCACACGCTTCCCGCCGGCTCCAGAGCCGTCCGCCCCGAGACATGGACCGGCGCTCCCGTCAGGGCGGCTCCGTCGGGGCCGGACCGTGCCGTGCGGCCGTCGGGAAGTTCGAGCCCCGCCGGGCACCCGGCCAGACCCGCCGTCGAACGCGTCAGGGCCACCGGGTCCGGGGCGCCGCCGAGCAGCGCCTCGAAGTGGGCGATCACGCGTACGGCGGTGGCGGCGTCCGCGTCCAGCGCCGACAGCCGCAGCAGCAGTCCCTTCACAGCAGGCAGTCTAGAAAGGGCAGGGACATGACCAATAGATCCATGACCGGAAGATCCGGCACCGCGCGGTCCGCGCACGCGCCGGTGTCCGGGAGGCGATCGGTGAGAGCACTGCTCACCGCGCTCCTCGCGGGCATCCTTCCCCTCTTGTCCGCGCTTCTCCTCGCCGTCGCGCCTCCCGCGTCCGCGGCCACGCTGACGGAGGTGACGGGCTTCGGCAGCAACCCCAGCAACCTGCGCATGCACCTGTACGTACCGGACGGTGTCCGGGAGCGGCCGGCCGTTCTCGTGGCGGTCCACTACTGCACGGGGTCGGGTCCGGCCTTCTACTCCGGTACGGAGTTCGCCTCGCTCGCCGACCGGTACGGATTCATCGTGGTCTACCCGTCGGCGACCCGGAGCGGCAACTGCTTCGACGTCTCCTCGCCGCAGGCGCTCAGGCGTGACGGCGGCAGCGACCCGGTCGGCATCAGGTCCATGGTGGGCTACGTCCAGCAGCGCTACGGCTCCGATCCCGGCCGGGTCTTCGTCACCGGCGCCTCCTCGGGCGCCATGATGACCAACGTCCTGCTGGGCGACTACCCGGACGTGTTCAAGGCGGGCGCCGCCTTCATGGGCGTACCGCACTCGTGCTTCGCCACGACCGACGGATCGGAGTGGAACAGCGCCTGTGCCAACGGGACCGTCGACCGGACCCCGCAGCAGTGGGGCGACCTGGTCCGGGCCGCTTACCCCGGTTACAGCGGTGCCCGGCCCCGGATGCAGGTCTGGCACGGCACGGAGGACAGCACGCTGCGGTACCCGAACCTCAACGAAGAGATCGACCAGTGGACCGATGTCCTGGGCGTGAGCCGGACACCCGCGTCGACCGACAGCCCGCAGTCCGGCTGGACCCGCACGCGCTACGGCAGCACCGGAGACCAGGCCCCGGTGGAGGCGATCAGCGTCCAGGGCGTCGGCCACAGCCTGCCGACCGCCGGCATGGCGGCCCGGGCGGTCACCTTCTTCGGCCTCGACGCCACCACGCCGACGGACCCGGACCCCGGCACCGACCCCACACCGGGCAGCTGCCGCGTGGGATACACCGTCAGCGCCTGGAACACCGGACTGACGGCGACGATCACCCTCACCAACACCGGCACCACGGCCCTCACCGGCTGGTCGCTCGCCTTCACCCTTCCGGCGGGCCAGACCATCACGTCCGGCTGGGGCGCGAACTACAGCCCGTCCGCCGGTGCGGTGACCGCCACGGGTCTCACGTACAACGCGACGCTCGCTCCCGGGGCCTCCGCGCAGACCGGCTTCCAGGCGAGCCACTCGGGCGACACCGGGAAGCCGTCCGCGTTCACCGTCGGCGGGGCGGCCTGCGGCACGGGCTGACCGGGCGCACCCGTACCGGGGGGCCGTCCGCTGCGGCGCGGGCCCCCGGTACGGATCCTCAGCTCCTGGCGAGGGCCCGGCCGAGCAGAGGCAGCAGGCGGTCCCAGTGATGCCGCAGGGCGCCCGCGTCGAAGGCATCGGTGTCGGACATGGTGAAACCGTGGACGGAGCCGGGGTAGATCTCCGAGGTGGAGACCACGCCCGCCTCGTCCAGCGCCCGGTTGAGCCCGACGAGTTCGTCGGGCGTCACGTCGCTCGCGGCGTGGCCGAAATGGACCTCGGCGGTCAGCTTCGCCATGCTGTCCGTCCCGTCGGCACTCACGGGCGCGTGGAATGCGGCGAGCGCGGCCACCCGGCCGGGGTGGGCCACGGCGGTGCGCGTCGCCACGAGACCCCCGATGCAGTAACCGGTCACCGCGACCGGCCCCGCGTCGGCCTCGGGCCGGCCGGCGAGAAAGCCGAGGTAGGCGTCGGCGTCGCTCAGGGTGCGTTCCGCGGTGTGCGCCTCGATCAGGGGCATCAGCTGGGCGAAGACCGCGGGCCGCTCCTCCGCTCCGATGTGCTCGGGCAGTTCGATCACCGGTGTCGGGCCGTTCCGGTAGAAGATGTTGGGGACGAGGACGTAGTAGCCGTGTCCGGCCAGTTCGCAGGCCATGTCCCGCAGTACCGGCCGGATGCCGAAGCCGTCTGGGTACATCAGCACCCCCGGGTGCCGTTCCCCGTCGTCGGGGAACGCCGCGAAGGCGTCGGCCAGGCCGTCGGCGGTGGGAATGTGGAGCGTCTCGGTGCGCATGGTCTTCTCCTGTGGTGGTTGACGAGTCGATGCCGGTCAGCACGACAGGAGGCGGAGCACGCGCGGCGGCACGGGGCCCGCGGCCGGACGACGGGCCGCGACCGGCCCGCACGGGCCTCAGGGGCCGGCCGGGTCGCCGATCCGTGTGTGGCGCGAGGCCGTCCCGGTAGTCATCGCCGCACAACGTAACGGTTGTCGCCCTCCCCGGTCCACCGTGCTGTCCGGCGCTGTTCCGTCGCGCGGGCAGGGCGCGGACCGCACGTACCCCGCATCCGCCTCGCAGCGGTCAACGCCCCTGCAGCAGACCCTCCTTCATCGCCACGACCACCGCCCGCGTGCGGTCGTTGACGTCGAGCTTGGCGAAGATCCGCAGCAGATGGGTCTTCACCGTGGCCTCGCCGATGAACAGCCTGCGGCCGATCTCCACGTTCGACAGCCCGTCCGCGACCGCCCGGAGCACCTCGGACTCGCGGGCGGTCAGGGTCACGGGTACGGGCCGGCGCATCCTGGCCACCAGGCGCTGCGCCACCCGCGGGGCCAGGACCGTCTCGCCCCGGGACGCCGAGTGGATCGCTTCGACCAGCTGCTCACGGGTGGCGTCCTTGAGCAGGTAGCCGGTGGCACCCGCCTCGACGCCCCGCTCGATGTCCGCGTCGGTGTCGTACGTGGTCAGGATCAGTACCCGGGTCGGGGCCTCGCCCGCGACGATCTCCAGGGTGGCGCCCACTCCGTCCAGGACCGGCATCCGCAGATCCAGCAGCGCCACATCCGGGCGGAGCCGCTCGACGATGCGGACCGCCTCGCGGCCGTCGCCCGCCTCGCCGACGATCTCGACGGTGGGTTCCGAGGAGAGCAGCGCGACGAGTCCGGCGCGCATCACCGTGTGGTCGTCGGCCAGGATGATCCGCAGCGGGGGCGGGGAGTCCGTGTCGGCTTTCATGTCACTCCTGACCGTCGGGGGCGAGCGGGATGCTGGCGAGGATGCGGGTGCCGTCGCCGAGCGAGCTGGTGACGTTGAGGCCGCCGCCGAACTCGGCGAGCCGTCTGCGCATGCCGTCCAGGCCGAAGCCGTGGGAGTCCTCGACGACGAACCCGCGGCCGTCGTCGGTGATCTCCAGCTCGACGGCGTCGCCTCCGCGGGACAGGACCACGCCGACCGTGGTCGCCGCGGCGTGCTTGCGGACGTTGGCCAGGGACTCCTGGGTGCAGCGCAGCAGGGCGATCCGGGTCGGCTGGTCGCAGTCGATGTCGGCGAGGTCCGCCGTCACGTCGAGTCCGGTGTCCTCGGTGAAGCGGTCCAGCGTGCGGCGGAGCGTGGCGGCGACCGACCCGGGGGCCACGCCGCTGCTGGGGGCGGCGCCGACCAGGACCCGGGCCTCGGCGAGGTTCTCCCGGGCCGTCTGCTCGATGGACTGGAGCTGCTGGGCGCTGCGGTCCACGTCCACGGCCAGCTGCGACCTGGCCGCCTCCGCGAGCACGATGATGGAGGCGAAGCCCTGGGCGAGGGTGTCGTGGATCTCCCGGGCGAGCCGTTCACGTTCCTCCGCCGCGCCCTGGCGCTGGTAGACCTCCGCCAGCTCCAGCTGTGTGCTCTTCAACTCGGCGCGCAGTGCGGCGCGTTCGTCGCGTTGTGCCAGCGCCCGGGGCGTCAGCAGTGTCATCACGACGGCCGCCGCCCAGACGCCGAGGGAGGAGATGGTGTTGCCGAGGAACGCGTCCGGCTGCCCGCCCTCGCGGAGGCTGCCGCCGAGGGTGATCGCGAGTGCGCCGAGGCCGCTGAACAGGATCGCGCCCCGGGGGCTGTCGGCGAAGACGATGAACTGTGTGAGCGTCACGGCGTAGAAGACCCCGAAGCCGTCTCCGAGGTACGAGAGCAGCCCCAGCACGACGACGAGGACACAGAGGTAGCCGTATCCGGCCGCCGGCCGCCCGGCCGGGCGGATACGCACCAGGCCGTAGCAGAGGGCGAGCACGGCCGTCAGCGCGAGGATCCCGAGTTTGCGGTCCGCCGGGGTGCCGCCCAGCATCGTGATCAGGGTGACCAGGGCGATCAGCCCCCAGGAGAGGACCTCCCACCCGTGAAGCACCCAGATCCAGACGGGATCGCCGCGCCGAGGCCGTTGAAGCATGCGCGTCAGCCTACGTGGGGGGCGACGGGCCGGTCGGCGGAGACCGGCGGAACGCAGGCGGGCTTGCGGCGTGACGGGCGAAGTGGGCGCCAGGCGCGCTCGCCGAGGAGCAGCAGGGCGGACGGCAGGATCATCATCCGGATGACCACGGCGTCCAGCAGGACCGCGACCGCCAGGCAGAAGCCCATCTGCTTCATCTCGGTGAGGTGCAGGAAGACGAAGGCCGCGAAGATCGTGACCATGACCAGCGCCGCGCTCGTCACCACCTTGGCCGAGCGGCCGATGCCGTCGAGCACCGCCTCGCGGGCCGTCATCCCGTGGTCCATGGCCTCCTTGATCCGGCTGACGACGAAGACCTGGTAGTCCATCGACAGGCCGAACAGGAGCACGAAGAGGAAGAGCGGGACCCTGGACGCGATCGCGCCGAGCGAGTCGAAGTCGAGCAGGCCCTCGGCCCAGGTGCCCTGGAAGACCAGGACGAGCGCGCCGAGCGCGGCGGCCGCGGAGAGCAGGTTCAGTACGACTCCGAGCAGGCCGACGATCACTGAGCGGAACACCACCGCGGTCGTGGCGAAGGTGAGCAGCAGAAGGAATCCGATCACGAGCGGCAGCTTGCTCCGCTCGTGGTGCACATAGTCCTGACCGCGGGCCACGTCACCGCTGACCGCCGTGTCCGCCTCCGCCAACTCGCCCACGGTCGACGGGATGTAGCGGTCGCGCAGGTGGCCGAGCGAGGCGATCGCCTCGTCGGAGGGCGCCGGGTGCGGCACCGCCAGTTCCAGCACGCTGGTCCGGCCGTCGGCGGACGTGCGCACCACGGGCTCGCCGGTGCGGGCGAAGAGCGGGTCCGCCTGGGCGGTCCGGCCGAGTTCGGTCAGGGCCTTCCTGACCTCGGGGGCCCGGTCCGGGGTGCTGCGGGTCACCACCTCGTGCTTGACCAGGAGTTCGGGGAACGCGGTGGTCAGCCGGTCGTAGACCTGCATGGCCGGGATGTCGCGGGAGAAGGTGTCCCGGCCGGGATCCACGAGCTTGAGGCCCAGCGCCGGCGCCGCCACGGCGAGCATGACCAGGACCGAGGCGCACAGGGTGATCGCGGGGTGGCGCCGCGCGGGGCGCATGAGGGCGCCGAAGATCCGGCCGTTCTCGGGCTTCGCCGTCTTCGTCACGACCGGCGCACCCCGCTTCGCCCGCCGGGCGGCCTTCTTCGCGGCGCGGCGCTCGGCGCGGTGGCCGAGCTTCACGAGCAGGGCGGGCAGCACGGTGAGCGAGCTGAGGACGGCCACGGCGACGACGAGGATGGTGCCGGTGGCCAGCGAGGAGAAGATGACGTCGGTGGCCAGGTAGAGGGTGGCGGTGCAGACGATCACGGCGAGGCCGGAGACAACGACGGCGCGGCCCGCGGTCGCCGCGGCGAGTTCCACGAGCGCCTCGGGGCTGAGCCGGCCGGCTGCACGGGACCGTTCCTCGCGTTCGCGCTTGAGGTAGAAGAGCGTGTAGTCGACGCCGACCGCGAGGCCCATGAGCAGGATCATGTTGGTCCCGACGCCGGGGTCGGGCATCAGGTGCGAGGCCAGCATGGCCAGGCCCATCGTCGCGGCGATCGAGGAGAGCGCCAGGAGCAGCGGCACACCGGCCATGACGACCGAGCCGAACACGATCAGCAGGATGACGAGCGTCACCGGCAGGGAGAGGCGCTCGGACAGTGCGAGGTCCTCGCCGCGCTGGTCGTTGACACCCTTGCTGATGGCGGGCGATCCGGTCTCCTCCACGATCAGGTCCGGGTGGGCGTCGGCCACCTGCGCGGTCCGGTCGAGGAGCGGGACGACGTTCTTCCTGCCGTCGAGTTCGGCACCCTTCATGACCACGGTCACGCGCAGGGCCGTGCCGTCCTTCGAGCGGACGGGCGGTGCCACGTCGGCCACCTCGGGCAGCGCGTCCATCCGGACGGTGAGGTCGCGGGCCGCGGCGGTGGCCCGTTCCGTGTCCAGGGGGCCGGACCGGGCGCGGATCAGGATGTGTTCGGTGGGCCGGCGCTGGAGGCCGCCGTCGGTGGCCATCGACTCGGCGTGGCCGGCCTCGCCGACCCAGAAGTCCTTCGTGGTGGCGGGGTTGTTGCCGGCTGCGATGCCCGCGCCGAGGCACAGCAGCACGAAGACGAACCAGCCGACGATCGCGCGCCACGGGTGCCGGGCGCTCCAACGGGCCATATGTACGGGTCGCGTTCTCATGCGTCCATGCTGGTTCGCGGGGCCCTTCGCCCGGCAGCCCCGGCCGGTGGAACCCGGGGTCCACCGACCGGTGGACACGGACCCGGGGGCCCGCCCCCGGGCGGCGTCGGAGGCAGGTCGCGCAGGAGGCCGAAGTGCGGTCAGAGACGGGCCGCCAGACGGGCCTTCGCCTCGGGCCACTCGTCGGCGAGCAGGGAGAAGTAGACGGTGTCGCGCCAGGTGCCGTCCGGGCGGCGGCGGTGGCGCCGCAGCACCCCTTCGCGACGGGCGCCGAGCCGGGCGATCGCCTCCTGGGAGCGGAGGTTGAGGTGGTCGGTCTTCAACTGGACACGTCCCATGCCCAGTTCGTCGAAGGCATGGCCGATCAGGAGCAGCTTCGTCTCGGTGTTGACCGCCGAGCGCCAGTGGGCGCGGCCGTACCACGTCGAGCCGATCTCCAGGCGTTCGTGGGCCGTGTCGATGTCCATGTACGCGGTCCAGCCGATCGCCCGGCCGCTCGCGCGGTGGATGACGGCGAACGGGACGTACGCCGCGTTCGCGAGCAGCGCCGTGAGCTTCTCGCCGAGCTCCTGAGAGGTGTGCGGGGTCGGTCCGCCCTGCCAGCGCCAGACCTCGTCCTCACCGCCGCCGGCGGCGAAGAGGTCGTCGAGGTGGTCCGGGGCGAGCGGTTCGACGCGGACGTGGCGGCCGGTCAGGGTCACGGGAAGCGGGGTCGTGGCAGGCATGACGGCATGCTAGCCCATTTCGAACTAGGCATAAACGAATTATGCACTAGTACGAATCGCCACGGTGGCTTCCCCCTCTCCGTGTGTCCGTCCCCCGGACGGCTCTCAGTGAGCGGCCTCCGCGTCCGCCGTGCCCGTCCGGGCCTGGCGCAGCGCCGCCGCCGCGGCCCGGATCGCGGGCAGTTTCGCGTACAGCGCCTCGCCGGGACAGTTGGTCTGGTAGGCGTCGCGGTGGCCCGAGATGACGTGCAGCACGGCCGCCTCGCCCTTCGCGTACCTGCTCGCGTCGTTCGTGGAGACCAGCCGCACCATGCCCTGCGGATCGGCTCCGGGCCGCAGCTTCCACGCGGCCACCTCGGCGAGCGCCCTGATGATGGCCTTCGGGACCTCGGCCCCGCGCCCGTAGTTGCCCAGCACCGCTATGCCCACGCTGTCGGCGTTGAAGCCCGTGGTGTGCGCCCCGCGGACCTGGCGGGTGATGCCGCCGGCCCGGCCCTCGTAGATCGTGCCGCACCGGTCGACGAGGAAGTTGTAGCCGATGTCGTCCCAGCCGTTGCCCTTGATGTGGGACTCCTCGACCGCCCGCAGCATGCGCGGCACATCGGCGCAGTCGTAGGTGTTGGACTCCCCCGTGTGATGGATGAAGACCGCCCGCACGGCGCCCGTGTAGACCGCGTGCTCCCGCACCATGCCCTCGTCCGCGTGCCAGCCCGCCCGGGTGACGATCGGCGGCTGCGGCACACCGGGCGCCCGCTCGTGCGCCTGGGCCTGCGGTGGGGGCGGCGCGAAGCGCACCGGGGCGTCCCGCAGCACCAGAAGGGTGAGCGGGAGGACCGCGGCGGCCGGCCAGAGTCGCTGACGGAGCCACATGGGACCACCCTGCGGCCTCTGTGCCCGGCGCGCAGATGCGGTGGCCGATCGGGTGAAACCGCAGGTCCGGACGGCGCGCCGCACAGACCGTCCGGCACCGTCGGACGCCACGCCCCCCAAGGGCCGCCCCCGCACGCCCGCCCGCCGCCTCCGTCACCGCCCGACGCCGCGCCCCGTGAGCCGCCTCAGCAGCCCCCGTCGCGCGGCAGCCGGTACGCCGAGTCCAGGCGGTACGTCCCGGCCTCCGGCACGGTCAGCCTCGTCCACTCGCCGTCCTGCCGCAGGCACCCCCCGTGGGCGCCGTCCACGCCGCGCACCCGCAGCCACGGCGAATGGGCGAGGCGGACGGTCACCGAGCCCGCCTCGGGCATCCGCACCACCAGCTCGGCGTCGTCGCCGCGCACGACCCGGGCCGGGGCCTCCACCAGCGGGCGCGCGCCCCGCACCCGGTAGATCGTCCACCCGTCGTCCCGCCACACCCGCTTCAGCCAGGGCTGCCCGGCCCTGACCAGTGCCGCCTCGGCCTCGGCGGGCCCGTCGGGCTGCCCGTGGTGCAGCACCACGTAGCCCACGGCCCACCGGTCCAGCCAGGCCCGGTAGGCGTCGGGGGACAGCGCCCCGTCGTAGAAGAGCCGCCCGCGTTCGACGTCGAGCTGGCGGTTCCAGCCGCGCGCCATGTTCACGTGCGGGGCGAGCACCGTCGCCTCCCGGTGGTTGCGGGCCGGAACGACCTCGACCCGGCCGAGGCCGGCGCCCAGGCGGTCCAGTTCGCGGGTCACCCCTTCGGTCCGCGACGCCCAGGACGGCACCTCGGTGGACACCCGGAGGTCGTCCACGGTCTTGTCGGCCAGCCAGTTGGCGGACAGCACGAGGGCCACCGCCACCATGGCGGTCCGCGCCCACGCCTTCTCCCCGACGAGGGCGAGGAGCGCCATGAACAGCACGGGCACGGCGACGAGACCGAGCAGCCGCTCCACGTTCGTACCGATCGGCGAGGCGATGAGGTAGGTGAGGAGGACACCGGCGGCGTACACCACGGCCCCGTACCGCAGCAGCCGCCACTCCCGCCGCACCGGCGCCGCGACCGCGAGGACGGCGCAGACGACGACCGGCATCCACAACCGGTTGGCGTGCATGGGCTGTTCGCCCTCGAACGGGAACAGCACCGTGGTCGCGCCCAGGACGACGAAGAACGGCACCATCAGCACCGCGCCCTTGCGCCACTGCCGGTCCAGCAGGTACGCCGCGCCCGCCACCACGAGGAACAGCCCCGCCACCGGACTGGCCATCGTCGCCAGCGCTCCGGCCACCGCGGCGGTCACCGAACGGTGCGCGTACAGGCAGGCGACGAGCCCGACGGCGACCCCGAGCGCGAAGGTCGTACGCCCCGAAGCGACGTTGCACCACAGGGCGAGCGCCGCCAGGACCGCCGGAAGGACGGCGTGCGGCACGCCCCTGCGCGCGAAGAGGAGGGCCATGAACCACGTACCCGCGAGCCCGGCGGCCACGGACACCGTGCGCACGCCGAAGAAGGCCATCACATACGAGGAGAAGACGCTGTAGTTGGCCGTGTGCATCCCCCCGTACCAGGAGAGGTTGTACGCCGCGCCCGGGTGGCGGGCGGTGAACCCCGACCAGGCGAACTGCGCGGCGAGGTCACCGCCGCCGGTGGCCAGGAAGGCCGCCCACACGCCGTAGAGCGGAAGGACGACGGCGACGGCGACGACCGGCACCCGGTGCCGGTGCCACCACGACCTACGGCCCGCCGGCTCCCGGACCCCCCGTGCCCCGTCCCGCTGCCGGGGAATGCGGCCCCGGTCGACGTCCCCTGCCGCTGCTGTCCGCAACTCCCCGTTGACATACACCCGGGCAACCCTAAGGGCTGTGCTCCCCGCGGCACACGGGCGATATCCTGAGGAGAGCGGGGACCGGTGACGGTCGCCGCGCGGCGGTGGGGCCCGCCGTACCCGAACCGCGGCAGGTGCCGCCAACGGTCCCTACTTGCGTACGTGCGAGCCCGTGTCCGGCGCGGGCGCCCCGGCAGGTAGGAGACGTGTGCCCAGGAACACGACCACGAAGAAGAAGCCCCATCCGCAGGCCGCCGTCGTCGCGGTCGTCGCGCTCGGCGGGGCGGCGGGCGCGTCCGCCCGCTACGGGGCCGGGCTCCTGTGGCCCACGGCGACGGACGGGTTCCCGTGGACGACGCTCGTGGTGAACGTCCTGGGCTGCGCGGTGATCGGTGTGTTCATGGTCGTGATCAGCGAGGCGTGGACGCCCCACCGCCTGGTCCGGCCGTTCTTCGGCACCGGGGTACTGGGCGGCTTCACCACCTTCTCCACCTACGCCGTGGACATCGAGCGCCTCGTCGACGGCGGCCGGGCCCGTACCGGTTTCGTCTATCTGGCGCTGACCCTGCTCGCGGCCCTCGCGGCCGTGTGCGCAGCGGTGTGGCTGACGCGCCGCGCTCTCACGTGGAGGCAGGCATGACCACCCCGGACACCACCCCGGGCCTGCGGCTGACCGTCCTGGTCGGCGAGTCGGACACCTGGCACCACCGCCCGGTCTGTACGGAGATCGTGCACCGGGCACACGCGGCGGGGCTCGCGGGCGCCAGCGTGTTCCGGGGCATCGAGGGCTTCGGCGCCTCGTCGATGATCCACACCCAGCGGCTGCTGTCGCTCAGCGAGGACCTGCCGGTGGCGGTGGTGATCGTGGACACGGAGGAGAGGATCCGCGCGTTCCTGCCGCTCATCACCGAACTGACCGCAGGCCCGGTCACGCTGGACGCCTGCGAGATCGTCCGCTCCGCGCCGGACCCCGGGGAACGCCCGTGAGCTGGCTGCTGGTGATCATCGGTGCGGCCGTCGGCGCCCCGCTGCGGTATCTGACCGACCGGGCGGTGCAGGCCAGGCACGACACCGTCTTCCCGTGGGGCACCTTCACAGTGAACGTGAGCGGCTGCCTGGTGCTGGGCCTGCTGACCGGCGCGGCGGCGGCCGGCGCCGCCTCCTCGCACCTCCAGCTGCTGCTCGGGACGGGGCTCTGCGGAGCGCTGACCACGTACTCGACGTTCAGTTACGAGACCCTGCGGCTGGCCGAGGGCGGGGCGCGGCTCTACGCGGCGGCGAACGCGGTGGCGAGCGTGGTCGTGGGTCTCGGCGCGGCGTTCGCCGGCGTCGCGCTCGCCGAGGCGCTCTGGAGCTGACACCGCACACGCCGAGGCCCGGCCTCCCTCTCGGGGAGACCGGGCCTCGGCGTGTGACGGTGCGGGCTCAGGCGTCCTGGCCGGGCGTGCCCAGCGCGGCGGATGCCGCTTCCAGCGGGCTGAGCGCCACGGGCTCGGCGGGGGCCGGGACGGGCCGGCAGGTGAAACCGAGGCGCGAGAGCGCCCGGGTCACCTCACCGGCCGAGAAGTCGCGGCGGTCCTGCCGGGTGATGATCTCGCCCACCTGCTTGACGGGATACACACGACGACTGATGATCACCGATTCCCCGGTGACGGGTTCGGGCTTGATGCCCTTCATCGATTCCTCGACCTCGTTCTTGAACAGGTCGAACGGGAAGCGGGCGATGACGCAGCGCATAGTGCCTCAACGGGATCGGGGGACGGAACCGGGCGGGAACGCGGGTGCCGGTCAGGCGGCACGGTCGCCGGAGGAGCGGCGCGGTGCGCCACCGCCCCGCGGCTGGGAGGAGGACGACGAGGACGAGGAGCGGCGGGCCTGGGCCGGACGGCTGCGCCGGCCACGGGAGGACGAGCCGCCCCGCGGACGCTCGGACGGCGGCGAGGTAATGGTGACGGGGATGCCCGAGGGCGCCTGCGCACCGGTGATCCGGCTCAGCTCGGCCTCGCCGGAGCGGACCTCGGCGATCTGCGGGGTGATCCCCGCGTCGGCCATCAGACGCGTCATCTCGCGGCGCTGGTTGGGCAGCACCAGCGTGACGACGCTGCCGGACTCACCGGCCCGGGCGGTACGGCCGCCGCGGTGCAGGTAGTCCTTGTGGTCGCTCGGCGGGTCGACGTTGACGACCAGGTCGAGGTTGTCGACGTGGATGCCGCGGGCCGCGACGTTCGTGGCGACCAGCACCGTGACATGGCCGGTCTTGAACCGCGTCAGGGTCCGGGTGCGCTGCGGCTGGGACTTCCCGCCGTGCAGCGCGGCCGCCCGCACCCCGCTGCTGAGCAGGTGGTCGGTGAGCTTGTCCACGGCGTGCTTGGTGTCGAGGAACATGATCACCCGGCCGTCGCGGGCGGCGATCTCCGTCGTGGTGGCGTATTTGTCGGCGCCGCGGACGTAGAGCACGTGGTGCTCCATTGTCGTGACCGCACCGGCGGCCGGGTCGACCGAGTGGACGACCGGGTCGTGCAGGTAGCGGCGGACCAGCAGGTCGACGTTGCGGTCCAGGGTCGCCGAGAACAGCATCCGCTGGCCCTCCGGCTGCACCTGGTCGAGCAGCTCGGTGACCTGCGGCATGAAGCCCATGTCGGCCATCTGGTCGGCCTCGTCGAGCACGGTGATGGAGACCCGGTCCAGGGTGCAGTCGCCGCGCTCGATCAGGTCCTTGAGCCGGCCCGGCGTGGCGACGACGACCTCCGAGCCGCCGCGCAGCGCCGCGGACTGCCGGCCGATCGACATGCCGCCGACGACGGTGGCCATCCGCAGCTTCAGCGAGCGGGCGTACGGGGTGAGCGCGTCGGTGACCTGCTGGGCGAGCTCGCGGGTGGGCACGAGGACCAGGGCCAGCGGGCGGCGGGACTCGGCGCGCCGTCCCTCGATACGGGCCAGCAGCGCCAGACCGAAGGCGAGGGTCTTGCCGGAGCCGGTGCGGCCGCGGCCGAGCACGTCACGGCCGGCCAGCGAGTTGGGCAGCGTGGCCGCCTGGATCGGGAACGGCACGGTGACGCCCTCGTTGGCGAGCGCGGACAGCAGGGGCGCGGGCATGTCCAGGTCGGCGAAGGCCTCGACGGCGGGCAGTGCCGGGGTGATCGTCTTCGGCAGGGCGAACTCACCCTGCTTGGCGGCGGGGCGGCGGCCGTAACCACCACCGGAGCGCTGGGACGGAGCGCCGAAGCGGCCCTGCCCGCCGCCCTGCGAACGGAAACCGCCGCCACCCGAACGGGAGCCGCCGGAACCGGAGGCTCCACCGCCGCGGGTGGTACGGGAGAAACGGTCATTGGAGCGGGTTGTGCGATCGCGGTTCATTCAGAACCTTTCCTCGATATGGCGCGTATCGAGGAATTCATTGCGGCGACGAGCGGCACAAGAATCGCAAGAACGGGCCGTTGGCATACGTGAACGAAGCCCGGCAGCACGTCTTGAGCCGATACGGGCCCGGCAGAACCGGGTCCGGCGCTTCGCAATGACGGACGAACCGGCCCGGGGAAACGGGCCCGAAGGTCTCGTCACGGGGCTCCGGCGGACCGGTGGTCCGGGAGCCATGGCGGATCGTCCGCCGCAGGGTGAGGAGCGCGGGTCCTGTGCGCTTCCCCGGCGGCTCGTGGCGGTGGTACCGGCACGGCGTGCACGGGGGCGGACCCGGGAAAAGCAACGAGCTGGGGCCCGCACCCAAGGTGCGGGCCCCAGCTGTGGATGCTCACTCAGCGCGTCAGCGCCGGTGTCA
Source organism: Streptomyces sp. NPDC091416 (assembly GCF_044756845.1). Classification (NCBI taxonomy): domain Bacteria; kingdom Bacillati; phylum Actinomycetota; class Actinomycetes; order Kitasatosporales; family Streptomycetaceae; genus Streptomyces; species Streptomyces sp. NPDC091416. The sequence goes on from NZ_JBIVTU010000006.1 coordinate 57,743, forward strand.
TCGGATTCACGCGGGGGTGATGTTCTCCGCCTGCGGGCCCTTCTGGCCCTGCGTGACGTCGAAGTTCACCTTCTGGCCCTCCTGCAGCTCACGGAAGCCGCTGGCGGCGATGTTCGAGTAGTGGGCGAAGACGTCAGCGCCGCCACCATCCTGCTCGATGAAGCCGAAGCCCTTTTCCGCGTTGAACCACTTGACGGTGCCAGTAGCCATGTTTATCTCCTTCTGGGGCAGAGCCCGGGGGCTGGCACTGTGCCAGTCCCGCGTCGCCGCGATGATTACCCCATCCGGATAATGAGCCGGAAAATACAAAAGCGCACCCACCGGCCCATTTAGCCGAGGAGAGCACTTGGAGTCTTTGGGAACCACAACTGCAACTGAGATCCACAGTAGCACAATGAATGCGGGCGGGCGCGGCAAGTAATTACACTCCGCCCGGCGCGCCATAAACCTTCACCGGGCATTGCGTAAAATTCTGTGCTTGCGGCTATAGATATTCGCCGCCGCGTGCTACGCGCCCCGGTCCGGCGCTCCACAGGGCAGGGCGGGCGGCGGTCGACGGGGCCGGACGGACAGGGCCGGCAGTCCGCTCAGGCCGTGTCGCGGCCCGGGGCGGGGCGGCGCAGCTCCTCGTTCAGCCGGAGCGCCTCTTCGAGCTGGTCCTCCAGGATCACGATGCGGCACGCGGCGTCGATCGGCGTTCCGCCGTCGACGAGCTCACGGGCCCGGGCGGCGATGCGCAGCTGGTAGCGGGAGTAACGCCGGTGGCCGCCCTCCGACCGCAGCGGCGTGATCAGCCGCGCCTCACCGATCGCGCGGAGGAATCCGGGCGTGGCGCCGATCATCTCGGCGGCGCGCCCCATGGTGTAGGCGGGGTAGTCGTCGTCATCGAGCCGGTCAGCGGCATGCGGTGGGGGTTCGGGGGGCATGTGCACCTGCCGCGTATCGCCGACTTCGTTGACCGAACGAGAAACTCTCATTGTGCGAGCCATCGTGTCTAGCATAGCCGCGACAGATTTCCCGGGCCGGACGGGGGAAATAACCTGATCCGGAACGGCCCCGGCTCCGGCCGGCCCGGCACCGGGCCCGCCGGTCCGGGCGCGGTCCGGGCGCGCCCCCGCACCAGCGCGGCGCGCCTCCCCGGGGAGGACGGACGGGATTCACCAAGAAGACTGACCGACCGGTCAGTTGATGACTGCCTGACCAGCGGCCATAATGCAGACGTAGCCCTTCACGCATCCCCCGTCGTGAAGGGCTACACCCATGTGCGCGCCGGGCCCTGCGGCAAGCGGCCGGGTTCACGCAGGAGTCTTCACGGGCAAGGGACTCCCCTCGTGGTCCCCTGCCCATGTTTTTTCGAGTTAACAGTGACGCAAAGTGTTTGCGCAAGCCCGTTCCGGGCGCCGGAGCGAGATGCTCCACTTCATCCCTTTCCGGTGTGCCACCAGGGATCCCGGGCCGTGGACACCGCGTCGAGGTTCGTTACAGTACGAGCCCGTTGACCGAATCGAGCACCGCGCGGAGCCGGACAGACGCCCGTGCGGCGGACGTGAACGTGGGGACCGGATGGACAACGGCGAAGAGCGCGCGCCGGAGCTGCGCACGCTGCGGCAGAAGGTCGAGTACATGGTCGAGAAGACCTTCCCCGGCCGCAAGATCTCGGGACGGGTCTTCGCCGACCTGGTCAAGGAGCGCGGCGGATCCCTCTCCCACAGCTACTTCTCCAACATCCTGGCCGGCAAGGTCACCCAGCCGTCCGAGGACATCCTCAAGGCGCTCGGGCTCGGCTTCGGCGTGGACTGGCGCTTCTTCAAGGAGGAGTCCGAGGTCGTCGACGATGTCGTCGCCGGGCTGCAGTTCCTGGCGAAGCGGCGTACCGGTGAGATCAGCGGGCTGGCCGGGCGCGGGCTGGACGAGGACGGACTGCCCCCGGAACTCCTGCAGTTCGCGCTCTCCCTGCTGAAGGACGCACAGGACCGCCAGCCACCGGCCGGCGGCGGACCACGGGGTCAGTGAGATGTCCATGCGCGCGCTGCGGAAGGAGTGCGAGGCCGGGCTGACCGGACTCCCGCTGCCCTCGCCCTTCACCGTCGAGGGGCTGGTGGCCAACATGGAGGCGGCCCGCGGCCGGACCATCGTGCTGCACGAGATGCCCGACCGGCTCGCCCGCGTCAACGCGGCCTGCGGGCTGCGGCTGAAGGCCGGCGGGACCAGCGTCGTGCTCTACCGCCGGCGCCCCACCGCGTACCAGACCCAGCACGTCATCCTGCACGAGTTGTGCCACGAGTGGTTCGACCACGGCACCTCGCTGGACGCGGAGCAACTGCGGCGGCTGCTGCCCGTCTTCGACACCTCCCTGATCGCCCGGGTCGTCGGTCCGGACGCGCTGAGCAGCCCGGACGCCGTGCAGGCCCGCGCCCAGTACGACACCCATGACGAACGCATGGCCGAATTGGGTGCCTCTCTCATCCCCCGCATGGCGAGGGACGTGACGAGCGATGACATGGTGGGACGGCTCGCCAACTCGCTCTCCCGCCCGGTCGCCCACCGCCGCCGGGGCCTGTTCCGCCGTACGTAGCACCGCGTTTCCCCGACCCCCGTCCCCCCACCACAAGGAATTCCGCCGTGACCCCGCTCGACGTCGCCGGCTATCTGATAGCCGGCCTGATGACAGCCGTCGCCGTGTGGCGCATGCCGGCCGCCCTGTGGGGCGACGAGGAGGACCGGCGCCGCCGGGCGCTGTGGGGCTGCTACGCCGGATTCGCCGCCGCCCTGTGGACCAAGACCCGGGCCGTGCGCATCGGGCTCAACGACAGCCCGGTCACCGACCTCTCGGTGCTGATCAAGCACTACACGGCGACGGTCGCGATCCTGGCCATCCTCAGCTACATCGTCGCGATCTACGGCCAGTACGCCGACGCCGGGGCCGTCCCGCGCCACGTGCGGTTCGCGCGGCTGATCCAGCAGGTCGCGGCGAAGGCCTCCGTCGCCACGCTCGTCCTGCTCACGGTGCTGTTCTTCACCGTCGTCGACCGGTCCACGCCGTCGGACCGCTTCGTCGCCGACCACGCGGGGCAGTGGGGGGCGACGCTCTACATGAGCGTGTTCTACCTCTACCTCGGTGCCGCCTCCGCCGTCTGCGCCTACCAGTGGGCGCTCGCCACGGCGAGCGCCCAGCGGCGCCATCTGCGGGTGGGCCTGGGGATGATGACGTTCGCCATGTTCATCGGCGTCGGCTACACCGTCAGCCGGACACTGTTCCTCTGGGTCAGCGTCGCCGACCGGCCCGGCGAGGCCTTCGCGCTGCGCTTCGACGAGGTCACCGAGGCCTCGCAGGTGGTGCTGTTCGCCTTCTTCGCGATCGGTGCCTCCATTCCCGCGTTCGCCAACGTCCGCCGCCGGGCGACGCTCTGGCGCGCCCAGGTGAAGCTGCACGCCCTCTGGTACGAGCTGATGACGGCCTTCCCCGACCAGCCCTTCGACCCCCCGGCCCCGCTGCTGCGCGAGCTGACCCGCTTCGGCACCCCGGCCGACCTGCGGATCGACCGGTGGGCCGCGGACATCGCCGACGCGGTCGAGAAGCTGCGCCACTACGTGCCCGACACGCTGCTGCCCGCCGCCGAGGCCGCCGCCGCGGACGGCGGTGCCGGCCGGGAGCGGACCGGGCCGCTCGCCGACGCCTACTGGATCAAGGCAGCGCTCGCGGCCCGGAGCGCCGGTGCGCCGGCGGGCGCCGCGGCCGCCGTCGGCACCCAGCACGCCACCGACCAGGACGGCGAGGTCGCCTGGCTGGTCCGGGTGGCGGCGGCGTACCGCACGGTCACGCCGGAGCGGGCCCGGCAGGTCCTCGTAGCGTCCGCAGCGGTCCAGGAGCAGGAGCAGCAGGCATGAGCACGAGCACCACCCACGGGAGCGGCACGTCCACCGCGCGCACCGTGACCGACGTCTTCCAGCCCCGCAACGTCCTGCTGGCCGGCATGCTCGCCATCGGGCTGGCGGCGGCGGGCCACTGGACGGGGCTGCTGTGGGGGTTCCTCGGAGCCCTGTGCGCCGGGCTCGTCCCGGCCGGCTACATCGAGTGGGAGCGCGGGCGCGGCACCTGGGGCGACCGCCATGTCGTCGACCGGACCAAGCGGGCCCCGATCTTCCTCGTCATCCTCGGCTCCATCGGCACCGGTTCGGCGGTCATGGTGCTGGGCGGCGCCCCCTCCGGCATCCTGACCGCGATGCTCGGTCTCTGGGTGATGACCGTCGTCCTGCTCGCCGTCAACACGGTGTGGAAGATCTCGGTGGACGCCTCGGTCGCCTCGGCCGCGGTCGCGCTGCTCGCCTCGGTGCACTCGCCGTGGTGGCTGTTCGGGTACCTCATGACGGCGGCCGTGTGCTGGTCACGGGTGGCGCTCGGCTACCACACGGTGGGCCAGGTGACGGCCGGGACGGCGCTGGGCGCGGCGACGGCGGGCGCGTTCCTGTTCGTCTGAGCCGGGCCCGGCGTCGTTGAACGTGCCGCGCGCGGGGTCCATGGTGGTGCCGTGCCGACATTCGAGATCACCACAGCAAGCGCGGACGACATCAGGATGATGGCGGACTGGGCCCATGCCGAGGGCTGGAACCCCGGGCTGACCGACGGTCAGGCGTTCTTCGCCGCCGACCCGTGCGGCTTCCTGATCGGCCGCCTCGACGGGGTGCCCGCATCCTGTGTCTCCGTGGTCCGCTACGGCTCCGGCTTCGGCTTCCTGGGCTTCTATCTGACCCGCCCGGACCTGCGGGGCCAGGGGTACGGGAGCCGGATCTGGGCCGCCGGGACGGACCGGCTGGCCGGGCGCAACACCGGCCTCGACGGAGTGGTCGAGCAGCAGCCCAACTACCGCAAGTCCGGCTTCAGTCCCGTCTGGACGAACCTGCGGTACGAAGGACTCGCGCCGCTCGGCGTCGAGCCGCCGCCCGGCGTCACGCTGGTGGACGCCCGCACGCTGCCCTTCGGCCAGGTCACCGCGTACGACCGCCGGTTCTTCCCGGCCGAGCGGGACGGCTTCCTCGCGGCCTGGACGACCACGCCCGGACGCACCGCGCTGGTCGCGCTGGAGGACGGCGAGGTACGGGGACTCGCCGTGCTGCGCGCCTGCCGTACGTCCTCGCGCATCGGCCCGCTGTACGCGGCGACGCCGGAGATCGCCCGGGCCCTGGTGAGCGCGCTCGCGGCCACCGATCCGTCCGCGCCCGTCGCCGTGGACGTACCCGATGTGAACCCGGCGGCGGTACGGCTGGCCGAGGAGCTGGGGCTCACCCCGTCGTTCGAGACGGCCCGCATGTACACCGGCCCGGCGCCGGATGTGGATCACGGCGGGCTGTTCGGCATCACCAGCCTCGAACTGGGATGAGCGCCGACGGGCCTCAGTCCGTCGCGCACGCGCCGCCCGGGACCTCCCGCGACCGTGAGGCCATCACCGCGATGTCGTCCTCGGCGCCCGGGCCGAACCGCTCCAGCACCGCGTCCAGCAGTTCCTCCAGATCGCCGCTCTCCGGCAGGCCCAGTCCGCTGAGCCTGCCGACGGACACGTCGATGTCCTCGCCGCGCCGCTCCACCAGTCCGTCGGTGTACATGAACAGCACGGTTCCCGGTCCGCACTCCAGCCTCGTCGTCCGGTAACCGCCGAACCCGGTGCCCAGCGGCGGGCCGGCGGGCACGTCGGCGAGCCAGGTCCCGGCCGGGCCGGGATCGATGAGGACGGGCGGCAGATGGCCGGCGCTCGACACCTCGCAGAGCCCGCCGGACCGGTCGACCACGGCGAGCAGACAGGTCGCCGCCCGGTCGAGCCCGGACCGTTCGACCATCCGGTCGAGCTGCTCCAGGATGCGGTGCGGCGGCAGTTCCTCGTCGGCCAGCAGCCGCAGCAGCGAGCGGTAGTGGCTCATCGCGACGGCCGCCTCGACGCCGTGCCCCATCACATCGCCCATCGCCTTGAGATGACGGCCGTCGGGCAGCGGGATGACGTCGAACCAGTCGCCGCCGACCAGCACGCTCCGGTCGGCCGGCAGATAGCGGGTGGCGACCTCGATGTGCGGGTGCGGCGGGCGCGGCTCGGAGAGCAGGGAGCGCTGGAGCTCCAGGGCGATGGTGTGCTCGTGGGTGAAGCGGCGCGCGTGGTCGAGGTCGACGGCGACCCGGCCGGCGAGCTCCCGGGCGACCACCACGTCCTCGTCCGTGAAGACCGGTGAGTCGCCGGCCCTGACCAGGCCGAGGACGCCGATCGGCTCGCTGCGCACGGCCACCGGCACGATGACCGCGGAGTGCATTGCGAGGGCCCGGTAGGCGGCGACCCGTTCGGGTGAGGGCGCGGAGAGGCCCAGCTGCTCGTCGCTGGTGAGGTTCTCCACGACGGGCTGGTTGGCGGCCAGGCAGCGCGGCACGGCCGCGGTCTCCTGGTAGTCGACGTAGTCACCGGGCCCGCCGAACCGGGCCAGCCGGTCGCGCAGCCACGGCACCGCCGCGACCGCGGCCCGCCGCAGCCGGACCACGCCCGGCGGCGCGGGGCGCACCGGCGGGGCGACGTCCCGGGGGAAGACCTCGACGGTCGCGAAGTCGGCGAGCGCCGGGACGACGAGGTCGACGAGTTCCGCGCAGGTGGTGTCCATGTCGAGCGTGGTGCCGATCCTGGTGCTCGCGGCGTCCAGGAGGTTCAGGTGGCGCTGTGCCTGGGCCAGCCGGCGCTGGTCCTCGTCGGAGGCCTTGACCTCCAGCACGATCCCGGCGACGCCCACGACCTGGCCGGCCACCTCCAGCCGGTGGTAGGCCCCGTGCCAGTAGCGCGTGGCGCTGCCGGCCGCGGCGGGGGTCCGGCCGCTGGAGGTGATCTCGCGCGCCCGGCCGTCGGCGAGGACCGCGCGCATCAGGTCCTCGCGCGCGTCGACCTCGGGGAGCACCTCGGAGACCGTACGGCCCAGATGCGCGGCGGCCGGGACGCCGTTGAGCCGTTCGAGGGCCGGGTTCACGTAGAGGTAGCGCAGCCGCGTGTCGAGGACGCCCACCCCGGCCGTGGTGCCGTCGATGAGGGCCGCGAGCGCCACGATGTCGAGCGGCGACGGGATGTCGGCGTGCGCATCGGCCAGCAAGGCAACCTCCTGGGGCAGGGCGCGGGCCGTCCGGCTGCCCGGCCCTTCATCGTCGGACGGCCGCACCGCCACCGCATCCGCAGGCCGCCCGCCGCACCGTCAGTGCAACGGCATCGCACCCCCGGTCTCCGGCTTCCCCCGGGGCACCAGCGCCGCGGAGACGACCGCGCAGCCGCCCGCCGCCACCGCGCACACGAGGAACGCGTCCGCGAAGCCGGTCACCGTGCCCGCCGCGCCGCCGATTCCGGCGGCGGCCACCGCGGACACGACCGCCACCCCGACCGAGCCGCCCACCTCGTGGAAGGTGTTGACCACGCCGGACGCGAGCCCCGCCTCCTCGTGCGCGACCAGGCCGAGCGCCGTCGTGGTGGCGGTGACGAACACCGCCCCGAGCCCGGACGCGGCCACCGCCAGGCCCGGCAGCAGCACCCCGTACACACTGCTGTCCGCGTCGATCCGGGTGAGCGGGACGCAGGCGGCTGCGGCCGTCAGCATCCCGCCGACCGCGGTGACCCGGCTTCCCGCCGACGTGACGAGCCGCGAGCCCAGGTGCGCGCCCGCGCCGACGGCGACCGCCACCGGCAGGAAGACGAGTCCGGTCCGCATGGCCCCGAAGCCGCGGCCGTGCTGGAGGTAGACCGAACCGAGGAAGAAGAACGCGATCAGCAGTCCGGTGGCGATCAGCATCAGGAACGCCCCGGCGAGCACCGGGCGCCGGGTGAACATCCGCAGGTCCATGAGCGGTTCCCGGGCCGTCCGTTCGACCGCCGCGAACCCGGCGTACAGCACCGCGGCCGCGGCGAGCGACAGCAGGGTGGCGGGGGCGCCCCAGCCGCCGTCCCCGGCCCCGACGAGGCCGTGGATCAGCGCACCGGTACCGGCCGTGACGAGCAACGCCCCGGGCACGTCGAGCCGGGCCGGGGGCCGGGGCGCGCCCGGCGGTACGACGACGGGGAGCGCCGCCAGCAGGGCCAGTCCGACGGGCACGTTGACGTAGAAGACCCAGCTCCATCCGGGTCCGGCGGCCAGCGCACCGCCCACCAGCACCCCGACGGCCGATCCGGTGCCGCCGATCGCGGCCCACACCCCGAGCGCCCTGTTGCGTGCGGCGCCGTGGAAGGACGTGGTGACGAGCGAGAGCGCCGCCGGTGACAGCAGGGCGGCGCCCACGCCCTGTGCGATCCGGCCGCCGATCAGCACGGACGCGCTTCCGGCGAGCCCGGAGACCAGCGAGGCGGCGGTGAAGACGGTGAGGCCGGCGAGGAGGGTGCGGCGGGCGCCGAGGGTGTCGGCGAGGCGTCCGCCGAGCAGCATCAGCCCGCCGAAGCAGAGGGTGTACGCGGTGACCACCCAGGTCAGCGCGGTGCGGTCGAGGTGCAGGTCGGCGGCCATGCCGGGCAGCGCGACATTCACCACGGTGACGTCGAGCACCAGCATGAACTGGGCCGCGCAGATCAGCGCGAGCATCGTCCCGGGCCTGCGGACGCCGGGCGGACGGTGGTGGCCGGCGGGTGGAGGGCCGGCGTCGTGGGCGGAGGTCTTCGGGGTCGTGTCATGGCTCATGAACTGAACTGTACGGACCAGTTCATATGAACTCAACCGTTCAGTTCAGGTCACTGTTAGCATCGCCCGATGGACTCCAGGCCCCGCCCCACCGGACCCCGCGCCGACGCCAAACGGCAGGCCATCGTGCAGGCGGCCCGGGAGGCGTTCCTCCGCGACGGGTTCGGCGTCGGCATGGACACCATCGCCGCCGGGGCGGGCGTCTCGAAGGTGACCGTCTACAACCACTTCGGCAGCAAGGAAGCGCTGTTCACCGCGGTCGTCGCGGGTGCGCTCGACGAACCGCTCGACGGCGCGTCCACGACGGCGCTCGCCGCCCTCGCCGACGCCCCCGACCTGCGGGCCGCGTTCATCGACGCCGCCCGGACCTGGGTGGCGGCCGTGCGCGGCAACGCCGACGTCATCGCCCTGCGCAATCTGGTGGCCGCCGAACTGCACCGCTTCCCGGAGATCGCGCAGGCCTGGCAGGGCCACGGCCCCGAGGGCCACCACCCCGCCGTCGCCGACGCCCTGCGCGAACTGGCGGGCCGCGGCCGGCTGCTCGTCCCCGACCTGGAGACGGCGATCATCCAGCTGTACGCGCTGCTGGTCTTCCCGCACCTCGTCTTCGGCTCGTACGGCACGACGATCGACGACGACGCCACCGACCGGCTGATCACCCACGGCGTGGACATGTTCCTGGGCTACTACACCCCGCCCGTGCCGCCCGAGGCGTAGGACCCGGGCGGCAGCACCCGGTCCAGCTCCACCGTTCCCTCCTCGGCCGCGGCCCCCGGCGGCAGCCGCAGCGCCTCGGCGACGGGACCGGGCAGGGGCGCACGGTCCAGCAGTCCGGCGACCAGAGCGGCCGTCAGGCGGTGCCAGGCTCCGGCGCGCCGGAGCATCGCGTGGTCGCCGTCGGGCACGGTGACCAGACAGGTCCGCGCCCCCGCCTTCCTGGCCCGTTCGGTGAGTGCGCGGGAGTCCGCCGGGTTCGTGACCCGGTCGCGGGTTCCGTGCACCAGGACGACGTCCCGTCCGGCGAGCTGGGTGATCCGGTCGCCCGGCGGGCACCACGGGGCGAGGCCGACCACACCCCGTACCAGCGGATGTCCGGCGGCGGCCAGGGCGGCCCGGCCGCCCATCGAGTGCCCGAGCAGCACGACCGGGATCCCGCCCGCCGTACGCCGCAGGACGTCCAGGGCACGTACGGCATCGTGCAGCGGATCCTCCCGGTCCCCGTTCCACCCCCGGTGCCCGTACCGGACCGCCCGCACCAGCACCTCCCCGGGCAGCGCGCGCCGCAGGACGCGTGCGAACGGCCGCATCCGCACCGCGGGCAGGTTGAGCGGGCCGGGCGGCGGCACCCCGAGACCGGTCTCCCGGCCGCCGTGCAGCAGGAGTACCGCGGCCTCCGGCGGGCCTGATTGCGTCATGTGTACCTCCGGGTGCGGTGATCGGATCCGTAACGAGCATGCTGTACGGGCACGGTCAGCACCCGCACGCAGCGCCGCTCCCCCAATTGCCGGACCCGCAAAGGACTTCACATGGCAACCTCACCCGTCGTCGGCCAGCAGATCCAGGACTTCACGCTCCCGGGAGGCGTCCTGGACGGGGAGAGCTTCGCCCGCCGCGACTACACGCTCTCCGCCGCCCGGGGCCGCGCCCTCGTCCTCGCCTTCTACCCCGGCGACAACACGGCCGTGTGCACCAAGCAGCTCTGCTCGTACTCCTCGGGCATGGAGACCTTCGAGGGGCTCGACGCGGAGGTCTGGGGCATCAGCCCGCAGGACGTGGACAGCCACGAGTCGTTCGCCCGCACCCACGGGCTGCGGATGCCGCTGCTGGCGGACGCCGGCCGGGCGACGGCCCGGGCGTTCGGGGTGGCGGCGCCCGGGATCGGGGTGCGGCGCGCGGTCTTCCTGATCGACGGCGAGGGCGTGCTCCGCTGGAAGCACGTGGCGCTGCTGGGAGCCACCTTCCAGTCGCTGGACACGCTGGCGGAGCGTTTGTCCGGCATGGGTAACAGGTAGAACTCTGCCGGGATACGGCAGTGTCGGCGGTCGGGGATGTATGGGACCATCCAGCCAGTTCGACGGAAAACTACGGGGGATTCCGGCAGCCGGGAGGAGTGACCGCGTGACCCTGTTTCTCGGTCTCGGAATTGCGGGAATCGCGCTGCTCGCCCTGTCGCTGATCTTCGACGGGATCCTCGAAGGGCTCTTCGGGGGCCTGTTGGAAGGTCTCTTCAGCGGACTGGTCTCCCTTCCGGTGATCGCCGGCTTCCTCTCGATGCTCGGCTTCGGCGGCGCCATCGTGCTCGGCACGACCGGCGCCGGCACGGTCGCCGCCACCGCGGCGGGCGCGCTCGCCGGCCTGGTCGCGGCCTGGCTGACCTGGAAGTTCAGCCGGGCCCTGATGCGGGATCAGACCGACGCCACCCCACGGGACGAGGACCTCGTCGGCACGTCCGGCTCCGTGGTCACGGCCATTCCGGCCGACGGCTACGGGGAGGTGCTGGTGCACCTGGGGGGCCAGCGCGTGAAACTCGCGGCGAAGAGCCCGGTACCGGTCGCACGGGGAGCCGAGATCTGGGTCGAGGCCACGCTCTCGACCACCTCGGTCTCGGTCCGTCCCGTCGAACGCTGAGCCGGTCCACCGGCCCGCACGCCACCGCTCGCCACAGAACTGCCGTCCCCGGTCGGGAGGCAGAGGGGGACAGCCCTATGAGTCCAGTCCTGATCGCCATCGTCGGAGTCGTCGTACTCCTCTTCCTGCTCGCCCTCGCCGTCATCACCCGCTACAAGGTCGCCGGACCCAGCCAGGCGTTCATCATCACCGGACGCCGCGGCAAGAAGTCCGTGGACCCGGTGACCGGGCGGTCCAGCATCGACAACAGCGGCCAGAAGGTCGTCGTCGGCGGCGGCGTCTTCGTGGTGCCGTTCGTCCAGCAGAAGTTCACCCTGGACCTCTCCAGCCGGCACATCCCCGTCGCCGTGCGCGGGGCCGTCACCCTGCGCGGGGTGAAGTCCAACCTCGAAGGCGTCGCGATCGTCAAGGTCGGCGGCAGCGAGGACGCCATCCGGGCCGCGGCCCAGCGCTTCCTCCAGCAGCAGGACGGCATCGTCGGCTTCACCCAGGAAGTGCTCTCGGGTGCGCTGCGCGCCATCGTCGGCCGCATGTCGGTCGAGGACATCATCCGCGACCGGGCCGCGTTCGCCGGCCAGGTCGCGGAGGAGGCCGAGGCCAGCCTGTCCGGCCAGGGCCTGATCCTGGACGCCTTCCAGATCCAGGACATCACCACCGAGGGCTCCTACCTGGAGGACCTCGGCCGCCCGGAGGCCGCCCGCGCCAAGCAGGAGGCCGACATCGCCGAGGCCATCGCCCGGCGCGCCTCGGAGCAGGCCCGGCTGAAGGCCGCCGAGGAGATCGCCATCGCCGAACGGACCTTCTACCTCAAGCAGGCCGAGATCAAGGCCGAGACGGAGGCCGCCGCCGCGAGGGCGAACGCCGCGGGTCCGCTCGCCGAGGCCGCGCGTCAGCAGGAGGTCCTCACCGAGCAGGAGAAGGTCGCCGAGCGCCAGGCCGCCCTGACCGACCGCGAGCTCGACACCAAGGTCCGCAAGCCCGCGGACGCCGCGCGCTACCAGGCCGAGCAGGAGGCGGAGGCCCGCCGCATCGCCCAGGTCAAGGAGGCCGAGGCGGACGCCGAGCGCTCCCGGCTGACCGGCCAGGGCGAGAAGCTGCACCGTTCCGCGCTCGCCGACGCCGTGCGCATCGAGGGCGAGGCCGAGGCCGCGGCCATCGCCGCCCGCGGTTCGGCCGAGGCCGAGGCCATGCAGAAGAAGGCGGACGCCTTCGCCCAGTACGGCGACGCGGCCGTCCTCCAGATGCTCGTCGAGGTGCTCCCGCAGGTCGTCGCCAAGGCGGCCGAGCCGCTGAGCGCCATCGACAAGATGACCGTCATCTCGACGGACGGCGCGAGCCGGCTGTCGCGCACGGTCACGGACAACGTCGCGCAGGGCATGGAGCTCCTCAGCTCCACCACGGGAGTCGACCTCGCCGCCCTGCTGCGGAACCTCAAGGGCGCGGACCCCAAGCCCGAGGTCCCGGCCCAGCAGGACACCGCGGCCGAACCGAACGGCAAGATCGAGATCAGCGGCTGACGCCCGGCCCGACCCCGCGTGCCCGGCCGGTTGCGCACCGGCCGGGCACGCGTGCGTACAGGGGCCGGAAGACCGGCCACGAAGGCGGCGGGACCCTCCGGATATGGTCATGCGGAGCTAAAGAGATCGCCAAGGACATCAGAGACGCACACCGCGCTCCTCGGGAGGAAGCCATGGGAACCCACCGCACCACACTGCCCGGAGTCGGTGTGCAGTACGACTACACCACCGAGTCGGGCCAGCACATCTCCGTCGTCGTCCACCACGACGGGCGCCGGTTCATCGGCTTCTACGACCAGGACGACCCCGATTCCTGTCAACTCTCCGTACCCCTGACCCCACAGGAGGCGACCGGTCTCGCCCACCTCATCGACGCGGCGCCGATCGACGCCGTGCGGACCGAGGGCATCGACCTGGTCACCGAGCACATCCCGCTCGGGACGCGCTCCCCGTACGGCGGCCGGCTGCTCGGGGACACCCGGGCACGGACCCGGACCGGGGCCTCCATCGTGGCGGTGCTGCGGACCCACAGCGCGCATCCGTCACCCGGGCCGGACTTCCGGCTCGCCATCGGGGACACGCTCGTCGCCGTCGGTACGAGGGAGGGCGTCGACACGCTCTCCGAGATCATTGCGGAGGGCTGACCGTGCACGACACGACCGCACTGCTGGTGGAGCTCGGCTCCGTCATCCTGGGACTGGGCATCATCGGCCGGTTCGCCGGCCGCGTAGGACTCTCGCCCATCCCGCTGTACCTGCTGGCCGGGCTCGCCTTCGGCGAGGGCGGGCTGCTGCCGCTCGGGGCGAGCGAGGAGTTCACCGCCGTGGGCGCCGAGATCGGCGTCATCCTGCTGCTGCTCCTGCTCGGCCTCGAATACAGCGCCTCCGAACTCGTCACCAGTCTCAAGACCCAGTACCCGTCCGGCGCCGTGGACTTCGTCCTCAACGCGACCCCCGGCGCCGTCGCGGCCCTGCTGCTCGGCTGGGGACCGGTGGGGGCCGTGGCCCTGGCCGGGGTCACGTGGATCTCCTCGTCCGGGGTGATCGCCAAGGTCCTCGCGGACTTGGGCCGGCTCGGCAACCGGGAGACTCCCGTCATCCTCGGCGTGCTGGTCATCGAGGACCTGTCGATGGCCGTCTACCTGCCGCTCCTCACCGCGATGCTCGCCGGTGTCGGCTTCGCCGGTGGCAGCATCGCGCTGCTCGTCGCGCTCGGCACCGTCGGCTTCGTGCTCTACCTGGCGCTGCGGCACGGGCGGCTGATCAGCCGGGCCGTGTCCTCCGACAACCCGGAGATGCTGCTGCTCGTCGTGCTCGGGCTGACCGTGCTGGTCGCCGGCGTGGCCCAGCAGTTGCAGGTGTCGGCGGCCGTCGGGGCGTTCCTCGTCGGCATCGCGCTCTCCGGTGAGGTCGCGGAGGGCGCGCGCAAGCTGCTGACCCCGCTGCGGGATCTCTTCGCCGCCGTCTTCTTCGTGTTCTTCGGGCTCTCCACCAATCCCGCGGAGATTCCGCCGGTGCTGCTGCCGGCCGCGCTGCTGGCCGTCGTCACCGTCTTCACGAAGATCGCCACCGGCTGGTACGCGGCCCGGCGGGCCGGCATCGGATCGCGCGGGCGCTGGCGGGCGGGCGGCACGCTCGTGGCCCGCGGCGAGTTCTCCATCGTCATCGCCGGACTGGCCGTGGCCACCGAGCCCCGGATCGGGCCCATCGCCACCGCGTACGTCCTCATCCTCGTCATCGTGGGCCCGCTCACCGCGCGCTGGACCCAGCCGGCGGTCGAGCAGATCCGGAAGTGGCGCGGCAAGGGCGACGGCCCGGCCGGCCCGGCCGACACGGGCCCCGTCGCACAGGCGCGCACCCCGCAGGAGCAGCCGGAGCTGGCCGCGACCGCGGACACGCCCTAAGCGATCTCGCCGGGGGCGGGGAGGTCGGGCGCCCAGCCCAGGGGGTAGGCGTCCGCGCCGCCCCCGGGCACGGCCGGTTCGCCGCCCGCCGCGGTGAACGCCGTCAGCGCCTCGATCAGCGCGGTGCACTGCTCCGGCGCGAGGCGTTCGACGATGGCGGCGATCTCCCCGCGGCGGGCCGAGGTGACGTCCTCCACCAGCCGGAAGCCCTCGGGCGTCACCCGCAGCGAGGTCTCCCGGCGGTTGGCCGGGTTGACCTGCCTCTCCGCCAGACCGGCGGCGATCAGCCGGTCCACCATGCGCATCGCGGTCGAGGGGTTCACGCCCAGCCGTTCGGCGAGCGAGACCAGCTTGGCGTCCCCGTGCGTGGCGAGCACCACGAGCAGCCGGAACTGGGGCAGCGTCACCCGGTCCTCGACCGTCGCCAGCGAACGGGCGGACACCGCCACCAGCAGCCGCGACGCCGTGAGCACCGCGCGCGTCACCGCGTCGACGTCGTCCCGGCCCGGGGCGGACGGTCGTTCCTCAGATGACTGTTCGTGCGCGGCCATGCCTCTTTGTACCGTGCGGAACGGCTGTACCCATATTCCGACCGTACGGGGCGGCCGTAACGTTATTCCTGCCGCCCGGGACGGCCGTACCCGAATCGGGGGCCGTCTGCGGCCGACGGGCCCGTCAGGCCTTGCGGGCCAGCAGGTACACCTCCTTGAACTGCCGCCGGTCGGCCGGCTGCGGCTCGCGCACCATCCGGGCCGTCTCGGCCAGCCCGGCCGTGCGCAGCAGCGCGGCGAGGTGATCGGGCCACCACCGGTGGGCCGGCGCCACCGCGTGGTCGAAGACCTGCGTCGGGTGCGCGGGGCCCTCACTGGCGGAGAAGCCGATCAGCAGGTGACCGCCGGGGGCCAGGACCCGGCAGAACTCCGCCAGGATGCCGGGAAGCTCCGGGGGCGGTGTGTGGATGACGGACCAGCGGGAGAGAACGCCGCCCAGCACGCCGTCGGCGATGTCGAGCGCGGCCATGGAGCCGATGTCGAACCGCAGGTCCGGATGGGCGTGCCGCGCCGCTTCGATCATCGCGGAGGACGCGTCCACACCGAACACGGAAAGACCCAGGGTGTCCAGATGGGCAGTGATGTGTCCGGGTCCGCATCCGAGATCCGCAACCTGCCCGTCCCCGTTCGCGCGTACGTGCTCGGCGAAGGCGCCCAGCATCGCGCGGTCCAGCGGACGGTTGCGCAGTTCGTCGCAGAACAGCTCGGCATAGGTGCGGGCGGCGGCGTCGTAGGCCTCGCGGGTCGCCGTGAGGACATCGTGTTCGACCATGGCCGAGACCCTAGGCCGTGTCCGCTCGCTCCGGGGGCGTACCGAAGCCGAAACGGTGTCGAACCGTCACCGAATCCATGGCATAGGACCATGACACCTACCTTTGGACTGTGCAACGTTTGCACAGTGATGTCTGAACCCTCGCCTCAGCCCGGCCCGCAGCGTCCGCCCCTGCCGACGGGACTGCGGCGCGCCGCGGTCCGGCTGCCCGTCCACATGTTCCGCGCGGGGCTCGGACCGTTGTTCCGGGGCCGTCTGCTGCTGCTCGTGCACACCGGGCGCACCTCGGGCCTGCCCCGGCGGACAGTGGTCGAGGTCGTCGAATCCATGACGGCGGACGGCCGGCGGAGCTGGACGGTGGCCTCGGGCTTCGGACCGGGCTCCGACTGGTACCGCAATCTGCTCCGTACGCCGCACGCCACCGTTCAGGCCGGACGCGGCTTCCACGCCGTGACGGCGTACTTCCTGCCGGCCGAGGAGGGCGGCGAGGTGATGACACGGTACGCGCCCCGCCACCCCAGGACCGCCCGCCGGCTCTCCGCGTTCATGGGGTTCACGGTCGACGGCGGTACGGAGGACTACCGGCGGGTCGGCGAGTCCATCCCGTTCGTCCGGCTGGTGGAGAGCCCCGGGCCCGGGCGCTGAGCCCGGGCGGCGGCCGTCTCAGGCCGGAGCCGCCCCGGTCTCCTCGACCAGGTGGGGGCGGGGTGCCCCCCGGCGGTAGAGGATCGCCGTGACCAGCAGGCCGATGGCGAAGAAGCCCGCCGACCACCAGTACGCGGTCGAATAGCTCTCCAGCTGGGCCTGGGCGAGGGCGTCCGGCGTCGGTTTGCGGCCCACCAGGTAGTCGGTGGCGGCGCTGGTGGCCAGGGTGTTGAGCAGCGCCGTACCGATGGAGCCGCCCACCTGCTGGCTGGTGTTGACCATCGCCGAGGCCACTCCGGCGTCCCGCGCCCCCACTCCGGCGGTGGCCAGGTTCATCGCCGTGGCGAAGACCATGCCCAGCCCGAGACCCATGCAGAGCAACGGCGGCAGCACATGGGCGAGATAGCCGCTGCTCAGGTTCAGGGTGGTCAGCCACATCATGGCGGCCGCCGCCAGGCCCATGCCGAGCGGCACGATCGGTTTGGCGCCGAACCGCGGCACCAGCGAGTTGGTCGTCGTCACGGACGCCACGATCATGACGGCGACCATCGGCAGGAAGGCGGCGCCCGTGGAGACCGGCGAGTACAGCAGGCTCTTCTGGAGGTAGTACGTCAGGAACAGGAACACGCCGAACATGCCGGCGCCGGAGATGAACATGCCGAGGAACGAGGCCGCACGGTCCCGGTCCAGCACCACGCGCAACGGCAGCAGCGGGTGCTCCGCCCGGGTCTGCCACCACGCGAACGCGACGAGCAGCACCGCACCGGCCAGCAGGAACCCCCAGGTCTGCACCGAACTCCAGGCATGCGTCTCGGCGTTGGAGAACCCGAACACGATGCAGAAGAGCCCGGCGGAGACCAGCAGGGTCCCCGGGATGTCGAGCTTCGGCCGGTCCGCCGGCGCACCGGCGGTGAGCAGGCGCGCGCCGCCGACGAAGGCGACGAGCGCGAACAGCAGGTTCACGTACAGGCACCAGCGCCAGTCCAGGTACTCGGTGAGCACCCCGCCGAGCAGCAGCCCCACCGCACCTCCCGCACCCGCGATGGCGCCGTAGATCCCGAACGCCTTCGCCCGCTCCTTGGGCACGGTGAACGTCGTCGTGAGGAGCGAGAGCGCGGCCGGGGCGAGGAGCGCCCCGAACATGCCCTGGAGGGCCCGGGCCAGCACGAGGACCTCGAAGCTCGGAGCGGCGCCGCCGATGGCCGAGGCGACCGCGAAGCCGACCAGACCGGTCAGGAACACCACCCGGCGGCCGACCAGGTCGGCGATGCGTCCGCCGAGCAGCAGCAGAGAGCCGAAGGCGAGGGCGTAGGCCGTGACGATCCACTGCCGGTTCCCGTCGCTGAAACCGAGGTCCTGCTGGGCGGAGGGCAGCGCGATGTTCACGATCGTCGCGTCGAGGACGACCATCAGCTGGGCCAGCCCGATCACGCCCAGCACCCACCACCGGTGGGCGGGCCCGCGCTCCTGTCCGGGCGCGGCCCGGGACGCCGCTTCGGTGGCCACCCGCCCCCGTCCGCCGTTCTCGGAGGGGTCCCCTGCCTGACGTGAATGACGGGCCATGGTGCGGATCTCCCTCACTGCACACGACACCGGAATCCCCCGGGTGATCACGCTAGGCGGAGCTCGGCCTCCTCGCATGCGGGGAGGGTCGCCGCCGGGAAACGCTGCCGGAACCCGGCAGGGGCGAGGACGGCGGAACACCGCTCGCGGGCCGTACGGGGACGACGGGACGCCCGCCCGCGTGCCGTACGGGAGACGGCGGAACACCGCCCGCGGCCCGTACGGGAGACGGCGGGACACCGCCCGCGGGCCGCTGCACAGCAGCGGCAGGGCTCAGATCTCCTTGGCCGGCCAGTCGAGCAGCCGGGCCCCGATCACCGCGGTCTGAAGGGTGTAGCGGTGCATCGGGTCGGACGGGTCGGAGCCCGTGAGCTGGTGGATCCGCTCCAGCCGGTACGTCAGCGCCCGCACGCTCAGCGCGAGGCGCCGGGCCGTCTCGGCCGCGACACAGCCGGCGTCGAAGTACACGGAGAGCGTCTTCAGCAGCGGCTCCGCGCCGCCCCGCGCCTGCTGGAGCGGGCCGAGCTCGCTGCGCACCAGGTCGGCCATCGCCTGCCGGTCCCGGGTCAGCACGGGATAGACCAGCAGATCCGCGGCGAACAGCACGGGGTCGTCCAGATCCATCCGGTCCGCCAGATCGAGCGCGTCCAGCGCCTCGTCGTACGACTGGACCACACCGCCGGGCCCCCGGTGGGCCCGGCCGATCGCCACCCGGCCGCCGTCCGTCGCCGCGTGCGCCTGCTTGGCGAAGTACCGCAGGACATCGGGCTGGCTGCCGGGGGCGATGCAGATCAGCCGGCCGCCCTTCGTCGTGAGCAGGATCTTGCGTCCGCTGAACCGGGCCAGCAGCGCCGACTCCACCTGCCGTGTCACGGCGTCGGTCTCGGTGTACGCCTCCGGGCCCGACGCCACCGCGACGGCGTGGGCGCGGGAGAGCCGCAGCCCGAACCGGGTGGCGCGCTCGGCGAGCCGGCCCAGGTCGCTCCGTCCGTACAGGAGGTCGTCGATGAACTCCCGGCGGGCCGCCTCCTCCCGCCGGACGGTGAGGCGCTGGGCCCGCTCGAAACCCTCGGCGAACGCGTCGACCGTCTGCTCCACGGCGGCCAGCACGCTCTCGGTGGACGCGGCGGTGGCGGCCGGCGTCGCCCCGGGACCGGCGGACGGCCAGGAGGCGCGGGCCTCGGCCAGATGCATCCGGACCAGGGCGCGCAACTGGTGCCCGGCCTCGGCCGCCTGCCTGCCGAGGGTGCGGCGGGTGTCGAGCTCCTCCCGGGTGAGCCGGCGGCCCGAGACGGCGACCTCGCCCAGGATATGGGCGTAGCCCTCCAGAAAACCGTCGGGAATCACCGGTTCCGCCACGCCCCGCCTCCACTCCTGATGCGTCCTTGATATTTACACAACGCATACGCGCGCATGCCGGTGCCCGGCATCGAGCACGGAGAAAGATTGCCGGAGTCCGGCAATGCGGCCAACCGTGTGCGGATGACACGATCCTGTCAGCACCAACCGGGGGACCACGGGGGAAACACGGGGGTGCAGGGGGCGGGGGAAGACCCGGCTGCCGCGGTGTCGTTGGGACGGCGCCGCGGCTCCGGGGTCACCGCCGGCCCCGCGACACGCACCGGCTCAGCCGCCGGTACAGCGGGCAGGGGGTGGACCGATGCAGGAGTTTCTGACCGCGACGCAGTCCTTCCCGGCCGTGCTCTTCTCCGCGGCGCTGGTCGTCGTCATCGCCTTCTGGCTGCTCGTCCTGGCCGGTGCGGCCGATCACCACTCCTTCGACGCGGACCTCGACACCGATTTCGCCGGCATCGGCGGCGTGCCCGTCACCGTCTCGGTCTCCGTGATGGTGGCCGTGGGCTGGTTCTCGGCGCTCACCGGTTCGGTCCTGCTCCACCGCAGCGGCGCCACCGGAACGGTCCGGGCCGCGCTCGCCTTCGGCGTCCTCGCCGGCGCGCTGCTGGCCGCCTGGGCCGTGGTGCGGCTGCTGGTGCACCACTTCCGCCGTTTCTTCGCGGACCAGCCTCCTCCATCGCGCCAGGACTTCCTGGGGCGGGTCTGCACGATCCGTACCGGCTCGGTCGGCACGGACTTCGGTCAGGCGGAGGTCGCCGCGGCCGACGGATCCACCGCGATCGTGCAGGTACGCCAACTGGCGCCGGCCGACGACGCGCTGTCGGCGGGAAGTCCGGGACTGCTGTACGCGTACGACGACGCGGGCGAGTTCTTCTGGGTCTCCCCGTACGACCGTGCGCTCGACCCGGGACCGCCGCCGGCCCTGCCGCGTACGCACCGCCGTACGCCGCCCCGCCCCACCGCCTGATCCGGGCGCCCGCGTCCCCACCACGCCCCGGGCCGCTCCGTGCTGCCCGGATCCGGCCGGGGCCGCACACCTCTCCTTCTTCTCCTGTCCGCACCACCAGCCGCCAAGGACTGTCATGGAAGCCATCTCCTTGGGCCTCGGCCTGATCGTCGCCGTGGTCCTGCTCATCGCGATCGCCCTGCTCCTGGTCGTCACCCGGCTCTTCCGCAAGGTCGAGCAGGGCAAGGCCCTGATCATCTCCAAGACCAAGAAGGTCGACGTGACCTTCACCGGCGCGGTCGTCCTGCCCGTGCTCCACAAGGCCGAGTCCATGGACATCTCGGTGAAGACCATCGAGATCCGCCGCACCGGGCGCGAGGGCCTGATCTGCCAGGACAACATCCGCGCCGACATCCACATCACGTTCTTCGTCCGGGTCAACAAGACGGTCGAGGACGTCATCAAGGTCGCCCAGGCCATCGGCACGGAACGGGCCAGCGACAAGGTGGCGATCCAGGAGTTCTTCGCCGCGAAGTTCTCCGAGGCGCTCAAGACCGTCGGCAAGCAGCTGGACTTCGTCGACCTCTACACCAAGCGCGAGGAGTTCCGGGACCGGATCATCCGGGTCATCGGCACCGACCTCAACGGCTACCACCTCGACGACGCGGCGATCGACTTCCTCGAACAGACCCCGATGGTCCAGCTGGACGGCGCCAACATCCTCGACGCACAGGGCATCCGGAAGATCACCGAGCTGACGGCGATCGAGCACGTACGGACCAACGAGTTCCAGCGCACCGAGCAGAAGGAGATCACCCGGCAGGACGTCGACGCCCGGGAGACCATCCTGGAACTGGAGCGCCGGCAGGCCGAGGCCGAGATCAAGCAGCGCCGCGAGGTGGAGACGCTGCGCGCCCGCGAGGAGGCGGTCACCGCCCGGGTCCAGGAGGAGGAACGCCTGGGCGCGCAGGCCGCGTTCATCCGGACCGAGGAGCAGCTCGGCATCCAGCGGGAGAACCAGGCCCGGGAGATCGCCGTCGCGCAGAAGAACCGCGAGCGGGTCATCGCCGTGGAGAACGAGCGCATCGAGAAGGACCGCATGATCGAGGTCATCGGGCGCGAGCGGCAGACCGAGCTCAACCGCATCGCCGCGACGAAGGAGGTCGAGGCGGAGCGCCGCGAGGTCGCCGACGTCATCCGCGAACGCATCGCGGTGGACCGTACGGTCGCCGAGCAGGAGGAGTCCATCAAGACCCTGCGCACCGTCGAGGAGTCCGAGCGCACGCGCAAGTCCGTGATCATCGCCGCGGAGGCGGAGGCGCAGGAGCAGCTGGTCAAGGACATCAAGGCGGCGGAGGCGGCCGAGGCGGCAGCCGCGCACCGGGCCGCCGAGCAGCTGACGCTCGCGGAGGCCCGGCTGAAGACCGCGGACCTGGACGCCCGGGCCAAGCTGCGGCTGGCCGAGGGGGTCCAGGCGGAGGCCGCGGCGCCCGGGCTCGCGGACGTACAGGTGCGGGACGCGGCGGCCGAGGTCATCGAGAAGACCGGCCTGGCCGAGGCCGGGGCGACGTCCGCCCGGCTCAGGGCCGAGGCGGAGGGTTCCCGGCTCAGGGCGCTAGCGGCGGCCGAGGGCACCCGGGCCCAGGCGACGGCCGACGCGGCGATGATCGGCGAGAAGCTGAAGGCGGAGGCGGCGGGGCTCACGGACAAGGCGGCCGCGATGGCGGCACTGGACGACGCTTCGCGCGGGCACGAGGAGTACCGGCTGCGGCTGGCCGCGGAGAAGGAGATCCGGCTCGCGGGCCTCGATGTCCAGCGTCAGGTCGCCGAGGCGCAGGCGACGGTGCTGGCCACGGGCCTGGAGAACGCCGACATCGACATCGTCGGCGGGGAGTCGGTCTTCTTCGACCGGCTGGTCTCGGCCGTCTCCATGGGCAAGAGCATCGACGGATTCGTCGAGAACTCCGACACGGCGAAGGCGCTGGGCGGCGCTTGGCTGAACGGCACGTCGTCGTTCACGGACGACATGACGCGGGTACTGGGGTCGGTGACGTCGGGCGACGTGCAGAACCTGACGGTGTCGGCGCTGCTGATGCGGATGATGGCCGCGCCCGGAGCCGGCGGCGGTCCGGGGGCGGACCAGCTCCGCCAGTTGCTGGACCACGCGCGGTCCCTGGGCCTCGCGGACGCCCCGATCACCCCGATCCCGGCCCCGGCGCCGGCCTCGGCCCCGGCCTCGGCCCGGAACGGTACGCCGGTGGGGTAGGCCAGGGCCCAGTGCCCTCAATCGCCGGGCGGGCCGGTCCGGGCCGGACCGGCCCACTGGAAGCGCCTCCGGGCACGGCCCGTCCTCACAGGCCAGGCGGGCTGAAAGCGGCCGCACCGCCGGAATGCGGCCGGCCCGGATCGCTCACCGGCGGGCTCACGTCAACGGCAGGCGCATCCAGGCCCGTCCGGCGATCGAGGACGGACCGCACACCCGGGCCCACCCGCACACCACGACAACGCCCGCGCCCCGAGCCCGTCCGGCGACCGAGGACGCCCCCGGGCCACGCCCGAACCCGAGGCCACGCCCGAGCCCGTCCGGCGATCGAGGACAGTCGCCGGCCGCGGGACACACATCCGCCCCGTAAGGAGCCGCATGGACACCGCCACCCCGCCGACCCCGGACGGCCACGGCCCCGAGGACGGGGTCTACGACGTGCTGCGGCGGCGGCTCCGCGCCCAGGCCGCCGAGCTCACGCACCGCGCCGAGGCGCTCAACGCGCGGCGGACCGAGGAGTTCGGCTCCACCGGGCTCCAGCTGCTCGGCAGCGAGCAGGTCAGGACGGCGCAGCCGTCCACCGCCCGCGACCTCGTCGCCATCGGCGGACAGCTGCTGTTCGGCTTCGCGCGCGGACCCGGCCGGAGCGACGATCCCTCGGTCGACGACGTACTCGCGGCATTCGGACCCGAGTTGACCGCCGCCACCGCCCCGCTCCTCGCCGACGAGGCGTTCGTGCGCGAGTTCCGCGGCCTCCACCGCTACTACCGCGACGCCCGCCTCCTGCGGCTGCGCCGTACCCACGGACGGCTCCTCGCCGTCTTCCGTACCGGCGAGAACGCCGAGGACATCCGCGTCCTGCGCTGGGCCCTGGCTGCCGACGGTTCGCCCGGCGCCTTCCTCGACGCCCGCGGCGACCGCGACCACGTGTTCCCGCCCTCGCACGACTTCACCTGGACGGTCGCGGGCCGCGAGGACCACGTCGCCGGCCGCCACCCGCACATCGCCATCGGCGCACGCGGCACCGGGGACGGCGACCGCGCCCCGCTCCGCCTCTCCACGCTCGGCGGGCATCTCACGCTCAGGACCGCCGACGACACGGAGACCCCGGACGGGATCTACCGCGAACCGGTCGACGAACCCCTCCAGTCGCTCGCCGACGCCGAGGTCGCGTACGCGGAGACCGGGCCGCTCGTCCTGCTCCGCGTCCGGCCGTACAAGGAGGAGACCTGGCGTCATCTCGTCTTCAACCGGCTCCTCGGCACCGTGCGGCGGCTGGACGGGATCGGTCCCTCCTGCCATCTGCTCCCCGAGGACCAGGGGATCATCTTCCCCGGCGGCTACTACCTGACCGCCGGCACCGCGAAGACCTTCGACATCGCCGAACCCCTCACCGACCCCGTCTTCGAGGGTGCCGTCCGCTCCCCGAACGGCGAGGACGTCCTGTACGTGTTCCGCTCGCGGGAGGACGGGCGCAGCCTGCTGCTCCCGTACAACGTGATCCGGCAGGAGGTCGCCACCCCGCTCCAGGGCCGCGGCCACGCGCTGCTCGACGACGGCACGCTCGTGCTCCTGCGCGACCCGCTGGAGGGCAGGGACGCCGGACCGGCCCGCGTTCACCCGGTGCAGCGCTGGCGCACGCCGTACGTCTCCGACACCTTCGCCGCCTCCCGCCCGTCCGGGACGGGCCCGCTCGCCCGCGTCGGCAACGCCGACCTGGTGCGCGGCATCTCCGACTGCCTCGCACTCGCGCAGAGCGCCGAATCGAGCACCCCCACGGCCGCCGTCTACGCCCGGCTGCTGGCCGACTGCTCCCGCGCCACCGACCGCTACCACTGGCTGGACGAGAGCGAACTCGGGCTCCTCGGGGAGCCGTTGGCGGCGCTCCGCGACACCGCACAGCACGTGCTCGCCGAGTTCGACGCCGTGCGGGAGCAGACCCGCGACGCAGCCGACGCCCTCACCGAGACGGCGGACCGGATCGCCGTCCTGGTCCGCCGGGTCCGTGGCGAGGCGCCCCGGACGGCCGCCGAATGGGTCGAGCGGCTGACCGAACTGCGTTCTGCCCAAGGCCACTTGGCCACCCTCGCCGAGATGCGGTACGCGGACACCGGACGGATCGCCGAGCTCACCGCCGCCACCGCGGAGGACATCGCCTCGGCGGGCAGGCGCGCGGTCGCGTTCCTGGCCGGGGACGACGCGTTCGCCGACTACCACGAGGACGTCGCCCGCCTCACCGAGCAGGCCGCAGCTCTCGCCACCGTCACCGACGCCACCGCGCTCGGCGAGCGGCTCGCGGCCATGACGGACGGGCTGTCCACGGTGTCGGACGTCGTCACCGGCCTCGACATCGGTGACGGTGTGGTCCGCACCTCGATCCTGGAGCGCATCGCGGGCGTCCTCGGTGGGGTGAACCGGGCCCGTGCCACGCTCGACGCCCGCCGCCGCGCCCTGCTCGACCAGGAGGGCCGGGCCGAGTTCGCCGCCGAGTTCGCACTGCTGGGGCAGGCCGTCACGGCCGCGCTGGCCGCCGCGGACACCCCGGACGCCTGTGACGAGCAGCTCGCCCGGCTGCTGCTCCAGCTGGAGAACCTGGAGGCGCGGTTCGCCGAGTTCGACGACTTCCTGACCGAGCTGGGCGAACGGCGGACGGAGGTGTACGAGGCGTTCTCGGCCCGCAGGCAGACGCTCCAGGACGCCGTCGCCCGCCGGACGGAGCGCCTCGCCGCCTCCGCCGCCCGGGTGCTGGAGACCGTCGCCCGCCGCAGTTCCGCACTGGCCGACGCGGACGCCGTGCACACCTACTTCGCCTCCGACCCGATGGTCGCCAAGGTCCGCCGCACCGCCGGGGAGCTGCGCGGGCTCGGCGACACGGTCAGGGCCGAGGAGCTCGACGGGCAGCTGCTGGCCGCCCGCCAGGAGGCGGGCCGGGCCCTGCGTGACCGCAGCGAGCTGTACGCCGACGGCGGGTCGACGATCAGGCTGGGCCGGCACCGGTTCGCGGTGAACACCCAGCCGTTCGAGCTGACGCTGGTGCCGCAGGGCGAGGGGCTCGCGTTCGCCGTCACCGGAACCGACTACCGGGCCCCGGTCACGGATCCGGACTTCGCCGCCACCCGCCCGTACTGGGACCAGCCGCTGCCCTCCGAGTCCCCGTCCGTCTACCGGGGCGAGTACCTGGCCGCCCGGCTCCTGGCCGAACACGGCGCGGACTCGCTGAGCTCCCTGGACGACGGTGAACTGGGCTCACTCGTACGGGAGTCGGCTGCCGCCTCGTACGACGAGGGGTACCAGCGCGGGGTCCATGACGACGATGCCGCGGCGATCCTCGCCGTGCTGCTGCGGCTGCACGCGTCGGCCGGGCTCCTGCGCTGCCCGCCCGCCGTCCGGGCCGCCGCCCAGCTGTTCTGGGCGTACGGGACGGACGACGCGCGCCGGACCTCCTGGACCCGCCGGGCCCGCTCCCTGGCACGCGCCCGCGAGACGTTCGGCCTCGGCCCGGCCCTCGCCGCGCTCCAGGAGGAGTGGGCGGCGGTCATCGCCGGGGACGGCTCCCGGGCCGTCGCCGCGTACCTCTTCGAGGAGCTGACGAGCGGCCCGGACGGCTTCGTCACCGCCGCACACGTCCGCACCTTCCTGGACAAGTTCCGCCGCACCACCGGCACTTCGGCGTACGACGAGGATCTCGCCGCTCTCGACGACGAGCTGCCGGCCCGCCGCCAGCTCGTCGAGGGCTGGCTCGGCTCGTACGCCCGGGCGAGCGGGGCGGACCTGACGGCGGACGATCTCGCGGAGGCCGTCGCCGTCGAGCTCTGCCCGGAGCCGGTCCTGGCCCGCTACGAGGACGACGCCCCGCTCACCGCGACCGTGGACGGCCTGCTCGGCGTCCACCCGCGCATCGAGCGAGGCCGGCTGACCGTCCGGATCGACGAACTCCTCTCCCGTACGCAGGAGTTCCGCATCTCGTCCGCCCCCGGCTTCCGCGCCTATCAGCGCCGGCGCACCGCCCTGGTCGCCGCCGAACGGACCCGGCTGCGGCTGGACGACCACCGGCCCCGGGTCATGTCGGCCTTCGTGCGCAACCGGCTGATCGACGAGGTCTACCTGCCGCTGATCGGCGACAGCCTCGCCAAGCAGCTCGGCACCGCCGACGCCGGCCGGCGCACCGACTCGCAGGGCCTGCTGCTGCTCGTGTCGCCGCCCGGCTACGGCAAGACGACGCTCATGGAGTACGTCGCCGACCGGCTCGGGCTGGTCCTCGTCAAGGTCAGCGGGCCGAACCTCGGCCACGACGTGACCTCGCTGGACCCCGCGCAGGCCCGCAGCGCGACCGCGCGCCAGGAGATCGAGAAGATCAACTTCGCGCTGGAGGCGGGCAACAACACCCTGCTCCACATCGACGACATCCAGCACACCTCACCGGAGCTGCTCCAGAAGTTCATCCCGCTCTGCGACGCCACCCGCAGGATCGAGGGCGTGCGGGACGGCGAGCCGCGCAGCCACGACCTGCGGGGCAAGCGGTTCGCGGTGTGCATGACGGGCAACCCGTACACCGAGTCCGGGGAGCGCTTCCAGGTCCCGGACATGCTGGCCAACCGGGCCGACGTCTGGAATCTGGGCGAGGTGCTGAGCGGGCGCGAGGACGTCTTCGCCCTGAGCTTCGTCGAGAACGCGCTGACCGCCAACCCGGTGCTGGCGCCGCTCGCCGGCCGGTCCCGCGAGGACCTCGCCCTGCTGCTGCGGCTCGCCTCCGGCACCGACGCCACCGCCCGCGCGGACCGGCTCCACCACCCCTACGCCCCGGCCGAGGTGGACCGGATCACCGCCGTGCTCCGCCATCTGCTGCACGCCCGCGACACCGTCCTCGCGGTCAACGCCGCGTACATCGCCTCGGCCGCGCAGACCGACGCGACGCGCACCGAACCGCCCTTCCGGCTCCAGGGTTCGTACCGCAACATGAACCGCATCGCGGAACGCATCGTGCCCGTGATGAACGACGCCGAACTGTCCGCCGTCATCGACGACCACTACACGGGCGAGGCCCAGACGCTCACCACGGGCGCCGAGGTCGCCCTGCTGAAACTCGCCGCCCTGCGCGGAACGCTCGGTCCCGGCCAGGCGGAGCGCTGGGCCGCCGTCACCGCCTCGTACGTCCGCGGCCAGGCACTCGGCGGTCCCGACGGCGATCCGCTGACCCGCGCGGTGGCCGCGCTCGGGCTGCTCGCGGACCGGATCGCGGCCGTCGAGACGGCGATCAGCAGGGCCGCCGACCCACGCCACCTGCTCTCCCGCCCACCGTCCGGAACGAACGCCGGAACCCACTCCGGAACTCCCTCCGCGCAACCCTGCGCAACACACGAGGACCACTGACCGCACGGATCGACGGAAGGGAGCAAGGCATGCTGGGACATGTGCCTCCTCTACCCCAGCAACCCCAACGCTCCCCGTTCTCCGGACACATGGTCGTCTGCGGCGACGACGCGCTCGCCCAGCGCCTCGCGGTCGAGCTGCGATACGTCTACGGGGAGCGGGTCACCCTGGTCCTGCCGCCGGAACGCGGCACGGCCGGACCGGACGCGCCACTGACCGGGCGCGGCCGGGCGGCGGCCCTGTTCGGCCGGATGTCGTCGGCGATGAGCCGCAACGGGGACAACGGCGCCGGGAACGGGGCCGGGGACGGCGACACCAATGCCGGAGTGGAGGCGGTCCGTATCCTCCAGGCGGCCGAGCCCTCCGACGAGGCGTTCGAGGACGCCGGCGTCGGCACCGCCGCCGCGCTGGCCCTCGTCTACGACGACGACGAACGCAACATCCGCGCCGCGCTGACCGCCCGCAGGCTCAACCCCCGTCTCCGGCTGGTGATCCGGCTCTACAACCGCAAGCTCGGCCAGCATCTGGAGACGCTGCTGGACCAGGCGGCCGCCGTCGCCTCGCCCGGCATCGACCAGACCGTGCTGGACGCCTCCACCACCGTCCTGTCCGACGCCGACACCGCGGCGCCCGCCCTCGCCGCGACCGCGCTCTCCGGGTCCAGCAAGGTGATCCAGGCGGAGGGCCTGCTCCTGCGCGCCGCCGAGCGCACCCCGCCCCGGGACGGCCGGGCCGTCCGCCCGGCCCTGTGCACGCTGGCCCTGCTCTCCTCCACCACCCATGACCCGGCCGGGACCGAGGGCTCCGACAGCAGCGGCGACGAAGGACCCCGGCTCCTGCCCGACCAGGCGGAGGTGGCCGCCGCGAGCGGGCGCGGAACGATCGTCCTGGAGGCCGTCAGCCGGCCGGGCCCCACCGGCCGCGAACGCCGGATGGGAGGCCGGGGCGCGCCGCTGGGCCAGGTCTTCTCGCGGCGGCTGCGCTGGTCCGCGCTGGGCGTCGGCGTGGCGGTCCTGGGCCTCGCGGTGGCCTCCACGTTCACCACCGGGGACGAGCCGGTGCACGCCGCGTATCTGACCCTGCTCGACCTGTTCGCGATGGGCGACCCGGCCATCGGGGACCCGACCGCCCGCCAGGTCATCCAGCTCCTGTCCGGGGTCGCCGGACTGATGCTGCTGCCCCTGCTGGTGGCCGCGGTGCTGGAGGCGTTCGGGTCACTGCGCACCGCCTCCGCCCTGCGCCGGCCGCCGCGCGGTCTGTCGGGGCACGTGGTGCTGCTCGGTCTCGGCAAGATCGGCACGCGCGTCCTCGTCCAGCTGCGGGAACTCGGCATCCCCGTGGTGTGCGTGGAGGACGACCCGGACGCCCGCGGCATCCCCGTGGCGCGGCGGCTGCGGGTGCCGGTGGTCCTCGGGGACGTCACGCAGGAGGGTGTCCTGGAGGCCGCGAAGATCCGGCGTTCGCGCGCGCTGCTCGCCCTGACCAGCGTCGACACCACGAACCTGGAGGCCGCGCTGTACGCCCGCTCGGTCAAGCCGGACCTGCGGGTGACGCTGCGGCTCTTCGACGACGAGTTCGCCACCGCCGTCTACCGCACCCTGCGCACCGCCCACCCCCAGGCGCTGACCCGTTCCCGGTCGGTCTCGCATCTGGCGGCGCCTTCGTTCGCCGTCGCCATGATGGGCCGGCAGATCCTCGGGGCGGTGCCGGTCGAGCGGAAGGTGATGCTGTTCGCCGCGGTCGAGGTGGCCGGGCACTCGCAGCTGGAGGGCCGGACGGTCGAGCAGGCCTTCCGGGCCGGGGCCTGGCGGGTCCTCGCCCTGGACGTGGCCCGGCCCGCCGACCGCCGTCCGGACCTGGCCACGCCGGGCACGGGAGAGGGCGCCGAGGACCGGCCGGCCGGGCTGGTCTGGAACCTGCACCCGGGTTACGTGCTCCAGCCCACCGACCGGGTCGTCATCGCCGCGACCCGCCGCGGCCTGGCGGAACTCCTGCGCAGACGAGGATCGTTGACCCGGCACTGACGCCGGGCAGGGCCGGGCGCGCCGCGACATCCGGGTGCCCGGCCCCGCCCGGCCTCCTGCTCCGGCCGCCATGGGCATCGGACCGGAGCCGCGTCTCCCCCACGTCATCGGCATCGAGGCGGCCTGCCGGGACGGGCGGCCGCGCGGACGCGCTTCAGGCCCTCTCGTCCGGACCGTGCCGGGCTCGCGGGGTCCGGCCCGATCCGGACGAAGGACCCTGGCTCCAGGGCCCGTCGTCAGGTTGACGACGGGCCCCGGAGCAGACCCCCCATCGCTTCCCGGACCTCGGCCAGCGTCGCGTCGGCGATGTCGTTGGCGCGCTCGTTGCCGGCCCGCAGCACGGACCTGACGTAGCCCATGTCCCGTGCGTACTCCGCCCGTCGGGCCCGCATCGGCGCCATCCGGCTGTTGACCGCGTCGGTCACCGTCCGCTTGAGGGCCGCCGCGCCCCCGCCCCCGATCTCCTCGGCCACATCGTGCGGGTCCCGGTCGAGGCAGAGCGCGGCGAGCTGCACGAGGCCGGACACCCCGGGCCGGCCCTCGGGGTCGTACGTGATGTGCCGCTCGGCGTCCGTCGTCGCTCCCTTGATCAGCCGGGCCGTGGTGTCCTCGTCGGCGCTCAGGGCAACGGAGTTGGCCCGGCTCTTGCTCATCTTGGTGCCGTCGGTGCCGAGCAGCAGGGGTGCGGCGGAGAGCAGCGCCTCGGGTTCCGGGAAGAGCCGTCCGTAGCGCTCGTTGAACCGCCGGGCGACGGTCCGGGTCACTTCGAGATGGGGCACCTGGTCCTGGCCGACCGGCACCAGATTGCCCTTGCAGAACAGGATGTCGGCCGCCTGGTGGACCGGGTACGTGAACATCAGGCCGCTGACGGCCGCCTGCCGTGAGTGTGCGATCTCGTCCTTGACCGTGGGATTGCGGCCCAGTTCGGCGACGGAGACCAGGCTCAGGAACGGCAGCAGCAGCTGGTTGAGCGCGGGTACGGCACTGTGGTTGAAGATCACCGACCGTTCCGGGTCGATGCCGACGGCCAGGTAGTCCAGCAGCAGCCCTTCCATGATCGGCGTGAGCCGCTCCGCCACGTCCCGGTCGGTGAGCACCTGGTAGTCGGCGACGAGGACGAACACCTCCACCCCGAGGTCCTGGAGCCGCACCCGGTTGTGGAGCGTGCCGAAGTAGTGCCCGAGGTGCAGCGCCCCGGTGGGCCGGTCGCCGGTCAGGACCCTGAAGGCGGTGGGGTCCCGGTGGATCCGCTCGTCGAGCGTGGCGGCGCTCTCGGCGTGGGTCGTGGTCATGGCTGGTCTCTCCTCGCGATGGTGTGTGCGTGGAGGACGGCCCTGCCGGGCTCGGAGCCCGTACCGGAAGAGGGCAGAGAAAAGGGCCGTCCGTGACGAACGGCCCTGGTCCCGCGCTGAAGAGGTGGCCGCTCCTAGGAGGAGCGCCACCAGTTGCGGCACGGTACGGAGGTCATGGGAGGAGCTTAGCGGGGCGCGGGTACGGGAGCACGAGGACTTTCCGCCACCTCAGGAGTTCGACCACCCGCGCCGGCAGAGCACGAGCCGGTACCCGTCCGGGTCCTCGACGGTGACGCCCCACTCGTTCCAGTACGGATTCGGCGAGTCGACCCGCGTGCCGCCGTGGGCCAGGAGCCGGTCCACCAGTTCCTGGGGAACGGGTCCGTCCAGGTAGAGGACGAGCAGGTCCTCGTCGGTGGGGCGGGGGTCCACGGGGTGGTCGCCGCCGTGCACGAGCTCCAGGTGCCAGGAGGCGTCCGGGTGCCCCAGCATGAGCAGATCGTGCTCGCCGGGCTCCCCGTTGCCCTCGGCACGGAACAGGACCGTCAGCCCGAGTCCCGCCGCCCAGAACCGCTCGGCGGCCTTGAGGCCCCGGGACGGGCGGGCCATACGGACATGGGTGTGACCGGTGAGCAGCACGGTGTTCCTCTCCGCCGTTCGGCCCGCTCGACCGCGCGCCGGAACCCGCAGCGTAGGCGCCCGGCGCGGACGCCCACATCGGCTGTTGGTCCTGGTCCCCGGGGCCCGGGGACTACGTCTGCGGGACGGGGTCCGCCGCCCCCGGAGCCCGTGGACTCGGGACTCGGGACGCGGCTGCGACCTTCCTCCGGCCCGGCCCGTCCGCCCCGCCCGGCTACTTCTTCGCGTGCTCGCCCACGGAGAAGAGGATCCAGACGAAGCCCGCGAACAGATGCGTGGCGAAGACGTAGACGAAGACGCGCAGCGCGACGCCGCGCTCCTTCCAGCCTTCGCTCCCCCCGCCCCCGCCCTCGCGCCCGGGCACGGGCCCGGCGCCGCTCCCCGCTCCGGTCCCGCTCATGTGCGCCTCCGCCGACCCGGGGCTCGGGCGGCCGCCGTCTCCGTCCAGCGTACGCAGCGGGGCCCGGGGTGAGGGCCGGAGTCCGGAACGGGGTCCGGGGTGGGGGCCGGCGTCCGCAGCGGAGGGTTCCGGGGCGGGCGGAATAGGTGAGCGGGGCACTCCGTTGTAGGGTGTGTTCACATAGTTCAACGTTCAACAATATGACCTGGAGGCGGGCGCCATGCAGTTCGGGATCTTCACCGTCGGGGACATCACCACCGACCCGACGACCGGCACGACGCCGAGCGAGCACGAGCGGATCAAGGCCACCGTCGCCATCGCGCGGAAGGCCGAGGAGGTCGGGCTCGACGTGTTCGCGACCGGCGAGCACCACAACCCGCCGTTCGTGCCGTCCTCGCCGACGACCACCCTCGGCTACATCGCCGCCCGCACCGAGCGCATCATCCTGTCCACCTCGACGACCCTGATCACCACCAACGACCCGGTGAAGATCGCCGAGGACTACGCCACCCTCCAGCACCTCGCCGACGGCCGCGTCGACCTGATGATGGGCCGCGGCAACACCGGACCGGTCTACCCCTGGTTCGGCAAGGACATCCGCGAGGGCATCCCGCTCGCCATCGAGAACTACGCCCTGCTGCACCGGCTGTGGCGCGAGGACGTCGTGGACTGGGAGGGGAAGTTCCGTACGCCGCTGCAGTCCTTCACCGCGACCCCGCGCCCGCTGGACGGCGTCCCGCCGTTCGTCTGGCACGGATCCATCCGCTCCCCGGAGATCGCCGAGCAGGCCGCGTACTACGGCGACGGCTTCTTCCACAACAACATCTTCTGGCCCATCGAGCACACGAAGAAGATGGTCAACCTCTACCGGCAGCGCTACGCCCACTACGGCCACGGCACCGCCGAGCAGGCCATCGTGGGTCTGGGCGGCCAGGTGTTCATGCGCAAGAACTCGCAGGACGCGGTACGGGAGTTCCGTCCGTACTTCGACAACGCGCCGGTCTACGGGCACGGGCCCTCGATGGAGGACTTCACCCAGCAGACCCCGCTGACCGTGGGTTCCCCGCAGGAGGTCATCGAGCGGACGCTGTCCTTCCGGGACGCCGTCGGCGACTACCAGCGCCAGCTGTTCCTGATGGACCACGCGGGACTTCCGCTGAAGACGGTCCTGGAGCAGCTCGACATCCTCGGCGAGGAGGTCGTCCCCGTGCTGCGCAAGGAGTTCGCCGCCCTGCGACCCGCCGGGGTCCCCGAGTCCGCGCCCCTGCACCCGGCCGTCGCCGCGGCCACCACCACCGCGAAGGAGAGCTGACCGTGTTCGCCACCGAACCGCTGAGGATCACCGCCGTCTCGGCCGGCCTGAGCAGCCCCTCCTCGACCAGGCTGCTGGCCGACCGGCTGGCGGCGGCCACCCGGGAGCGGCTGGAGGCCGAGCAGGACCGCCCGGTCGAGGTCCGGGTGATCGAACTGCGCGACCTGGCCGTCGACATCGCGGGCAACCTGGTGTCCGGCTTCCCGTCGGCCACGCTGGAGGAGGCCATCGGCGCGGTGACGGAGGCCGACGGACTGATCGCCGTCACCCCGGTCTTCACCGCCTCGTACAGCGGCCTGTTCAAGTCGTTCTTCGACCTGGTCGAGAACACCGCGCTGACCGGCAAGCCCGTCGTCGTCGCGGCGACCGGCGGCACCGCCCGGCACTCGCTGGTGCTGGAGCACGCGATGCGCCCGCTCTTCGCCTATCTGCGGGCCGTCACGCTGCCGACGTCGGTGTACGCGGCGTCGGAGGACTGGGGCTCGTCGGGCGACGAGTACACCGAGGGCCTGCCGGCCCGGATCCGGCGCGCGGGCGGCGAGCTCGCGCAGGCGGTCACGGGCGGCCGGGCCGTCTCCGGCGCCACCCGGAACCTCGGACCGGACGACGAAGTGATCCCCTTCGAGCGGCAGCTCGCCGGTCTGCGGCCGGCCTGACCGGCCCAGCGGCTGTGCTTTCGCCCGGTTTGACTACAGTTGCTCGGGAAGGTGCGTCATGCGGCATCCCGCACGGCGCACCGGCATGACCGAGCGGAAGCGAGCGGGAGGCAGAGATGGGCAGGATCGTGGTGGGCGTTGACGGCTCGGAGTCGTCGATCAAGGCACTGCACTGGGCCGTACGCCAGGCGGAGCTGACCGGTGACACGGTGGAGGCGGTCAACAGCTGGGAGTACCCCGCGACGAGCTGGGCGTCCATGATGCCGGGGATGCCGGAGGACTTCGATCCGCAGGCCCTGGCCACGGTGTCCCTCACCGAAGCCCTGGAGGAGGCCGTCGGCGGTGCGCGCGCGGCCGAGATCAGCAAGGTCGTGGTGATCGGCAACCCGGCTCAGGCCCTGCTCGACCGGGCCGAGGGCGCGAATCTGCTGGTGGTCGGAGCGCGCGGACGCAGCGCCCTCAAGGCCACCCTGCTCGGATCGGTCAGCCTGCACGTCACCCAGCACGCCCCGTGCCCGGTGACCGTGGTCCGCAGCTGACCGGAACACCGCGCACCGGTACGGGCCCGCGCCGCAGAGGCGCGGGCCCGTACCGGTGGGAGCCGCGGCGGGTTCAGTCCTTCCGCGTGTAGAAGCAGTAGAACGCGGCGAGCAGCATGCCCGCCCCGGTCAGCAGGCCCAGCACCGAAGCGGCCAGCACGCTCTTGTCGGAGAGGCTGTAGAGGAAGCCGACCGAGCTGCCGAACAGCGCGCCGTACGCGGCCGCCGCGAGTTCGGCCGGCAGGCGCGTCTGCACCCGGCCCAGACCGAAGCAGAGCGCCGCGAGCACGGCGCCGGAGACCAGACCGAGCGCGAGCTGCGTGCCGGTGAGCACGCCGCCGCCGCGGACGATGGACGTCGCGTACCAGCCGAGGATCACGCCGAGCGTGACGGGCAGGGCCCAGCTGAGCGCGGAATGGCGCCGGGCACGCGCGTGCGTTCCGCGTGCCTGCACCGAAGCGTGTGCGGCCATGGCAGGAAGCTCCCTCCGTCGCCCCCGCTTTCTCTTCACGTTCTCTTCCAGAGCACACCCGGCCGTCGCCCCCGGCAACTCGGATGGCCCACGGCCCGGGGCGCGACCCCGGCATCCGCGATTCCCTGGTGGGGTGCGGACCTACTTCTCGGCGGCTCTCTCCGTGGCACTCCTGGTGCTGCTCGCCGTCCTGGTGCCGCTGAGCGCGCTGTCCGCCTGGGTCGATCTGGAGATCGACGACACGGACCGCTACGTGGCCGCGGTGGCGCCGCTCGCCTCCGACCCCGATGTCCAGAACACCGTCGCCGACCTGATCACCGACGAGGCGATGAAGCAGATCGACGTCGGCCCGCTCCAGGACACCGTCCGCGACTTCCTCCACCAGGCCGTCCGGTCCTTCACCACCACCGACGCCTTCCAGGCCGCCTGGAACGCCGCCAACCGCACGGCCCACGAGGCCGTCACCGCGGCGCTGGACGGGGACAGCGGCGAGAGCGTCACCATCGATCTGGCCCCCGTGACGGAGAAGGTGAAGCAGAACCTGGTGGACAACGGGGTGCCGTTCGCCGACCAGATCCCCGTCCAGCACACCGACATCCGGATCATCTCCGCCGACCGCGCCGACCAGATGCGCCAGAGCTTCCGGTGGCTGCGGGCCGCCGGCATCTGGCCGGCCGTCGGCACCCTCGTGTTCGCGCTGCTCGCCGTCGTCCTGGCCTGGGTGCGCGGCGGTCCGGGACGCCGCGGCTCGGTCCTGGCCGCGCTCGCCGCCACCGCCGTGGCCGGAGCGGGCTTCGCACTCGGCGCGCTGGTGCTGCGCGGGGCGATCGCGCTGGCGCGCAACCGGGTGCTGGCCGAGGTGCCCGGCAGCGAGACCGACGGGGCGGCGGCGGTGTACGACGCGCTGACCGGGTCGCTGCGCACCACGGTGTGGATCGTCTTCGGCACGGGCCTGGCGGTGGCCGTGTGCGCGGTGGCGGCACGGATCTGGGCCCAGCGGGTGCTGCCGGCGCCGTCGGCCGGGCCATGAGGCGGCCGCTGCCCCGAGAGGCTCCTCGATGGCGTCCTCGCGCCGCACGGCGGCGGGCGAGTCCTGTGCCGACGTGCGGGCGCCGTCGGGCCGGGCAAGAGTGGATGGGGTGACCGCGGGGGCTACCGGGAGGTCGTGCGTATGCGAGCCATCGCCGTCAGCTCACTCCGTGCCGATCCCGCCCTCGTCATCGTCCCCAAACCGGATCCGGGACCCGGCGAGGTCCGGGTCCGGATCGAGTACGCCTCGCTCAACCCCTGTGACCGGCAGCTCGCTGACGGCACCCCGGACGGCCTCGCGCCCCACGTGTTCCCCGTGGTCGTCGGCGTGGACTACGCGGGCCGGGTGGACATGATCGGCAGCGGCGACAACCGCTTCCGGGTCGGCGACCACGTCTTCGGCCGGGCCGGCGGTCCGGCGGCCGGTGCGGGGACGTACGGCGACTACGTCTGTGTGCCGCAGGACTCCGCCATCGCCCTCGTCCCGCGCGGGCTGGACGCCCGGATGGCGGCCGCGCTGCCGTCGGCCGGGATGGCCGCCGCGCAGATCCTGGAGGCACTCTCGCTCCGCGGCCACGAGAGCCTGCTGGTCGTCGGCGCGGCGGGCGGGGTCGGCAGCTTCCTGACCCAGCTCGCCAAGGCCCGGGACGTGCGCGTGATCGCCGCGGTGCGCGGTGCCGAACGGTCCCGTATGGGGTCGTTGGGTGCCGCCGTCACGATCGACGTCACGGAGGGCCCGGCGGCCGACGCGATACGGGCGGCCTGCCCGGACGGCGTCGACGCGCTGGCCGACCTGGCCTCCTCGACCCCCGAGGCCCTCGCCGCGCACGCCGCCACGCTCCGGCCGGGCGCCGTCGCGCTCTCCACCCGCGGCACCGCGGCCGGGGCGGCGCTCCCCGCGACGGTGCGGGGCATCGACTTCCGGCTCGAACCGAGCCCGGTCCTGCTGGATGTACTGGCGGCGGGCGCCGCGGACGGTTTCCTGCGCGTTCCCATCGACATCGAACTGCCCCTGGAGAAGGCCCCGCAGGCCCTGGACCGCAACCGGGCCGACGGGGCGCGCG
This sequence comes from Streptomyces sp. NPDC091416, assembly GCF_044756845.1. NCBI lineage: Bacteria > Bacillati > Actinomycetota > Actinomycetes > Kitasatosporales > Streptomycetaceae > Streptomyces > Streptomyces sp. NPDC091416. The sequence goes on from NZ_JBIVTU010000006.1 coordinate 95,357, forward strand.
GCAAGACCGTCATCGTGGTGAGGGAGCACGGAACCTGCTGAACACGCCCCGCGGCAATCACACCCACTGAGCGCGCCCGCGGAAACCACACCCGCTGGAAACACGCCCGCGGGAACCACACCCGCTGGAAGCGCGCCCGCCGGAATCACTCCCACTGAACGCGCCCCGCGCGGGGTGTCACTCCGTGGGCCCGGGACCCGCACCCCGCAGCCGGTCCATCTCGCGCCGGTCCCGCTTCGTCGGCCGTCCCGCGCCCCGGTCCCGTACCGGAACCTGGATCGCGGCCTCGCGCGGCGGCGGGGGCGGGCTGTTGTCGACGAAGCACTCCGCCGCCACCGGCGCCCCGACCCGCTTCTTCACGATCTTCGAGACGACCACGACCCGGTCCCGGCCCTCGTGCCGCAGCCGCACCTCGTCGCCGACGCGCAGCGCCTGGGCCGGCTTGGCCCGCTCGCCCGCGACCTTCACATGCCCCGCGCGGCAGGCGGCGGCGGCCTGCGCCCGGGTCTTCGTGAGCCGGACCGACCAGATCCAGACATCGACCCGAACGCTGCCTGCCGCCTGCGGCGCCTCACCGGAAACCATGGGACGACTGTAATGCGGCGGACTGTCCTTCGGCGGCCCCTGTGGGGCGGCCGCCCGGGGATCAGCCGAAGTCGCTGATCACCTCCGCCATGTTGTAGCTGTACACCTCCCGCTTGCACGCCGAGCACTTCGTGGCGTCCGGCGCGTGCTCGCTCAGCGACCAGAGCTGGGGCGGGAAGCCGTCACCGCGCCCGTGGGCGAGGTAGAGGTCCTCGGGCCCGAACGAGGACTGGAGGGTCTTCGCGTTGCCGACGAGCTGGGTCGTTCCGTCGACCGTGCCCGGAGTGGCCTGGAGCAGCCGGCCGTTGTCGTAGGCGTTGCTGCGGTGGAAGTACCACTTGCCCTCGTACCGCATCGCGCCCTGGATCTTGTGCCACAGGTCCTCGTTGCCGAACGTGGCCCCGGTGGGCAGGCCGTAGGCCTCGTCGGCGCTCGCGGCCGTCCCGGTCGCGCCCTCGACCGCGGCGGTCAGCGCGGTCATCGGATACGCGCCCACCCGGCCGGGGCTGGTGCCGCCGTTGTTGGTGTTGCAGTACTCACCGAGCACCATGTGGTCGGTACCGGTACGGTCCAGCGAGACGTACGAGGCCTTCGGCCGGCCGGTCGCGTAGCACTGGTTCCCGCTGGTGGTGCCGCCGTTCTTCGCCGTGGTGAACTTCAGCGTGGCGACCTGCGGCATCACGTAGCGGTAGCCGTACGCGTACCAGACATTGCTCTGCCGGCCGACCAGCTTCTTGTCCTGGACGTCGCTCTCCAGGCCGTCCGGCGTCGGGTCGTTGACGGCGGCGTCGTTGTCCGGGTTGAGGTCCATGATCTTGCGGAGGTCGAAGACCCGCAGGCCGTTGGCGGTGTCGGCGACGTAGAGGTAGTTGCCGTACCAGACCATGCCGCCGGCGTGGATGCCGTTCTGCGCGGCGCAGTCCGTCACGACGACCTGGTTGCACCGGCCCTCACGCGCGTGCAGGGCGTCGAAGGAGATGTGGTCCTTGGAGTTCATGTACGGCCACACCAGCAGCACATGGCGGTACATCTTGGTCGCCTGGTTGAAGAAGGTGACCCGGATGCCCTTCTCGTTGCAGGCGTCCGACACGGAACTCGCCAGACAGTTGTCGCGCCCCGCCGCGTAGTCGCTGCGGCCCGGATTCACCGCGTCGTAGCTGCCCACGGCGACCGGCTCGGCGTTCGACGTGCCCCAGTCCTCGTCCTCCTGGGCGTCCGAGACACCCGAGATGGCCTGCGGCACCCACTCCTTGGACGTGGCGTCGTCGTCGGCCTTCCAGCAGATCCGGTGGCTCACGGTCAGGTCGGGGCCGTAGATACCGCTGGTACCGCAGTCGGCGGCCGGCCGGTTGGCCTGTTCCAGCAGTTCCGTGAGGCCCTGCTTCGGGAGTCCCGCGTCCAGCTTGTTGACGAGCCCGGACAGGTCCGTGCCCTTGGCCAGCCGGAAGTCCGCGGCGCGTCCGGGCACCGGGGCGGCCGCCACGGCGCCCGCTCGCGCGGCGGCCGTCGCGGTCCCGGCCAAGTCGTCCTGCTCGCCCTCGGGTTCACTCTCGAATCCGTCGTCGGGCATGCCCTCGTGATCCGGTACGGGATCGTCCGCGGCCGGAGCCGCCGAGGCCGGTCCGGCGGTGGGCGCCGCGCTCGCGCCGACTGCGGGCGCGAGGCCGGAAAGCATCGCCCCGGCCGCCACCGCGTAGGCCACGATACGTATTCGGCGGGATGGGTTCGTCATACGAGAGCCCTTCTTGTCACATCTTGCGGATAACGGAAACGGTGCGCCTGACTGCTTGTCAGGCGCACCGGCCGCTCACGCTAGCAACACGAACCGGCACCTCGAAGGCATGTGTGAACGACTTACCGACGACATCCATGAGGTCCGCACACCCCGGTCACAGGACTCGGTACGGGATCGTTTGCGGTTCAGTTCTCCCACGGGCGGGCCGCACCGCCGAAGGGCCGGATCCGGCCGCTAACCTTACGTATCCGCCCTGGTCAGGGATCAATTCCCGCAGTACGGACATATATCGCACCCAACTCATGCGAAAGGCCTCGCCCATGGGCATTCGGAGCTTGCTGCGCAAGGTGTTCGGCCGTGACCGCACGGAGCAGGACGAGCCGACGACGGCCACGGTCCCGGCCCAGGGCGAGCGCACCCTGACCCCGGAGCCGGAGCCGGAGACCGTGGACGAGCCTGCGGCCGAGGCCGCCCCGGCCGTCAAGGTGTCGGTACCGGCCCCGGCCTCTTCGGAGCCGGTCCCGTCCACCGCGTCCCGGTCCACGAAGGACGACGGCGGGGCGGCGTCGGACCTGGTGGCCGCGGCCTTCGACAAGGCCGCCGCGCCCGCGCCCAAGGCCGCTCCCACGGTTCCGGCACAGGGGTCGGGGCCCCGGACGAAGCCCGTGGAAGCGGTGGAAGCCGCAGAGCCGGTGGACACCACGGAGACCGCCGGGCCGGTGAAGACCGCGGAGGCGGCAGAGACCGTGGAGCCGGTGGCGGCCGAGGCCGTGGAGCCGGTGGCCCCGCCCGCTCCGGAGGTCGAAGCGGAACCCGTAACGGAGGCCATGGCCCCGAAGCCCGAGGCCGTGGTGACGCAGGTCGAGGCCGCGGAGCCGCAGCCGGTGGCCGTGGCTCCGGAGCCCGTGGTTCCTGAGCCCGTGGTTCCTGAGCCCGTGGTTCCGGAGCCCGTGGAGACGCCGGCCGCCACCCCTGCCGCAGTGGCCGAGCCCGAACCGGTCGTGGCCGAGCCCATCGCCGAGCCCGAGCCGGTCGTGGCCGAGCCCATCGCCGAGCCCGAGCCCGTCGCGGCCGAGGCCCCGGTCGCCGAGCCCGAGCCGATCACCATCGACATGGACCCGGCCCCGGAACCCGAACCGGAACCGGCCCCCGAACCCCAGGCCGAGGCGGCCCCCGCTCCCGCCGCCGCTCCCGCCGGGAAGCCCGCGCTCACCCTCGCCAAGGTCAAGGCCCGCGCGCCCGGGCTCGTGGGGGCGTACAAGGCCGCCCAGGCCGGGCTGAAGGCCCACGGGCTCACCGGCCTGCGCGCCACCGTCTACCTGGTCCTGGACCGCTCCGGCTCCATGCGGCCGTTCTACAAGGACGGCAGCGCCCAGCACCTGGGTGACCGTACGCTCGCGCTCGCCGCGCACGTCGACGAGAGCGCGACCGTCCAGGTGGTGTTCTTCTCGACCGACATCGACGGCACCGCCGCGGTCGGTCTGGAGGGCCACGAGGGCCGCATCGACGAGCTGAACGCGGGCCTCGGACGGCTCGGCCGCACGAACTACCACCGCGCCGTCCAGGAGGTCGTCGCGCACTACGAGAAGTCCGGGGCCACCGGCCCGGCGCTGGTGGTCTTCCAGACGGACGGCCCGCCGGACGTCAGGCAGGCCGCCCGCCAGGCGCTCGACGAAGCGGCACGGCTGCCCCTGTTCTTCCAGTTCGTCGCGTTCGGCGACGAGGACGCGAAGGGCTTCGACTTCCTGCGGAAGCTGGACGCCCCGAACGCCGGCTTCTTCCACGCGGGCCCCGCCCCGCGCGAGGTCGCGGACGCCGCGTTCTACCGCGAGGTGCTGGCCGCGCTGCCCGCCTGGGTCGCCGCCAACGCCTGATCGACCGGCAGGCGTACGGTCACGGCGAGCCCGCCCTCCGGGCCCGGAACCGCCGTGACCGTACCGCCGTGCGCCAGGGCGATGGAACGGACGATCGACAGCCCGAGTCCCGAGCCCGCCCCCATCCGGTCCCTGCCCTCACCGCGCCGGAACGGCTCGAACAGGCCCGGTATGTCGGCCGCCTCCACCACCGGACCGCTGTTGCGCACTTCCAGCAGCACGCCCGCGCCCGCCGGCACCAGGGAGACCTCCACGCTCCCGCCGGGCACGTTGTACGTCACCGCGTTGGCCACCAGATTGGCCACCAGCTGCGCCAGCAGCGGCCGGTTCCCCCGGACCACGCAGGGCCCGGCGTCAGCCGTCACCCCCGGGTACCGGCCCGCCTCCTCCGCCACCACCCGGTCCAGGTCCACGGCTTCCCGCTCGCTCTTCTCCAGCCCGCGCTCGCTGCGCGCCAGCACCAGCAGGCCCTCGATGAGCCGCTCACTGCGCCGGTTGTTGTCCAGGAGCGTCTGCCGGGTGCGTACGAGATCGTCCGGGGTCGGGTCCTCCAGACCCACCTGGATCGCCACCCGCTGGGTGGCCAGCGGGGTGCGCAGCTCGTGCGAGGCGTTGGCGATGAAGCGGCGCTGGCTGTCGAAGGCCTTCTCCAGCCGGGCCAGCAGCGCGTCCAGCGTGTCGCCCAGCTCCTTCAGCTCGTCGTCGGGCCCGCTGGAGGCGATCCGCTCGTGCAGCGTGTGCGCGGAGAGCCGGCGCGCCTTGGCGGTCATCGCGTGGACGGGCCGCAGGACCTTCCCGGCCGTCCACCATCCGACGCCCACCGCGCACGCCGTCATCACGAGCAGGGCGGCCGCGGACCAGTTGAGGAGCTGGTCCCCGGCCGCGTTGCTGACGTCGTCGGTGAGGTCGTAGACGGTCGGCGGGCCCAGGCTGCGCCGGGTGACCAGGGGGCCGTTGACGGCGTACCCGGGCTGGACGACCGCCGCGGTACGGGCGATGGCGCGGGCCTGCGAGTCGGTACCGGCCCGGGAGGCCAGGTTCACCGTGGCCAGGAGCGCGGTCCCCAGGACCAGGAACACGCCCCCGTACACGAGCGCGATCCGCGTCCTGATCGTGGCGTGCGGCATGCGGAGCCGACGCTTCACAGGGCGTACCCCACGCCCTGCACGGTCCGGATGACAGCGGGTTCGCCGAGCTTGCCGCGCAGCTTGCTCATGCAGACGCGGACGGCTCCGGTGAAGGGGTCGGCGTTGGCGTCCCAGGCCCGCTCCAGGAGCTCCTCGGCGCTGACCGTCCCGCCGTCGGCCTCCAGCAGCAGCTGGAGCACGGTGAACTCCTTCGGCGAGAGGTCCAGCTCCCGGCCGTCCCGGGCCGCGGTGCGGCGGACGGTGTCGAGCCGGATGCCGTGCCGCACCAGCTGCGGCGGTACGGGGCGGGCGCTGCGCCGGCGCAGGGCGCGGACCCGCGACACGAGCTCGGGGAACTCGAACGGCTTGCCCAGGTAGTCGTCGGCACCCAGGTCGAGCCCGGAGACGCGGTCCTCCATGGACCCGGCGGCCGTCAGCATCAGGATCCTGGTCCGGGACCCGGAGGCGACCAGCCCGCGGGCCACGTCGTCGCCGTGCACCCGGGGCAGATCCCGGTCCAGCACGACCACGTCGTAGTCGTGCAGCCCCAGGTAGGCCTGGGCGGCGTCACCGCTGTACACCGTGTCGACGGCGAATCCGGCCCGCCGCAGCCCGGTGGCGACGAGCTCCGCCAGAATCTCCTCGTCCTCGGCGACCAGTACCCGCATCGTGATGTCCCCTGCCTCGTACACGCGTGTCCACTCCCTCCCAGGATGCGTCTTTGCTACCCGAAGGCATGTTTCGCAAAGGTCTCCGCATCCCCGGCCCGGTTTATCGGTGTGAGTGGATCTCCCCCGGACCGTTAGGATTTCGACCATGGCGGCCACTGGATCCGAGAAGCAGGCGGCGACGGCGTTTTACGTCTCGACCCCCATTTACTACGTCAACGACGCTCCTCACCTGGGCCACGCCTACACGACCGTCGCAGGCGACGTGCTCACGCGCTGGCACCGCCAGCGCGGCGAGAAGGTGTGGTACCTCACCGGCACGGACGAGCACGGTCAGAAGATCATGCGCACGGCCGAGGCGAACAACGTCACGCCCCAGGCGTGGTGCGACAAGCTCGTCGAGGAGGCGTGGAAGCCCCTCTGGGAGCACCTCGACATCGCGAACGACGACTTCATCCGTACGACGGAGAAGCGGCACACCGACCGGGTGCAGGAGTTCGTGCAGGACCTGCACGACAAGGGTGAGATCTACAAGGGCGGGTACGAGGGCCCGTACTGCGTGGGCTGCGAGGAGTACAAGCTCCCCGGCGACCTCATCGAGGACGAGGCCGGCGTCAAGCTGTGCCCGATCCACAAGAAGCCGGTGGAGATCCTCAAGGAGGAGAACTACTTCTTCAAGCTCAGCGAGTACGGCCCGAAGCTGCTGGAGTTCTACGCGGCCAACCCCGGCTTCATCCAGCCGGAGTCCGCGCGCAACGAGGTCGTGAACTTCGTCAAGCAGGGTCTGCAGGACCTCTCGATCTCCCGCTCGACCTTCGACTGGGGCGTCCCGGTCCCGTGGGACGAGAAGCACGTCATCTACGTGTGGGTCGACGCCCTGCTCAACTACGCCACGGCGGTCGGCTACGGCGCCAACCAGGAGAAGTTCGACGGTACGTTCCCGGCGAACGTGCACCTGGTCGGCAAGGACATCCTGCGCTTCCACGCGGTGATCTGGCCGGCGATGCTGATGGCGCAGGGCCTGCCGCTGCCGGGCCGGGTCGCGGCCAACGGCTGGCTGATGGTCGGCGGCGAGAAGATGTCGAAGTCGAACCTGACGGGCATCAAGCCGCAGGACCTGACCTCGCACTTCGGCGTGGACGCCTACCGCTGGTACTTCCTGCGGGCCATCGCCTTCGGCAGCGACGGCTCGTTCTCCTGGGAGGACTTCACCGCCCGCTACACCTCCGAGCTCGCCAACGACTACGGCAACCTGGCCTCGCGCCTCGCGGCCATGGTCGGCAAGTACTACGGCGGCGTGCTTCCCGAGGCCACGGCCTCGGGCGAGGCCGAGCAGGCGGTCCAGGAGGGACTGGCCAAGGCCGTCGCCACCGCCGACCTGAAGATCGGCGAGGAGCTGGACTTCCAGGGCGGCATCCTGGCGGTCTTCGACTTCGTGAAGCAGGTCAACGGCTACATCACGGAGCAGGAGCCGTGGAAGGTCGCCAAGGACGAGTCGCCGGAGGGCAAGGCCCGCCTCGCGACCATCCTGTACACGGCCGCCGAGGCGCTGCGCGGGGTCGCCGTCCTGCTGAACTCCGTCATGCCGGACACCTCGCAGAAGCTGTGGGAGTCCCTGGGTGCCGAGGAGTCCCTGGGCGCGCTGTCCGACCAGCGCGTGCAGGACGCGGGCACGTGGGGCCTGCTGCCGACGGGTGCGACGGTGACGAAGGGCGCGGTGCTGTTCCCGCGCCTGGAGGAGAAGCCCGCGTAACGGGTGTGCGTACGGGGAAGGGGCGGGGCCGCGTTCACGCGGCCCCGCCCCTTCCCCGTGGTTACGGGCTGCCGCCTGGGCCCGCGGCCCCTTTCAGCGGCTCAGCGACGCCGCGTCCCCCATCACGATGACCGGCTCCTTCGCCGGGTCGAGGACGCCCAGCAGCTCCTTCATCCGGTCCTCGGTGACCGAGACGCAGCCCTGGGTGGGGCCGCCGTGGTCGACGTGGATCCAGATACCGCCGCCCCGCTCCTGGCCGAGTGGGCGGGTGTGGTCCAGGGGCGAGGTGCCGGGGACGCGGTTGTAGTCGATGGCGATGACGTAGTCGAAGGAGCCTTCCAACGGCTCCCCGTGGAAGCCCTCGCCCTCCACCTCGAAGTCCGGGCTCAGGTCGTACGGGAAGGCGGTCTCCGGGGGTTCCAGGCGGCCGCCCGCGGCGGTCAGGGTGAAGACGCCGACGGGCGAGCGCAGGTCGCCCTCCCAGTGTTCGGCCGTCCAGCCGTTCAGGGCGTTGTGGGCGGGCCAGGGCGCCAGGGCCGCCCGCCAGCCGACGGCCGGGTCGTCCCGGGTGTAGAGCACGGCCGTGGAACGGTTGGAGTCCGGTGACTGGCCGGTGACGACGAACGCCTGGCGGGCCCCGGCCGGGATCTGCGCCCGGGTCCGCGGCCCGAGGCCCGGGATCTCCCGCGGCGGCGCGGGCGGCACGAGGGCCCGGGACGGTGCGGGGGCGCCGGGTGCACCGGCGGCTGCCGGCGGTCCGGGTACGCCGGAGGAGCCTGCGGCCTTCGTGGTCGCGCCGCCCCCGTCCAGTCCGGCGAGCGAACCCGCCCCGCACCCGGCCAGCAGCAGGAGGAGGGCGGCGCAGACGACGTACGGGAGGCGCAGCGGAACGCGCGGACGGGGCACGGGCACGGAGGACTCCTCAGCGGTAGGTGGCCGGGTCCGGTGCTCTGCGGACACGGGCCGGGGTCCGCGCTGCGCCGGGGTCGGCCCAGGCAGTCTTTGCCGCAGTCGCCGTCCGCCAATCCGGCGTGAGGGCCATCCGGGTCTCACCGTTCGGGTGATTCATGCACTTGTATGCACACAGCCATGTGTCCGTGGGCATCACGAAGGGCCCGGAACCGGGGTGGATGTCCGGTGCCGGGCCCTTCGTCTCCGCGGGGGGACGGAGGCCTGAGGAGGCTGCGGGAGGAATCAGGTGGGGCGTGCGGAACGGTCCGGAGCGGTCACATGCCCGTTCCGTCGTTGGTCTCGTCCGGGTCCACGCCCATGGTGATCGAGCCGACGACACCGCGGGCCATGTGCTTCTTCTGGTACTGGAGCTTCAGCAGCCCGCCCGTGACACCGCTCTGGTCGTAGATGGTGTCCTCGGTGAGGGTGGTGCGGGTGGTGGTGCTGGTGGAGTACGGCTCGATCTTCGCCGAGTCGAGGACCGCGGATTCCGCGAAGAAGAACTGGCCGGTGTGGCAGGTGTGTCCGCCCTCGTAGCCGGCGTCGGTCATCTTCCCGCCGACGTGCACCTTGGTGTGGATGTGCACGGCCCGGCCCTGGTACCAGCCCGGGAAGACCGTCCTGAACTCCACGTAGCCGTGCTGGTCCGTGAGCTGGGTGCCGCGCAGGTAGCGCTCGTCGTCGGTCGGTTCGCTGTGTCCGCCACCGCCGGGGCCGCCCGAGGGAGGGGTTCCGGTCGGGGGCGTACCGGTGGGGGTGCCCGTCGGGACGCCGGTCGGGGCGTCCGTGGGGGCGCCGCTCGGCGGGGTGCCACCGCCGCCGGGGCCGCCCTGGCTCATGCTCTCGTAGCCGGAGTAGATGCCCAGGGCGTCGCAGTGCCAGATGTCGACGGCCGCCTGCTTGAGGGGCTTGCACGTGTCGGTGTCGATCACCTTGAGCCGGAGGGTCATCGGGATGCCCTCCCTGTCCTCGGTGATGTCCTTGCGGATCTTGTCGGCGTCGATGTAGTACGGGCCCTCGGTGGTCTCCGAGGTGAGCCGGTAGCACGCCTCGCCCTGCCCCGCGCCACCCTTCTTCTTCCGGCCCTCGCCGCCCGTTCCGGTCGAGGCGTTCGCGACGGCCCCGGCGCCGATCCCGGCCGCGGCGATGACCGCGCCACCCGCGATCATCATCCGGCGGCGGGTCAAGTCCTTCTTGTGTGCGGGTCCTTGAGTCTCTGTCATGCGAAGGAGGCTAGGCAGCGCAGCTGGCAGGGGCATGAGCGCGGGCTGTGCGTTCCTGTGCGGCACCCGGGCCTCTGGACATGCCGGACGCGAAACAGCCCCCGGCGGGTACCGGGGGCTGTTTCACGTGAAACTGAAGCGGAGTCGCTGACGCCTACTTGGCGCCGGTGTCCCTCGCCACGGAGTCCTTGGCCTCCGCCTTCTCCTTGGCCGCCGCGACCGGCTTGCGGAGCTGGATGTTCAGCTCGCGCAGCCGCGTCTCGTCCAGCTCGCTCGGGGCACCCATCATCAGGTCCTGGGCGTTGCCGTTGAGCGGGAAGGCGATCGTCTCGCGGATGTTGGGCTCGTCGGCCAGCAGCATCACGATGCGGTCGACGCCCGGGGCGATGCCACCGTGCGGCGGGGCGCCGAGGCGGAACGCGCGCAGCATGCCCGCGAACTCCCGCTCGACGGTCTCCGCCTCGTAGCCGGCGATCTCGAAGGCCTTCAGCATGACGTCGGGCTCGTGGTTACGGATGGCGCCCGAGGACAGCTCGATGCCGTTGCAGACGATGTCGTACTGCCACGCCAGGATGTCGAGCGGGTCCTTCTCCTCCAGGTCCTTCATGCCGCCCTGGGGCATGGAGAACGGGTTGTGGGAGAAGTCGATCTTGCCGGTTTCCTCGTCCTTCTCGTACATCGGGAAGTCGACGATCCAGCAGAACCGGAAGACGCCCTCCTCGAAGTGGCCGGCGCGCTTGGCGGCCTCGACGCGGACGACGGACATGATCTTGGAGACCTCGTCGAACTCGCCCGCACCGAAGAAGACGGCGTGGCCGGGGACGAGGGACAGACGCTCGGTGAGGGTCTTGATGTCCGCCTCGGTGAGGAACTTGGCGATCGGACCCGCCAGCGTGCCGTCCTCGCCGACGCGGACCCAGGCGAGGCCCTTGGCGCCGTGCTCGACCGCGTACGCGCCGAGGCCGTCGAAGAACTTCCGGGACTGGCCCGCGGTGTCCGGCACCGGGAGGGCGCGGACGTGCTTGCCGGCGAAGGCCTTGAAGTCCGAGTCCGCGAAGATGTCGGAGATGTCGACGAGCTCCAGCTGGGCCCGCAGGTCCGGCTTGTCGTTGCCGTACTTCAGCATCGACTCGCGGAACGGGATGCGCGGGAACGGCGAGGTCACGTGGCGGCCGTTGCCGTACTCCTCGAAGAGCTCGGTCATGAGCTTCTCGATCGGCTGGAAGACGTCCTCCTGCTCGACGAACGACATCTCGACGTCGAGCTGGTAGAACTCGCCCGGCGAACGGTCGGCGCGGGCGTCCTCGTCGCGGAAACAGGGCGCGATCTGGAAGTAGCGGTCGAAGCCGGAGATCATCAGCAGCTGCTTGAACTGCTGCGGCGCCTGCGGCAGGGCGTAGAACTTGCCCGGGTTCAGACGGGACGGGACCACGAAGTCACGGGCGCCCTCGGGGGAGGTCGCGGCGAGGATCGGGGTCGCCATCTCGTTGAAGCCGAGGGCCACCATCTTGGAGCGGATGGAGGCGATGACGGACGAACGCAGCATGATGTTGCGGTGCATGCGCTCGCGGCGCAGGTCGAGGAAGCGGTACTCCAGGCGCCGCTCCTCGTTGACGCCGTCCTCGGCGTTGATCGTGAAGGGCAGCGGGGCGGCCTGACCGAGCACCTCGACCTCGGTGACCTCGATCTCGATCTCGCCGGTCGGCAGCTCCGGGTTCACGTTGTCGGCGCCGCGGGCGGAGACCTTGCCGTCGATCCGTACGACGGTCTCCTTGGTCAGCTTCGCCAGGGCGTCGTTGCCGGGGGTGCCGGGACGGGCGACGAGCTGCACCAGGCCGTAGTGGTCGCGCAGATCGATGAAGAGGATGCCACCCAGGTCTCGGCGATTGTGCAGCCAGCCGCTCAGCCGGACGTCGGTGCCGACGTCAGAGGCGCGGAGCTCGCCGCAGGTGTGGGACCTGTACCGATGCATCGTCGTTCATCCAGTCTTCGCGGTTGGGGATGATTCAGCACCCCAGGCTACCGCCCGCGACCCGACCGTTTCATTGTCATTGTCCGCATCAAGATCGCCGGCGGGCCCCTGGCGCTGCCCCGCATGGTCATGTCTGCCTAAAGTAGGGCAATGCGCACCGAGGAAGTCCTGGCCGCCACCGCGACCGGCCTTTGGCGCTGGGACAACGCAGCCGGGACGGTCACGCTCGACGCGGAGGCGGCCCGGCTCCTGGAGCTGCCCGCCGAGCACGGCGTCTTCCGTGAGTCGGAGGTGCGCTCCCGCTTCCACCCCGTCGACTGGAACGAGATCTACGGGGTGGTGAACCTCGCCGTCGCCGAGGGCACCCTCGCCGAGGCCCGGGTACGGATCGTGGACGAGCGCGGCCGGGTGCTGCGGACCGTCCGCAGCCGTTCCAGGCCGCTGCTCCCCGAGGCCGGCTCCGAGGAGGCCTATGTGCTGGTCGGCACGCTCCAGGAGGTCGCCGAACCGCAGCCCGGCGCCATGGGGGCGCACACCCCGATCACCGGTGACTGGCGGCGCTCCCGCGAGGCGTTCCTGCTGGACGCGGGGCGGGCGCTGGCCGAGGCCCGGTCGACGACGGAGGTGCTGCGGGTGGCCTACTCGCTCTCCATGCCCGGCTTCTCGCCGGACGGGCTGGCGGTCTTCGGGGTCGACGGCGAACGGCTGACGATCGTCGGCCACCACGGGCACCACATGGGCGACGAGGGCCCGTTCAGCGACATGCCGCTGGAGACCGACTACCCGGCCGCCGAGGTCGTCCGGACGGGACGGGCGGTCTACCTCCCCACCCCCGACGACTACCGGGACCGCTACCCGGCCACCTGGCCGCTGGCCCGGCGGTTCGGGCGCCGGTCCTGGGCGTTTCTGCCGCTGATCGTGGCGGGCCGCACGATGGGCACCTGGATGGCCGGGTTCCGGCACCCGGTCTCGTTCTCGCCGGACGAACGGTCGGTGCTGACGACCGTGGCCCGGATGCTCGCCCAGGCGCTCACCAGGGCCGGGGTCGCCGAGACGGAGCGGGAGCTGTCGCTGGGACTCCAGCGCTCGATGATGCCGTCCCTGGGGCCCGACATCCCGGGGATGACGGTCGCCGCCCGCTACGTCCCGACGGGCGGCGGACTCCAGGTCGGCGGCGACTGGTACGACATGATCCCGCTGCCCAACGGCCGCATCGCCCTCGTCATCGGCGACGTCCAGGGGCACGACGTGCGAGCCGCGGGGCTGATGGGCCAGCTGCGGATCGCCCTGCGCGCGTACGCCTCCGAGGGCCACCCGCCGGACGCCGTGCTCGCGCGCGCCTCGCGCTTCCTGTCCGGGCTCACCGACGCGTACGAGGACGGCGAGCAGCCCGAGGCGCGGTTCGCGACCTGCCTGTACGCGGAGGCGGACCCGGAGACCGGCACCCTCGACATCGCGCGGGCCGGTCATCCCGACCCCGTGGTCATGACCGCCGACGGGACGGCCGTCATCCGCCGGACCGAGGGCGGGCTGCCGCTCGGGATCGAGGCCGACGCGGACTACCCGGCGACCCGGATCACGCTGGAGGCCGGAGAAACGATCATGCTGTGCACGGACGGCCTGATCGAGACCGGCGGGCACGACCTGGCCACCGGCTGGGTGCGGCTGCGGCCGATCCTGGAGCAGCACACCGGGGATCTGGAGAAGCTCGCGGACGAGCTGGTGCAGGCCGTGCACGGGCCGGCCTCGCACCACACGACGGGACCGCTCGCCGACCGGCGCGAGGACGACATAGCGCTCCTGCTGCTGCGGCGCGAAGCCTCCACGGCCCACCCGGCCGCGCCCCGCCGGACCGCGCTGACCATCGCCCAGGCCGAACCGGAGCGGATCGCCGCGGCCCGGTCGCTGCTGCGCGAGATGCTGCACGACTGGGCGGACGCGGAGCAGGTCGACTCGGCGGTCCTGATGGTCTCGGAGATGGCCACGAACGTGCTGGTCCACACGGACGGCGACGCCCTGATGGTCGCGCAGGCGACCGGGGAGCACGGGGAGCGTCGGCTGCGGGTCGAGGTGTCCGACGGCAGCGACGAGCTGCCGCACAAGCGGCGGCCCGGCGAGATGGCGTCCAGCGGGCGCGGCCTGGTGCTGATGGAGATGCTCGCCGACGCGTGGGGCGTGGACCCGCGGGGCTCCGGCAAGTCGATCTGGTTCGAGCTGTACGAGTCGACGGACCCTGCGGAGCCGTACGACCCTGCGGAGGCGTAGGACCTGGCTCAGGCGTTACGCCGACGGCTCGCCGGCCGGTCCTTCGGACACCTCCGGGGCGTCCGGACCGCCCTTGCGGAGTTCGCCGATGATGCCGAAGACCGCGGCGCAGACCGGGACGGCGAGCAGCATCCCCAGCAGCCCGGCCACGCTCGCTCCCGCCGTCAGCGCGATCATGATCATCGCGGGGTGCATCTGCACGGTCCGGCTCTGGATCATCGGCTGCAGGACGTGCCCCTCCAGCACCTGGACGGCCAGGACGACCCCCAGCGCCCACAGCGCGATCGCGAAGCCCCGGTCCGCCAGCGCCACCAGGACCGCGACGGCGCCCGACAGGAAGGCGCCCAGGTAGGGGATGTAGGCGCCGACGAAGACCAGTGCGCCCAGCCCCACCGCACCGGGCACGCGCAGGATCAGCAGACCGATCGTGATGCAGACCGCGTCGATGAGCGCGATGAACGTCGTCCCGCGCATGAAGCCCTCGACGGCCTCGAACGCCCTGCGGCCCATCGCCTCGACCAGGTCCCCGGTGCCCCGGGGGGCGATGGAGTGCGCGAGGTTCACGGCCCGGTCCGAGTCGCGCAGGAAGAAGAAGGTCAGCAGGAGGGAGAGCACGGCGGTGGCGATGAACGAGCCGACGAGGCTGATGCCGGAGAGGATCCCGCCCGCGGCGCTCGCACCGAACTTCTCGACGAGCTTCTTGGCGTTGTCCGCGAGGGCCTCGACGTTCGCGCCCTCCTCCAGCCCGAAGTGGTCGATCACCCACTGTCCGGCGTCCTTCAGCGAGGCGACGATCTGGTCGCCGGTCTCGATGAGCGCCGCCACCACGATGTAGCCCGCTCCGCCGCCCACCGCGACGAGCAGGGCGCAGGTGACCCCCGCGGCCAGCGAGCGGTTCACGCCATGAGCGGTCATCCGCCGGTGGACCGGTCCGAGCAGCGCCGTACCGAGCAGGGCGAGGAGGACCGGGGTGACGGCGGTCTTGAGGATGATGCAGAGGAAGATGGCGACGGCGGCGACACCCGCGACCAGCAGGACGACTCCGCACCACGCGGCCGTACGCCGGGCGGCTTCGGGCAGGAGGGGCTTCGAGGTCTGCACCCTCCCACCCGACCACGCCGCGGCAGCGGTGTCCCGCCTGTGCCGCCGTACGAGTGATGAACCGTCATACGGCGGCAGCGGGGCTCACATTCCGTGGACGGCGGGCACGGTGCCGAGGCGGCCGGCCTGGAAGTCCTCGAAGGCCTGCTTGAGTTCGGCCTGGCTGTTCATCACGAACGGCCCGTAGTGCGCCATCGGCTCCCGGATGGGACGGCCGCCGAGCAGCACGACCTCCAGGTCCGGGGTGTTGCCGTCCTGCTGCTCGTCCGCGCGGACGGTCAGCGAGGAGCCGGCGCCGAAGACCGCGGTCTGGCCCATGTGGACGGGACGGCGCTCCGCACCGACGCTGCCGCGGCCGGCGAGCACGTACGCGAGGCCGTTGAAGTCCTCGCGCCAGGGCAGCGTCACCTCGGCGCCGGGGCGCACGGTGGCGTGGATCATCGTGATGGGGGTGTGGGTAATGCCCGGGCCCTCGTGGCCGTCGAGCTCGCCCGCGATCACCCGGAGCAGCGCACCGCCGTCGGGGGAGGCGAGCAGCTGGACCTGGCCGCCGCGGATGTCCTGGTAGCGCGGGGCCATCATCTTGTCGGCCTTGGGCAGGTTCACCCAGAGCTGGAGGCCGTGGAACAGGCCTCCCGACAGGACGAGGGACTCCGGCGGCGCCTCGATGTGGAGCAGCCCGGAACCGGCTGTCATCCACTGCGTGTCGCCGTTCTGGATGGTGCCGCCGCCCCCGTTGGAGTCCTGATGGATGAAGCTGCCGTCGATCAGGTAGGTCACGGTCTCGAAGCCGCGGTGGGGGTGCCACGGAGTGCCCTTCGGCTCTCCTGCCGCGTACTCCACCTCGCCCATCTGGTCCATCATGATGAACGGGTCGAGGTGCTTGTAGTTGATCCCCGCGAAGGCGCGGCGGACCGGGAAGCCCTCGCCCTCGAACCCGCTCGGCGCCGTGGTCACGGCGAGCACGGGACGGGCCGCGGCGTCGCCGGCGGCGGCGACCTTGGGCAGGGTCAGCGGGTTTTCGACGGTCACTGCGGGCATGGGAGCCACCTCCGGGGGACTGTTCTGGAACCAATTTAGTTGAATGGTGAACATCCCGCAAGGTGGCATCCATTCCCGCGCCGCCCGCCCCCGCGCCATCCGCCCCCGCACCCCCGCCTCCCGGGCCGGCCGGAGCAGCAGAAAGGGGTCCGCGCCGCCCAGCGGCGGCACGGACCCCTTCCCGGAAAGCCGCGATCAGCCGTACATGCGGCGCATCGCGAAGTCGACCATCTGCTCCACGGCCTTCGCGTCGAAGACCATGCGGTGCTCGCCCTCCATGTCCAGGACGAAGCCGTAGCCCGTGGGCAGCAGGTCGATCACCTCGGCGCCGGTGATCACGAAGTACTTGGACTCCTTGCCCGCGTAGAGCCTCAGCTCCTTGAGCGTGGTGAACATCGGGATCACGGGCTGCTGCGTGTTGTGCAGCGCGAGGAATCCCGGATTGTCGCCGCGCGGACAGTAGACCTTCGAGGTCGCGAAGATCTGCTGGAAGTCCTCGGCGGCCAGCGAGCCGGTCGTGAAGGCCCGTACCGCGTCGCCCAGCGAGGGCGGCGAGGGTTCGGGATACAGCGGCTGCTCGCCGTAGCCGCCACCCATCGGCTGCTGTGCGCCCTGGTTCTGGTCGTAGCCGTACATGGAGCAAAGAGTAATCGGACACATCCGGCCCTTGAGGGGTTGCGTCTTATTACTGACGGGTAGCATCATCGTAGAGGTCAGCTGATAAGTCCGGGCCACCCCTCCACGGGGCGCTGCGCGCCACTGCTATTGATTACGGAGCCTTCCCATGGGGCACTACAAGTCGAATCTCCGCGACATCGAGTTCAACCTCTTCGAGGTCCTCGGGCGCGACAAGCTGTACGGCACCGGACCGTTCGCGGAGATGGACGTCGAGACCGCGAAGAGCATCCTCGACGAGGTCACCCGCCTCGCGGAGAACGAGCTCGCCGACTCCTACGCCGACGCCGACCGCAACCCGCCGGTCTTCGACCCGGAGACCAACACCGCACCGGTCCCGGACTCCTTCAAGAAGTCGTACCAGGCCTTCATGGACTCCGAGTACTGGCGCCTGGGCCTGCCCGAGGAGATCGGCGGCACGACCTCGCCGCGCTCCCTGATCTGGGGCTACGCGGAGCTGCTGCTCGGCGCCAACCCGGCCGTGTGGATGTACTCCTCCGGCCCGGCGTTCGCCGGCATCCTCTTCGACGAGGGCAACGAGGCGCAGAAGAAGATCGCCGAGATCGCCGTCGAGAAGCAGTGGGGCTCGACGATGGTGCTGACCGAGCCGGACGCCGGCTCCGACGTCGGCGCGGGCCGTACGAAGGCCGTCGAGCAGGCGGACGGCTCCTGGCACATCGAGGGCGTGAAGCGCTTCATCACCTCGGGCGAGCACGACATGTCCGAGAACATCATTCATTACGTGCTGGCCCGCCCCGAGGGCGCGGGCCCCGGCACCAAGGGCCTCTCGCTCTTCATGGTCCCGAAGTTCCACTTCGACTGGACCACCGGCGAGCTGGCCGAGCGCAACGGCGTGTACGCGACCAACGTCGAGCACAAGATGGGCCTCAAGGCCTCCAACACCTGCGAGATGACGTTCGGCGACCAGCACCCCGCCAAGGGCTGGCTGATCGGCGACAAGCACGACGGCATCCGCCAGATGTTCCGCATCATCGAGTTCGCCCGCATGATGGTCGGCACGAAGGCCATCGCCACGCTCTCCACGGGCTACCTGAACGCGCTGGAGTACGCCAAGGAGCGCGTCCAGGGCACCGACCTGTCGCAGTTCATGGACAAGACGGCCCCCAAGGTCACCATCACGCACCACCCCGACGTCCGCCGCTCGCTCATGACGCAGAAGGCGTACGCCGAGGGCATGCGCTCCCTCGTCCTCTACACCGCCTCCGTCCAGGACGCGATCCAGGAGAAGGAGGCCGCGGGCGAGGACGCGAAGGCGCTGCACGGCCTCAACGACCTGCTGCTCCCGATCGTGAAGGGCTACGGCTCCGAGAAGTCGTACGAGCAGCTGGCGCAGTCGCTCCAGACGTTCGGCGGCTCCGGGTACCTCCAGGAGTACCCGATCGAGCAGTACATCCGTGACGCCAAGATCGACACGCTGTACGAGGGCACGACGGCCATCCAGGGCCAGGACTTCTTCTTCCGGAAGATCGTCCGCGACCAGGGCGCCTCGCTCAACATGCTCTCCGAGGAGATCAAGAAGTTCCTCGCGGGCGCCCAGGACAACGAGGAGCTGTCCGCGGCGCTGGACCATCTGGCGAAGGCCGCCGTGGACCTGGAGGCCATCGTCGGCACGATGATCACCGACCTCACCGCGACCGGCGAGGACGTCAAGAACATCTACAAGGTCGGCCTCAACTCGACCCGCCTGCTGCTGGCCTCCGGCGACGTCGTCGTCGGCTACCTGCTGCTGAAGGGCGCGGCCGTGGCCGCCGAGAAGCTGCCGACCGCGTCCCCGAAGGACGTCGCCTTCTACCAGGGCAAGATCGCCGCGGCGAAGTTCTTCGCCGCGAACGTCCTGCCCGGCGTCGGCGCCGAGCGCGCGCTCGCCGAGGCCGTCGACAACTCCCTGATGGAGCTGGACGAGGCCGCGTTCTAGGTCTTCCGTCCGGATCGGGCCGGGCCCCGCGAGCCCTGCCCGATCCGAACGAGAGGCCCCAGGCGCTCACGCCGCCAGGAACGCCCACACGCACCGCCACCCGGACACGCTTTCGGGTGGCGGTGCTGTCGTAGGGGCCGGGCACGCCGCTCACAGGCCCGTTCCGCACGGCACCGCCATCGACCGACGGCGATCGGCACCCTGCGGCGGCCGCCGCCCGCGCCTTCTTCCTTATGATCGGACCTCGTTGACGAGGGGGAGGCCGGCGCATGAGCCGAGTGGACGGGCGCGCGTGCGTACGCGGAGCGGCAGCCGGGGCGGTCCTGTTGCTGCTCGCCGGCTGCGGGAGTGGCGACGACGGCGGCGGAGCCGCCAAGGCGCTCGGCAGGGCGGAGGTCTCCTCGGTCCTGCCCGACGCGAGGGCCATGCCGGGCTGGCGGACGCACCTGGAGCCCGAGGCCCAGGAACCCGTCCCGGAGTACCCGCCGTCGGTGTGCCTGGCGGTGGACAGGAAGAAGCGCGGGATCGCCTGCGACCGCATCACCTACTGGGGCGTCTCGGCCTTCGTGCGCAAGCCCGACGTCACCTCGCTCGACTACTGGGTGCTCGCCTACCCGGACGAGAAGACCGCCGACGCCGCCTACGACGCGATCGTCACCTACTACGGCGGCGACCGGGTCGGGGTGGGCGCGGTCCCGGTGGACATCGGCGAGCCGGGCGAGGAGCGCGAGTCCAACCGCGCCGGGACGGGCACGATGGGCGGGCCCGCCACCATCACCCAGCTCCGGGTCGGCACGACCGTGCTCGGCATCAGCACCGGTACCCAGGGCAGGAAAGCCGTCCCCGACCGGGAGGTGAAGGCGTTCGCCGCCATGTTCGCCGAGCGCGCCCGGCAGGCACAGGACGGCGAGAAACCCTCCGCGGCCGTCGCCGGAGGATAGCGGCGGCTCCCGGGGGCACTACGGTGAATCCTCCGGGCCGGGCCTGGTTAGAGTGAAGAACATGAGTTCCTCCCTCCGGTTCGACCGCGGCCACACCGACGATCTGATGGCCTTCCTGATGTCCGCCCCCTCCCCGTACCACGCCGTGGCGAGCGCCGCGGCGAGGCTGGAGAAGGCCGGTTTCCGGCAGGTCGAGGAGACCGCGGCCTGGGACGGGACGACCGGCGGGAAGTACGTCCTGCGCGGCGGCGCCATCGTGGCCTGGTACGTGCCGGAGGGCGCCGGTGCGCACACCCCGTTCCGGATCGTCGGCGCGCACACCGACTCGCCGAACCTGCGGGTGAAGCCGCTGCCCGACACCGGTGCGCACGGCTGGCGGCAGGTCGCCGTGGAGGTCTACGGCGGCACGCTGCTCAACACCTGGCTGGACCGCGACCTCGGCCTCGCCGGCCGGATCTCGCTGCGCGACGGCACGCACCGGCTCATCAACGTCGACCGGCCGCTGCTGCGCGTCCCGCAGCTGGCCGTGCACCTGGACCGCTCGGCCAACACCGACGGGCTCAAGCTGGACCGCCAGAAGCACATGCAGCCCATCTGGGGGCTCGGTGACGTCGAGGAGGGCGACCTCATCCGCTTCGTCGCCGAGGAGGCGGGCGTCGACGCCGAGGACGTCACCGGCTGGGACCTGATGCCGCACCCCGTCGAGCCGCCGTCCTACCTGGGCCGCGACCGCGAGCTGGTGGCCGGTCCGCGCATGGACAACCTCCTGTCGGTGCACGCGGCCACCGCGGCACTCGCCGCCGTCGCCGGGCAGCCCGACTCCGAGCTCCCGTACATCCCGGTGCTGGCCGCCTTCGACCACGAGGAGAACGGCTCGCAGTCCGACACCGGCGCGGACGGGCCGCTGCTCGGCACGGTCCTGGAGCGCTCGGTGTTCGCCCGCGGCGGTACGTACGAGGACCGCGCCCGCGCCTTCGCCGGCACCGTCTGCCTCTCCTCGGACACCGGCCACGCGATCCACCCCAACTACGCGGAGCGCCACGACCCGACGCACCACCCGGTCGTCAACGGCGGACCGATCCTCAAGGTCAACGTCAACATGCGGTACGCCACCGACGGCAGCGGCCGGGCCGTGTTCGCGGCGGCGTGCGAGAAGGCGGGCGTGCCGTGGCAGACCTTCGTCTCCAACAACGCGATGCCGTGCGGGACGACGATCGGCCCGATCACCGCCGCCCGGCACGGCATCCAGACCGTCGACATCGGCGTGGCCATCCTCTCCATGCACAGCGCCCGTGAGCTGTGCGGCGCCGACGACCCGCATCTGCTGGCCACCGCGCTGGCGGCGTTCCTGGCGGGCTGACGACGCCCCCGGCGGTCCCCCTGTCCGTGGCGGGCAGGGGGACCGCTGTCATTCCGGCCCGGTCCTGAACCGGCTCCGGTACTCGGTCGGTGTCGTGCCGAGCCTGCGCCGGAAGGCCCTGACCAGGGTGTCGACCGTGCCGAACCCGCAGGCGGACGCGATCCGTTCGACGGTGGCGTCGGTGGATTCGAGCTGATGGCGCGCCCTTTCGACCCGGACCGACTCGATGTAGGCGTGCGGCGTCGTACCGAGTTCGGACTTGAAGATCCGGGTGAGCTGCCGGTCGCCGATGTGGCCGTACGCGGCGAGGTCCGCGACGGTGAGCGGTTCGGCGATGTTGCGCATGATGTGGTGCCGCAGGTCCTCGATGCGCCGGGTCGTGGAGACCTGTTCCAGCGGAACGCTGAACTGGCTCTGTCCGCTCGGCCGCTTCAGGTACATCACGAGCTGCCGGGCGACCCGCAGCGCGACGGCCTCGCCCAGGTCGTCCGCGACGAGTGCCAGCGAGAGATCGAGACAGGCGCTGATCCCCGCACCGGTCCACACGTCTCCCTCACGGATGAAGATCGGGTCCGGGTCGACCTCGACCAGCGGGTGGTCGGCGGCGAGTTGCCCTGCGGTCGACCAGTGCGTGGTGGCCCGCTTGCCGTCGAGGAGCCCGGCGGCGGCGAGGAGGTGGGCGCCGACGCAGACGGACGCGACCCTGCGCGTGCGCACGGCGAGCTGTTCCACCCGGCGCACCACGGCCGGGTCGGTGAGCGCGTGTACACGCCCCTGCCCGTCGGTCTCCACCGCTCCGGGCACCAGGAGGGTGTCGATGCTCCGCGCCGCCAGGTCGTCGAAGGTGAGGTCGGGGAGGATCCGGACTCCGGCGGCCGTGGTGACCGGCTCCGTCGTCCCGGCGGCCAGGACCACCTCGTAGCCCGCCGCTTCCTCCGTCTCACGGCGCGCGAGGGAGAACACCTCGGGCGGTCCGGTGACGTCGAGCAGGTCGACGCCGTCGAAGAGGACGATCACGATCAGTCGTCCGACGGTACTCACGGGCCTCGCGCCTCCAGTCTCCGTCCCCGGAGCCCGGGGTGTCTGTTTCTGCAGGTTAGACGACATTGCCGACACGCAGGGTGGGGCCTAGCGTCGTGAGTGCGCCCCGCCGGTCCGGCGGGACCCGCGCCCCCGACCGGAACCCAGGTGCCCCAGCCATGCCCCGAACGACGCTGCGCCGGCTCAACGGCCTCGACGACACCCCCGCGAACCTCGCCGACTCGACCCTGGTCCTCATCGACTACCAGAACACCTACACGACCGGTGTGCTGGAGCTGGACGGCTGGCAGGCCGCGCTCGACGCCGGCGCCCGGCTCCTGGCCGGCGCCCGCGAGGCGGGCACGAAGGTCATCCACGTCATCCACGACGGCGGCGAGGGCACCCCGTACGACATCCGGGCCGAGATCGGCCGGATCCACCCGGCCGTCGCACCGGCCGACGGCGAGACCGTCGTCGTCAAACAGGCACCGGACTCCTTCTTCGGCACCGACCTGGGCGAACACGTCGACGCCGCGGGCAGGACCGACCTCGTCATCGCCGGGTTCATGACCCACATGTGCGTCCAGTTCACCGCCCAGGGCGCCTTCCTGCGCGGCAACCGGCCCACGGTCGTGGCCGACGCCTGCGCCACCCGTTCCCTGCCGGTCGCCGGCACCGAACTGGACGCCCGCCAGGTGCACCACAGCGCCCTCGCCACCATCACCGACCTGTACGGAGTCGTCGTCCCGACGCAGGACGCCCTGAGCCGGGCCGGGTCCTAGGGCATTTCCGCAACGCCGCGAGCGTGCGTGCCGGGCGTCGCCGGGCAGCCGGGGCCTTCGCCACACGCCCCGGCCGGCCCGGAAGCATGCCCGGGTGCGGGCCGGGTACCCGACCCGCACAGGGTCCGGAGCTTCCGGGCCGTCGAGGAGGCGGAACTCATGGGACTCGGAGGCTGCATCATCCTCATCGGTGCGGGGGCGATACTCGCCTTCGCCACCGACTGGGAAATGGACACGGTCAACGTGGACATGGTCGGCTGGATCATGATGATCGTCGGCATCATCGGCGTCTTCGTCTACGCGAGCGTCATGCGCCGGCGCCGTATGGTCGTGCCGCCCACCACCACCGTGGTCGGTGACGACGAACGAAGGCTGTGACCTGCACGGGTGCGCCCCGCCCGGCGGGCGCACCCCTTGGCGGACGCCGCGGGATCCCCGATATTCTGGCCGCTTGTCCGTGACCCGGAACCGGGCTCGGCACGCCCGGGAATGGGGGAGCCGCTCGTGGAGTTCCGGTTGCTCGGCACGGTCTGCGTCGACACGCTGACCGGGCCGCTGCCGCTCGGCCCCGCCAAGCGCCGCAGCCTGCTCGCCGCACTGCTGCTGCGCGCCAACACACCCGTCTCCATGGCGCGGTTGACGGACTGCCTGTGGGACGACGAACCGCCCCTGCACGCACGCACGGTCATCCAGGGCCATGTGTCCCGGCTGCGCGTCCTGCTGACGGGCGCGGACGCGGAGGCGTACGGGGTCGAACTGGCCACGCTCGGCGACGCGTACGTGCTGCGGGCGCCGGAGACCCTGCTGGACTCCCAGCGGTTCGAGGAACTGCTGATGCTGGCCCGGGAACAGCGCAGCCCGGCCGACACCGTGCTCATGCTGAAGGAGGCCCTGTCCCTGTGGCAGGGCCCCGCGCTCACCGGTACGTACGCCAGCGCGCCGCTCCAGGCCGCCGCGCACGCGCTGGAGGAATCCCGGCTGGCCACGGTGGAGCAGCTGGGGCGCACCTACGCCGTGCTGGGCGAGCACCACCGGGCGGCGGCTCTCCTGCGGGCCGAGGCCGACGCCCATCCGATGCGGGAGTCCCTGGCCGCGGCGCTGATGACGGCGCTGTACCGGTCGGGCCGGCAGTCCGAGGCACTGGACCGGTTCCACCGCACCCGGCGGATGCTCGCCGACGAGCTGGGCATCGACCCGGGGCGCGAGCTGGCCGACGCGTACGCGCGGATCCTGCGCGGTGACCCGGACCCGGCGAGCGCCCCGTCCGCGGACGACCGGTCCCCGGGTGCCCCTGTGCGGACGCCCGGATCCGAGCGCGCGCCCCGGACCGACGACGGCGCGGAGGCCGCTCCGGTACGTGCCGGTGTGCCCGCCCCCGCCGCACCGCCCCGCGCCCCGCTCGTCCTGTCCCCGGCGCACGCCGTCACCGCACCGCACCCCACCGATCTGCTGCCCCGCGCTCCCCGCGGCTTCCACGGGCGCGGCGCCGAACTCGTCGCGCTCTCCCGGGCCGCGGCCGGCGAGGCTCCCGTCTGTCTGCTCACCGGACCGGCCGGCGTGGGCAAGACCGCACTGGCCCTGCACTGGGCCCGCCGGTCCCCCGCGGCCTTCCCGGACGGGCGGCTCTACGCCGACCTGCGCGGGTTCTCCGACACCGGTGAGCCGACGCCCCTGGAAGTCCTGCGCGAGTTCCTGCTCGCGCTCGGGGTCGCGCCCCGCCGGATCCCGGAGTCCGTCACCGGCGCCGCGGCGCTGTTCCGCTCGCTGACCGACCGGCTCAGCCTGCTCGTCGTCCTCGACAACGTCCGGGACTCCGCCCAGGTCGGGCAGCTGCTGCCGGGCGGCACGGACTGCGTCACGCTGATCACCAGCAGGCACCGGCTGGAGGGGCTCATCGCCTCGGACGCCGCCGTCCCGGTGCCGCTGGACGTGCTGGAGCCGCCGGACGGCACCGCGCTCCTGGCCGGGGTGCTGGGCGAGGAACGGGTCACCGCCGAGCCGGTGGCGGCCCGCCGGCTCGCCGAGCTCTGCGGCGGACTGCCCCTCGCCCTGCGGGTCACGGCGGCCCGGCTGGCGGGCCGCCCGCAATGGACGCTCGCCGACATGGCGGACGAACTGGCCGACGAGCGCAGCCGGCTGACGTATCTCGCCGTGGAGGACACCGGGGTCTCCGCCGCGCTGCGGCTGACCGTGCAGCAGCTGCCGCCGGACGCCGTCCACCACTTCACCCGGCTCGGCCACCATCCGGGCAGCCACTTCGACCCGTACACGGCCGCCGCGCTCGCCGGCAGCGACCCGGTCGTCGCCGCGGCCGCGCTGGAGCGGCTCGCCGCCGCCCATCTGGTCACCGAGGCCGGGCCCGGGCGCTGGATACTGCACGATCTGGTGCGGCTCTACGCCCGCGGGCTCGACCCGGCGGCCGGGCCGGACGCGCTCCTCGGCGTGCTCGACCACTACATCGCCACCGCGCTCGCCGCCGCGGACACGGCCGAACCCGGCGGTGAGCCCTGCTTCGTGCTGCCGGACGACTTCCACCGGCCCGCCGCCGTACGCGACTTCACCGGCCGGGACGCGGCGATGGACTGGCTCGCGGCCGAGCGCGAGGACCTCTCGCTGGCCGCTGCCGCCGCCCGTTCCGCAGGACTGGAGGACCGGGCCTGGCGGATCATCCTGCTCCAGTGGCCGCACGTGGTGTGGCGGGCGCGGGACGGCTGGGCACCGATGCTGGAACTGGCCCTGGCCGCGGCGGTCGCGCGAAGCGACCCGTACGCCGAGTCCCGGGTGCGCAATCTGCTGGGCTGGGTGCTGTCGGAAGAGGGCAGGACCTCCGAGGCCGTGGCGCTTCTGGAGCCTTCGCCCGGCCTGGCCCGGCAGGCCGGGGACCGGCTCGGCGAGGCGACGGCCCTGATCAACCTGGCGATCGTCCAGGCCGAACAGGGCGGCCTCGACCTGGCGCTGGAGGGCTGCGGCCGGGCGCTGGAGCTGGCCAGGAAGGAACCGGACGCGCACACCGAGATGCTCGCGCTCCAGCACCTCGCCCGCATGCAGCTCACGGCGGGACGCCCGCAGGACGCCCTGGACTCCGCCCGCACCGCCTTCGAGCTGGGTCCCGAGCACGAGGAGGCGGCCCGCCGGGTGCTCCTGACGACCGTCAGCGGCGAGGCACAGCTCGCGCTGGGCGCGGAGGACGAAGGGGTCCTGCTGCTGGACCTGGCCGCCACGGAGGCCGAACGGACCGGATACGACGTGGGCGCGGTGCAGGCCCTGGAGGCGCTGCTGCGGGTCACCGCGGGTCCGGCGTACGTACGGCGCTACGAGGACGCGGTCCGGCGGCTCGCCGACGACGGGTGAGGGCGGCCGGGGCGGCCGGGGTGGCCAGGGCGGCCGGGGCGCATGGCGGTGGTCCTCCGCGCCCGTCCTCGGCCACGGGCCACCGCGGTGTCGGGCTGCGCGTCCGTCGCGCCGGCCGAGCAGCGCTCGGCCCGGCACATCCGTACCCCGGCCGACCGGGCCCTCAGCCCCGCTCCCCCGTCACCCCGGCCGACCGGCCCTCAGCCCCGCTCCCCCGTCACCCCGGCAGACCGGCGCTCAGCCCTGCTCGTCCATACCTGCCAGGACCAGCGGCAGCCGCGAAGCGCCCTCGGCGGTCACGCTGACGGGGACGCCCCAGTCCTGCTGGTGGACGTGGCAGGCCGGGTACTCGTTCGCCGGGTCGTCGTCGCAGGACGCGGCCATCGCGGAGACGTGCAGGACACCTTCGGTGACGCCGTCGGCGAGGACCAGGTCACGGAAGAGGTCGGTGCCCGCTCCTTCGCCCGCGGCCAGCAGCTCCGGCGGCGTCGAGGAGACCAGCAGCCGGGTCGAGGGCCCGTAGCGGGTGTCCAGCTTCTGGCCGGCGGGCGCCTGGAAGACGACGTCGAGCCGGAGCGTGCCCGGGGCGATCCCGGTCGCCGCGCGCTGGGTCCGGTGCGCCTGGTCCGCGACGCGTACCGCCTCCTCGGGCAGCCGCAGCCGGGTCAGCCGGTGCCGGGCGGACTCGACGACGACGAGGTCGCCGTCGACCAGCACGGCGTCGCTGGGCTCGCGCAGATCCGTGGCCAGCGTGGTGACCTCGTCGCTCGCAGGGTCGTAGCGGCGCAGGGCGTGGTTGTACGTGTCGCAGACGGCGACGGACCCGTCCGGCAGCGCGGTGACGCCGAGCGGGTGCTGGAGCAGCGCCTGTGCGGCCGCTCCGTCGCGGTGGCCGAAGTCGAAGAGCCCGGTGCCGACGGCGGTGTGCACGGCGCCCTGGAGGTCGACGTAGCGCAGCGAGGACGTCTCCGAGTCGGCGACCCACAGCCGGTCCTCGGTCGCCGCGAGCCCGGACGGCTGGGCGAACCATGCCTCCGCACCCGGCCCGTCGACCAGACCCTCGTTGGTGGTGCCGGCCGCGACCCGGACGGTCCCGGCCCCGAGGTCGTACGTCCACAGCTGGTGCACGCCCGCCATGGCGATCCACAGCCTGCCGTCGAACCAGGCGACGTCCCACGGTGAGGAGAGGTCGACCTCGTGGCCGGCGCCGCCGGTGGGCGCGCCCTGCCACCACTGGCGGCCGGTGCCGGCCAGGGTCGTCGTCTCACCGGTCGAGAGGTCGAGCGCCCGGATCGCGTGGTTGACCGTGTCGGCGACCGCGATCCGCCCGTCGGGCAGCAGCGCCAGCCCCTGCGGCTCGCTGAACCTGACGTCGTCGGGCCCGCCGTCCACGAACCCGCGCTCGCCGGATCCGAAGTGGCGCCGGACGCTCTCGCCGTCCGCGTCCAGCTCGACCAGGCGGTGGCGGGTGGTGTCGGAGACCAGGAAGCCGCCGTCGGCGAGCAGCAGGGCCTTGCCGGGGAAGCGCAGGTGCGTGGCCACCGGCTCGGGCGCCACGTAGGGTCCGTCGCCGCGGCGCAGCGTGCCCTTCGCCGCGTGCTCGGTCTCCAGCTCCTCGACCAGCTTCTCGATGGCGTGGGCGTGGCCCTCGCCCGCGTGCTGGGCGACGACATAGCCCTCGGGGTCCACGACGACGAGCGTCGGCCAGGCGCGTACGGCGTACTGCTTCCAGGTGGCGAGCTCGGGGTCGTCGAGTACCGGGTGGTGGACCTCGTAACGCTCGACGGCGTCGACGACGGCCTGGTGCTCCGCCTCGTGGACGAACTTCGGCGAGTGCACGCCGATGATCACCACGGTGTCGCGGTGCTTCTCCTCCAGCTCGCGCAGCTCGTCGAGGACATGCAGACAGTTCACACAGCAGAACGTCCAAAAATCCAAGATCACAATGCGCCCTCGCAGGTCAGCGAGGGTGTACTGCCGGTCGCCTGTATTGAGCCAGCCGCCCTTGCCGATCAGTTCGGGGGCCCTGACGCGCGCACGTGTTGCCATAGGAACAGTCAACCCCAACGTGGCGTCCGCGCATTCCGCAGGGGGCTCGGGGAACCTGTGAGCCATGAGACTTCTCGTGCGTGAGCGACTGTTCGGCATCGGTGACGACTACTGGATCGAGGACGCGGACGGCCGCAAGGTCTTCCTCGTCGACGGCAAGGCCATGCGGGTGCGCGACACCTTCGAGCTGAAGGACGCGCAGGGCCGGATCATCGTCGAGATCCGGCAGAAGCTGCTCAGCCTGCGCGACACGATGCTCATCGAGCGGGACGGCGAGCAGCTCGCGAAGGTCAAGCGGAAGCGGCTGTCGCTGCTGCGCAACCACTACCGGGTGACGCTGGTGGACGGGACCGAGCTCGATGTCAGCGGCAAGATCCTGGACCGCGAGTTCGCCGTGGACTACGACGGGGAGCTGCTGGCGCAGATCTCGCGGCGCTGGCTGACCGTGCGGGACACGTACGGGATCGACATCGTGCGCGAGGACGCCGACGCGGGGCTGCTGATCGCGGTGGCGGTGTGCGTGATCGTGCTCGCGGAGAAGGAGCACGAGGGCTGAGAGCCGGGAGCCGTCGGTTCCTGTTTCACGTGAAACAGGAAACAGGAACCGACTCCGGTCAGACCCTCGTCACGGGCGGCGCCAGACCCAGCCGGCGGTCCTTGAGCGCGGGGAACTGCTCCCGGGTGGTGGCGGCCTTGGCCGGGTCGAACTCGACGGTCAGCACCTCCTCGTCCGCGCCCGCCTCTGCGAGCACCTCGCCCCACGGGTCGACGACGATGCTGTGCCCCGCCTGCGGGACCCCGGCATGGGTGCCGGCGCAGCCGACGGCCAGGACGTAGGCCTGGTTCTCCACGGCCCGGGCCTGGGCCAGCAGCGTCCAGTGGGCGCGGCGGCGCTCCGGCCAGCCGGCCGAGACGACGAGGGTCTCGGCGCCGGCGTCGACGAGCCCGCGGAACATCTCGGGGAAGCGCAGGTCGTAGCAGGTGGCGAGGCCGAGGGTGGTCTGCGGCAGGGTGACGGTCACCAGCTCGTCGCCGGCGCCCATCATGACCGCCTCGCCCGCGTCGAAGCCGAACCGGTGGATCTTGCGGTAGGCGGCGGCCCGTTCGCCCTCGGGCGTGAAGACGAGCGTGGTGTTGTAGAGGGTGCCGTCGGCATCACGTTCGACGAAGGACCCCGCGTGCAGCCAGACGCCCGCGTCGGCCGCGGCCTTGGCCATTGCGTCGTGCGTGGGTCCGTGCAGCGGTTCGGCCTCGGCCTCGAACTCCGTGTAGGAGAAGGCGCCGACCGGCCAGAGCTCGGGCAGGACCACCAGGTCCACGCCCCGCTGGGCCGCGATGAGTGAAGCCGCGCGTTCCCTGCGGGAGTGCACGGATTCGTCCGGGTCTACTGCGATCTGGATGAGGGAGGCGCGCACACTACCACCGTCCTGGCATTCGAGCCGTCAACACGGGCCTACGATCGTCACACGAAAGCACTGCCGGGGTGCCTGCTCGCAGCGTAACTTAGCCAGCGAACCTCATCGCCGCTCGCAGCCCGCCGTCCGCGCCCAGTTCTCCAGCCCATGCACCGCAGAACCGCACGAGGGGTCCCGTGACCGTCCATCCCAGCCTCCAGACCTACGCCGACGCCTGGACCCACTCCATCGAGTCGATAGCCGAGCTGGTGAGCCCGCTCACCGAGGGGGAGTGGAACGGCCGTACGCCATGCCCCAACTGGTCGGTGCGCGACATCGTCTCGCACGTCATCGGTATGGAGTGCGAGCAGCTCGGCGATCCGCGTCCCATCCACACGCTTCCGCGTGATCTCTTCCATGTGCAGAGCGAGTTCGCCCGCTACATGGAGATGCAGGTGGACGTCCGGCGCCACCACACCGCGCCGGAGATGACCTCCGAGCTGGAGTACACGATCATCCGCCGGTCCCGTCAGCTGCGCAACGAGACGCGTGACCCGGAGACCATGACGCGGGCGCCGCTCGGCGCCGAGCAGACCCTCGAAGTGGCGCTGCGGATGCGCGCCTTCGACGTCTGGGTGCACGAGCAGGATCTGCGGACCACGCTGGGCAAGCCCGGCAACCTCGACTCTCCCGGCGCCGCGGTCGTCCGGGACACGCTGCTCCTGTCGCTGCCGAAGGTCGTGGCCAAGGACGCGGGCGCGCCGCCCAATTCGGCGGTCGTGCTGGACGTGCACGGACCGGTGGAGTTCCTGCGCACCGTCAGGGTCGACGCGGAGGGCCGCGGTTCGGTGGACGGTGCGCCCTCGCTCGGTCCCGTGGTGTCGCTGTCGATGGACTGGGAGACGTACGTACGCCTGGCCTGCGGCCGGGTGCGGCCGGGTGCCGTCGCGGACCGGATCAAGGCCGAGGGCGATCAGGACCTGGCCGACGCGATCCTGCAGAACTTCGCCGTCACCCCGTAGGCACGGCACACCGGTGCGCCCGCCCCGATGGGGGACGGGCGCACCGCCGTTTCCGGCGCGGGACGGACGCGAGCACGGTGGTCCCACGGGCACCAGGACGACGCTCACGCGCACGCGCTCGGCCGTCACGCGGGCACGTGCACGGCCTCCACGCGGCTGATCACATGGTGCTCGCGCTCCCGGTGCGCGGCCTTCAGCCGCAGCCGCAGGATCTGCACGACGCCGAGCGTCTCCAGGACGAAGACCGAGGCGAACGCGATGCGGTAGTTGTCACCGGTCGCGTCCAGCAGCACGCCGACGGCGAACAGCGTGGTCATCGAGGCGACGAAGCCGCCCATGTTGACGATGCCGGACGCGGTGCCCTGGCGCTCCGGCGGGTTGGCCGGGCGGGCGAAGTCGAAGCCGATCATCGAGGCGGGCCCGCAGGCGCCGAGCACCACGCACAGGGTGATCAGCAGCCACATCGGCGCATGGTCCCCGGGGTGGAGGATGGCCGACGCCCACAACAGGGCCGTCATGCCGACGGTCCCCAGGGCGAGCGGGATCCGGGCCGCGTGGTGGCGGGCGATGACCTGCCCGTAGACGAGGCCCACGGCCATGTTGGAGAGCACCACCAGCGTGAGCAGCTCCCCCGCGGTCCCCCGGCTCAGCCCCTGGTCCTCCACCAGGAACGGCATGCCCCACAGCAGCAGGAACACCATGGCCGGGAACTGCGTCGTGAAGTGCACCCACATACCGAGCCGGGTGCCGGGCTCCCGCCAGGCGGCGGCGATCTGCTTGCGCACGTACGTCGCACCGGCGTGCTCGGCGGGCGGCGGCTCGAACCCCTCGGGGTGGTCCTTCAGGAAGAGCAGGAGCAGCACCAGCACCACGACCCCGGCCAGCGAGCTGCCGACGAAGGTGGTGGTCCAGCCGAGGCCGTGCAGGGACCGGGCGATGACCAGCGTGGAGACGAGGTTGCCCGCCATGCCGAAGAGGGCGGCGACCTGGCCGATCAGCGGTCCGCGCCGGGCCGGGAACCAGCGGGCACCCAGCCGCAGCACGCTGATGAACGTCATCGCGTCGCCGCAGCCCAGCAGGGCGCGGGAGGCCAGCGCGGTGCCGTACGAGGGGGAGAGCGCGAAGCCGAGCTGCCCGAGGGTGAACAGGACGGCCCCGATGGCCAGCACCTTCTTGGTGCCGAGCCGGTCGACCATCAGGCCGACGGGTATCTGCATGCCCGCGTAGACGAGCAGCTGGAGGATGGAGAAGGTGGAGAGCGCCGAGGCGTTGACGTCGAAGCGCTCGGCGGCGTCGAGTCCCGCGACACCCAGACTGGTACGGAAGATGATCGCGACGAAGTAGACGGCGACACCGATGCCCCAGACCCAGGCGGCACGCCGGCCACCGGGCGGATCACCGGGCAGGGACAGGGTGGGAGCGGCGGAACTCACCGGTCCTCACCCCTGACCAGCACCTTGACCCGGCTGACATGGCGGCGCACGACCTGCGCGGCACCGTCCGCGTCACCGGCCCTGATCGCCTCCAGCAGCTCACCGTGCTCGGTGATGTTCGCGGCGATCCTGCCGGGGTGGGACTCCATGACCGCGACCCCCATCCGCAGCTGCCGGTCGCGCAGCTGGTCGTAGAGGCGGGACAGGATCTCGTTGCCCGCGTGGCGGACGATCTCGGCGTGGAAGCAGCGGTCCTTCACGGAGACGGCGGCCAGGTCACCGGCCTCGGACAGCTGCCGCTGCTCCTCCAGGAGCTCTTCCAGCCGGGCGATCAGCTTCGCCGAGGCGGGTACCGCCTTGCGTACGGCGAACTCCTCGACGAGCAGCCGGGTCTCCACGACGTCGGCGATCTCCTGCGCGGAGACGGCGAGCACGAGGGCGCCCTTCTTCGGGTAGAGCTTGATCAGCCCCTCGACCTCCAGCCGCAGCAGCGCCTCGCGCACGGGCGTGCGGGAAACCCCCACGGCGTCGGCGAGGTCGCCCTCGGTCAGGAGCGTCCCGCCCTCGTAGCGGCGGTTCAGGACCGCGTCCTTGATGTGGGTGTAGACGCGCTCGGCGGCGGGGGGCCGCTTCGCGGGAGGACGGACGGGTGACGCGGCTGGAGCAGGCATGCGCACAGCATAGATACAACATGCACGCAAGCGTGAACTCATCCACGATGCGGACGGCCGGCCCCCTGCCCGGCCTCCGAAACCTTTCCGCGAAGCAGACGCCGCCCCTCTGCCCCACATCCGGAATGCGAGCCCCCGGATGTCCTACAAAATCACCCTCTCGCACGCCACAACCATTTGCCCGTCCCATCGGTCTCATCAGCGCGCGGCACCCCCATGTAGCCGCATTCCAGGGGCCTTTGGAGCGTCAACTTGAAATTCGGCATTCAACGCGTCAGGCGCGTTTCCGTAGCCGCCACGGTGGCAGTCACCACAGGTGCCGTCATCGCGGGCGGCGCGTTCGCCTCGACGGCACAGGCCGCCGGGCCGCCGGTTCCGACGATCGTCGCCAAGGGCGGCTTCGTGATGAACAACGGCACGGGGAAGACCTTGTTCACCAAGGCCGCGGACACCCGTCGTTCCACCGGCTCCACGACGAAGATCATGACCGCCCGGGTGGTGCTGGCCGAGAAGGGCCTCAACCTGGACTCCAAGGTCACGGTCCAGAAGGCGTACAGCGACTACATCGTCGCCAAGGGAGCGTCCTCGGCCCGTCTCATCGTGGGCGACAAGGTCACGGTCCGCCAGCTGCTCTACGGTCTGATGCTGCCGTCCGGCTGCGACGCCGCGTACGCGCTCGCCGACAAGTTCGGCGCCGGCTCCACGCGCGCGGCACGGGTGAAGTCGTTCATCGGCAAGATGAACTCCACGGCCAAGACCCTCGGCATGACGAACACGCACTTCGACTCGTTCGACGGCATAGACAACGGGTCCAACTACTCGACCCCGCGCGACCTGACGAAGCTCGCGAGCAGCGCGATGAAGTACTCCACGTTCCGCACGGTCGTGAAGACGAAGTCGACGAAGCAGAAGGTCGCCACGAAGACCGGCGGATCCCGCTACATGTCGTGGACCAACACCAACAAGCTGCTGGGCACCTACAGCGGAGCGATCGGCGTGAAGACCGGCTCCGGCCCGACGGCCAAGTACTGCCTGGTCTTCGCCGCGACCCGCCATGGCAAGACCGTCATCGGCGCGGTCCTGACCTCCACCTCGGAGGCGACCCGCACGGCGGACGCGAAGAAGCTCATGGACTACGGGCTCGCGCGGTATCTCAGCCGGGCGTGACGAAGGTGGTGACGTAGGGCCCCGGCGTACGGACACGGGGCCCTACGTGCGCAGAGGGGCCTCGCACACGCTGCGAGGCCCCTCGTCCCGTCAGCCCGCGGCGCGGTGGAACGACGTCCCCTCCACACCGCCGTAGCGGTCGATCTCGTACGGCGCGGCGCCCGCGGACGTCTGCCGGTCCTTGCCCGTGTTCCCGTCCAGGACGACCGGCTCCCCGCCCACCTCGCCGTACAGCGCGCCGTGCCAGAACCCGGTGACCCTCGGCACCACCCGTCCGGAGTGGTCGGGCAGCACCCACTTCTGCTGGGCCGACTTGGCGTCGAAGACCACGAGCCCCGTGTCCGACGCCTTGTACCCGGACCTGGAACACGCCATCAGCGACTGCTCGTCGTCGAGGCACCGCCAGTCGCGGCCTTCGAACGACGCCCGCGTGCGGCCGCCGACCGCGTCCACGACGACGGTCCTGTCATCGAGGTTGCCGCTCAGCCACCGCGCGCCTGCCACGGCAGGCTGCCGCACGTCCGGCTCGGACCACCGCTGCCTGCCCGTGTCCGCGTCGACGCCCAGCAGCCTGCCTTCGGCGTATCCCGTCGATTCGCCTCCGGCGACGACACCGTCCGCGAAGGTCAGCGCACGGAAATCGGCCTTCTTCCACCGGACCGCGCCCGTGGCCGTCTCGACGGCATACGTGGTGTCGGCCTCGGTGACGACCGCCGTGCCGGCGTCCACGCCCACGACCTGCGGCGCGAGGTTCTCGTCGGCCCCGATGGGAACGGCGGCGAGACCGGTGGAACTCGGCGCGGACGGGATCTGTGCCGACCACGTCTTGTGGCCCGTGGCCGTATCGACGGCCAGGACCTCGATCACGGACCGGTCCGGCATCGTCCCTTCACCCTCCACCTCCCTGCCGAAGGCGGCGTACGCCGTCCTGCCGTCGGCCGACACCCAGGGAGCGACACGCTTGCTCCCGAACCCGCCCCGGTCCGCCGGGTTCCTGGTCTCCACGTTCCAGCGCGCATCGCCGGTCCCGGTGTCGACCGCCTCCAGGCCGTCCTCGGTCGTGAGGTACGCGACGCCGTCGGCCAGTGCCAGCGCGGGACGCAACGCCTCCCCGCTCGTCGTGCTCGGCTGCTGGGCATCCGTGAGTTCGACGGTGGGCCCGTCGAAGCGCACGGGCGGGTCGAACGCGGGCCGGGCCGGCTTCCCGGCCGCCGCGCGGGACGGTTCCGCCCGCGTGCCGGACGGGTTCGCATCCGACGAACCACCGCCTCCACAGGCGGCCAACGCCGTGACCGCCAGCATGACTCCCGCTGCGGCGGCAGCCCAGCGCCGCGGCCTCGCCCTCAAGCCCATGGCTCCCCCTCGTTCCGAACGCGTGCTCTCCACGCCCATACTCTGTTACCCGGTCGACGGGAGAGGGTTCAGGGGGCCGGGTGGGTCCTGGCGGTGAAGGCGGGCCCGCCAGTCGGGGCAGGGGCCGGCCGGCCTCAGCCGGCCCCTGCCCCGCGGCCCGCGCCGCACAGTTCCTGGTCCACGAGGGTCCGCATCGCCTGCTGCGTCTCCGGGCCTCCCTCGCTCGTGGCGTACACGACGGCCGTCCTGGACCCGTCCCGGGTGATGCCGGCCCAGGTGCGGTAGCCGAGCAGTTCGCCGGGGTGGCCGAAGTAGCTGCCGCCGCAGCTCAACGGGATCTCGCCCAGCCCGAGTCCGTACCGGACGCCCATCCCGGGCGCGGACACGGTGGACGTCATCTCGGCCAGCTCCGCCGGTTCCAGGAGCCGGCCGTCGAGCAGTGCGGCGTAGAACCGGCTCAGGTCGTGCGTGGTGCTGATCACCGCGCCTGATCCGATGGCCATGCTCGTGTTGAGCCTGGTCACATCGACGCCCGCGTCCGTACCCGTACCTGTACCTGCCCCGAACGTGGTGTAGGCGTGGGCGTGCGGGCCGGGGACGAACGGTGAGGTGCCGGGCGTACTGGTGCCGCTCAGGCCCAGCGGCCGGATGATCCGGTCCTCCACTTCACGGTCCCAGCTCCGGCCGGTCACCTCGCGGATGATCATCGCGGCGAGAATGTAGTTGGTGTTGGAGTACGACCAAGCCGCGTCGCTCGTCACCTCCTCCGAGCGCTGCATCGCCAGCCCGGCCAACTCCGGCGGGGTGTACGTACGGAACCGCTCGGCCCGATACCCGTCGGCGCTGTTCAACGCGGCGATCTCCGGCAGGACTTCGGGGACCCCGCTGGTGTGCTGCAACAGCTGCCGGACGGTGATCCGGCTGCCGTCGAGGCCGCTGCCCGCGACCACTCCCGGCAGCCACCGCTCGACGGTGTCCTCCAGGGACATGCGGCCCTCGCCGACGAGTTGCAGCACGACCGCGGCGGTGAACGTCTTGGTCGCGCTGCCGATCCGGAACCTGCCGCCCGGAGGCATCGGCCTCCTGCTGCCCTTCTCGGCCACCCCGGCGCGGGCGACCGCCCCGGTGCGGGTGCCCGGTGCCGTCACCTCGGCGGACACCCCGACCACTCCGGTGTCATGGATCGCGTCCACCTGCCGCTGGAGCGGATCGGTGTGCTGCGCGTCCGCGACGGCCGGCAGGCCGCCCGATGCGGCGAGGAGGAGCGCGGCGAGACCGGTCAGGGTGAGCAGTCGTCGCCGACGCCTTCGTAAGACCTGCATGAGGAACCCCATTTCCGCCCTCGGCCCGCGGCGCGCTTCAGCACCGGGATCCTTCGAGGGACGTGCCCATCCCACCAACGGAGCGGCGATCAGCCCATCCGGCTGTCCCCCGGTCCGTGGAGGCGCTGCCCCCAGGGCGGCACCGGGGGCTGACCCGGGGAGCCGGGTCCCCACACGCCCAACGGTCAGCCGCCCTGCCCGGCGCTGCCGATCGGGCCCACCACCACCGGGGCGCCGGAGCCGTCGGTGACGGGCAGCGAGGCCTGGCCCGGCCAGTCGAGGGTGACCGACTTGGTCTCGTTCGGCGGGGTCACCACCAGCCCCGTGATGCGGACGCCGGAGCCACCCGTCTCATTGAGCGGGTAGCCGATGGAGAAGGCGATCTCCTTGCCGTTCTTGAGGATGTACGGGTCGCCGGGGTCGCCCTTGCGCGTGGCCGAGATGTCCCCCGCGTTGGTCTTCAGGTCGACGCCCGCGAACCCGGAGATCACACAGTCGGCGCCGCTGCCGTTCGTCAGCGCCACCACGACGCTGCCGTCGGGGTCACCGTCGATGAAGCCGTCCTTCGCGGTGATGTCCAGCCCGTCGGTCGTGCACTTGGGGGTCGCGGCGCTGTCGCCGGAGCCGGAACCCGACCCGGAACCGGAGCCCGACCCGGAACCGGAGGCGCCGCCCGTGCCCGTCCCGCCGGATGCCTTCCCGTCGTCCTGATCCGAGCCGCCCGAGCCCGAGCCGCCTCCCGAGGAGGACGCGGCGGAGGCCGAGGAGGCGGACGACGGGCCGCTCGCCCCCGTACCGCCGTCGTCGTTCTGGCAGGCGGTGAGCGAGAGACCGGCGGCGACGACCAGGGCGGCGAAAGTGATCCTGTGAGCGCGCATCAATTCTTCCTCAGCATCGGTGAACGGGACCGGCCGCTCCGTACGGGTCGGGTACGGGCGGCGTTACTGATCAACAAGACCGGCGGCCCCGTCGCACCGTTCCGCCGAACCACCGCCTAAGACATGCCTGTTACACGTACAGGCCGCCGACACACCCCTTCGCACCAGCCGCGCCGCTCCGGAACCCGCCCCCGGGCCTGCCCTGCGGCCGGCTCCCGCCACAGTTCCGCACACGTTCGACGCGGCCACCCGCTGGGACTGACCCGTAACCCGAAACACCGGACCGGCACGTGGCGTCTCACGCCGGCTTCTGCTCCCGGAGCACGGCGACCGCCGCGTCGAAGGCCGAGTCGTGGTCCGTCGCGAACTCCTCCTCGGTGAAGACCGGTGTACGCACGTGGGGCGGGATGCCCGCGCCGTCGAAGCTCCCTCCCCGGCGGGTGAGGAACTCCTCGTTCGGAAGCCAGACCGCCATGCCGCCGGGCAGGGTGCGGTCCAGGACGTCGGAGAAGACGCCCTGCGTGTTCTCCCCGATCCGGACGGTCCGGCCGGGCCGGTCGATGAGGGCCTGGGTGAACGTCTCGCCCGCGCTGAACGTCGTCGCGGCCGTCAGCACGGCGACCGGACCGCCGTAGCGGGGGACGCCGTGTGCGGGCTTCACGGGGACGGGCTGCGGCCGGGTGTACCGGGTGCGCTTGCGGTAGGCGGTGTACGAGGAGTCGGTCAGGCGCCCGGCAAGGTGCAGGCCGAGGGCGTCCGAGCCGCCACCGTTGATCCGCAGGTCGATGACGAGTCCGGTGAGCGCGGCCGTGCGCTCCGCGGTGAACACTGCGTCCAGAGCCTTGTCGAGCTCGGCCAGTTCCGCGGCGTACGCGTGTCCTTCCTCGCTGCTGTAGCCGGCGAACCCGGAGATACGCAGATAGCCCTGCCCACCGGGCAGATCCGCATAGCTGATCCGCCCGTTCGCGAACTCCCGCAGGGGCTCGCCGCCGAGGTCGCTCCGCACGATGTAGTCCTTGACCTCGGTGTCCAGAGCGCCGCCGATCACGGCTGTACCCGGACGGACCCGGGAGAAGCGCCGCTCACCGTCGAAGACGGTGACGTGTGCGTCGTACAGCGGCGTCACCATCTCGCTGAAGAGCGTGAAGAGTTCGTCCCTGGTCGTGCCGACGTGCACCTTCGGCCGGAACGTGTCCCGTACGGCATGCCAGTCGATGCCCTTGGCGGCGAAGAAGGGGTAGTTCTCCTCGAAGGACTGCCAGAAGACGTCGAACGCGGTCACCGGGTCGTCATCGGATACGGGCTGCGCACATGCCGCCGGGAGCCGGCCGAGCCGGCGCAGTTCCCGGTACCCGGCGGACCCGGACAGCCTCAGCGTCCCGGACGCCCGGACGGTGAGGAGCGTCCCGTCGCCGGACTCGTACACGCCCGGGGCCGTCTGCTTCGCGGACTCGCCCTCGATGCAGCCCACCGCGGTGGTCTGGTACTCCTGGAGCCGCCCGTGCGCGATCGACAGGACGGTGCCGTAGCCGTTCACCCGCCAGACACCGTCGACGGAATGCCGTGGCGCCGCGGCGGCGGGAACGGCCACCGCCCCACCGGCAAGGGCCAGGGTCACGAGTGCCGTTGCCGCTTTGAAGATCCCTTGTCGCACAGTCTTCCTTTCCCCGTACGCGCTCTGCGTCGGCGAATCGACGATCGCCGACCGCGCGGCAGGGGAACATCCGGCGGGCCGGTGGATCAGAAGGGGGATATCCACCGCCCTTCCCGTATGCGGCCGGTCTTCGTTCTCGCACCCGAACGGCCTAACCCACGTTGCGAGCGGCATGGCGTGACTCAACGTTGACCTCAAGGAGAGTTCACCGACCAGCCCTTACGAGAGGGGTGTTCGCCCGTGAATCAATCCGCGAACGATGGCCCGCGCGTGCGCAGGAACCAGGCATGGATGTGGCCACAAGAAAAGGCCCGGTACTCCCAGGCGGTCCTGTCGAGCAAACGACTGGGCTACTACGACTGGTACATCGACGAACACTCCCGGCTCGGCCCCTGGGGCCACGGAGGTCCCAGCTTCCTGCCGTGGCACCGGCAGTTCATCCGGCAGTTCGAACTGCAACTGCGCGCCCTCGACTCGGGCGTCACCCTGCCGTACTGGGACTGGACCGTCGACCAGGGCATCGAGGGATCCACCCTGTGGAGCGAGTACTTCATGGGCGGCACCGGCAGGATGGGCGACAACCAGGTCCTGAACGGGCCGTTCACGTACGCCAACGGGAACGGGTGGGTCTGCCGTGACACCGAGAGGCCGTACCTGCGGCGGCAGCTGGGCGGGTTCAACAACACCGTCAAGCTCCCCACGAAAGACGACGTCGACGAGTGCCTGGCGCAGGTGCCGTACGACCAAGCGCCGTGGGACAGCACCGACCATCCCAGTTTCCGAAACTTCCTCGAAGGCGGAATCGGTCCGGGCATCCACAACCTGGTGCACGGCTGGGTCAGCGGGAACATGGGCGACGTGCTCAGCGCGCCCAACGACCCGGTGTTCTTCCTGCACCACGCCAACGTCGACCACATCTGGACCCGGTGGCAGAAGCAGCACCCCAACGCCTACGCCCCCGTCTCCGGCGGCCCGCCCGGCCAGAACCAGCCCGACGTCATGCATCCGTGGGAGCAGC
Source organism: Streptomyces sp. NPDC091416 (assembly GCF_044756845.1). Classification (NCBI taxonomy): domain Bacteria; kingdom Bacillati; phylum Actinomycetota; class Actinomycetes; order Kitasatosporales; family Streptomycetaceae; genus Streptomyces; species Streptomyces sp. NPDC091416. The sequence goes on from NZ_JBIVTU010000006.1 coordinate 135,678, forward strand.
TGTCGGTGCGGATCAGCTCCGTGCTGGACCACAATGCGCTGGGCTACGTCTACGACACCGAGGAGCCGACGGCCCAGGGCAACGGCATGCTGCCCGGAGACGTCCTCCGCCCGCGCGACAGGATCTACTCGCCGAACGGTGCCTACGCGCTGGTCTACGAGGAGCTCGGCGGCCGTCTGACGCTGTACGACAACGTCAACGGGAACAGGCTTCTGTGGCAGGTCCCGCAGAATCCGACGAGCCTGGGGAAGGTCATCATGGACAAGGACGGCAGCCTGATCGTCTACAACGCCACCGGCGCCGTCTGGTCCAGCAACACCCCGCACATGCCCGGCAACCGGATGTACCTGTCGATGACGGGCCAGGTAGAGATCTACAACATGGCCCAGAGGCTCGTGCCCTGGGGGGCTCCGAACCCGGCATGACCAATTCCGGGCGACGCCGGATCTCGCGTCGCCGCCGACCACCATCTTGGTCCTGAGCCCTGGCCGGCACGGTCCGCCGGACAGCGCTCAGGCCCGGCCCAACCCTGCCCGGAAGGCGTCCCACGCGGCGGGGGCGAGGAGGAGGACGGGGCCGCGGGGGGCCTTGGAGTCGCGGACGGCGACGGTGTGGGGGATGTTGCGGGCCACTTCGACGCATTCGCTGGACGTCGCGCTGTAGCTGGACTTCTTGAAGCGGAAACTGGTCATTCGATTATCCCTTGGCGCTGGATACACATAGCCGGATGCTGCCTCATCCCACCCCGAAAAGCGTCCCACGCGGCAGAGTTGATCACCAGGACGGCGCCGTTGGGCTGCTTGGAATCGCGAACGGCCACGGTGCCGGGGATGTTGCGGGCCACTTCGACGCATTCCTGCCCCGCGTTCCCTCCGCTGTAGCTGGACTTGACGAATGTATACGCGGGCACGCGGTCTACATCTCCTTGAGGATTCCGTCGATCAGTGCGACCGAGTTGCGCTGAGCGAGCGCAAGACGCGTCATGCGATCGAAGATCCTGTCGTGACGCTCCGCATCAGTATCGCTCTCCAACCAGAGAGTGGTCGAGGTGGTATCCATGTGGACCACGTCGAGTGCGCCTGGCTCGGCGAACGACACGATGGTGAAGGCACTGGTCATACCGGGGTGCGCACCCACCAGGTAGGGCATCACCTGGAGCTTCACGTTCGGACGGCGGGCCATGTCCAGCAGGTGACCGAGCTGTCCCCTCATGACCTCACGCCCTCCCACCAGTTGGCGAAGTGCACTCTCCTGCACAAGAGCCCACAGCTCCAGCGGACGGTCACCCGTCAGACGTGCCTGCCGGGCCATCCGAGCCTCGACAAAGGGCTCGATCTCGTCGGGGTCCTCCCAGGAGCCGTTTCCAACGGCGAGCGCCCGAGCGTAGTCGGGCGTCTGGAGCAGGCCGGGCACGATGGCGAGTTGCCAGGTGCGGAGGCCTGTGGCGATGTCCTCCAACGCCACGTACTCGACCATCGATTGAAGTCCCGGATACTGGTTCCACCAGCCGCTCGCCTTACGGCGTTCACGGTCGGCCTTGGCAAGCGCCAACAGCCGCCCGACCACGGCTTCGTCCGTCTCGCCATACAGGTGGCAGAGGGCCCTGACGTCAGGGTCCCGTATGGGCACGAGACCACGCTCGATCTTCGCCACCTTCGCGACCGACGCCGTCAATGCCTCCGCAGCGTGCGACTGACGCAGGGAGCGCGCCTCCCGTAGCCGAAGCAGTTCACCGCCGAGGCGGCGTCCGAGCACAGTTGAAACCGTCCGCCCGCGATCAGGGCTGTTACCTGCCACAGCCAACTCCCTCCCAGTCAATCGCCTCAGTCTGGAGCTCTGATCCATCGAACACCAACTAGGGCAGAGAATTCTCTGCCCGAATCACTTGCTGCCCGTCGCCAGGTTCCGCTACTTTCAGCTGCATGCCGATCACTTAGCGGTAACAGCCGGCGGAAGTGCACCGCCCTGCCCAGGCAGGCGCGACATCGCCACCGCCCCTACAACGGAGGCGCACGACCATGACCGCAGCCCAAGAAGCCCCCGCCCCCGAGCCCGATCCCCCACTCCACGAGGACCGACTCGACTACACGCCCACCGCCCGCAGCGTCACCCTCGCCCGCCGCCGCGCCGCCCGACTGGTCACCGAGTGGGGCCATCCCCACCACGCGGGTGAAGCCGCGCTCCTGGTCAGCGAGTTGGCGACCAACGCCTTACTGCACGGCAGCTTGCGGGGCCGCCTCTTCCGGGTCCGCCTCGGCCTCACCGCCACCACCCTCCGCATCGAGGTCAGCGACCCGCGCGGGGAACGACTGCCCGGGCTGCGCGAGGCCGGGACCGACGAGTGTTACGGGCGCGGGCTGCTCATCGTCGCCCGGGTCGCCGACCGCTGGGGCGTCGAGCCGCGCACCGTCGGCAAGACGGTCTTCGCCGAACTCGCCGTGCGGCCGAGGAGGGACACGGCAGCAGCTCCCGCACCCGTCCGGTGACGACCCGCCCCCTCACCGCTGCCGGGGAAGCGGACGCGAAGTCGACGCGAAGTGGGCGCGAAGCGGGCGCGAAGCGGGCGCAGAAGGCGCCCCCCAGCGCTCTCGACGCCGCCCTCAGCCCGACTCGGACTGCTAGAATGCCGACTGTTACGTGGGCCTTCTCGGCGCGGATCTCCTTCCGCCGGGGAGGCTTTTTTCGTACCCGGACACGCCCCACAGGCCCCCAGGCCCCGGCCCACAGGCCCCACGCACCCGGCCGGCCCGGCTCGGCGGCGCGCGTGCCCGGTGACGGCTTCCACCACCCACCGCAAGAGGAGACCGCAGTCATGCATGCACGAGCGAACCCGGCCGAAGAGAGCGGAACCTGGCGACTCGGTGACCTGACGGTCTGCCGCGTCGGCTTCGGCACGATGCGCCTGACGGGTACCGAACCCTTCGGCAACGGCGTACCCCGTGACCGCGAACGGGCGATCAGCGTGCTCCGGCGGGCCGTCGAGCTCGGGGTCAACCACATCGACACCGCCGCGTTCTACTTCTCGGCCACCCGGTCCGCCAACGAGCTGATCAACCGCGCGCTGGCGCCCTACCCGGAGGATCTGGTCATCACGACCAAGGTCTGGCCGGGCCGCGACCCCTCGGGCGCCTGGTGGTGGGCCGATCCGGCACAGTTGCGCGGCCAGGTCGAGGAGAACCTCCGGCAGCTCGGCCGCGACCATCTCGACGTGGTCAACCTCCGCGTACCGCCGAGCGGTCGGACCGGCTCCATCGGCGAGCACTTCGGCGCACTGGCCGAGCTGCGGGAGGCCGGGCTGATCCGTCACCTCGGCGTCTCCAACGTCACGTCCGCCCAGCTGACCGAGGCCCTGGACATCGCCCCGGTCGTCTGCGTCCAGAACCCCTACGGGATCGGCGCGTCGCGCGAGGAGCGGGCCGTCCTCCGGCGCTGCGGCGAACTCGGGGTCGCCTTCGTCCCGTTCTTCGCCATCGCCGGCTCCGGACGGGAGGCAGGGGTCACGGGAGAGGACGACGAGGCGGTGGGCGCCGTCGCCCGCGCGCACGGGGTCTCGATCCCGCAGGTCCGGCTGGCGTGGACCCTCCATCAGGGGCCGCACGTCCTCGCGATCCCCGGGACGAGCGACCCGGACCACCTGGCACAGAACGTGGCGGCCGGCGCGCTGCGGCTCTCCGAGGAGGAGATGGCGCGCCTCACCGCACTGTGACGAGCCGTCGCCAACCGTCCCCTACGCCCCGTCCGCGCGGGACAGCGCCTCGGCGATCATGCGGGTGGCGAAGTCGCGGTCGTCCGCGATGCGGTTGATCTGCTCCGCGAGGAGGAACGCCGTCGCCTCCAGCGAGTTCATCTCCGCCTCGGTCCACTCGCCGTACTGCATGCGCCACAGGTTGGGACTGAGGCCGGTGCCCGCGGCGACGACCAGGCCGGCCATGGTCGGGATGGCCTCGGGCCGGATGCTCTTCGGCATCAGGCGCAAGGAGGCCACGAGCGTCGGCACCACGTACTCGATGACGTCCTTGTCGTGCGCTTCGTGCGCCTGGCGCAACCAGGTCATGAACATGTAGACGATCGTGCAGGTGCCTTCGAGTACGTCCTCGGCGCCACCGGGGCCCAGAGAGGCGACGAACTGCTCGACCAGCTCCTGCTGTTCGCGGGCGGCGCCGGTGTCGGCGTCGTCGCCCTCGCCGTCGTAGATGCTCTTGAGGCGGGAGTCGATCATCATGAGCGCCGCACCCACGTCACCGGCGGCAGCGTACTGGGGGTCACAACTCGAAGACACGGGCCCTCCTCGGACGACTGCGCCGGGTAGCGCGGCACTTCCGTAGCGTAGCGGCCCGCCGGGGTACGGGAGTGGGCCCGTGCAGAATGCGCACGGGCCCACCTCATACACGTACCGCCGGGGCGACTACGCCCAGGTGATCAACCGCTTCGGCTGCTCCAGGATCGCGGCGACGTCCGCGAGGACCTTGGAGCCGAGCTCGCCGTCGACCAGGCGGTGGTCGAACGACAGCGCCAGCGTGGTGACCTGACGGGGCTTCACCTTGCCCTTGTGGACCCAGGGCTGGAGCTTGATCGCCCCGACCGCGAGGATCGCGGACTCGCCCGGGTTCAGGATGGGCGTACCCGTGTCGACGCCGAAGACGCCGACGTTGGTGATGGTCACCGTGCCACCGGCCATCGCGGCGGGGGACGTCTTGCCCTCGCGGGCCGTGGAGACCAGTTCGCCCAGGGACGCGGCCAGTTGCGGCAGCGTCTGGTCGTGCGCGTCCTTGATGTTCGGCACGATCAGTCCGCGCGGGGTCGCCGCGGCGATGCCCAGGTTGACGTAGTGCTTCTGCACGATCTCCTGGTTCGCCTCGTCCCAGGCGGCATTGACCTCGGGGTTCCGCCTGATCGCGACGAGGAGGGCCTTGGCGATGATCAGGAGCGGGTTGACCCGCACCCCGGCCATGTCCTTGTCCTCCTTGAGCTCCGCCACGAGCTTCATCGTGCGCGTCACGTCGACGGTCACGAACTCCGTGACGTGCGGCGCCGTGAACGCGCTGCCGACCATCGCCTGGGCGATCGCCTTCCGTACGCCCTTGACGGGGATACGGGTCTCACGCGCACCCGGGGCCACCGGCACGGGGGCCGCGACCGGGGCCGGGGCCTCGGTCGGCACCGGCGCGGGAGCGGGCGCGGGCGTCGCCGCCGCGTGCACGTCCTCGCGGGTGATGATGCCACCGTCGCCGGTCGGTGTGACCGTGGCCAGGTCGATGCCCAGGTCCTTGGCCAGCTTGCGGACCGGCGGCTTGGCGAGCGGCCGGGCCTCGGCGACCGCCGTCGGGCCGTGGCCGTTCATCTCGCCCTGGATCGCGGCGGATGCGGCCGCGGGGGCCGCCTCCGTGCCCTTGCGGGCGCGCCGCTTGGTGGAGGACTCGGCCACGCCGTAGCCCACCAGGACCGGCGTACGGCCCTTCGGCTCCGCAGGCTCCGCGGACTCCGCGGGCTCCACGACGGGCTCCGGCGCCGGCTCGGCCGCCACGGGGGCGTCGTCACCGGAGCCCGGTGCCACGTCCACGGCGATGATCACCTGGCCGACGTCGACGGTCGTGCCCTCGGGGAAGCGCAGCTCGTGCACCACACCGTCGAACGGGATCGGCAGCTCCACGGCGGCCTTCGCCGTCTCGACCTCGCAGACGACCTGGCCGTCGGTGACGGTGTCGCCGGGCTGGACGAACCACTTGAGGATCTCGGCCTCGGTCAGTCCCTCGCCCACGTCGGGCATCTTGAACTCACGGAAGCGAGCAGCGTTGGAAGTGTCGGTCATCGTTGTCACGTTCCCCGTCCTCAGTACGCCAGCGAGCGGTCGACGGCGTCGAGCACACGGTCGAGACCCGGCAGGTACTCGTCCTCCAGCCGCGCGGGCGGGTACGGGACGTGGTAGCCGCCGACCCTCAGCACGGGTGCCTCCAGGTGGTAGAAGCACCGCTCCGTGATGCGAGCGGCGATCTCCGCGCCGGAGCCGTAGAACACCGGCGCCTCGTGGACCACGACCAGCCGGCGGGTCTTCTCGACCGAGGCCTGGATGGCGTCGAAGTCGATCGGGGACATCGAGCGCAGGTCCACGACCTCGACCGACTTGCCCTCCTCCTGGGCGGCCGCGGCGGCCTCCAGGCAGACCTTCACCATCGGGCCGTACGCGACGAGCGTGAGGTCCGTGCCGGTGCGGGCGACGGAGGCCCGGTGCAGCCCGCCCGGGATGGACTCGGTGTCGACCTCGCCCTTGTCCCAGTAACGGCGCTTCGGCTCGAAGAAGATGACCGGGTCGTCGCTCTGGACGGCCTGCTGCATCATCCAGTACGCGTCGGACGCGTTGGAGGGCGAGACGACCTTCAGGCCCGCGACGTGCGCGAACAGGGCCTCGGGCGACTCACTGTGGTGCTCCACGGCGCCGATGCCGCCGCCGTACGGAATCCGCACGACGACCGGCAGCTTGATCGTGCCGAGCGAGCGGGCGTGCATCTTCGCGAGCTGCGTGACGATCTGGTCGTACGCGGGGAAGACGAAGCCGTCGAACTGGATCTCCACGATCGGCCGGTAGCCGCGCAGGGCCAGGCCGATCGCCGTACCGACGATGCCGGACTCGGCGAGCGGGGTGTCGATCACCCGGTCCTCGCCGAAGTCCTTCTGGAGACCGTCCGTGATCCGGAAGACCCCGCCCAGCTTACCGACGTCCTCACCCATGATCAGGGTCTTGGGGTCGGTGTCGAGGGCCTTGCGCAGCGACTCGTTGAGCGCCTTCGCGATGGACATCTTTTCCATGGCCATGGCTACTTGCCCTCCTCGGCGAACGATGCCTGGTACGCGGCGAACTGGGCGCGCTCCTCGTCGACGAGGGCGCTCCCGTCGGCGTAGGCGTGCTCGAAGATCGCCATCCGGTCCGGTTGCGGCATGGACCGCACGGCTTCGCGGACCCGCTTGCCGAGGGTCTCGCTCTCCTCGTCGAGCGCGGTGAAGAACGCCTCGTCGGCGGCTCCCTCGTTCTCCAGGTAGGTACGCAGGCGCAGGATCGGGTCCTTGGCCTCCCAGGAGGCGCGCTCCTCGTCGGCCCGGTACTTCGTCGGGTCGTCGGAGGTGGTGTGCGCGCCCATGCGGTAGGTGAACGCCTCGACGAGGGTGGGGCCCTCGCCGCGGCGGGCGCGCTCCAGGGCGGAGCGGGTGACGGCGAGGCAGGCCAGCACGTCGTTGCCGTCGACCCGGACGCCGGGGAAGCCGAAGCCCTGGGCGCGCTGGTAGAGCGGCACCCGGGTCTGCTTCTCGGTGGGCTCGGAGATCGCCCACTGGTTGTTCTGGCAGAAGAACACGACGGGCGCGTTGTAGACGGCGGAGAAGGTGAACGCCTCGGCGACATCACCCTGGCTGGAGGCGCCGTCGCCGAAGTACGCGATCACGGCCGAGTCCGCGCCGTCCTTGGCCACGCCCATGGCGTAGCCGGTGGCGTGCAGGGTCTGCGAGCCGATGACGATCGTGTACAGGTGGAAGTTGTTGGTGTTCGGGTCCCAGCCGCCGTGGTTCACACCACGGAACATCCCGAGCAGGTTCGTCGGGTCGACGCCACGGCACCAGGCGACGCCGTGCTCGCGGTAGGTCGGGAAGACGTAGTCGTCGTCGTGCAGGGCCCGGCCCGAGCCGATCTGCGCCGCCTCCTGGCCCAGCAGCGAGGCCCACAGGCCCAGCTCGCCCTGACGCTGCAGCGCGGTGGCCTCGGCGTCGAAGCGGCGGGTCAGGACCATGTCCCGGTACAGGCCGCGCAGCTCGTCCGCGGTCAGGTCGATCGAGTAGTCCGGGTGCTCGACGCGCTCGCCCTCGGGCGTCAGCAGCTGTACGAGTTCGGGTCCGGAACTCTGTGGTGTCTTCGCGGGCGTCTTCGCGGCGCTGGTCCGCTTGCTGCTGCGTCGCGGTTTACGCGCGGCAGCAGTGCTCTCCACGGTCACGTGCGTGCTCCTCCGTCGGTCCGGCCCCCGGGGTCTGCCGGGTGACCAGTGCGGCTCGCCTGTGTCCGTACCCGTGCACGGGGTGGGTGCCGCTCGGTCCGGGAACAGGCGTGACAGGTGCCCCGGCGAGCGCCCTGTCCAATGCACGTTACCCAGTGGGTCGCATAACTGCGAAACCCTTCCTGACCTGCGATTTTGCTTGGATATCCAAGTAAATCGAGGAATTCGGGAACTCTCGCTGGTCACAGCACTGGTAACAGCCTTGCAGGTCGCCGGAACAACGGCACGTTATCCCGCCGGACAGCGGCAGGGAAGAGGGGAGTGTGTGAGACTGCGTTTGTGCGCAAAGAAGGAAAAATCACCGTTTTTCTGCTGGATGACCACGAAGTCGTCCGCCGCGGAGTCCATGAGCTGCTCTCGTCCGAGGACGACATCGAAGTGGTCGGAGAGGCCGGTACGGCGGCGGACGCGCTGGTGCGGATCCCCGCGACGCGCCCCGATGTGGCGGTCCTGGACGTACGGCTGCCGGACGGCAGCGGCGTGGAGGTCTGCCGCGAGATCCGTTCCCAGGACGAGTCCATCAACTGCCTCATGCTGACCTCGTACGCCGACGACGAGGCGCTCTTCGACGCGATCATGGCGGGCGCCGCCGGATATGTGCTCAAGGCGATCCGCGGCAACGAGCTGCTGACCGCGGTACGGGACGTGGCGGCCGGGAAGTCGCTGCTCGACCCGGTGGCCACGGCGCGGGTGCTGGAGCGGCTGCGCGACGGCAAGAAGGGCCGCGGCGACGACAAGCTCGCCGCTCTCACCGACCAGGAACGCAAGATCCTGGATCTCATCGGGGAGGGCCTGACGAACCGGGTGATCGGCGAGCGGCTCCACCTCGCCGAGAAGACGATCAAGAACTACGTCTCCAGCCTGCTGTCCAAGCTGGGCATGGAACGCCGCTCGCAGGCCGCCGCGTACGTGGCGCGGCTCCAGGCCGAGAGGCGCTGAAGCCGCCGCGTACCCGGCACGGCTCCGGGCCCGAGCGCCGGGCGATACGCCCCGGGCCCCGTTTCAGGACTTTGGTCCCGGCCCACCCGGGGCCCCGGCCTCTTATCCCGTCCACACAGGTGGCGGACAGTGGAGGACATGTCCTCCGAGGAACTCCACGCCATCCAGCTGCTCGGCCGCGTCCCCTACGGCCGGCTGGCGACGAGTATGCGAGCCCTCCCGATCCTGACGGTGGCCCGGCACATCGTCACCGACGGCCGGGTCGTCCTGCGCGTGCACGGCGGCCCGGGCTACCACGACGCCTGCGACGGCACGGTCGTGGCCTACGGCGCGGACAACTACAACGCCGCCACCTCGGAAGGCAGCAGCGACCTGTGGTCCGTGCAGTTCACCGGGCCCGCGCAGATCATCGAACCGACCCGCGCCCAGCGCGAGCTCCTGGGCCCCGTACCCGCCGAGGTCAACGGGGAGCCCTTCGCTCCGGCCTATCTCCGGGTCGACCCGCACTTCGTCACTGTGCACACTCTGGACTTCGACGCAACTCCGCAGATCCGTCAACGCAGCGTGATCTAACATCTGTCGAGTGTCGCGCTCATCTGTAACCTTCCCGCCTGTTCCTCCGGTCGGCGAGGTGCTGCGCCGCTATCCGGAAGCCGGTGATCCGATCACCTGCGAGCCCCTTGACCAGGGCCTGCTCAACCACGGCTACCGGGTCTCCACGACGCGCGGCTCGTACTTCCTCAAGCACCATCTGGACGACTCCACCGGCGACCGCGCCACGATCGTCCGCCAGCACCGGGCCACCCAGCGGCTCCAGTCGCTCGGAGTACCCGTCGCACCGCCCGTCGTGGACAGCGACGGGGACACCGTCACCGAGATCGGCGGCCGCTGCTACGCCCTGCACCCCTGGGTCGACGGACTGCACCGGGCAGGCGCCCAGCTCACCCTCGCCCAGTCGCTGCGTCTGGGGGCGCTGCTCGGAGCCGTACACACCGGTCTTGAGCAGGTGATGGGCGAGGGCGCGGGGACCGGGGCCCGGTCCGGCCATGCGAGTGCCGATGCCGCCGACACCTTCGCGGTGATCGACGAGCTGCTGGCCGCGGCGCGCGGCCGGCGGCCCCGGGACTCCTTCGACGAGCTGGCCGAACACCGGCTCCTGGAGCGGCGCACCCTGCTGGAGCAGCACGCGGACCGCCGGCCGCCCACCCCGGACGGGCCGGCGACCGGCTGGGTGCACGGCGACTTCCACCCGCTGAACGTGCTCTACCGGGGCGCCGACCCGGTCGCGATCCTCGACTGGGACCGGCTCGGGGTGCAGCCGCGGGCGGAGGAGGCGGTACGGGCCGCGGCGATCTTCTTCGTACAGCCCGCCGGGAAGCTGGAGCTGGGCAAGGTGCGGGCGTACGCGCGCGCCTACCGGCGGGCGGCCGGCGCGGGGTCGGACGAGCTGGCCGCCGCCGTGCACCGGGTGTGGTGGGAGCGGCTCAACGACTTCTGGATACTGCACTGGCGCTACTGCCTGAACGACCGCAGGGCCGATCCGCAGTTCCCTGCGGTGTCGGCCCTGGCGGTGTGGTGGACCCGTGAGTACGAGGCGGTGCGCGACGCGTTCACGGAGTGAGCGCTACCCGGCGGTCGTCCCGGTGTTGCCCGCGGCGGCTCCGGCACTGGTTCCGGCGGCGGCGCCTCCGGCGTCCGTGCCGGTGGTGGTGCCCGCGTCCGCCCCCGCGCTGGTGCCACCGTCCGCACCCGTGCTGGTGCCGGCGTCCGCACCCGCGTCCGCGCCCGCGTCCGTCCCGGCGTCCGTGCCCTCGTCCGTGTTGCCCTCGCTCGTGCCCGAGGTGGACGTCTCGGTCGGCGCCGTGTTCGTGGGCGTCGGATCGGCCGTCTCGCTCGGGGTGTAGGACGGGGTGTACGAGGGGGTGTACGTGGGCTGCTGCTGCTGGTCACCCGTGGAGCTGCCCGGCTGCTCGGTGTCCTGCGTCGTCTCCTCCTCGGTCGGCTTGGCCGACGTCTTCTCCGGAGAAGGCGAACTGGACGTCGAGGTGACCGGTGCCTTGGGCTTCTCGCCCTTGTCCTTCGCCGCGTTGACCGCGAAGGCGACGCCCACACCGATCGCGATCAGGGCGAGCACGACGAACAGCCACAGCTTGCCGCGGCCGCCGCCGCCCTGCCGGGTGCTGCCGCCGTCGTATCCGCCGTCGTCCGGGTTCATCGGCGGCAGGATCGGGCCCTGCGAGGTGTCCCCGTGCTGCTGGTAGCCCATCGCGCGGGTGGAGCCGGTCATACCGCGCGGCGGCGTGCCGGGGCCGTCGTTCAGCACGACCGGGCCGGTGTTCCACGTACCGGTGTGACCGCCCTGCACCTGGAGCATCTGCAGGCTGTACTGGACCAGCCCGCGCATCTCCTCGGCGCTCTGGAACCGGTCGTCCGGGTCCTTCGCGAGCGAACGCATGACGAGCCCGTCGAGCTCCGGCGGCACCACCCCGTTCGAGACCTCCGACGGCGGAACCGGAATGTCCTGAACGTGCTGGTACACCACCGAGAGCGGCGTCTCGCCGGTGAACGGGGGCCGCAGCGCGAGAAGTTCGTACAGCAGACAGCCGGTGGCGTACAGGTCGGAGCGGTGGTCGACGGCCTTGCCCAGCGCCTGCTCGGGGGAGAGGTACTGCGGCGTTCCCATGACCATGCCGGTCTGGGTCATCGTCGACTGCGCGCCGTGCAGCGCACGGGCGATGCCGAAGTCCATCACCTTGACCGCGCCGGAGTGCGTGATGATCACGTTGGCGGGCTTGATGTCCCGGTGCACGATCCCGTGCTGGTGCGAGTAGGCGAGCGCCTCCAGCACCCCGGAGACAATGATCAACGCCTGCTCGGGAGGCGGTGCTTCGGCGTTGAGGAGCAGGTCACGGATGGTGCGGCCCTCGACCAGCTCCATGACGATGTACGGGACGGTCTGTCCGGCGACGGTGTCCTCGCCGGAGTCGTAGACCGCAACGACCGCATGGTGGTTGAGCCCGGCGACCGACTGCGCCTCGCGCGTGAACCGGGCCTTGGAGACCGGGTCCTCGGCAAGATCGGAGCGCAGCAGTTTCACCGCGACGGTACGTCCCAGCCGGACGTCCTCGGCCGCGAAGACCTCGGCCATACCGCCCCGGCCGAGGCGGCCGGTCAGCCGGTAGCGTCCGTCGCCGACGACACCACCGACGCCCCAGGAGTCGGTGCCATCCGGAACTCCGCCGCCGTTTGCTTCGGGTTCGGGTGCCATCAGTCCTCGCCGTCGTTTCTGTCCGCGCGTCCGCGGGTTCTCACGGTGCCTTGCTGCGTTGCCGACCGCGTTGTCGGCCGCGTTGCCACGTCACGCTACAGCCTCTGTCGGACACACCGTTTTCGAGAGGGACGGGCCATCAAACCGGCTGGCGCGCTTCCTGCGCAAATTCGATGCGGTTCCTGTAACGCTTCCGAGACGCTTCTTGTGCGTAGGGTCACGGAACGGGCACCTGGCTTGACGTGTCGTACCCCTCGGGCAGACTTGGCCAGTAATACGGATCTTCGCGCGGTCGCGCGCCCTAGGGGGAAGCAAGTCATGAGCCAGGACGGCGCACACGGTGCCCAGGGTCGCTACGCGGGCGGTTCGGTCGCCGGCGGCCGTTACCAGCTGCGTGACCTGCTGGGCGAAGGCGGAATGGCCTCCGTATATCTGGCGTACGACTCCGCACTCGACCGGCAGGTAGCGATCAAGACGCTCCACACGGAGCTCGGCCGCGAGCAGTCCTTCCGCGAGCGGTTCCGGCGCGAGGCGCAGGCCGTCGCCAAGTTGCAGCACACCAACATCGTCTCCGTCTTCGACACCGGCGAGGACGAACTCGGCGGTGCGCTGATGCCGTACATCGTCATGGAGTACGTCGAGGGGCAGCCGCTCGGCTCCGTCCTCCAGGACGACATCCGCAACTACGGTGCGATGCCCGCCGACAAGGCACTCAAGGTGACGGCCGACGTGCTGGCCGCTCTGGACACCAGCCACGAAATGGGGCTGGTGCACCGCGACATCAAGCCCGGCAACGTGATGGTGACCAAGCGTGGTGTCGTGAAGGTCATGGACTTCGGTATCGCCCGCGCCATGCAGTCGGGCGTCACGTCGATGACGCAGACCGGCATGGTCGTCGGCACCCCGCAGTACCTCTCTCCCGAACAGGCCCTGGGCCGCGGCGTGGACGCCCGCTCCGACCTGTACTCGGTCGGCATCATGCTGTTCCAGCTGCTGACCGGCCGCATCCCGTTCGACGCGGACTCCCCGCTCGCCATCGCGTACGCGCATGTGCAGGAGGAGCCCGTCGCCCCGTCCACGATCAACCGGTCGATCACCCCGGCCATGGACGCCCTCGTCGCCCGCGCCCTGAAGAAGAACCCGAACGAGCGCTTCCCCAGCGCCGCCGCGATGCAGGACGAGATCGCGCGCGTGCTGAGCGCGGGCGGCCGGACCGGCGCCCCCGTGATCGTCAGCGGTGCGGGCGCACCGGCGAACAGCGGCTCGGGGGTCGGTTCGGCGGTCTTCCCGCCGGTCGACCAGTCCACCCCCGCGCCGCAGAACGTGCAGACGCCGTACCAGCCGGGCCCGTACCAGTCGCAGCAGCAGCCGGGGCCCTACGGCACACCGACCCCGGCGCCCGCCCCGGCACCGAGCTACGGCTATCCGCAGTCGGCTCCGGCGTACCAGACGCCGGCGGCGATGTCGCCGATGCAGCAGCAGACCCCGCCGCCCTACTCGATCTCTCCGCAGACGCACACCACGTCGTCCTCGGGCGGCGGCTCCAAGCGGAACATGCCGGTCATCGTGGGCTCGATCGTGGTCGCCCTGATCGCGATCGGCGGTCTGATCACGGCGCTCGCGCTGAAGGACGACGACTCGGGCAAGGGCGGCACCGAGGCCACGTCGAGCGAGTCCCCGGCCGGTGAGCACAAGGATCCGGAGCGGAACCGGACGATGGACACCGAGGACTGCACGGACGCCCGCGAGAACATCGACGACCCGAACAAGGTCGACGCCCCGAGCTTCCTCTACAAGGACATCCTCTCGGCGCGTGCGTGCGCGGACGCGGCCGGCTGGACGATCAAGCAGATCAAGGTGCCGGGTAACGCGTACGCGGAGGACCAGATCATCGACCAGTTCCCCACCCCCGGGGCCGCTGTCTCGGAGACGGGCGCCCACTTCGAGCTGCGCATCGCGACGGGCGACCCGGCGTAGGGGCGCGCTGCCCGTAACGCCCTCGCGGTTGCACTTCGCCGTCTCGCTCCGGCGCGTTGCGGTGTTCTCTGCCGTCTCGCTCCGGCGCGTTGCGGTGTTCTCTGCCGTCTCCGGCGGGGGGGGCGCTCGCGGTGTTCTCTGCTGATTCCGGCGGCCTCGCCTTTCCTCTGCCGCTTCCGTCGGGCGCCCTTGCGACGCACCCTGCCGCTTCCGTCCGTCTCGCTTGCGGTCTTCTCTGCCGCTTCCGGCCGGCGCCCTTGCGATGCACCCTGCCGCGTCCGGCGCCCTTGCTCCATCCGTCCGCGTTACCGGAGATGCCGGACATACCGTCACATGTGACGCTGACCTCATGGCTTCAGGACACCTTGCCTCACGGCCCTCAAGGTGCGCGGCCTGCCTGGCACTGACGGCAGCAGCGGCACTGGGGGCCATGACGGCCGGGGAGGCACGGGCGGCCGACCGGCGGCCGTCGGCGCAGGGGGCGGCGCGAACGGTCGTGACCGTGGCGCCCTGGGGGCCGCACGCATCCGGGTCGCCATCCGCTCCGTCGTCCCGGCTGTCGCCCGCCCCGTCGGGCCGCCCGCCGGCCCGTCCGTCGGCCGTTTCGCCGTCGACCTCGCCATCGATCTCGCCGTCGATCTCGCCGTCCGGTCCGTCGTCGGCGCCCCCGCCCGCCTCGCGCCCGGGCGCGTCCGGCCGCCCGTCCGCTCCGGCCGCGCACCCGGCACACCCCGCGCCCCCGCACTCCGCCCCACCCTCGCCCGCGCACCCGGCGCCCCCGGCCGCCTCCTCCGTACCGCCCTCGCCGAGCCCCGGATCGCCGCGTCCCGACGATGCCCAGTCGCCCTTGGCCGGGTGGCCCGCCGGGCAGGGCCGGCCGCGGCCCGGGAGGACGATGACGCCCCAGGAGCTCGCCCGGGCCGACGCGCTCGACGCGGCCGAGGAGGAGGCCCGGGCGACGGAGCCCGCCGGCGTACCGGTCGTCACGCCGGATACGGACCCATCCCCCGGAGCCGGCCGGATGTCGCGCCAGACCCTTGGGGGACCGGCCGTCGAGCAGGTCCAGCAGGTGTCGCTCGGCGCCGGGATCGCCCTGGTCGGGCTGGGACTCGGGTTCCTCGCCTTCCGTATGCGCCGCTCCGGCTGACCGCCGTACGTCACCTCCCGAGCGGGGCCCGATCGGGCCGGCAGCGGACCGCGGCGACTTGCCTTCGCCAACATACTCGGTATACATACTCAGTATGTCGATCCGTCACGGGCTCCTGGCCCTCCTGGAGCGGGGCCCTCGGTACGGCTCCCAGCTCCGCACCGAATTCGAGTCGCGCACCGGCTCCACCTGGCCGCTCAACGTCGGGCAGGTGTACACGACGCTGAGCAGGCTGGAGCGCGACGGCCTCGTCGTCCAGGACGGCGAGGACGACCAGGGGCACGCCCTCTACTCGATCAGCGACGACGGTCGCACCGAACTGCGCGCCTGGTTCGAGACACCGGTCGACCGCAGCAGCCCGCCCCGGGACGAGCTCGCCATCAAGCTCGCCATGGCCGTCGGCGCCCCCGGGGTCGACATCCGGGCCGTCATCCAGTCCCAGCGCCACCACACCGTGAAGGCGATGCAGGACTACACCCGCCTCAAAGCCCAGGCGCTCACCGACGTCCCCGCCAACCGCGACGAGGTCGCCTGGCTGCTCGTACTGGAGCAGCTGATCTTCCAGGCCGAGGCCGAGGCCCGCTGGCTGGACCACTGCGAGTCCCGGCTGGTCCGGCTCGCCGAGGCCGCCGCCACCGAGCCCGGGGCGAGCACGTCTCCGCGCGCCGCCACCCGTACCGCCTCCCGGCCGCGCGCCCGCCGCTGAGCCGGAGTCCCACCGTTCGACCACGGCCTGCGTCCCACACGCGGGCCGCGGCCCCGGCCTGCCGCCGGGGCCCGACCACAGACCTGTTCCGAGGGGGAACCACCGTCATGTCCCCGCACGTCCCGTCCCCGGCCGCTCCGCCCCTGCCGGTGGATGCTCCGGTGCTCGAACTCCGCGACCTCACCCGTACCCACGGCACCGGCATCGCCGAGGTGCACGCCCTGCGCGGCGTCAACCTGGCGGTGCACCCCGGTGAGCTCGTCGCCGTCATGGGCCCTTCCGGCTCGGGCAAGTCCACCCTGCTGACCCTCGCCGGCGGACTCGACACCGCGACCGGCGGCCAGGTCGTCATCGAGGGCCAGGACATCGCCACGCTCGGCCGCAAGGGCATCGCCGCCCTGCGCCGTCGCAGCGTCGGCTACGTCTTCCAGGACTACAACCTGATCCCCGCCCTCACCGCAGCCGAGAACATCGCCCTGCCGCGCGAACTCGACGGGGTCTCGGTCCGCAAGGCACGCAAGGAGGCCCGGACCGCGCTGGAGGAGATGGGCCTCCTCGACATCGCCGACCGCTTCCCGGACGAGATGTCCGGCGGCCAGCAGCAGCGGGTCGCCATCGCCCGGGCGCTGGTGGGCGACCGGCGCCTCGTGCTCGCCGACGAACCGACCGGGGCACTCGACTCCGAGACCGGCGAGTCCGTCCTGGCGCTGCTCCGCAACCGCTGCGACCAGGGCGCCGCCGGGGTGATGGTGACGCACGAACCGCGGTACGCCGCCTGGGCGGACCGGGTGGTCTTCCTGCGGGACGGCTCGATCGTCGACCAGACGCTGGCCGCGGGCGCCGAGTCGCTGCTGGCCGCCGGGAGCGCCGAGTGAGCCCCTTCACGGGGTGGCGCGCCGCCCTCCGGATAGCTCGCCGCGACGCCATGCGGGCCAAGGGCCGCAGCGCCCTGGTCGTCGCGATGATCGCACTGCCGGTGCTCGGGGTGACGGCCGCGGACGTCACGTACCGCAGTATCGACTCCACCGAGGCCGAGCAGCTGACGGCCCGGATGGGCTCGGCCGACGCGCTGTTCAGCGACCCGGGCATGGGGCCGCTGCAGCAGATGCCCGACGGCAAGGCGTACGACATCGCCGGGACCGAACCGCCCACGGCGGACATTCCGCCGGTCGACATGCGCACCACGTTCCCCGAGGGCGCGCGGGCGATCAGCATCCGGTCCGTACCCGCGAGCGTCACGACCGCGTACGGGCTCACCAACACCGAGATCGTGGAGTTCCGGACCGCGGATCCGATGGCCCGCGGCAAGGTCGACCTGGTCGAGGGCGCGTTCCCGCGCGGCACCGGCGAGATGGCGGCCACGAAGCCGTTCCTGGACTCGTCCGGGCTGCGCATCGGCTCCCGCACCACCGTGAACAGCGCCGGCCGCACGTACACCATCACCGGTGTCGTCGAGCAGCCCTCCGATCTGAAGGCGCAGCAGCTGTACGCCGACCCGGGCGCCGTCATCGCCCCGTGGCAGGCCGCGTCCGACCGCGACAAGAAGGTCCTGCCGCCGAACACCGGCTCGACCGAGTGGCTGGTCAGTGGATCGGGCGCGGCAGGTATCGGCTGGGGCGATGTGCTCGCGGCCAACAAGGCAGGCGCCCTCGTCGTCTCCCGCCAAGTGGTCCTGGACCCGCCGCCGGACTCCGAGGTCCCGATGGCGCGGTCGATGAACCAGTACTCCGCGGGCGACTCCGAGACGAGCGCGGCCCTCGTCACCGTGGTCGCCATGGCGCTCCTGGAGATCGTCCTGCTCGCCGGACCGGCCTTCGCCGTCGGTGCCCGCCGCTCGCGCCGTCAGCTCGGCCTCGTCGGCACCTGCGGCGGCGACCGGCGCCATGTACGGGCCGTCGTGCTCTCCGGCGGGCTGGTGCTGGGCGCCGTCGGGGCGGTGACCGGTGTCGCGGCCGGGCTGCTCCTCACGATGGCGTTCCGGCCGCTGATCGAGGAGTGGGCCGGACAGCGCTTCGGCTCCCTGGTCCTGAAGCCCACGGAGCTCGTCGTCATCGCCGTGCTCGGCCTGGTCACCGGACTCCTCGCGGCGTTCGCCCCGGCGATCGTGGCCGCCCGCCAGTCCGTGCTGGAGTCGCTCACCGGCCGTCGCGGCGTGCGCCGCAGCTCCCGGGTGCTGCCCACCGTGGGCGCCTGTGTGCTGGCCCTCGGCATCGCGGTCGCGGTCCTCGGCGGTACCGGCGGCGATGCCACGCTGGTCGCCGGCGGCTCGGTCGTCGCCGAGATCGGGCTGCTCGCCTGTATCCCGGTGATCGTCGGCCTGCTGGGCCGGCTCGGCCGCCGGCTGCCGCTCTCGCCGCGGATGGCGCTGCGCGATGCCGCCCGCAACCGCGGCCGCACCGCTCCGGCGGTCGCCGCCGTGATGGCGGCCGTCGCGGGCTCGGTGGCCATCGCCACGTACATGTCCAGCAGCCTCGCCGAGTCCGACCAGGACTACATGCCCATGCTCGCCAAGGGCACGATGGTGCTGTCCTCCACCGACGCCAAGGCGGCCGACCGGCTCCCGCTGGCCCGCGCGTCCGTCGAACAGAACATGGCGGTGAACGGCGGTCACGCCGACTTCTCCCGCGTCTGGGCGGGCAGTGACTGCAACGTCTACTACGAGGACGAGAACAGCTGCGGCAGCATGGAGCTGGTCAAGCCGACCGGCAAGGGCCACACCTGCCCGCTCAACACCAAGGGCGCCAGGGAACTCGCCGAGCGGCTCTCCTCGGAGGAACACCGGCGGATGATGCGCTCCCCCGCCTGCGTGGACGAGTACAACTCCTCGGGCAGTTTCAGCTCGGAGGCGAACAACATCGTGGTGGGCGGAGCCGACCTGCTCCGCATCTACGCGAAGCTCGACGACCCCGCCGCCGCCGCGGCGCTGGCGGCGGGCACTCCCGTCCTGCTCAACCAGGCGTACGCGAAGGACGGCGAGGTCACGCTCAAGGCCGTTCACACGTACAACGCCAAGGACAAGAAGAACCGCAAGCTGCACCCGGGCCCGGCCCGCAAGTCCACGGACCGGCTGAAGGTGTACGTCGCGGACGCCGCGTACGCCGCCACGCCCGGCATCCGCATGATCCTGCCCGAGCGCACCGCCGAGCGGCTCGGCCTGCACACCCAGCTGGCCGGCAGTGTGTACGCCGTGCCCCACCCGCCGTCGGATGCCGATCAGCAGCGCGTCGCGGCCGCCATCGACCAGACCGGCGGCGGGCTCTGGCTCCAGGCCGAACAGGACCCCGGCAACCGGATGAGCACCGCTCTGCTGATCCTCACCCTGTTCGCCGGCGTGGTGACCCTGGGCGCCGCGGCCATCACCACCGGCCTCGCCAAGGCCGACGCCGAGGCCGACCTCAACACACTGAGCGCGATCGGCGCGCCCCCGCGCGTACGCCGGACCCTCTCGGGGTTCCAGTGTCTGGTGGTGGCGCTCACCGGGGTGCTGCTCGGCACCGCGGCGGGCCTGGTGCCCGCGGTGGCGCTGCGTCTGGTCGATCTGCGGAACTCGATGGAGGCGATGCGGGAGGAGCCCATGGAGTCCGCCTTCACCCCGATCGTGCTGCCCTGGGCGACCATCGGACTGCTGGCCGTGGTCGTTCCGCTGCTGGCCGGGCTGCTGGCGGCGGCGTTCACCCGCTCCAGGCTGACGCTGGCCCGGCGCGCCGGGTGAACCGGCACAGGCCGGCGTTGACGGCCTGACCGGCGGCTTCGGCGCAGATCCGGTGCCCCCGGAAACGGTGGATCATCCGTTTCCGGGGGCACCACCATGGTGTACGGCGTGTGTGCGAGACAATGGGCGGCATGGAGATGCCGAGGAATGAACGGTCGCAGGAGCACCCCCAAGTCCTCGTAGTGGGGCAGGACGGAATGGCGATCGGCGGCGGTGGCACTGACGACGAGTCGCGGGAGGTCCCGGTGACGGAGATGGTCGAGCAGCCCGCGAAGGTCATGCGCATCGGCAGCATGATCAAGCAGCTCCTGGAGGAGGTCAGGGCGGCTCCTCTCGACGAGGCGAGCCGGGTGCGGCTGAAGGAGATCCACGCCAGCTCGGTCAAGGAGCTGGAGGACGGCCTCGCGCCGGAGCTGGTGGAGGAGCTGGAGCGGCTCTCGCTGCCGTTCACCGAGGAGTCGGTTCCCTCCGAGGCGGAACTCCGGATCGCGCAGGCCCAGTTGGTCGGCTGGCTGGAGGGCCTCTTCCACGGCATCCAGACGGCGCTGTTCGCCCAGCAGATGGCGGCCCGGGCGCAGCTGGAGCAGATGCGCCGCGCGCTGCCCCCCGGCAGCGGTCACGAGGAGGAGGACGGCGGTCCGGACCCGCACGGGGCGCTCCGCTCCGGCCCGTACCTGTAGGTCCGGCCCGGCCCGGTCCGGCCCGGTACATCCGTAGTTCACCGATCCCGCGCGAGGGGCCCGGCACACGAGGTTCGTGTGCCGGGCCCCTCGGCCGTCCGGGCGATCGGGCGTCCGGGCGATCGGGCGTCCGGGCGTCCGGGCCGATCGGGTGCCCCGGCGATCGGGCAGGCCTGTGCTGATCAGACCGCCGTGGGCGCCTGCAGGAGCACCTTGCCGACGTGGGTGCTGGACTCCATCACCCGGTGCGCCTCCGCGGCGTCCCGCATCGGCAGTGTCCGGTCCACGACCGGCCGGACGACACCGTCCGCGATCAGCGGCCAGACGTGCTCGCGTACGGCGGCGACGATCGCGGTCTTCTCGGCGAGCGGGCGTCCGCGCAGCGACGTCGCCGTGACGGCGGCCCGCTTGGTCAGCAGGGCGCCGAGGTTCAGCTCGCCCTTGGCCCCGCCCTGGAGGCCGATGATCGCGAGCCGCCCGTTGACGGCGAGTGCCCGCACGTTCCGGTCCAGGTACTTGGCGCCGACGATGTCGAGGATGACGTCCGCGCCCGCCCCGTCCGTCGCCTTGCGGAGCTCGTCGACGAAGTCCTGCTCCCGGTAGTCGATCAGGATGTCGGCACCGAGCTCGGCGCAGCGCGCCAGCTTCCCGGGACCGCCGGCGGTCACGGCGACCCGCGCGCCGACCGCCTTGGCCAGCTGGATCGCCATCGTGCCGATCCCGCTGGACCCGCCGTGGATCAACAGCGTCTCGGTGGGACGCAGATGGGCCACCATGAACACGTTGGACCAGACGGTGGCCGTCACTTCGGGCAGCGCCGCGGCCAGGGTGAGGTCCAGCCCTTCCGGTACGGGCAGCAACTGCCCCACGGGGACGGCGACCTTCTCCGCATAGCCGCCGCCCGCGAGGAGCGCGCAGACCTCGTCTCCGACCGACCAGCCGACGACGCCGGGGCCGAGGGCCGAGATACGGCCCGCGCACTCCAGGCCCGGGTACGGGGACGCGCCGGCCGGCGGGTTGTAGAAGCCCTGCCGCTGGAGCACATCGGCCCGGTTGACCGCGCTGGACACGACATCGACGAGGACCTCGCCCTCGCCGGGTACGGGATCGGGCACCTCGGCCCATACGAGTGCCTCGGGGCCACCGGGTTCGGGGATCGTGATCGCATGCATGGCCGCGAGGCTACTCCGTGGACGGTGGCAGGCCACGATGCGCGGTGGCGCGGCGGGGGACGGTGGCGGACCACGATGCGCAGTGGCGCGGCGGGGGACGGGGCAGCGGTGGCGGAGGACGGAGCGTGGGGGCAGGGCGGTGAAGGGAGGGCGGGGCCCCGGTACGGCGGTATGGGGGTACGGCGGTATGGGGGTACGGGGGTAAGGCGGTACGGCGGTACGGGGGCAGGCGGAAGAGCCGGCCCCCGCTGCGGTCCGCAGCGGCGCGCCCCGGTTCGCAGCGGGCCGCTCGGATCAGTCACGCGGGCCCGTCTGTTCAGGCGCGCGGGCCCGTCTGCGGCGGGTTGTTCAGGGGTGGTTCGTTGGAGGCGCGCACGATCGTGATCAGCCGGTCCGTCAGCTGCAAGGGGCTCGCCGCCGGGTCGTCGTATCCCAGGAGCCGGTGTCCGCGCAGGACGTTGACCACGAGGTCGTCGGTCTCCCGGACGCTCTTGCCGACCTCGGCCTTTATCACCGGCCGTTCGACGAGGTCGAGTCCACTGCCCTGCTGGATCAGGTCCTCCATCACCATGCCCGCGCTGGGGCTGAGCACGGACAGACCGAGCAGCCGGCCCGCCGCACTGGCGCTGGTGATCACGGCGTCGGCACCGGACTGCCGCAGCAGCGGGGCGTTCTCCTCCTCACGCACCGCGGCCACGATCTTCGCGCCCCGGTTGAGCTGACGCGCGGTCAGTGCGACCAGGACCGCGGTGTCGTCGCGCTGGGTGGCGATGATGACCTGACGGGCCTTCTGCAGCTCCGCGCGCAGGAGCACATCGCTGCGCGTCGCGTCCCCGAGCACTCCGGTGAAACCCTCGGCGTTGGCGATCTCTATCACCTTGGACGCCGGGTCGACGATGACGATCTGATCCTTCCGCAGCCCCGTGGCGCAGAGCGTCTGGATGGCCGAACGGCCCTTCGTGCCGAAGCCGACGACGACGGTGTGGTCACGCAAGTTGGTTCTCCAACGCTTCAGCCGGAAGTCCTCACGGGTCCGTTCCGTGAGGACTTCAAGGGTGGTGCCGACCAGGATGATGAGGAAGAGCACACGCAGCGGTGTCACGAGCAGCACGTTCACGAGCCGGGCACTGTCGCTGTACGGGGTGATGTCGCCGTATCCGGTGGTGGAGAGGGTGACCGTCGCGTAGTACAGCGCATCCAGGAGATCGACTTTGCCGTCGGCCGCGTCGTGGTAACCGCCGCTGTCGAGCCAGACGATCAGCACCGTGACAGCAAGTACCACCAGAGCCATTATCAGCCGCTTGGCGACCTGACGGGCCGGTCCGTCGACGACCCGGCGCGGAAGCATCACCCGGGTGGGGACGACCTGTTCGTCGGCGCGCCTGGCCATCGCGTCATGGCCGGGAAGTTTCACGTGAAACACCCTTCAGTCCACGGCGTCGCCGGGGCCCACGGTAGATCGAGGATCTCCACCTCGGTGCCGGACCGTACCCCGCCCGGCCCCACAACAGCCAGCCCGTCCGCGGCAGCGACGCCACGCAGCATGGCAGGACCGTTGTAATGCAGGGGTACGACGTGATCCGTGGCCCCACCGGTTCCCGTGCTGTCGCGACGCGTTGTGGAATCGGCGCCCGGTCCGGGCACGCCGGCGGCACGGTGGACCACGGGTACCAGACGGGTGTCGTGCGGGTGGCCGTGCACGTCGTCGCGCACCGCCACCTGGTAGGGCGCCTCGGCGGGACGGCCCGCCAGCCCTCTGAGCAGCGGTTCGGCCAGGGTGAGCAGTCCCGACACCGCAGCCAGCGGGTTTCCGGGCAGCCCGACGAGAAACGGGCCCGTGGCACCGAGCCGGGCCAGCAGCATGGGGTGGCCGGGGCGGACGGCGACCCCGTCGACGAGCAGTTCGGCGCCGATCCGGGCCAGAACGGGGTGCACATGATCGACGGGTCCGGCGGCGGTACCGCCAGTGGTCACGATCAGGTCGGCCTCGGAACCGGTGAGCGCCTGCCGGAGGGCTTCCGCATCGTCGCCGAGGCGGCGCGGGGCGGAGACCTCGGCACCCAGCGCACGCAGCCAGGGGCCGATCATCGGGCCGAGCGCGTCCCGGATCAGCCCGTCGTGCGGCAGTCCGGCGGTGAGGAGTTCGTCGCCGAGGACGAGTACGTCGACACACGGCCGGGACCGGGCCGGCAGCTCGTCGTAGCCGGCGGCTGCGGCCAGGCCGAGGACGGCGGGCGTCACCAGCGTTCCGGCGGGCAGGAGTTGGTCGCCGGCGCGGCATTCCTGTCCGCGCGGCCTGATGTCCTGGCCGGGGTCGACCTGCCGCTGCGCGTGCAGCAGTCCCTTGGCCCGGTCGGCGTGGGCATGTTCGCTGCGGATGACCGCAGTGACGTCCGCCGGGATACGGGCGCCCGTGGCGATGCGGATGGCGTCGCCGTCGGAGAGCGGGGCGGGTGTGCCGTGGCCGGCGAGGACGCCCTCGTCGTCCCGGATGGTCCACGGACCCGGCCCGGCGACGGCCCAGCCGTCCATGGCGGAGGTGTCGAACGACGGCAGATCAGTGAGCGCGGCCAGCGGCTCGGAGAGCACCCGGCCGAGCGCCCGGTCGAGCGGAAGCCGCACGGTACGGGAAGGAACGGCGCGCCCGGCCCCAGTGGCAACGGCACGGGCCTCGCGCCACGGGGTCGCACGGCCGTGCGCCCGTTCACGGGTCGCGGGGGAGTCCGGGCCGGCGCGGCGGGCGGTCGTGGCCGGGATGACGGGGTCCCCGTTGCGGGGAGAGGCGGCCGGCTCGGTCCGGGCCGGGGTGGCGGGGTCCCCGTTGGGCCGGGGCGGGGTGGCGGGGTCCCCGTTGGGCCGGGCCGGGGTGGCGGGATCCCCGTTGGGCCGGGCCGGGCCGGTCGGTTCCGGGTGATGCCCCGAGCCGCCGGAGGTCCGGGGACCGGGTCCGTACTCTCCGCCGGTGACGGCGCCCTGGGGTGCCTGCCGGCCGACCAGCGCGAGGGCCTGCGCCACGGCCCGTTCCTCGTCGGCCTCGGCCTCGGCAGCGCTGTTCCGTTCGGCGTTGCCGCTGTGGCCCGTCATGGCGTCCCGGCCTCGTCCGCCCACTGGAGGGCGAGCGCGGCGGCCTTCCGCGCGGCCTCGGCCACTGCCTCCGGGCCGCCCCCGTCACCGCTCGCCTTCGCCGCCGCGTAACCGACCAGGAAGGTCGTCAGAGGCGCGGCGGGGCGGGCGACTCCGTGGGCGGCATCGCGGGCGAGGTCGAGCAGGACGTCGGTGTCGACGTCGAGTTCGATGCCCAGTTCGTTCTTGACTGCGGTGATCCATTCGTCCAGCACGGTCCCATGCTCCCTGATCCGGGCCCGCGCCGAAGCGATGTCCTCCCAGGTGTCGCAGTCGAACGAGGCGAGCGGGTCCGACGCCGGCCGGGCGAGCTTCAGTTCACGCGTGAGCAACCGCAGGGGCAGGCCGGCCAGACCGCCGTGCTCGGCGGCGATGAGTCCCAGTTCGCGGCGGAGCGGCTCCGCGCGGTAGACGGCGACCAGCGGCTGGTCCCGGCCGTCCCGGTCGGTGCACAGGGCGCCCTCGACGTCCCCCTGACCGGCCGCCGCCAGCAGTGCCCCGACCGTGTCCGGTCCCAGGAACGGCAGATCGGCGGAGAGCACGAGTACGCGCTCCGCCGCCGTGTGCCGCATCCCCGCACCGAGCGCGGCCAACGGGCCGCCGCCCTGGGGCTCTTCGCGCGTCCAGGTCACCGCGCGCGCGGTGGGCCGCCGTCCTCCCACCACCACGGTGGTCGCGGCTCCGGCACAGGCGCCGAGCACCCGGTCGAGCAGCGCACGGCCGCCGACCAGGACCCCGGGCTTGTCGGCACCGCCGAGCCGCTCGGCGGCCCCTCCGGCGAGAACGATGGCGTCATACGCGGTCATGCCCCGAGTATGCGTGCCCACCGTCCGGCGGGTCGTCCCGGTCCACGTTCCGGTGGATCAACGCGGACCGACACGGACCGACGCGGACCGGAAGAACGCCCCGCAGCACCGGAGCACCGCAGGAACCGGCCGGGCGCCGCCCCTGACCGCGCCCGGCCTACAACGTCCGCAGCAGCACCGCCGGCTGTTCGACGCAGTCGGCCACGTAGCGCAGGAAGCCTCCCGCCGTACCGCCGTCGCAGACCCGGTGGTCGAAGGTCAGGGACAGCTGGACGACCCGTCGCACGGCCAGTTCGCCCTCGTGCACCCACGGCTTGGGGATGATCCGGCCGACGCCGAGCATCGCCGCCTCCGGGTGGTTGATGATCGGCGTCGATCCGTCGACGCCGAACACCCCGTAGTTGTTGAGCGTGAACGTGCCGCCCGTCAGCTCGGCGGGCTTCAGCGTCCCCGTCCTCGCCGCCTCCGTCAGCCGGGCGATCTCCGCGCCGATCGACTCCGCGTTGCGCGTCCGCGCGTCCCGGACGACCGGGACGACCAGTCCGCGCTCGGTCTGCGCCGCGAACCCGAGGTGGACCTCCGGCAGCCGCACGATCTCGCGCGCCTCCAGGTCCACCGTGGAGTTGAGCTCGGGATACCGGGCCAGGGCCGCCGTGCAGATACGGGCGAGCAGAGCCAGGACCGACACCTTGGGACCGCCGGCGCCGTTCATCGCCGCCCTGGCCGCCATCAGCTCGGTGGCGTCGGCGTCGACCCAGCACGTGGCATCGGGGATCTCACGCCGGCTGCGTGCCAGCTTGTCGGCGACAGCGCCGCGTACTCCGCGCAACGGAACCCGCTCGCCGGCGGAACGCGCCGCGGCCCCGAGCGTCACCGCGGGCCCCGCCCCCGGCGTCACCGCGGGAGCTGCGCCGGTAGCGCCGACGGAAGCGGCCGACTCCACCGACCTGATGGCGGACTCGACGTCGGCGCGCAGGATCAGCCCGTCGGGCCCGGACCCCGCGAGCTTCCGCAGATCCAGGTCGTGCTGGCGCGCGAGCTTGCGCACCAGCGGGGAGACGACGGGTACCGGCCCCCGTACGTCGTCGACGGCCCGGGCGGAGTCCGTGGCCGCCGCCGGCGGCACGACAGGGGCTGTGGGGGACGCGAGGGGAGCCGAAAGGCCCTCCGGCCGGACCCGCCGACGCCGCACCGGCGGCGCACCCGTCCCGTACCCCACCAGCACGTTCCCCGACCCGGACGGCTCCGGGTCGGCGACCGCCGCACGCGCACCCGCGCCGGAGCCCGGACCTGAACCCGCACCGTTCAGCGCCTGAGGACCCGACGGTTCCACGGTCCCCACGGCAACGGTCAGCAGCGGTGCGCCGACGGGGAGTTCCTTCCCTTCCTCGCCGAACCGCGCGGTGACCACGCCCCCGTACGGGCAGGGCACCTCGACCATCGCCTTGGCCGTCTCGACCTCGACGACCGGCTGGTCGATGGCGACGACATCGCCGACCTCCACCAGCCAGCGCACGATCTCCGCCTCGGTCAGGCCCTCGCCGAGATCCGGAAGCTTGAATTCGAGTACCTGCGGCATCAGCTGTCCGCCTCCCACTGCAGTCGCGCGACGGCGTCGAGCACCCGGTCCACGCCGGGCAGATGGTGGCGTTCCTGCATGGGCGGCGGGTACGGGATGTCGAAACCGGCGACGCGCAGCACCGGTGCCTCCAGGTGGTGGAAGCAGCGCTCGGTGATCCGGGCGGCGATCTCGCCGCCCGGGCCGCCGAAACCGGTGGACTCGTGGACGACGACCGCGCGACCGGTGCGCCGCACCGACGCGACGACGGTCTCGTCGTCGAACGGCACCAGCGAGCGCAGGTCGACGACCTCGAGGTCCCAGCCCTCCTCGACAGCGGCCTGAGCCGCCTCCATGCAGACCGGCAGCGACGGTCCGTACGTGATCAGCGTCGCGCTGCGCCCGGGGCGGCGCACGACCGCCCGCCCGATGGGTTCGACGGCGGCCGGTGCCTGCGGCGACCAGTCGGCCTTCGACCAGTAGAGCCGCTTGGGCTCCAGGAAGACCACCGGGTCGTCGGACGCGATCGAGGCCCTCAGCAGCCCGTAGGCGTCCTCGACGGTGGCGGGGGTGACGACATGGAGACCCGGGGTCGCCATGTAGTACGCCTCCGAGGAGTCGCTGTGGTGCTCGACTCCGCCGATGCCGCCGCCGTAGGGGACCCGGACCGTGATCGGCAGCGGCATGGCGCCCCCGGTCCGGTTCCGCATCTTGGCGACATGGCTGATGAGCTGCTCGAACGCCGGATACGCGAAGGCGTCGAACTGCATCTCGACCACGGGCCGGAGCCCGTACATCGCCATGCCGACGGCCGCGCCGAGAATGCCGGCCTCGGCCAGCGGGGTGTCCGTGCACCGCTCGTCGCCGAACTCCTTCGCCAGGCCGTCGGTGATCCTGAAGACCCCGCCGAGCGTGCCGACGTCCTCACCGAGGACGTGTACGGAGGGATCCTCGGCCATCGAGTCGCGCAGCGCGCGACCGAGTGCCTGCGCCATGGTCGCGGGCTTGGCCTTCGCCGTCCGCTCCCCGGCCGTGGCCGCTGCGGTGGTCATCGCCCTGTACTCCCGTCGTCCGTGCCGTGCTCGTCGTGCTCCGCTTCCAGCTCCACCCGCAGGCGGGCCGCCTGCTCGCGCAGCTGGGTCGTCTGCTCGGCGTACACGTGGGCGAAGAGGTCCATCGGGTCGAGCACCGGGTCCGCGTTCATCCGGTCCCTCAGTTGCGCCGCCATCCGCTCCGCGGCCACACGCGCCTCCTCGATGCCGTCGTCGCCGAGCAGCCCGCGCCCGGTCAGCTCGCGCTCCAGGAGCTGGACCGGATCGTGGGCCCGCCAGGCCTCGACCTCGCTGTTGCCTCGGTAGCGCGTGGCGTCGTCCGCGTTCGTGTGCGCGTCCATGCGGTAGGTGACGGCCTCCACGAGCGTCGGGCCGTCGCCGTTCCTGGCACGCGCCACGGCCTCGGAGAGCACCTGGTGCATGGCGGCCGCGTCGTTGCCGTCGACCAGCCGGCCGGGCATTCCGTACCCGACGGCCTTGTGGGCCAGGGACGGTGCCGCGGTCTGCTTGGCCAGGGGCACGGAAATGGCGAAGCCGTTGTTCTGCACGAGGAAGACGACCGGGGCCCGCCAGACGGCCGCGAAGTTCAGCGCCTCGTGGAAATCGCCCTCGCTGGTGCCGCCGTCACCGACCATGGCGAGCGCCACCACGTCGTCCCCCTTGAGCCGCGCCGCGTGCGCCAGGCCCACGGCGTGCGGCAGCTGGGTGGCGAGCGGGGTGGACAGGGGTGCGATGCGGTGCTCGCGCGGGTCGTACCCGGTGTGCCGGTCGCCGCGCAGCAGGGTCAGGGCCTCGACCGGGTCCAGTCCCCGGGCCACGGCCGCGAGCGTGTCGCGGTAGCTGGGGAAGAGCCAGTCCCGCTCCTCCAGCACCAGGGCGGCCGCAACCTCGCAGGCCTCCTGCCCGGTGCTCGACGGGTAGACGGCGAGCCGGCCCTGCTTGGTGAGGGCGGTGGCCTGTGCGTTGTACCGCCGGCCGCGCACGAGCTCCGCGTAGAGCCGCAGCAGCAGCTCGGGGTCTGCCTCGGCCGCGGCGTCCGTACCGAGCACGCGGTACGGCTCGGGGTCCGGGAGCAGGGGCGCGGGATCGGTGAGCGGCTTCCAGGCCGGGGGCGGCGTGGGCCGGTAGGCGGCCGCGCCGGGCAGCTCTTGGACCGTCATGACAAGCACCTCCTGGCGTCGAGGGGTATCGAGCGACATCTGGCGGCATCGGGGGTGCCCGATGCCGAGGGGTGTTGATATGTGTCGAATCAACCAAAGTTGCGCGAGGCGCGCATGTGGTGCCATGTGGTGTGCCTCACCTACCGATTGTTCGGTCGCGAGCGCATTTTGGCTACAGGCACCGTCAGCCTGTGGACAAACGGTTCTCCACAGCCTGGGATGGGGGCAGGTCGTCCAGGACGGGGAGGCACGGGAACATGGCAGCTGAACAAATGGCCGACGGGGGCGAGGAGCCGGGCAGGATTCCCCCGGCACGCCCGCTCGACTCCATCGACGGCGCCATCCTCCGACTGCTCCAGACGGACGGCCGGGCCTCGATACGGTCGGTCGCCGACCGCGTGCACGTCTCGCGGGCCAACGCTTACGCCCGGATCAACCGGCTCATCGACGACGGCGTGATCCGCGGCTTCGGCGCACGGGTGAACCATGAGCGGGCGGGGCAAGGGGCCTCCGCGTACATCACGCTCAAGATCGTCCAGAATTCCTGGCGCACCGTGCGGGAGCAGCTCCAGGCGCTGCCGGGCGCCACACACATCGCGCTGGTCAGCGGCGATTTCGATGTCCTGCTACTGGTGCACACCCCGGACAACCGGTCACTGCGCGAGCTTGTCCTGACGAGGATCCAGGCCATTCCGGAGGTGCTTTCCACCCGCACCCTGCTGGTGTTCGAGGAGACGGACCTGACCCCGGGCTCCGACGGCCCCACGGAGCTCACCTGATCAGGAACACCCGGCCCGCGGGCTCAGCGACCCGGGCTCGGCGGCTCCGGCTCAACAACCTCGGGCCCAACGGCTCGGGCTCAGCGACCCGGGCTCAGCGGGTGGACTTCATGCCTTCGAAGGCCAGCTGCACGACGGTGTCGGCGAGCCGCTCCCCCTCCGCGCCGCCGTCCGACAGCGGCCGGAACCACTCCACCAGCGAGTTGACCATCCCGAACAGCAGCCGCGTCGCGAGCCGTATGTCCACGTCGGAACGGAGGTCGCCGTCCGCGACCGCCGCCTTGAGCAGATCGGCCACACGCTGGTCGAACTCGCGCCGCCGCTCCAGGGCCCAGCGCTCGGTCTTCGTGTTGCCCCGCACCCGCAGCAGCAGCGTGACGTAGGGCAGTTCGGCTATCAGCACCTCGACGGTCCGGCGCGTGACGTACTCGACGCGCTCGATCGCGCGGCCCCGGGTCGCACCCGGCTCGTCGAGGATGCCGAAGAGCCCGTCCAGGGCCCGGCTGACCGCACGCCGCAGCAGTTCTTCCTTGCCGGCGACATGGTGGTAGATGGACGACTTCGAGATGCCCGCCGCCTTCGACAGGTGCTCCATCGAGGTGCCGTCGTAACCGCGCTCGTTGAAGACACGGACGGCGACGGTGAGCAGAGTCTCCGGGGTGTACGTGTCCCGCTTGGCCGTGGTCATGCCCGCGATCCTCCCCTACGAGTCGGGCCGACCGGCAAATGGGGGCGGTGTTGTCCACAGGTTTCGCGGGCCCCCTTGTCCCGACCGATCGTTCGGTTACTCTAACTCTGTCCGCCCGTCCCTGCCCAGCTCGATGAGGAGTTGGTCCGTCATGGCCGCCGAGCTCTCCCCGCACCTGCTGTCCGAGAGGCACCGCCCCACGCTCGACCGGGCCCTCGACGCGATCCGCACACGCGCCTACTGGTCACCGCACCCCGAGCACCCGAAGGCCTACGGCGAGGGCGGCGCACCCGGCAGCCTGGGCGCCGCCGAGGGCAAGGCCGCCTTCGACGCCGTCCTGCACACCCGTCTGGGCCTGGACCAGCCGGGCACCGACGGCTGGACGGGCGGCGAGATCTCTCCGTACGGCCCGGAGCTGGCCGTCGAGTATCCGCACGCCGACCTCGACGTGCTGCTCCCGGCGATACGGGCCGGCATGCCCGCCTGGCGTGAGGCCGGCCCGGAGACCAGGGCCCTGGTCTGCCTGGAGATCCTGGCGCGGATCAGCGCCCGCACCCACGAGTTCGGCCACGCGGTGATGCACACCAGCGGGCAGGCCTTCATGATGGCCTTCCAGGCCGGCGGCCCGCACGCCCAGGACCGCGGTCTGGAGGCGGTGGCCTACGCGTACGAGGAACAGCTGCGCGCACCCCGGACCGCCGACTGGTCGAAGCCGCAGGGCAAGCGCGATCCGATCGACCTGCACAAGACGTTCACCGCGGCCGGACGCGGCATCTCGCTGCTGATCGGCTGCAACACCTTCCCCACGTGGAACGGCTACCCGGGCCTCTTCGCCTCCCTGGCCACCGGCAATCCGGTCCTGGTCAAGCCGCACCCCCGGGCGGTCCTCCCGCTGGCCCTGACCGTGCAGCTGGCGCGCGAGGTCCTCACGGAAGCGGGCTTCGACCCCAACCTGGTCGCCCTGGCCGTCGAGCGTCCGGGCGAGGGCATCGCCAAGACCCTGGCGGTCCGTCCGGAGATCAGGATCATCGACTACACCGGCTCCACGGAGTTCGGTGACTGGCTGGAGGCCAACGCCCGCCAGGCCCAGGTGTACACGGAGAAGGCCGGCGTCAACACGATCGTCGTCGACACCACGGACGACTACCGCGGCATGCTGGCCAACCTGGCGTTCTCGCTCTCCCTGTACAGCGGCCAGATGTGCACGACCCCGCAGAACCTCCTGATCCCCCGGGACGGCATCACGACGGATGTCGGCGACAAGTCCTACGACGACGTGGTCACGGACATCGCCGCCGCCGTCACCGGGCTCCTCGGTGAGGACGCCCGGGCGAACGGCCTGCTCGGCGCCCTGGTCAACCCGGACGTCAAGGCCCGCCTGGAGGCGGCCGCACAGCTGGGCGAGGTGGCCCTTCCTTCACGTGAGGTGGTCAACCCGGACTTCCCCGAGGCCGTCGTCCGTACGCCGCTGATCGTCAAGCTCGACGGCAGCAAGCCGGACGAGGACGCGCCGTACCTGTCGGAGTGCTTCGGCCCGGTCTCGTTCGCGGTCGCCGTCGATTCGACGGCGGAGGCGGTGGAACTGCTGCGCCGCACGATCCGCGACAAGGGCGCGATGACGGTCGGCGCGTACACCACCTCACCGGAGGTGGAGCGTGCGGTCGAGGACGTCTGCCTGGACGAGTCGGCCCAGCTCTCCCTGAACCTGACCGGCGGGGTGTACGTCAACCAGACGGCGGCGTTCTCCGATTTCCACGGCTCGGGCGGCAACCCGGCAGCGAACGCGGCCCTGTGCGACGGCGCCTTCGTCTCGAACCGCTTCCGCACCCTGGAGGTCCGCCGCCAACGCTGACCCTCACCACAGCCGTTGCCCCTCCGGGCCCCCAGCCCGCCCGGCGTCAGGCTTCCCCGCCCGGCGTCAGGCTTCAGCCCCGCCCGGCGTCTGCCTTCCAGCACCCGCCCGGCGTCTGCCTTCCAGCACCCGCCCGGCGTCAGGCTTCCCCGCCCGACGTCTGCGTTCCAGCCCGCCCGGCGTCAGGCCTTCAGCCCCGCCCGGCGCCAGGCTTCCCCGCCCGGCGTCGGCCTTCCAGCCCCTCCGGCGTTTGAGGAGCGGGG
The DNA here is from genome assembly GCF_044756845.1 of Streptomyces sp. NPDC091416. NCBI lineage: Bacteria > Bacillati > Actinomycetota > Actinomycetes > Kitasatosporales > Streptomycetaceae > Streptomyces > Streptomyces sp. NPDC091416. Next base: position 168,596 of record NZ_JBIVTU010000006.1, read on the forward strand.
TCCGGGGCGGAGCCCCGGTTACGGGAAGGGGCGGGGAGGGGCAACGGCCCGCCGCAGGCGCAGGCCCCACCCCGCCCCTTCCCGACGGCCGGACGACCGGACGACCGGACGACCGGACGACCAAACGACCGGCCCGGACGGCCGGCCAGGCCGGACAGCCCGGACGGCCGGACAGCCCCTACGCCCCACCCCCCGGAATATCCGCATACCGCTGCACCCACGCATGCATCGCAATCGCCGCCGCGGCCCCCGCGTTGATCGACCGCGTCGACCCGAACTGCGCGATCGAGCACACCATCGAGGCGTGCTTGCGGGCCTCCTCGGTCAGCCCGGGCCCCTCCTGGCCGAAGAGCAGCACACACCGCCGCGGCAGTTCGGTCCGCTCCAGCGGCACCGCGCCCGGAAGATTGTCGATCCCGATGATCGGCAGCCCTTCGGACGCCGCCCAGGCGGTCAGGTCCGCGGTGTCCGGGTGGTGACGGACATGCTGGTACCGGTCGGTGACCATCGCTCCGCGACGGTTCCAGCGCCGCCGCCCCACGATGTGCACCTCCTTGGCGAGGAAGGCGTTCGCGGTGCGCACGACGGAACCGATGTTGAAGTCGTGGCCCCAGTTCTCCACCGCCACGTGAAAGTCGTGCCGCCGCAGGTCGAGATCGGCGACGATCGCCTCCCGGGTCCAGTAGCGGTACGCGTCGCCCACATTGCGCCGGTCGCCGTGGGCGAGCAGTTCGGGGTCGTACCGCTCGCCCACCGGCCAGGGCAGGGGATGCGGCCCGACGCCGATCTCCGTCCCGAACCCCTCGTCGTACTGCGCCGGATCCTCCGTCGCCGGCACCACGGAGGGGTCGCCCGACCCATCCGCGCCGTCGGTGCTGCCTGTACTGCCTGTCTCGCTGCTCACCCGACGAGCGTATGGCCCCCGCCGTCACGGCGCTGCGGTGCCTCCCGCTCCTCAGCACCGGCACCGGCACCGGCACCGCCCCCCACGCCCACACCGCTCTCCGCCTGCGCCTCCGCCTGCGCACCGTCGCGCGGCCCCGGCACCTTCCCGCGCCGCCGCAGGAGCAGATCCCGCCCGTAGGCCGCCTGCCCTCCGAGCCACACCAGGAAGACGGTCGGCAGGAAGACGGCATCCGCGGCGATCATGGCCATCGAGAAGAACGGGAGCCCCAGCAGCAAGGCGATACCCGCGTGCTCGCCGATCATCAGGACGAGCAGCACGTTCTTGACGCGCCGGTTGAACAGAGTGAAGGGAAAGGCGACCTGCACGACGACGGTGGCGTACGTCAGCACCATCACCATCACGCCGCTCGCCGCGAGCAGGTCCGAGAGCCCGGGCCACGGGGTGAAGTAGTCGAGGTTGAGCGGGTAGTAGAGCGCCGTGCCGTCCTGCCAGCGCGACCCCTGGATCTTGTACCAGCCCGCGGTCGAGTAGATCAGGCAGACCTCGGCCATGATCACGACGAGTGTGGCGTTGTGCGCGAGGTTGGCGATGACGTCGAGCAGCGTGCGCGGATCGCTGTCCGGCGCGTACCGGTTCACGGCCCACCAGGCACCCTGGCCGATCCACAGGATCCAGAAGAGGACCGGCAGCCAGATGGTCCCGCCCAGGCTGTCCGTCACTGTGGCGCCGCACAGGACCGCCCCGAAGGCCACCCACAGCAGCGGACCCACCGCACCCGCACCGCCCGGCGCGGAGTCCGCGCCGGCCGAACGCCGCGCACGGCGGGCGTCCAGGGACCAGACCTGACCGCATCGCGTCAGTACCAGGTAGATCGCCATCAGGTGGATGACGTTGTCGCCGCCGTCGCCCATGAAGATGCTGCGGTTCTGCAGGGAGAGCACGCCGACCATGAAGAGGACGGACATGGCCCGGGTGTGCCAGCCCACCATCAGCAGCGCGGCGGCTGCCAGCGCCAGCGCGTACACGATCTCGAACCAGACGCCACTGTCCGACCACATCAGCGTGGTGAAGGCCTGATTGCCGGAAATGAGCTGCTGGGCCATGTCCCAGCGCCACGGAGCGTCGGGGCCGTACATCTCGTGACGGTGCGGAATCTCGCGCAGCAGGAACAGGAAGTACGTGGCGGAGATGCCGATCCGGATGACGGCGCTCTGGTACGGCCCCAGGGAAGCGGCCGTGATGCGCTGGATCCCGCGGGCGAGCGTGTGGTCGGAGCCGGGTGTGCTCACTGGTCCGCCTCCTTGGAGGTGGCCGGGCCCTCGGGGAGATCGGCCGCGGTGACGGTCCACCAGGGCAGGACCCGGTAGGACGGCTTGGTGCTGATCTTCTCGCTGCTCCACACAGGGGCCGCCACGGAACGCGTCTCGGACCGGACCTGGATTCTCAGGACGTCGCCGCCGTAGTCGTGCTCACTGAGGCGCAGCATCACGATGCGCCGAATGTACTGCTCGGAGAGCCTGCCGCGCAGTCCGTTGGCCCGGTTCTGGCTGTCGTGCGAGCCGAGGTAGAAGTCCCAGCCCCGGCGGAGTTCGTTCTGCTGGACATGGCTGGGCAGCGGATTGCCGCGTATCGCCTTGCCGTCCTCGCCCGACAGGCTCATCCAGGGGGTGGTGCGGCGCTTGTCGGGGCCGGATATCTCGGCACGCACGTGCACGGCGATGTTCTGCTGCAGGGGATTGGGGGCGAAGAGCTTCCAGTTCTGCTCGAACTCGGGATAGATCCACTGGTCGACCGCCTCGCCGTGCTGCTTGGTCAGCGTGTTGGAGGGTGCGACGTGCAGGAACACCATGGCCAGCTGGACGCAGGCGATGAGCCCGATCACGGACAGCGCCACGGCGGCCGCGACCTGGTACGGAAACGAGAGCCCGGCCATACCGACGCGCGGTTCGGGAACGGTCTGCGCATCGAGGCCGGTCAAGGGCGTGTGCCCCTCGCCGGCACCTTCGCCGACGCCCTCGCCGAGGCCTCCGTCGACGCTCTCACCGACGCCCCCGTCGACGCCCTTGTCGTCGTACGAATCCATCCCGCCCCGATCCCCGTCGATCCCGGTCAGTTATCCACAGGGTTGACACCCTACGGGCCGCAGACTCACCATTAAAGACATTGAACCGAACGATCGGTCGGTAGGGAGTCCGGGATGGCGGCAGTGACTGCGGGCCAGACAGCACAGGCGGCAGCAGGCAGTACCGATGGGGCGGACGGGGCCCTGGAGGCGGCCTTCGACGCCGCGGTCGCGGCCGACGAGCGCATCGAGCCACGGGACTGGATGCCCGACGCCTACCGCGCCTCGCTGGTCAGGCAAATGGCCCAGCACGCCCACTCCGAGATCATCGGCATGCAGCCGGAGGCCAACTGGATCACCCGCGCCCCCTCGCTGCGCCGCAAGGCCATCCTGATGGCCAAGGTGCAGGACGAGGCGGGACACGGGCTGTATCTCTACAGCGCGGCAGAGACCCTCGGCACGGGCCGAGAGGAACTGCTCGACAAGCTGCACGCGGGCCGCCAGCGGTATTCCTCGATCTTCAACTACCCGACCCTGACCTGGGCGGACGTCGGCGCCATCGGCTGGCTGGTGGACGGTGCGGCGATCACCAACCAGGTCCCTCTCTGCCGCTGCTCCTACGGCCCCTACGCCCGGGCCATGGTCCGCATCTGCAAGGAGGAGTCCTTCCACCAGCGCCAGGGCTACGAACTCCTGCTCGCGCTGAGCCACGGGACCCCGGCGCAGCACGAGATGGCGCAGGACGCCGTGAACCGCTGGTGGTGGCCGTCCCTCATGATGTTCGGCCCGCCGGACGACGCCTCGTCGCATTCCGCGCAGTCGATGACCTGGAAGATCAAGCGGCATTCCAACGACGAGCTGCGGCAGCGCTTCGTGGACATCTGCGTCCCGCAGGCCGCGGTCCTGGGCCTCTCGCTCCCCGATCCGGACCTCCGGTGGAACGAGGAGCGCGGTCAGCATGATTTCGGGGCGATCGACTGGACGGAGTTCCAGGAGGTCCTGAAGGGCAACGGGCCGTGCAACGAGCAGCGCCTCACCCAGCGCCGCCGAGCCCACGAGGAAGGCGCATGGGTCCGGGACGCAGCCGCCGCATACGCACAGAAGCACACGGATTCACCGCAGGCAGAAGCACTGGACCCGGCTGTACCGGCCACGGCCGTACCGCCCGCGACCGTAGCGAAGACGGCCGTACCGAACGCGGAGGCGACAGCATGAGCAGCTCGACCGACTGGCCACTGTGGGAGGTGTTCGTGCGCTCGCGGCGCGGGCTCTCGCACACCCACGCCGGCAGCCTGCACGCCCCGGATGCCGAGATGGCCCTGCGCAACGCACGCGATCTCTACACGCGCCGTTCCGAGGGCGTCTCCCTCTGGGTGGTGCCCTCCAGCCAGATCACGGCATCATCGCCGGACGAGAAGGACACGTTCTTCGAACCGGCGGGCGACAAGCCCTACCGGCACCCGACCTTCTACGCCATCCCGGACGGGGTGAAGCACCTGTGAGCGCGGCCCTCGCTCTCGGCGACGACGCGCTGGTGCTCTCGCACCGGCTGGGTGAGTGGGCGGGCCACGCCCCCGTCCTCGAGGAGGAGGTGGCCCTCGCCAACATCGCCCTGGACCTGCTGGGCCAGGCCCGGATCCTGCTCTCCCTGGCGGGTGACGAGGACGAGCTGGCGTACCTGCGCGAGGAGCGCGCCTTCCGCAACGTCCAGCTGGTCGAGCAGCCCAACGGCGACTTCGCGCACACCATCGCCCGGCAGCTGTACTTCTCGGTCCACCAGCACGGTCTGTACGAACAGCTGGCGGCCGGGGACGGCGAGTTCGCCGGTCTGGCGGCCAAGGCCGTCAAGGAGGTCGCCTACCACCGGGACCACGCCGAGCAGTGGACCCTGCGCCTCGGGGACGGCACGGCCGAGAGCCACGCACGCATGCAGCACGGGGTGGACGCCCTGTGGCGCTACACCGGCGAGCTGTTCCAGCCGGTCGAAGGAGTCGACGTGGACTGGCAGGCACTGCACAGCCGCTGGCTGGACTCCGTCACGACCGTGCTGGAACGGGCCACGCTGACCGTGCCGACCGGGCCGCAGACCGGCGCCTGGACGGCAGGTGCCGGCCGGCAGGGCATCCACACCGAACCCTTCGGCCGGATGATCGCCGAGATGCAGCACCTGCACCGCAGCCACCCGGGGGCGACATGGTGACGTGGACACCTCTGGAGGAGGAGCTGCGCAGCCTCGCGGGCGCCGTCCCCGATCCGGAACTGCCCGTACTGACACTGGAGGAGCTCGGCGTGCTCCGGGGCGTCGAGGTGCTCGCCCCCGGCCGCGTCACGGTGCGGCTCACTCCGACGTACACCGGCTGCCCCGCGATAGAGACCATGTCCACGGACATCGAGCGCGTGCTGTACGACCACGGCATGACCGAGGTCTCCGTGGTCACCGTCCTCTCCCCGGCCTGGTCCACGGACGACATCAGCACGGAGGGCCGGCGCAAGCTCGCCGAGTTCGGCATCGCGCCACCGCGCCCGCACGACGCCACGACCGCCTCCGCCGGGCCCGTACCCGTCGCCCTGTCGGTCCGCTGTCCGCACTGCGGATCGACCGACACAGAACTTCTGAGCCGTTTCTCGTCGACCGCCTGCAAGGCACTGCGCCGCTGCGTTTCGTGCCGTGAACCGTTCGACCACTTCAAGGAGTTGTAGATGTTCCATCCGCTCCGGGTCAGCGCGATCGAGCGGCTCACGGACGATTCGGTGGCTGTCACCTTCGCCGTTCCGCCGACGCTTCGCGAGACCTTCCGCCACAAGCCCGGCCAGCATCTCAACGTCCGCTACACGGCCGGCGGCGAGGAGATCCGCCGCTCGTACTCGATCTGCGCACCGGCCACCGAACAGCCGGCCGACCCCGCGCTGCGCGTGGGCATCCGGCTCGTCGACGGCGGCGCGTTCTCCACGTACGCGCTCAAGGAACTGGCGGTCGGCGACGAGGTCGAGGCGATGCCTCCGATGGGCCGCTTCGTGCTCGCCCCGCGTGCCGGGCAGTTCGCGGCGATCGTCGGAGGCAGCGGCATCACCCCGGTGCTGTCCATCGCGGCGACCCTGCTGGCCCGCGAGGCCGACGCCTCGTTCTGCCTGATCCGGAGCGACCGGACCGCCGCGTCGACCATGTTCCTGGACGAGGTCGCCGACCTCAAGGACCGCTACCCGGACCGTTTCCAACTGGTCACCGCGCTCTCCCGGGAGGAACAGCAAGCGGGCCTGCCCTCCGGCCGGCTCGATCGCGAACGACTCACGGCACTGCTCCCGGCCCTGCTCCCGGTGGCCGGGATCGAGGGCTGGTACCTCTGCGGTCCGCTCGGCCTGGTCCGGGCAGCCGAAGGCGCGCTGGACGGTCTGGGAGTCGACCGGACCCGCATCCACCAGGAGATCTTCCACGTCGAGGACAGCCCGGGCTCCTCCGAGCGGCCGCGGGTCGAGGCTTCCGCCCACAGCACGCTCACCGCGACGCTGGACGGCCGCTCGGGCACCTGGCCGGTACAGGAAGGCGATTCCCTCCTGGAGACGGTGCTGCGCAGCCGCGCCGACGCACCGTACGCCTGCAAGGGCGGGGTCTGCGGAACCTGCCGGGCCTTCCTGGTCTCGGGAGAGGTGCGGATGGACCGCAACTTCGCCCTGGAGCCCGAGGAGACGGACGCAGGGTACGTACTGGCCTGCCAGTCCCATCCGGTGACGGGGGAGGTGGAGCTCGACTTCGACCGCTGACCCACGACGGGCACCGCACCCCACACCTCGCCCCACCCCGCGTCCGCACCTCGTGCCCGCACCTCGCACCACGTCGGCCTGTTCCCTTCTTGTAGAACCTGTTCTATCTTGACGCTCCGTCAGGTCCGGGTAAGGGCACAGCGGTTCGCGGGAGGCCAGGACAGTGGACTTCACCTTCACCGAGGAACAACAGGCAGCCACCGAGGCAGCGCGGGCGGTCTTCTCGGGCGTTGCCCCCGATGCGGTGCCCAGCCCCGCTCTCGTCCCGGGAGCGGTCGCCGAGGACATCGACCGACCGCTGTGGGCCAAGCTCGCCGCCGGCGACCTGCTGAGCCTGACGCTGGCTCCGGAGCACGGCGGGGCGGGCCTCGACCTGGTCGCGCTCTGCCTGGTGCTGCGCGAGTCCGCGAAGGTCCTCGCCCGCGTCCCCCTGCTGGAGACGTGCGCGGTCGCGATGGCGGTCCAGCGATACGGCGGCCAGGAGCTGGCTGCCGAGTTGCTGCCCGGGGTCGGCCGGGGAGACCTGGTTCTCACCGTCGGCGCCAACGGCCGCACCGGCCACGATCCGGCCGAACTCGCCGTCACCGCACGGCCGGACGGAACCAGCGACAACAGCAGCAGCGCGGGCACATCCTGGGTACTGGACGGCGTCCAGTCGGCGGTGCCGTGGGCCCAGGCAGCGGACTGGATCGCGGTACCCGCCCACGCCGGGGACGGCCGCGCCGTGCTGGCCCTGATCCGCCGCGACGACGACGGTGTCACCATCGGGGACCAGGTCTCCACCAACGGTGAACTCTTCGGCGAGGTAGGGCTGGAGGCGGTCCGGGTCGAGTCCGGCCGGCTGATCGATGCCACCGATGCCTGGGAGTGGCTGCGCTCCGTGCTCACCACCGGAACGTGCGCACACGCGTTGGGCCTCGGCGAGGCCGTGCTGGCCATGACGAGCCGGTACACCGGCAAGCGCGAGCAGTTCGGCTTCCCTGTCGCGACCTTCCAGGCCGTCGCGGTACAGACCGCGGACCGCTACATCGACCTGCGGGCCATGGAGGTGACCCTCTGGCAGGCGGCCTGGCGGATCGCCGTCGGCGGGGCCGGTGCGCTCCCACCGGCAGGCGATGTCGCGGTGGCGAAGATCTGGGCGTCCGACGGGGTCCGCCGGGTCGTGCAGACGGCACAGCACCTGCACGGCGGCTTCGGCGCGGACACCGACTACCCCCTGCACCGCTTCCACGCCTGGGCCAAGCAGATCGAGCTCTCACTCGGCCCGGCAGCAGCACACGAGGAGGCCCTGGGCGACCTGCTGGCCGCGCACCCCCTCGGCTGACGCCATCACACAGCGACCTCGCTCGGGCCGGGCGCCCCATGCGGTCGGGCGACGAAGCCGGACGCCCGGCGACGCCAGACGCCGAAACCGCCCACCCCGTGCGGTCAGGTGATGCAACCGGACACCCGCAGGACCAGACGGCGAAACCGGGCGCCCGGGGAAGCCAGACGGCGAAACCGCACACCCCGCGAGGTCGGGCGACGCAACCGGACACCCGCAGGACCAGACGCCGGAACCGGGCGCCCGCGACGCCAGACGCCGAAACCGCGGGCGCCCGCGACCTCCGACGCCGAAACCAGGCGCCCGCGACGTCAGGCGACGAAGGCCGGTGCCCCGTTGTCGGTGACCATCGGGCGTCCCGCGCCCTCCCAGGCGAGCATGCCGCCGTCGATGTTCACGGCCTCGATGCCCTGCTGCACCAGGTACTGGGTGACCTGGGCGGAACGGCCGCCGACCCGGCACATCACGTGCACGCGCCGGCCGTCCTCCACCGCCTCGGTCAGCTCACCGAACCGGCCCACGAAGTCACTCATGGGAATGTGCAGGGCGCCGTCGACATGCCCGGCCGCCCATTCGTCGTCCTCCCGGACGTCCAGCACGAAGCCGTCCGCCGGCACCGCCGTGACCGCGACTGCGGGAAGCTGGGCGAAATTCATGGGTCATGCCTTCTCTCGTTCACATGCGCACCGAAGTCACCGGAAACGCTACTGCAGACCTGACAGCTCGGCCTCACGCTGCGAGACCTCGCCCAGCAGTTGCTCGGCGATCTCCTCCAGCAGGTGATCCGGATCCTCCGGAGCCATCCGGAGCATGGCGCCGATCGCGCTCTGCTCCAACTCCTGGGCGAGCACCGTCAGCAGTTCCTTGCGCTGCGTCAGCCAGTTCAGCCGGGCATACAGCTCGTCGGCCTCGCTGAGCTCCGCCGGGGGCACGACCGGTCCCGCCGCCCACTCCTGGGCCAGTTCCCTGAGCAGTGCCTCGTCCCCGCGCCCGTAGGCGGCGTTGACGCGCGTGATGAACTCGTCGCGCCTGGCCCGCTCCTTCTCGTCCTGGGCCAGGTCCGGATGGGCCTTGCGGGCCAGCTCGCGGTACAGCTTGCGCGCCTCGTCGGTCGGCCGGACCCGCTTCGGCGGCCGGACCGGCTGCTCGGTCAGCATGGCCGCGGCCTCGGGCGACAGACCTTCGGAGTCGATCCAGTCGTGGAACAGCTCGTCGACGCCCGGCATGGGCATCACGATCGCCCGTGCCTCCTGTGCCTTGCGCAGATCCTCCGGATCGCCCGACCGTGCGGCCCGGGCCTCCGCGATCAGCGCGTCGAGCTCGTCGAGCCGTGCGTACATCGGACCCAGCCGCTGGTGGTGCAGCCGGGAGAAGTTCTCGACCTCGACCCGGAACGTCTCCACCGCGATCTCGAACTCGATGAGAGCCTGCTCCGCCACCCGCACGGCATGCGCCAGCCGCGCCTCGGGACGCGCCTGCTCACCGGCCGCGCCGCCCGGAGCAGCGGCATCCGCACCGTCGGTCTCACCAGCACCAGCTCCGGCGCCCGCACCACCGTCAGCAGGCGCACCGGCGTGACGTCCGGAGCCCGGAACGCCCGTCTGCGCGTCCGATCGCGCGTCCGTTCCCGCTTCCGCTTGCGCATCGGCCGGGGGGCCGGGCCGCTCGTCCTGCGGGGCGTCGTCCTGCCGGGCATCGTCGTTCCGGGTGGTCGGCACCCCGGCGGCTTCGTGGGTCACCCGTCCAGCGTATGGCCACGGCCGGGGTGCCGAGGACGCGCGGTCGGCGCAGCGGGCCTCACACCCCCGATTCGGCGGCTATCCGCCCTGCTCCGATCGCCCGCACCAGGTCCGCGTGGTCCGCCTCGGTACGGTCCGCGTAAGTCACCGCGAACGCCGCCACCGCTTCGTCCAGCTCGTCGTTCTTCCCGCAGTACCCCGCGATCAGCCGCGGATCGGCACTGTGCGCGTGGGCCCGCGCCAGCAGCGCACCGGTCATCCGGCCGTAGTCGTCGACCTCATCGGCCGCCAGTGCCGCCGGGTCCACGCTGCCCTTCCGGTTCCTGAACTGCCGCACCTGGAAGGGCCGGCCCTCCACGGTCGCCCAGCCCAGCAGAATGTCACTGACGACCTGCATCCGCTTCTGCCCGAGCACCACGCGGCGTCCCTCGTGCACCACCTCGGGCACGTCGAAGCCCACGGCGGGCAGATGCGGCGCGAGTACCGACGGCCTGGCCTCCTTCACCTGAAGGACCAGGGGCTCGCCCCGGTGATCCAGCAGCAGCACCACGTACGACCGGGTGCCCACGCTTCCCGTGCCGACCACCCGGAACGCCACATCGTGGATCGCGTAGCGGGCGAGCAGCGGCACCCGGTCCTCCGAGACGGTGCCCAGATAGTCGCCCAGTCCCGCCGCCACGGCCGCCGCCTCCGCGTCCGGCACCCGGCGCAGCACCGGCGGTGCGTCGACGAACCGGCGGCCGCCGTCCCCGGAGTCCTCCGTCGACTTCGCGGCGAAGCGGGCGCTGGTGTTGTTGCGCGCCTTCTCCGACACCCGTTCCAGGGTGCCCAGCAGATCCTTCGCGTCCGTGTGCGAGACCAGTTCCTCGTCGGCGATGGCGTTCCACGCGTCGAGCGCGGGCAGCCGGGCGAGCAGCCGCATGGTCCGCCGGTAGGCGCCCACCGTGTCGTACGCGCCCCTGCGGCAGGTCGCCTCGTCCGCACCGGCCTCGCGGCCCGCGAGCACCAGTGAGGTGGCGAGACGCTTGAGGTCCCACTCCCAGGGACCGGCCACGGTCTCGTCGAAGTCGTTCAGATCGATGACCAGGCTGCCCCGGGCATCGCCGTACAGTCCGAAATTCGCCGCGTGCGCGTCACCGCAGAGCTGCGCGGCCACCCCGGTGACGGGTGTCCCCACCAGGTCGTGGGCCATCAGACCCGCAGAACCCCGCAGAAAGGCGAACGGCGTCGCGGCCATCCGTCCCACCCGTATCGGTGTGAGACCCGGCACCCGGCCCTGATTCGACTCCTCGACCGCCCGCACCGCGTCGGGCCGCCCCGCAGGCAGAACCAGCGAGGCGTGGGAGGAGCGGGGCACCCGCCGGCGCAGCGCCTTGCCGGCCTCTCGCGGCGACGGCGGTGCGGCGGGGTCCTCCGTGGCCGCACGGCGGGCGAACCCGGGCACGACGGGAATGCGTGGACCGTCGTTCGTGGCCCGCTGTACCGGCAGTGTCGCTTCGATCTCGCTCATGGCGCGCAGCCTCCCCCGACCGCACCCGGTCGCCGCCGTCGGCGTCCGGCGTCCCGGTCCCGCATCAACTGCCGCAGACGGTACCGCCGTCCGCCCGCGCCCCGCCCCCGGGCTCCGGCTCGGACCGGCCGCGGCATGCCGCAGCTGTCGTCATGCGCCCGCCGGGAACTGCACGACAGACCTCAGCAGCCGCCGAGGCCGTCCTTGAGATGGGTTTCGGCCCAGCTCCCCAGTTCCTTGAGAGCGGGCTCCATCGCGGCACCGGCCTGCGTCAGCCGGTACGACACCCGCAGCGGCGGTCCCTCGTCGACCTCGCGGACCACCAGCCCCGCCGCCCCCAGTTCGGTGAGCCGGTCGGAAAGCATCCGCTCGCTGATGCCCGGAATGGCCCGCCGCAGATCGGCAAAGTGCACCGGCTGTTGCATCAGCACGGAGACGATCGGCCCTGTCCAGCGCTTACCGAACAGCTCGAAGACGCGACTGATGCCCACGTCCACCCGCCTGCACGCCTGCTCGCTGTGATCCGCCATTCATCCAGAGTACTGCGTGGACGTGAGGGACTTACTATTCGTAAGCCCCTATGTTATTACTAGGTACGTACGAAATATTTGAACGCTTACCGACCCTCCCCTCACCGAACCATGGAGACCCTCATGGCCACCCTCCTGCACCTCGATTCCGCCGTCTTCCCCGAGGGCTCCGCCTCGCGCGAGGTCACCGCCACCTTCGTGCAGACCTGGCGCGAGCAGCACCCCGACGGAAAGGTCGTCTACCGCGACCTCGCGGCCGAGCCGCTGCCGCACCTGAACGCCGAGGCCGCCGCAGCTGGTGCCGCACACCCCCTGCGGGGCGAACTCGCCGCAGAGCTCGCCGCCGCGGACGCGGTCCTGATCGGCGCCCCCATGTACAACTTCACGATTCCGTCGACGCTCAAGGCATGGCTCGACCACGTGATCATCGTCGGCCACAACGCGGGCCCCGACAGCCCGGTGGCCGGCACCCCGATCACCGTCGTCGCCAGCCGCGGCGGCTCGTACGCCGCGGGCACTCCGCGCGAGAACGCCGAGTTCGTCCAGAACTATCTGGCGACGCTGCTGACGTCGATGTTCTCCGCCGAGGTCGACTTCATCGTCCCGGAGCTCACCCTGGCCCACAGCAATCCGCAGATGGCCGAGCTCATCCCGCTCGCCGACTCCTCCCGCGCCCAGGCGCTCACCGACGCCTCGGAGAAGGCCAAGGCCCTCGCGTCCCGCCTCGCCGCCTGAGAACGGGGCACGACGGCAGGAAGGGCCGGGGTCACCGACCCCGGCCCTTCCTGCATGCAGCACCGCCCCCGCCGATCCCGCTCTCCCCCGGGGACCGATTCGGACGTTTCACGTGAAACCAAACACGTGCCACCCCGCGCTCGGCCCAAGAACCGAAGAAGCCCCACAGGCCGATGGCCTGTGGGGCTTCTCTCTTGTGCGCGAGGGGGGATTTGAACCCCCACGTCCCTAAGGACACTGGCACCTGAAGCCAGCGCGTCTGCCGTTCCGCCACTCGCGCATGAGTGGTGTTTTCAGACTCTCGCTTGTTGCTGCGAGCGCCTGGCGACAACGGAAGATTAGCACGCTGGGCAGGGTGGATTCACATCCGTTTGTTTCGCCGAACGTCCGGAGGGAACCGGGAACCCGGAGCCGCCGCCCCCCACTCCTCCTGAGTGCACCCAAGGTGCGGGACACTGTCAGGAGGCCGCCTCTACGATCCGTGTGAGGGGGGACACTCCTCCACAGGGCAGACAAGGGGAACCAGCCGATTTCCCTACGCGTGGATACGATCAGTAAGCAGTACAGGGACGACGACACCGGAGGAGGTGCCCCATGGGAGTCATGAAGCGTTTCGAGCAGCGTCTCGAAGGTCTGGTCAACGGCACCTTCGCCAAGGTCTTCAAGTCCGAGGTCCAGCCGGTCGAGATCGCCGGTGCCCTCCAGCGGGAGTGCGACAACAACGCCACCATCTGGAACCGCGAGCGGACCGTCGTCCCCAACGACTTCATCGTCGAGCTCAGCGCCCCCGACTACGAGCGGCTCAGCCCGTACTCCGGCCAGCTGGGCGACGAGCTCTCCGGGCTTGTCAGGGACTACGCCAAGCAGCAGCGGTACACCTTCATGGGCCCGATCAAGGTCCATCTGGAGAAGGCGGAGGACCTCGACACCGGTCTCTACCGCGTGCGCAGCCGCACTCTGGCGTCGAGTTCGTCACAGCAGGGACAGCCCGGCCAGCAGGCTTTCCAGAACCACCCGGGCCCGCAGTCCGCACCGCCCGCCCACCCGGGCCACGGGCGCCCCCAGGCTCCCGGCGGCTACGGCTACCCGCCCGCCTCCGCACCGCCCATGCCCGCGGCCCCGCCGCCGGGCGCCAGGCACGGCGGAGCACCGGGCCCGGACCGGCGCCCACCGGCCACCCCCAGCCCTCTGCCGAACACGCAGGTGCGACGCTGGATCGAGATCAACGGCACCCGCCACCAGATCTCGCGCCCGACGCTGGTGATGGGCCGCAGCACCGACGCCGACGTGCGGATCGACGACCCCGGAGTTTCCCGCCGGCACTGTGAGATTCGGACCGGAACGCCCTCGACGATCCAGGATCTCGGGTCTACCAACGGCATCGTGGTAGACGGGCAGCACACAACCCGCGCTACGCTCCGCGACGGCTCGCGGATCGTCGTGGGCAGCACCACCATCGTTTACCGGCAAGCCGAAGGGTGAAGCGGGGGCAATGTCAGAGCTGACCCTTACGGTCATGCGGCTAGGATTCCTGGCTGTTCTGTGGCTGTTCGTGATCGTGGCCGTCCAGGTCATTCGAAGTGACCTGTTCGGAACGCGCGTCACGCAGCGCGGCTCACGCCGCACTGCGACCGACGCACGGCCTCCACAGGCACGCCAGACCGCTGCGGCACCGCCGCAGCAACGCCAGCAGCCCGGCCGCCAGCGCCGGGGCGCACCGACCAAACTGGTCGTGTCCGAAGGGACGCTGACCGGTACCACGGTGGCGCTCCAGGGGCAGACCATCACGCTGGGCCGGGCCCATGATTCAACGATCGTGCTGGACGACGACTACGCGTCCAGCAGGCATGCCAGGATCTACCCCGACCGTGACGGCCAGTGGATCGTCGAGGATCTCGGGTCCACCAACGGCACGTATCTGGACCGGACCCGTCTCACCACCCCGACGCCTGTTCCGCTGGGCGCGCCGATCCGGATCGGCAAGACCGTCATCGAGCTGCGGAAGTAGTACGACAATGAGCGAGCGGAGCGAGCGAGCCGCGGCGGCCCGGGCATCGGACCCGGCCAGGCTCCCGACCGGAGGGTGGGCAGTGTGGCTCGAGACCGGCTGTACCCCGAGCCGACGGGTGAGGTGCGCATGAGTCTGTCCCTGCGCTTCGCCGCCGGATCGCACAAGGGCATGATCCGGGAGGGCAACGAGGACTCCGGCTACGCCGGACCGCGTCTGCTCGCCATCGCCGACGGCATGGGCGGCCAGGCGGCCGGCGAGGTCGCCAGCTCCGAGGTGATCTCCACCCTCGTCCAGCTCGACGACGACGTCCCCGGCTCCGACATCCTCACGTCACTGGGTACGGCGGTCCAGCGGGCCAACGACCAGCTGCGCATGATGGTCGAGGAAGACCCCCAGCTGGAGGGCATGGGCACCACGCTCACCGCACTCCTGTGGACGGGTCAGCGCCTCGGCCTCGTCCACGTCGGCGACTCGCGCGCCTATCTGCTGCGGGACGGCGTCCTGACGCAGATCACGCAGGACCACACCTGGGTCCAGCGGCTGGTCGACGAGGGCCGGATCACCGAGGAAGAGGCCACCACCCACCCGCAGCGCTCCCTGCTGATGCGCGCGCTGGGCAGTGGTGACCACGTCGAACCCGATCTCTCCATCCGTGAGGTCCGGGCCGGCGACCGCTATCTGATCTGCTCCGACGGGCTCTCCGGCGTCGTCTCCCACCAGACGATGGAGGAGACGCTCGCCAGCTACCAGGGCCCGCAGGAAACCATCCAGGACCTCATCCAGCTCGCCCTGCGCGGCGGCGGTCCGGACAACATCACCTGCATCGTCGCCGACGTACTCGACGGAGACAGCAACGACACCCTGGCCGGGCAGCTCAACGACACCCCGGTCATCGTCGGAGCCGTCGCGGAGAACCAGGCCGCCCAGCTGAACGACGGCGGCGCCATGGAGACCCCCGCCGGACGCGCGGCCGGCCTCGGCCGCCCCGTCCCACCGCCGTCCGGCGGCTTCGGCCCTCCCGGCAGCGGTGACGACGTCGGCTACGACGGAATGCCGGACGGGTCCTTCGGCTCCTACTCCGACGACGACTTCGTGAAGCCCGGCGGCCGCAAGTGGCTCAAGCGGTCCCTGTACATCGTGCTCGCGCTGGCGGTCATCGGGGGCGGTGCGTACGGCGGCTACCGCTGGACCCAGACCCAGTACTTCGTCGGCGCGAAGAACGACAACGTCGCGCTGTACCAGGGCATCAGCCAGGACCTCGCATGGCTGTCGCTCTCCAAGGTCGAGACGGACCACCCCGAGATCGAACTCAAGTACCTGCCGCCCTACCAGCGCAAGCAGGTCGAGGCGACCATCGCCGAGGGCAGCCTGGCCGACGCCCGCAAGAAGATCACCGAGCTCGCCACCCAGGCGACCGCCTGCAAGAAGGACGCAGAGCGCCGCGCAGCTGAGAAGAACGCCCCCGTCGACGAGGGCCAGGCCGCCGGCACGGACAAGGACGCCACCAAGACGTCGACGACGTCCGACGCCAAGACCAAGCAGACTTCAGCGACTCCCACTCCCGGTCCCAGCCTCTCGGAGGAAGAGAAGAAGCTGGTCCCGCAGTGCGGTAAGCAGTAAAGCCGTAGGGGGCCTTCAGCACCATGAGCGTTGTCACCAACACGACCACGATCGGCGCGATCGACGCACCGAGCAGGCGCAACACCGAACTGATGATGATGGTCTTCGCCATCGCCATCTCGGTGTTCGCCTACGCCAACGTGGGCCTCGCGATGGACGGGAGCCTCCCGTCCGGCATGTTCGGTTACGGGGCGGGGCTCATCCTGCTCGGCGGCGTCGCCCACCTCGTGGTGCGCAAGTTCGCTCCGTACGCGGACCCGCTGCTGCTTCCGCTGGCCACCCTGATCAACGGCCTGGGCCTGGTGCTGATCTGGCGGCTGGACCAGTCGCCGCGACTGATCCAGCGTGCGGAGTACCTGTACGGGGCGTACAGCCCGGACGCCCCCAAGCAGCTCCTCTACTCGGCGATCGGCGTCGCTCTCTTCGCCGCGGTGCTGATCATCCTCAAGGACCACCGCATCCTCCAGCGCTACACCTACATCTCGATGGCCGCGGCGCTGGTCCTGCTGGTCATCCCGATGTTCTTCCCGGCGGTGAACGGCGCGAAGATCTGGATCAGCCTCGGCCCGTTCTCCATCCAGCCGGGTGAGTTCGCCAAGATCCTCATCGCGGTGTTCTTCTCCGGCTACCTCATGGTCAAGCGGGACGCGCTGGCCCTGGCCAGCCGCCGCTTCATGGGGATGTACCTGCCGCGCGGACGCGACCTCGGGCCGATCATCACCATCTGGGCCCTGTCGATCCTGATCCTCGTCTTCGAGACCGACCTCGGTACGTCCCTGCTGTTCTTCGGACTGTTCGTCGTCATGCTGTACGTCGCCACCGAGCGGACCAGCTGGATCGTCTTCGGTCTGCTGATGTCGGCGGCCGGTGCGGTAGGTGTGGCGTCCTTCGAGCCTCACGTGCAGCAGCGGGTGGACGCCTGGCTCGCCCCGTTCTCCAAGGCGACGATGGCGCAGAGCGATCAGATCGCCCAGTCCCTCATGTCCTTCGGTTCCGGCGGCACGCTCGGCACCGGACTGGGCCAGGGCCACTCGGACCTGATCATGTTCGCCGCCAACGCCGACTTCATCCTCTCCACCGTCGGCGAGGAACTGGGACTGGCCGGAATGATGGCCGTCCTGCTGATCTACGGCCTGATCGTCGAGCGCGGCGTCCGTACGGCTCTCGCCGCGCGTGACCCCTTCGGCAAACTCCTGGCGATCGGCCTCTCCAGCGCCTTCGCGATCCAGGTCTTCGTGGTCGCTGGCGGTGTCATGGGCCTCATCCCGCTGAGCGGTATGACGATGCCGTTCCTCGCGTACGGTGGATCGTCCGTCCTGGCCAACTGGGCGCTGATCGCCATCCTCATCCGGATCAGCGACACCGCCCGCCGCCCCGCCCCGGCGCCCGCCCCGTCCTCCGACGCCGAGATGACCCAGGTGGTCCGACCGTGAACAAGCCCCTGCGCCGGATCGCGATCTTCTGCGGCGTCCTCATCTTCGCCCTGCTCGCACGGACGAACTACCTCCAGTACGTGAAGGCCGACGAGCTCAACACCCGCGACGAGAACCGCCGCGTCCGTATCGAGCGGTACGCACACGAGCGCGGCAACATCATCGTCGACGGCGGCGCCGAGATCACCGGGTCCACCGAGACCAAGGACAGCGACTTCAAGTACAAGCGGGTCTGGAAGAACGGGCCCATGTGGGCGCCCGTCACCGGCTACTCCTCGCAGGCCTTCGGCGCCACGCAGCTCGAGTACATCGAGGACGGCATCCTCACCGGCAACGACGACCAGCTCTTCTTCGACAACACGATGTCGATGTTCACCGGCGACGAGAAGCAGGGTGGCAACGTCGTCACCACGCTCAACAGCGCCGCCCAGAAGGCCGCCTTCGAGGGCCTCGGGAACAAGAAGGGCGCCGTCGCCGCCCTCGACCCGAAGACCGGTGCCATCCTGGCGCTCGCCAGCACCCCGTCGTACGACCCCTCGACCTTCGCGGGCAACTCCGACAAGGACTCCAAGGCCTGGCAGAAGCTCCAGAAGGACAAGGACAAGCCGATGCTCAACCGGGCATTGCGCGAGACCTACCCGCCCGGCTCGACCTTCAAGGTCGTCACGGCGGCCGCCGCTCTGGAGAACGGGCTCTACACCGACATCGACGCGGCCACGAAGTCGCCGCTGCCCTGGCGGCTTCCGCTGACCACCGGGCAGCCCCTGGCCAACGAGGGCAACATCCCGTGCGAGAACGCCTCGCTCCGGGAGGCGCTGCGGATGTCCTGCAACACCGTCTTCGGCAAGATCAGCGATGACCTGGGCAACCAGAAGATGATCGACCAGGCCGACAAGTTCGGCTTCAACAAGGAGATCTTCACTCCGGTCCGCTCCGCCGCGAGCATCTACCCCAAGGACAACCGTCCGCAGAACGCCATGGCCGGCATCGGCCAGGCGTCCAACCGGACCACCCCGCTCCAGATGGCCATGGTGGCCTCGGCGGTCGCCAACGACGGCAAGCTGATGCAGCCGTACATGGTCGCCAAGCGGCAGTCGCCCAGCCTGGACGACATCTACACCCACGAGCCGGAGCAGCTCAGCCAGCCCATCTCGGGCGAGAACGCCCAGAAGCTCCAGCAGATGATGGAGACCGTCGTCAACTCCGGCACGGGCACGAACGCCAAGATCGCCGGCGCCACCGTCGGCGGCAAGACGGGTACCGCCCAGCACGGCCTCAACAACAGCGAGAAGCCGTACGCCTGGTTCATCTCGTACGCCAAGACCGATGACGGCTCCCCCGTCGCCGTGGCCGTGGTCGTCGAGGACGGCGAGGCCAACCGTGACGACATCTCCGGTGGCGGCCTGGCCGCCCCCATCGCGAAGGCGGTCATGAAGGCGGTCATCGACAGCAAGAAGTGAGACCGCTCACACCTGGCCCCAAATCAGCGCCCGCGGATACCGGTCGGATATCAGGTATTGCCTGCGGGCCGATCAGCTGATGCGCGGCCGGTAGCGTATGCGCGAACAGCACACCGCCGGACCGCACACCGGTGCGGTCAGGACTGACGGAGAGGGCTGGAACAGTTATGGAAGAGCCGCGTCGCCTCGGCGGCCGGTACGAGCTGGGCTCGGTGCTCGGCCGTGGTGGCATGGCCGAGGTCTACCTCGCTCACGACACCCGGCTCGGCCGCACCGTAGCTGTGAAGACGCTCCGGGCGGATCTCGCCCGCGACCCGTCCTTCCAGGCCCGGTTCCGCCGTGAGGCCCAGTCCGCCGCCTCGCTCAACCACCCGGCGATCGTCGCGGTCTACGACACCGGTGAGGACTACGTCGACGGGGTCTCGATCCCGTACATCGTCATGGAGTACGTCGACGGGTCGACGCTCAGGGAACTGCTCCACTCCGGCCGCAGACTGCTGCCCGAGCGCACCCTCGAGATGACCGTCGGGATCCTCCAGGCGCTGGAGTACTCGCACCGCGCCCAGATCGTTCACCGTGACATCAAGCCGGCGAACGTCATGCTGACGCGCACCGGCCAGGTCAAGGTCATGGACTTCGGCATCGCCCGCGCCATGGGCGACTCCGGCATGACGATGACCCAGACCGCGGCCGTCATCGGCACCGCCCAGTACCTCTCCCCGGAGCAGGCCAAGGGCGAGCAGGTGGACGCGCGCTCCGACCTGTACTCCACCGGCTGCCTGCTCTACGAGCTGCTGGCCGTCAGGCCGCCGTTCGTCGGTGACTCACCCGTCGCGGTGGCCTACCAGCACGTACGGGAAGAGCCCCAGCCGCCCAGCAACTTCGACCCCGAGATCACGCCCGAGATGGACGCGATCGTGCTGAAGGCCCTCACCAAGGACCCCGACTACCGCTACCAGTCGGCCGACGAGATGCGCGCCGATATCGAGGCCTGCCTCGACGGTCAGCCGGTCGCGGCGACCGCGGCGATGGGCGCGGCCGGGTACGGCGGCTACGGCGGTTACGACAACGACCAGCCGACCACCGCTCTGCGGGCCGCGGACCACAACGGCCCACAGACGTCGATGCTGCCGCCGGTCAACCCGGACGACGGCGGCTACGGCTACGACGACCGCCCCGACCGCCGCCGGCAGAAGAAGGGCAACACCTCGACGATCCTGCTGGTCGTCGCGGGCATCCTGGTGCTGATCGGCGCGATCCTCATCGGAAAGTCCGTCTTCGGCGGCGACGGTGACAGCGGCGACGGCACGTTCAGCGCGCCGAACATGGTCGGTTCGACGGTCCAGGAAGCAAAGCTGCTCGCGGACAACACCAACACCATCCTCAAGCAGGGCCCGAAGGAGGAGTGCGAGCAGCAGCCCGCGGGCAAGATCTGCCGCCAGACTCCCGAGAAGGGCGCGCAGATCGAGGAGAACGACACCATCACGGTCTTCGTCTCCAGCGGTGCGCCGAAGGTCAAGGTGCCGGACGTCACGGAGAAGTCCGAGGAGAACGCCCGCAAGCTCCTTGAGGAAGAGGGCTTCACGGTCACGGTCAACTCGGTCGAGACCTCCGACGCCGACCCGGGCACGGTCATGGACCAGACGCCCAAGGGCAACGCCAAGGCCGAGAAGAACTCCGAGGTGAAGCTCTCGGTCGCCACGGAGAAGCTGATCACGATGCCTCCGGTGACCGGCCGTACGTGGGACGAGGCGTTGGCCCAGCTCACCCCGCTCGGCTTCACCAACATCGGCAAGTCCGAGGTCGACAACGACAAGCCCGCGGGCGAGGTCGTCGAGCAGAACCCGGCGGCCAACGAGAAGGTGGGCAAGAACACCTCGATCATCCTCAAGGTGTCCAAGGGCCCGACGCAGCCCGCGACGGTGCCCGTGCCGGACGTCAGGATGAAGCCGGTGTCCCAGGCCAAGCAGGAACTCGCCGCGGCCGGCTTCACCAACGTCCAGTTCGCGGAAGGCAGCTCGGGTGACGACAACGCCATCGTGACCGGCAGCGACCCGCAGCCGAACACACAGGCCGACCCGGCCGCCACCACCATCACGCTCACCACCATGGGCGGGAACGGCGGCAACGGGAACGGCCTCCTGGGCGGGGGCGGCCACTAGGACGCCTCACGGCACGAGACAGGGCCCCGGTCACCTCAACGGTGACCGGGGCCCTGTCTGCGTCGTCCGTACGGATCAGAGCAGCTCCGCCGGCTTCGTACGGTCGTGGTCGACCTTCTCCGTACGCACCAGCTCGCCCCACACGATGTAGCGGTACTTCGACGTGAAGACGGGGGTGCACGTCGTCAGCGTGATGTAGCGGCCGGCCTTCTCGGCGCCCGAGCCCTTCGGCACGGCCTGGAGCACGTCGACGTTGTACTTCGACGTCTCGGGAAGCTCCTTGAAGACCTTGTAGACGTACCAGGTGTCCTTGGTCTCGAAGACGATCGCGTCCCCGGTCCGCACCTTGTCGATGTTGTGGAACTTCGCCCCGTGGCCGTCGCGGTGGGCGGCCAGCGTGAAGTTGCCCTCCTTGTCGGACGGGAGCGCCGACTTCACCGGATCGGTGTAGTAGCCGGCGATGCCGTCGTTGAGGGTCTCGGTGTCGGTGCCCTTCTTGACGAGCACCTCGCCGTTCTTCATCGACGGGACGTGCAGGAACCCGATGCCGTCCTTGGTGTCCAGCGCGCCCGGGCCGTCGGCCCAGCGGTCGCGGACGGTGTGGCCCTGCTTGGTGGCCTCGCGGTCGGCCAGCACGTTCGTCCACCACAGCGAGTAGACGACGAAGAGACCGAGCACCAGGCCCGCGGTGATCAGCAGTTCGCCGAAGACGCTGACGGCCGTCGCGACAGGATGACGGCCCCTGGGCCGCACGGGGGGCGCGGACTCGCCGATCTGCTCTTCGTCCTCGGTCCTCGCTGCCACCGCACCGTCCCTGTCGTGATGTCGTTCGGCCCGCTCAGTCCAGGAGCGCGTCGGGCTTGCCCTCGCTGCGAGGCCGTTCGTCGACCATCTTGCCCCAGACGATCAAACGGTACGTACTCGTGAATTCGGGCGTACAGGTCGTCAGGGTGATGTATCGGCCCGGCTTCTTGAACCCCGACTGAGGCGGCACCGCGCCGATGACCGACACGTTGGACGGCGAGGTCTGGGGAAGGACGCTCGTCATCTCGTACGTGTAGTAGGCGTCCTGTGTCTCGACCACGATCGGGTCGCCGGGGCTCAGCCGATTGACGTAGCGGAAGGGCTCGCCGTGCGTGTTGCGATGGCCGGCCAGGGCGAAGTTGCCCTGCTTGTCCGAGGGCATCGCCGTGCGCAGCGGTTCCTCGCCGTAGTGCCCGACCATGCCGCGGTCGAGGACCTTCTCCTTGCTGATGCCTTCGGCGATCGGCGTGACCACGTCGAGTTTCGGGATGTGGATGATGGCGAAGCCCTCACCCGGTGCGAACACGCCGGGGCTGCGTTTGCCCTTGGCCCAGTCGTCCTGGATCTTGTGCGTCTCCTTGCCGGCTATCTGGTCGGCGCGCACGTTCGTCCACCACAGCTGGTACGTGACGAAGAGCAGCATCAGCACGCCCAGCGAGATGAACAGCTCGCCGACCACCCGGCTGACGACGACCGCGGGGCTGTCCTTCGCCGCCTTGGCCGCTCGTCGTGCCTCGACCCGCGACATCGGTTTCGGAGGCGTCGCGCCCGCGCCGTCGGCCCCCGCCGCCATCGCGGCCTCCGGCTGCCCCTCGCCACGCCTGCGCCCGCGCCCCTTCGCCGCCCGGCGCCGCTCGGCCCGCCCGCCGGTGACCGGAGCCGAGGCGTCCGGTCCCGCCGCGTCCCGCTCTGCCGCGTCCGGTCCGGCGGTGTCCGGGCCGGCCGCGTCCCGTTCGGCGGCTTCCCATGCGGCCGCTGCCCCGGATTCACGCTCCGGTCCGGGGCGGACGGCCGTCACCGGCAGGGCCACCGTCGCCGCCTGGTCGGCCACCACCACGCGCCGGGGCTCCGCCCTCCGCAGCGTGACGGTCTCGTCGGCCCGGGGGCCGGGGACGACCGGTGCTGCGGGAACCTCCTGCGCGGGCTCCTGGCGCCCGTACCAGTCCCGTTCGTATCCCTCGGGGTCGTACCACTCACGCGGAGGGTCCTGGGCCGTCTGCGGCCCGTGTGACGCCCGCGACGGCACCGTACCGACTCCGGGACCTCCCGCCCCGCCCGCGTCCCCGGCCGCCTGCCCGACGGGGGCGTGCTCCGGCCGGGACCACGGCGAGGCGTGCCGCCCGGGCAGCGGGTCGTTCAACGGGTCCGCCAGGTGATCCACCGCCGCCTCGAAACCGCCCGGTTCGTACGGGCCGTCCTGTCCGGCGTCGGATCCATGGCGGGGTGGCGTCACGCGACGGCCTTGCCCACCACCGGCGCGAGTCCCGCCGACCTCCCGACGGCTCCCGCGTCACCGCACCGCGCCAGCCAGTTCGCCAGCATCAGATGGCCGTGTTCGGTGAGCACCGACTCCGGATGGAACTGCACCCCCTCGACCTCCAGCTCCCGGTGGCGCAGCCCCATGATGATGCCGTCGGCCGTCCGCGCGGTGACCTCCAGCTCCTCGGGAACCGTGTCCGGTTCGGCGGCGAGCGAGTGGTAGCGGGTCGCGGTGAAGGGCGAGGGCAGACCGGCGAAGACGCCCGCGCCCTCGTGGATCACCGGGGACGTCTTGCCGTGCAGCAGCTCGGGGGCGCGGTCCACCACGCCGCCGTACGCCACCGCCATCGACTGCATGCCCAGGCAGACGCCGAAGACCGGGACGCCGGTCGCCGCGCAGTGCCGCACCATGTCGACGCAGACGCCCGCGTGCTCGGGGGTGCCGGGGCCGGGTGAGAGCAGGACGCCGTCGAAGCCGTCCTGGGCGTGGGCGGTGGTCACCTCGTCGTTGCGGAGCACCTCGCACTCGGCGCCCAGCTGGTAGAGGTACTGGACCAGGTTGAAGACGAAGCTGTCGTAGTTGTCGACGACGAGGATGCGGGCGCTCATCGGCCGGCCCCCATCGCGCTCGTGCCGTCGCCGTCCACCGTCACATCGCCGAACGGGAGCAGCGGCTCCGCCCACGGGAAGACGTACTGGAACAGGACGTAGACGACCGCCAGGGCGAGCACGAGCGAAATGAACCCACGCACCCACGCGTTGCCCGGCAGATGCCGCCAGATCCAGCCGTACATGCTGACCCCTCCATTCGGTACGGGACCAGACTAAAGGGCCGGGGCATCGCCGTGGGTCAGCTGTGGAAAGCCGCGGGCTTCCCGTCGGTGACGGGCTGCGTCGCGTCCAGGTGCGCCCAGGCGATCAGCCGGTGGCTGCTGCCCCACTCGGGCTCGCAGGTGGTCAGCGTCAGATAGCGGCCGGGTCCGTCGAAGCCGGATTTGCGCGGGACCGGATCGATGACACCGACATCGCTCGGCACGGTCCGGTAGGGCTTCTTGTCGATGCGGTACGTGAACCACGTCGTCCCGTCCGTCACGATCACCGCGTCACCGGGCCGCAGCTTCGGGAAGTCCTTGAACGGGTCGCCGTAGGTGCGCCTGTGCCCGGCCACCGCGAAGTTGCCCCTGGCGCCGGCCGCCGCGGTTCCCCGGTAGTGCCCCAGACCCTTCTGCAGGGTCTTGACCTCGGTGTTCTCCAGGACGGGCCACTCCCAGTCCTTCCCGAAGCGGGGTATGTAGAGCATCGCGAACGGCTTCCCGTCCCGGTACGTCTTCGGGGCCGGTGCCGGGGCGGACGGCTTCGGGGTCGCGGCGGAGGCCTGCGGGGCGGGGGTGGTCACCGCGCCGTGCGCCCACTGGTTCTGCAGGTCGTCGATCTGGCCCTCGGTCGCGCCCGCCGCCTTCACACCGGTCCAGAACAAGACATAGACCACAAAGAGGATGATCAGCGCGCCGACGGTGATGCACAGCTCGCTGAACGTCCTGACGATCAGTCGCACCGACACCGGTCGGCCTCCCCGCAGCTGCTCGCTACTTCACCGGCTCCGCATAGTGGAGATCCACTGTGCCCGAGTAGCCGGGAAGAGTCACCGCCTCGCGCTCGTCGACTTTCCAGCCGAGCCCGTACGCCTTCACGTACAGCAGGTAGTTCTGGATCGCCGGGGAGGCATCGAGCGCCTGCTCCAGCTTCGTGGGGTCACCGACCGCGGTGATCTTGTACGGCGGCGAGTAGACCCGGCCCTGGAGGATCAGGGTGTTGCCGACGCAGCGCACCGCGCTGGTGGAGATCAGCCGCTGGTCCATGACCTTGATGCCGCGGGCGCCGCCCTGCCACAGCGCGTTGACGACGGCCTGGAGGTCCTGCTGGTGGATGACCAGGTCGTTGGGTTGCGGATCGGGGTATCCGGGGCTCGCCGTGGCGTTCTGCGGGGCGTCGTTCAGCGTGACGGAGACGGCGCGGCCGGAGAGCTTCGAGGTGCCGGCGGCGCGCTCCAGCGCCTTGAGCCTGGCCTCCTCCGCCGCGGTGCTGTCGCCGTCGCGCTGGGCGAGGGTGTCGATGTCGTCGCGCACGGAGGCCACGGACTCGTCCAGGGAGGCGTTCTTCTCACTGCGCTGCTCAATGAGATCGGAGAGTTTCAGCAGCGAGGAATCCGTACGGATATTGGTGCCCTTGGCGGTATTGGCGCTGGTGACGAAGATGAGGCCCGCCAGGGCGAAAACGGCAGCCGTGAGCACTTTGGCCGGGTGCCGGAAGCTGCGCCGGACCGGGCCTGGGGGAGAGTCGGCAGAATTGCTCAACGTACCCTTATCTCCTTCGGCGCCACGGAAGCACTACGCTAACGGACGCCCCGGGGAGGCAGCATTCCCCCTCGCGCCCAGCCCCGGCGCAAGCCACAGTTCCCTGCGCGGTCACGCAGCGCATCGACAGGAGAGTTCCTCGTGCCGAAGTCACGTATCCGCAAGAAGGCCGACTTCACGCCGCCTCCGGCGAAGCAGGCAACCAACATAAAGCTGACCAATCGCAGTTGGGTCGCGCCGGTGATGCTGGCGCTGTTCCTGATCGGTCTGGCCTGGATCGTCGTTTTCTACGTGACCGACGGCGACCTGCCGATCGACTCGCTGGGGAACTGGAACATCGTCGTCGGCTTCGGCTTCATCGCCGGCGGCTTCGGCGTCTCGACCCAGTGGAAGTAGCTCCGCGGAGCGCGTAGCACCACAGCGGGGACCGGTCCCGCAACCCTTGCCCTGAGTTACCCACAGCGTTATCCACAGGCGGGGGAAAAGGTCAGACGATCTGTGGATAACTCCTCGGTCGTTGACGCCGGTGTGACTGCAGCCACCCCTCGAAGCGGGCGGCACGCCCCTTGTCCTGGCTGGAAAAACCCAGCTCAGCGACAGGGGGCACAGTTGTACCCACACCATGCACAAGATCAGGTACACGCTGTGGACAACTTCGATCACAAACGGTCCGTATCGGGCTGACCGTGCCCGTCTACGTCAGCGCGGCCGTTCTCGCGACCACGATCAGGACCACCGCGGCCAGCACCGCGGCGCAGGTCCCGAACTGCACGAGGTTCCGCCGCTCCCGCGGCGCGTGCACCATGCCGATCCCGATCAGCACGCCCGCGACCAGTCCGCCCACATGTGCCTGCCAGGCGATCCCGCCCCAGGGGTTGAAGGTGATGACCAGGTTGAGCGCGAGGATCATGAACACCGGGCGCATGTCGTAGTTCAGCCGGCGCATCAGCACCACGGTGGCGCCCAGCAGGCCGAAGATGGCTCCCGAGGCGCCCAGCGAGGGCTGGTTCGGCGCGGCGAGCCAGTAGGTCAGGGCGCCGCCCGCCAGCCCCGAGATCAGATAGAGCGCCAGGTAGCGGGCGCGTCCGAGCACCGCCTCCAACGGTCCGCCGAGCCACCACAGCCCCAGCATGTTGAAGGCGAAGTGCCAGACCGCCTCGTGCAGGAACATCGACGTGAACAGCCGGTACCACTGGCCCTCCGCGACTCCCTGGACCGGGCCGTACGGGTAGTACGGAGCCTGTCCCAGCAGCGTCAGGTCATTGAGCAGCGCGTCGTTGGCCAGCACGGCGAGGAACACCGCGGCGTTGATCCCCAGCAGGATCTTGGTGATCAGCCGGGGGTCGGCCGCGACCGCACCGCCGGCGATCGTCCGCGGCCGGCTGGCAGCCGGGTGGTGTCCCGTACCCGACCCCTGGCGCACGCAGTCCGGGCACTGGAAACCGACCGAGGCGCTGACCATGCAGTCCGGACAGATGGGCCGGTCGCAGCGGGTACAGCGGATCGCCGTCTCACGGCCGGGGTGGCGGTAGCAGCTGACCGGGCCGTCGACAGGCGGGGTCGGGCCGTGGCCGCCCGGCGGCTGCTGGTCCATCGGTCCCATGCGCGGTCCCCTCCGTCCTCGTCGTGGCGACAGCGCACACGGCACCGCCCTGCACGCCCGCCCTCATAACAAGTACGGACGGACAGGGCGGTTGGTTCCCGGGAGCCGAACCGGAGCGTGACCGGGTGGTGACGTCGGGCGATCAGCGCGTCTCGACGACGACCGACTCGATGACGACGTCCTGCACCGGGCGGTCGGTGCGCGCGTTCGTCGGGGCGGCGGCGATGGCGTCCACCACCTTCTGGCTCGCCGGGTCCACCACCTCGCCGAAGATGGTGTGCTTGCCCGTCAGCCAGGCGGTCGGCGACACGGTCACGAAGAACTGCGAGCCGTTGGTTCCCGGGCCGGCGTTGGCCATCGCCAGCAGGTACGGCTTGGTGAAGGCCAGGTCGGGGTGGAACTCGTCGCCGAACTCGTACCCCGGGCCACCGGTGCCGTTGCCCAGCGGGTCGCCGCCCTGGATCATGAAGCCGCTGATGACCCGGTGGAAGACGGTGCCGTCGTACAGCCGGTCCTTGGACCTGGCTCCGGTCGCCGGGTGGGTCCACTCGCGCTCACCGGTGGCGAGCTCGACGAAGTTCTTGACCGTCTTGGGCGCGTGGTTCGGCAGAAGCCGGATCTCGATGTCGCCCTGATTGGTCTTCAAGGTGGCGTAAAGCTGCTCGGCCACGGTCTGCCTTCCCTAAGTCTGATCTGACGTCAGCCGATCCTCGCACGGACCGCCCCGCCCGGCGCCCGGCCCGGCCGCGCCGCACCCGGCCCGTTCACCGTCGCGCCCCCTCATCCGCGACGAGCCGCCGTACGGGAACAAATGCGGCCAAGTGCGTGACGAACCAGCGCGTGGCGGACCGAACCGTGGCATTGTCGTCGGCAGGCTCCCCTTGCACCTGCTTGCCCCGGGGCATCCCCGATGAACCGAATGACCCGGATGCCCGCTCCGCGTGCCGCACAGGTCCCCTGCAGGCATGATCTCGAATTGGGTGGATAGGCGGAGTACCTACCCGCCACCAAGGAGGAGGATCCCGTGACCCGCATCGACAGCGTGCGCGCCGCAACCGACTCGGCGAGGGACAACGTGCAGCACGCCGCGGTAGTGGTGGCGCCCTACGCCGACTCGGCCAAGGAACAGGCCGTTCACTATGCGCACGAGGCCCGCACACTGCTCGCGCCGAAGGTGTCGAAGGCAGCTCAGCAGGCCCGTGTCCAGTACGACGCACACCTCGCACCACGTCTCGAACTCGCCCTCGCACACGTGCCCCCCAAGGTCGACGAGGCGGCGCAGCGCGCGGCCCTGCTGACCCGTCAGGCCGCCCGGAGCGCCGCGGACTACACCGTCCCGCGCGTCGAGCACGCCCTCGCCGCCGCCCAGCCCGTGGCCGAGGAGGCCACGGCCCGCAGCACGGCCGCGCTGGCCGCTCTGCGCGGGCAGGTCACGCCGAAGGAGATCAGGAAGCTGACCCGGAAGCACGAACGGCGGGCCAAGTGCGGTCGCGCGTTCAAGGGCCTGGCCGTGGCGGGCCTCCTGGCGGGCGCCGCCTACGTGGCCTGGCGGTGGTGGGACAAGCAGGCCAACCCCGACTGGCTGGTCGAGCCCCCCGCCCCCACCGAGGTCGACGACCGCGCCCCGCTGACCTCGGTCGACGGCAGCGACCCGGCGCTCCTGGACCCGGAGGTCCGCGCCAAGCAGGCCGAAGCGGAGGCGGACGGCACCCTGGAGGGCCAGGACCCGGACGAGCGTCCCTGACCCGCACCACCGCGACGTACCCG
This sequence comes from Streptomyces sp. NPDC091416, assembly GCF_044756845.1. Lineage (NCBI taxonomy): Bacteria > Bacillati > Actinomycetota > Actinomycetes > Kitasatosporales > Streptomycetaceae > Streptomyces > Streptomyces sp. NPDC091416. The sequence goes on from NZ_JBIVTU010000006.1 coordinate 197,855, forward strand.
GCAGCCGGAACACGGGCGCCGGAGGACCACACGGTCCTCCGGCGCCCGTCCGTCGTTCCGCCGCGACGGGGGTCGGACCGGCGGAAAAGGGCAGGTGGGCGGAGAGCGGCGGATAGGGCCGTCAAACGCTGTAATGACCGAGTAACGGCCTCTTCCTAGGGTGCGGGCACCTCGTACCTTCCCCCGGAGGAGTGCCCGATGTCCCTGCCCCGACCCCCTAGGCGCAGCAGACGCGCCGCATGGGCGGTGGCCTCGCTCGCCGCGGCCACCCTGCTGACCACCTCGCTCCCGGCCATGGCCGCGGACGCCCCGTCGCCGTCCGCCTCGGCCAAGGTCGACTCGGCCCTGACGAGCGCGGTGAAGGGCGGCAGCGACGCCACCTTCTTCGTCGTCCTGAAGGACCAGGCGGACCTGGCCGGCGCCAAGAAGCAGAAGACGCACGCGAAGAAGGCCAAGGCCGCGTACAGCGAGCTGCGCGCGCACGCCAAGGCCTCCCAGTCCTCGCTGACCTCCTTCCTCGACAAGAAGAAGGTCGGCCACCAGGACTACTGGATCGCCAACACGGTCCAGGTCACCGGCGACCAGCAGCTCGTCAACGAGCTCGCGAAGCGCTCGGACGTCGCCTCGATCGTCAAGCAGCGGCACTTCAAGCTCGACGACTCCGAGACCTCCGACGCCAAGGTCACCAAGGCGCGCACCTCCGCGAAGACGGACACCGCCGACAGCGGCGACGAGACCCCCGAGTGGGGCATCGCCGACGTCAACGCGGACGACGTATGGAAGCAGTACGACGACCGCGGCGAAGGCATCGTCATCGCCAGCGTCGACTCGGGTGTGCAGTACGACCACCCGGACCTGGTGAAGCAGTACCGCGGCAACAACGGTGACGGCACCTTCACCAACGACTACAACTTCTACGACGCGACCGGCTACTGCGCCACCAGCAGCACGCCGTGCGACGACAACGGCCACGGCACCCACACGATGGGCACGATGGTCGCCAAGAACGGCATCGGCGTCGCGCCGAACGCGACGTGGATGGCGGCCAAGGCCTGCGGGGGATCGCAGGGCGAGTGCCTCGACGGCGACCTGCTCAAGGCCGGCCAGTGGATCCTCGCGCCGACCGACCACAACGGGCAGAACCCCCGCCCGGACCTCGCCCCGAACATCGTCAACAACTCCTGGGGCGGCGACGACACGACGTTCTACCAGGACATCGTCGAGGCCTGGAACTCCGCGGGCATCTTCGAGGCCTTCGCGGCCGGCAACGACGGTGACGGCGCGACCTGCTCCACCGCGCACGCCCCCGGCTCGCAGGTGACGTCCTACGGCGTGGGCGCGTACGACGCGAACGGTGTGATCGCCAAGTTCTCCGGCTTCGGTCCCTCCCTGGTCGACGGTTCCGCGAAGCCGAACATCTCGGCCCCGGGCGTCAACATCCAGTCGACCTGGCCCGGTTCCTCGTACAACACCGAGCAGGGCACGTCGATGGCGACCCCGCACGTCGCGGGTGCCGTCGCGCTCCTGTGGTCGGCGGCCCCGTCGCTGATCGGCAAGATCGACGAGACGCGCGCGCTGCTCAACCAGGGCGCCCGTGACGTTGACGACACCCACTGCGGTGGCACCGCCGGCATGAACAACGTCTGGGGCGAGGGCAAGCTCGACATCCTCTCCTCCATCGACAAGGCCCCGCACACCGCCGTGACGGTCTCCGGCACGGTCACCGACGCCACCACGGGCAAGCCCCTGTCCGGCGTCACGATCAAGGCCACGACCCCCGGGTCCGACGCCCGTGAGGTCTCCACCGCCTCCGACGGCACCTACCGCTTCTCGCTCGTCCCGGGCACCTACGACTTCACGCTGACCGCCTACGGCCACGCGGTGAAGACGCTCTCCGGCGTCGAACTGACCAGCAGCCAGCCGCTCAAGCAGGACGTCACGCTCGACGCCGTGCCCACGCACCCGGTCACCGGCACCGTCCTCGACGTCACCGGCAAGCCGCTGGCCAAGGCCACCGTCGAGCTCACCGGCGTCCCGGTGGACTCGGTCGTCTCCGGCGCCGACGGCTCCTACGCCCTTCCCGCCGTCGCCGAAGGCACCTACACCCTGACCGTGAAGCCCGCCGTCCCGGTCCTGTGCAACGGCATCTACACCGCGAGCATCGTCGTCGACGGCGTCGAGACCCGCACCGTGCAGCTCCCGGCCCGCACCGACAACTCCGGCAACAGCTGTGCCCCGGCCACGTACTCCTGGATCAAGGGCAGCACCGCCGTCCCGCTGAGCGGTGACGAGGACGCCAAGACCATCTCGCTGCCCTTCTGGGTGAACCTGTACGGCGTCGACTACTCCAGCGCCTCGGTCACCAGCAACGGCCTGGTCAACTTCATGGCGCCGCGCCTCGGCGACTACGCCAACACCGAGATCCCGAACCTCTACGGAGTGCACGGCATCGCCGCCCCGTTCTGGGACGACCTGACGCTGGACAAGAAGTCGAGCGTGCAGACCGCCCTCAAGGGCAAGGCCGGCAAGCGCCAGTTCGCCATCGTCTGGAACCAGGCCGTGCTCGTCTCCGACGGCAAGTCCCGCGTCACCTTCGAGGCGGTCTTCGACGAGGCCACCGGCGCCATCACCTTCCAGTACAAGTCCGTGCCCGGCAGCGGCTCCTCCGCCACCGTCGGCCTCGAGAACCAGGCGGGCACCGACGCCCTCCAGTACTCGTTCAACCAGGCCGTCCTCACCGACGGTTCGGCGATCCGTTTCGCTCAGGGAGCCTGACCATGAGATCCCCTCACTCCAAGCGGGCACTGACGCTCGCCTCCGCCCTGGTGGCGGCGGGCCTCGCCCTGTCCTCGGCACCGCACGCGCTGGCCGCCGACCACGGCAGCTCGGTCATGAAGCTGACCGACGCCCAGGCCACGAAGCTCGCCGACCACCTCAACGTCGACGTGTACGGCGACCAGGCCGAGACCACGGGCGACAACACGTCCGACGCGGGCGCGTCCACGGACGCCGCCGCCGGTGCGGCCAAGTCCGGCAGCGGCTCGAAGCTGGACGCCGCCGCCGACGCCTCGACGCCGGTCACCTTCACCAACAAGTCGACCCTGGAGGGTGTGCGCGGCATCGCCGCCACCGTGCCCGCCCAGGGCAGCCAGTACTTCACGGTGCACAGCCTCGGCAACGTCCAGCTGCACAAGGCGGACGGCTCCACCGTCTGGGCGCGCACCAACACCTCGCTGTACGGCGACTGGCAGGTCAAGCCCCTGCGCGTCTACCAGACCGAGGCATACCCGGCCCACATCCTGATGGGCTACAACGCGGTCAGCCCGCTCTCGCCGTACTCCGACCAGGGCTACAGCACCGGCGACCTGACCGGTGACGGCGTCCCGGACCTCGTCTTCTCCGCGAGCGTCGGATCCGCCCCGTACCGGCCCTTCACCTCGCCCGGTTCGGACCTGACCACCGGCACGTTCGTGACGGTCCTGGACGGCAAGACCGGCAAGACCGTCTGGTCGAAGCTGTACTCGTACGCCACGATGGTCAAGATCGTCGACGGTACCCTCCTCGTCGCGGACACCCCCCGGTTCAACCAGAACTCCCCGGCGACCCAGACGGCGACCCTCACCGGGATCCGCTTCTCGTACGCCGACGGTGCGCTGACCCCGTCCTCGACGTGGACCTACGACACCGGCGAGACCCGCACGGCCAGCTGGGGCGCGCTGGAGGACCTGGGTGGCGGCAAGGCCGCCGTCTCCTGGAACCTGGCCAGGGACAACGGCGTCGCCGCGCACGGCAACACCCTCGTCCTCGACACGAGCGACGGCTCGGTGGTCTGGAAGAACGACAACGAGCTGTACAACCGCCAGCTGCACCTGGACGCGGCCCGCGGCCACGTCGTCGCGCTCGAGCAGTCGGACGTCAACGACGCCATCACGTACGAGATCGCCACCTACGACCTGAAGACCGGCGAGCGCACCACGCTGGACACCCGGGTCAACGCCATGCCGACCGCCATGACCGTCGGCGACGCGGCCACGGGCGGCGGCACGGAGTACGTCGTCAGCGAGTCGACGTTCGACTCCAATTACAACGTGAACGCCAGCACCATCCGCGTGCTGAGCGGCAAGGACGGCTCCACCGTCGACTGGACCTACACGGTCAAGCGCGACGCGGAGAACCAGGGCAACGGCGCCAGCATCTGGAACCTGGACACCGTCGGCGGCCAGCTCGTGGCCGCGGGGCAGGACGACCGGAGCATCTACAAGGCCGCGAACGTGGGCGGCAACCAGTACGGCGCCCTGACCGTGTTCAACGCCAAGGGCAAGGTCGACTGGCAGCAGAAGGGCCTCGCGGCCTCCCCGATGTACCAGCAGCTGTACAAGTCGGGTGGCAATCAGTTCGTCCGCACCGTGGACCAGAACCAGAACATCCACGACTACAAGTTCGGCAACGGCAAGCAGAAGAGCATCACGCCGCTGCAGGCCGACCTCAGCTACGCCAAGGCCGTCGACCTCGACGGCGACAAGAAGCCGGACGTCGTGGCGGGCGGCAACTCCAGCGGCGTGTGGGCCTACTCCGGCAAGTCGCTGCTCACGGGCACGCCGAAGAAGCTGTGGCAGGCCACCGTCCCGGGTTCGGTGCACAGCATCGCCACCGGTGACGTCAACGGCGACGGCAGGCCCGAGATCGTCGTCGCGGCCGACACCGCGACCGTCGTCCTCGACGGCGCCAACGGCAACGTCCTCACCACCATCGACGGCGGCGGCAAGTACGTCCGCTCCGTCACGGTCGCCGACGTCAACGCCGACGGCAAGGACGAGGTCCTCGTCCCGACCGACGCCCTGCGCGTCTACAACGCCCGCGGCACCCAGCTGTGGTCGTACAACGCGCCCGCCGGCACCGACGAGGTCGTCTTCTCCGACACCGTGGTCTCCGACGGCCGGGTGTACACCTCGTACTCGACGCTCAACGGACTCGACACCAAGGCAGCGACGGTGAACGGCGTCGCCCTCGACGGCAAGGGCGCCGTCCAGTGGACCGCCGACCCCCAGGCCCCCGGCAGCGCGCTGGACGGCAAGCTGCTCGGCACCGAGCTGAGCCAGGGCATCTTCGCCTCGCCGAACATCCCGTACGCGGACGGCCACGCGGTCGTCTACACCTGGATCACCATGGCCGAGCCCAACGCCGACAGCGGCACCGACGTCCCGATCCCGAAGATCGTCATCGAGGTCCGTGACGGCCGCACCGGCAAGGTGGTCTACCAGCGCTACGGCGGCAGCCCCTGGTCGCACGGGAACTACTTCATCGACGGCAAGAACGACCCGCTGTACCAGCTGAGCTTCGGCGTCATGCAGGGCATGCAGGGTGTGGGCATCGAGGACAGCTACGCCTCCGTGGTCGCGCCGCTGCGCTCGGTCCAGTTCATCAACGGTCCTGCCGGACGGAAGCTGCTGGCCGGCGGCGTCGAGGGCGGTCTCGCCGCGTACGACCCGTCGATCCTGACCACCGGATGGTCGTTCCAGGCGGCCAACGGCACCGCCAATGCCGCGGGCGGCCGCAACTACCTCGCCGCCGACCTCGACGGCGACGGAACCGACGAGATGCTCTCGCTGAACTTCGACGACTTCGGCGTCAACCGCACGGCTGAGCAGCTCGGCGGCGGCGTCCTCTCCCTGAACAACGCCATCCACCAGATGTCGACGTTCAAGCTCTCCTGAACCAAAGGCTGAGCACGGTGCCGGTCCGGCCGCCCGAACCCGGGCGGCCGGACCGGCACCGCACCACTCGTCACACCGCACCACCGCACGAAAAACACCCTCCGCCCTGCGTCACGCAGGGCGGAGGGTGTTCTTGTCCGCTGTGGAGCCTAGGAGATTCGAACTCCTGACATCTGCCTTGCAAAGGCAGCGCTCTACCAACTGAGCTAAGGCCCCCAAAAGCAGGCAGCACATGACATCTCGCGTCATCGGCCACCGCCGCAGACCAGAGTACCCGGTGACCCCCGGAAACTTCCAAAAAGATTAGGGCTCCCGGTCGGGAACCACGCTCCGTAAGATGCACGACGAGGTTCGCAGCAGCGAAGCCGCAGCGAAGGGGAGACGCCATGGATGCAGCGCAGCAAGAGGCAACGGCCAGAGCCAGGGATCTTCAGCGCAGCTGGTACGGGGAGCCGCTGGGCGCGCTCTTCCGACGGCTGATAGATGACCTCGGCCTGAACCAGGCGCGGCTCGCCGCGGTACTCGGACTGTCCGCCCCCATGCTGTCCCAGCTCATGAGCGGCCAGCGGGCGAAGATCGGCAACCCCGCGGTCGTCCAGCGCGTCCAGGCGCTCCAGGAACTGGCCAGTCAGGTGGCGGACGGCAGCGTCAGCGCGGGCGAGGCGACCGACCGCATGGAAGAGATCAAGAAGTCCCAGGGAGGATCCGTGCTCACCGGTACCGGCCAGACCACGACGACCGGCGGCGCGCCCACCGTGCGCCGTGTGGTCCGCGAGATCCAGTCGCTGCTGCGGTCCGTCGCGGCCGCCGGCGACATCATCGACGCCGCGGACTCCCTCGCTCCGACCCACCCGGAACTGGCAGAGTTCCTCAGGGTGTACGGCGCGGGCCGCACCGCCGAAGCGGTGGCGCACTACGAGGGCCACCAGAGCTAGACCGGGCGACACATACACGTACACGCACGGGCCGACACGGGAACGGGAGCGGGCGCAGCGCAATGGGTGAGGTCTTCGCTGGTCGGTACGAACTGATCGATCCGATCGGACGTGGTGGGGTCGGAGCCGTCTGGCGCGCCTGGGACCACCGGCGCCGCCGGTACGTGGCGGCCAAGGTCCTCCAGCAGAGCGACGCGCACACGCTGCTGCGCTTCGTCCGCGAGCAGGCGCTGCGCATCGAGCACCCCCACGTGCTCGCCCCGGCGAGCTGGGCGGCCGACGACGACAAGGTCCTGTTCACCATGGACCTGGTCAGCGGCGGTTCGCTGGCCCATGTCATCGGCGACTACGGCCCGTTGCCCCCGAGGTTCGTCTGCACGCTGCTCGACCAGTTGCTGTCGGGCCTGTCGACGGTGCACGCCGAAGGGGTCGTGCACCGGGACATCAAGCCGGCCAACATCCTGATGGAGGCCACCGGCACCGGCCGGCCGCATCTGCGGCTGTCCGACTTCGGGATCTCCATGCGCAAGGGCGAGCCCCGCCTCACGGAGACGAACTACGTGGTGGGGACGCCGGGTTACTTCGCACCCGAGCAGATGATGGGCGCGGAGCCCGACTTCACCGCGGACCTCTTCGCGGTCGGTCTCGTCGCCCTGTATCTGCTCCAGGGCCAGAAGCCCGACTCCCAGGCGCTCGTCGAGCACTTCGCCTCGTACGGGACGCCCGGCGCCCCGCAGGGCATCCCCGAGCCGCTGTGGCAGGTCCTCGCGGGTCTGCTCCAGCCGGACCCGCAGGCCCGCTTCCGTACGGCGACGGGCGCGCGCAAGGCCCTGACGGCCGCCGTCGAGATGCTGCCCGAGCCCGGGATCGACGACGAGCCGGTCGAGGTCTTCGACCAGATCGGCCCGCTGCCCGCCGGTTTCGGCCCCGCAGGACCCGTGACGGACCAGCAGGCTCCCCAGGCTCCGCAGACCGGTCAGCAGACGGCGGGGCAGCAGGCCACGGGCCAGCAGCCGTACACACCGGCCCCCACCGCCATGTCGGAGACGGGCAGCTTCCATCTCCCGCCGCCCCCGCAGCCCGCCGCCCCCGCGCCCCAGGCCGCGCACCCTCTCGCCCCGCACCCGGCGACCCGTACGACGGCCCCCTTCCCGGCCGCCGTACCGGATCCCTCGCAGGCGCCCACCTCCGCGGTACAGCACGAACAGCCGCTCACCCGCGCCTACACCGCCCAGCACCCGCAGGCTCCGGCGGCGCACCGCCCGCCCGTCCCGGCGCCCGCCCCGCACGCGCCGCGTACGCGTCCGGGACCGCCCCCGAAGGTGGCGGTCCCGGTTCTGCTGGTGGCGCTGATCTGCTTCGCCGTGGGCATCTGGGCGCTGACCCAGGCCTGAGCTACCAGGCCTGCGGCGGCCCTCCGTACGGAGACTGCCCGCCGCCGTCGGCGGCGGCGGTCGCGCGGCGCCGCGCGACCAGTGTCCACACGCCCAGCGCGAGGACCAGCACGGCGCCCACGCCGATGCCGGCCGCGCCGACGAGCTTCATGGTGTCGCTCTCGCTCTCGGCCGCCTGCGGTCCGCTCCTGCCGCTCCTGGCCAGGTCCTTGTCCTTGTCCGTGACCGCGAAGATCCCGGCGTCGCCCGCGTACGGAGAGCCTTCGGCCCTGCCCTCGACCTTGACGGACAGCGTCAGCGGGAACGGCCCGTCGCCGTAGGCCTCGGCGACCTCCGGGCTCAGCGTGACGGACAGGTAGTACCAGCCCGCGAAGCGCATGGCGCTGACACTGCTGCTGGAGTCGAACCTGTTCCGGTACGCGACCGGAGGCACCGGGTCCAGCGAGACGGAGGCCGGCTTGCCCGAGTACGCCAGGGGCGACGCGTCGTCGACATGGCCCTGGGCCGGGTTGTCCAGGGCCATCGCGAGCGCGCCGCCGACGAACTTGTCGGAGGCGGGGCTGTTGCCGAGGCCTGCCGTGGCGAAGATCTGCTGCCCCCAGTCCACCGGAACCCGGTAGAAGCGGGTCTGCCCCGGCGTGATCCCGTCCTTCCACTCACCCGTCTCCAGGCTCGTGGCGTCGTAGTAACCGGAGCCGCCCTGCCTGCGGTTGTCGCCGGCGGGCGTGGGCGGCGCGGGCGACGCGGACGGCCAGTCCTCCGGCGCCTCGGTCGGCATCGCGGCGTCGTCGGCGAGTTCCGGCTCCGTCGCGTACCGCAGTTCCAGCTCCCAGTCCTCCGGGCCGGAGGTGGCCTTGCTCTCCCGCTCGACGAGGACGTTGTACGTGCCGGGGCCCTGGCAGGTGCTGCTGTCCTTCTTCACGACCCGGTAGGCGTACGCGGCAATCGGACGCGGGTACTGCGCGGACTCGAACCGGGCGTCCTCGGAGCTGCACCGCAGGTCCGAGGAGTCCCTGACGCTCACCGTGATGCCGTCCCCGTAGGCGACCTTGCCGCCGCTCTTGGGCACGGCGACGGCGGAGACGTACGCGTTGGTCGTCGCGTCCAGGTTCAGCCGGTAGTACAGCTTCTCGCCGGCCTTGATCGAACTCCGGTAGACGGAGCCCGCGTTGAGCGCCTTCGCATCGGTGTTCACCACCGCGCCGGCCACCGCCTCGGCACCCGGGTCGAAGGCGTACGCGGGGGTCCCGCCGTCCGCCCGGGCGGGTCCCGGCAGCGCCGCCACCGCGCACATCGCCGCGACCGCGGCCAGCGTCACCCGGCCCCTGCTGCGCTGCCTCATCACGCGCTTCCCCTCGTCGTCCGTGCGGCTGCCCCGCAGCGGCTGCGTGCCTATACGAACACGGCGGCCGGCGAGGCCAGGACGGCAGCCCCGGCAGCAGCCGCGATGCCGGTCCATCCTGCCCCTCCCGCACCACCGCTGTCTGCGGACGCGGTCGAGTCGCGCTTTCCCGTACCCGCCCCGGCCCTTCGCCACAGGCGCGCCGCGCTCCGGGCCGGCCGGTTCGCCGCCCCGGCACCGACGCCCGCGGCACCACTCGAACCCCAGACTCTTTGCTCAAGCAAGCTATTTATTCACGTAAGGGAACTCAAGGGCACAGGCGTCACGGTCCCGCAACAGCACGAAGCCCCGGCCGCATCTGCGACCGGGGCCCGCGACAGGCTGTTCTGTCTCACACACCCGAACCTGCGGGCACGGAGTCAGTCGCCTCCGTCCACAGATCCTGCTCGGCGCGATCCGCCTGGATCTGGCGGTACACGAGGAGCCCGCCGATGGCGGCCAGTGCGACCAGGAGAAGCTTCTTCACCGCGCGACCTCGTCTTTCCTTGGCATTGGGGAGTTCTGCTGCCCGACTATACACATCGGCCGATATCGACCGGTGACCTCCCCGCAACCCAACTGGCGCCTACGGAAGAGCGATCATCGCCGGATTGTGCATCGGCGGCCCGAGCTCCCGGAGCACCCGCGCAGGACACCTGGAGACCGCAGATCGGGACCGGTTGCACCATACGAGTGGTGTTCATCTGAAGAACGGCATATCGGTGGCGTCGCTCCACGGAATCGCGAGCCGGATCCACATCATCAGAAAGGTAAGCAAACCGGACCACCTGAAAGTGAGGGGCCATGAGCACCTTCAAGGCCAAGAACATCTGGACCGCCTTCATCACCGCGTTCTTCGCACTCCTCGCGTCGCTGGGCCTCGCAGGCTCCACCGCGGCGGCCACGGAAGCCACGGTCACGGAGCCGGCGGCCACGAGCCACGAGCACGCGGCCCGGACCACCGCAACTCCGGCCGCCCCGTCGGTCCGATGGACCCTCCCGCGTGACCGGGCACTGCCGCCCACGATGAAGCAGCGCATCCGCGCCGAGGCCCACGGTTCCTCGCCCGCCGCCCGGACGCTCGCCCCCGACACCCTGGACACCGCCCGCGCCACGCACGGCGCCCGCACGGCCCTCGGCAGCGCTCAGGCCCGGGACGGCGTCCCCCTGCCACCCTGAGCGCACCGCGCGCGACCACGCGAGGCCCCTGGACCGGGATCCCCGGCAGGGGCCTTCTTCATGCCCGCAGGCTGTCCTGCGGGCCGGTGTCACGTCCGCAGCGCGCGTCCTGCGGGGCGGTGTCACGCGACGGACGGGACCCTGGGCCTGCGCAGGGCCAGCACGAGGGCCAGCACCCAGGCCAGGAGCGTCGCGCCGAAGAGGACGTTGATGACGAGAACCAGCCACCGGTTGCTCGTCCTCCGTTTCAAGGCGATCAGCGACGGCAGCAGATAGATCCCCAGGCCCAACAAGGACAGCAGCCCGGTCACCACGACGTCCATGTCACCCACACCTCGATCTGTCGGAACGCCCACCGCGCGGGAGCTCCAGGACCGCACGCACGCAGAAGGCCGGTGGATCCTGGGATCCACCGGCCTTCCGTCTTACTGCTGTGGGGCTAACAGGATTTGAACCTGTGGCCTCATCCTTATCAGGGATGCGCTCTAACCAACTGAGCTATAGCCCCGCCGCGCTTTTGTGTCGCGCTGACGTGAAGAAGATTAGCGCACGTCGGGGCCAGTCCCAAAATCGATACCCGCGCGGCTACTCGTCCTCGGCCAGCGTGAGCTCGACACCGCCCACGAAGCCGGCCGACAGGTTGTAGATGAAGGAACCCAGCGTCGCCAGCGCGGTCGCCAGCACCACGTCGATCACCGCGATGACCGAGGTGAAGATCAGCACCCGCGGCAGCGAGAGGAACGACTGCAGGTCGAAGCCGTTGCCCTCGTTGGAACCGGTCGCCTCGCTGATGGTGCCGCCGACGGTCTCGAAGACGCCCATGGCGTCCATGACCATCCACAGCACCGCCGAGGCGACCACCGTGCAGATGCCGAGCGCGATGGACAGCAGGAAGCTGACCTTCATCACCGACCACGGATCCGCCTTGGCCACCCGCAGACGCGCCTTACGGGTACGCGGAGTCGTCCGCGCGCCCGTGCGGGGTCTGCGGGTCGTCTGAGCCGTTCCCGCGCCCTGCACGGCGCCCTGCCGGCCGCCGTGGGACCGGCCGCCGCCCTGGGTCCCGCCCGGGGGCGAGGGGTAGGCCTGCGGCGGGTGGTACGGGCCCGCCTGGCCCGGTGCGGGTTCCCGCTCACCGGGCAGCGGCCCGGTCGCGTAACCCTCGTACTGGGGCTGAGGGCCCCGGGTATCCGTCACAGTGCCCCCTTGGGAGTCCGTGGCAGGGCCACGGGCACCGTTCCCGCCTGCTCCTGAAGCGGCCGAACCTGCGCCCGTGGCTCCACTCACGCTCTACTCCTCGTGCTCCCCGGTCGAGGACGTGTTGCCCTCGACTGTGCCGTCGTCCGTGCCCGCGTCGGCCGTGGTGGCCTCGGCTGACACTGCCTCGCTCGTCTCGCCCTCGGCATCAGCGTCGACGGATCCGTCGACCTCTTCGGCCTCGCGACCCGCCTCGGCGTTACGAGCGATGCCGACAACGGCGTCTCGCTTGCCCAGATTGATCAGTTGGACGCCCATGGTGTCACGGCCCGTCTCCCTGACTTCATTGACTCGCGTACGAATCACACCACCGCCGAGCGTGATGGCGAGGATCTCGTCCGTCTCCTCGACCACCAGCGCACCGACCAGCGAGCCCCGGTCCTCGACGATCTTGGCGGCCTTGATGCCGAGGCCACCGCGACCCTGGACGCGGTACTCGTCGACGGGGGTCCGCTTCGCGTACCCGCCGTCAGTGGCAGTGAACACGAAAGTACCGGGCCTGACGACATTCATCGAGAGCAGTTCGTCTCCCTCGCGGAAACTCATGCCCTTGACACCCGAAGTGGCGCGGCCCATCGGGCGCAGCGCATCGTCCGTAGCGGTGAACCTGATCGACTGGGCCTTCCTGCTGATGAGCAGCAGATCGTCCTCGGACGAGACCAGCTCGGCGCCGATCAGCTCGTCGTCGGATCCGTCGGCCGTCTCGCGCAGGTTGATGGCGATGACGCCGCCGGACCGCGGCGAGTCGTAGTCCTTCAGCGCGGTCTTCTTCACCAGACCGCCCTTCGTGGCCAGGATCAGGTACGGCGCGGCGTCGTAGTCGCGGATCGCCAGGATCTGCGCGATCTGCTCGTCCGGCTGGAAGGCCAGCAGGTTCGCCACGTGCTGGCCGCGGGCATCGCGGCCGGCGTCCGGGAGCTCGTAGGCCTTCGCCCGGTAGACGCGGCCCTTGTTGGTGAAGAACAGCAGCCAGTGGTGCGTCGTCGACACGAAGAAGTGGTCGACGATGTCGTCTTCCTTGAGCTTCGTGCCGCGCACACCCTTGCCGCCGCGCTTCTGCGAGCGGTAGTCGTCCGTCTTCGTCCGCTTCACGTAGCCGCTGCGGGAGATCGTGACGACGATGTCCTCCTCGGCGATCAGGTCCTCGATGGACATGTCGCCGTCGAAGGGCACCAGCTTGGAGCGCCGGTCGTCACCGAACTTCTCGACGATCGCCGCCAGCTCCTCGCTGACGATCTGCCGCTGCCGCTCCGGCGAGGCGAGGATCGCGTTGTACTCGTTGATCTTCGCCTGGAGCTCGTCGTGCTCGGCGGTGATCTTCTGGTGCTCCAGCGCGGCCAGCCGGCGCAGCTGCATCTCCAGGATCGCGTTCGCCTGGATGTCGTCGATCTCCAGCAGGCCCATCAGGCCCTCGCGCGCGATCTCCACCGTGTTGCTGCGCCGGATGAGGGCGATGACCTCGTCGATGGCGTCCAGGGCCTTGAGCAGGCCGCGCAGGATGTGCGCGCGCTCCTCGGCCTTGCGCAGCCGGAACCGCGTACGCCGGACGATGACCTCGATCTGGTGCGTCACCCAGTGGCGGATGAACGCGTCGATCGACAGGGTGCGCGGCACCCCGTCCACCAGCGCCAGCATGTTGGCGCCGAAGTTGGTCTGCAGATCGGTGTGCTTGTACAGGTTGTTCAGGACGACCTTGGCGACCGCGTCCCGCTTCAGCACGACGACCAGGCGCTGGCCCGTACGCGACGAGGTCTCGTCACGGACGTCCGCGATGCCGCCGACCTTGCCGTCCTTCACCAGGTCGGCGATCTTCTGCGCGAGGTTGTCGGGGTTGGTCTGGTACGGAAGCTCCGTCACGACCAGGCACTGGCGGTTCTGGATCTCCTCGACCGCCACGACCGCGCGCATCGTGATCGAGCCACGGCCCGTGCGGTACGCCTCCTCGATGCCCTTGCGGCCCACGACGAGCGCGCCCGTCGGGAAGTCCGGGCCCTTGATCCGCTCCAGGAGAGCGTCGAGCAGCTCCTCCTGCGAGGCCTCCGGGTGCTCCAGGTACCACTGGGCGCCGGACGCGACCTCGCGCAGGTTGTGCGGAGGGATGTTGGTCGCCATGCCGACCGCGATGCCCGCCGAACCGTTGATCAGCAGGTTCGGGAAGCGCGCCGGCAGGACCACCGGCTCCTGGTTGCGGCCGTCGTAGTTGTCCTTGAAGTCGACGGTCTCCTCGTCGATGTCACGGACCATCTCCATGGACAGCGGCATCATCTTGCACTCGGTGTACCGCATGGCGGCGGCCGGGTCGTTGCCCGGGGAACCGAAGTTGCCGTTGGAGTCCACCAGCGGCATGCGCATCGACCAGTGCTGCGCCAGGCGGACCAGGGCGTCGTAGATCGAGGAGTCGCCGTGCGGGTGGTACGTACCCATGACGTCACCGACGACGCGGGCGCACTTGTAGAAGCCCTTCTCGGGCCGGTAGCCGCCGTCGTACATCGCGTACAGCACCCGGCGGTGGACGGGCTTGAGGCCGTCCCGCACGTCGGGCAGGGCACGCGACACGATGACGGACATCGCGTAGTCGAGGTAGGAGCGCTGCATCTCCGTCTCGAGCCCGACGGGCTCGACACGCATGCCCACGCCCTCGACGGGCGGGACCTCTTCGGGCGTCACGGGGACAGGGGTGTTCTCGTCGGCCATTGCTGGTCAAAGTCCTTTCGCGCTGCGGCTTGCTTGTACGGCCGACTCAGATGTCGAGGAAGCGGACGTCCTTGGCGTTGCGCTGGATGAACGAGCGCCGCGCCTCGACGTCCTCACCCATCAGCACCGAGAACAGGTCGTCGGCCTGCGCCGCGTCGTCGAGCGTGACCTGGCCGAGCACCCGGTGGTCGACGTCCATCGTGGTGACACGCAGCTCCTCGGCGTTCATCTCGCCGAGTCCCTTGAAGCGCTGGATCGAGTCTTCCTTGATCCGCTTGCCGTTCTCCTTGCCGAGCACCACGAGGGCGTCGCGCTCGCGGTCCGAGTACGCGTACTCGAAGTCGTCCCGGCCCCACTTGATCTTGTAGAGCGGCGGGCGCGACAGATAGACGTGCCCGGCCTCGACCAGCGGCCGCATGAAGCGGAAGAGGAACGTCAGCAGCAGGGTGTTGATGTGCTGGCCGTCGACGTCGGCGTCCGCCATCAGAATGATCTTGTGATAGCGGAGCTTCTCGATGTCGAAGTCCTCGTGGACCCCGGTACCGAAGGCCGAGATCAGCGCCTGGACCTCGGTGTTCTGCAGGATCTTGTCGATCCGGGCCTTCTCGACGTTCAGGATCTTGCCCCGGATCGGCAGGATGGCCTGGTACATCGGGTTACGGCCGGACTTCGCCGAACCACCGGCGGAGTCACCCTCGACGATGAAGATCTCGCACTTCGTCGGGTCGTTGGACTGGCAGTCGCTCAGCTTGCCCGGCAGCGAGGCGCTCTCCAGGAGCCCCTTGCGACGCGTCAGGTCACGCGCCTTGCGGGCCGCCACGCGGGCGGTCGAGGCGGCGATGCCCTTGCGGATGATGTCGGCGGCCTCGTTGGGGTTCCGGTCGAACCAGTCGGTCAGCTGCTCGTGGACGACCTTCTGCACGAAGGTCTTGGCCTCCGTGTTGCCCAGCTTGGTCTTCGTCTGCCCCTCGAACTGCGGCTCGCCCAGCTTCACCGAGATGATCGCCGTCAGACCCTCGCGGACGTCCTCACCGGTGAGGTTGTCGTCCTTCTCGCGCAGCAGCTTCTTGTCGCGCGCGTACCGGTTGACCAGCGAGGTCAGCGCCGCGCGGAAGCCCTCCTCGTGCGTACCGCCCTCGTGCGTGTGGATCGCGTTGGCGAAGGAGTAGACGCCCTCGCTGTACTGCGTGTTCCACTGCATGGCGATCTCGGCCGAGAGGAGGCGCTCCTTGTCCTCGGCCTCGATGTCGATCACCGACTGGTGAATGACGTCGCCCTTGCGGGAGTTGAGGTACTTGACGAAGTCGACGATGCCGTTCTCGTAGTGGTACGTGACCGTGCGGGTCGTCTCCTCCTCGGGGACGTCGACCGCCTCGGCGCTGTCCGCACCGGCCGTCGCCTTCGCCGACTCGCGCTCGTCGGTGAGCTTGAGGGTGAGGCCCTTGTTGAGGAAGGCCATCTCCTGGAAGCGCCGGGAGAGGGTCTCGAAGGAGTACTCGGTCGTCTCGAAGATGTCGCCGTCGGCCCAGAAGGTGACCGACGTGCCCGTCTCCTCGGTGGCCTCGTTGCGGGCCAGCGGGGCGGTCGGGACACCGAGCTTGTAGTCCTGCGTCCAGCGGTAGCCGTCCGTCCTGACCTCGACGGCCACCCGGGTGGACAGCGCGTTGACCACGGAGACGCCGACGCCGTGCAGACCACCGGAGACGGCGTAGCCGCCGCCGCCGAACTTGCCGCCGGCGTGCAGCACGGTGAGGACGACCTCGACGGCCGGCTTGCCCTCGGACGGCACGATGCCGACCGGGATGCCACGGCCGTTGTCGATCACGCGCACCCCGCCGTCGGCGAGGATCGTGACGTCGATGCTGTCCGCGTGCCCGGCCATCGCCTCGTCGACCGAGTTGTCGACGACCTCCTGCACGAGGTGGTGGAGACCGCGCTCACCGGTCGAGCCGATGTACATGCCAGGTCGCTTGCGGACCGCGTCCAGACCCTCGAGCACGGTGATCGCGTTGGCGTCGTACGAGGGTTTCACCTCACCCGAAGCCTTCACCTCGGCCGTGGCGGGAGCAGCGCTGCTCTCGCCGGGGGTGGACGGAATGTTCTCGTTGGGGTTGCCGGAATCGGCCACGAAGCGCCCTTTCTGGCACAGCACAGGCCGTTCTCCGGGCAGGCGGGAGCGGCTGCGTCGTTCGGCTTGTATCGACGAATCCCGCAAGGACGCGGGATTGTCCACCAGTCTACCGGTAGCGCCGACCCGAATGGGGGTTTGCCGGTACCTGAGTCCGCATGTGCCGCCCTGAATGAGCGCCTGACGACTCCCCATATCCGGGAAGGGGCCTCAAGAGGCTCACACGGGCATTGAGCGCTTCGGCCTGTCAGCCTCCCGCTACGGTGAGGGACGCCCGCTCACCGCCGTACGGTTTCAACCACCGCACACCCGCACAACAGGGGTACGCCGGTCATCGGCGGCAACAGGGGCATACCCCGCACCGGGGTTCCCGCGTACAGCACGGGAACCCTCGTGGCACAGGGCAGAAAGGCCAGGTCAGGCCCGGTCATCCATAGGTGTCGCCCGGGCCTGTGCTGCCCGGCGCGCGCAGCGGACCGTATCTCCGCGCGGGTCCTCCCGGCCCCAGGACCTTGATCATCCGCACGGTGCCGTGCCCCAGGTCCGCGTTCAGCCGGGCCACGAGCTGCGGCGCCAGCAGCCTCAGCTGCGTCGCCCACGCCGTGGAGTCGCACTGCACCGTCAGCACCCGCTCGTCGGGCTCCTCGTCATAACGCAGCGGCACACAGTGATTCGCCAGATCGTCACCCACGATCTGCGGCCAGCGGCCCATCACGCCGCCGACCGCGGCCGGCGTCTCCCAGCCGCGCTCGGTGATCAGACGGTTGATCGCGGCCCCCAGCGGCAGCGGATCCCGGCCGTCGGCGCGCGCACCGGAACGGAGCCCGCCGCCCCGCCGGGCCTGCTTCTTCTGCTGGGCGGCCGCGCCGCGCGCCTTCGCCTGTTCCTTCGCCGCGCGCAGGGCCACCCGCGCCAGGTCCACTCCCGAGGGCTCCGGCTGCTTCGCCGGCTCCCCGGCCGGGTCCTTGCCGTCCCCGTCGCCGCTCACAGCCGCTCCACCTCACCGGCGGACACCGCGTACCGCGTCCCCGCGAGCACCCCGGGGACGTCGTCGTCCACCGCGGCCGTCACCAGCACCTGCTCGCCGGGGGCCACCAGCTCGGCCAGCCGCTCCCTGCGCCGTGCGTCCAGTTCGGCGAAGACGTCGTCCAGGACCAGCACCGGCTCATTGCCCTCGGACCGCAGCAGATCGTACGAGGCCAGCCGCAGGGCCAGCGCGTACGACCAGGACTCCCCATGGCTCGCATACCCCTTGGCCGGCATTCCGCGCAGGCCCAGGACCAGATCGTCGCGGTGCGGGCCCACCAGCGTCACACCGCGCTCGATCTCCTGCTTGCGCACGTCGGCGAGGGCCGCGATCAGCTGCCCGTACAGCTCCTCACGTGTGCGCGCGGGCTCCACCTCCGCGCCGACCGAGCTCCGGTACTCCAGCGTCACCGGACCGCCGCCCGGTGCCACGTCCGCGTACGCCTTGTCGGCCAGGGGCTGAAGCGTCGCGATCAGATCCAGCCGCTGCGCCAGCAGCTCGGCGCCCACGCGGCCCAGATGCTGGTCCCACACGTCGAGCGTCGACAGGTCCATGGACCGCCCGCCGTGGCGACGCGCCATCGCCGCGGACTTCAGCAGCGTGTTGCGCTGTTTCAGCACCCGCTCGTAGTCGGAGCGCACCCCGGCCATCCGCGGCGACCGCGCGGTGACCAGCTCGTCGAGGAACCGCCGGCGCTCGCCGGGGTCGCCCTTGACCAGCGCGAGATCCTCCGGCGCGAACAGCACCGTGCGTACTATCCCCAGCACGTCACGTGGTCTGACCTGCGACGATCTATTGATCCGGGCACGATTCGCCTTGCCCGGGTTCAGCTCCAGCTCGACCAGCTGGGACCGCTCGCCCTGGGTGACGGCCGCCCTGATGACGGCCCGGTCGGCGCCCATCCGCACCAGCGGCGCGTCGGAGGAGACGCGGTGGCTGCCGAGCGTCGCGAGATAGCCGACGGCCTCGACGAGATTGGTCTTGCCCTGGCCGTTGGCGCCCACGAACGCGGTGACGCCCGGGTCGAGACCCACCTCGACCCGGGCGTACGAGCGGAAGTCGGCCAGCGACAGATGCGTGACATGCATGGTGTACGCCGACCTTCCCGGCTTCCTGCTCCGTGCTTCGTGGGGCGGGGCGGACCGTGGGTGCCGTCCCGCTCCCCGTCGCGGCTGCTTGTTCTCGGCCGCTACTTCTTGTTCTCGACCGCGTGGCCACCGAACTGGTTGCGCAGCGCGGCGATCATCTTCATCTGCGGGGAGTCGTCCTGCCGCGAGGCGAACCGCGCGAAGAGCGACGCGGTGATCGCGGGCAGCGGAACGGCGTTGTCGATGGCGGCCTCCACCGTCCAGCGGCCCTCGCCGGAGTCGGCGGCGAAGCCACGGAGCTGGTCCAGGTGCTCGTCGTCGTCCAGCGCGTTGACCGCCAGGTCGAGCAGCCAGGAACGGATGACCGTGCCCTCCTGCCAGGAGCGGAAGACCTCGCGCACGTCGGTGACGGAGTCGACCTTCTCCAGGAGCTCCCAGCCCTCGGCGTAGGCCTGCATCATGGCGTACTCGATGCCGTTGTGAACCATCTTCGCGAAGTGGCCGGCGCCGACCTTGCCCGCGTGGACGGAACCGAACTTGCCCTCGGGCTTCAGGGCGTCGAAGACCGGATGGACCTTCGCGACGTGCTCGGCGTCGCCGCCGTACATGAGCGCATAGCCGTTCTCCAGGCCCCAGACGCCGCCGGAGACGCCGCAGTCGACGAACCCGATGCCCTTGATGCCCAGCTCGACCGCGTGCTTCTCGTCGTCGGTCCAGCGGGAGTTCCCGCCGTCCACGACGATGTCGCCGGGCGAGAGGAGCTCGGCCAGCTCGTCGATCGTGGACTGGGTCGCGGCACCGGCCGGGACCATGACCCACACGACGCGGGGGCCCTTGAGCTTGCCCACAAGTTCTTCGAGGCTGTGGACATCGGCGACGTCCGGGTTGCGGTCGTAACCGATGACGGTGTGGCCGGCGCGGCGGATGCGCTCGCGCATGTTGCCGCCCATCTTGCCGAGGCCGACGAGACCGAGCTCCATCAGAGATTCCTTAAGCGTTGTGCCGATTCGTACCCAGGACCGAGCCTACGCCCGGCGGGGGACAGGACGCCGGGCATGCTCGGCGCTGAACATGCCCGTCGGGTCCTGCCGCGCGTCCTTGCGACGACGGCAGGACCGGTGACCGGGTCAGCCGGAGAGGCGCACCGGCATGATCAGGTACTTGTACGCATCGTCCGCCTCGGCGTCCACGGCAGGCCGGCCGCTGAGCAGCGCGGGCTTGGTGGACGTCGTGAAGGAGAGCTGGGCGACCGGCGAGTCGATGGCGCTCAGGCCGTCGAGCAGGAAGGTCGGGTTGAAGGCGATCGAGATGTCGTCGCCCTCGAGCACGGAGTCGACGCGCTCCACAGCCTGTGCGTCGTCGCTGGAGCCCGCTTCGAGGATCAGGACGCCCTGCTCGAAGCTGAGCCGCACCGGAGTGTTGCGCTCGGCCACCAGGGCCACGCGCTTGACGGCCTCGACGAACGGGGCCGTCTCGATGACCGCGACCGAGTTGAACTCGGTGGGGAAGAGCGTGCGGTACTTCGGCAGGTCGCCCTCGAGCAGCCGGGTGGTCGTCCGTCGGCCCGCGCCCTCGAAGCCGATCAGACCTTCGCCTGCGCCGGAGCCCGACAGAGCGAGCGTCACGGTGTCACCGCTGGTCAGCGCCTTCGCCGTGTCCAGCAGGGTCTTGGCGGGCACCAGCGCGACGGCGGAGGCGTCGGCGTTCTCCGGCTTCCAGAGGAACTCGCGGACCGCGAAGCGGTAGCGGTCGGTGGAGGCGAGGGTGACCGTGTCGCCCTCGATCTCGATGCGCACACCGGTGAGCACGGGCAGCGTGTCGTCGCGGCCCGCGGCGATGGCGACCTGGGCGGCGGCGGAGGCGAAGACCTCGCCGGGCACGGTGCCGGTCGCGGTCGGCATCTGCGGAAGTGCGGGGTACTCCTCCACAGGAAGGGTGTGGAGTGTGAACCGCGAGGATCCGCAGGCGACCGTCGCCCGTACACCGTCTGTGGAAATCTCCACCGGCCGGTTGGGCAGGGCGCGGCAGATGTCGGCGAGCAGCCGGCCGGAGACGAGCACCGTGCCGTCCTCCTCGATCTCGGCGTCCACCGAGACCCGGGCCGAGACCTCGTAGTCGAAGCTCGAGAAGCTGAGGGCACCGTCCTCAGCCTTCAGCAGAAGGCCCGCAAGAACGGGCGCCGGCGGACGGGCCGGGAGGCTACGGGCCACCCAGGCCACAGCCTCCGCGAGTACATCGCGCTCCACCCGGATCTTCACCGGAACCGCCTCCTGCTGTTGCTCGCTCGCCCTGCTGGCCTTCGTCGTCTGGTCGGGTCGCTCCACCGATGCCGGGGGGAGGACGCCGGGGACCAGTCTGACGTACGGCACCGACACTCGGTGCTGCTCGGGGTCAAGTCGCGACAAGAGGTTCGGAGAGCTCCGGCGCCGAGTTGTGCACAGGCCCCACTTCGAAGCGGATTCCAGGCTAACTATAGGTGGCAGTAGTAGTAGGGCCTGTGGAAACGGTGGATAACGTCGTTTTCCCAGGTCACACCCTGTTTTTTGTCCACCGGCCCTGTGGGTGGCACCGGTGGACAACCCGGTGTTTCTGTGGACACCCGAAAGTTGTGCACACCCGATGCACAGGGCAGGGGGGTTTCTCCCCAGGCCTGTCCCCAGCTTTACCCACGTTCCCCACAGCCCAACCGACCCTCTCGGTGTGACGCCTTTCACTCGGGGCGGTGACGGCGGGTGTTGCGTTGCCGAACAGTGGACAGCGGTGTGGAGAAGCCCGTCCTTCCTGGGGAAAACGGCCGTCGTCCTGTGGGCCGACGGTGGACAACGCCTAAGGCCCCCTGTGGACGAAAAACTTGTCCACAGGCTGTGGATCATTGTTGACCACAAATCCCCAGGCCCCTGAGCTGGCCTGATGGAGTATCGGCTGCCTCGCCTGTGGAAGCAGTATGGACAACTTTTGGATCCCCAGGCTGTGGAGGGAAAATTCTCCCCAGATCTGTGGAGAACACCCGTGTCCTGCCCGGTATTCGAACAGCGCGGCCGGCCGGAAGCCCTCGTCATCGCCGCGCCGGCGGTCCGCCGGCGCCTCTCCACCACCGCCGACAGGGGTTGCCGGGCCGCTCCACGGGGAACGGAGAAGGGCGCTGTGCGGACTCCTGACGAGTCCGCACAGCGCCCTTCGTGCGCGTGCCGGCTGAGGGGGGCCGTCAGCCGTTCTTGATGCGGTTGGTGAGCTCGGTGACCTGGTTGTAGATGGAGCGGCGCTCGGCCATCAGTGCGCGGATCTTGCGGTCGGCGTGCATCACCGTCGTATGGTCCCGGCCGCCGAACTGCGCCCCGATCTTGGGCAGGGACAGATCCGTCAGCTCGCGGCACAGATACATGGCGATCTGGCGCGCCGTCACCAGTACACGGCTGCGCGAGGATCCGCAGAGATCCTCGACCGTCAGACCGAAGTAGTCCGCGGTGGCCGCCATGATGGCCGTCGCGGTGATCTCCGGGGCCGAGTCCTCGCCGCCGGGGATCAGGTCCTTCAGCACGATCTCGGTCAGCCCGAGGTCCACCGGCTGACGGTTGAGGCTGGCGAAGGCCGTCACGCGGATGAGAGCGCCCTCCAGCTCACGGATGTTGCGGGAGATACGGGAGGCGATGAACTCCAGGACCTCCGGCGGCGCGTTGAGCTGCTCCTGTACCGCCTTCTTGCGCAGGATCGCGATGCGCGTCTCCAGCTCCGGAGGCTGCACATCGGTGGTCAGACCCCACTCGAAACGATTCCGCAGCCGGTCCTCCAGGGTCACCAGCTGCTTGGGCGGGCGGTCCGAGGACAGCACGATCTGCTTGTTGGCGTTGTGGAGCGTATTGAAGGTGTGGAAGAACTCCTCCTGCGTCGACTCCTTGCTCGCCAGGAACTGGATGTCGTCGACCAGCAGGATGTCCACATCGCGGTACCGCTTGCGGAAGGTGTCGCCCTTGCCGTCGCGGATCGAGTTGATGAACTCGTTGGTGAACTCCTCCGAGCTCACGTACCGCACCCGGGTACCCGGATAGAGGCTGCGGGCGTAGTGCCCGATGGCATGCAGCAGATGGGTCTTGCCGAGCCCCGACTCCCCGTAGATGAAGAGCGGGTTGTACGCCTTCGCGGGCGCTTCGGCCACTGCGACCGCCGCGGCGTGCGCGAACCGGTTCGACGCCCCGATGACGAAGGTGTCGAAGAGGTACTTCGGGTTCAGCCGGGCGTGCGGTTCACCGGGGCCGGGCGCCGGTGCGGGCTGTGCGCCCATGGGGCCGGTGCCTCCGCCGGGCCGTCCGGTGCCGCCGCCCTGCCGGTGCTGGGGTTCGGGCATGTCGTGACGCTCGGGACGCTGGGGCTCGTACCCCTGGCGTTCGGGCGACTGCGGACGGTAGTCGTGCTGCGGCTGCTGCTGGGGACGGCCGCCGTACGGCTCGCGCCACTGCTCGGGGGACGGCTCGCGGTCCTGGAACCCGCCGAGCCGGGGCTGCTGCCAGGAGAGGTCCTCCTGGGTGCGCGGCCAGGCGCCGGGTTCGGGGCGCTGCTGCTGATAGTCGGGGTACGCGGGCCGGGCCGTCGGCATGCCGTCGTCCGAGGGACGGTGGCCGTATCCGTCGTAGCCGTCGTTGTGCTGCCGCTCGTCGTGCTGGGGCCCCTGATAGCGGTGCTGCTGAGGCTGCTGCGACTGGTGCATGGGAGGCGCCGGCGGGCTCGGCGGTTCGCCCGCGGAGTCGTCGACCGTGATGGCGATCCGGATCGGCCGCCCGCATTCGCGGCTCAGCGTCTCGCTGATGAGCGGGGCGAGCCGGCCCTCCAGGACGCGCTTGCCCCATTCGTTGGGGACGGCGAGCAGCGCGGTGTCGGCAACCAGGGCGAGCGGCTGACAGCGCTCGATCCACTGCTTGTCCTTCGGCTCGATGCCCTGCTGGCCCTCTCCGAGGAGTTGTTCCAGCACGCGTGGCCACACTGCGGCAAGATCGGCAGGTACGTCAGCCACAGGGCACGCTCTCTCGCTGGTCCCACGAATGTGTGGTTCTCGGGACGTATGGGTCGGGATGGGTGAGGACCGGCAGGCGGGAAGAAAAAGAACCGGGGTTCAGCCACGGTAGGCGGGCCGACCCGTGCGGTTCAAGTCGTTGTCCACAGGCTGTGCACAATGGGGGGTCCGACAGGGTCGGTTTGACCGGATGGCGTAGCCGCGCGTACCGTGACCAGGTCGAGTTGTCGATGGCTGCTGCCGCCTGCCTCCGATGGGCAAAGATCACGATCTGTGATTGTGAAGCGGTGCAACTAGGGCGTTTACGCGAGTCTCTCGTGGGCGCACGGTGACAGCCAGGCGATGTCCCGCCAACAAACGATCATTACTGGAGCCCCCGAGTGAGCAAGCGCACCTTCCAGCCGAACAACCGTCGTCGCGCGAAGACCCACGGCTTCCGTCTGCGTATGCGGACCCGTGCCGGCCGCGCGATCCTCGCGTCCCGCCGTGGCAAGGGCCGCGCCAGCCTGTCCGCCTGATCGCGTACAGGTCGTCATGACGTGCTGCCTACCGAGAATCGGCTGAGGCGGCGCGAGGACTTCGCGACCGCGGTACGACGAGGACGCAGGGCAGGCCGCCCTTTGCTCGTCGTCCATCTACGCAGCGGTGCAACGGACCCGCACGTGACTGGGGAGACTGCTCCCCCGCCGCGTGCGGGTTTCGTTGTCAGCAAAGCAGTGGGTGGTGCGGTCGTCCGCACAGCGGTGAAGCGAAGGCTTCGCCATCTGGTCCGCGAACGGCTGGCCCTGCTGCCCCCCGGTAGCCTGGTTGTCGTACGCGCGTTGCCCGGTTCGGGTGACGCCGACCATGAACAGCTGGCCCGAGACCTGGATGCCGCTCTCCAGCGGCTGCTGGGAGGGGGCGCGCGATGAAGTACCCGCTGCTGGCTCTCATCAAGCTGTACCAGTGGACGATCAGCCCACTACTCGGGCCTGTCTGCCGTTACTACCCGTCGTGTTCCCACTATGGATATACGGCGATCGACCGGCACGGAGCGATCAAGGGCACGGCGCTGACAGCCTGGCGCATCCTGCGATGCAATCCGTGGTCACCCGGCGGCGTGGATCACGTTCCACCACGCAAACGTCCGCGCTGGCACGAACTGCTGCGTAGTGCCGTACGCGGCAGCAAGGGCGGGGACTCCGCCGCTGATGTGCCTTCCGGGAAGTCGGCCACCGACCTCCCGGGCCCGGCCGCAGAGACTTCGCCCAATGCTCAAGGAGCCTGATTAGTGGACACGATTGCCAGTCTGTTCAGCTTCATCACGTGGCCCGTTTCCTGGGTCATCGTCCAGTTCCACAAGTTGTACGGGGCGATCTTCGGCCCCGACACGGGATGGGCCTGGGGTCTTTCCATCGTGTCCCTCGTGGTGCTGATCCGTATCTGTCTGATCCCGCTGTTCGTCAAGCAGATCAAGTCGACGCGGAACATGCAGGTGCTCCAGCCGAAGATGAAGGCGATCCAGGAGCGCTACAAGAGCGACAAGCAGCGTCAGTCCGAAGAGATGATGAAGCTGTACAAGGAGACGGGTACCAACCCGCTCTCCTCGTGCCTTCCCATCCTGGCGCAGTCGCCGTTCTTCTTCGCCCTGTACCACGTGCTCTCGGCCATCGCGTCGGGCAAGACCATCGGCGTCATCAACCAGCCGCTGCTCGACAGCGCACGTCAGGCGCACATCTTCGGCGCCCCGCTGGCTTCGAAGTTCACCGACAGCGCTTCCGAGGTCGCCGCGCTGGGCGCCTCCCTGACCGACGTCCGGATCGTCACCGCCATCATGATCGTGATGATGTCGGCCTCGCAGTTCTTCACTCAGCGCCAGCTGATGACGAAGAACGTCGACCTCACGGTCAAGACGCCGTACATGCAGCAGCAGAAGATGCTCATGTACATCTTCCCGGTGATCTTCGCCGTCATGGGCGTCAACTTCCCCGTCGGCGTCCTCGTCTACTGGCTCACCACGAACGTCTGGACCATGGGTCAGCAGATGTACGTGATCAACCAGAACCCCACCCCGGGCAGCAAGGCGCAGGAGCAGTACCTCGGGCGTCTCCTGAAGAGCGTCACCTCGCACGGTGAAGTGAAGGGCCGCACGCGGCGCAACACGGTCAAGCGCATCGTGGCCAAGGGTACGGACCGCAATGACATCGAGCGGAAGTTCGTGACCGGGCTGGCCAAGCTCGGCCTCGCCCCCCAGGAGGACGGCACGGTGGCCAAGAGCGACACCGCCGTCGCCGAGGCCGAGGGCGGAGCCGCACAGCGGCGCCAGCAGCCCAAGCGTCAGACGAAGGCGAAGCGCCAGACCACCGCGGGCCACCCGGGCGGGACCAAGGACGCCGAGGCCGACGACTCCAAGACCTCCCTGCAGAAGAGCGCACCGCAGGAAGACAAGTCCAAGCCGGAGGGCAAGCCCGCGTCCGGCTCCTCACGCCAAGCCAAGTCCGGACAGCGCAAGGGCCCGCAGCGGCCCAAGCACCCGTCCAAGAAGTAAGAAGGAGTCCATCCGTGACGGAAGGCACCACCTCCACGGCCGCTGAGGGCAGCGACACCTTGACCCGCCTTGAGCAGGAAGGGGAGATCGCAGCGGACTACCTTGAGGGCCTGCTCGACATCGCCGACCTCGACGGCGACATCGACATGGACGTCGAGGCGGACCGGGCCGCGGTCTCGATCATCAGTGAATCGGCACGTGAACTGCAGAAGCTCGTGGGCCGCGACGGTGAGGTGCTGGAGGCACTCCAGGAGCTGACGCGGCTGGCCGTGCACCGGGAGACCGGTGACCGCAGCCGTCTGATGCTCGACATCGCCGGATTCCGCGCCCAGAAGCGCACGGAACTCGCCGAGCTGGGTGCCAAGGCCGCGGACGAGGTCAAGAGCACCGGTGAGCCGGTGAAGCTCGACCCGATGACGCCGTTCGAGCGCAAGGTTGTGCACGACGCGGTCGCGGCCGCAGGCCTGCGCAGCGAATCGGAGGGCGAGGAGCCGCAGCGCTTCGTCGTCGTCCTTCCGGCCTGACCGGATCCTCTCCTGTCGGCCCCGTCTGTTCGCAGACGGGGCCGATCTTTGTCAGCCTGATAGTCAGCCACCCATGGTGCGGTAATGCGGTATGGAAGGACGGTTCCCGTGACGGAGGAAGTAGCGCTTCCCCAGGCGCCCGACGAGGCCCGGGAGGTGTTCGGTGAGTGCTTTCCCGAGGCCGTCCGGTACGCGGAGCTGCTGGCCGACGCGGGGGTCAAACGAGGGCTGATCGGTCCGCGCGAGGTTCCGCGCCTGTGGGAGAGGCACCTGCTGAACTGCGCGGTGCTCTCCGAGGTCGTCCCTGACGGCGTCACGGTCTGCGATGTGGGGTCCGGTGCCGGCCTTCCGGGAATTCCGCTGGCGCTGGTGCGCCCAGACCTGAAGATCACCCTGCTGGAACCGTTGCTGCGGCGTACGAACTTCCTCCAGGAGGTCGTCGAACTGCTGGGGCTCGACCATGTGACGGTCGTCCGTGGCCGGGCCGAGGAGGTTCTGGGCACGCTTCAGCCGGTACATGTGGTGACGGCGCGGGCGGTTGCCCCACTGGATCGCCTGGCGGGCTGGGGAGTGCCCCTGCTGCGCCCGTACGGGGAGATGCTCGCGCTCAAGGGTGATACCGCCGAGGAGGAGATCAACGGCGCGCGAGCGGCCCTCAGCAAGCTTGGCGTCGTGGAGACCGAGGTGCTCCACGTGGGGGAAGGCGTCGTCGATCCGATGTCCACCGTGGTGCGTGTGGTGGTGGGCGAGAGTCCTGGCGGTGTGAGGTTCGCCGCAAAGCGCGCCAAGGCCGCGAGGGTCAGCCGGACCCGTCGTCGTCGCTGAGCGCAGCCGTACCTACCCTGCGCGGAGTGTCGTGCCCCTGTAGCTACGCTGCAGGGGCATCGTGTTTCACGTGAAACGTCGCTCTCTGCTGCATGGAATCATCGGCCGCGGTCGTGCGGCCGCCGCCCCTCGCCATCGCAGGCCCGTTAGGGCTACGGAGTTGTCCACAGAAGTGGATTCATCCACAGAAGAGCGGGCCTCGCTGGTTCGCGACCCCGAAACCATGGCAGGCTCTGCTCATTGCGAGCCTGAAGTCGAGGAGAGTGAATCCTTGCGGTCCGACGCCAACATCGCGGGACCGATGACCGACCCGGTCCCCGGTCCCCGAACCGAATCGGCGGGGGACGGTGTTTCACGTGAAACACCGCCGCCGATGGACGACACACCCATCGGTCGCGCGGCCCAGCTGGCGGTAGAGGCCCTCGGCCGTGCCGGCGAGGGTCTGCCGCGGCCTGACCAGACACGCGTCATGGTGGTGGCCAACCAGAAGGGCGGGGTGGGCAAGACCACCTCGACGGTCAACCTTGCCGCGTCGCTTGCGCTCCACGGCGCACGCGTACTGGTGGTGGACCTCGACCCGCAGGGGAACGCCTCTACGGCTCTGGGGATCGACCACCATGCCGAAGTTCCCTCCATCTATGACGTCCTGGTGGAGAGCAAGCCTCTCTCCGACGTGGTTCAGCCCGTCCCGGACGTCGAAGGTCTCTTCTGCGCCCCGGCGACCATCGATCTCGCCGGTGCGGAGATCGAGCTGGTGTCGCTGGTGGCGCGGGAGAGTCGACTGCAGCGAGCGATCCAGGCGTACGAGCAGCCGCTCGACTACATCCTGATCGACTGCCCGCCCTCGCTCGGCCTGCTGACGGTCAACGCCCTGGTGGCCGGTGCGGAGGTGCTGATCCCGATCCAGTGCGAGTACTACGCGCTGGAAGGGCTCGGGCAGCTGCTGCGCAACGTCGACCTGGTGCGGGGGCATCTCAACCCCGATCTCCATGTGTCGACGATCCTGCTCACCATGTACGACGGCCGTACCAGACTCGCGTCACAGGTCGCGGAGGAGGTGCGCAGCCACTTCGGCAAGGAGGTGCTGCGGACCAGCATTCCCCGGTCGGTGCGGATCTCGGAAGCGCCGAGCTATGGGCAGACCGTGCTCACGTACGACCCCGGTTCGAGCGGGTCCCTGTCCTACCTCGAAGCGGCCCGTGAGATCGCGCTGCGCGGGGTCGGGGTCCATTACGAGGCCCAGCATGCCCAGACGGGCAGCCGGAACAGCCAGCAGAATACTTCGGAGGGGATCCAGTGAGTGAGCGTCGCAGAGGTTTGGGGCGAGGGCTAGGTGCCCTGATCCCCGCCGCTCCGCAGGAGAAGCAGGTGCCGCCCGCCGGGATGGGTACGTCCACGCCCGGGTCGATGCCGGTGCTGACGTCCGAGCGGGGTGTGGCCGTTGCGAAGGTGACCACCCTGGGCTCGGGCGGCCCTGTGGTGCCGGAGCCGAGCGCACCGGTCTCGGTGCCCGACGGCAGCGCCGGCCCGGCAGAGGTGGCAGGGGCGTACTTCGCCGAGCTGCCCATCGACTCGATCACACCGAACCCTCGTCAGCCCCGCGAGGTGTTCGACGAGGACGCGCTCGCCGAGCTGGTCACCTCGATCAAGGAGGTGGGCCTCCTCCAGCCCGTCGTCGTGCGGAAGGCTGCGGCCGGGCGCTTCGAGCTCATCATGGGCGAGCGGCGCTGGAGGGCCTGCCGCGAGGCCGAGCTGAAGCAGATCCCGGCGATCGTCCGGGACACTGATGACGAGAAGCTCCTCCTGGACGCGCTTCTGGAGAATCTTCACCGGGCTCAGCTGAACCCCTTGGAGGAGGCGGCTGCGTACGACCAGCTGCTCAAGGACTTCAAGTGCACCCATGACCAGCTGGCCGACCGGATCGGGCGTTCCCGGCCGCAGGTGTCCAACACCCTGCGTCTGTTGCGGCTGTCGCCACCGGTTCAGCGCAGGGTCGCGGCCGGGGTGCTGTCGGCAGGACACGCACGGGCGCTGCTGTCGGTGGACGACTCCGAGGAGCAGGACAAGCTGGCGCATCGCATCGTGGCCGAAGGGCTCTCGGTGCGCGCGGTCGAGGAGATCGTGACGCTCATGAGCTCCAGGCCGACGAGCGCGGCACGGTCGAAGGGGCCGCGAGCCGGTGGCCGGCTGTCGCCGGCGCTGACCGACCTGGCGTCCCGGTTGTCCGACCGGTTCGAGACCAGGGTGAAGGTCGACCTCGGGCAGAAGAAGGGAAAGATCGTCGTCGAGTTCGCCTCGATGGAGGATCTGGACCGCATTCTCGGCAGTCTCGCTCCGGGCGAGGGGCGTGTCCTGGACCGCGCCGCCGCGGAGGAGAAGACCGAGGACGCCGAGGGCTGACGTCCTGCGTGTGAGTGGCGGGCCGTGCTCCGGAGGATGACGGAGCACGGCCCGCCTTTCGCTTTCCGCAGGTCACGGTCGGCCCTTTGCTTTTTCACGGTGTCGGCTTGATCCCTCGGTGGATACGATGCGTTCTGGTAGTGCACATCCATGTGATCCACCTCCGCGAACGGAGTGCACCGGCCGTACGCGATGCGCTGGGTGAGGGAAGCGAGGAACAGCCTTCATGGGGCGTCGGCTTGTACCGCTCACGCTGGACAACCTGCCTGATCTCCCCCGGCGATGCCGCTCGTGTGTGTTCTGGGAGCTCGATCCGGTCAGGGGAGATGCCGCGGTCAAGGGCGGGAGGGCCGAGCAGGAGAAGGAGTCCTGGATCTCCGCCGTTCTGCTGGAGTGGGGGTCCTGCGGCCGTGTGGTCTATGTCGACGACGTGCCGGCCGGCTTCGTCCTCTACGCTCCGCCCGCCTACGTGCCGCGAGCGACAGCCTTTCCGACGAGCCCTGTATCCCCCGACGCCGTTCAGCTGATGACCGCCCTGATCCTGCCGGGATACCAGGGGCAGGGCCTGGGCCGGGTCATGGTGCAGACGGTGGCCAAGGATCTGATCCGTCGGGGGTTCAAAGCGATCGAGGCCTTCGGGGATGCCCGCTGGAAGGAACCCGCCTGTGTGCTGCCCGCAGACCATCTGCTGGCTGTGGGCTTCAAGACCGTACGGCCCCACCCGGTGCACCCGCGGTTGAGACTGGAGCTGCGCACGACGCTGTCGTGGAAGGAAGACGTCGAGCTGGCTCTGGACCGGTTGCTGGGGGCTGTGCAGAAGGAGCCGGCGCTACGGCCTCTGTGAGGAACGTGAAACGGGCCCATCCCCTGAGGGATGGGCCCGTTTCACGTGAAACAGCGGGACTGCTGTCCGGCTCTACTCGGTGATGAAGCCTTCGAGGTCGCGGAGGATCGCGGCCTTCGGCTTGGCACCGACGATGGTCTTGGCGACCTCGCCACCCTGGTAGACGTTCAGCGTCGGGATGGACATGACGCCGTACTTGGCAGCAGTGGCCGGGTTCTCGTCGATGTTGAGCTTGACGATCTCGATCTCGCCGTGCTCGGCCGCGATTGCCTCCAGGGAGGGGGCGATCTGACGGCACGGACCGCACCAGGCGGCCCAGAAGTCCACCAGCACGGGCTTGTCGCTCTTCAGGACGACCTCGTCGAAGGAGTCGTCGGTCACGTTCTTCAGGGCGCCGGCCACGGCGGCCTCCTTAACTTCGCGGGGTGTGGGGTGAGGCGTGGATCAGACGGTGGCTGCGGCGGCCTTCTCGTCGTCGGCGAGCGCGGCCAGGAAGCGCTCGGCGTCGAGGGCGGCGGAGCAGCCGGTGCCGGCAGCGGTGATGGCCTGCCGGTAGGTGTGGTCGACGACATCGCCGGCGCCGAAGACGCCGGTGAGGTTGGTACGCGTCGAGGGAGCGGCGACCTTGAGGTAGCCCTCGTCATCGAGGTCGAGCTGGCCCTTGAAGAGCTCCGTGCGAGGGTCGTGGCCGACGGCGATGAACAGGCCGGTCACGGGGAGCTCGGACGTCTCGCCCGTCTTCGTGTTGCGCAGGGTCAGCCCGGAGAGCTTCTGCTCGCCCTGGACACCGGCGACCTCGCTGTCCCAGGCGAACTTGATCTTCGGGTCGGCGAACGCGCGGTCCTGCATGGCCTTGGAGGCACGCAGGGAGTCGCGGCGGTGGACGATGGTGACCGACTTGGCGAAGCGGGAGAGGAACGTGGCCTCTTCCATCGCAGTGTCACCGCCGCCGACCACGGCGATGTCCTGGTCCTTGAAGAAGAAGCCGTCGCAGGTCGCGCACCAGGAGACACCGCGTCCGGAGAGCGCGTCCTCGTTGGGCAGGCCGAGCTTGCGGTGCTGCGAACCGGTGGTGACGATGACGGCCTTGGCGCGGTGCACCGTGCCGGCGGTGTCGGTGACGGTCTTGATGTCACCCGTGAGGTCCACGGAGATCACGTCGTCCGGAATGAGCTCGGCACCGAAGCGCTCGGCCTGGGCGCGCATGTTGTCCATGAGCTCCGGGCCCATGATTCCGTCCTGGAAACCGGGGAAGTTCTCCACGTCGGTGGTGTTCATCAACGCGCCACCAGCGGTGACGGCGCCCTCGAACACCAGCGGCTTCAGCGAGGCACGCGCGGTGTACAGGGCGGCTGTGTAGCCCGCGGGGCCGGAGCCGATGATGATCACATTACGCACGTCGCTCACGGGTTTCTTCCTCGTCTCTGCAGACTGCCTACTGTCCACGCCTACTGGGGTCGGTTCAACGACTCTCACCCCACCCAACGGATCCTACGGGGGATGCATTCCCGACGTGCCGGGGTGGCATCCGGCGTGATTCTCAGTCGCGTGCGTAGGCGTGCGTGAGCAGGAGCTTGCCCTTGGCCGCAGGCTCGGCGCCTACACATGCCGCGTCCACGACGTATGCCTGAACCCTGGCGGAGTCCGTGGGGTGCGGCAGGACGACGAGGAAGGCGTCGGAACCCTCGTAGGTGCCCCGCTCGATGGCGAGGGCGGCAGCATTCCGGCCGATGCCCTGCTCGACGCAAGGGGGGACCGTCACGGAGGGAGCGCGGAGCGGGGACTGAGGGGATGCGGAGGTGGGCGAAGTCGATTCCGTCGAAGACTTCGTGTCAGCGGAAGGATCCTGCTGTGCGCCGCTGGAGTCCTGTGGACCGACAGAGTCCGTGCGGGAGCCCAGCAGGCTGTGAACCCGCTCTTCCAGTGTGGACTGCGAGAACGCCTGTGATCCGTCCCTGGAGGCGCTGGCGCCTTGGTCGGCGGCCTTGAGCCCGTCCGAGCTTCCGGACGAGGTGACGTTCTGCAGAAGCAGGACACTCACGCTGACGGCAGCGGCGCCGAGCGCGGCGCCGAGCACTGTGTTTCGGCGCCGCCGGCGGACGGCGCGTCGGCCGGGACCGGTGGCGGCGCGTGAGTGCCCCGAGGGCCGGTCCGTGAGCTCCTTCGCCGCGGCAGCAGGCTCTGTTTCACGTGAAACATCTGCCGTGGAGGCCGGCGTGACCAACGCGGCGAGCCCTCGGGCCTCGTCCGCGAGCGCGGCGTCCATGCGGTCCGCGATATCGGCGGGCATGGGTTCAGCGGCGGGCAGAGTACCCAGGAGCCCACGGATCTCCTCCAGAGACGCGAGGACATCGGAGCAGATCTCGCAGTCGGCCAGATGACCTCGGACGTCCTCGGCGCGGGCCGGGGAGAGCAGGTCCTCGGTGAGGTCGGAGATCTCCGAGACGTCCGGGTGCCGGGTCGCGTCGGTCGTTGATGTCATGCGCGTCCACCTCCGCCCTTCGCTGCCGCTGGATCACTCGTGTCCGCGTCCCTTGGTCCCGCCGCCGGTGGGACGGATGCTCTCGGCGTCCGGTTCCCTTCCGTTCCCGGCCCCTCCTCCGCCCCCGGCCGCATGCTGCCGCCGGTACCGCTGCGGAGATGGGTGAGCTGAGGGGCCAGCCTGGCGCGTCCCCGTGCGCAGCGGCTCTTCACGGTGCCGACCGGCACATCGAGGATGCGGGCTGCTTCCGCCACCGGGTACCCCTGCATATCGACGAGAACGAGGGCGGCACGCTGTTCGGCGGGAAGCGTGGCCAGTGCCGCGAACAGCTCGCGTTGAAGGTCCTGGCGCTCGGCCGGTGCCTCGGCGGACTCGTGGGGCTCCATGAGCTGATCGAGCCGCTCCGCGTCGTCGACCGGTGCGGTCTTCCGGGAGGAGGCCTTCCGGACCCGGTCGAGGCAGGCGTTGACCGTGATCCGGTGCAGCCAGGTGGTGACGGCGGACTGGCCACGGAACGTATGGGCGGCGCGGAAGGCGGAGATCAGTGCGTCCTGTACGGCATCGGCCGCTTCCTCGCGGTCGCCCAGAGTCCGCAACGCCACGGCCCACAGCCGGTCGCGATGGCGTCGTACGAGCTCACCGAAGGCGTCGGGGTCGCCGGCTACATGGCGAGCGAGGAGGTCTGAGTCGCTGAGTGATCCGGACGGCTCGTCGGCCACCTCACTCCCCCTCCCTCTCTGAATCAAGGTCCGTCTGTCTATCACGGTTCAGCTGGGGAGGGGGAGGGGTGATCAGCCGAGAACGGAGATCTCCGAGATACCTCCGCGATATCCACTGCCCGTCTCGCTCGGCGGGAGCTCCGTGATGTGGATCAGGATGTACCGCGTCCGCACCGGCTTGGCGAGGGTTTCCTTGAGGCTGCTGCCCACAGTGGCGAGCTGCGTGAGGCTTTGCGGGAAGTCCGACAGCGAGGACGGCCCGGAGGCGCTCTCGTCGGCTGCGAGGACCTCCGCCTTCTGCCCGCTGCGGTACATGGTGATGTCGAGGCCCGAGACGTCCTGCACGCTGCCGAGGTCGACGACGATCCCGCTGCCGTCCTTTCGGGGCGCGAGGTTGCCGAAATTCGGGTAACCCTCGTAGCGCGGGGTGATCCAGGATGTGCCCGGCTTGCCGTCGACGGTGTTCGGAGCGTCGTCCTGGCTGATGCCCGATCCGCTGGGCGTGAACTCCGTGGCACCGGCGATCTTCAGGGCCACGGCGGGCCGAGGCTTCGGCTGGTCGCCGTTCTCCGGATTGGTCTGCGTCGTGCCCGGATCGTCAGAGCCCTTGTCGCGGTCCAGGAGCGTCTCCGCCAGCTGCCAGCTGCCGAGACCCAGGGCTGCGATGAGCAGCGCGGACACCGCCCACTTGAGGACCTTCCCGGTGCGGCTCTGGAGCGGGGCGGGTGGCACGGTGACGGGCTGGGTGGCGCCGTTGCCGGGGCCGGCCGGACGCCCGTAGGTGCCCTGCTGGTACGTGGTCCGCTGGTACTCCGGCGGGGCGGTGAACGTGGGCTCGGGCGGACGGATGCGCGGCATGGCCGCGACGGCCTTGGCGAGCTCGTCCGGGGTGGTGCACGGCTGCTCCTGGCGGGAGGCCGTGGCTCCGTCGTTGGCGAGCGCCCGCATGGCGATCTCGGAGAGACCGCGGTGGACCCCTGCCCGCACCTGGTCGGGTGCGATCAGGCCGACGCCCTTGGGAAGGCCGGTGAGACCGTAGGCATCGCTCTCGTAGGGCCAGCGCCGGGTCAGTGCTGCGTACAGAAGGGCCCCGATGGCCTCGGTGTCGGCGCGCTGGGGTCCGTCGGAGGTGATCCCCCGCAGCGCGGCGTTCACCGCGAGCCCGCGGATGCGGTACTGGCCGGAGGAACTGCGCAGCACCGCTCCGGGCGTGAGCCTCAGATGGGCCAGGCCCTCGCGGTGTGCGGCGGCCATGGCCTGGGAGAGCTGGCTGACGAGCTGGTAGGCGTCGTGGGCGTCCATCGGCCCCGCGCCCAGGAGGGCGGTGAGCTCGGTGGCGTCCGGAAGCCACTCGTGGACGACGTAGACGAGATCGTTCTCCTCCACGGCATCGAGGACCTGCACGAAGCGGGGGTCGCCGAGAAGGGCGGAGGAACGGGCCGCGGCCAGCACGGAGCGAGCCCGTGGATGGTCGGCGGGCAGGAGGTGCACTCCCACCGCGCGACGCAGTTTCTCGTCGACGGCGCGCCAGCTGCTGAACCCGTCCAGACGGGTGACGCACTCCTCGAGCCGGTAGCGCCCGGCAAGCTTGTGACCGCTGTGCAGATCAGGGGTCGGCACGGTGTCTCCGGAGCCGCTCGGCTCACCCTCCGCGTCCTGAGGGCTCGTGCCCGTTGAATCCTGAGCTTCTGCCGTACCGTCGCTCGTGGCCTCGTCCGCCTTCGCGGCCAGCGGCTTGTCGCCGCTGTTGTCGGCCACGTCGACAGCAGCCGTGCTACGTTCCGCCACCGTCGTTCCTGCCTCCCCATCCGTTGGGCGATGCCAGCCAGCCCCGCACAGTCACGCCAATTGTGCCCACACTCCGGCACCATGCACGACACGCAGGAACCGACGATGGTTGTGCGGGCCGGTGATCCTCAGCGGCCGAGCCTTCCCCTGATCATGCCGACCATGCCGTTGATCTCTTCGATCCGCATCCGCTTCGCCGCGACGACGAAGACTCCCAGCAGCACGATCCCACCGCAGAGCAGAGCCAGGAGCGAGCCCGCGGCGCCGTCACCGAGCATGTGGAGAAGGCCGAACCCGACACCGCCGGCGATCACTGCCGCAGGGATCGCGGCGAGGCACAGGCGGGCGTAGGTACGCAGGACGTGCGCGCCGTCCAGGTCGCCGCCCAGGCGGTTGCGGAGCCGGCGCCACGCGATGCCGACGCCGACGGCGTAGGCGAGCCCGTAGGAGGCGGCCATGCCGACCACGGCCCACTGGGCGGGCAGCACGACGTAGCAGACGGCCGAGGCGGCCGCGTTGACGAGGGCGACGATGACCGTGTTGTAGAAGGGTGTCCGGGTGTCCTCGTACGCGTAGAACCCGCGCAGCACCACGTACTGCACGGAGTAGGGAATCAGTCCGAGGCCGAAGGCCATCAGGATGAATCCCATGGAGCGGGCGGCCTCGGGGCCGCTGGAGGCGTAGAGCAGGGTGCACATCGGCACGCCCAGGGCGAGGAAGGCGAAGGCGACGGGCACGATGGCCACCGCCGAGTTGCGCAGGCCCTGGGAGATGTCGTCGCGGACCGCGCCCGGGTCGTTGTCGTGGGCGGCACGGGAGATACGCGGCAGCAGAGCGGCCATGACCGACACGGTGATGATCGCCTGCGGCATGCCCCAGATCAGCTGAGCGTTGGAGTAGGCGAGGAAGCCCGCCCCGTTCTGGCCGGACGCCTTGCCCGCCGAGGTCGCGAGCTGGGTGACGACCAGCACACCGGCCTGGTTGGCGAGGACGAACAGCACCGTCCACTTGGCCAGCTTGACCGTCTTGCCGAGCCCGTGGCCCCTCCAGTCGAAGCGCGGACGAAAGCGGAATCCGGCCTCGCGCAGATACGGGATCATGGCCAGGGCCTGGACGACGAGGCCGAGCAGGGTGCCGATGCCCAGCAGCCGGACGCCCTCCGGCGGAATGGTCGTGACGCCCATCTGGGACTCGTGCGAAGTGCCGTACACCCAGATGAACAGGCCGAACGTGACGATCATGACGATGTTGTTGAGGACCGGGGTCCACATCATCGCGCCGAACTTCCCGCGGGCGTTGAGGATCTGGCCCATGACGACGTGCACGCCCATGAAGAAGATGGTGGGCAGGCAGTACCGGGCGAACGTGGTGGCCACGTTGTCCGCAGCGGGATCGTTGGCGATCGTCGAGGACATCAGGCGGATGAGGAAGGGCGCGGCGAAGACCGCCACGGCGACGATCAGCCCGAGCGCGACCATCACCAGGGTCAGCAGCCGGTTGGCGTAGGCCTCGCCGCCGTCCTCGTCGTCCTTCATCGAGCGGACGAGCTGCGGGACGAAGACCGAGTTGAGACCGCCGCCCACGGTGAGGATGTAGATCATCGTGGGCAGTGTGTAAGCGATGGTGAAGCTGTCGCCGAGCAGGGCCGCGCCGAGCGCCGCGGTGATCACCAGGCTGCGGACGAAGCCGGTGAGCCGTGAGACGAGCGTGCCGGCGGCCATGACCGCGCTGGACTTCAGCAGGCTGGACGCCCGTCCACCGCCGGATTTCGGCGGCGCGGGTGCGGGCACCGGCTCGGGCCGGTCGGGGGCCGGGGTACCCGCCGGGCCCTCCTGGTCCCGGAAGAGGTGCGCGAAGGCGTCCGGCTCTTCGCGGTTCGTCGAAGCCTGGGTCACGAGATCGTCGAGGCCCACGAACTGGGTGGTGGCGGCGTCGTCCCCGTACGGCAGATGGCGCGACGGGCCGTCCGGCTCGGGGGGCGGTGTCTGCGCCCAGATCCGCGGATCGGGCGGGTACTGGGCCGCCGGCGGCTGCTGGTAGAGCGGCTGCGGCTGCTGGTAGGTCCCCGGAGGCGGCGGCGGATGCGCGGCGCGGTCGTACAGCGCCTCGCTCACCGGGTCCTGGGCGGAGAGATCCTGGGACCGGTAGGGGTCGTAGTCGTACGCGTCCTGCAGATACGGGTCCGGGGCCGGGGGTACCTGCTCCGGACCCGGGGGCACCGGTGGCCCTCCGGGATACCCGGCTCCGCCCGTACCCTGACCGCGGTCACCGTCGTACGGCGCGTTCATCGAAACCCCACCTCATCGTCCCCGGCCGACCGGCCACGACAGACATCGCTCAACGGTCCACTTTCTCACCCGTGCCGGACGGCTCCGCGCTTTCGGGACCGGTGTCCGGCGTCGGGTCACTCGGCTGCTCGGGTTCACTGCCGTCGTCACCCGCCGCGCCGCCCGCGTTGGCGCGCTTGCGATGTGCATACATCCGGATTCCGGCCAGGACCAGGAGCAGGAGGCCACCGGCGATCACGAGCAGCACGGTGGGGGTGAGCTCCGACACCTTCACGGTGAAGGCCATCTCCGCACCGTACGGCCTGCCGTCATCCGTGTAGAGCTGCGCGGTCATCTGCACCTGACCGTTGATGTTGGCCGCGGCGTCGAACTTCACCGACTGGCTGTGGCCGGCGCCGATCTGGATCGGCTGCTCCGCCACGGCGCCGCCGTCGTTCAGCTCAAGACGCGTCGCGTTCTCCGACCTCAGCCGGAGCACCAGATGATCGACGTCCTGGAGGAGCCTGTTCTGCACCGTCACGGGAATCGTGGCGCTGCGGCCGGACAGGGTGACATCCGACTTCGAGATCAGCTGGACCTCGTTGATGAGGCCCTGCAGATAGGTGCGCACCGAGTCCCGGTACTGCTGGGCCTCCAGGGGCTTGCCGCGCCACGACGTCGACATGGACCGGTTGACGGCGTTGCCGAAGGGGGTCACCACGCGCTCGGGCTGGGTGAGGACGACCTGGAAGTTGTCGAGGGAGGCCTGGGTGGACTTGATGTCCTGGAAGGCCTGGGTGGGCAGCTCCTGGCTGCGCAGCTTCTTCGGGTACTGGGACGTCCGGGGGACCGTGGTCGTCGCCTCGGCGTCGGGCTTCGCCGCCGCTGCCTCAAGAAGGGTCTGGGACTCCGTCCAGCGCCCGTCGTCGAGGGCGTGAAGCGCGCGGGCCATCGACTGGGCCTGGGCGACGGTCGGCATCCGCTGGGGAGCCACGACGATGCTTCGGTCCTTGTCCGTGTCCTGCTCGGACAGCGCGAGCGTGAGGGCGAGGAACTTCTGCACGGCGAGCGTGGAGTCCCCGGCCTTCGCCATGTCGGCCTGGAACGCCTTGGAGAGCCGGGCGTCGGACACCACCGCGGTGGTGCCGCCGCCGATGGGCCGCGCGGCGGTCGGCGTGTACAACAGGCCGGCGGTGTCCTGGAGGCTGTCGCTGCGTGCGATCACGTTGTGGGCACCCGTCGAGGTGGCGACATCCACGATGGACGGGTCGATCGCTCCGTCGACGGGCCAGGCGAAGTCGGTCGACGGCTTCTGATGGAGGATCGTCTCCACCGTCACTCCGGCGACCTCGCTCGCCGTCTGGAGGTGGCTGAGCGTGCCTGACACGTTCTTGCCGCGATGCGCGATGGAAGCCAGGTCGGGGTCCCCGAAGGGCAGCGCGACGACCTTGCCGTCGGCCACGGCCGCTTCCAGCGAGCTGAGCCACTTCTTGGCCACCGCCTGGTTCGTCCCGGCGACCGTGGTGTCGCCCGACTTGACGCGATAACTCTTGGTCATGGCGTCGACACTGGCGAGCAGATCCGGGTCGATGACCCAGGTCACGGGCAACTGGCTGCCGAGCGACACCATCCGTTCGAGGCGGCCGCCCGGCGCGATCTCGGCGGCCAGGTCGTCATCGGCGAACACCGGGGTCTGCTGCTCGTCGGAGCCGGTCTCCGCGGTGAGATGCGCTGACGCGATCAGCGGCCACAGGTAGCTGATGCCGGTCTTGGTGTCACTGTCCTTGTTCTGCCAGGGCAGGAAGGTCCGCTTGATGCCGAGCACGTGGTCGTACTGGGCACCGGCTGTCCGACCCGACAGCGAGACGCCCAGCTGGTAGACGCCGTCGTCGCCGAGGTCCAGCTTGCTGACCGGCACGGACAGCGTGAAGTCCTGGCTGATGCCCGCGGGAAGCTTGGGGATCTTGACCGTGTACTTGCCGCCGACCGGGTAGGGGTCCACCCCCGGGACGTACCCCGTGCGCTGAGCGGCCGCGTCGATCGAGGTCCTGCTGTAGAGCCGCGGGCCCACGCGCAGATCGACCTGCGCGTCGGTGACGGCTGCCTTGCCCTTGTTGACCAGCGTGCCGGAGACGGTGAGTGTGTCCCCCTTCACCGGGGCGCTCGGCGTCAGGGTGTCCAGGGATACCGAGACGGTGCTGGAGCCCGTGGGAGCCTTGCTCGCCACGCCGGCCTGCGCCTGCGGGGCGGCCGCCCCTGCCAGCAGAGCGGCGACGAGCGGGGCCCCGGCGAGCACGGCGGCTGTGCGCCGCAGCCACCGACGGGCAGGAGAGGGACTGGTCCCCTGGTTGTCTGCCGCCTCGGCCACGCGTATCCGTCCCTCGTCGTCGTCAGCTGCGCTCGATCGTTGTCTCCGTCGCTGCGTCCCCGCATGGTAACGATCTGCGCCGCGGTCAAGTGCCAGGGAGTGGGTCACATGAGGGGGAGCGTCTCGCAGGGTGAACGGAAACCATGACGCCCGGGCCGGTCCGGGCACGTACCCTTTTCTGTTGTGCCGAACGCCAACGAAGACAACTCCAGCGCCCTGACCCAGGTGCAGCTCCGCGCAGTCAGCGAACTGCTGCGGGTGTCCCCGGTCGCCGACGATCTCGCCCGCCGATTCCAGGAGGCCGGATTCGGTCTCGCGCTGGTCGGCGGGTCGGTCCGGGACGCACTCCTCGGCCGGCTGGGGAACGACCTGGACTTC
Source organism: Streptomyces sp. NPDC091416 (assembly GCF_044756845.1). Lineage (NCBI taxonomy): Bacteria > Bacillati > Actinomycetota > Actinomycetes > Kitasatosporales > Streptomycetaceae > Streptomyces > Streptomyces sp. NPDC091416. The sequence continues at coordinate 238,779 of NZ_JBIVTU010000006.1, forward strand.
ACGACCGACGCGCGCCCCGAGGACGTGCTGAAGATCGTCAGGCCCTGGGCGGACTCGGTGTGGGAGGTCGGGATCGCCTTCGGCACGGTGGGCGCGCAGAAGGACGGCTACCAGATCGAAGTCACCACATACCGGTCGGAGGCGTACGACAGGACCTCGCGGAAGCCCGAGGTCTCCTACGGCGATTCCATCGAGGACGACCTCGTCCGGCGCGATTTCACGGTGAACGCGATGGCCGTCGCGCTGCCGGAGAAGGAGTTCGTCGATCCGTACGGTGGCCTCGATGACCTGGCGGAGCGAGTGCTGCGCACCCCGGGAACGCCTGAGGACTCCTTCTCCGACGACCCGTTGCGTATGCTCCGCGCCGCACGCTTCGCCGCGCAGCTCGATTTCGAGGTGGCCCCGGAGGTTGTCGCCGCGATGACGGAGATGGCGGGCCGGATCGACATCGTCTCCGCCGAGAGGGTCCGGGAGGAGCTCAACAAGCTCCTGCTCTCCTCGCACCCCCGTAAGGGGCTCGCGCTCCTCGTCGACACGGGACTGGCCGAGCAGGTCCTTCCCGAGCTCCCCGCGCTCCGGCTGGAACGTGACGAGCATCACCGCCACAAGGACGTGTACGAGCACTCCCTGACCGTCCTGGAGCAGGCGATCGACCTGGAGCAGGACGGCCCGGACCTCGTTCTGCGTCTCGCCGCCCTCCTCCACGACATCGGCAAGCCGAGGACCCGACGGTTCGAGAAGGACGGGCGGGTCTCGTTCCATCACCATGAAGTGGTGGGGGCCAAGATGGTCAAGAAGCGCATGACCGACCTCAAGTACTCCAACGACATGGTCAAGGACGTGGCCAAGCTGGTGGAGCTGCACCTGCGCTTCCACGGGTACGGCGACGGGGAGTGGACCGATTCGGCGGTCCGCCGCTATGTGCGCGATGCGGGTCCCCTGCTGGAGCGGCTGCACAAGTTGACCCGCTCGGACTGCACCACGCGCAACAAGCGCAAGGCCAGTGCTCTGTCGCGGACCTATGACGGGCTCGAGGAGCGCATTGCCCAGTTGCAGGACCAGGAGGAGCTGGACTCGATCCGGCCGGACCTGGACGGCAACGAGATCATGCAGATCCTGGGCGTCGGGCCCGGGCCGGTCATCGGCAAGGCGTACGCGTTCCTGCTCGAACTGCGTCTGGAGAACGGGCCGATGGACCACGACACGGCAGTCGCAGAGCTCAAGAAGTGGTGGGCAGCGCAGAGCTGAGCTCGCGAAGACCCGCGCGGTCCGCGGGGGCTGTTGGTCATGTTTCACGTGAAACATGACCAACAGCGGATACGTCGGCGGCGGTGTTTCACGTGAAACACCGCCGTCAGTCGGTCCTGCTCCACCGCCACAGCATCACGGCCACGAAGGCGTAGAGCAGGGCGACGCCGGCCACCACCGTGGCCGATCTCCCGTCTGCCGGCAGGATCAGCGCGGATACCGCAGCGGCGCCCACGAAGGCCACGTTGAACAGCACGTCATAGAGCGAGAAGATCCTGCCGCGGAACGAGTCGTCCACTGACGTCTGCACCACGGTATCCGTCGCGATCTTCGCTCCCTGGGTGACCAGGCCGAGTACGAACGCTGCTGCGAGCATGGGGGCGGGTCTGAACCAGAGACCGAGGGCCGGCTCAAGGACAGCGGCCGCCGCGGCACACACCGTCATCCAGCGGAACCTTCCCAGTCGGCCTGCGGCCCAGGGAGTCATGACCGCGGCGGTGAAGAAACCCGCACCGGATACCCCGACCGCGAGCCCCAGCAGCGCCAGTCCATCGGAATCGTTGTCGGTCCAGGCGTACCGGCACAGCATCAGGAGCATGACCGTCAGCGCCCCGTAGCAGAAGCGGATCACCGTCATGGCGGCCAGCGCCCGGGCAGCGTTCTTTCGCTCTGCCAGATGGCTCAATCCGTGACGCAGTCCGCGAGCGGTGACAGCCAGCGCCGTACGCAGGCGAAGGTGGCCTTCGCTCCGGTCGGGGCCCAGCAGTCCGGCAGCGAGGCTCAGGGATGCCAGTGCCGAGGCGAGATAGAGGCCGGCGCCCAGGAGCACCACTGCGGCGTCGGAGTCCGAGAGGGCCAGGCGGACAGCGAAGGCGAGGCCGCCGCCTGCCGTGGCGGCGAGAGTGCCCGCGGTCGGTGACAGCGAGTTGGCCAGCACCAGCAGGTCCCGGTCGACGACGCGTGGCAGTGCGGCGGAGAGGCCGGCCAGGACGAAGCGGTTGACCGCGGTCACGCAGAGCGCCGAGGCGTAGAAGAGCCAGTCGGGGGCTGAGCCGAGGATCAGGAGCGCGGTACAGCAGGCGAGTGCGGCACGCAGCAGGTTGCCGTAGAGGAAGACCTGCCTGCGTGGCCAGCGGTCCAGCAGTACACCGGCGAACGGGCCGATGAGCGAGTAGGGCAGCAGCAGTACGGCCATCGCGGAGGCGATCGCGCCGGCGGAGGCCTGCTTCTCCGGGGAGAAGACGACGTGCGCCGCGAGGGCCACCTGATAGACGCCGTCGGCCGACTGGGACAGGATCCGCACGGCCAGCAGGCGGCGGAAGTTCCGAAGGCGCAGGAGTACGCGCAGGTCACGCACGACGGGCATGGGAGCAAGGGTCACATACGTTGAGGGTCCCCGGGCGGATTGCCCGGGGACCCTCAATGGTGCGTGAGCCAAGGAGCGTTGCCGCTCCTCACTGCGCCGCGCCGATGCACCGTGTCAGGTGACGTTACTGGGAGACCTCACCGCGGATGAACTTCTCGACGTTCTCGCGGGCCTCGTCGTCGAAGTACTGAACCGGCGGGGACTTCATGAAGTACGAGGACGCGGAGAGGATCGGGCCGCCGATGCCGCGGTCCTTGGCGATCTTCGCGGCGCGGACGGCGTCGATGATGACACCGGCCGAGTTCGGGGAGTCCCAGACCTCGAGCTTGTACTCCAGGTTCAGCGGAACGTCGCCGAAGGCGCGGCCCTCGAGGCGCACGTACGCCCACTTGCGGTCGTCCAGCCAGGCCACGTAGTCCGACGGGCCGATGTGGACGTTGTCCGCACCGAGCTCGCGGTCACGGATCTGCGAGGTGACAGCCTGCGTCTTCGAGATCTTCTTGGACTCGAGGCGCTCACGCTCGAGCATGTTCTTGAAGTCCATGTTGCCGCCGACGTTCAGCTGCATCGTGCGGTCCAGGACGACGCCCCGGTCCTCGAACAGCTTCGCCATCACGCGGTGCGTGATGGTGGCGCCGACCTGCGACTTGATGTCGTCGCCGACGATCGGGACACCGGCCTCGGTGAACTTGTCCGCCCACTCCTTGGTGCCGGCGATGAAGACCGGGAGGGCGTTGACGAACGCGACCTTGGCGTCGATGGCGCACTGCGCGTAGAACTTCGCAGCGACCTCGGAACCGACGGGCAGGTAGCAGACCAGGACGTCGACCTTGCGGTCCTTGAGGATCTGGACGATGTCGACCGGGGCCTCGGCCGACTCCTCGATGGTCTGGCGGTAGTACTTGCCCAGGCCGTCGTGGGTGTGGCCGCGCTGGACGGTGACGCCGGCGTTCGGCACGTCGCAGAGCTTGATGGTGTTGTTCTCGCTGGCGCCGATGGCGTCCGAGAGGTCGAGTCCGACCTTCTTCGCGTCGACGTCGAAGGCGGCGACGAACTCGACGTCCCGCACGTGGTACTCGCCGAACTGGACGTGCATCAGACCGGGCACCTTGCCGGCCGGATCGGCGTCCTTGTAGTACTCGACGCCCTGGACCAGCGAGGCGGCGCAGTTGCCCACGCCGACGATGGCTACGCGAACCGAACCCATTCCGGTTGCTCCCTGTGTGTAATGGATGTTCCTGATGAGGACCCGCGGATCTGCGGGAACCTCACTTGGCGGTGTCGCCGGACGGATCCGGCGGGTTGTTACCCCGCCGGGGCAGGCCGTCCGGCTCTCCTGCGGTGTTCTGCTGAGCTGAGCCCTCGGGCGAGGATCGTCGCTGATCCCGTCCCGACCGCTCGCTCTCGATGAGCTCGTTCAGCCAGCGCACTTCGCGCTCCACGGACTCCATGCCGTGTCGCTGCAGCTCAAGTGTGTAGTCGTCGAGGCGCTCGCGGGTGCGGGCCAGAGAGGCGCTCATCTTCTCGAGGCGCTCCTCCAGCCGGCTGCGACGGCCTTCCAGCACCCGCATGCGCACGTCGTGCTCCGTCTGCCCGAAGAAGGCGAAACGAGCAGCGAAGTGCTCGTCCTCCCAGGAGTCGGGGCCGGTGTGCGAGAGCAGTTCCTCGAAGTGCTCCTTACCTTCTGCCGTCAACCGGTAGACGATCTTGGCGCGGCGCCCTGCCAGAGAAGAGGCGGGGGCGACCGCACGGCCGGCGCCGGGCGGAAGATCTGCCGGAACATTCCCCGGCTCCTCGATCAACCAGCCGTTGGCGACCAGCGTCTTGAGGCAGGGGTAAAGGGTCCCGTAGCTGAAGGCACGGAAGATCCCCAACGAGGTGTTGAGGCGCTTGCGCAGCTCGTAGCCGTGCATCGGGGACTCGCGGAGCAGTCCGAGGACGGCGAACTCGAGGATGCCTGAGCGTCTGCTCAACCTCGCCTCCTCCTTCTCCGAGTGCTCTCGCGTGACCCTGTGCCGAGCCGATGTACCGAGTCGATGTACCGAGCTGATGTATCGACTCGATACATCAGCACGATAGATCGGAGTGAGGGCTGCGACAAGGGGGGCCTTAGTGAGCGGCGTCACATCGCTAATTCGTAGCAACCGACTTGCGTAATTTGGGGTGAAGTTCGGCCCCAGGAGGGTTTTGACCGTGCGTAGTCTGTGCGGCATGCAGACCACCGGGAACCGTGTGACGTCCGAGCGCGTCAGTTTTCGCGGACTGACCGGATGCACTGCGGATGAGCCTGTCGCAGGGCTGGTCCGTAATTCGGGGGGACCGGATCTCAGCTGCCGCTTCCAGGCGATCTCGCCTGCCCGAGGAGTAGTCGTTCGATGAGCGAGCACCGTCGCAAGATGCCGCAACCGCAAGGTGGCGGGCGTGCCGCGGCCAGACGAGCCGCCCAGCAGTCCTCTGGGCGTCGCGCAGAGCCGTCACGCGGAGTAACGTCGGAATCACCTTCCGGTTCCTACGGCGAGGATTCCCCGTACGGCGGGCGCGCCGCGGCCAGACGGGCCGCGCAGCGCGGCGGTGGCCGCGGCGGCTCCGACGGCGGCGGCGGTGGCCGACGTCGTGGAGGCGGGGACGGCGGCCATGAGGGCCCCGGCCGTGGGCGTGGGCGCGGAAGCCAGCGTCCCGCCAAGAAGCGCATCATCGACTACCCGCGCGCCGGCAGGTACGGCATGCGGCGGTGGATGCCGTCGTGGAAGCTGGTCTCCGGGCTGTGCATCGCCTTTCTCGGCCTTCTGATGGGGCTCGCCGGCCTGGCGTACGCGATGGTCGCCAAACCTGAGGTCCAGGCGGCCGCGGAGGCGGAGAACAACGTCTACTTCTGGAAAGACGGCACGCAGATGGTGGCCACCGGCGGTGCTGCCAACCGCCAGATCATCGACTACGCCCAGATCCCGGAAGCGATGCGCAACGCCGTCATCTCGGCGGAGAACAAGACCTTCGACACCGACCACGGCATCGACCCGATGGGCATCGCCCGCGCCGTGTTCAACATGGCCAAGGGCGGCCAGACACAGGGTGGCTCGACGATCACCCAGCAGTACGTGAAGAACTCCCGGCTGTCCCAGGAACAGACCCTGAGCCGCAAGTTCGAGGAACTCTTCATCACGCTGAAGGTCGGCAGCGAGATGGACAAGAAAGAAATCATGGCCGGGTACCTCAACGTCTCGTACTACGGACGTGGCGCCTCCGGCATCCAGGCGGCGGCCCGTACCTACTACGGCAAGGACGCCAAGGAGTTGAATCCGAGCGAGTGCGCCTTCCTGGCCACCCTGCTCAAGGGGGCCAGCTACTACGACCCCGCGGGTGCCACGGAGGTCGACTCGGTCCAGGCGACGCCGGAGAAGAACACGGCACGGGCGATCAAGCGCTGGAAGTGGATCCTTGACGAGGAGGTGAAGGACGGCCGCATGGAGCAGTCGGAACGCGACAAGTACACCGAGTTCCCGATGCCCGACAAGCCGAAGAAGGACGCTCAGCTGGGCGGCCAGATCGGTTACCTCGTCGCGATGGCCAGGTCCAACTTCCTCAACAACTACGACATCACCCGCGATCAGCTCGACCAGGGTGGCTACGAGATCCACACGACCTTCGACAAGAAGAAGGTCGACCAGCTCAACAAGGCCGTCAAGAGGGTCTACGACGAGAAGATCGACCCCAAGAAGCGCCCCAAAACCGACACGCACGTCCAGTTCGGCGGCTCGTCGGTCAATCCGAAGACCGGTGCCATCGAGGCGATCTACGGCGGTGTGGACGCGACGAAGCACTACACCAGCAACGCCGATCCCACCGGCGCCGCGGTCGGCTCGACCTTCAAGCCGTTCGTGCTGGCGGCCGCCATGGAGTACGGCAAGCGGGATCCCTCGGGCGGCCCCGAGCAGAACGAGTCGCAGCGTACGAAGGTCTCGCCGAAGAGCATCTACAACGGCGACAACAAGCTGAAGATCAAGAAGTACAACGGCGACGTCTGGACCGACGAGAACGGCAAGGAGTGGCTCCAGGTCAACGACGGGGACGATTCGCTGGGCCCCGTCACCCTTCGCGAGGCGATGCGGGTGTCGGCCAACTCTCCTTACGTGCAGCTGGGCATGGACGTCGGAACCGACAAGGTGAAGGACGTGGCCCTCGCGGCCGGCCTGAAGGACGACAAGTACATGGCGAACGCGAGCGTGCCGTCGTTCTCCATCGGCACCTCCTCGCCCAGCGCGACGCGCATGGCCGGGGCGTACGCCACCTTCGCGGCCAGCGGCCAGCAGCGTGAGCCCTTCTCGGTGACCGAGGTGAAGAAGGGCGGCGAGGTGGTCTACCAGCACAAGGTGGTCGCCAAGAGCGCCTTCTCCAACATCATCGCCGACAACGTCACCGACGTCCTCAAGAACGTCGTCGACAAGGGAACCGGCACGCCCGCGAAACTTCCCGGACGGGACGTCGCGGGCAAGACGGGTACGACGGACGACAACCTGTCCGCCTGGTTCGTGGGCTACACCCCGCAGTTGTCGACCGCGATCAGCATGTACCGGCTGGACGACAACGAGAAGAACAAGGACCGCAAGTTCCTGAAGATGTACGGCACCGGTAACGAGACGTCGATCCACGGTGCGTCGTTCCCCGCGCAGATCTGGCACGACTACATGGCCGATGCGCTGGAGGGCCAGGAGAAGCTGTCCTTCCCGAAGCCGGAGCCGATCGGCGAGACGGTCTACGGCGGCGGCGCGAAGAGCCCCACGCCCACGCCCACGCCGACCCCGACCCCGACGCCGACCGAGACGGAGACCACCACACCGTCGCCGACCCCCGACGTCCCGACCCCCGACCCGACCGACACCTGCGGTACGTGGGACCTGAACTGCCAGAACAACAACGGCGGCAACTCCACGGGCTGGACCGACGGGGGCGCGGACGCGGGCACCACCGAGGGCGGGACCAGCGGCACGGACGCGGGGACCACCACCGGGACCACGGACGGCAGCGAGACCACCGGCGGCACCAGCCCGTCACCCGACACGGGCGGCAACGGGAACGGCAACGGGAACGGGAACGGGAACGGCTGGATCGGCGGCGGCGGGTAACGCCCGGCCGGCCGGACACCCGCGGGTCCGAACCGACCCGCACGAGGTGACCCGAGAGGCATGACGAGGGCCGCCGCACCCCTGGGTGCGGCGGCCCTCACCGTTTCGCGGCGGCCCTCACCGTTTCCACAGCCCGGTACGGCAGGATGTGCGGCATGCCAAGCGCAGAGGACACGAGCGTGCACCAGGAACGGTCCGTCGTACGGCCCACGCACCAGGACGAGGTCGCCGCGGCCGGCAGCGAGCTGATCGGCGGGAGGTCGGGTCGCTGGACCCGGCTCGGCAGCACCGCGCTCACGCCCGTGGGCGCGGTCGCGCTGGTGGCGATCGGGATGTTCGCGCTCGGCATGGTGCAGAAACTGCCCTGCTACAACTGGGCGTGGTTCAGGGGCGCGGGCTCCCAGTACACCCACGCCTGCTATTCAGACATCCCGCACCTGTTCTCCGGACGCGGCTTCGCAGAGGGCCTGGTGCCGTACTTCGACCGGCTGCCCGGCGACATGCAGTTCCTGGAGTACCCGGTCCTCACCGGCGTGTTCATGCAGATCGCCGCATGGTTCACCCCGGGCGGCTCCATCCAGGAGCAGGAACAGGCGTACTGGCTCGTCAACGCGGGCATGCTGATGATCTGCACCGCCGTGATCGCCGTGTGCGTCGCACGCACGCACCGCCGCCGCCCCTGGGACGGCCTGCTGGTGGCGCTGGCGCCCGCGTTCGCCCTCACGGCCACCATCAACTGGGACCTGCTGGCCGTCGCCCTCACCGCCGCGGCGATGCTCATGTGGTCCCGGAGCCGGCCCCTCGCGTTCGGCATCCTGATCGGTCTTGCCACGGCCGCCAAGCTCTACCCCGTGTTCCTGCTGGGCCCGGCCTTCATGCTGTGCTGGCGGGCCGGGAAGTGGCGGGAGTTCTCGGTGGCCACGCTCGGTGCCGCCGGCTCCTGGCTGGTGGTCAACCTGCCCGTGATGGTGTTCGCGCCCGAGGGCTGGAAGAAGTTCTACACCTTCAGCCAGGAGCGCTCGATCGACTTCGGTTCCTTCTGGCTGGTCATCACCCAGCGCACCGGCGAACCCATCGAGGTCTCCACGGTCAACACCGTCTCCACGCTGGCGACCGTCGGCCTGTGTGCCGCGATCGGGGCGCTGACCCTGGCGGCACCGCGCCGGCCGCGCTTCGCCCAGCTGGCGTTCCTCGTCGTCGCGGTGTTCATCCTCGTCAACAAGGTCTACTCACCGCAGTACGTCCTGTGGCTGATCCCCCTCGCCGTCCTGGCCAGGCCGCGCTGGCGGGACTTCCTGATCTGGCAGGCGTGCGAGGTCATGTACTTCCTGGGCATCTGGATGTACCTCGCCTACACGACGAGCGGGGACAAGCACCAGGGCCTGCCCACGGAGGGCTATCAGCTGGCGATCGTCCTGCATCTGCTGGGCACGCTCTACCTCTGCGCCGTCGTCGTACGGGACATCCTGATGCCGGAGCACGACGTGGTGCGGCGCGACGGCTCGGACGACCCGTCGGGCGGGGTCCTCGACGGGGCCGAGGACGTCTTCGTCCTCGGGTACGCGGCGGGACATCCGCCGCGCCATGCCGAGTTCGCCGAAACAGGACCGCGGGTGGAGTGGGGTACGGCGGGCACACCGGCCGCCGACTGAGCGGCCGGCGCGCCGGCGCCCCGGCGCCTCAGCGGTCGACGAGCCGGTCGAACTGGGTCGTCGTGTGACGCAGATGGGCCACCAGCTCGTCGCCCACCCGCGGCTCCTCCGCGTCCGAGGGAACGAACAGGATCGACACCTGCATGTGCGGCGGCTCGGCGAACCAGCGCTGCTTGCCGGCCCAGACGAACGGCGACAGATTGCGGTTGACGGTGGCAAGCCCCGCCCGGGCCACCCCCTTGGCACGCGGCATCACACCGTGCAGCGCCTTCGGGGCCTCCAGGCCCACACCGTGTGACGTACCGCCCGCCACGACGACCAGCCAGCCGTCGGAGGAGGCCTTCTGCTGCCGGTAGCCGAACCGGTCGCCCTTGACGACGCGCGTGACGTCGAGCACCGCGCCCCGGTACTCCGTCGCCTCGTGGTCGCCGAGCCACAGCCGGGTGCCGATGCGGGCACGGAAGCGGGTCTGCGGGAACTGCTGCTGGAGCCGGCCCAGCTCCTCGGCGCGCAGGTGGCTCACGAACATCGTGTGCAGCGGCAGCCGGGCCGCCCGGAGGCGGTCCATCCAGGCGATGACCTCCTCGACCGCGTCCGAGCCGTCCGTGCGGTCCAGCGGCAGGTGCAGGGCGAAGCCTTCGAGGCGTACGTCCTCGATGGCGGCGTGCAGCTGCCCGAGCTCCTCCTCCTTGACGCCGTGGCGCTTCATCGAGCTCATGCACTCGATGACGACGCGGGCTCCCACCAGGGCGTGCACGCCGTCCACGGAGGAGACGGAGCGGATGACGCGGTCGGGCAGCGGCACGGGTTCCTCGCCCCGCCGGAACGGCGTGAGCACCAGCAGATCACCGCTGAACCAGTCCTTGATGCGGGCCGCTTCGTAGGTGGTGCCGACCGCGAGGATGTCGGAGCCGAAGCGGATCGCCTCGTCGGCCAGCCGCTCATGGCCGAAGCCGTACCCGTTGCCCTTGCAGACCGGTACGAGGCCGGGGAACTGGTCGAGCACGGATTTCTGGTGCGCCCGCCAGCGCGCGGTGTCGACGTACAGGGAGAGCGCCATGGCCGGTCCGGAACCTTTCTGGTGGCTGCGGTGGGGTCGGAGGTGTGCGGTGCTTGCCGGAAGCGTCCTCTCGGGAGCTTCCGGACGAGCCCATTGAAACGAATGAAGCCGGTTTCGTCAGCCTTGTACGGCTGATCAGCGGCGCGACATGTAGATGTCGAGGGCCTTGTGGAGCAGCTTGTTGAGCGGGAAGTCCCACTCGCCGAGGTACTCCGCCGCCTGCCCGCCGGTGCCCACCTTGAACTGGATCAGGCCGAAGAGGTGATCGGTCTCGTCCAGCGAATCGGAGATGCCGCGCAGGTCGTAGACGGTGGCGCCCATCGCGTACGCGTCCCGCAGCATCCGCCACTGCATCGCGTTCGAGGGACGGACCTCGCGCTTGTGGTTGGCCGAGGCGCCGTAGGAGTACCAGACGTGGCCGCCCACGATCAGCATGGTCGCGGCCGCGACGTTCTCGCCCTCGTGACGGGCGAAGTAGAGCCGCATCCGGTTGGGGTCCTCGTTGTTGAGGGCCGTCCACATGCGCTGGAAGTAGCCGAGCGGACGCGGACGGAAGTGGTCGCGCTCCGCCGTGATCTCGTAGAGGCGCTGCCACTCGGCGAGCTCCGCGTAGCTGCCCTGGACGACCTCGACACCGGCCTTCTCGGCCTTCTTGATGTTGCGCCGCCAGAGCTGGTTGAAGCCCTTGTGCACGTCTTCGAGGGAGCGGTTGGCCAGCGGCACCTGGAAGATGTAACGAGGCTGTACGTCGCCGAATCCGGCGCCGCCGTCCTCGCCCTGCTGCCAGCCCATCTTGCGCAGCCGGTCAGCGACTTCGAAGGCACGCGGCTCGATGTGGGTGGCCTCGACGTCGCGCAGGCGCTTCACGTCGGGGTCCTGGATGCCGGCCTTGATGGCGGCGGCGTCCCAGCGGCGGATGACGACCGGCGGGCCCATCTTCACGGAGAAGGCGCCCTGCTGCTTGAGATGCGCCAGCATCGGCTGCAGCCAGTCGTTGAGATTGGGGGCGTACCAGTTGATGACCGGGCCCTCGGGCAGATACGCGAGGTACCGCTTGATCTTGGGCAGCTGCCGGTAGAGCACCAGGCCGGCACCGACGAGCTGGCCGCCCTTGTCGAACCAGCCCAGACTCTCCGAGCGCCACTCGGCCTTCACATCCGCCCATGCCGGGACCTGCATGTGACTGGCCGCGGGCAGACTCTGGATGTACGCCAGATGCTGCTCTCGGCTGATGGTCCTCAGGGTCAGGCTCATGCGGGGCGCTCCTCGGCAGGTGTGTCCCCATGGGTCAGGGGCTCCGGCTCTCGCGCCGAAGCCTACTGTGACCGGGAAGCGCGCGGTCTGGCCCCGTCGTACCCGTGCGGTCCCGGTACGGCGTACGGGGCGGCCCCGTCCGTGGACGGCGCCGCCCCGCAGGCTGCCGGGACGGTGCTGCGCCGGGGTCAGCTGATCACGCCGCCGAAGAGTCCGCCGTGGGCCATGCCCAGGAAGAACCCGAGGCCGGCCGCGCCCATGCCGACCAGCAGCGGGAACCTCTCCCGTGTGGTGGCGGAGATGTACAGCCCGTATCCGCCCGTGATGATTCCGACGAGCCCGGCCCACGAGCTGATCAGATGCAGGCTGTGGAACATCGCCGTCACGAACGCGAGGGCGCCGAGAGCCACCGTCACCGCCACCAGGGTGTCCTGGAGCGGGTGGGGCTTGCCGTCCGTCGCGAAGAGCGAGACGGCGGAGCGGGGGCGGGATCGCATTGCTTGTGCCATGGAGTACCTCCTGGCCGAAAGGCGGCGCTTCGTGGCGCCGCTCACACCCGATGTGTACAGATTGCGTCTCCTGACCACCGGATTTCAACCGGAAGCCGGTCAGCAGGTACGCTGTACGGTCTGCACCGGTGTCTGCCCAGGCCAGCACGGCCAGCCCCTCCTCGCAGGAGGGCGTTGTCAGTGGCGGCTGTTCTACTCGGAGACACTGTTGCTTACGCATCACGACCCTCCTGCCACGGAACGACCGTGGCCGCTGAGTCCAAAGGAGGTGGGTTCCACATGCGTCACTACGAGGTGATGGTCATCCTCGACCCCGATCTCGAGGAGCGAGCAGTCTCCCCGCTGATCGAGAACTTCCTCTCCGTCGTCCGTGAGGGCGAAGGAAAGGTTGAGAAGGTCGACACCTGGGGCCGTCGTCGGCTCGCTTACGAGATCAAGAAGAAGCCCGAGGGCATCTACTCGGTCATCGACCTGCAGGCCGAGCCTGCGGTCGTCAAGGAGCTCGACCGCCAGATGAACCTGAACGAGTCGGTCCTCCGGACCAAGGTCCTCCGTCCCGAGATGCACTGAGCTTCTAGCTCAGTGGTCATCGGGTTCGAGTAGCAACAAGCAGCCAGAAGCAATCCCCGCCGAGAGGTTCATCCATGGCAGGCGAGACCGTCATCACGGTCGTCGGCAATCTCGTCGACGACCCCGAGCTGCGCTTCACCCCGTCCGGTGCGGCGGTCGCGAAGTTCCGCGTCGCGTCCACTCCCCGCATCTTCGACCGGCAGACCAATGAGTGGAAGGACGGCGAAGGCCTGTTCCTCACCTGCTCGGTCTGGCGTCAGGCGGCGGAGAACGTCGCCGAGTCGCTCACGCGAGGCATGCGCGTTGTCGTGCAGGGCCGACTGAAGCAGCGGTCGTACGAAGACCGCGAGGGCGTCAAGCGCACGGTCTACGAGCTGGACGTCGAGGAAGTCGGCCCCAGTCTCAAGAGCGCCACGGCCAAGGTCACCAAGACCACCGGTCGCGGTGGCCAGGGCGGCGGCCAGGGTGGATACGGCGGCGGTCAGCAGGGCGGCGGTAACTGGGGCGGCGGTCCCGGTGCTGGTGGCCAGCAGGGTGGTGGCGGCGCTCCCGCCGACGACCCGTGGGCCACGAGCGCGCCGTCCGGCGGCCAGCAGGGCGGGGGCCAGCAGAGCGGCGGAGGCGGTTGGGGCGGAAGCTCCGGCGGTTCCGGCGGTTCTGGCGGCGGCTACTCGGACGAGCCTCCCTTCTAGGGCAGCTCGTACCCCCACTTCTTGATCACACAGGAGAAACACCATGGCGAAGCCGCCTGTGCGCAAGCCTAAGAAGAAGGTCTGCGCGTTCTGCAAGGACAAGACCCAGTACGTGGACTACAAGGACACGAACATGCTGCGGAAGTTCATTTCCGACCGCGGCAAGATCCGTGCCCGCCGCGTCACCGGCAACTGCACGCAGCACCAGCGTGACGTCGCCACGGCTGTCAAGAACAGCCGTGAGATGGCGCTGCTGCCCTACACGTCCACCGCGCGATAAGGGAGGGTGACCGAATCATGAAGATCATCCTCACCCACGAGGTCTCCGGCCTCGGTGCTGCTGGCGACGTCGTCGACGTCAAGGACGGGTACGCCCGTAACTACCTGGTTCCGCGTGGCTTTGCCATCCGCTGGACCAAGGGTGGCGAGAAGGACGTGGCGCAGATCCGCCGCGCCCGCAAGATCCACGAGATCGCCACGATCGAGCAGGCCAACGAGATCAAGACCAAGCTCGAGGCCGTGAAGGTCCGTCTGGCCGTTCGCTCCGGCGACGCCGGCCGCCTCTTCGGCTCCGTCACCCCGGCCGACATCGCTTCGGCGATCAAGGCCGCCGGTGGCCCGGATGTCGACAAGCGTCGCGTCGAGCTCGGCTCGCCGATCAAGACGCTCGGCGGACACCAGGTGTCCGTGCGTCTGCACCCCGAGGTCGCTGCGAAGCTCGGCGTCGAGGTCGTTGCTGCCTGATCGGGCCGCACCTCAGCAGAACAGTGAAGGGCCGCACCCTGAGGGTGCGGCCCTTCGCCGTTGCGGACCGGTCCCGTTTCACGTGAAACCGGACCGGTCCGCACCTGAAACGGTGACCCGCCGGCCGGAGAGGCAGGACGTCTCTTCGCGTGTGCCGGTCCCGGGCGGCGGGCTCAGCGGGTGGCGCCGGTGACCATCCATCTGCCGGAGCGGGCGCGAAGCCAGAGTGTCGCCATGCGTACGAGCATCATGAGGGCCATCGCGCACCACAGTGCGGTCAGACCGCCCCCGAGGACGGGAACCAGCAGGGCCGCCGGGGCGAAGACGGCCAGGGTGACGAGCATGGCCCAGGCCAGGTAGGTCCCGTCTCCGGCGCCCATCAGTACGCCGTCCAGGACGAAGACGACCCCGGCGACCGGCTGGGTCAGCGCAACCACCAGCAGGGCGGGGAGCAGTGTGTCCTGCACGGACTGGTCGCTGGTGAACAGCGGGACGAACAGCGGACGCGCAAGAACGATCAGGGCTCCGAACACGACACCGGAGGCGATTCCCCACTCCACCATGCGACGGCAGGCCTCACGTGCGCCCTTGGTGTCACCGGCCCCCAGATAACGCCCGATGATGGCCTGGCCCGCGATGGCGATGGCGTCCAGCGCGAAGGCCATCAGGCTCCACAGCGACAGAATGATCTGGTGCGCGGCAATGTCGGTGTCGCCCAGCCGGGCGGCGACGGCGGTGGCGATGAGCAGGACGGCGCGGAGTGACAGCGTACGGACGAGGAGGGGCACGCCTGCCCGGGCACTGGCCTTGATGCCGGCGGCATCGGGGCGCAGCGAGGCGCCATGGCGCCGGGCGCCACGGACCACGACCACGAGATAGGCGACCGCCATGCCGATCTGGGCGAGCACCGTGCCCCAGGCCGATCCCGCGATGCCGAGTCCGGCGCCGTAGACGAGGACTGCGTTGAGGGCCCCGTTGGCGGCGAATCCGCCGATGGCGACGTAGAGCGGTGTGCGGGTGTTCTGCAGGCCCCGGAGCACACCGGTCGCGGCCATGACCACGAGCATCGCGGGGATGCCGAGGCTGGAGATCCGGAGATAGGTGGTCGCGTAGGGGGCTGCGGTGTCCGAGGCGCCGAACACCTCGACGAGCCAGGGGGCCAGGGGGAGCGCCAGGGCGATGACGGCGATGCCGAGCAGGATCGCCAGCCAGATTCCGTCCATGCCCTGGCGGATGGCGGACGGCAGATCGCCGGCGCCGACCCGTCGTGCGACGGCCGCGGTGGTGGCGTAGGCGAGGAAGACGAAGATGCTCACG
Source organism: Streptomyces sp. NPDC091416 (assembly GCF_044756845.1). Taxonomy (NCBI): domain Bacteria; kingdom Bacillati; phylum Actinomycetota; class Actinomycetes; order Kitasatosporales; family Streptomycetaceae; genus Streptomyces; species Streptomyces sp. NPDC091416. The sequence continues at coordinate 254,311 of NZ_JBIVTU010000006.1, forward strand.
GCGGTCGTCAGCAGGGCTGCGGCAACGGCCAGACCGGCCAGTTGCGGAGTCCCGAGATGGCCGACGATGGCGCTGTCGACCATCACGAAGAGGGGCTCGGCCACGAGGGCGCCGAAGGCCGGGACGGCGAGCGCGACGATCTCGCGGTCGTGGCGCCTGCGACGGGACGGCGGGGTTGCCGGTGCCTGGATCATGGGAGCCAATCTAATCTTCCACAGGTAATGGATGCAAGCGGTTGGTGATCCTTACAGAACTCATGGAGTGACGTTCTGGCATGTGCCGGTTGTCGCGATCTTCGGCTCCCGCGGAAAGTTTTTCTCCCCCACAGCCCGTGGATGGAGAAAGTGCAGGTCAGGCCAGTGATGATGGCGTGGTTATGAGTTTGTCCACAGTGCTGTCCCCCGGTCCGTGCACAGGTTCTGCGGAGTTCTCCACAGCATCTGGTCCGTCGTCCACATGCCCTGTGGATAACCAGATTGGCTGACGGTGCGGAGGCGCCTACCGTGGTCCGGCGCCCCCACCTGGTTTCGGCCCCGGAAACCCGCACAACCCGACACACCGGAACCGGAGTCGGGCGTCTTGTTTGTCGGTGCCGTGCCGTAAGAAAGAGTGGCACGGCTAGGTCCGCGGAGCGGACGGGAGGAGGTGGCCGGATGAGCATTCCCGAGCCTTTGGACGACCCCTGGGCCGACACCGGTCCCAGCGACCGGCTGCCCGTCTCCCGCCAGCGCCGGGGCGAGAGCAGGGACCGCGGCGAGCAGCACGAACGAGGCCGGGAGAGCAGCGGCTGGGAGGGCGGTTCCCCCGGGTTCGAGCGGGTCCCGCCCCAGGACCTCGACGCGGAACAGTCCGTCCTCGGCGGCATGCTCCTGTCCAAGGACGCCATCGCGGACGTCGTGGAGATCATCAAGGGCCACGACTTCTACCGGCCCGCACACGAGACCGTCTATCAGGCGATCCTCGACCTCTATGCCAAGGGCGAGCCCGCCGACCCGATCACGGTGGCGGCCGAGCTGGTCAAGCGCGGCGAGATCACCAAGGTGGGCGGGGCTCCGTATCTGCACACCCTGGTCCAGTCGGTGCCGACCGCGGCCAACGCTTCGTACTACGCGGAGATCGTCCATGAGCGTGCCGTCCTGCGGCGGCTCGTCGAGGCCGGCACGAAGATCACGCAGATGGGATACGCGGCCGACGGCGATGTCGACGACATCGTCAACTCCGCCCAGGCCGAGATCTATGCCGTCACCGAGCAGCGGACCAGCGAGGACTACCTGCCGCTGGGCGACATCATGGAGGGCGCGCTCGACGAGATCGAGGCGATCGGGTCGCGCAGCGGCGAGATGACCGGTGTGCCGACGGGTTTCACCGACCTCGACGCCCTGACCAACGGCCTCCACCCGGGCCAGATGGTCGTCATCGCGGCCCGCCCGGCCATGGGTAAGTCCACGCTCGCCCTGGACTTCGCCCGCGCCTGCTCGATCAAGAGCAACCTGCCCAGTGTGATCTTCTCCCTCGAAATGGGGCGGAACGAGATCGCGATGCGTCTGCTCTCCGCAGAGGCGAGGGTGGCGCTGCACCACATGCGTTCGGGCACCATGACGGACGAGGACTGGACGCGACTGGCGCGGCGGATGCCCGATGTCTCCGCGGCCCCGCTCTACATCGACGACTCCCCGAACCTCTCCATGATGGAGATCCGGGCCAAGTGCCGTCGTCTGAAGCAGCGCAACGATCTCAAGCTGGTCGTCATCGACTATCTGCAGCTGATGCAGTCCGGTGGTTCGAAGCGTGCCGAGAGCCGTCAGCAGGAGGTCTCGGACATGTCCCGAAACCTCAAGCTCCTGGCCAAGGAACTCCAACTGCCGGTCATCGCGCTCTCCCAGCTGAACCGTGGCCCCGAGCAGCGCACCGACAAGAAGCCGATGGTCTCCGACCTCCGTGAATCCGGATCGATCGAGCAGGACGCCGACATGGTGATCCTGCTGCACCGTGAGGACGCCTACGAGAAGGAGTCACCGCGCGCGGGCGAGGCGGACCTGATCGTGGCCAAGCACCGTAACGGTCCGACAGCGACGATCACCGTCGCCTTCCAGGGGCACTACTCGCGCTTCGTGGACATGGCACAGACCTGAGCAGCCCGATTGTAGGTTCGCATTTCGCCTGTCCCTTTCTCGTTGACGATGGCTTTTGTCTGGCCCAAGGGACAGCGTGGTGAGACGAACTTCTTGTCCCGTCGCATTTCAGTTGGCAGATTCGCGGTCTTCGTGGACGTGAAGCTGAAGCGCCTGCTGACCCCCGAAGGTGGCCTCACGCTCAGCTGAGCCTGTGAGGCCGTCCTGTTGCGTGGCTGGGAGTACCAGGTGTGAGGGGTACCGTCCGGCTCGATCGCCAATGCCTCCGAACCGACGCCGGATGCTGCGGCGCGCTGAACGGCGGGCTGGGTATACGGAGGTGACGGCGTTCTTGAACATGGCTGCGGTTGGTTCTTATGCCTCTCCTCTTGGGTTCATAGGCCGTAACCGGTGAGACTGTTCTGGTGACGTCCCGTATCCCGCGCGACTCCAGGCTTCGACTCGTCCGCCCGCGCCCCCTGGCCGCCGCCCCCTCAGCTGTGAACCAGCGGCGCCCACGCCGCCCCGCGCCCCGCCCGCCGGAGGGCACACCGGCACCGGCGGAACTGGCCCGTATGGCGCGCTCCGATCTGGCCGCCGCCTTCCGCATCGCTCGCTGGGCGCTCGCCGTGCTCGGTCCCGACTACGACAGCCGAGCCTTCGATGGTACGGGCGACCTGGCCGACGCCACCGCCGAACGGGCGGCCCGGGAACTGGGCCTGACTGTGATTCAGGTCCGCTCCGACTGGAACATCGCCCGTCTCGTCGGCCTCGTCGAGGTACACGGTGGCCGCGCCCGCCCCGGCTGGCGGCTGCACGCCTGGAACCGCGACGACAGCGCCGTACTGCGTGGCTGGGTCGCCCTCTTCGACGCCTGGTCGCTCGCCCACGCCGAGCCCGCCGAGCACGAGCCCGCCGCCGTCGGCGAGGTCGTCTCGGCCATGTCCCAGGTGCTTTCCTTCCTCCAGCTGTGCGCGGGCCCGGCCCCCGTGGCGCAGCTCCTGGACCTCCTCGAACAGCGGGTCACCGAACTGCGCACCGAGCGCGGTGAGATCCCCTACGGCCCGCAGACCGAGGACACGCCCCTCACACCCCTGCTCGACTGGGCCCTGCACGCCCTCGCCTCCGTCGGCGCCCTCACCTACGTCGGCGAGCAGGCCACGCTCACCCCGCTCGGCAGCTGGGCGGTGTGGGTCAAGCTGGAGCAGATCTGCGTCGCCGCGCAGAGCCCCGCCGGCAACATCGAGCAGGCCGCCGAGGACATGCTCCGCGGCTGCGCCCAGCTCCGCCCCAACGCCGCCCGCGCCGAGTACCGCGCCTGGCTCGCGGCCCGCCCCGTGGGCAGCGCGGTCACCGAACTCATCGATGCCGCCCGCGGCGACGACGCCCTGCTGCGCGGCCTCGCCTTCGAGGCGCTGCGCGTGGTCGGCGCCCCCGCCGAGCCCCACGTGCGCGCCGTGGCCGACGAGCCCACCCTGCGCCCGTACGCCCTGCTCTGGCTCGCCGAGTACGACGACGTCGCCCCCGAGGTCGCCCACGAGGTCCTCACCCGGGAAGAGGCCACCTGGCTGTGGGTCGACACCGCCGCCGCGGTCGCCGACCACGGCGAGGCCCTGATGCTCGTACGGCACCTGGAGTCGGCCGTGCAGCCGACGGTGCCGATGCTCCTCGACGAGGTACGGGCCGTCGGCCACCCCCGCACCGTCCAGGTCCTGGTCGCCCTCGCCGCCGCCCACCCCGAGCCGGCCCTCGCGAAGGCGGTACGCCGCGCAGCCTTCCAGATGCACACCGGGGGCCTGTCGGCAGGCCCCGTACGGCCGATGGGCGGCGGTGCCGAGTTCCCTGCGGTCCCGGACACCCTTGGCAGGGAAGACGTAGTACCTCCCGCATCATCGGCACCGCCGCGCTGCCGAGCCCATCTGACGCTCCTGGACGACAATCCCCGTGCCGGGATCCCCGTACGCCTGGCCCTAGAGCTGGTGGCCGAAGCCGCTCATCCCTGGGCCCGCCCAGGTACCCGGCCCCCGCTGGACATCGTGGCCATACCGTTGAGCAGCGCGGAGGTTGCGCCAGCCACCGTGCTGTACGGCCCTGGGAACGCCGATTCCGCGCAGTTCCGCCTCACGGCTGCGGAGCCTGGCACGCACCGGATCCGGTTCACTGTTCTCCACCACGACACCGGCGTCGTCCTGCAACAGGTGGAGACGGACCTGGTCATCTCTGGTCCCGGTCCCACAGGGGGCGGGAGTAGATGGGCACCGCTACGCGAGGGGAGGTACTGACCCGGTGCCGCGCGCATTGACCACCCGCGTCGTCCAAGACCCCAGCGACGGCTTCCGCTTCCTGCCGCACTTGGAGACGGAGCCGCCAGATCTCCGCGTCAGCTTCGACGTCCTTGGCGGCGGCCGGATCCGGGCCCGTATGTCGGGCACGTCGGTTCCGGCGCTCCACGGCAGCGAGCACAAGGCCGACCTGAGCGCCCGGCCCGACGAGGTCCACGGCGCGGCGGCCCGGCTCTGCGCCCGCTGGAAAGAGCGGTTCGTCGATTTCCAGCCGGTCGACGACCACGGCCGGGCTCGGCGAGACCGGCGGCGCCCGTACGCAACAGCCGCGGACCTCAGCGCCGAATCAGAGGACGAACTGCGCCTGGTGATGGCCGACCTGGCCCGCGGCGGAGAATCCCTACTATTTGACACCCTGCTGCGCGGAGACGACGTACGGACCGAAATGTTCCGCACCTACCTGCGATCGGCCCTGTCCCGGAAGGGGCTGCGAGTACGATTCGACTCCGATCTTCACCTGCCTTGGCCGATGCTCTGCGTGACCGAAGAACCCACCACGCCCGCAGCGACCTTGGACGACCTGTTCGCCCGTTTCCTCGGCCACCGGCACCAGATCGAGCACACCGGCGACGCCTACGCGTGGATTGGGCCGCTCGGTACGACTCCGCAGCAGCCCGCCGTCAGCCTGAACCATGACGTCCGCGTCGGCCGCGCGACCCGGGCGGATGAGGTCGCGAAGGCGCTGACGGAAGGCGCAGAGTGCACCGTACGCACGACGTACGAGGAACTCGTCCGCGACTTCGGGAATTCGGACCTTGACGAACAGTTGACGTACTTCTGGTGCCACGGCGAGTTCATCGGGAACGAGCCCGAACCCCACGTCCTGGTCATCAGACTCACGGATGGCACCGCCTTCGACGGCCACACCGTACGCGAGCTGCGGGCACGCCACCGGCACAGCCGGTTTCGACCCCTCGTCCTGCTCAACGCCTGCCACGCCGGAATCGCAGGAGCGAGCGCGGACCGTTCCTTCCTCGGACGCACTCTCATCGAGCACGGTGCGCAGGGCGTCCTCGGGCCGCAGATCGCAATGCCGCAGGCGTTCGCCGCGGAATACGCGCTTGAGTTCGTCACGCGATACTTGCGCGGCAAGGCGACTGCCGGCCGCATCGCGCACGAGCTGGCCCGGCACTTCGCCGCCCGATACCGCAACCCCCTGGGCTTCGCCTACGGGCTGCACGGCGGCATGGACTCCCGTCTGGACCGGACGAGCGGAGGCGACGCATGAGCCACGCCGCCGCGGTCGAGGCCATCGACCTGGACGAGACCGGCTGGCTACTCGACGCCGACACCGGTGAGCCGGTGCCCGAGCACCGGCTGCGCCACTACTTCGCGGAGCGTCTCGCCCCGCCCGCCTGGGCAACGGACATCCTCGTCTACGTCCACGGCTGGCAAACATCCCCCGGCTCCGCCTACCGCACGGCCGAACGACTACTGGCCTTGGCGCACGGCAACCTCGCGACGGCCCCAGCCCGATATCCGGCCCTGGAGGCCGAGGGCTACAAGCCGTGGTGTGTCGTGGTGCGCTGGCCGTCGTCCAGCCCGGTCACCCCTGCCGGCTACCGCAGGATCCGGGACCGGGCGCACGCAATGGGAGCCCGCGAGGGAGGCGGACACGCCGCGCACATTCTGGGCCGTCTCCTCGGCTACCTGGACGCCGAGCGTGCCGCCCCCGGGGCAGCGCCCGTGCTGGCCAACCGCGACGGGCAGTACCTTCACCTCGTCGGACACTCCTTCGGCTGCCGGTTCCTGTGCGAGGCGATGCAGTGGGCGGCAGACGCCCAACTCGACGACACACTCGGCTGGAGCGTGAGGAGCCTCTCCCCCTCCCGCCCATTCAGCGCGGACAGCATGCTGTTGTTCCAGATGGCCGCACGACGCGACGCATTCCTCTCGCTCTTCCCATACATGCTGCCGACTGAGGCGCACGACGGCGCTCCATTGAGGGGCCCCGTCGTCGCCACGTACTCCCGCCACGACCGGGCGACGGGGTTCTGGCACCTGAGGGCCGAACGGCAGCCCGGCATCGGGCATTCCGGGATCGGTCCGGCACCCGCGCCCATGTTCACCACGCGTCTTCTGCCGCTCGACGAGCAGTATCCGCTTTCCGCACTCGACCACCGCTTCGTCAGCATCGACGCCTCCGACGTGTATGTCCGCGGTCGCCATCTCAACCCGGCGGGGGCCCACTCCGACCATGTGCGCCCGGAATCCGCCCATCTACTGCTGACCCTCGCGAACTACTCGCGCTGAGCGGCCAACGCACGCAAGGAGGTGCGCACCTCAAATATTCCGAATGCCTGCAGGCGAGAGGGCAGCTCTCACGGGACAAGATCGTGAGACAGACCTGCCAGTGGCCCGCGAATGAGACGGTCGAGCATTTCCAGGTCAGCACACCGGAATGGGACAATCCGAGTGAGAACCTACACCGATTCAGGGCGGTCCGATCCCGGGCGGCCGGGTTCCGGGCGGTCCGGCCCATGGCGATCGCTGAGGGCCCCGCGCCGCCGCCCCCGGGGACGGTCAGCCGGGTAGCGCTCTCCCCGGATCAGCCGGGGCCATGTCCCGGGCGACCTCGCGCGCCGTGCGGCCGAAGAGCTCGATCGCCCGACTGCCACCGCCGGACCGCCACATCAGGTGGTACCCGAGGGGCTGGTCCCCCTCCACCGGAACGTAGGAGATGCCGGGGCGGCCGTGGTACAGGGCGACGTGCGCCCCGGCCAGCAGCGCGCCGTTGCCGGCCGCGACGAGTGTCAGTCCTTCCTGGAAGCTGGTGACGGACGGGCCCGGCGCGATCGCCCTGCCGCTGGGGGTGTGCGTCGGCAGCCGATGCTCCTGCCAGTACTCCGGGATGTCTCCCGCGATGGTCAGCAGCGACACCTCGGCCAGGTCCTCCAGCGTCACCGTGTCCCGCCCGGCGAGGCGATGCCCGGCGGCGACCGCCAGCACCCGGTCCTCGGCGAGGAGGGTCGGGCCGCGGGTCAAGTCGGCCTCGTCCAGAGGGAAATCCGTGAGCTGAAGGTCGAAGTCGCCTCTGCGCAGCATCCCGTACGGATCGGAGAGGGGCACTTCGCATACCTCGAAGCTGAGTTCGGGATGGCTGGCGCGCAGCTTCTCGGTGGTCTTCATCACCATCTCTCCGGCCAGCGGCGTCGAGAAGCCGACGTACAGGATCCCTTCGATGCCGCGTGCCGAGGCGACGGCCCGGGTCAGGGCGCTCTCGATGCCGCGGTAGTGGGGTTCGAGATCATCGAGGAGGCGGCTGCCCAGAGCGGTCAGCGCAACGCTGCGGCTCGTCCGCGTGAACAGCGGCGCTCCCACTCGGCGCTCCAGCTTCTGGACGAGCTGACTCACCCGGGCACGGGAAAGGTGCAGCCGGGCGGCGGTCCGGCCGAAGTGCAGCTCTTCGGCGAGGACGAGAAAGCATTCGAGCTCGTTCTGGTCCATGTGCATCCCCCGGGTCGCGTCGGCCATGGATCGGTAAGCCTGGCTGTACGAACGTTGCGATCATCGCTGTTGTTCCGCTCCGGGGTGCGGAGAAGGCTTGAGGCATCACCAACACCCACCACTCCGGGAGGGGTTACTCGTCATGAGTGCCTTGAGTACGTCGAACGGGCTGGACGCGCGCAAGTGGGGCATTCTGCTCGTTCTGTGCGGCGCGATCTTCCTCGAGGGCATCGATGTGGCCATGCTCAACGTGGCGCTGCCGGCGATCCGCGCCGATCTCGGACTCTCCACCGGTGAGCTGCAGTGGGTCATGAGCGCCTACGTCCTCGGTTACGGCGGCTTCATGCTGCTCGGGGGACGGGCGGCCGATCTGTTCGGGCGCCGTCAGATGTTCGTCCTCTGGCTCACCGTCTTCCTGCTCTTCTCCGGGCTGGGCGGATTCGCCACCGAAGGATGGATGCTGATCGTCGCGCGATTCATCACGGGCGTCTCCGCGGCGTTCATGACCCCGGCGGGCCTGTCCGTCATCACCACGGGCTTCGCAGAGGGGCCGGAGCGGAACAAGGCACTGCTCCTGTACTCGGGCACCGCCGCGGGAGGGTTCACGATCGGGCTCGTCGCCGGGGGCCTGCTCACCGCCGCCGGCTGGCGGTGGGTCTTCTTCGCCCCGGTCGTCCTCTCCTTCCTCATCCTCGTCGCGGCTCTCGCCTTCGTCCCCAAGTCGGACCGCCCCGACAGAACCGGACAGCGCGTCGACGCCGCCGGTGCGGTCACCGTGACCGTCGCCCTCGTGCTGATCGTGCTGGGCGTCGAGCGTGCGGCTCACTCCGGAGTCATTGCCAGTGCCGCAATCCTGACGGCCGGTCTGGCCTTCCTCGTCGCCTTCCTCGTCATCGAGCGGCGTTCAGCCGAGCCACTGGTGCGCCTGGGCATTCTCCGCAACGGGCCCCTGGTGCGGGCGAACCTCTCGGCGATGCTGTTCGCTGCCGGTTTCTTCGGCTTCCAGTTCCTTGTGGTGCTCTACCTCCAGGAGCTCCGCGACTGGTCGCCGCTGCAGACGAGCCTCGCGATGCTGGTCGTCGGCGTCGACGCGATCCTGTCGCCGACCCTCACGCCACGGCTGGTCAACCGCTTCGGCAACGACGCGGTGATCCTCGCAGGACTGCTGCTTGCCGTGCTCTCCTACGGGCTGTTCCTGCCGCTGGGCGCCGACTGGAGCTATGCGGCGATGTTCCCGGGCCTGATCATCCTGGGCCTCGCCTTCTCTCTGGCGTACGGCCCGCTCACCATCGCGGCCACGGAAGGGATTGCCGAGGAGGAGCAGGGGCTCGCGGGTGGTCTGCTCTACACCGCCTTCCAGTTCGGCGCCGCGCTCGGACTCTCCGCGGTGACCGCGATCAGTGTGGCCGCCACGCACGGGGAGACATCCGCAGCGCTGCTGGACGGCTATCGGGCAGGGCTGCTCGTGCCGTTCGCGGCCGCGGTGCTCGCCGCCGTCGTCGGAGCCTTCGGCCTGCGCTCCCGGCGGGACACCGCGCCGGAGTGCGCCGGCCTCACCGTCGCCTCCCACTGAGCCTCTACTCCTGCGACGGCCCCGAAAGGACGACCGGACCGACGACCGACAGCGTCACCACCTGGGCCGACGACGGGAGACCGAAGATGCCCGCGTGGGAGCTGTACGGGCGGGGCGGTCCTCCGGGCGGCGGCTACGACCCGGTTCATTACCGGAAAGGCGGCCCCGGCCACCCGGAGGACCACGTGCTGAGCATCGGCCCATGGCGTATCCAGCCCGTCCGCGGTTCCGATCTGCGCAGCACGGTGTGGCGCAAGCAGGACCCGGCCGCGGCGGTCACCTCGTCCACCGCGGACCGGCAGCGCGGAAGCGGATGCCCGGAGCCCGGGAAATGAAGTCGCCAAGGGCCTCTGCGGGAGGTAGTTGTTGACGATGACCTCCCCTGCTGAACAGTTGCTCCCGAGTACGCGGCGCGCGCTGCTGCACCGCATCGCCACCGCCCAGGCCGAGGGCCGCTCCCCGTCGCTGGCCGCCGCCGTGCAGCGGCGGGGCCAGGCCGTCTGGAACGGCTCCCGTACCTGTGTCGACGGCCATGCCCCCGATTCCGATACGCAGTTCAGGATCGGCTCCCTCACCAAGACGTTCACTGCGGTGCTGGTCCTGCGGCTGCGTGACGAGGGTCTGCTGGATCTCGGCGATCCGCTGGAGAAGCACCTGCCCGGTACGGGAGCGGGAGACGTGACCATCCACCAGCTGCTGGGCCACAGCGCCGGGCTGGCTGCCGAGTCGCCCGCACCTTGGTGGGAACGGACCCCCGGCACGCTGCGCCCCGGCCTTGCGGACGTACTCGGTGAGCAGAGCAGGATGCACTCGCCCGGGCGCCGGCATCACTACTCCAACCCGGGCTACACCCTGCTCGGGTCACTGATCGAAGCGGTGCGCGGAGCGTCATGGGCCGAGGTGCTGCGCACCGAGATCCTGGAGCCGCTGGGCATGCACCGTACGAGCCCGCAGGCACAGGCTCCGCACGCAGGCGGCTGGGCGGTCCATCCGTGGGCGGACGTCATGCTGCCCGAACCGGCCGAGGATCTCGGGCTGATGGCGCCTGCCGGGCAGCTCTGGTCCACCACCGCGGACCTTCTTCGCTTCGCCGCGTTCCTTGCCGACGGCGACGACCGGGTGCTCGCGGCAGCCTCCGTGGCAGAGATGAAGGAACCGGCGGCACCGCCCGAGCCGGGGAACTGGGAAGGCCATTACGGTCTGGGACTACAGGTGGTCCGGAGGAAGGGCCGCACGCTCATCGGGCATACCGGGTCGCTGCCCGGCTTCCTGGCGGCGCTCTGGTTCAGTGCCGAGGACGATGTGGCAGCCGTCGCGTTCGCCAATGTCACCGCCGGGGTGATGGTCGGAGAGGTGGCCGCCGAACTCGTGGACATCGTCGCCGAGGCCGAACCCCGCATCCCGGATCCGTGGCGCCCGCTGCCCGAGGTGGACCCGGAGCTTCTGGCGCTCACCGGCCCCTGGTACTGGGGGACGCGTACGAACATTCTTCGGCTGGCCCCCGATCGCGGGCTGGAGCTGCAGACTCTCAACGGTCAGGGGCGCGGTGCCCGTTTCACCGCCCGCCCGGACGGCACCTGGATCGGGCTGGACGGGTACTACGCGGGGGAGACACTGCGGGTCGTTCGGAACGACGACGGCAGCGTGAACCATCTGGATCTCGGATCGTTCGTGTTCACGCGTGAGCCGTACGATCCCGCAGCGGCCGTTCCCGGTGGCGTGGACGAGGACGGCTGGCGCGGCCTGGGGAGCTGAGCGACCCCAGGAGCTGAGGGGCCCCGGGGTTGAGTGGATCGAAGGGTTGAGCGGATCCAGGGGGTGAGCGGTCCTGGGAGCCGAGCGGCCCGTTTCACGTGAAACGTCGTGAGGGGCCGGTCAGCCCGTCAACTCCCTTTCCAGCGGCGTGCGGAAGCGCGGTGTGATCCGGACCTCGCCGACCCAGTGTGCCAACCGGGATGCCTCCGCCTCGATCGCGGCGGAGGCATCCCGGCCGACGTCGGTGAGCAGCCGCCAGACCGGCTCGCCGTCGGCGCGCAGAGCCCATCCGCCCACGACCCGGCCGTTCCACCACACGGTGGGGCCGATGTTGCCCGAGCGGTCGAAGAGGGCCGTCCGGTGTTCGGCCGGGAGATGGAATCCGCGATCGGCCCATCCCATGGCGCTCGGGTCGAGCGCCGGCAGCAGGGCGGCCCAGGGCTCGGGAGCCGCCTCGGGCCCCTGGTCCCCGGGCGCGACCCAGGCCGTGGCGCCGTTGTCGAGCCGTACCTCTTCCGCCCCCGCCGTGGCCAGCGCCCTGCGGACCTGGCCGAGGCCCCAGCCGGTCCACCATTTGAGGTCCCCCTCGGACGCGGGGCCGTACGAGCGGAGCCAGCGCAGGGCCAACTCCGCCTGCGCCAGGTCGCTGTCGAGCCCGGTTCGCGGCTCGGAAGCCGTCCATCGGAACTGGCTGGAGGTCCAGGATCCTCGCGGCCGGTCCCGCCGGATCCTTCCTTCGGCGGCCAGTACGCGGATGACCCGTGAGGCCACGCCCTGAACCGTCTCCTGCTTCTTTCCGGGGAAGACCGTGATCTTGGTACGCAGGGCGGGTACGGCGGCGGAGAGCTCGCTGCCCGTGGCGGAGCCCCGGGTGGTGAGGGCCGTGAGGACGGCCTCCTCGGTGTCGGCGAGCCATCGCTCGTCCAGTCCGTTGCCGTCCTCAGCCAGGTGTTTGAGGAGGGTCCGGTGTTCCTTCGCGGCGACAGCGCGCGCATTCGACGCCTCGACCAGAGGCGCCATCTCCTCCGATACGACGAAGAGGGTGTTGCGCATGGAGAGCAGGCGGACCAGCGAGACGTCCTCGTAGAGGCGCTTCTCCACGGCGGATACCCCGGGTGCTCTCAGGCGTGCGCACGCGGAGAGGAACACGGTGGCTGCGTCGGTGGCGTGCAGGGCGATGAGGGCGTCGGCCACGGCGACGGGGGACTCGGGCCGCATCGATGGGGCCAGGAGGTGCCGTCGGCCGATCCTGGTGCGGCGTTGCTCGTCACTGATGCGGTGCACAGTCGCTCCCTCGGGCGCGGGGCTGAGGTCAGAGGGTGAGCTTGAAGCCCACATGGCTGGCCACGAAGCCGAGCCGTTCGTAGAAGCGATGTGCGTCGGTCCGGGTGGCATCGGAGGTCAGCTGAACCAACTGGCAGTCCTGGCGGCGTGATTCGTCCACGGCCCACTGGATCAGCTGCGTGCCGAGACCGCTGCCGCGCTCGTCCCCGTGGACACGGACGCCCTCGATGACCGACCGGGTGGAGCCGCGCCTGGAGAGACCCGGGATCACGGTCAGCTGGAGCGTCCCGACGACGCGGTCGGCGCGTACGGCGACCATCACATGCTGGTGGGGATCGTCGGCCAGCCGCCGGAACGCCGCGAGGTACGGGCTGAGGTCGTCCGGCGACTCACGCCCGGCGCCCAGCGGATCGTCGGCGAGCATGGCCACGATCTCTGCGAGATCGCCGGTGGCCGCGGGGCGGATTTCCAGATCGCTCATGATCGAACAGCCTACGCCGGGCCGCGCTCCGGGGCCGGGTCCTTTATACGGGGACCTTCAGCTCCTCGACAGCACGGACGAGCGGGGCCAGTTCGGGGTTCTCGGCGGCCTCGTCCAGAGCGGCCCGCAGAGCGGTGTCGTTGGTCGGCCGGGCCTCGGAGAGCAGCGTGAGACCGGCTTCGGTGACATCGGTGTAGATGCCTCTCCGGTCGGTGTCACAGAGGTACCGGGTCAGCAGGCCCCGGTCTTCGAGACGGGTGACCAGTCGGGTGGTGGCGCTCTGACTGAGCACGACGGCGTCGGCCACCTGCTTCATCTGAAGGTGTCCACCGGGTCCGTTGTGCTGTCGGCTCAGGACGTCCAGCAGGGAGTACTCCCTGACGCTGAGGCCGTGCCCGGCCTGAAGAGCCCGCTCGATACGGGCCTCGATCTGCCCGTGGAGCAGGGAGAGCGCGCACCAGCCCTGGGAGAGGGCGGTCAGTGCCGGGTCCGTCGCTGTCATGGTCTCTCCTCCGTGCCGGAGCTGCTTGCGTCCAGGATAGGCGACAACCGCAATAGCCCGCGTTTGCAATTAACCCGCGCCTGCAATTATTGTGGACGCTCGTAAGGCGCAGACGCAATTTCCAGGGAAGGTGAAACCCATGCCGCTGGCGCTCCTCGCCCTCGCCATCGGGGCATTCGGCATCGGAACGACCGAGTTCGTGATCATGGGGCTGCTGCCCGAGGTGGCTGCGGACTTCCAGGTCTCGATCCCGACCGCAGGCTTCCTCGTCACCGGGTACGCGCTCGGTGTCGTCATCGGAGCCCCTCTGATGACCCTCCTCGGCACCAGGGTCAGCCGCAAACGCATGCTGATGATCCTGATGGCGCTGTTCGTCATCGGCAACGTGGTCTCCGCGACCGCTCCCGTCTTCGGAGTGATGCTCGCGGGCCGGGTGGTCGCCTCGCTCGCCCACGGTGCCTTCTTCGGCATCGGATCGGTGGTGGCCGCCGATCTGGTCGCCCCGCAGAAGAAGGCCGGCGCGATCGCCATGATGTTCACCGGCCTGACCGTCGCGAACGTCGTCGGTGTGCCGCTGGGCACCTACATCGGTCAGAGCGTCGGCTGGCGGAGCACGTTCCTCGTCGTCGCGGCGCTCGGCGTCATCGGTCTGCTCGGTGTGGCCAGGCTCATTCCCGACCAGCCGCGCCCCGAAGGCGTCCGGCTCCGCCACGAGCTCGCCGCGTTCCGCAACGTGCAGGTGCTGCTCGCCATGGCCATGACCGTTCTGGGCTTCGGCGGGGTCTTCGCCGCGATCACGTACATCACACCGATGATGACCGAGATCGCCGGTTACTCGGCCTCGTCCGTCACCTGGCTGCTGGTCCTCTTCGGCCTCGGAATGGTCGGAGGCAACCTGCTCGGAGGCAGGTTCGCCGACCGGCGTCTGATGCCCCTGCTGTACGTGTCCCTGGGCGGCCTCGCCATCGTTCTGTCGCTGTTCACCCTGACTGCCCACAACAAGGTCGCGGCAGCCGTCACCATCTTCCTGATCGGCGGCCTGGGCTTCGCGACCGTACCCCCGCTGCAGAAGCGGGTGCTCGACCAGGCGGCCGGCGCCCCGACGCTCGCCTCGGCGGTGAACATCGGTGCCTTCAACCTCGGCAACGCCCTGTCCGCATGGCTCGGCGGCATGGTCATCGCCGCCGGTCTCGGCTACACCGCACCCAACTGGGTCGGCGCTGCGCTCGCCGCCTCCGCCTTGGTGCTCGCCGTCGTCTCCAGCACTCTGGAGCGCCGCACGACCGCCCGGAGCGTCCTCGTGGCCACCCACACCCCGGAACCGGCCGCCGTACCCGCCGGACGGCACTGACCGCCCGACCCCTCACACCCATTCCACCGCACCACATCAAGGAGCCATCCCCCATGAGCACCCTCCCCGCCGCCGTAGCCCCGCTGACCACGCAGGACGCGGAGGCGCTGATCGAAGCGGCCCGTTCCGCGGCCGAGACCGCAGGAGTCGCGGCAGCCGTCACGGTCCTTGACGCGGGCGGTCACCTGCTGGCCTTCCGCCGAGACGACCGGGCCGTCCTCATCGCCGGAGAAACCAGCACCCGCAAGGCGTACACAGCGCTGCAGCTCAATGCCCCCACGGCCGACCTCGTCGACGCGGTGCAGCCGGGCGGCCTCTTCCACACCCTGCCGACGGCACTGGACCGGCCGCTGCTCTTCATCGCCGGTGGGGTCCCCGTCCACCGCGACGGCCGGCTGATCGGCGCGATCGGCGTCGGCGGCGGTGCTCCCGAGCAGGATCACGGGTTCGCGACGACTGCGGCCGCCGGCCTCCGCTGACCTCCCATCTGCCCGGCGCGCAGCCGTAATTGACTGGTGTCAGCTCCCATCCGGCCGGAGAATTCCCGCACATGGGAGCTGACATCCACGGGTTCATCGAATGCCGATCGCGGTGGGCGGAACCGGAGGACGCCTGGTCGGCAGCGGTCGATCTCGATCTGCTGTACCTGGGCCGGAACTACGACGCGTTCGGCTGCCTGTTCGGCGTGCGGAACTACGCAGGCTTCGCCCCACTCGCAGCGGAGCGGGGGCTGCCCGAATGGGTCTCGGACGCCGCACGCGCGGATTTCGATGACTGGGGATCCGGCGCGCACAGCTCCAGTTGGATCGGCTGGAGTGAAGTGAAGTGCGTCGACTGGGACGAGCCCGGTGAGACCACGGACCGGCGGATCCACGCGTACGAAATGGTGGACGGTGCGTGGGCGCTCGTCTCCAAGGCGGCCTGGAGTGCTCGTTTCGCCAAAGCGGCAGGACTCCCGCTCCATCCCCCGACCGGCACGGCCGACTACGGCCGGACGGACTGGCCGGAGGGCACCGAGTGGCGGGACGGTGACCGCCTCTACCGGGTCGAGCGCATGACCCGGCGCGAGGCAGTGCCGACGGACGGCGAGTGGAAACCGGTCTGGTCCGTGATGGAGGCCCTCGCCGCAGTACACGGCGACGAGAACGTCCGGCTCACCGTGTGGTTCGACAACTGAGCGGGACTCCGGCCCGGAGCGGTGACGCGGAGGCTCGGTTCGTCGTGCCGGGTGTCAGCCCGTCGCCAGACTCAGCGGCGCGAAGCAGCGCGTCCAGTCCCCCGGCCGCTCCGGGCGCCCGTAACTCATCACCGTGGTCGCCGGTCCGCGCTCCAGCCCGCAATCCCTGAACCAGGCCAGCAGTTCCTCGTGGCGGGCATCGATGTCCGCGCGCAGAGGCCGGTCCGTCGCCGCGGCCAGTGAGGTCACGAGCAGCTTGGCCGTGGCGGTGTCGCGGGCGAGCAGCGGACCGATGACATGGCTCTCCGAGCTGGGCCACAGCGCGGCGTAGCCGACCAGCTTCCCGTCCTCCTCGGCCACCCGCAGATGGTCGGCGAAGGCCGGGAGGCGGACCAGGAGGTGCGTTCGGTCGAGGCCGAAGGCGTCCGCGTCCAAGCGGAGCAGGGCCTGCAGATCTCCCGCTGAGGCGGGGCGAACCGTCGGGCCCGCGCCGGAGGCCGTCCCCGGGTCATCCGTCATGCCGGGACGGCCCGGCTCCGCGACGGGCCGGAAGGGCCCGCTCACCCGCTCGGTCCGCCCCACAGCAAGGAATCCGAGCGCTTCGTAGAGCGGCCGGCCCGCCTCCGTCGCGTAGAGGCTGAGAGGGACGCCCCCGGTCGACTCGATCACCTGCCGCATCACGTACCGCCCGACCCCCTGCCGGGCGTAGCGTCCGGCGACCAGCAGCATGCCGATGGCAGTCGTACGGGTGCCGTACGTGGTTGCCACGCACGTCGCCATCAGGCCCTTGCTCTCCGGATCATCGATGCCGTAGACCGTGCTCGCAGCCAGCAGCAGACCCCACCGGTGCTCATCGCGGGGCCAGCCGCGGTCCTCGCTGAGATCGGCGCACGGAACCAGATCGTCCCGGGTGAGACGCCGGAGGGGCAGATCGGCGAGCGGGCGGGGCAGTGAGCGGGACATAGGGGTCAGGCTGTCGGACGCGGTGATCGTTCGTCCACCGCTTTAACGGATCTGGCCGAGACGCGCAGCAGTCGGCCGCGGCGGGTCGGGCCCCACGGCTTCAGCACCGAGATCGCGGTCATGAACAGATAGGCCACCGCGGCCACCGAGGGAGCGACGACCAGGCTGATGTCGACAGCTGCCCGTTCCGCGGCTTCGTCGATGCCGGGGCGCAAGGAGAAGACCGACAGCCCCGTCGTCATCAGGGTGAGCCAGAACTTCGTCCAGACCCAGCGGTGTCGGGCCAGTCCCCAGGGGGTGCCGAGCGACAGGACCAGACCGCTGAGCAGGGTGGCCAGCGCGACCGGGATGACCAGCCAGTCGCCGAAGATCTTCATGGCCCGGGTGGCGGCCCGGGCGGTGTCGGGATCACCGGTCGAAAAGGCGGTGATGCCGAGTGCCAGCAGACCGACGGTGAGACCGAGCCAGCTGACGGATACCGACACATGGGCGACCAGGAGGCCTCTGCGGGTGTGGCGCTTGAGTGGTTTCACGTGAAACACGGTGCAGCGGGCGGAACGCCAGGTCATCTGACGAGGGGAGTATCCCCATGTACTGGCCTCGGCGTACACGGGAGCCAGGAGCCGCCGCCCACGAGGGCCGGTGAGCCCGTCGGCCCTCGTGGGGATCCGGGCCCTGGGGCGGCCGGCCTTCCTGCCGGACCCGGACCCGTCGCCCGTGGCACGTCGAGGGTCAGCCCAGGTCGGGTGCGTGCATGGCCCGGACACCTTCGATGTTGCCGTCGAGGTAGTGCCTCAGCGACAGCGGCACGAGGTGCACGGCAGCGATTCCGACCCGGCTGAAGGGCACCCGGACGACGTCGTACTCCCCGCAGGGGGCATCGATCTCGGGGCCGTGGCGCAAGGACAGATCCATGGATTCGAGGCGGCAGACGAAGAAGTGCTGGACCTTGACGCCCTTCACACCGCCGCCCTCGATGTGTTCCACGGTGTCGACGAAGCAGGGCACTACATCCGTGATCTTGGCGCCGAGTTCCTCGTCCAGTTCACGGTGCAGGGCATCGACGACGGTCGCGTCCTCGGGCTCGACTCCGCCGCCGGGCGTGACCCAGTACGGATCCACTCCGGGCTTGGTGCGCTTGATGAGGATCAGGTCGTTGCCGTCGAGCAGGACGGCGCGTGCGGTGCGCTTGACCACAGGACGTTCGGTCATGGCAAGAGAGTGGCCCGCGGAACCGGTTCTGAAACACCGGGCGGCTTCCCGCCCGTCCTGGGGGTCACCAGGCGGCGGCGGCACGCAGCAGTAACTCGTGTGCCCGTGCGAGATGCGGCAATGCGAGCGTGCCGGTCCGCGCGGCCAGGAAGTACGTACGCAGCGGAGGCACCGGTGGATCGAGGAGCGCCACCAGTTCGCCCCGCTCCAGCGCGTCCTCGCACAGATACCGGGGCAGCACGGCCAGCCCTGCCCCGGCCGCCGCGCATTCCAGGACCGCCCGCAGATCAGGCGTGATGACGGCCCCTGCTGCCGCGGGCCGGCTGTCGAAGACCGACGCCCAGTACCGCGAGACGAGAGGCAGGCTCTCGTGCACCTCCACCACCGGCAGCTGTTCCAGGACCACCGGGCCGTTGCGCCGGAGCGTTCCCGGTCCCAGACGCCCCGCCCACCGGGGTGCTGCGACCAGGACGTGTTCCTCGTCGCAGAGCGGGGCCGCGGTGAGCAGGCCGCCACGCGGCCGGGCCGTCACGATGGCCAGGTCGTGGTGGCCGGCAGCCAGACCGTCGAGCGTCTCGTCGGTGTCGGCGGAGAACGAGCTGCGCAGTGCCAGCCCCTGGGCGATGAGCGGGGTGAGCGCCGGCAGGGCCCTCAGCGACGTGAACTCCGGCGGACCCGCCAGATGGAGCGTCCGTACGCCCGTCTCCTCGTCGAGTTCGGTTTCGGTGATCTCGACCAGTGCGTCCAGATGGGGAGCTGCCCGGTGCGCGAGTTCGTCGCCGATGGTGGTGGGTGTCACGCCGCGGGCCCGCCGGAGGAAGAGCGGGCGGCCCAACTGACGCTCCAGGGTGCGGATCTGTGAGGTGACAGCGGGCTGGGAGAGGCCGAGGAGCGCGGCGGCGCGGGTGAACGAGCCCGCGCGATGCACGGTGACGAAGGTGCGCAGCAGGGCCAGGTCCATGTCCGTTCCCTCTCACGTGCGGCCCGTCGGACTCCAGCAACTATAAATATGTCGATAGGTCGCTGCCGCTACTGTGATTGGACACTGACGCAGAGTCAACTAGCCTTGTCGAGGCGGTTCTTCGCGAGGAGAAGGCGGGGAACCGGGACGGTCCGAGCCACGAGGGGGGAGGCTCGGACCGTCCGTACCGCACCGGTGCGGGCCCTCAGTTCCCCGTAACGGCCTCAGCCAGAGCGCGCTCCACGTCGGCTACCAGGTCCGCGGCGTTCTCGGCTCCGACGGAGAAGCGGATGAAGCCTTCCGGTACGGCGTCGCCGCCCCAGCGGCCCCGGCGTTCGGCGGTGGTCCGCACGCCGCCGAAGCTCGTGGCGTCGTCGGCGAGACGCAGTGCCGACAGGAACCGCTCGGCGGTGCCGCGGTCCGCGAGTACGAACGACACGACCGAGCCGAAGCGCCGCATCTGCCGCACCGCCCTCGGATACGAGGCGTCGGCCGGCAGCCCGGGGTAGCGCAGCCCGCTGACCTCCGGGTGCTTGGCAAGGGTCTCGGCCAGCATGAGGGCGTTCGCGCACTGCCGCTCGATGCGCAGCTCCAGTGTGGCCAGGGAGCGGTGCGCGAGCCAGGCCTCCATGGGCCCCGGGATCGCACCCACGACCTTGCGCCAGCGCCGCACCCCCGCTGCCAGCTCCGGGTCCCGGCAGGTCACATGACCGAGCAGGATGTCGCCGTGGCCGGTCATGCCCTTGGTGTCGCTGGCCACCGAGAAGTCGGCGCCGAGCTCCAGCGGACGCTGGCCGAGCGGGGTGGCGAGGGTGTTGTCGACGGCCACCAGCGTGCCGCCCGCGTGCGCAGCCTCGACGAGCCGGCGCACGTCACAGACGTCGAGCCCCGGGTTCGACGGGGTCTCGATCCACAGCAGCCGTGCCCCATCCAGTACGGCCAGCTGGGCATCGCCCCCGGTCGGGGCGGTGCGCACCTCGACCCCGTACTCCTCCAGCTGCGCACGTACCAGCGGAAGAGCCTGGTAGCCGTCGTCGGGCAGCACGACGACATCGCCGGCGCGTACCTGGGACAGCAGGACCGCCGAGATCGCCGCCATGCCGGACGCGAAGACCGTGGTCTCGACGTTCTCGCCCGGGGCCTCGAGCTCGCCGATGGCCCGCTCCAGATGGGTCCACGTCGGGTTGGTGTCACGGCCGTAGGTGTACGGCCCGGTCGGCTCGCCGGACAGGTGGTAATGGGCGGCGAAGACCGGACCGGGGAGAGTGGGTTCGTACTGCTTCGGTTCCGGCAGACCCGCACGTACCGCCCGGGTTCCGTCGCCCATCGTGTTCATTGACGTGTCCTCGCTTCTCTCCCCGGTCTGTCACCGGTCCTGCCGTCACTGTCTCAGGCAGGCTCTGGTCAGTCCTCGTCGGGCAGGACGACGTTCAGGGCCCAGGACACGATCGAAATGATCAGGCCGCCGAGGATGGCGGTCCAGAAGCCGTCGACATGGAAACTCAGATTCAGCACATCGGCCAGCCACGAGGTCAGCAGCAGCATCAGGGCGTTCACCACCAGGGTGATCAGCCCCAGGGTGAGGATGAAGAGCGGCAGTGTGAGCAGCTTCACCACCGGCTTCACCAGGAAGTTGACCAGACCGAAGATCAGCGCGACCACGATCAGGGTCAGTATCTTGCGACCGGTGCTGCCACCCGTGAGCGTGATGTCGTCGAGCAGCCAGATGGCCACGGCCAGCGCACCCGCGTTGGCGATCGTCTTGACTACGAAATTCTTCATGTGTCTGATCGTGGCAGACATGATCGGTGGCGGACACCGGCTGGACAGAGGCAAGGGGCGGACGGGCCATGAAGGCATTCAGACTGGACGAACTGGAGGCGGAACGGGCCGCCAACGACGGCGCCTATCTCCAGTTCGTCCGCGAACGGAACATGTCCGTCGGCCTGTACGCACTGGACGCCGGTGAGCTCGACCCGCAGCAGCCGCACCAGCAGGACGAGGTCTACTTCGTCGTCAGCGGGCGCGCTTCGATCACCGTGGGCATGGAAACGACGCAGGTGGGCAGAGGAAGCGTTGTGTATGTACCTGCCGGCACCGCCCACAAGTTCCATCACATCACGGAGGACCTGCGCGTGATGGTGGTGTTCTCGCCGCCCGAGGGCTGACGCCCTCGCGGGGGCGGGGCCGTGGCGCCCGGGGCAGGGCCGCGTCTCGGGGATCCCTAGGGGATCGATCAGGGGAGTTCAAGGGCTCGGAGCCCCCGCAGCCGCCCTTGACGCCTCTAGCATCGAAGCAGGAACTCAGAGAGACGAGGTAGGGACGATGGCCGTGCGGGAGATATTCGCGGGAATGCCCTGGTGGGTGAAGTGGATCGCGGTGCCCGTCATCGCGATCGTGGTGTTCGGCAGCCTGATCGCCAGCATCGTCGGCTTCGTGATCGGTCTGCTGTTCAAGGTCCTGATCTTCGTGATCCTGATCGGTGGGCTCGTCTTCGTCGTGCGGAAGTTCATGTCGTCCTCCTCCTCGCGAGGCGACTGGTAACCGCACGAGCGGCCGGGCGATTAGCCCAGCTGAGCTAAGCGGAAGGCGAAACGGCACTCGGCCCGGATGCTCCCGATACAGTGGCAGTCCGCTGCCGCTACCTGGGAAAACACCGTCAGTCGCCACCCTGACCAGTGGTTTGTACGGCATCCGGCCTTCTGGACCCCAGGCCTGTGGCAGATCTGTGGGGGAGGCCCCCACAGGCGGGCTGACCGCCCGTCACCATGCCTGGGGGTGACCGTTGACCACGGCATCGAGTACCGCCGTTCCGACGCTGATCGGATCGGTGCAGCGGGCGCTGAGGCTGCTGGAGGCTGTGGGCACCCATCGCGACGGTGCTCCGGCCAAACAGCTCGCACGGGAAGCGGGACTTCCCCTTCCCACCGCCTACCACCTGCTGCGCACGCTGACCCACGAGGGATATCTGCGCCGGGAGAACGGCGTCTTCCTCTTCGGCGCCGCCGCTGAGCGGCTGGTGGACGACGGGGCGCTGCAGAATCGTCGCAGCAGAATGACCCAGTCCCTGGGGCGATGGCGGGACATCATCGGCGCCCCGGTGTACTGCGCCGTCTACCGCGACGGCGAGATCGAACTCGTCGCCGTCGCGGACACCCCGGCGGTGCCCGCCGTGGAGGAGTGGGCGGCCTTCGGTGAGACGGGGCATGCCCACGCGATCGGTCAGTGTCTGCTGAGCCAGCTCGACGAGCAGGCTCGCGAGGATCACCTGGACCGGCATCCGGTGCGCCCGCTGACGCGCTACTCCGTACGCGACCGGCCGGCATTCCTTGAGCGCCTGCGGTCGATCGAGCGTACGGAACCTGTCGTCGAACGACAGGAGTACGCGCTCGGAACGGTCTGCGCGGCCATCCCGATCGCGGCCGGGTTCACGGCCGCCGCGATGGCCATTTCGGTCCCTCTCGACCAGGAAGATCGGTTGCTCCCCGCAGTCGAACGACTACGTGGCGAAGTGGCCAGCCTCTTGCGTTCGTTCGTGTTCTCTATCAGTATCTGAAAAATCACTCCTTGTGATCTGCTATCGCGTGCACCACGATGGCGTCAATAGGGCCATGGGGGATCATTCCTGGCCAGATTCATCTACTGCGGGGTTGAACGATGCGCGAGTCGGTTCAAGCTGAGGTCATGATGAGCTTCCTCGTCTCCGAGGAGCTCTCTTTCCGTATCCCGGTGGAGCTCCGGTACGAAGTGTGCGATCCGTACGCGATCCGGATGACCTTCCATCTGCCCGGCGACGCCCCCGTCACCTGGGCTTTCGGCCGCGAGTTGCTGCTCGACGGCCTCAACAGCCCCAGTGGTGACGGCGATGTGCACATCGGGCCGACCGAGCCCGAAGGGCTGTCCGACGTCCACATCCGGCTCCAGGTCGGGGCCGATCGTGCGCTCTTCCGGGCCGGTACGGCACCACTCGTGGCGTTCCTGGACCGGACGGACAAGCTCGTACCGCTCGGCCAGGAGTGCACGCTGGGTGACTTCGAGGGCAATCTGGAAGATGCGCTGGGGCGGATTCTGGCCGAGGAGCAGAACGCCGGCTGACGCAGCCGTGCCCCTGGCCTGCATGCCGGTCGAACAGCACACCTGCCGAACGGGTGAATCACTCTCCGTGTCCGGCCACTCAGGACCTCGCCCGACGACGGCGGCCCCTGCCGCTCCGTACGAGGGCGGAAGGTCCGGAATCGGTGGCGGGCTCGGTGCGGTCGGCGGAGACGACCAGGGCCGCGAGCGCGGTGGTCACCGGTACCGACGCGACCAGTCCGATCGAGCCGATCAGCGTGCGCACGATCTCCTCCGCCACCAGTTCGCTGTTGGCCACGGTCCCCACGCCGCTCTGCGCGATCGAGAACAGCAGCAGCAAGGGAAGTGCGGCGCCCGCATAGGCGAGGACCAGGGTGTTGACCACCGAGGCGATGTGATCGCGTCCGATCCTGATCCCTGCCCGGTAGAGCTTCCTCGCACTCATCGTCGGGTCCGCCCGGTGCAGTTCCCAGACCGCCGAGGTCTGGGTGACCGTCACATCGTCGAGTACCCCCAGGGAGCCGATGATGACTCCGGCCAGCAGCAGTCCGCTCATGTCGATGTGCGGATACAGGCCGTGGATGAGACCGGTGTTGTCGTCGGTGTTACCGCTCAGGCTCGCCCAGCCGATGAAGAGCGAGCCGAGCAGCCCGATCAGCAGCAGTGAGATCAGGGTGCCGATGACGGCGACCGAGGTGCGGGCCGTCAGCCCGTGGCAGATGTAGAGCGCGATCAGCATGATGGCGCTCGCCCCGACGACCGCCACGACCAGCGGGTTCGATCCCTGCAGGATGGCCGGAAGGATGAACAGGGTCAGGACGGCGAAGGACAGCGCGAGCGCCACCAGGGCCATCACCCCACGCATTCTGCCCACGGCGACCACCACCAGCGCGAAGATCCCGGCCAGCAGCATCAACGGGAACTTCCGGTTCACGTCGGTCACGGAGTACTGGAGGTCGTGGGGAGCGTCGGGGGCGTACGCCACGACCGCCCCCTGCCCCTCCCGCAGTTGCCGGGGTGCGCCGGGCTGGACGACCTCGACGAACTTCCGGCCCTTGTCCTGACCGCTCGTGATCTCGACGGTGGCCTTCCCGCAGAGGCCGGCTCCGTCGTCCCCGGTCCGCTCGTCGGCGGGCGGACCGGCCTCGTCGCCGACGGGTAGCTGGGAGGCGTTCACGTCCTTGCAGTCGACCTTGGCGATGTTCACCACCTTTCCTTGCTGGGTCTGCCGGTCGAAGCCGACACCGGTGCGCTCGTGCGCCGGCGCACCACCGGGCCAGAGGACAACGAGTCCGACGACGACCGCGGCCGCGAACGGGATCAGTACGGCGGCGATCACCTTGCGCAGATGGCCGGAGACGGGTGCGGCGGGGCCGTGGCTGTGGGAGTGCCCGTGCTGATGGCCCTGCGGTTCGGGGTCGTTATGGGGGGACGTCACCGGCCGATCATCGCAAGAAGAGAAGGGCCCTCTGTTCAGCTCGCCAGCAAGGGCGCTAGCGTGGTGGCACCTTTGCACACGCGGGAGCTCGGAGCACCGGGCTGAGAGGGCGCTGATCTCCGTACGTCCGTACGGGACAGGCTGCGCCGACCGCCGAACCTGTTACCGGGTAATGCCGGCGTAGGGAGTAGGTCTCATGACCACATCGGACACACGCACGCCTGCCTCGAACCAGAACGGCCAGGCCGGGAAGTCCATCGGCTGGCACAAGGGCTACGTCCAGGGCTCACGTCCGGACCTTCGGGTGCCGGTCCGCCAGGTGCACCTCACCAACGGCAACGACGTGACGCTGTACGACACGTCGGGGCCGTACACCGACCCCGCCACCGAGACCGACGTCCGTCGCGGACTGGCGCCTCTGCGGGAGAACTGGATCATCGCCCGCGGCGACACCGAGGAGTACACGGGACGTCCCGGACGCCCCGAGGACGACGGGCTCAAGCACACCTCGCCGCGCGGTGGGCTGCGCAACCTGGACGCGGTCTTCCCCGGCCGCCCCCGCCAGCCGCGACGCAGCCGGGACGGCCGCCCCGTCACCCAGCTCGCGTACGCCCGCCGGGGCGAGGTCACGCCCGAGATGGAGTACGTCGCGATCCGGGAGAACGTCGATCCGGAGGTCGTGCGCGAGGAGATCGCCGCCGGCCGGGCCGTTCTGCCGGCGAACGTGAACCACCCGGAGACCGAGCCGATGATCATCGGCAAGCGGTTCCTGGTGAAGGTGAACGCCAACATCGGCAACTCCGCGGTCTCGTCCTCCATCGAGGAGGAGGTGGACAAGATGACCTGGGCGACCAAGTGGGGCGCCGACACCGTCATGGATCTGTCCACCGGCCGCAACATCCACACCACCCGTGAGTGGGTTCTTCGCAACTCCCCCGTGCCGATCGGAACCGTGCCGCTCTACCAGGCCCTGGAGAAGGTCGACGGCAGGGCGGAGGAGCTGACCTGGGAGGTCTACAAGGACACCGTCATCGAGCAGGCCGAGCAGGGCGTCGACTACATGACGGTGCACGCCGGCGTGCGCTTGCCGTACGTGCCGCTGACGGCCCGCCGCAAGACCGGCATCGTCTCCCGGGGCGGCTCGATCATGGCCGCGTGGTGCCTCGCGCACCACAAGGAGTCGTTCCTCTACGAGAACTTCGAGGAGCTCTGCGAGATCCTCGCCTCGTACGACGTGACGTACTCGCTGGGCGACGGGCTGCGCCCCGGGTCGATCGCGGACGCCAACGACGAGGCCCAGTTCGCGGAGTTGCGTACGCTCGGCGAACTGAACACGATCGCCAAGCGGTTCGGGGTCCAGACCATGATCGAGGGGCCGGGCCATGTCCCGATGCACAAGATCAAGGAGAACATCGACCTCCAGCAGGAGATCTGCGAGGAGGCGCCGTTCTACACACTCGGCCCGCTGACCACCGATGTGGCCCCCGCGTACGACCACATCACCTCGGGCATCGGCGCCGCGATGATCGCCTGGTGGGGGACGGCGATGCTCTGCTACGTGACGCCCAAGGAGCACCTCGGCCTGCCGAACCGGGACGACGTGAAGACCGGCGTCATCACGTACAAGATCGCGGCCCATGCGGCAGACCTCGCCAAGGGGCATCCGGGGGCGCAGGAATGGGACGACGCGCTGTCGGACGCCCGGTTCGAGTTCCGTTGGGAGGATCAGTTCAATCTGGCCCTCGACCCGGACACGGCACGGGAGTTCCACGACGAGACGCTGCCTGCCGAACCGGCGAAGACGGCGCATTTCTGCTCGATGTGCGGACCGAAGTTCTGCTCGATGAAGATCTCCCAGAAGATCCGTGACGAGCACGGTGACGGGGCCACCGCCGTCCCCACCGAGTTCGATGCGGAGGCGCTGGCCGGTATGGCGGTGAAGTCCGAGGAGTTCGCCGCCCGGGGCAACCGGGTGTACCTCCCGCTCACGGACTGACGCCGGACGAGCACTGCTGCGGACGGGCCGAGGGTCCGTCCGCAACAGTGCACGCGGGGCCTGGATGTGCACTCCGACGGTCCGTCAAGATATGTCCATGCCACATGAATCGGTCACACCCCGCAGCATTGCCGACAGCCACCTCGACCAGGTGGCGGCGCATGATCCGATGACCTCCGCATGGCTGGGCCTGAACCCGGGCGACGACCGGCAGCCGGACCTGTCGCCGGACGGCTTCGAGGCCCACGCCGAGCTGGCACGACGCAGTCTCACCGCGCTCGATGCCGCTCCTGTGCCGGGCGACCCCGACGAGCAGGCGTGCGCCCGGCTGCTGCGCGAACGCCTGACCGCCGAACTCGCGATGCACGACACCGGCGAGAACTACCGACAGCTGCGCACGGTGGGCGCGCACGTCGAGCAGGTGCGATCGATCTTCACCCTCATGCCCACGGCCACCGACGAGGACTGGGCGGCAGTGGCCGGCCGGCTGCGCAACCTCCCCGGGGCGCTGAACGGCTACCGGCGCACCCTCACCGAGGGCATATCCCGCGGTCTGCTCGCCGCTCCCCGGCAGGCAGCCGGGGTGATCGGCCAGCTGGCCGACTGGACCGGGGAGTCCGCCGGACAGGGCGCGGGCAGCGGCGCGGGCTGGTTCGCCGGCTTCGTCGCGGACGGCACCGAGCGGATGCGTCCCGAGCTCGACGATGCCGCCCTCCGGGCCACCCGCGCCGTCTCCGAGTTCCGGGCGTGGCTGCGCGACACCTACCTCCCCGCTGCGGCGGGCACTCCGGACGCGGTGGGCCGGGAGCGCTATCTGCGGGCCGCCCGGCACAACACCGGCGCCGAACTCGATCTGGACGAGGCCTACAGCTGGGCGTGGGACGAGTTCCACCGGACGCTCGCCGAGATGCGCGTCGAAGCCGAGCGCGTGCTGCCCGGCGCGGGCCTCCTGGAGGCCATGCGCCATCTGGAGGAGCACGGCCACGCGGTCAAGGGCGAGGAGGCTGCCCGCGACTGGCTGCAACAGCTGATGGACGAGGCGATCAGCACGCTCGACGGCAGCCACTTCGACCTCTCCGGCCCGCTCCGCAAGGTCGAGTCCCGCATCGCTCCGGCCGGCAGCGCCTCCGGACCCTACTACCAGGGCCCGAGCCTCGACTTCAGCCGCCCGGGACGCACCTACCTGCCCGTCCTGGAGCGGGGTACCTACCCGACCTGGCAACTCGTCAGCATCTGGTACCACGAGGGCGTCCCCGGGCACCATCTCCAGTTCGCGCAGTGGGTCACGGTCGCCGACCGCCTCAGTCGCTACCAGGTCACCGAGGGCGTGGTCAGCGCCAACATCGAAGGCTGGGCGCTGTATGCCGAACGCTTCATGGACGATCTGGGCTGCTTCTCCGACCCCGCGCGCCGGCTCGGCTTCCTGGACGGGCAGATGCTGCGCACCATCCGGGTCATCGTCGACATCGGCATGCACCTCGGACTCGCCGTTCCCGCCGACTCGGGCTTCCATCCGGGCGAGCGCTGGACGGGTGCCCTCGCCGCCGAGTTCATGGCCGCCTACAACGGCAGCCCGGCTGCCCGCCGTGACGCGGAGATCGACCGCTATCTCGGCTGGCCCGGCCAGGCCATCGGTTACAAGCTCGGCGAACGCGCCTGGCTCCGGGGCCGAGCGGAGGCGAAGCGGCGCCATGGTGCGGCCTTCGACCTCAAGGCCTGGCACATGAAGGCACTGTCCCAGGGATCGTTGGGGCTCGATGACCTGGTCGGCAGCCTGGCGGCGTTGTAGCGGGGGAATCGATCGCGGCCGGACCTCCGGAGGTCCGCGCGCCGGCCGCGGTCATTCCAGCTCGTGCTCGGGCCCGCCGAAGTCCGGGCTGGTGAAGTCCGGACTCGTGAAGGTGGGGCGGGGCGCGGCAGCCGGGCCGTCGTCCGGGCTGGTGAAGTCCGGCCTGCTGTAGCCGATCTTCGGGATGCGGTTGGGCGAGCGGTGCGGAATGCGCGCGGCCGGGGCGGCACCGGGATCGGCGAGGGCGTCCCGCAGGAACGGCAGTATGCCGCGCTCCAGCAGAGCATGGCGCCAGGCCTCTCTGGCACGGGCCACGTCCTCCGGCAGCTCCTCGCCGTGCTCCTCGGCGGCCACGGACGTCGAGCCGTTGCGCAGAGCGGTGACGAGCAGGCCGACGGCGGCGACGAGGATCGCGGCGGCCGTCGCCGCCGCGAAGAACCAGCCCGCGCCGACCATCGTGCGCGCGAACGACGGAGGCGGGTCGAGCGCCTTCAGGATGTAGCCGATGAGCAGGAAGATCACCGCGGCGGTGCCGGCCAGCACCGGTGCGAGGACGGTGATGACGACTCCCACGCCGGCGCCCGACTGCCGGGCGCCGTGCGCGCCGGTGCCAGGATCGCCGTCCTCGTCCGGCCCGGCGGCGGCGCGGATCTCCTCGCGGGCCTTCACGTAGTGCTCGTACTCGGTGGCTGCCGCGGCGGTGATCAGCGCGGTGGCGGCCATGGCCATCGTGCGCAGCTGCACCGGATTGAGCCGTTCGCCGACTGCGGCCAGATCCGGTCGTTCATGGGCGTGACGCAGTGCGTCGTCGAGGATCCGCTCGTACTCGGGCCGGTCCTCGGTCAGCAGGTGCGGAGCGCTGTTCATGTGCATCCCCCGATGCTCCGTAGGGCCTGTGTGCCCGCGAGAAACCGGGCAGTCGGGCGGAAACGGAGGAGAGCCTGCTACTGATACGCCGATGGTAGAGCGCCCACGGCACGGGGTGACAGGGGGTTTCCGGAAATAGGCCCAGTGGTCCGCGTGTTCAGGTCGGGATGCGTCTTCCCCGAAGAACGTCAGTCATGCAGCGGGAGCTGAACGACCAGTAGCTTTCCGGCCATGGTCACTCCGCCGTCCATGGCGATGGCGAGCCCTTCCGCGTACACGTGCGGACCGTCCACCAGCGGTCCCGACCTGTCCTCACCGTCCTCGGATCCGACCTCGCCGAGAAGGTAGGGAATGGGGCTGTGACCATGGACGACGCGCCGGCCGCCGTAGGCCGCCATCAGCTCCTGCACGGCCTGCGGACCCGATTCGTCACGGAAGGCGAACCGCTTGGTCAGCTTGCGGAAGAGGTCCCAGCACTCGTCGGCGTCGTTACGCCTGAGAATGGCGTGCACCGTGTCGTTGACGTCCTCGATGGTGGAGCCGTATTCGAGGTACGCCGTCGTGTCCGAGTGCATCAGGAGGTGCTCGTCCTCCTCGACGACGGCGTCGAGCCGGGACATCCACTGGAGGTGGACGTCCTGGAGCCGTTCCATGTCCGCCTTCTGGCCGCCGTTGAGCAGCCAGGCGGCCTGGAAGGTGGCGGTCCCGGCGCCGGAGTTGACGGGGGTGTCGCCGAACCGCTTGGCGCCGATCAGCAGCAGTTCGTGGTTGCCCATCAGGGCCTTGCAGTAGCCGCCGGCGGCCGCGGCCTCGGCGGAGAGCCGCATCACGAGGTCGATGACGCCGATTCCGTCGGGTCCCCGGTCGGTGAAGTCGCCCAGGAACCAGAGCCGCGCGTTGCCAGCGGACCAGTTGCCCTCGGAGTCGATGAGGTCCTGCTCGGCGAGGGCGGCGAGGAGCTCGTCGAGATAGCCGTGGACGTCACCGACGACGTACAGCGGTCCGAGCCCCGACTCCTGTGCGGGCCGCGGTTCGGGCACGGGCCGTACCTGAACGGTGTCCTCGCGGCTGATCACGGGGAGGTCGCGCGCGGTCGGGGTGTACCCCTCCGGCGGCTCGTCCCCCGGGAATCCGTTGCCCGGGTGCGGTGGGGCGGGCGGCGCAGGGGACTGCGCATAGGGCGGTACGCGGAAGTCGCGCAACGTCGCCGTCCGCACCACGGGTTCCTGACCGGCCCCCTGTGTCATCGACCCCTCCACCACCGTCGCGCCGCCGTACACCTGACGGGCCCTGCTGGTCGGGGTGGTCCGCGGTGTCGTGCGCCCATCATAGGAATGAGGATCGTGCTCTGTGACGCACCAGGGGTGGTGAATCCGCGCGCACGCCAGGTTCGTCGGTCGATTGGTCCCAATTCGCCTGATCAATCCCCTGCCGGGGAACGCGGCGGACTGACCGTGGTGCGTGGTGGACGGCGTTGCGAGGAGGTCCGGACGATGAGTTCCGTCGGTATGACCTGCTCCACCGGTCCGTCCTGGTCGACGCCTTCGATGGCGTCGATGAGCAGCTGGACGACCGCGGTGCCGATGCGGCGCGGTTTGAGCGAGAGCGTCGTGATGGGCGGCTCGGTCGTCGCGTACACGGTGGACTCGCTGCAGCAGACCAGCAGCAGATCCTCCGGGACGCGCAGGCCGTAGCGGCGGGCGGCCGCCAGCAGATCGGTGCCGTTGGGGTCGAAGAGCCCGTACACGGCGTCAGGGCGGTCCGGGCGGGCCAGCAGGCGGTCGGCTGCCACCGCGCCCGCACACGGGTCGTGGGCGGGGTACGACTCGTACACCGGGTCCTGGCCGACGCGCTCGCACCAGTGGAGGTACGCGGTGGTCGAGAGCCGGGTGTACGTGTCGGTGGTTGTGCCGGTGAGCAGCCCGATGCGGCGCGCCCCGGCGGCGGCCAGGTGGTCGAGGAGGTCGAGGACGGCGGCGCGGTGGTCGTTGTCCACCCAGGCGGTGACCGGAAGGGTCCCGGCCGGACGGCCGTCGGAGACGACGGGCAGGCCCTGGCGTACGAGTTCGGTGACGACCGGGTCCTGGTCGGAGGGGTCGATGACGACGGTGCCGTCGAGCGCGACATTCGACCAGACGTCGTGGCGTGAGGTGGCGGGGAGGATGACGAGGGCGTAGCCGCGGGCGAGCGCGGCGGAGGTGGCGGCTCGGGCCATCTCGGCGAAGTACGCGAATTCGGTGAAGGTGAAAGGTTCATCCCCGTAGGTCGTCACGGTCAGGCCGATGAGGCCGGACTTTCCGGTACGGAGGGTTCGGGCCGCGGCGGACGGGCGGTAGCCCAGGCGCTCGGCGACCTCGCGGACATGGCGGCGGGTGGCGTCCGGGAGCCTGCCCTTGCCGTTGAGCGCGTCGGAGACGGTCGTGATGGAGACCCCGGCGGCGGCGGCCACGTCCCGGATTCCTGCTCGTCCCTGCCGGCCGCCGCGCCGGGGGGTCTCCGTCCGGCTCACCTGGTGCTTCCCTGCTGCTGTCATGGCGAGCCGATAGTAGGGCTCGGACGGGCACTTGGCCCGGTCGCATATGCACTCGTTGACAGGCACGTTTCTGCATGGTCATCAATGGCCAATCACCTTGGCAATGAAGGGTGTTACGGGGTCGGGCCGTCATGTGTCACGCGCCGGGCCGGATGGGCCTGCTGATAGGTGGATGTCTCGAAGAGGTCTCAACTCACCTCTTCGGGGGACGCGCGCCACGGAGTGAGCCACCGGCGCGCGCCATGGCGTGGAGCGCTCCCCCTCATTCCGGGGCTCATCCGGCGAATCCGCGGCCTGCCATTCGCACCGGCGTCCAATCCTCATAAGGTGTGCAGTATTGATGTGTACGGACGGTCGAGGAGGACCTGCGGTGAGCGAGACGAGCCCCAAGCTGCGTGCCGAACTGGACGGCGTTCCCGCATATGTGCCGGGCAAGCCGGCCGCGGCGGACGGACCGGTCGCGTTCAAGTTGTCCTCGAACGAGAACCCGTATCCGCCGCTTCCGGGGGTGATGGAGTCCGCGCTGGCCGCTGCCGCGAACTTCAACCGGTACCCGGACCTGGCCTGCACCGCTCTGATGAACGAGCTGGCCGACCGTTTCGGTGTGCCGCTCTCGCATCTGGCCACGGGAACGGGTTCGGTCGGAGTGGCCCAGCAGCTGCTGCAGGCCACGTCGGGTCCGGGCGACGAGGTCATCTACGCCTGGCGTTCCTTCGAGGCGTACCCGATCATCACCCAGGTCAGCGGTGCCACGTCGGTGAAGGTGCCGCTCACCGACGGTGAGGTGCACGATCTGGACGCGATGGCGGACGCGATCACCGACCGGACCCGGATGATCTTCGTCTGCAACCCGAACAACCCGACCGGCACCGTGGTGCGCCGGGCGGAACTGGAGCGGTTCCTGGACCGGGTGCCGGGCGATGTGCTCGTGGTGCTCGACGAGGCGTACAAGGAGTTCATCCGCGACCCCGAGGTTCCCGACGGCATCGAGATCTACCGCGACCGGCCCAATGTGGCGGTGCTGCGGACGTTCTCCAAGGCCTACGGCCTGGCCGGGCTGCGGATCGGCTTCGCCGTGGCCCATGAGCCGGTCGCGGCCGCGCTGCGCAAGACGGCGGTGCCCTTCGGCGTCAGCCAGCTCGCCCAGGACGCGGCGGTGGCCTCGCTCCGCGCCGAGGACGAACTCCTGGGCCGGGTGGGTTCCTTGGTGTGCGAGCGGCAGCGGGTGCAGGAGGCGCTGGCGCGGCAGGGGTGGACGGTGCCCGAGTCCCAGGCGAACTTCGTCTGGCTGCGCCTCGGGGACCGTACCTCCGACTTCGCCGCGGTCTGCGAGAAGGCCGGTGTGGTGGTCAGGCCGTTCGCGGGCGAGGGCGTGCGGGTCTCCATCGGCGAGGACGAGGCGAACGACCTGTTCCTGAAGGTCACGGAGTCGTACCGCAAGGAGCTGTAGCGCCGCCGCACTCCGGCCGGCCGGCCCCGTACCTCGTCCGCGAGGCACGGGGCCGTTTGCTTGGGCGGCCTCGGGGCCGGGGTGTCTGCTTCGACGGGAATGATCGCTACGTCCCGGAGGGGTACCCCGGCCGCATCTCCCGAATACCTGTGCGCCATAATTGCTTGTGAATGTGAACGCGTTCACAAGCGTGTCCTGGTTCCTCCCGTGATCGGTAGGACAAGAAGGACAAACTGCCGGTGTATCGGTGGCGACGTAAGGAGAAGACGACGTGGAGCTGGCTCTGGCGCCGGAGACCCTGGCGCGATGGCAGTTCGGAACGACGACCGTCTACCACTTCCTGTTCGTTCCTCTGACGATCTCTCTCGCCGCGCTCACCGCCGGCCTGCAGACCGCCTGGGTGCGGACCAACAAGGAGAAGTACCTCAGGGCCACCAAGTTCTGGGGCAAGCTCTTCCTGATCAACATCGCGATGGGTGTCGTCACGGGCATCGTCCAGGAGTTCCAGTTCGGAATGAACTGGTCCGACTACTCACGGTTCGTCGGCGACGTCTTCGGCGCCCCGCTCGCGTTCGAGGCGCTCATCGCGTTCTTCTTCGAGTCCACGTTCATCGGTCTGTGGATCTTCGGCTGGGACAAGCTGCCCAAGAAGATCCATCTCGCCTGCATCTGGATGGTCTCGATCGGCACCATCCTCTCGGCGTACTTCATCCTGGCGGCCAACTCCTGGATGCAGCACCCGGTCGGCTACCGCATCAACAAGGAACGCGGACGCGCCGAGCTCACCGACTTCTGGCATGTGCTCACGCAGAACACCGCGCTCGCCCAGTTCTTCCACACCATCACGGCGGCCTTCCTGGTCGGCGGCGCGTTCATGGTCGGCATCGCCGCCTTCCACCTGGCCCGCAAGAAGCACATCCCGGTGATGCGGACCTCGCTGCGGCTGGGGCTGATCACCATCGTGATCTCGGGGCTGCTCACCGCCGTCAGCGGAGACCAGCTCGGCAAGGTGATGTTCAAGCAGCAGCCGATGAAGATGGCGGCGGCCGAGGCGCTGTGGGACGGGCAGAACTCCGCGCCCTTCTCGATCTTCGCGTACGGAGACGTCAGCAAGGGCCACAACTCCGTCGAGATCTCGATCCCCGGGATACTGTCCTTCCTCGCCGACGACGACTTCAACTCGTACGTCCCCGGCATCAACGACATCAACAAGGCCGAGCAGGAGAGGTTCGGGCCCGGCGACTACCGGCCCAACATCCCCGTCGCCTTCTGGAGCTTCCGGTGGATGATCGGCTTCGGCATGGCGTCCTTCGGTCTCGGAATCCTCGGCCTGTGGCTGACCCGGAAGAAGTTCATGCTGCCGCCGGGTATGCGCACCGGTGAGGACGAGGTGCCGCATCTGGTCCTGTTCAGGAACAAGGCGCTCAGCCCGAAGCTCGCCAAGTGCTACTGGATCGTCGCGCTCTGGACCCTGCTCTTCCCGCTGATCGCCAACTCCTGGGGCTGGATCTTCACCGAGATGGGGCGTCAGCCCTGGGTCGTCTACGGCGTCCTGCAGACCCGTGACGCGGTCTCCCCCGGGGTTTCGCAGGGCGAGGTGATCGCCTCGATGACCCTGTTCACGGTGCTCTACGCGATCCTCGCCGTGATCGAGGTGAAGCTGCTCGTGAAGTACATCAAGGCCGGACCGCCGGAGCTGACGGACGACGACCTCAACCCGCCCACCAGGATCGGCGGCGACCACGACGACGCCGACCGGCCCATGGCCTTCTCCTACTGAGCCCGCAGGGAGCCGAGAGATGGAACTCCACGACGTCTGGTTCGTGCTCATCGCCGTTCTCTGGACCGGCTACTTCTTTCTGGAGGGATTCGACTTCGGGATCGGTGTCCTGACCAAGCTGCTGGCGCGGGACCGTAAGGAACGGCGGGTCCTGATCAACACGATCGGGCCCGTCTGGGACGGCAACGAGGTCTGGCTGCTCAGCGCGGGCGGAGCGACCTTCGCCGCGTTTCCCGAGTGGTACGCCACGCTGTTCTCCGGCTTCTACCTGCCGCTGCTGATCATCCTGCTCTGCCTGATCGTGCGGGGAGTCGCCTTCGAGTACCGGGCGAAGCGGCCCGAGGCGAAGTGGCAGACCAACTGGGAGCAGGCGATCTTCTGGACCTCGCTGATCCCGGCCCTGCTCTGGGGCGTCGCCTTCGGGAACATCGTGCGCGGCGTGAAGATCGACGCGGACATGGAGTACGTGGGCAACTTCTGGGATCTGCTCAACCCGTACGCGATCCTCGGCGGACTGGTCACCCTCTTCCTCTTCACCTTCCACGGAGCCGTGTTCGCCGGACTCAAGACGGTCGGCGACATCCGCGCCCGGGCGCGCAGGCTGGCGCTGAAGCTGGGGGCGGCCACCGCCGTTCTCGCGCTCGGGTTCCTGATCTGGACCCAGGCCGACAACGGGGACGGCTGGAGCCTGATCGCGATGCTCGTCGCCGTGGTGGCCCTGGTCGCCGCGATCGGCGCCATCGCGGCCGGGCGCGAGGGCTGGTCCTTCGCCTTCTCCGGGGTGACCATCGCGGCCACGGTCACCATGCTGTTCCTGACGCTCTTCCCGAACGTCATGCCGTCCTCGCTGAACGACGCCTGGAGCCTCACGGTCACCAACGCCTCGTCCAGTCCGTACACGCTGAAGATCATGACCTGGTGTGCGGGGATCGCCACCCCTGTCGTGCTGCTCTACCAGGGCTGGACGTACTGGGTGTTCCGCAAGCGGATCGGTACGCAGCACATCGCCGACGCGCACTGAACGCAGTGAGTGCCCTGACCGAGCCGAGCCCCATGGGGTGTTTCACGTGAAACCGATCGATCCGCGTCTGCTCCACCACGCCCGTGCCACCCGCCTGTTCCTGGCAGCAGTGGTGGTCCTCGGAGTGGCCGGAGCGGCGCTGGTCATCGCCCAGGCCATGCTCGTCGCCGAAGTGGTGGTGGGCGGCTTCGAGGACGGGCTCACGGGCGGGGACCTGCGCACTCCGCTCCTGCTGCTGGCCGCGGTCGCACTCGGCCGGGCCCTGGTCGCGTGGCTCACCGAACTGGCCGCCTACCGGGCCGGCGCCGCCGTCAAGTCCGAGCTGCGCGGGCGCCTGCTCGCCCGGGCGGCGGAGCTGGGTCCGGACTGGCTGAGCGGGCAGCGCACCGGCTCTCTGGTGGCTCTCGCCACGCGGGGAATCGACGCGCTCGACGACTACTTCGCGCGCTACCTTCCGCAGCTCGGCCTCGCGGTGGTGGTCCCGGTTGCCGTGCTGGCCAGAGTCGTCACCGAGGACTGGGTCTCGGCCGCGATCATCGTCGTCACGCTGCCGCTCATCCCGCTCTTCATGATTCTCATCGGCTGGGCCACCCAGTCGCGGATGGACCGGCAGTGGCGGCTGCTCTCACGGCTCTCGGGACACTTCCTCGACGTGGTCGCGGGCCTGCCGACGCTGAAGGTCTTCGGCAGGGCCAAGGCCCAGGCCGAGTCCATCCGCACCATTACCTCGCAGTACCGGCAGGCCACGCTGAAGACGCTGCGGATCGCGTTCCTTTCGTCCTTCGCCCTGGAACTGCTGGCGACGCTGTCGGTGGCGCTCGTCGCGGTCACCATCGGCATGCGGCTCGTGCACGGGGAGCTCGACCTCTACACCGGTCTGATCGTGCTGATCCTCGCCCCCGAGGCCTACCTGCCGATCCGGCAGGTAGGCGCGCAGTACCACGCGGCCGCCGAGGGGCTCTCGGCCGCCGAGGAGATCTTCGCCGTCCTGGAGACCGAGCCGCGCACCGGCGGTACGCAGGACGTCCCCGCCTCGCTGCGGCTCGAAGTGGAAGGAGTGACCGTCCGGCATGCCGGACGCGCCGAACCCTCGCTCGCCGCGGCCTCACTGGTGGTGGACGAGGGAGAGACCGTCGCGCTGGTCGGCCCGAGCGGCGTCGGCAAGTCCACCCTCCTGAACGTGGTGCTGGGATTCGTGGCACCCGACGAGGGCCGGGTGCGGGTCGGCGGGACCGATCTGGCGGCCCTCTCCCCCGAGCGCTGGCGCGAGCGGATCGCCTGGGTGCCGCAGCGCCCGCACCTCTTCGCGGGCAGCATCGCGGAGAACGTCCGGCTGGCCAGGCCTGGGGCGGACGACAACGCGGTGACGGCCGCGCTGCGCGAGGCCGGGGCCTACGACTTCGTGGCCGCGCTGCCGGACGGGGCGGGCACGCTTCTCGGCGAGGACGGCGCGGGGCTTTCCGCAGGACAGCGCCAGCGGCTCGCCCTCGCCCGCGCGTTCCTCGCCGACCGGCCGGTACTGCTGCTCGACGAACCGACCGCGAGCCTGGACGGCGAGACCGAGGCGGGCATCGTCGAGGCGGTACGGCGGCTGGCCGTGGGCCGGACCGTGCTGCTGGTCGTCCACCGGCCGGCACTTCTGTCCGTGGCGGACCGGGTGGTGACGCTGTCACCCGCCGGAGTGGACGAGCCGGCGCCGGCCGCGGCAGCAGGGCAAGCGGCGGCGCGGAATGCCTCTGGGGCGTCCGGGCCGGTGGAGGCCCGGGCAGCGGCCGTGGCGGCCGATCCGCCGAAGGAATCCGGCACGCTGCGGGACACGACGGCGTGGACCGGGCATGTGCTCGCCCGGGTGAGGGAGGCCGCCGGCGCACAGCGAGGCCGGTTGCTGCTGGCTCTGCTGCTGGGAAGCCTCGCGCTGGGCTCGGCCGTCGGCCTCATGGCCGTTTCCGGCTGGCTGATCTCCCGTGCCTCCGAACAGCCGCCGGTGCTCTACCTCATGGTGGCGGTGACGGCGACCCGCGCGTTCGGGATCGGCCGGGCGGTCTTCCGCTACGCCGAGCGACTCGTCTCGCACGATGCCGTGCTCCGGATGCTCGCCGAGCTCCGCGTGGGCGTCTACCGGAGCCTGGAGCGCATCGCGCCGGCAGGCCTGCGCCGGACCCGGCGCGGGGACCTGCTCTCGCGGCTCGTCGCCGATGTGGACGCTCTCCAGGACTACTGGCTGCGATGGCTGCTGCCCACGTGCACCGCGGTCGTCGTGGGCGCGGGGGCCGTCGGATTCACCGCGTGGCTGCTGCCCGAGGCAGGCGCCGTACTGGCTGCCGGACTGCTGCTGGCCGGCGTCGGGGTTCCGCTCGTCAGCGGAGCCTGTGCCCGGCACGTGGAGCGCCGCCTGGCGCCCGCGCGGGCGGATCTGGCCACCGGGATCACCGATCTGCTCGGCGGCACCGCCGAACTGACCGTCGCCGGCGCGCTTCCGGACCGCGTGGCCCGGACCCGGGAAGCCGACGGAGTGCTGACCCGGATCGCCGCCCGGGCGGCGACGGCCACCGCGCTCGGCGGCGGTCTCGGCGCCCTGATCGCCGGGCTCACCGTGGTCGCCGCCGCCCTCGTCGCCCTTCCCGCGGTGGCCGACGGCCGGCTGGCCGGGGTGGAACTCGCCGTGGTCGTCCTCACCCCGCTGGCCGCCTTCGAGGCCGTGACCGGTCTGCCGCTCGCCGTGCAGTACCGGCAGCGGGTCAAGCGGAGTGCGGAGCGGGTGTTCGAGGTGCTGGACGCCCCGGTGCCGGTGCGGGAACCCGCCATCCCGGCCGAGGCCCCCGCGTCGCCGTTCCCGCTGGAGGTCCGAGGCCTGTCGGCCCGTTACGCGGGAGCCGAGCAGGATGCGCTGGAACGCTTCGACCTCACGTTGGAGGCGGGCCGGCGCATCGCGGTCGTGGGCCGGTCCGGTTCCGGGAAGACCACGCTGGCTCAGGTCCTGCTCCGCTTCCTGGACGCGCGGACGGGCACGTACCGGATCGGCGGGGTGGACGCGTCCGCGCTGGACGGGGACACGGTCCGGCGGTTCGTCGGCCTCTGTGCGCAGGACGCCCACGTCTTCGACAGTTCCATCCGGGAGAACCTGCGGCTGGCCCGTACCGGCGCGACGGATGCGGAACTGTGCGAGGCGCTCGGCCGGGCCCGGCTGCTCGACTGGGCGCTGGCGCTGCCGGACGGTCTGGACACGCTCGTCGGTGAGCACGGGGCCCGCCTCTCCGGCGGTCAGCGCCAGCGGCTCGCCCTGGCCCGGGCGCTGCTCGCGGACTTTCCCGTGCTCGTCCTGGACGAGCCGGCCGAGCACCTCGACCTGCCGACGGCCGATGCCCTGACCGCGGACCTGCTGGCGGCGACTCAGGGGCGTACGACCGTGCTGATCACCCATCGGCTCGAAGGGCTGGACGCCGTGGACGAGGTGGTGGTCCTGGAGGAGGGCGCCGCCGTGCAGCGCGGCCCGTACAGCGCTCTCGCAGCGGTGGACGGGCCGCTGAGCAGGATGCTGAAGCGCGAGCGGGAGACCGCGGCCGGTTCGGGCGAGCCGGTGGGCGTGCCTGTCTGAGATGCGCGGACCGCCTCCGCTTCTCGACTTTCCCCCTCAAATGGGACTCACTACGCTCTGGGTATGTCAGAGCAGGACCATCATGCGGATCCGGATCAACCCCTGAAGCCCCAGGAGCCGCCGAAGCCGACGGCTCCTGAGTCCCTGAAACCGGTGGAACCGCAGGTCTCGCAGGACTCGCTCGACGCCGCGACGGAGGCGACCCGCAGCCTGCAGGGCCTGTCCACCGAACTTACCGCCCGCGTGCCACGGCTGCTGGAGGCCATGAGGTCCGTGGGCACGGGGCTGGAGCTCCACTCCACGCTCGACCGGATCTGCGAGACGGCCGCCGAGCTGGCGCACTCCCGCTATGCGGCCATCGGCGTCGTGGACGAGGAGGGCAAGGGCCTGTCCGACTTCGTCACGTACGGAGTCTCCGAGACCGTCGCGCACGGCATCGGGCGGCGGCCGGACGGGCACAGGGGGCTGCTCGGCGCCCTCATCCACGAACCGCACCCCCTGCGGCTGGCCGACCTGACGTCCGACCCGAGGTTCGCCGGCTTCCCGCCGGGACATCCGTCGATGCGCACGTTCCTCGGCGTCCCGATCCGGGTCCAGGGCGAGATCTTCGGC
This sequence comes from Streptomyces sp. NPDC091416, assembly GCF_044756845.1. Lineage (NCBI taxonomy): Bacteria > Bacillati > Actinomycetota > Actinomycetes > Kitasatosporales > Streptomycetaceae > Streptomyces > Streptomyces sp. NPDC091416. The sequence goes on from NZ_JBIVTU010000006.1 coordinate 294,625, forward strand.
AATCTGTATCTGGCGGAGAAGGCCGACGGCGGCGAGTTCAACGACTACGACCTGCACATGGTCCGTGTGCTGGCCACCGAGGCAGGCATCGCCATCGGTAACGCACGGCTGTACGAGGCGGCCAGGCAGCGCGAGCGCTGGATCGACGGGTCAGTGGCCGTGACCACGGCCCTGCTGTCCGGCGGAGACGCCGACGACGCGCTCTCCGTCGTTGCCGAACAGGCCCGCCATCTCGCCGGATCCGCGGCAGGCATCGTGCTGCTGCCGGCCGAGGACGGAGGGCTGGAGATCGTCGCCGTCTCCGCGGACGACCCGTCCGCCTCGCTCGGAGTGATCATTCCGGCGCACAGCCCGGTGGCGGCGAGGCTGTTGAACGGAGAGGCGGTGTTCGTCGAGGACTCGGCCACCGACTCCCGCATGATCACCAGGATCGCGGACCGGTTCGGCCCCAGCATGATGCTTCCGCTGCACAGCGGGGGCCGGGTGCTCGGCGCGCTCGCCACCCCGCGTGCCAGGGGCGGGCGGCCGTTCACGGAGATGGAGCGGACCCTCGCCACCCAGTTCGCCTCGCAGGCGGCCCTGGCGCTCATGATGGCCGAGGCGCAGCGCGACCGGGAACGGCTCGCGGTCTACGAGGACCGCGACCGAATCGCCCGCGACCTGCACGACCTGGTCATCCAGCGGCTCTTCGCCACCGGGATGATGTTGGAGAGCGCGCAGCGCCGGTCGGACGTGCCCGAGGTACAGACCGGGGTCGGCAGGGCGGTCGACGAACTCGACGTGACCATTCAGGAGATCCGCACCGCGATCTTCGCGCTTCAGCAGGAGCCTGCCGAGGCGCCCTCCGGGCTGCGCACCCGTGTGCTGCGCGAGATCAACATGGCCGCGGTCCCGCTGGGCTTCAAGCCGTCCCATCGCTTCCTCGGCCCCGTCGACTCCCTGGTCGGAGAGCTGACCGGGAAGAACCTGATCGCCGCCCTGCGGGAGGCTCTGTCCAACGCCTTCCGGCACGCCGATGCGGCGCGGATCGACGTGGTCGTCGACGCGACCGTGGCGCTGCCCGACGGACGGGACGCGGTCCGCCTCTCGGTCGCCGACGACGGGGTGGGGATCCCTGAGGGCGGTAGGCGCAGCGGGCTGCGGAACCTGGCCCGCCGGGCGGAATCACTCGGCGGGGCCAGCTGGTTCGGGCCCGGGATCGGGGAGGACGGCGCGGGTACGACGGTGGTGTGGCAGGCGCCGCTCTGATCCTTCGGTGGGTCTCGCGGGGCGGGTACGGCCCCGTCCTCTCAGCGCCGGTACGCGGGGCCTGGTCAGGGTTCGCCCGCTCACGGTCCGGCCCTCAGCCCTTCGGCGCCGGTACGCGGGGCCGGGGCAGGGTTCACCCGCTCACGGGTCCGGCCCTCAGCCCTTCAGTGCTGCACGCGGGGCGTCAGGGTTCGCCCGCTTACGTTCCGGTCCTTCCGTGCTCCACGCGGGGCCGGGGCAGGGTTCGCCCGCTCACGGTCCGGCCCCCAGCCCCTCAGTGCTGCACGCGGAGACGGGCGCGGTCGGCGATGATCCGCTCGATGACGACGGCGACGCCGTCCTCGTTGTTGGTGACCGTGCGGCCGGACGCAGCGGCCAGAGCGGCCGGGTGCGCGTTGCCCATCGCGTACGAGGTGCCTGCCCAGCTCAGCATCTCCACGTCGTTCGGCATGTCACCGAAGGCGACGACCTCGGCGGCGGAGATGCCGCGCTCGGCACAGCACAGCTCCAGCGTGCTGGCCTTGGAGACACCGGGACCGCTGATCTCCAGGAGCGCTGTGGGGCTGGACCGGGTGAAGGATGCCCGGTCGCCGGCGGCGTCGCGCGCCAGGGCGAGGAAGGTGTCCGGGGCCATTTCGCCGTGGTGGGCCAGGACCTTGAGTACCGGGGCTCCGGTACCCGCCGTCTCCTCGTGGAGCAGCTCCTCGGCCACGGCCACCGTCGCGCCCGGGTCGAGGTGGAAGGGCGGGTAGGCCGGTTCGTAGTGGATACCGGTGGCCAGCTCGACGGCGAACGACGTGCCGGGGGCGGCCGCGCGCAGCGTGTGCACGACATCGAGGGCGATCGACCGCTCCAGCCCCCGCACCTTCACCAGCCTGCCGCCGGCATGCAGGTCGGCGACCGCGGCCCCGTTGGCGCAGATCGCCAGGCCGTGGCCGTGCACATGATCGCTGACGACATCCATCCAGCGGGCGGGACGTCCGGTGACGAAGAAGACCTCGATCCCGGCTTCCTCGGCGGCGGCGAGCGCCGCGACCGTGCGGTCCGAGACGGTCTTGTCGTCGCGCAGGAGGGTGCCGTCCAGGTCGGTGGCGATCAGCCGGGGAGCGGCAGGAACGGGCTGTTCGGTAGCTGAGGTCACCGGTCCATTCTCGCGTACGAGGGTGCACGGGCGTGCGGAGGGGCGCACATTTGAGTGCGCACGCCGCTGAACAGGAGAACATTCCTCTGGCATATGTCTGCGGATTCCCGGCGCCGACGCTCCCGGCGCTGTCCCGCGAGAGGGCCTGCGGAAAGGGGTGGGGCCGGGCGGCCCACCGTAAACTCTGGGCCATGAGCACCCCCTTGCGCCTCAGCACCGTCATCCTGCCCGTCCGCCGCTGGCACGAGGGCGGCCGGACGCAGTGGCAGCGTGCGGAGGAACTGGGTCTGCACGCCGCGTACACCTACGACCACCTGGCCTGGCGGGCCTTCCGGGACCGGCCGTGGTTCGGCGCCCTCCCCACCCTGACGGCGGCCGCCTGCGCCACCTCGCGGCTGCGGCTGGGGACGCTCGTGACCTCACCGAACTTCCGGCATCCGGTCACCCTGGCCAAGGAACTCATCTCACTCGACGACATCTCGGGCGGGCGCGTCACGCTGGGCATCGGGGCCGGTGGAAACGGTTTCGACGCCACGACGCTCCTGCGGGACGGCGAGTCGCCGTGGACCCCGCGCGAGCGGGCTGACCGGTTCGGCGAGTTCGTGCCGCTGCTGGATGCGCTGCTCCGCGAGCCGGCCGGGCTGACGCGCGAGGGCGAGTTCTACACGGCCACCGAGGCCCGGAACCTTCCGGGCTGCGCGCAGCTGCCGCGGCTGCCGTTCGCCGTCGCCGCGACAGGACCGCGCGGGCTCGGGCTGGCCGCGCGGTACGGGCAGGCGTGGGTGACCACGGGTGATCCGAAGATGTACGAGGCGGGCAGCGCGGCGGAGTCGATCGGCGCCGTCCGGGGCCAGGTCGCCAGGCTGGGCAAGGCCTGTGCCGAGAACGGCCGGGACGTGGACGAGCTCGACAAGATCCTGCTCACCGGCTTCACGCCGGAGTTCAACCCGGATCTCGTCGGGGGCCGGGTCGGGCCCTTCGCCTCCGTGGACGCGTTCGTGGACTTCGCGGGCAGGTATGCGGAGCTGGGCTTCACCGAGCTCGTGATCCACGCACCGGTGCCCGACGGAAGCCCCGAGTTCCCCGCTGCGGTGGCGGACGAGAAGCTCTTCGCGCGGATCGTGTCGCAGGGGCTGGACCAGCTCGCAGGCAAGTGAGCGGTGCCGGGGGCAGCACCCGGACAGGGGCGATGGGGCGGAGCGAGTGCCGCTTCGGACGGTCAGGGCGTCCCCGTCGGTCGGTCAGGTGTCCCGTCGGTCGGTCACAGGCGTCCCGTCACTCGGGAAGGCGCAGGAATTCCGGCGGTACGGCGGCGGTGAGCCAGACCCCGTTGGCGCTGATGTAGAAGAGGTGTCCGGCCCGGTGCAGGGCACCCGCGTCCACGGACAGGACGACAGGGCGGCCGCGCCGGGCGCCGACGCGGGTCGCCGTCTCGCGGTCGGGCGAGAGGTGGACGTGCGTGCGGTTCATCGGGCGTAGGCCCTCGCTGCGGATCGCGTCCAGGGACCGGGCGACCGTGCCGTGGTAGAGGTACGCGGGCGGCTCGGCCGGGGGCAGGTCCAGGTCCACCTCGACGGTGTGGCCCTGGCTCGCCCGGATGCGTTCGCCCTCGACGGCGAAGCGCTGCTTGTCGTTGGACGCGACGACATGGTCGAGTTCGGCACGGGTGAGCGGAAAGTGGTGGCGTGCAGCGGCCCGCAGCAGCTCGTCGATCGCCACCCAGCCGTTGGCGTCCAGCGTGAGACCGATTCGCTCGGGCTGATGCCGGAGGTGCTTCGAGAGGTATTTGGACACCTTGACGGTGCGTCTGTCATCCATCCGCACAGCCTGCCCGCGAGCCTTCTCCGGCGCATCCGGATTTGGCTCCCGAGTCCACTGATTATTTTTCGCTCACAGGTTTGATCCACAGCCAACTCGGGTTATCCACAGGTAATTTGGCGATTCTGTGGACAAGTGCCTGTGGAATTAACCCTTTTCGTCAACTATGGGGCTATAGATGCTGGATGGGGTCAATGAGTCCAATGTCCTTGTCTGTACCTCTCGTTCGGCGGCTGCGGCAATGAAGGCTGCCGCCTTGTCGCGCCCAACCAGGCGCTCCACAGCGCTGATTGTTCCGGCCGGAAGGGTGATGGATGCCGGCGATGACACGGCGGCTTGTGGGGTGAAGGGGGCGGCTGCGGAAAGGTGGTGCTCCAGATGCCTGGTGGCGAACGTCCGCATGGCGCGTGCGAGTTCGGCATCCACCGTCTGCTGGGCAAGCGGCCGGAGCCGACGCACCATCGAAGCCGCCTCGGTCGCATCCGCGTCGGTCGGAGGCTGGTGGCCCAGATAGCGGGCGAAGACATGTTCGGTCGTGAACTCCAGGAAACGGGAGGCTATCTGTTCGACCTGCCCGCGAAGTTCCCTCAGATGCCCGGAGATTGCGCTCAGCGGGACGCCTGCGGCATACAACTCCACGGCCACAGCCAGCTCTTGTGGGCTCGGAACAAGGAACTCGTCTTCACGCCCCGGAATGCGTTCGAGCACTCCCAGTTCCACTGCTTCGTCGATCGCCTCGTCGTCGGTGTGCCCGCCGAAGCGCTCTTCCAGGTCCGCGCGGGTGATGCGATCGGCCCGCTCGTCCGTCCAGGGTCCGTGTACCTCGGCGACGAGCCCCAGCACGCCGCCCAGGCCGCGCCCCGTGTCCCAGGCCTCCAGCAACTCCTTGATGCTGGCCAGGGTGTAGCCCCGGTCCAGCAGGTCCGCGATCTGCCGCAGCCGGGCGAGATGGGTGTCCCGGTACATGTTGGCCCGGCCGCGCCGCTCCGGGGTCGGCAGCAGCCCTCGGTCCTGATAGGCGCGGATGGTGCGGACCGTGGCGCCACTGGCGTGCGCGAGGTCCTCGATCCGGTACTCGGCGACTGTCCGGCCGGCCGCCGACGGCCCGTCGGCGCTCACAGCGGAGGCTTCAGCCGGGCGACCGCGCGCAGCGCTCCCGGACTGAGCCGGGACAGGAACCGCGCGGCATGGGATTCGGGCGTCACCGGGACGACCGCCTGGTTGCGGACGACCGCCCGGAGAATCGCGTCGGCGACCTTCTCCGGCGGGTAATTGCGCATCCCGTACAACTTGCTCGTCCGCTTCCGCAGCCGCTCTTCCTCGGCCGCGTCCGCTCCGGCGAAGCGCGTGGTCGCGGTGATGTTGGTGTTTACGATCCCGGGGCAGATGGCACTGACGCCGATCGACTTCTCCGCGAGTTCGGCGCGCAGACACTCGCTGAGCATCAGCACAGCGGCCTTCGACGTGCTGTACGCGGGCAGCGCACGGGACGGCTGATACGCCGCGGCCGAAGCCGTGTTGACGATATGCCCGCCCTGTCCGCGGTCGGCCATCTGCTTGCCGAAGAGACGGCAGCCGTGGATGACCCCCCAGAGGTTCACGTCGAGAACACGGCGCCACTCCTCGGCGCTCGTCTCCAGGAACGAACCGGAGGCCCCGATGCCGGCGTTGTTGACCAGCACATCGACGATGCCGTACTCGGCGGCGACCTTCTCGGCCAGCTTCTCCATGGCCTGCTCGTCGCTGACGTCGACGGCTTCGGCCCAGGCGGCCGGGGCGCCGATCAGCTGGGCCAGCTCCGCGGTCCGGCTCGCTCCTTCTGCATCCCGGTCCACGACCACCACGCGTGCGCCGGCCTCGGCGAACGCGAAGGCCGTGGCCCGCCCGATGCCGCCGGCCGCGCCCGTCACGAGGACCAGCTGACCGCCGAACCGGTCCGCGTACGCACCCTGCGGCGCGGTGTCCCGCACAGGGACGCCGTCCTGCCGGGACGTTTCGTTGACCGCCACGAACTCGCCGATCCAGGAGGCCAGCTGATCCGGCCTGGTGCGCGGGACCCAGTGCTTGGCGGGCAACGAGCGACGCGTCAACTGCGGTACCCATGCGTCGAGTCCGTCGTAGAGCTGTTCCGAGAGGAATATGTCACCGGTCGGGGTGATCAGCTGGACCGGTACGTGTGCGAAGGCGTCGGCGCGGGGCCTGCGCAGCCGGGAACGGACGTTGTCCCGGTAGAGCCAGGCCCCACGGGCCGCATCGTCGGGCAGGGACGGCGTGGGGTAGTCGCCCGGGGGAACCTTCTCCAGCCGTTCGAGGATGCGCGGCCACCGTTTGCCGAGCGGTCCGCGCCAGGCGAGCTCCGGCAGTACGGGCGTGTGCAGCATGTACACGTACCAGGACTTGGCGCCCTGCCCCAGCAGCTGGCCGACCCGGCGCGGGGTGGGGCGGGACATCCGCTGCTTGATCCAGTGCCCGAAGTGGTCCAGGGACGGGCCGGACATCGAGGTGAAGGAGGCGATCCGCCCCTCGGTGCGGCTGACCGTGGCGAACTCCCAGGCCTGCACCGACCCCCAGTCGTGACCGACCACGTGCACCGGGCGGTCCGGGCTCACCGCGTCCGCGACGGCCAGGAAGTCGTCGGTCAGCTTCTCCAGCGTGAACCCGCCGCGCAGCGGCACCGGAGCCGTCGACCTGCCGTGCCCGCGCACGTCGTACAGCACGACATGCCACCGCTCGGCGAGCTGCCGGGCGACCTGCGTCCAGACCTCCTTGCTGTCCGGATAGCCGTGCACCAGCACGATCGTGGGCCGGGCCGTGTCACCCAGCTCGACGACACACAGGTCGATTCCGCCCGTGGCCACCCGGCGCTCGCGCGCCCCCGGCAGATCTCGCAGACTCACGCCGCCACCCTCTCCTCGGCCCAGCGCCGCACATGCGGCAGATCGTCGTCCAGCCAGAAGGCGCTCTGCTCGGGATCCCGTGAGTCGGTGACGACCAGGATCTCCTCGAACTTCGCGCCCGTGCCCCGGAATCCGAGGTGCGGCTCGACCGCCCACAGGCCCGGTTGCGGGGGATGGCCGGAGAAGCGGTAGGGACTCCAGAGCGGCGACCAGCCCTCCCGGTGCCCGTGCACCGCATCGCTCAGCAATCCCTTGAGCGACTGCGTCCCGAACCCGAACACATGGGGTGACCAACGCCGTTCGGCGACCCGGTCGACCTTGTGGGCGATGACCCCGAACGGGTAGGCGCGATGCCGGTTGGCGTACCCCTGCCTGATCATGAGGCGGTCGACGTCCTCATAGGTCTCGCGCAGCGGGCGCCGCTCCCGCACCTCGCTCAGGATCAGCTCGCGGTGTACCTCCAGATCGGCCAGCAGCCGGTCGTGCAGAGGGTTGAGGCCGAGGCAGCCGGAGTATCCGATGTCCGCCGTGAACCCCTGATACACCGGGGCCATGTCGAGGATGAACGGCATCCCCGGCTCCAGCGCCCGGTCGGTCGGGAAGAACTGCAGAGGCACCTTGAAGCCGGCGAACGCCGTACGGTCCCCGAACCAGGCGAACGGGAGATGGAACCAGTCGCGCACCCCGCGCTCACGCAGCCACTCGCGCTGCATCCGGGCCGCCTCGCGCTCGGTCACCCCCGGTCTCAGCCGGGCCGCGACCGCTTCCGCGCAGGCGTACGCGAGACGTTGCACTTCCCTGAACCCCTGAAGCTCCGGGGCCCGTTCGTCCTTGACGCGCGAGACCATGCCACCGTCCGTTCCCTGCCGTGTGCGGTACGTGCCCGTAACGTGACACTGATGAATGTGACAATGTCCGGCGGCTACGTCAAGGGGTGTGTCTGGCCTGTGGACAACTCCGCGGCCTGCCGGTCCGGGCATGCCGCCGTCGTCCACCCTGGACGCGACACGGCCGGCTCGTCCGGACCCGGCATCGCCCGGCGGTCCCGGACCCTGTGACGGGTGGTCCTCCTCCGAGGGGACCCCCTACGGGTCCGTACATCTGGGGTCTGACGGGATTCCAGCCTCAGGTCTGACGACCGATGTGGCCCGCGCCACTAACGTCGATGCCGTGACTGTCATTGCGACCGAAGGCCTGAGCAAGCGGTTCCCCCGGGTGACCGCGCTTGACCGCCTCTCGTTGGACATCGGCCCCGGTGTGACCGGGCTGGTGGGCGCCAACGGAGCCGGCAAGTCCACGTTGATCAAGATCCTGCTGGGTCTGTCCCCCGCGACCGAGGGCCGGGCCGCCGTGCTCGGGCTCGACGTCTCGACCAGCGGCGCCGCCATCCGGGAACGGGTCGGCTACATGCCGGAACACGACTGCCTGCCGCCCGACATCTCGGCCACCGAGTTCGTGGTCCACATGGCGCGGATGTCCGGACTCCCGCCGACCGCGGCCCGCGAGCGCACCGCGGACACGCTGCGGCACGTCGGCCTGTACGAGGAGCGCTACCGGCCCATCGGCGGCTACTCGACCGGCATGAAGCAGCGGGTGAAACTGGCCCAGGCACTGGTCCACGACCCGCAGCTGGTCCTCCTCGACGAGCCGACCAACGGTCTGGACCCGGTGGGCCGCGACGAGATGCTCGGCCTGATCCGGCGGATCCACACCGACTTCGGCATCTCCGTCCTCGTCACATCGCACCTCCTGGGCGAGCTGGAGCGTACCTGCGACCACGTCGTCGTCATCGACGGCGGAGCCCTGCTGCGCTCCAGCTCCACCAGCGACTTCACCCAGACCACCACGACACTCGCGGTCGAGGTCACCGACAGCGACACCCACCCCGACGGGACCGACGCCCTGCGCCAGGTCCTCACCGGTGCGGGGGTCAAGCTGGTGGGGCTCAACGGGCTCGATGCCGAGGGGCTGCCCGGAGCGGGCCACATCCTGCTGATCGAGGCGGCCGGCGAGGAGACGTACGACCTCGTGCGCGACAGCGTCGCCGGTCTCGGTCTCGGCCTCGTCCGGATGGAACAGCGCCGCCACCACATCTCCGAGGTCTTCCGTACCGAAGAGGCACCGGCAGCACACCTTGAGGCGCGGACCGCGCCCGTATCCGCCGGGGCCGTACTGCAGAAGGGGAGCGGTCGCGATGAGCACTGAGACCGGCGCCGCGACCGGGAGCGAGACCTCCCGGATCCACAACATCGGCTACCGCGCCTACGACGGCCCGCGCCTCGGCCGCGCCTACGCCCGCCGCTCGCTCTACTCGCAGTCCCTGCGCGGTTCCTTCGGACTGGGCCGGTCGACCAAGTCCAAGGTGCTGCCCATGCTGCTGTTCGGCGTGATGTGCCTGGTCGCGGCAGTCATCGTGGCGCTCGCCATCGCCACTCCCAACACGACGCAGCTGCCGATCAAGTACACCCGGTTCGCGATCTACCTGCAGGCGGTCATCGGTCTGTTCATCGCCGCGCAGGCACCGCAGTCGGTCTCCAGGGACCTCCGCTTCAAGAGCATCCCGCTCTACTTCTCCCGGCCGATCGAGCGGGGCGACTACGTCCTCGCGAAGTTCGCCGCCATGGTCTCCGCGCTCTTCGTCCTCACAGCGGCGCCGCTCGTCATCCTGTACGTGGGCGCACTGCTGGGGAAGTTCGACTTCGCCGACCAGACCAAGTGGTTCGCTCAGGGGATGGTGTCGGTGGCGCTGCTGTCCGTGCTCTTCGCAGGTCTCGGCCTCGTGATGGCCGCACTCACCCCGCGGCGCGGCTTCGGTGTCGCAGCCGTGATCGCCGTACTGACGATCACGTACGGCGCGGTCAGCACGATCCAGGGCATCGCCTGGGACACGGGGTCCACCGGCGCCGTGGCCTGGCTGGGACTCTTCTCCCCGATCACGCTCATCGACGGGGTGCAGACCGCGTTCCTCGGAGCGGACTCCGCCTTCCCCGGAGGGGAAGGGCCGGGGGCCGGAGCCGGTGTGGTCTACCTGATCGTTGTTCTCGCGCTCGTCGCCGGCTCGTACGCCGTACTGATGCGCCGCTACCGGAAGGTCGGGCTGTGACCACCATCGAGATCGACCACACCTCCCGCTGGTTCGGCAACGTGGTCGCCGTCAACGACGTGAGCATGACCGTGGGGCCGGGAGTCACCGGTCTGCTGGGGCCCAACGGCGCCGGCAAGTCGACGCTCATCAACATGATGGCCGGGTTCCTCGCGCCGTCGACGGGCACGGTCACGCTCGACGGCGAGCCGATCTGGCGCAACGAGGCCGTCTACCGGCAGATCGGCATCGTGCCGGAGCGGGAGGGCATGTACGACTTCCTGACCGGCCGTGAATTCGTCGTGGCCAACTCCGAACTGCACGGTCTCGGGGATGCCGAGGCGGCTGCCGCGCTGGCCACGGTCCAGATGGAGTACGCACAGGACCGCAAGATCTCCACGTACAGCAAGGGCATGCGCCAGCGCGTGAAGATGGCGTCCGCCCTGGTCCACAACCCGTCCGTGCTGCTGCTCGACGAGCCGTTCAACGGAATGGACCCGCGCCAGCGGATGCAGCTGATGGAACTGCTGCGACGGATGGGGGCCGAGGGCCGCACGGTTCTCTTCTCCTCCCACATCCTCGAAGAGGTCGAGCAACTCGCCTCGCACATCGAGGTGATCGTGGCCGGACGACACGCCGCGTCGGGTGACTTCCGGAAGATCCGCCGGCTGATGACGGACCGGCCGCACCGCTATCTCGTACGGTCCAGCGACGACCGTGCCCTCGCTGCCGCGCTCATCGCCGATCCGTCGACGGCCGGCATCGAAGTAGACCTCGGCGAGAACGCGCTGCTCATCCAGGCCGTCGACTTCGGACGCTTCACCACGCTGCTGCCGAAGGTGGCGCGTGATCAGGGCATTCGGCTGCTGACCGTTTCGCCGTCCGACGAGTCCCTCGAATCGGTCTTTTCCTATCTCGTAGCGGCCTGAGTAGTGGCCTGAAAGGAGCTGTGACGTCATGTACGACCCCACAGTCGCCCGGCTCACCTACCGGGCCCTGCTCGGCCGGCGCCGGGCCGCCATCCTCTTCGTCCTGCCGGCGCTCCTGATCATCATCGCGGCGGCGGTACGCATGTTCGCCGGGGCGGACGATCAGGTGGCCTCGGACGTGCTGGGCGGATTCGCCATCGCCACCATGGTGCCGCTGATCGGTGTGATCGCCGGTACGGGAGCCATCGGACCCGAGATCGACGACGGCTCGATCGTCTATCTGCTGGCCAAGCCGGTGAAGCGGCCGACGATCATCTTCACCAAGCTGGTCGTGGCGATCGCCGTGACGATGGTGTTCTCGGCGGTGCCGACCCTGATCGCCGGTCTGATCCTGAACGGGAACGGCCAGCAGATCGCGGTGGCGTACACCATCGCCGCACTGGTCGCCTCGGTCGCCTACAGCGCGCTGTTCCTGCTGCTGGGCACGGTCAGCCGGCATGCGGTGGTCCTCGGTCTCGTCTACGCGCTCGTGTGGGAGGCCCTCTTCGGCAGCCTCGTTCCCGGCGCGCGCACGCTCAGCGTGCAGCAGTGGTCCCTGGCTCTGGCGGAGAAGGTGGGCGGGGGCGACGCGATCACCTCCGATGTCGGCCTGCCGGCCGCGACGGTCCTGCTGGTGGCGGTCACCGTGGTGGCGACCTGGTACGCCGGTCAGAAGCTGCGGACGCTGAAGCTCGCCGGCGAGGAGTGAGCGCGAGAGGCTCGCGATGACGACACCCCCCCGTCCGATGGACGGGGGGGTGTCGCATATCGGACAGTCGTACGCGTAACTGTACGGTTATCGGCTCGTTGTCCACTCTGCGTGGAGGCAACTGGAATCCGTGGCGCCGAGCTTTCGTGAAATCCGGATAGCCGATGCGGCGAGGAATCACCCGCCGGTCGGTCCTTGAGTGAGTGACAACCGTGAGCGTCCTCCGCCCCTGAAGCCCGGGGAGAGGGCTGTCCTGCCCAGCACCGGACAGTCCGGCATCGGATTCCATGAACGGAAGGCACGCTCATGCCCACGGAAGTCGCCCTGCTCGAATCACGTGCGTTGCGCGTCGAACAGATGGGACGCGTCGACGCCCTGGACAAGGTGAAGAGCCTTGTCATGCTCCCGGACGGAGTGCACGTACGCACCGAGGACGTGGCCCGCTACTTCGAAGTATCCACAGAGGTCGTCAGAAAGGTGACCCAGCGCCATCGGGCAGAGCTGGAGGAGAATGGCCTCAGGCTGCTGCGCGGCGCTGACCTGCGACTTTTTAATAGGGACATGATGTCCCTATTGGACGGCGGGCAGGGCGAGAGTTATCCACAGGCGCATGCCCAGCTCACGCTCTACACCCGCAGGACCGTCCTCAACGTCGCCATGCTCCTTCGCGACAGCGACATCGCCCGGTGCGTCCGTACGTACCTGCTCGACGCCGAGCAGGACCTGCGCGCGGGATACGCCTCGCTCGAACACCGCGTCACCCGGGTCGAAAGCTGCCTGGCCGGAGTCGGCAGCGCCCTGCAGGAACTCGGGCCGGTCCTCAACCGGATGTCGCACCGCCTCGACAGCCTCGACCGCAGGATGGAGATCACGCATCACGTGGTCGGTGCCATGAGCGTGCGGCTGGGCGGAGTGTCCGATGACATCGTGCGGCTGGACGGGCGCATGGACGAGCTCGCGCGGAATCTGAAGGACCTGGGCCGCCGCGACAAGAACCGCTGATGAAGGACCATCGGCGAGGAGCCGCCGAGGAGCCGTCTGGGGAGGCCCGCTGACGACGGTCCTCCGCCGAAGGTCCGTTGACGGAGCCACCGTGGCCCGGCGCCGTCGTAATGGGGTGGCGCCGGGCCACGGGGCCACGGCACAGTAGGTGACACGGCACCCGCCGGGAACGGCACCACAGACCGGGAGAGGAGCGCGGCGATGACCGAGAGTCCGAGTCCGTCGAGCTCCCAGCAGGGCGTGCCCGAGCCGGCACCGGAGTAGTCAGCGACTGCTCCGCCGCGCCGCTCCGAGCAGCACGCCGGGGCGGCCGTCGCTGCGCACCGCGCGCGGCCGCCCTCCCGGAGGATTGGCCGAGTGGTAAGGCAGCGGCTTGCTAAGCCGTCGTCGGGGGCGAAACCCCGCGCGCGTTCGATCCGCGCATCCTCCGCCTCGCAGAAGACCCGGCTCTGATGCCCAGCCCGGGCGTCTCGGGCCCGAACGGTCCCGAATATCCGGGCCAGACGTCCAGTACCGGCGGCCGGTCCCCGACGTCCGGCCCCGGGGTCTAGAGCAACTGCTCCAGCACCACGGCGATGCCGTCGTTCTCGTTCGACGCGGTGATCTCCTGGGCTACGGACTTCAGGTCCTCGTGCGCGTTGGCCATGGCCACGCCGTGCCGTGCCCAGGCGAACATCGGGATGTCGTTCGGCATGTCGCCGAAGGCGATCGTGTCCGCCGCCTTCACGCCCAGCCGACGCGCGGCCAGCGAGAGGCCGGTGGCCTTGCTGAGTCCCAGCGGAAGGATCTCCACCACGCCCGGACCCGCCATGACCACGTCCACCAGGTTGCCGACCACGGCTCGCGCCGCCTTCGCCAGCGCGTCGTCGTCCAGCTCCGGATGCTGTATGTAGACCTTGTTCAGCGGGGCGGACCACATCTCGGCCGGGTCCTCGACCGGAACGGCCGGCAGCGGGCCTTCCTGCACGCGGTACCCGGGGCCGACCAGTACTTCGCCGTCGAGCCCGTCGCGGCTCGCGGCCAGCGCGAGCGGACCGACCTCGGCCTCGACCTTGGAGAGGGCGAGGCCTGCCAGCTGCCGGTCCAGCGTCAGCGACGTCAGCAGCTTGTGCTCGCCCGCGTGGTAGACCTGCGCGCCCTGGCCGCAGACCGCGAGGCCCTCGTAGCCCAGGTCGTCCAGGATGTGCCGGGTCCACGGGACGGCGCGGCCGGTGACGATGATGTGCGCCGCACCGGCCGCGGTCACCGCGGCCAGTGCCTCGCGCGTGCGCTCGGAGACCGTGTCGTCGTCACGCAGCAGCGTGCCGTCGAGGTCGGTCGCGACGAGCTTGTAGGGAAAGGTCACTTGGCGACCGGCTCCAGCAGCTCGCGTCCGCCCAGGTACGGCCGGAGAATCTCGGGCACCCGCACCGAACCGTCGGGCAGCTGGTGGTTCTCCAGGATGGCCACGATCGTCCGCGGTATGGCGCAGAGCGTGCCGTTGAGCGTGGACAGCGGCTTCAGGACCTTCTTGCCGTCGCGGTTGTCCCGCATCCGTACGGACAGCCGGCGTGCCTGGAAGCCGTCGCAGTTGGACGCGGAGGTCAGCTCGCGGTACTTGCCCTGGGTCGGGATCCACGCCTCGCAGTCGAACTTCCTGGAGGCGGAGGAACCCAGGTCGCCGGTGGCGACGTCGATCACCTGGAAGGGCAGCCCGAGCGCGGTGAGCCACTGCTTCTCCCAGTCCAGGAGGCGCTGGTGCTCGGCCTCGGCGTCCGCCGGGTCGACGTACGAGAACATCTCCACCTTGTCGAACTGGTGGACCCGGAAGATGCCACGGGTGTCCTTGCCGTACGTACCCGCCTCGCGGCGGAAACACGGCGAGAAGCCCGCGTAGCGCAGGGGCAGTTTGTCCGCGTCGATGATCTCGTCCATGTGGTACGCGGCGAGCGGTACCTCGGAGGTGCCGACCAGGTAGTAGTCGTCCTTCTCCAGGTGGTACACGTTCTCCGCGGCCTGGCCGAGGAAGCCGGTGCCCTCCATGGCGCGCGGGCGTACCAGCGCCGGGGTGAGCATGGGGATGAAGCCGGCCTCGGTGGCCTGGGCGATCGCCGCGTTGACGAGGGCGAGCTCAAGCAGCGCGCCGACGCCCGTCAGGTAGTAGAAGCGCGACCCGGACACCTTGGCGCCGCGCTCCATGTCGATCGCGCCGAGCGCCTCGCCGAGCTCCAGGTGGTCCTTGGGCTCGAAGCCCTCGGCGCCGAAGTCGCGGATGGTGCCGTGCGTCTCCAGGACGACGAAGTCCTCCTCGCCGCCGATCGGCACGTCCGTGTGGACGATGTTGCCGAGCTGCAGCAGCAGGCTCTTGGTCGCCTCGTCGGCCTCGGTCTGTGCCGCGTCGGCCGCCTTGACGTCGGCCTTGAGCTGCTCGGCCTTCTTCAGGAGCTCGGCGCGCTCGTCCGGAGAGGCCTTGGGAATGAGCTTGCCGAGCGCTTTCTGCTCGGAACGGAGCTCGTCGAACCGGACACCGGACGACCTGCGCTGTTCGTCGGCGGAGAGCAGGGCGTCGACGAGGCCGACGTCCTCTCCACGGGCGCGCTGGGAGGCGCGAACACGGTCGGGGTCCTCACGAAGCAGGCGAAGGTCAATCACCCCTCCAGGCTACCGGTGTTGGCTTCGGTAGTCCGAACCGATTCTGACAAGCGTGTCACTTTGCCCGAATTGCCGGTATTGGTAATGCTGAGGGCGGAATCCCCGCGGATCCGGAGTGGGGCCATCAAGGAAAGGGTCTCTATTCCCCTAAATGGGGCAGAAGGGTGAGGCGCCTTGACGCATCGGCCTTGCGCGGGCGGGGAGTTGGGCGACGCTTGTCCACAGGAATGTGCGGCCGGTCAAAGTTATCCACAGGCTGTGAGGAAGGTCTGTGGACATGGAGTTGATCATTCCGAAAGCCGCGTGACGGCTTGTGGATTCAGGGTTCAAACCCCCTTCAGACGCTCGTTCGGGTGGGAATTCCTCGCCCTAAAGAGTTGATCATTGGAATTGAGATGACAACACACGACCCGTCGACCTGTGGGTCGGTCTGAGTGACGTGGGCAGATTTGTCGACCATGTCGCGTTGTGGTGTCGACTTGTCCCCAGGCCGAGAGGCGTGCCTGTGGATAACTTTTCCGACGGTGACCATCAGCTGATCGCACCGGCCATGAGCGCAGTGACAACGGCCGACGGGCAGCGGTCGAGCCGGTCGGCGAGCGGATGAAGGGCCGTCGGGCAGGGGCGGCGAGTGGTCGGGGAACTGGCAAAGCGGTCGACGGGTGGCCGAAGGACCGGCGGACCGGTCGAAGGGTCGACCGCGAAGGTCAGGCCCGGCCGTCCTGGTTCCGGGCCAGCCAGTCGGAGGCCTCGGTGAAGGCCGCATCCGATGTGCCTGCCCGGAGGGGCCGTACGTCCGCCGTGGTCACGCCGGCCCGCGGATAGGAGCCGAGGAACCGCACGTTCGGGCAGATCCGCTTCAGCCCCATCAGCGCCTCGCCGACCCGGCGGTCGGAGATATGGCCTTCGGCGTCCAGCGCGAAGCAGTAGTTCCCGATCCCCGCACCCGTCGGCCGCGACTGGATCAGCATCAGGTTCACCCCGCGCACCGCGAACTCCTGAAGCAGCTCGAGCAGTGCTCCGGGGTGGTCGTCCCCGAGCCAGATGACCACGGAGGTCTTGTCCGCACCGGTCGGCGCCGACGGGCGGGCCGGGCGGCCCACCAGAACGAAGCGGGTCTGGGCGTTCTCCGCGTCATGGATCTCGGTCACCAGCGGCTCGAGTCCGTAGGTCGCCGCCGCGAACTCCCCGGCGAAGGCGGCGTCGTAACGCCCCTCCTGCACGAGCCGGGCCCCGTCGGCGTTGGACGCAGCCGACTCCCACACGGCCTGGGGGAGATGGTCCGCCATCCAGTTGCGTACCTGCGGTTGCGCGGCCGGGTGCGCGGTGACCGTCTTGACGTCGGACAGCTTGGTGCCGGGACGCACGAGCAGGGCGAAGGTGATGGAGAGCAGCACTTCGCGGTAGATCATCAGCGGTTCGCCGCTGGTCAGCTGATCGAGCGTGGTGGTGATGCCGCCCTCGACGGAGTTCTCGATCGGTACGAGCGCCGCGGCGGCCGTGCCGTTGCGCACCGCGTCCAGTGCCGCCGGTACGGAGACCATCGGGACGAGTTCGCGGGTGGCGGCCTCCGGGAGCGTACGGAGGGCGACCTCGGTGAAGGTGCCTTCGGGGCCGAGATAGGCGTAGCGCGTGGCGGACATACCGTCACCCTAATGCGCCGGGCCGGCCTGCCGTCCCCGTAACGGGCCGCTCTCTCCGGCAGCGGATGCGGGTCCACCGTGTCCCCCCGTCCCGCAGCGGATCACGACTCCAGGAGCCGCTGCCCCACGTACTCTCCCTGCGCCGCACCACCCGGCACCGCGAACAGTCCGCTCGCCTCGTGGCGGAGGAAGGGCGACAGCGCGTCACCCCGGTCGAGCTTGCGCTGCACGGGGACGAAGCCGCGCAGGGGGTCCGCCTGCCAGCAGATGAAAAGCAGCCCGGCGTCCGGACTGCCGTCCGAGGAGATGCCGTCGTGGTACGAGAACGGGCGTCGCAGCATGGCGGCGCCGCTGTTGCGCTCGGGGGAGGAGATGCGGGCGTGAGCGTTGTCGGGGATCAGCAGCTTGCCGTCCGGGCCCGCCTTGTCGAGGTCCATCTCGGTGGTCTCGGTGCCGCCGCTGAGAGGGGCGCCGTTCGCCTTGCGCCGCCCGATGACCCGTTCCTGACGTTCCACCGGGAGCTTCTCCCAGTCGTCCAGCAGCATCCTGATCCGTCGGACGACCGCGTACGAGCCACCGGCCAGCCAGTCGTACGCGGCGTCCTGGGCGCCCGCCGTGACGAAGACACGCCGGTCGAAGTCGCTGTCGGCCGGTTTCGGGTTGCCGGTGCCGTCGATCTGGCCCATGAGGTTGCGGGCGGTCATGGGCTTCGCCGCGGCGCCGGGGGTGCGGTTGAAGCCGTCCATCTGCCAGCGCACGGTGGCCGTCGAGGCGGCCTCCTTCTGCACGGCTCGCAATGCGTGGAAGGCGACGAGCGCGTCGTCGGCGCCGATCTGTACCCAGAGGTCGCCGTTCGAACGGCGGGCGTCGAGATGGTCGGCGGAGAACGGTGGCAGTGGGTCGAGTCCGGGCGGACGGTGGCCCGTCAGGCCCGTCCGTTCGAAGAAGGTGGCGCCGAAGCCGAAGGTGACGGTCAGCGAGGACGGTCCGGCGTCCAGGGCGATGCCGGTGTCGTGCCCGGTGCCGTCCGCCGAGCCGCCGGTGACGGGTTCACCGGCCATCAGCCGCTCGGCCGCGGCCGACCAGCGGCGCATCAGGGCGGCCGCCTCCTTGCGTCCGGCCCCGGGGGCCAGATCGAAGGCGAGGAGGTGGCCGCGGGCCTGAAGCGGAGTGGTGATCCCCGGTTGATGTTTCCCGTGAAACATCACCTCGGTGGAGCCCACCGAGGCCAGTGCCGCCGGAGCCTCGTCCCGGGTCGCGGCGTAGCCGGTGGCGCCGCCGGCTGCCCCGAGGACCAGGCCGGTGGCCCCGGCCGCTCCCGCGGTGCCGAGCAGTCGCCGCCGGGAGACCACGCCGGGCGACGAGGCCGCGGAATCGCTTCCGGTTCGCCTGTTCCCCTTGCCCGCGCTGGTCGACGTGTCTGTACTGTCTGTCCGGTTTCCGCTCACGGTCCCTGCTCAGCCGATCTTGACGTTCTTGTCGACCGTGGTCTGGTCGATGTCCGAGGTCCGTACGGTGACCGCGACGTTCCAGTCGCCCGCGATCGGGATCTGGATTCCGGTGGAGGTCCAGTGCCCCTCCGTCAGCCGCACGGGCACGGCCGGGAGGGGCCCGATGTCCTTGGACTTCAGGGTGAAGGCGAGCTTCACCTCGGGGACGTCCATGGCCTTCCCGTCGATGCCGTCGATCCAGAGGTGCGCCACGTTGGTTCCGGTGCGCCCGGGGTCCAGGTCCATGCGGACCGTGCCCTTGCCGTTCTCGCCGCCGGTGTCGAAGGGCAGGGTGAGGTTGATGGGGCCGTTCGCCGCCGGCGCGGCGGCCGGGGCGGATGAGCGCGCCTCCTCCTCGGTGCGTCCGGGCTCGGTCGAGGTCAGGACGGTGGTCACCGCCAGCAGCGCCACCGCGACCCCGACTTCGGCCAGCACCGAGCGGCGCAGGCCGGAGCGGTCGGGGTCGGCGTCGCGTATCCGCTTCTTCTCCGCGGTGGCCACGGCGGTCTGCTGCCGCGCGAGCTGGGCGGCGCGCGCGGGGTCCTCGGGCTCCTTGGGTTCCTCGGGCTCCTCGGGGGCTGCGGGGGCTGCGGGGGCCGCCACCTGCGACGTCTCGGCGCCGACGCCGGCGGGGTGTGCCCGGGGTGTGTCGTTGTCGACGGTGGCGGGGTGTGCCTCGGACGTGTCGGCGCCGACGGTGGCGGGGTGGGCCTCGGACGTTTCCGTGCCGACGGCGATGGGGCGTGACTCGGACGTGTCCGCGCCCCCGCCCGTCGCCAGCCGGGCGGTCCATCGGCGCGAGATTCCGGCGATCCCGACGAGGACGGCGACGAGCCCCACCTTCACGAGCAGCAGCTGCCCGTATCCGGTGCCGGTCAGTGCGGACCAGGAGCCGACCTGCCGCCAGGACTGGTAGATCCCGGTCGCGGTCAGGACGAGCACGCTGATGAACGCGATCCGCGAGAAGCGGCGTACGGCGTCCGCGGTGATGTCGGGGGTGCGGTACAGCGCGATCAGCAGGGCGGTGAGCCCGCCCAGCCAGGCCGCGACGGCCAGCAGATGGAGCACGTCGACGGGCATGGCGATACCGGGCTGGATCCCGGTCGACGCGTGCTCGGCCAGGGCCCAGGTCCCGGCGATCCCGGCGGCGATGACCGCACCACCGGTGGCCAGACCGAAGGTGAGGTCCTTCTTCTCTCGTTCGTCCTCGCGCTTCGCGTACGCCCCGAACAGCACTGCGATGAACAGCGCACTGGCTCCGAGCAGCAGCAGCCGCGAGACCAGCGCTGCGCCGGGCTTGGTGTCCAGTACCGCCTGGAGACCGTCGAGGTCGAACGCGTCGCCGAGCTTCCCGGAACCGGTGTACGGGCTGCGCAGCAGCAGCATCGCGAGCGTGGCCGCGGTGAGGGTCATCCAGCCGCGGACCACGAGGCGTTGCAGGGGACGGGCGCCCGCTCCGCGCTGCCAGCAGGCCAGCACGAACGCGGCGCCGCCCGCGAGCACGATGAATCCCGCGTACGCGGCGTAGCGGGCGATGCCGTAGAGCGTGCCGACCAGGCCGCCGCCGGCCTCGCTGTCCGGGAGGGCGACGGTGGTCTCGGAGGGCGCGCCGATGGAGAAGGTGAAGGCCCCGGAGACGGGGTGGCTGTCGGCGGAGACGGCCTGCCAGGCAACGGTGTACGTACCGTCGGGCAGCCCGGTGTGCAGGGAGACGCCGTACTTCACGATCGAGCCGCTGTGCAGGTCGCGCGGGGCGTCCTCGGTGTCCGCGCGCTTGCCGGCGGGGTCCAGCACCCGGATGGAGCCGTCTCCCATGGCGACCTGCTCGGAGAAGGTGAGCGTGACCTCCTTGGGCGCGGCGGCGACCACCGCCCCGTCCTGCGGATCGCTCCCGGTGAGCGCTGCGTGCGCCGACGCGGGACCCGCGGCGGCCAGCAGCAGACCGAACACCACGCCGGCCAGGGCGGCGAGGAGCCCGGCGAAGGCCAGTGGCCGACGCGGGGCGGATGCGGACGGGGAGGGCCCGAAAGGCGGGGCGGTGGCTGTCATGGTGTGTCAGTCCCTCACTGCTTCTTCGGGTTGTGGGTGGTCTCCTTCACGGGAAGGTCGACCTTCATGGGGCCGGCCTTCTCGAAGTGCAGTTCCACGGACACGGTCTCGCCCTGCTTGGGCTGCTGCTTGAGCTTCATGAACATGATGTGGTTTCCACCGCGTTCCAGATCCAGCTCACCGCCCGCGGGTACGTCGAAGGACGTCACCATGCGCATGGCCTGGTTCTTCGTCTCGTGGATCGTGACGTCGTCCGAGAGCGGACTGGTGACCGAGGTGAGGCGGTCGGAGCTGCCGCCGTCGTTCCGCACGACGAGGAAGGCCGCTGCCATGTCGTTGACGGGCTGCGGCATGAACGCGCCCATGACCTTCAGCTCCGGTGCGCCGTCCGAGGTCGAACACCCCGCCAGCGTCAGACCCGTGGAGAGGGCCAGGACGCCGGCGAGGGTGGTGCGGCGGTTCACGGCTTCTCCCCCTTGACGAGCTTGGGGAGGTCCTTGGTGTAGTCGTCGGGCGTCGTGTCCTCGCTGTACAGCACGTAACCCTGGTCGGTCTTCGGGGAGAAGGCGATGACCTGGGAGCCGTGCATCGAGACGACCGTGCCGTCCTTCTCCTTCTTCGGAGCGTCGATACCGATGCCGATCTGCCGGGCGCCCGCCTGGATGGTCGGGAAGTCGCCGGTGAGACCGATGAAGGACGGGTCCTGGGACTTGAGCCAGGAGCCCAGCGAGGCCGGGGTGTCGCGCTCCGGGTCCGTGGTGACGAAGACGACCTGGAGCTTTTCCTGGTCGGCCTTGGGCAGGGACTTCTTGGCGATCGCGATGTTGCTCATGATGAGCGGGCAGACGTCGGGGCAGTTGGTGTAGCCGAAGTAGATGAGCGTCGGCTTGCCCTTGGTCTGCTCGCGCAGGTCGTACTTCTTGCCGTGGGTGTCGGTCAGGACGAGATTCGGCTTGGTGAACGGCTGGTCGAGCACCGTCGCGGCCTGTGTCTTCGCCTCCGCCGATACGTCGGCGATGGGCTTCTTGCTGTCGTTGTCACTGCCGCCGCAGGCGGACAGGGTGAGCGCGGCCGCGGCGACGAGCGCCGCGGCCAGCACAGACTTCTTAACCATGGAGCACTGTTCCTGATGGGTCGGTGGAGCGGGTGGGCCTAGCGGGTGGCGCGGGAAACCCGGGTGTGTGTTCAGGCGGTACGGCGACGGCCGGCCAGGACGCCGAAGGCGACGCCCGCGACGCCGATGACGATGCCGACGATGCCGAGCACTCGGGCCGTGGTGTCACTGGAGGAGGAGGCCGAGGCCGTCGTCTTCTCGTCCTTCGCGTGGTCGTCCGTGGCGTTCTTGTCGGCGGAGTCCGAACCGGAGGCGGCGGTGGCGCCGTGCGCGTCCCCGGCGGCCGCGGTCAGCTTGAGGACCGGAGCAGGGCTCTCGGGCTCCTCCGCGCCGTCCTTCGGCTCCTCGATCCAGCGCACGACCTCCTTGTTGTCGTACGTCTGGATGGCCTTGAACACCAGCTGGTCGGCGTCCTCCGGGAGCTGGCCGACCGAGAGCGGGAACTGCTGGAAGCGGCCGGGCTCGATCTTGCTGCCGTCCGCGGTCCAGGTGACCTTGGAGACGGCCTCGTTGATCTTCTTGCCGTGCATGTCGAGCGGCTTGGCCAGCTTGCTGGTGGTCACCTTGATGTCCCAGCCGGGTACGGGCTGCGGCATGACGGACGCCAGCGGGTGGTCGGCCGGGAAGTTGACTTCGAGCTTGGTCGTCGAGGCGTCGTCGCGCTCGTTGGGGACCTTGAAGTTGATGACGGCGTAACCGCCCTTGGCGGCCTCGCCCTGCGGCTGGACGCTGACGTGGGCCGAGGCCGTACCGGCGAGGATCAGCACGGTGGACGCGGCGACGCCGCCGGCGAGGGCGATGCGGGAAACGTTCATGGCAGGGATCACTCCACAGATGCACGAAGGAAGGGTGCTCCGGCGCGCGGGTGCGCGACGGGGTCGCGACACCTCTTCCTCACGAGCGGCGTGCGTACGAGAACCCGTACGGCACCGGAGGGTGCGTGGCAGGGTCGTGCGGCATCGCGTGGAGGGCGTCGCGTCAGGCTGCGAGGGTGAATACGGAGGGCGGCCCGCGCCTGATCACCATGTGCTGCAAGGGATCCCCGGTGGCCGGGGACGGTGCGTCCACGGCGGTACGGGAGAGGCGGGGCCCGGTCACCGGCCCGCCGGGAAGCCCCGCGCGCAGCGCGGCCACGAGGACGAGCGCGGCGCGCAACGCCCGCAGACGCGCCCCCGCCGCCACCTGCTGAGCGCCGTGGACCGACAGCCGGGCGATGCGGAACAGGGCGACCTCGCCGCGCCGCAGCAGCCAGCCGGCGGCCAGTGCGGCCAGCAGATGCCCGAGCATCATGGGAAGGTCCGGCACCATCCCGGCGAGGCCGGCCGAATCGGTGGAAGAGGCGGCCGCCAGGTGCTGGTGGGCCTGTCCGGTCACCGACGCGGGGTCGATCCCCGCGGTGGTGACGATGCGGTGGGCGTCGGTGGCGTTCAACCGGTCGGGCCCGGCACCGCAGACGAGGTTCGCCGCGAACCGGATCAGCGCGTCCTCGCCGGCCGGTACCCGGGGCGAGGCGGCGTGCGTACCGGCCCCGAAGAGCGTGTGCAGGACGAGCTGTCCGCCGGCCAGGGCGCCGGCGATGGAGGGCAGTGAGCGTTCGCGTCCGGCGAGAGGGGCCGCCACCGCCAGGATCCCGAGGAATCCGGCGAGCAGCGTCCACCAGGGGACCGTCGCGCAGGCGGCCAGCGCGTGCCCGGCTGCGGACAACGCGACACAGACCGCGGCGAACACCGCGGCCCTCAGCAGCCGCATACCGGCTCCGGCGCGTCCCACAGACGTAGTCATGGCCGAGACATCATCCCACTGCACCCCCCGTCCCCGTACGGCAGGTCCGGAAGGTCGTCTTCCGCCCGAATGGGCGGGAGCCGGGCCGTTCGGACCGGTTACTGACGGGGCAGAACGGTTCTATGGGTTGGGGATGCACAGGTGTGGCGAATACGGGTATCCGCCGAATGAGCGGTCTCACACCCCGCCCGTGCTTACAAACCGTCTCGGGCGGCAATACGTATCGGTATGTCGAGCCGCAGCCAGGAGGCTGGAGCATGAGCATCTGGTGGTCACTCCATTTGCGGCGCGAAGCTGCGAGCGTTCCGCTCGCCCGACGGTTCCTGCTCGGCACGATGGAATCGGCGGGCGTGGACCCGGACGTCTCCTTCGACCTGTCGCTCGCCTTGAGCGAAGCCTGTGCCAACGCCGTCGAGCACGGCGGGACGCACGGGGGCCAGGGTGATCCGGACCGGGGCGATGGAGCGGAATGGGAAGCCTGGGAGGAGCCGTCCGGTGCCGCCTGCGGGCAGTACCGGGTCACCGCGTATCTGGACGGCGAGAAATGCCGTATCGAAGTCGCCGATTCCGGACCGGGGTTCCCCGCGAGGCGCGCACTTCGCACCGCCGCACAGCAGCATGAGGCAGAGCAGTACGGCGCTGGGCCGTACGACGCAGATCAGTCGTACGCGTCCCAGCAGCAGTACCCACCGCAGTACGCCGAGCACCCGTCGCTCACCGCCGAGGACGGGCGGGGACTGTGTCTCATCGAGCAGCTCGCCGACCACGTCCACTTCGGCAACCGCCCGGGACGGGGCGGTGCCGTGGTGAGTTTCGACAAGGTCCTGAAATGGCGGGAGGGCGCCCTGCTCATGGTTTCCTGAGCAGGGCACCCTCCGGCGCGCGGGACGGGGCGGACGGTCAGCCCTTGAGCCGCGCCATCCACGCCTCGACCTCGTCGGCCTGCCGCGGCAGCTTGT
This sequence comes from Streptomyces sp. NPDC091416, assembly GCF_044756845.1. Classification (NCBI taxonomy): domain Bacteria; kingdom Bacillati; phylum Actinomycetota; class Actinomycetes; order Kitasatosporales; family Streptomycetaceae; genus Streptomyces; species Streptomyces sp. NPDC091416. The sequence continues at coordinate 319,158 of NZ_JBIVTU010000006.1, forward strand.
CCGAGAGGTTCCGGTTGCCGTCCTCGGTGACGAGGATGTCGTCCTCGATCCGGACGCCGATGCCGCGGTACTCCTCGGGCACGGTCAGGTCGTCGGCCTGGAAGTAGAGGCCGGGCTCCACGGTGAGGCAGACGCCGGGCTCCAGCGTTCCGTTGACGTACGACTCGGTCCGCGCGGCGGCGCAGTCGTGGACGTCCATGCCGAGCATGTGACCGGTCCCGTGCAGCGTCCAGCGGCGCTGCAGTCCCAGCTCCAGGACCTCGTCCACGGTCCGGTCGCCGAGCAGACCCCACTCGACGAGCTTCTCGGTCAGTACGCGCTGCGCGGCGTCGTGGAAGTCGCGGAAGCCCGCGCCGGGCTTCACCGCGGCGATGCCGGCCTCCTGAGCCTCGTACACCGCGTCGTAGATCTTCCGCTGCAGCGGCGTGAACGTGCCGTTGATGGGAAGCGTGCGGGTCACGTCGGCGGTGTAGAGGTCGTTGGTCTCCACGCCGGCGTCGAGCAGCAGCAGTTCGCCCGAGCGCACCGCGCCGTCGTTGCGTACCCAGTGCAGCGTGGTGGCGTGCGGGCCGGCGGCGCAGATCGAGCCGTAGCCGATGTCGTTGCCCTCGATGCGGGCACGGAGGAAGAACGTTCCCTCGATGTAGCGCTCGCTCGTCGCCTCGGCCTTGTCGAGGACCTTCACGACGTCCTCGAAGCCGCGCGCGGTGATGTCGCAGGCCTTCTCCAGCTCCGCGATCTCGAAGGCGTCCTTGACCAGACGCGCCTCGGAGACGAAGACACGGAGCTCCTCGTCGCGCTCCGCGGTGACCTTGTCGGTGAGCGCGGCCTCGATGCCGGAGTCGTGACCGCGGACGTTGCGGACCGGGCCGGTGGCCTCGGTCAGCGCGGCGGGCAGCTCGCGGACGTCCTTTGCCGGGATGCCGAGCAGCTGACCGGCCTCCGTGAGGGAGTGACGGCGGCCGACCCACAGCTCGCCCTGGCCGTCGAGCCAGAACTCGCCGTTCTCCCGGTCGGAGCGCGGCAGCAGGTAGACGGTCGCCTCGTGGCCGTCGTCCTTCGGCTCCAGGACGAGGACGCCGTCCTGCGTCTGGTCGCCGGTGAGGTACGCGTACTCGGTGGAGGCACGGAAGGCGTACTCGGTGTCGTTGGACCGGGTCTTCAGCCGGCCGGCCGGAATGACCAGCCGCTCACCCGGGAAGCGCGCCGAGAGTGCGGCGCGGCGGTCGGCGGTGTGCGCGGCCTGGGCGATCGGCTCCAGACCATGCAGCTCGGTGTCGGCCCAACCGGACTTCATGTTCGCGGCGAGCTCATCGGAGACGCCCGGGTACAGGCCGTTCTTCCGCTGCTTGACCGGCTCTGCCTCTTCGGTCTCCGGGTTCTCCGGGGTGAGCTCCTCAGACACGACTTGTCTCTCCTTGATACGACACTGGACCCCCTCCATCGTACGGGCGTACGGAAGGGGGCCCAGGGCCGGAAGACCTCTTACACAAGGTGGGCCGCCGCGACCGGCGGGCGAGGGGCCGGCTCAGTCGAAGCGTGCCGCGAGCAGGACCACGTCCTCGGTGCCGTCGCCCCGGTCGATTCCGTCGGGCAGCACGGTGCGCACCACATGGTCGGCGACGGATCCGGCGTCGTGGCGCAGCGCCCTCGGGACGCTCGCCGCGGCCGAGTGGAGCCGCGCGAACGCCCGGTCCATCGAGTCACCGGCGCGGCGCAGCAGACCGTCGGTGTACAGCAGGACGGTCTCGCCCGGAGCCGGGTTGATCTCCACGCTCGGCGCCTCCCAGCACGCGAGCATGCCGAGGGGGGCGGAGAGGGTCGTCTCGACGAACTCGGTGCGCCGGTCGCCGACGATCAGCGGTGGGGTGTGCCCGGCACCGGCCAGCAGGATCTTGCGGCGGGTGGGCTCGCAGTAGGCGAAGAGCGCGGTCGCGGAACGGGCCGGCTCGGTCAGCCGCATCAGGAGTTCGAGATCGGAGAGCACGGCGACCGGGTCCTCGCCCTCCATCACCGCGTACGCCCGCAGGCCTGCCCGCAGCCGTCCCGCGGCGGCCAGGGCGCTGGGCCCGGAGCCGCCGACCGAGCCCACGGACAGGCCGAGCGCTCCTTCCGGCAGCGCCAGCGCGTCGTACCAGTCGCTGCCGCTCTGCGGCGCGGCGTGATGCCGTACGGCCAGCTGTACGCCCGGGACGCGGGGCAGCCGGCTGGGCAGGAGCTCCTCGGCGATGGTGGCGACATCGGTCCTGGCCCGCTCCAGTTCCAGCAGCCGGGCCAGGTGTTCGGCGGCGTACCCGGCGTACAGGCCGACGAGGTGGCGCTGGCGTTCGAGCGGCTCGGCGGGTTCGTCGTAGAGCCAGACCGCGGCGCCGAGCCGTCCGGTCCGCTCGGTGGTGATCGGCAGCGCGTAACTGGCGGCGTACCCCAGACGGGCGGCGACCTCGCGCCTGCGGGGGTCCAGGCTGGTGTCGCCGAGCAGGTCGGGGGTCGTCAGCGGGCCGTCGGCGGTGGGCAGACCTTCGAGGATGCGGCCGTAGGAGGTGGCACTGCGCGGCACCGTCTCGATCTGGCCGAGCTCCGCGTGGGCCAGCCCGAGACCGATGGTGCTGACGGGGCCGCGGAGGTCGGACGGTTCGAAGGCGACCAGTCCGCGACGGGCGCCGACCAGTGCGGCTCCGGCGTCGAGCAGCTCGTGCAGGGCGTCGTCGAGCGTGCTGGTTCCAGCCAGCCGTTCGGTGAGCTCGTGCAGCGTGGTGAGGTCGGAGACCCAGCCCGCCAGACGGTCCTGGATGAAGGCGCCGGGCCCGGGCGGCACCTCGGAGAGAGGCCCGGCAGTGTGCGCCGAAACCGGAACTGTGGGATCGATTCCAGCCACTTTCGGCAGGTGTGGGGCGCTCATGGTCGCCGGCTTTCCGACTGGTTTGTTTCGTCGAATAGCATCGCAAACCCCCATGTCATTCTGCGCCGCTATCAGTGCATCCACATGTACACGTACAAGTAAGGCGATGTCCAGCATTGTCCCCACGGGACTTGTGGTGTCCATGGGGTGAGTAACTTGGCCAAAAAATGCACCCCGCGGCAGTCATTTGCGGTCGACTGAGGTTGCTCGACCGGGGGTTGCCTCCGGATGAAGTGCCAGGGGGAGCGTCATTCCGGGCATGCTGGGTACGTAAATCGGTAGATGGCCGGACGTGGTTCCGACCCCCTTCCGGAACCTGGCAGCGGGCCCGGACGTCCTCACCTGTGACGGCCACGCCCCACCCCCGAGTGGCGGGGCCCGTACGACGGACGGCAGGCGCGGTACACGCCCTGCACCTCGCGACATTCTCGACTGGAACCGGCTCGATTCGGCTCAGCACAGCTCAGGCTCGGTACCGACGATCAACCCGTACCGCAGGCTCGACGGGCATGTACACACAGTGAATTTCCGCACACGTGTTGTGACGCGCGCGTGGTGTGATGTGGACCCTCGGCGTTCAACGGAAAGGAACGAGCGCTCATGCGCGAGATCCTCGGAAGGCGACGCAGGCTCCGGCTCGGACGCAGGGACGGGGCCGCCCGGCTCGACGCGGCCCTGACCTGTGCCACCGCGTGGCAGTGGCCCGTGCTCCCCGGGATCGGCCTCCAGGCGGCCGACGGCCGTGGCGAGCGCGGCCGAGGCTGCGCCTGCCCCGACCCCGAGTGCGCCGTCCCCGGCGCGCACCCCTTCGATCCCGGACTCCTCGCCGCGACCACCGACGCCCGGATGGTGCGCTGGTGGTGGACGAACCGGCCCACCGCGCCGCTCCTGCTGGCCACGGGCGGGCACGCGCCGTGTGCGCTGAGCCTGCCGGCGGTGGCGGGTGCCCGCGCCCTGGCGGAGCTCGACCGGATGGGTATGCGGCTGGGCCCCGTGGTGGCGACGCCGACCCGGTGGTCGCTGCTGGTCGCTCCGTACACGCTGGAACGGCTCGGTGAACTGCTGCACGCCCAGGACTGGGTGCCCAGTTCGCTGCGGTTCCACGGCGAGGGCGGCTATCTCGTCCTTCCGCCGTCCGGGATCGGCACGGGGCAGGTGCGCTGGGAGCGGGCCCCGGAGCGGGTCTCCCGGCCTGGCTCCGGTGGCGGGGCGCCGGTCCGTGCCGTGGCGTCGCCGTGGCTGCCGGATGTGGGGGCGCTTCTGGACGCGCTGGTCGAGGCGAGCAACAGCGCCCCGGACGGCGGAAGCCGGCTCGCGTACTGAGTTGCGGGCTGCCGGCCGGTGGCGGCGCATCGGCGCTCGGCGCTTCGTGGGTGCTCCCGTGCCGTGCGGCGTTCCGCGCGGCGCGGTGATGTGCGGTGATGTGCGGTGGCGCCGTGCCGTCGCACTGTGGTGACGCGGTGGCGTGCATCGGTGCCGTGCCGTCGCACTGTGGTGACGCGGTGGCGTGCATCGGTGCCGTGCCGCTGCCGTCCTTGATGCGGGGCTGTTCTTTTTCGATGCTCCCCGCCCGCCTCTCCGCACCTTCTCTGCCCGCCTCTCCGCCCTCCTGCCCACCCGCTTCTCCACCCGCTTCTCCACTCGCCGTCATTACCGAGCGCTGTCGGATCCCTGCCGGATCACTTCAGGATGCGGTGATCGACGAGGTGCGTTTCGGTCATTCCGTGCGGGCTGTTTCGGTCATGCAAAGTCTGCCGATGCAAAGTCCTTGGGTGGTCGGCTTTCTGATGCGCTTTCCGAAAGCCGTTCGATCCCTCTTCGAAGATCTCTTCGGCAGCCGTTTAGCGGCGGAATCGGAAATCCGGGCCGCCGACGACTTCTGTCCGATTCCGAGCGGTCCGGTGATCGTGCGGAGCCTTTGTCGACGCGGGATCCAACAAGGCGTCCAGGGGGACGGGTTGACGCCGAGCCACGTGGAAGACGTCTCAAGGCCGACGGAAGGGCGGCCGGGGCGAGGTGCGGGGCGGCGGGGAAGCCGCGGGCGCGACCGGTGTCTGTGCAGGGCCTGTGCGCGGTTCGTGCGCCGTGTGATGCGCCGTGGTGCGCCGTGCCCGGACATGAGGATGCCCGATCGCTGGCGACGGGGGATGCACCAGCGACCGGGCTTCTAGAACGGTAACAAGAGATCTGCCGTTCGCAAATTCGATCTCGCGTATTCGGACAGCGATTTACCTGTGAGTACGCTGAGTTGTGACGGGAGTCACCGTGCCGTCCGGATGGTGGTCACTGTCAGCTGAGGGTCACTTGGCGGTTGGTGAGCCCGCCCCGTGCCCGACGCTCCTCGGCGGTGAGCGGCGCGTCCGACGCGAGCGCCGTCGTGAGCCGCTCCGCGAACGCGACGGCGGGCTTCTCGCAGTCCTCGGCGCCCATCGAGCTCGGCAGGTCCCAGACCGGGACCATCAGGCCGTGCGCACGGAAGGAGCCGACCAGCCGGGTCCCCTCGCCGAGCGAGGACGTACCGGCGGCGTGCAGCCGGGCGAGAGCGTCCAGGAGCCGCTCCTCGGGGTGCGGCATGACCCAGCGGAGGTGGTTCTTCTCCGGGGTCTCGCACCAGTAGGCGGCGTCCACCCCGGAGAGCAGGACGGTCGGAAGCGCCGCGTCGTTGGCGCGCTCCAGAGACGCGGACACCTCGGCCGTGGCGTTCTCCGCGTCCGGCACCCAGAATTCGAAGCCCGAGTGCACGACGGGCGCGAACGGGGCTTCGGCGTCCAGGAGGTCCTGGAGCCGCGGCCCTTCGGCCGGTACGCGCCGGGCGGCGACGGGCGAGCCGGGGTCGGCCTCCAGCGCACGCTGGAGCGTGTCGGCGAGGTCGCGGCTGAGGTCGCCGGAGGAGGTGTCGTTCTGCAGGGCGAGCAGGACCGAACCGTCATCGCGCCGCAGCGCGGGCCACGCCATCGGAAGGACGGTCGCGAGCGTCACCGACGGCACGCCCTCGGGCAGTCCGCCCTTCAGCGTCAGTTCGACCGTGGCCGCGGGCACCAGCTCGCGCAGCGCGACCCAGTCGCATTCGCCGGCCAGGCCCTCGAAGGGGCGCTGGACGAGTTCGGCCACGGCCTGGGCGGCGGCGCGGCCGTGACAGGCCTTGTAACGGCGGCCAGAACCGCACGGGCAGGGCTCGCGAGCCCCGACCACCGGGATCTCGCCGTCGTCAAGCTGCTGCTTCCCGGCCTTGGTCTGAGGGCGCTTCTTCGCCATGGTGGGCTTTCTCCCGATTGCGACAGTGCGGTCTGGGCCGCGAGCCTAGCCGCCCGTGCGCCGTACGGGGCACAGCCGGCCCGGCAGCCGGCTGTCGGGGAACGTCCCGCCCGGTGCCTGCGCGCTGGTGTGCGGCTCCGGTTCAGCCCAGGTCGTCGAACGCGCCGGCGAAGTCCAGCCCTTCGAGACCCGCCGAACCGTTCACGGCCGAGCCGCGGCCCGCCGGTCCTGACGTGCCCGGGCCCCGTCCATTGACGCGTCCATTGCCCCGTGTGCTGCCCTGTGCGTCAGGCCGTTCGCCGGCATGGCCGTGCCCTTCGTTGACCAGCACCCAGACGGTCACCTCGCCGGACGAGTCGTCACGCACACCCCACTCCTCGGCGAGGGCGCTGATGATGTTGAGGCCCCGGCCGCCGTGAGCGGTCACCGACGGAGTGGCCGGAACCGGCCGCGTCGGGCCACCTCCGTCCGTCACCTCGACGGTCAGCCCGCCCGTCGTGTCGACGCGCCAGGCGGCGCGCACGTCGCCGTCCCCCACATCGGTGTGCCGGCCCAGTGGCCTGCCGTGCCGGCAGGCGTTGCTGAGCAGTTCGGAAAGAATCAGTACAGCATCGTCGACGACCGAATCCGACACCCCGTGGCTGCGCAACTGCTCACGCATCCGATGCCGTGCCTGACCCACGCCCGCAGGGCCATGGGGTACGGCCATGCTCGACGACGTGGGCACTTCTTGTGCCACCACCAACGCCACCCCCGAGACCTCCTTTGCCCCACGCCACGGAGTGGATGCCCTCCTGGGCTGTGCCGGAAACCGGCCAATGGCCCGCGAGTGACGCACTCGTAACGATCGGGTACGGGGCGAATGCGCCGGTGTACTCCCTGTGACCGACAGTGCGGGGGTGCCTCCCCGCTTGTTCCGGCGGTCTCCGCACCCGGTAGCCGCCCCCCGTCACGGCTCCCGGGCGCCGCTTCCCGTCACGGCTCCCGGCAGGCACCTGCCACGCGGATGCCGCTCCGCCGGTCGCGTTCCACCACCGTTGCGGCTACCCGCGCCCCAGCTGGGCCAGAACCTGTTTCGGACGGTTCGTGATGATCGCCTCGACCCCCAGCCGGATGCAGAGCTCGACGTCCTCCGGTTCGTTGACCGTCCAGACGTGCGCCCGATGACCGGCGCGGTGCAGACGGTCGATGTACCCCGGGTGGCTGCGTACGATCCGCATCCCCGGCCCGGCGATCCGGGCGCCGGCCGGCAGCCGTCCGTCACGCAGCCGCGGCGAGACGAACTGCATCAGGTAGACGGTGGGCAGCCGGGGCGCGGCGTCCTGGATGCGGTGCAGCGAGCGTGCGGAGAAGCTCATGATGCGGACCGGCGAGGGGGCGTCGGACGGCGGTACGTCGAGCTCGAAGCGCTTCAGCAGGTGCAGCAGCCGCTCCTCGACCTGGCCCGCCCAGCGCGTCGGGTGCTTGGTCTCGATGGCCAGCTGCAGCGGGCGGCCGGCGGCCCTCGTCTCGACGAGCAGCTCCAGGAGCCGTTCCAGCGTGAGTACGGAGGCGAGCTCGCCGGGCACCGGGTCCCAGTCCGGGGACTCCGCCTCCTCGCGGTCCTTCCACGAGCCGAAGTCGAGGGCCGCGAGTTCGTTGAGTTCCAGGGCGGAGACCGCGCCCCGGCCGTTGGAGGTGCGGTTCACCCGACGGTCGTGTACGCATACGAGATGACCGTCGGCCGTGAGCCGTACGTCGCACTCCAGGGCGTCGGCGCCGTCCTCGATCGCCTTCCGGTACGCGGCCAGGGTGTGCTCGGGGGCGTCGTCGGACGCGCCCCGGTGTGCGATGACCTGGATGGGATGCTGGCTGGGGCGCTGCTGCCGTGCTTGGGTCACCCGCGCCATGGTGTCACCGGGAGGCCATGGATGCGTACACCTGGTGACGGGAGACCGTTTTGTCCGATGTAAGGGGCCGTGCACAGATGCACAGGTCCTGCTTACAGTGGCCTGACGTGCCGTGGGAAAAGCTGACTCCAGACACGTACACAGCGGATCTCTTGCCGAATGATGATGTGGAACCGAGGAGTAAAGAGCTGTGAGCACAGAGAACGAGGGCAACGAGGGCAACGCGGCCGAGGCCGCCCCGTCCGTTCCGTCCGCACCTCCAGTGCCGGCCGACGCTCCCCAGGGATCCCCCGAGAGCGCGCCCGACGCCCCGCAGCACGCGGACGCGACGCCCACACAGCAGCAGCCGGCCTCCCCGCCGGCCTCCCCCGCCCAGGACCCGGCGACCACGCCCATGACCCCGGTTCCGCCGGCCGCGCCGCAGTACGCGCCCCCGGCCGCGCCGCAGTCCGCAGCCGATGCCGGTTGGCCCCCGCCCCCGGCCGCGCCGCAGTCCGCAGCCGATGCCGGCTGGCCCCCGCCCCCGCCTGCGGTCCCGTCGTACGCCCACGGGGCGCAGGGCGGCGGCCCCGTGTGGGGCGCGCCCGCCCAGCCTCAGACGTCCGGCGCGCCCCGCAAGCGGGGCGCGGGCAGCCTGGTGGCCGCGGTGGTCGTGGCGGCGCTCGTCGCGGGCGGAGTCGGCGGAGCCCTCGGCTTCTGGGCCGCCGACAGCAACAACGGATCCGGCTCCTCCGGTTCGACCACGGTCGCCGCGTCGGGCACCCCCCAGGACCTCAAGCGCGACCCGGGCACGGTCGCCGGCGTCGCGGCGAAGGCGCTCCCCAGCGTGGTCACGATCGATGCGCAGGGCGGTGACGGCGAGGGCGGGACGGGCACCGGCTTCGTGTACGACAAGGAAGGCCACATCCTCACGAACAACCACGTGGTGGCCTCCGCGGCGGACAGCGGCCAGCTCACGGCGACGTTTTCCAACGGCAAGAAGTACGACGCCGAGGTGGTCGGCCGCGCCCAGGGCTACGACGTGGCCGTCCTGAAGCTCAAGAACCCGCCGCAGGGGCTCACCCCGCTGCCTCTGGGCAACTCGGAGCAGGTGGCGGTCGGCGATTCGACGATCGCGATCGGCGCCCCGTTCGGGCTGTCCAACACGGTCACCACGGGCATCATCAGCGCGAAGAACCGTCCGGTCGCCTCCGGTGACGGCAGCGGAGGCAGCAACTCGTACATGAGCGCGCTGCAGACCGACGCCTCGATCAACCCGGGCAACTCCGGCGGCCCGCTGCTGAGTGCCGGGGGCGCGGTCATCGGCATCAACTCCGCGATCCAGTCGACCGGAAGCACCGGTCAGAGCCAGGCCGGTTCCATCGGCCTCGGCTTCGCGATCCCGATCAACCAGGCGAAGAACGTCGCCCAGCAGCTGATCAAGACCGGCCAGCCGGTCTACCCGGTCATCGGCGCCACGGTGACGATGGACGAGAAGACCGGCGGTGCGGTCATCTCGGACCAGGGCGCCGGCGGCACGGAAGCGGTCACGAAGGACGGCCCCGCGGCCCGCGCCGGCCTCCGGGCGGGCGACGTCATCACGAAGTTCAACGACACCGTCGTCGACAGCGGCCCGACCCTGATCGGCGAGATCTGGACCCACAAGCCGGGCGACAAGGTCAATCTGACCTACAAGCGCGACGGCAAGACGTCCACGGTGGAAGTCACCCTGGGCGAGCGCAAGGGCGACAGCTGACCGGCTAGGCTGTCCTCCGCGTCGAAACCGGTCTGCACCGGCTGCTGACGCGGGGTGGGTTGCCCGAGCGGCCTAAGGGAACGGTCTTGAAAACCGTCGTGGCAGCGATGTCACCGTGGGTTCAAATCCCACACCCACCGCCAGTTCAGAGAAACAGCAGGTCACAGGGCGGGTCTCCGGTTCGGAGGCCCGCCCTGTGCGTGTGCTGCGGGCGCACGCGGGCCGTGTGGGCACGGGCATGAGCGGGCCGGAATCATCCGCACCGGACGGCTGCCTGGCGCGGTCGGCTCACTGGCTCCAGCCGGTCTCGGCGGCCCATCGCTCGGCCGCGGCCATCAGGACCTCCGTGGCGGGGGCCTTGATCTGCCCGTAGTCCTGAAGGTCCGGCACACTCGTCGCCAGCCGTTGCTTGAAGGCTCCCCAGGCGCGGCGCGTGGTGTCGTCCGCGCGCAGGTAGTCCCGGAACAGCAGCGCGAAGCGGGCGTTGGCGCCGGTGCTGGGCCGAAGGTGGACGTTGCAGCGGCGCGCGCCGACCGGCGGCGCGAAGACGAGTTTGTGGCAACGGCGGCCGCTGGAGACCTCGACGCGGTTCCACGGCTCGGGACGGCACCGGTAGCCGATGGCCGACATCAGCAAGGTGGCCTGTGTCTCGTCGACCGATCTCATCCGCACCTGGACATCGATGCAGTCCTTGGCGGACAGGCCCGGCACCGCGGTGGATCCCACGTGATCGATGCCGACCGCGAGGCCGCCCAACGCATCGCGCAGTGTGCCGGCCAGCGCCTCGAACTCCACCGGCCACTGGGGCCGGTAGTCGACCACGACCAGGGGACCGAGCTCATCGGGAAACGGCATGGCGCCAGAGGCTACATCCTGTCCGGACGGCTTCGCGGGCGAACGGTACTCATCGTGGGGGCTCGCAGCGCGTGCGGGTGAGCCGGGCGGCCGAGGCGATGGTGGCCCGGGCCTCGTGTTCGGTGAGGCCGGTGGCGACGGCGGCCCGGGTGAGGTCATCGGCCAGCGCGTCGCCGAAGCCGTGTTCGTAGGCGCGGCAGGCCGCCCAGAAGAGCCGGGTGTTGCGCTGGCCCTCGTCCGCGGCCAGGACGAACCGGACCAGTCCGCGTCCTTGTTCGTGATGGCCGTGATCGCGATGGCCCGGGTCGGGATGTCCGTGCCGGTTCCGGGGGCGGGCCGGAGGCGTCAACAAGTGGAGCAGGGCGGTCGGGCAGGGGGCGGGCGGGAGACTGCCGGTGCCGGGTACGAGGCGGTAGGTGCCGTGGGCGGTGACCGAGCCGGGGCCGACCAGATAGCCGCCGGAGCCGCGGATGTCGATGCCGGGGGCGAGGCGGCCGGCGGAGTTCGGTACGGCCACGTCGGGTGGGCCGGTCAGCCAGAGGTGGCGGCCTCCGCTGGGGGTGAGCACCGTGACGGTCGGCGGGATGGTGAAGAGGTGTTGCAGGGCCAGTTGCCGCAGGGCCGCCACGGAGTCGGTCCGGCCGGCGGCGTCGATGTCGAGGTCGATGCCGACGAGGTGGTGCGGGGCGCGTCCGCAGGCGATTCCGTAGCCGGTGGCCCAGGGGGCGGCGGCGAAGAGGGCGCGCACGGCGGTGGGGTCGGTGGTGGCGTCGTGGACGCCGTGTCCGGGACGGCCGCAGGCGCCCCGGCAGCCGGACGGAGGGTTCTCGTCGCGGTGCGGGGAGCGCAGGGCGGGGAGTTTGGTGGCGGACAGCGGAATGACGGGAAGCCCGTGCTCGGCGGCGGAGAGCGCGTGGGCCAGGGCCAGGGTGGCGGTTCGCCGGTCAGTGGTGGCCATGGTTCTATGTTCGTACGAATGTTCGAGTAAAGGAAGAGGGAGGGGAGGGGTCGAGGGAGTGAGGGCGGCGGTCGGGGTCCGTTGGCGGAACGCTTCTTCTCCCGTGGGGCGGGGGCTGTTGCCGCAGGCGTGGCTGACCTGGGAGTTTGCGGGATCTGGGAGTTTATCTTCGCTTCCTCACGCTTGCGAGGGAATCGAATCGAGTGGGTGGTTCGCCGGTGTGGTGCTGGGCAACTTTGATCTCGCGACGTCGTGACCATCGCCGGGCGGTCGGCCAACTGGCCCGGGTTCACTCTTACTTTCGGTTCCTGGAGGAATAGACATGGCAAGCATCCGTACCGCTCGTGCCCTCGCCGTTGTTGCGGCCCTGCCTCTTGCCGCCGTTCTCTTCAGTGGTGTGGCCCAGGCCGACAACGGCTCGTTCGCGAACGACGGATCGAATGCGGGAGTGGCCACGATCGCCGGCAGCGGGGTCGGTGGGGACAACTTCGGTAACTCGTCCACCTCGCAGCAGCAGGCCACGGGATCCGGGGCGTCGAATCAGAGCAACTCCGCCCAGGTGAACGGATCGGCGTTCACCGACATCGACCAGTCCACGCACAACCTGGCGGTGAACTTCACCAACCTCTGGTGATCCGGGGCCTGCCGCGGCCCGGTCGGGGGGCCGGGCCGCGGTTGGGGGAACGACGGCCTGCGTGTCGCCACTGCGGTGGCGGACGCGGGCCGTTGCGTCTCCGGGGCCGGGTGGCCGGTGATCGGGATCGGGTGCGGGTTCAGGGCCGGGAGTGAGGAGGGAATCGGGGGTGGGTCCGGCCGTCCGGTGCCTTGACAGGTGAATGGAATCTGACGGACAGTCAGAAACCCTGATCCTTGTGCCCTTTCCCGGGAGGCAGTCGACGTGCATCTGGCCCCGACCGAGCGCCAGCGGGAGCTGCGCGCCGAACTCCGTGCGTACTTCGCTGAAGTGATGCCCGCAGGCGGTGGGCACGCCGGCCCCGGCTCCCCGGACTCGGACCCGGAGGCCCAGCGGCGGCTGCTGAGTCGCATAGGGGCCGACGGGATGCTCGGTCTCGGCTGGCCCGTCGAGTACGGCGGGCAGGGACGCGGCGCGGACGAACAGTTCGTGTTCTTCGACGAGGCCTACCGGGCCGGCGCCCCGGTCTCCATGGTCACTCTCAACACGGTCGGCCCGACACTCATGAAGTACGGAACGGAGGAACAGAAGGACTACTTCCTGCCGCGCATCCTGGCGGGCCAGCTCGTCTTCGCCATCGGCTACAGCGAGCCGGAGGCCGGCACCGACCTTGCCGCGCTGCGCACCCGGGCCGTACGCGACGGCGACTCCTGGGCCATCGACGGGCAGAAGATCTTCACGAGCAACGCGCAGAACGCGGACTGGATATGGCTCGCCTGCCGTACGGATCCGGACGCGCCCAAGCACCGGGGCATCTCGATCGTTCTCGTGCCCACGGACGCGCCCGGCTTCAGCTGGACACCCATCGACACGGTGGGCGGGCTGACCACGACCGCCACCTACTACGACGGCGTACGCGTGCCCCTGACCTCGGTGGTCGGGGCGGAGAACGGCGGCTGGGGGCTGATCACCAACCAGCTGAACCATGAGCGGGTGGCGCTCGCCGCGATCGGCATGCAGGCCGAGGACTTCTACGGGGCGGCGCTCGCCTTCGCCCGCACTCGCGACCCCGTGACGGGGAGGCGGCCGGCCGACGAGCCGTGGGTCCGCTCCCGGCTGGCCGAGGCGCATGCCCGGCTGGCGGCGACGCGCCTTCTCAACTGGCGCCTGGTGGGGGACGTGGGCGCGGGAGCGCTGGCGCCCGGCGACGCGAGCGGGGTGAAGTTCGCGGGCACCGAGAGCGCGGTGGAGGTGTACCGCCTGTGCCAGGAGGTCACGGGCGATGCCGGTTCGGTCCGGGGCGGTTCGCCCGGCGTCTTCGGGGACGGGGAGCTGGAGCGGATGAACAGGGCGGCACAGATCAACACCTTCGGGGGCGGGGTGAGCGAGGTGCAGCGGGAGATCGTCGCGACGATGCGGCTCGGCATGGAGAGGGGGAAGCGGTGACGGCCGGGCAGGGTGTGGGGGACGAGCTGTACGAGCGGCTCAGGGCGTACGAAGGCCGGGCGGCGGCCACCGCGGGCATCGGCAAGGACCGGGTCAACGAGCCGATGATCAGGCACTGGTGCGAGGCGATGGGGGACGAGCACCCCGCCTACGGCGGACCCGACGCCGTCGCCCCGCCGGCGATGCTCCAGGCATGGACGATGGGCGGGCTGTCCGGACACACGGACCGGAGCGGGGCCTACGACGAACTCTTCGGGCTCCTCGACGGGGCCGGATACACCTCCGTGGTCGCGACCGACTCCGAGCAGGAGTATCTGCGGCCTCTGCGGCCCGGGGACCGGATCACCTTCGACGCGGTGATCGAGACTGTGTCGGAACGCAAGACGACGAAACTGGGGACGGGCTATTTCGTCACCACGCGCATGGATGTCAGGGCGCAGGATGAGATCGCCGGAACGCATCGATTCCGCATCCTCAAATACCGCCCCGCGAAGCCGAATGTGCCGAAGCCGCAGTCCGGGCCGGAGCCCGAGACCACGGGAATGGGCAGGGGAGCGGGAAAGGAAACTGGAAGGGAATCGGGAAGGGAATCGGGAAAGGCGAAGGCGAGGGGGCACGGGCTGCGCTCCAGGCCCGTGATCAACCGGGACAACGCCGGATTCTGGGAGGGCGTCGCCTCCCGCCGGCTGCTGATCCAGCGCTGCACCGCGTGCGAGGCGCTGCGTTTCCCCTGGCTGCCCGGGTGCAACGCCTGTGGGTCGCCCGACTGGGACACGGTCGAGGCGTCGGGTGAGGGCACTGTCTTCAGCCACGTCGTGATGCACCACCCGTCCTTCCCCGCCTTCAGCGAGGACGGCGAGGGCGGGCCGTACGCCGTGGCGCTGATCGAGCTCGCCGAGGGGGTCCGGATGGTCAGCAACGTCATCGGAATGCCCTGCGACAAGGTGCGCGTGGGCATGCCGGTGCGACTGGAATTCCTCCGTACGGACCCTGAGTTGGTCCTTCCGGTCTTCCGGGGAAGTGAGGGCTGACATGGATTTCACGCCGAGCGAGGAACAGATCGCGGCGCAGGGCCTGGCCGCCCGGATTTTCGGTGATTTGTCGACGCATGACCGTATGGTCGCGGCCGGCAGCGGTACGGACGCCGGGCTCTGGAAGGAGGTCTGCGTGGCCGGGCTGCCCGGCGCAGCCGAGGAGACGGGGCTCCTCGGGCTGGTACTGCTGGCGGAGGAGCAGGGCCGGACGACCGCGCAGGTGCCCTTTGTGGCGAGCTGTGTGTACGGGCTCCTCGCCGTCGCCGAGCACGGTACGGACGAACAGCGCGAGCGCCTGCTGCCGCCGCTCCGGGACGGGACGGCGGTGGCGGCCGGGGCGTTCCCGGCCGCTGGCACGGTGCACGTGGCGGCGGGCGGACGTCCGGACGCCGCAGCGGGAAGGGGAGTCGGCGGAAGCCCGGGTGCGGCAGCGGACGCCGCGGCGCACGGGCGGCTGAACGGCCATGTCCCGCTGGTGCCGTGGTTGCGGGATGCCACCCACGTGCTGGTCGCGGCCGCGGACCGGAGCCTGTGGATCGCGCGGACCGCGGGCCCCGGAGTGGTGACGGAGCACGTGGAGACCACGGCCCCGTGGTCGGCGGGGCGGCTCGTGCTGGACGGGGCGCCCGCGGAGCGGCTGGGCGGACCGGGGGCGTACGAGGAGGTGCTGGCCATCGCCCGGACGGCGTTCGCCGGAGTGCAGGCAGGGGTGTGCGCCGGTTCGTTGGCCCGGGCGGTCGAACACACCGGCACACGCGAGCAGTTCGGGCGTCCGCTCTCGACGAACCAGGCGGTGCTGCTGCGGGCGGCCGACGCGTACATGGACACCGAGGCGATACGTGTCACGGCGTACGAGGCGGCATGGCGGCACGACGAGCGGCTGCCCTTCGCGGAACAGGCGCTGACGAGCGCGTGGTGGGCGTCCGAGGCCGGAAGGCGGGTCGTCCACGCGGGTCAGCACCTGCACGGTGGTACGGGCGCCGACCTCGACCATCCCGTACACCGCCACTTCCTCTGGGGGCGTCAGCTCGACGCCCATCTGGGCGGCAGCGGCTCGGTGCTTCAGGAACTCGGCGAACTGCTGGTGAAGGAGGGACCGGAGTGAAAGCCGGTGAGGAACTGGCGCCGCTGGAGATCGCGGTGACCCGCACACTGATCGTGGCGGGCGCGCTCGCCTCCCGCGACTACCAGGACGTGCACCACGACGCGGAACTGGCACGGGAGAAGGGGTCCCCGGACATCTTCATGAACATCCTGACGACCAACGGCCTCGTCGGGCGGTACGTCACCGACCGGTTCGGGCCCTCGGCCGTGCTCAGGCGGGTCGCCATCAGGCTCGGTGCCCCCAACTACCCGGGCGACACCATGGTGCTGAGCGGCACCGTCACCGCAGTGGGCGCCGACGGGACGGCCGAGGTGGCGGTCGTCGGCGTCAACGGGATCGGCAGACATGTGACCGGCACGGTGACCGTCGCTGTGGCGGAGGGGGCCGCATGAGCCTGCGCAGAGCCGATTCGCTCGGCGGAAAGGCGGCGGTGGCCGGGATCGGGGCGACCGAGTTCTCCAAGGATTCCGGCCGCAGCGAACTCAAACTGGCCGTCGAGGCGGTGCACGCCGCGCTGGACGACGCGGGTCTTACGCCCGCCGACGTCGACGGACTGGTCACCTTCACCATGGACACCAGCCCCGAGATCACCGTCGCCCAGGCGGGCGGTATCGGTGAGCTGTCGTTCTTCTCGCGCATCCACTACGGCGGCGGCGCGGCCTGCGCCACCGTCCAGCAGGCGGCTCTCGCCGTCGCCTGCGGGGTGGCCGACGTGGTCGTCTGCTACCGGGCGTTCAACGAGCGGTCGGGGCGCCGCTTCGGCTCCGGGGTTCAGCAGCGGGAGCCCACGGCCGAGGGCACCGCGCTCGGCTGGAACCTGCCCTTCGGGCTGCTCACGCCGGCCTCCTGGGTGGCCATGGCGGCCCAGCGCTATCTGCACGCGTACGGGCTGACGCCGGAGGCCTTCGGCCATGTCGCGGTGACCGACCGGCGCCACGCCGCCAACAACCCGGCGGCGTACTTCTACGGGAAGCCCATCACGCTCGCCGACCATGCCGCCTCCCGGTGGATCGTCGACCCCCTGCGGCTGCTCGACTGCTGTCAGGAGACCGATGGCGGGCAGGCCATCGTCGTCACCAGCGCCGAACGGGCCAGGGACCTGCGGCAGCCGCCCGCGGTGATCGTCGCGGCCGCGCAGGGCGCCGGACGGGCGCAGGAGCAGATGACGAGCTTCTACCGTGACGATCTGACGGGGCTGCCGGAGATGGGTGTCGTCGCCCGCCAGCTGTGGCGCAACTCGGGACTGGCCCCCGCGGACATCGACGTGGCGATCCTGTACGACCACTTCACCCCGTTCGTGCTGATGCAACTGGAGGAGTTCGGTTTCTGCGGACCGGGGGAGGCGGCGGACTTCGTTGCCGCCGGCGCACTGCCCCTGAACACCCACGGCGGTCAGCTGGGGGAGGCGTACCTGCACGGGATGAACGGCATCGCGGAGGCGGTCCGGCAGATCCGGGGGACCTCGGTGAACCAGATACCCGGGGCGGCCACGTCCCTGGTCACGGCAGGCACGGGGGTACCGACCTCGGGCCTCGTGCTGGGCCGTGCAGGGTGACGGGAGCAGGCCCGGTCGCGCAGCGGACGGGCCGGGCCCGGGTCCGTGGTCCCGTCCGTGGTCTCGGGGACGACCCTGAGCGCAGAAGGAGCGCCACCTCCACCTACAGGAGGTGGAGGTGGCCCTGCGCCTACACCCTGAGGCGGACGCGGTTTCGGGACCTGGGGCCGATCCCCGCGGCGGCGCCCGCTCCTAGCGTGGAGTTATGACCACGCCAGTCTGCACGGGCGCCTCCAGGGGAGCCGCTGCCACCGCCCAGGCCGTCCCGCGGAGCCATGCCGTCCCGCGCGCCCACGCCGCCACGCGCACCCCGGCCGCCGCGCGGCCGACGTACGGCGCGCGTGCGCCGTACGTCCCGTACCCGTCGTTCACGTCCTTCGTGAAGGCCCGCGGCCCGGTTCTGCTGCGCGCCGCCCGCTCGCTCACCGCGAACCCCAGCGACGCCGAGGACCTGCTGCAGACCGCGCTGACCAAGACGTACGTCGCCTGGGAACGGATCGAGGACCACCGGGCGCTCGACGGCTATGTCCGCAGAGCCCTGCTGAACACCCGCACCTCGCAGTGGCGCAAGCGCAAGGTCGACGAGTTCGCCTGCGACGAGCTGCCCGAGCAGGAGAGCCTGCCCGGACCCGACCCGGCCGAGCGGCAGACGCTGCACGACGCCATGTGGCGTGCCGTACTGAAGCTCCCCGACCGCCAGCGGGCCATGGTCGTCCTGCGCTACTACGAGGACCTCAGCGAGGCCCAGACCGCCGAGGTGCTCGGAGTGTCCATCGGCACGGTCAAGAGCGCGGTGTCGCGGGCGCTCGGCAAGCTGCGCGAGGATCCGGAGCTGGCCCCCGTCCGGTGACCCGGCCGTCCCGGCGAGGGCCATGGTGTCGCAGGCGGGCTCGCTCGACGGCGGTGTGCGGTGATCGTGTGCGACGGCGGTGTGCGACGGCGGTGGTCGTGTGCGACGGCGGTGTGCGACGGCCGTGTGCGGAGGCTGGGCGCGACGGCGTGCGTGTCGGTCGTGTGGGTCGGCCGCGCGTGTCGGCCGCGCGTGTCGCATGCATGCCGGGGGTCATCTTCCGGCCACCCTTCGGCCACCTTTTGAACGGATTTCGACCTATTTCCAGCCGGAGTCCGACCCACTTCCGGCCGGAGTGAAATTGCCCGGCGACACCGATTCGTTCCCTCGGGAGTAGTGACATACCGCTTGGTATGTGCGCAGAATCAGCGGAACCTTACTGCCGCGTAGCGCCCACCGGGAGGACGCCGTGCTCAGCACCATGCAGGACGTACCGCTGACTGTCACCCGCATCCTCAACCACGGGATGACCATCCACGGGAAGTCGCAGGTCACGACCTGGACCGGAGAGCCGGAGCCGCACCGGCGCAGCTTCGCCGAGATCGGCCGGCGGGCCACCCAGCTCGCCCATGCTCTGCGCGACGAGCTCGGCATCGACGGGGACCAGAGGGTCGCGACCCTCATGTGGAACAACGCGGAACACGTGGAGGCGTACCTCGCCATCCCGTCGATGGGCGCTGTTCTCCACACCCTCAACCTCCGGCTTCCCGCCGAGCAACTGGTCTGGATCGTCAAGCACGCCGACGACAAGGTCGTCCTCGCCAACGGCTCCCTGCTCCCGCTCCTCGCCCCGCTGCTCCCCCAGCTGACGTCGCTGGAGCACGTGGTCGTCTCGGGCCCCGGTGACCGCTCCCTCCTGGACGGTGCCGCGGTGCGGGTGCACGAGTACGAGGAGCTGATCGCAGGCCGTCCCACCACCTACGACTGGCCCGAGCTGGACGAACGCCAGGCCGCCGCCATGTGCTACACCTCCGGCACCACCGGCGACCCCAAGGGCGTCGTGTACTCCCACCGTTCGATCTACCTGCACTCCATGCAGGTCAACATGTCCGAGTCGATGGGCCTGACCGACAAGGACACCACTCTGGTGGTCGTCCCCCAGTTCCACGTCAACGCCTGGGGTCTGCCGCACGCCACGTTCATGTCCGGCGTCAACATGCTGATGCCGGACCGCTTCCTGCAGCCCGCCCCGCTCGCGGACATGATCGAGCGCGAGCGTCCGAGCCACGCCGCCGCCGTCCCCACCATCTGGCAGGGCCTGCTGGCCGAGGTCACCGCGAACCCCCGCGACCTCACCTCGATGGCCAACGTCACCATCGGCGGCGCCGCCTGTCCGCCCGCGCTCATGGAGGCGTACGACAAGCTCGGCGTCCGCCTCTGTCACGCGTGGGGCATGACGGAGACCTCGCCGCTCGGCACCATGGCCAACCCGCCCGCCGGGCTGACCGAGGAGGAGGAGTGGCCCTACCGCATCACGCAGGGCCGCTTCCCGGCCGGTGTGGAGGCGCGGCTGGTCGGCCCCGCCGGCGAGCACCTGCCGTGGGACGGCGAGTCGGCCGGTGAGCTGGAGGTACGCGGTGCCTGGATCGCCGGTGCGTACTACGGCGGCGCCGACGGTGAGGCGCTGCGGCCGGAGGACAAGTTCAGCGAGGACGGCTGGCTGAAGACCGGTGACGTCGGTGTGATCAGCACCGACGGATTCCTCACGCTCACGGACCGGGCCAAGGACGTCATCAAGTCCGGTGGCGAATGGATCTCCAGCGTCGAGCTGGAGAACGCCCTGATGGCACACCCGGATGTTGCCGAGGCCGCGGTCGTGGCCGTGCCCGACGACAAATGGGGCGAGCGTCCGCTCGCGACCGTCGTCCTCAAGGAGGGTGCCACCGCCGACTACGCGGCGCTGAAGGTGTTCCTCGCCGAGTCGGGCATCGCCAAGTGGCAGCTGCCGGAGCGCTGGTCGGTCATCGCGTCCGTGCCGAAGACGAGCGTCGGGAAGTTCGACAAGAAGGTCATCCGCAAGCAGTACGCGGCGGGCGAGCTGGACATCACCCAGCTCTGAGGCGGTCGACGCGGCGGAACACGGGGACGAGGAGGGCGGTACGGGAGTGATCCCGGACCGCCCTCCTCGTCCGCGCGTGCCGACGGCTGGTCGTTGTCGGCTTGTGCCGTCGCCGTCGCCGTCAGCCTCAGCCGTTCGCTACTGGCTACCCGGCCTTCGCTATCAGCCGTCAGTTCGCGTTCAGTTCGCGGTCAGTTCGTGCCGATCTTCGCGAGCAGGTCGACGATGCGGGACTGCACCTCGTCGCTCGTCGAGCGCTCGGCCAGGAAGAGGACCGTCTCGCCCGAGCTCAGCTTCGGCAGCTCCGAGCGGTTCATGTCGGCCGAGGTGTAGACGACCAGCGGGGTGCGGTTCAGCTGGCCGTTGGCGCGCAGCCAGTCGACGATCCCGGCGCGGCGACGGCGTACCTGCATCAGGTCCATCACCACCAGGTTCGGCCGCATCCGGGTCGCGAGCGAGACCGCCTCGCTGTCCGTCGCGGCGCAGGCGACCTGCATGCCGCGCCGCTCCAGCGTCTGCGTCAGCGCGAGCGAGATCTCCTCGCTCTCCTCGATGAGTAGGACGCGCGGCGGATGCTGTTCGCTGTCGCGTGGCGCGAGGGCCTTCAGAAGTACGGCGGGGTCGGCACCGTACGCCGCCTCCCGCGAGGCCTGTCCGAGGCCGGCGGTCACCAGCACCGGCACCTCGGCCGCCACCGCCGCCTGGCGCAGCGACTGCAGGGCCTTGCGGGTGATGGGCCCGGTCAGCGGGTCCACGAAGAGCGCGGCGGGGAACGCCGCGATCTGCGCGTCGACCTCCTCGCGCGAATGCACGATCACCGGTCGGTAGCCGCGGTCGCTCAGCGCCTGCTGGGTGGAGACATCGGGGGCCGGCCAGACGAGGAGCCGGCGCGGGTTGTCCAGCGGCTCCGGGGGAAGTTCGTCGTCGACCGGCTGCGGGGACGGGCGGTTGGCGACCTCGACGGCGCCGCCGGGCCCGTCCAGCGGCTCCGGTCCCTCGACGGCGCCCTCGTCGGGCGCCCCTATCGCGTACGCGCGTCCTTCGGCCGCCGGGGCGGCGATCAACTGCCCCGAACCCTGGCCCTGCACGGTGCCGCCAGGAGCGGTGGGACCGGTGGGGCCCGCGGTGCTGCCGGGGCCGGTCTGTGCGGCGGGCGGCTGCGGTGGGGTTGCGTGGGGCGTGGCGGTGGCCGCGGGGGGCAGGGCGGCGCGTGCGGTGCGGTCGCCCTCGGGCGGTGCGGCGAGCTTGCGGCGCCGGCCGGCCCCGCCCGCACCGCCGCCGAGCGTCTGGTTCTGCTGGTGGGCGAGGTGCTGGGCGAACGGAACGCCCTGCCCCAGCGTCCGCACGCTGAACGCACGCCCCTGCGTCGAGTCGGACGACCCGGGCATGGGCGCCTCGGCGGGCAGCGGCTGCCGCCGCGCGTCAGGACCGGGCGAGAGCGTGCGCGGCCGGCTTTCGGCACGAGCGGCGGACAGGCCCGCGGGGCCCGCCTGGTCCGCAGGGCCGTCAACGCTCTCGGGAGCAGCGCCGCGGGCGTTGACGGCGTTGGCCGTCCCGGTGGTGTGCGTGGTCGGGCCGGAGGCGGGCAGGCCCGAGCCGGATTCGGGCCCGTCCTGGGCGGCGGGGCCGTGACCCGAAGCGTCGTCCATGCCCCAGCCGCCGGGCTGCACAGGCGCGGACGGCTGCTCGGAGAGGCCGGAGCCGATGGTCTGTCCGCCCGGCTGCTCGGGGAGGCCGGAGCCGATGGTCTGTCCGCCCGGCTGCTCGGAGAGGCCGGGGCCGATGGTCTGTCCGCCCGGCTGCTCGGAGAGGCCGGGGCCGGTCGTCTGTCCGCCGGGCTGCCCGGGGAGGCCGGAACCGATCGACTGTCCGCCCGGCGCCTCCTGCGGAGCCTGCGGCGCGTCGGCGTGCCTGGCCCGGCGCCGCCCGGTCGGGAGCGGGTGCGCCTGCGGCGGGGTGTGGTCGTGCTCCGGCGCGCCGGACACCGCGTCGTGGCGCCCGGGCAGCGAGGCGTCCGCCTCACCGGCGGCGGGCGACACCCGGTCGGCATCCGCCGGCGGCAGCGCGAAGGGGACGCGCGGGCCCGCCTCGGCCTGGGCGGCCCGGTCCTGGGCCGCCGAAAGGGCACGCCGGGCGCGTCGGCCGGTCGGCTGCTGCGCCGGCGCGTCGGCCTGCGCCTGTCCGCTCTGTGTCTGTCCGGCCTGCACCTCTCCGCCCCGGCCCTGCCCGGCCTGGACCTCTCCGCCCCGACCTTGTCCGGCCTGGACCTCTCCGTACGGCGGCTGCCCGTCCTGAGCATGCTCGGCGGCCGCCCGCCCGTGCATCCGGGCGGTGTCGTCGTGCCCGGGGAAGGCCGCGGGGCCCGAGGCCTCCACGCCGGCCCCGGCGGCCGTGAGTGCCAGCTGGTTGTCGCCGCCCCGTTGTGCACGGTGTCCGCCCGCCGGAACCGGCATCGGCGCCTCGGCCGGAACGCCCTGCGGCGGTACGGTCTGCCCGCGCTGCGGACGGCCACCGGCCCCCTGGGCGCCCTCGGCCGCCGTCACCACGGATCCCTCGGAAGGTGCGGGCGTCCCCGCCGCGGGCAGCGCGAGCGCCTGTCCCGGGCCCTGCTGCCCGGCGCCGGCCTCCGCCGGGCTGGGCCGGCCGCGCCTACGGCCGGAGCCGCTCGCCTGCGGGGCGGGAACGAGTTCATGCGGGCCCGTCGCGTCGGGCGCGGGCGTAGGCGTGGGCGCGTTCACGGATGCTTCGACGGACTCGGGAGCGGGATGCGCCCCCGCCTCCCGGCGCGCACGCCGGCGCCCGGTGGGCTCGGCCGCCCCCGTGTCGGAGGCGCCGGTCTCGCCCGTGCCGTCGGAGCCTCCCACGGGGCTTTCCAGGAACGCGTCCGTGGAGCCCCTGCGCGCCCGGCGCCCCCGCCTGCCGCCCTCGGGAACCGCGACCGCACCCGACGCCCCGGAATCGGTCTCGCCCAGGGCATCGGCGAACGGCGGCGCGATGCCCGGATCGGGGACCGGCGCAGCCGCAGCGGCCTCGGGCGCCATGGGCGGAGCCACAGCCGTTTCGGGGGCCATCGGCGGGACCACGACGGCCTCGGGTGCCATGGGCGGAGCCATAGCGGCCTCGGGGGCCATCGGCGGCATCACGGTCCCGGAGCCCGCGCCCAGCGGCACTTCGAGCACGTACGCGCTGCCGCTCATCCCCGGCATCTCATGGGTCTGGAGCACACCGCCGTGCGCCCGCACGATCCCCCGCACGATCGGCTCGTGCACCGGGTCTCCCCCGGCGAACGGCCCGCGCACCTCGATCCGTACGACGTCGCCGCGCTGTGCCGCGGCGACGACGACCGTCGAGTCGACGTAACCGCCGCCCGGAGTCAGCCGGGCCTTGCCGGTCGAGTCGACCCCGGCGACGTCCGCGACCAGATGCGCGAGCGCGGTCACGAGCCGTCCCGCGTCGACCTCGGCCTCGATCGGCGGCGCGTGCACGGCGAACTGGGCCCGGCCGGGCCCGATCAGCTCGACCGCCGCGTCGATCCCCGCCGTCACCACCCCGTCGAGCAGCACGTTCGTCTTGACGAGGGCCTCGGAGCCGCCGTCCAGGCGCTGATAGCTCAGCACGTTGTCGACGAGTGTCGTCATCCGCGCGTAACCGGCGGCCAGGTGGTGCAGGATCTGGTTCGCCTCGGGCCACAGCTGGCCGGCGGGGTCGGCGGCGAGTACGGACAGCTCCCCGCGCAGCTCCTCCAGCGGCCCGCGCAGCGACTCGCCGAGCACGGCGGTGAGCTGGGTGTGCCGGGCGGACAGGTCCGCCAGCCGTTCGGCCTGCTCCTCCAGCTCGGAGGCGTAGCGCTCGGTGCGGTCCGCGAGCTCGGCCGTGTGCTGTTCCGTCAGTCCGGTGACCTCGGCGGCGTGCCGCTCGGTGAGTTCCCCGACCTCCGCGGTGTGGCCCGCGGTCAGCTCGGCGACCTCGGTCCTGCGCTTCTCGTCGAGCTCCTCGTACGGGCGGCGGTCGGTGAAGGTCATGACCGCGCCGACGAGCTGATCGCCGTCGCGCACGGGCGCGGTGGTCAGGTCGACCGGCACGGGCGCGCCGCTCTTGGACCACAGGACCTGCCCGCGCACCCGGTGCTTGCGCCCCGACTTGAGGGTGTCGGCCAGCGGCGACTCCTCGTACGGGAACGGCTCGCCCTCGGCCCGCGAGTGCAGGATCAGCGGATGCAGCTCCTGGCCGCCCAGGTCGGTGGCGCGGAAGCCGAGGATCTGGGCCGCGGCGGGATTGACCAGCACGACACGGCCGTCCGTGTCCGTGCCGACGACGCCTTCGGACGCGGCCCGCAGGATCATTTCGGTCTGGCGCTGCGACCGGGCCAGCTCGGCCTCGGTGTCGACGGTGCCGGACAGGTCGCGCACGACGAGCATCAGCAGCTCGTCACCCGTATAGCTGCCGCTGTAGGAGCTCTGGACGTCCCGGTACGCCGCCTGCCCGTCCTCCAGGCTGGCGCTCGTCACCTCGACGGGGTACTCGTTGCCGTCGGTGCGCCGCGCGGTCATCCGCGTGGGCTTGGTCCGGCCCCGCTCGTCCGCAGCCTCCGGCCTCCGCATCGACCCCGGGATCAGCTTGGAGTCGAACTCCGGCAGCAGATCGAGCAGTCCGCGACCGACGAGCGCGGTGCCCGGAGTCTCGAACATTTCGAGGGCGATGGTGTTGGCGTTGACGACCGTACCGTTGCAGTTGACGAGCAGAAGCCCGTCCGGAAGGGCGTCGAGTATGGCTGCGAGGCGAGCAGCGCCTCGGGATGGCCTGCTGCTCACGACGACGCTTCCTCCCTGATTACTGCACCTTGCCGACAGCGGGCCCCATCTTGCCCCTCGGGCCTCAGGCTGTCACTGGAGGAGTCTAAAGGCTGGGGAGGGGCAAGGGACGGTGGATGAGGGGGAGCTCTCACCAAGGTTCTGTGCATACGGTGTACGACTCTGGCCCCTTACGTGCCCCGCAGACCGTCCCGAACCGGTCCAGCCGCAGCTCACCGGACGTTGGGGAGCACCGGCCGCAGGCTGTTCCAGCGCCCGATCTCGCACCCGTTGGTCCGCTCGAACGCGGAGTCGATGGATCGTCCCTCCCACGTTCCGGTGATCCGCGCGGTCGCTCCTCCGCCGAACTGCTGCGTGCACATCGCGTTCCGGGACACCGGCGCGAACGGGTCCGCGCTCTCGCCCGGCAGCTGCGCCAGCCGGTCGCAGGCCTGCTGCGCCACCGGGTGGCTGCCACCGGCCGGGTCGCACTCCAGCTCGTACGTCCCGTCGGCCTCCGGGTTCCCCGACCCGGAGACGACCACGGTGAGGTGCGTGCCGGTGTCGTCGTTCTGCAGCACGGGCAGGGGCAACGGCAACGGCAGGGGACCGGCCGCGGCCGTCGCCGCAGGGGCGGCGGCGGACAGTGCGGCCAGCGACACGACGGCGGTGAGGGCGAGGCGACGCATCATTGCGGACTCCTGTGGTCGTACGTGTCGCCGGCACCGGGCCGGCGACGAAGAAGAACGAAGGGCGGACGCCCCGCCCTGACTAACGCTCCGCACGCCACGGCGTTTCGCAACCGGAGGCGCTTTGCCCTCGCGGCCGACTGCCTAGTACCGTAGGCAGCGATTGGTGACGCAGCGCTCAGCTGTGTCATCATCTGCACGCACCACTCGCGCTCGCGCGGGGTGTGCTGGAGGCGTCGCCTAGTCCGGTCTATGGCGCCGCACTGCTAATGCGGTTTGGGTCTTAAAGCCCATCGAGGGTTCAAATCCCTCCGCCTCCGCTTGATCACCGAAGCCCCGTGCCACTGGCACGGGGCTTCGGTCGTTCCCGGGCCGGACGGGACCCGAAGGGGCTGAGAGGGGCCGGGAGGGGGTGCGGCGCCGGGCGGATCAGAGGGTGTCCCGAACCGGTGATCCCGCAGCTCAGCAGCGGTGCGGCTAATGGATTTCGCGTCACGGCGCAGGTCATGTAATGTTGTTCTCGCAACGCCGACGGGGCAGAAAAAAGCCCGGAACGCCAAGCACTCGTAGCTTAACGGATAGAGCATCTGACTACGGATCAGAAGGTTGCAGGTTCGAATCCTGCCGAGTGCACAGCAGGCCAGAGGCCCTCAGGAGAAATCCTGAGGGCCTCTCGCTTTTGTCCTGACATCAGTCGAGCTCGTCGGCCTTCGCGGCTGACCGTCGGCCCGCAGGCGTCAGTCCCATCCTGAAGCGGATCGTTCCAAACGCGTCCGTGGGATGTCATGACTCTGTCACTGCCGCGCCTCGGGCGTCATCCACCCCTCACCATTTCCCCTACTTGCACACGCCAGGGGGGACCATGCGCATCCGTACCACCACCGCGGCCATAGCCGCCGTACTCGCCTTCGCCGCCGTCGGTTGCAGCAGTGACAGTGACAACGCCGACGACAGCAAGGCCGGCACGACCAAGAGCAGCGCACCCGAGGCGTCGAGCCCGTCGAGCCCGTCGAGCTCTGCGGACGACAGTGGCGCCGCCAAGGACACCAGCCTTCCGGCCGAGCCCACCGGCGCCGAGCGGGACGCCGTCCTTGCGGCGGTCAGGGACGTCAACGCCAACCTCACCCACGACGAGGACAAGGCCATCGACGCCGCTCGCAACCAGTGCGCGGCCCTCGACGGCGGAGCCGCGGACACGGACCACACCGCCGCGCAGCGGTTCTCGTACGACGGCATCACGCTGACCGATGACGACGGCAGCCACATCAACATCGGGCTGCGCAAGACGCTCTGTCCCGCATCCTGACGTCGGCGGTCGGCCCGGGGAGGGGCAGGCAGGCAAGGGGCCTTCAGGGGAAGTCCTGAGGGCCTTGCGCGTTGCCTGCGCAGCCGGCCGACGTACCCCTTCTCAGCTGAGTTGCTCGGCCAGCCCGACGATGATGCCCTCCGGCCCGCGGACGTAGCAGAGCAGATAGCTGTCCTCGAACCGGGCGATCTCGCCGACGAGTTCGGCGCCGTGAGGGCGAAGCCGGGCGACCGTGTCCTCGATGTCGTCGACGGCGAACATGACGCGGTGCGTGCCGAGGATGTTGTGGGGCCGGTTGCGCGGCTCGTCGCTGGTGGCCGCGGGGGTCCGGTACTTCGCCAGTTCGAGCCGGCTGTGACCGTCCGGGGTCCGGACCATCGCGATGTCGCAGCGGACGCCGTCGAGTCCGGTGCACTGGTCGGCGACGGCGCCCTCGACCGTTGCCTTGCCCTCCAGCTCCATCCCGAGCTCCACGAAGTACGCGACGGCGGCGTCCAGGTCCTCGACGACGATGCCGACGTTGTCCATCCGCTGAATCGCCATGCTGGCTTCTCCTTCTTCCCTGTACGGCCGGTGGCGGCCCCTGATGCTCCTGGGACGGAGCCGGTGGCACGTTCTCGACATCCCCGGATCACCGGCTTCCGAAGAATCCTGGTGGCTTCGCAGGCGAGATTCGTCCGGATGGACGTGCACGTCTGTTCCTTCGGGCCGGAGTCGCTGGTTCGTCGGCCCGCTGATCACCCGGGGCTCCACGGAGCCGTGCTGTCAGTCCCCGTCCCTAGGATCACGGCATGTCTGACGCCTTCACCGTCCTGTGGACCCATGACACGTGCCGTGCGCTGCGCAAGGCAGGCCGCGTCGGCGAGCGGCCGCCGGTCGCCTTCAGCGGTATTCACTCGTCCCTGCCCACGTGGTCGGGTGCCCGTGCCGGCGACGAGGTGTACGCGGTGCACGTCAACCGGCGCGAGGTCTTCGTGGTGAGCCGGATGCGCGTGCTCGACGTGGGGCGAGGCGCGTGCTGTGGCACGGTTCCCGTTGCCTGGGAGGACCCCGCGTATCCCGGGCACGCCGACTGGTCGATGCTCGGCGCCGACGGCTGCGGGGCCGAGGCGGTGCATGTGGACGCGACGCCCGTACGCTTCGACGCGGCCATACCCGGAGACCTGCTCGCACGGCTCACCTGGCGCAATCGCCGTGGTCGGACCCGCGTTCTGAAGTACGTGGTGGACGGCCGGCTTGAGAACTCCATCAGCCTTCAGGGGTTCTACCGACTGACTCCGGAGGCCGCCGACGAATTGGCGGGACTCGTGGGCAGCCCTGTGCTGTGATGCGGCGCCCCGCTTACTCGGACGAAGCGAGTTGTTCGCGCACCCACGGCGGAGCGGGGTTGGTGTGGGGTCGTCCGGCCACGACGACGGTCGGCACGGTCTCATTGCCGTCGTTGGCCGACCTCACCACTGCCGCTGCCTCCGGGTCCTGCCAGATGTTGACCCAGTGCAACTGGCGGGCACGACGGCCCAGCCGGATCCGCAGCCGAAGGCAGTACTTGCAGCCCGGACGCCAGTAGACGATCGGCCGGCCGTCGACCTCGCTGCGGCGTTGCGCCTCTCGCGCATCGATTGATCTCGGGAAGACCAGGGACGAGTGCATGGCTGCGAGCAGCGCGAACATCAGCAGGAGCGCGGCGGCTTCGCCGCGGCTCCCGCCGAGGAACAGCCCCGTTGCGACGAGCAAGCCGCAGAGTGCGAACAGTGTGGGCAGGATCCAGGTGCGCGTCATGATGAGGCAGGCTATCGACGAGTCGAACTGCTCCTCGAACCAGCCTGCTCACGTGCATATTCGTCGGCTTCACAAGGTCGGTTCCGGACCGCGCCGTCATCGGCGGCTTCTCCTCGTTGTGGCGGGCGTACCGTGGCGGCGCGGCAGACGAAGACCTGGGACGGACCCTGCGCCGCTTGCGCCGTCTGGCCTCCCTGACCCGGGAAGAGCTGGCTGAGCGGTCCGATGTGTCCGTCGATGTGATCCCGTCAGCTCGAACAGGGCCGGAAACATTCGGCGCGCCTCCCCACGCTGCACGCGTTGGCGAATGGTCTCGGAGTGGAACTGACCACGCTTCTGGGGCGACTGGAGGACGCGTTGAGCATCGCGCTCCGTACTGCCGATGACATGGCGGAAGCAGGCCGGACGACCGGCACGGCCGACGGCCTGAAGGTGTGGGGCGCGCTGACCATGAGCGCAGCCACGTCCGCCGCGCGGAGCGGCGACTACGAGCGAGCCGCGGCGATGATGGAGAGGCGGAGCAGGAAGCCGCCCGCGTGACGAAGCTCCCCGACGCTGCCGCAGCACGACCCGAGCACACCTGTCGCAGTTGACCGACATGTTCGGCGTGGATGGTTCCTCGCAGATCGGCACACCTTCTGAACCCGCCGCAGTCGGCGACGGCGAGGCGGATGACGACGAGCAGGTCTGACTATCTGCGGGGCGGCCACAGCGCTCAGGGCGTCCGCCAGCAGGCATCGGGTGCGAGGGAACAGGAAGGCGACCGCCTCCTCGAACTCCCCAGCCACCTACTCGAACCGGCCCCACACCCCCAGTGCCGACGGACAACGCTCCTACGCGACGTCCGGCCGTGTCATGAGCGGCGACCGCACGTGCAACTCCAGGCTGGGGCCGGTCAGGGGCAGGGTGCTCCAGGTCGCCGTCGCGGTTCCCGCGTCGGCGTCGACGGCCAGCCGAACGCGGTGCGGGGTGGTGATGACGTACAGATCGGCGACGTAGGTGCCGCCCTGCCAGGCGCCGGCCGCGACGATCGGCCGGCCGAGCGGGGCGCTCTCCCGCCAGTCGCCGTGGCCGACCTCGATGTCGAGGAGCGACTCGAATCGTACGAGCCATCCGCCGTCGGTGGGATCGACGGTGACCGTCGTTCCGTCCGGCAGGGCCGACCTCTCGGCCGAGGCGTCGAGTTTCGCGCTGACCGCACGTCCCGGGTCGGCCGAACCCGGCACCGGCGACAAGGAAAGCTGCCTCAGCCGATCGGCGAGGATCTCGTCGTCCCGGGCGCTTCCCGCGTGACCCACGCCGGGCAGCAGGCACTCCCAGACTGCGTCGAACACGTCCTGGGACTCTCCTTGAGCGGTCGCGACGACGACGAGGTCGTGGGACGGGACGACCACACACTGCTGCGCATAGGAGCCATGGCCGTGGTAGCCGTGGCGCGACATCCAGAACTGGTAGCCGTAGCCGTAAGAGAAGTCCGCCTGGTCCGATCCGTCCAGGATCCACTCGCTGTCGATGTGCCGTCTGGTCGCGAGCTCCACCCAACCGCGTGGGACGAGTTGTCGGTCGCCCCACATGCCTCCGCGCCGCAGCAGTTCGCCGAAGGCGGCGACGCCCTCGGTCGTGAGGTGCAGTCCGTGGAATCCGAAGGCGGCGCCACTGGCCAACCGGTCCCATTCGGCGTGGTCGATGCCCATCGGCGTGAACAGGCGCTCGTCGAGGAACTCCGGGAGACCGCGGCCCGTGACCCGTTCCACCATCCGGGCCAGGATGTAGGTGGTCGAGTTGTCGTAGACGTGCCGCGTTCCCTCGGCCGCGGCGAACGGCAGGCTCAGGAAGCCTTTCACCAAGTCGTCGGGTTCCCGCTCCCAGGCTTCGGTGAGGCTGTCGGTGGGGTGCCCGGCCGTCATGGACAGCAGGTGGTGAACGGTGATGTGGCGCCCTTGCTCCGAGACGTCGGCCGGGACGCGGTCGGGCAGCACGTCCACCACACGGTCGTCCAGTGAGAGCAGCCCGTCGCCGATCGCGAGCCCCACGGCGATCGACGTGAACGACTTGGTCAGCGAGTAGAGAAGGTGCGGGCGGTCGGCCGAATACGGCGCCCACCAGCCTTCGGCGACGACGTGACCACGGTGCACGACCATGATGGAGTGGCTCTCGCCCGATCGTGCTTCGAGCCGATCCAGCAGCGCGACGATCGAGCGGGACGACATCCCCGACGCGGCCGGTGCCGAACGCGGCAGAAGGGTGCGCTGAGAAGCCATCCGGGCACCGTACACAAAGGCCTTTTCGGGCCCCAGCGATTTACGGCCGACGGTAGTAGACGCCGAGATCCAGTCTGATTCCTGCCGGTGCTCTCCACGTGCCCGGCTGCCGCCGGGCAGCACTCCGATCACGACCGGCACCTCGGCCATGCGGTTGGCCATGTCTTCGATGGTCGCCCGCACGCAGCGAGTCCGGCAGTTGCCAACACGTGAGGCCGGCCGCTTCCGCCCTTCGCGTCCGCGAGGTGGTCACCGGATCCTGGGGCTTCGTGGGCGGGTGTCCCGGCGGTAGAGGGTCCAGGCGCGTCGGATCAGGCAGCGAACAGTGACGATGGCGCCGGCCAGGGCGATGAAGAACTCGACCGGGGGCTTTCGCCGTTCGGTGCAGCGGCGGAGCTTGCCGAAGTTGTTCATCCAGGAGTTCCTGCGTTCTGCGACGGCATCGGCCGCTCCTGTTCCTTCGGGCAGGACTGGCAGCTGCGCGGGAACCACTGAACCACCGTTCCGTGCGCCTCGGCCGGCTGCGGGCCCAGGTCGCGTACCGCCCCGGTGTGCAGGGCCGCGCCGCAGAAGACGCAGTGCACGCCGCGCTGCTGCTGGTCGGACAGCGTGATGAGCGGAGGCAGCGCGACGAGCCGCCTGTCGGGTGGGGGGTGTGGGGTGGAAGGATGGCGCATGGTCGGTCTCCTGGTGATCTCAGGGTTCTGACTGGCCCCGGCCATATGGAGGTACGAACTCCGGTCCGGGGCCTTTCTGTTGCTGGTGGCGGCGCCACTTGACGGCAAATTTATGGGACCCCCATAATGCAAGTCAAGCGGCACGCCCGATTCGAAGGAACGGGATGGCCGAGACAGGGAGTGAAGGGCCGGTCGAGAGGGAGGAGGTGCAGCGTGTCTTCGATGGCCTGGACGCCGTCGAGTCGATGGAGGACTCGCTAGAGAAGGCGCAGATCATCAGCCGCCTCCTCAGAGATCAGACCGAGCGCACCAAGAGGCTCAAGGAGCACCGTCGGAGGATCGTGCTGCACCTGAGGTCGCAGAAGGTGACGTACCGGGAGATCGCCGAGAACCTGGGGGTCTCGATCGGAACCGTGCAGGACATCGAGCGCGGCTATTCCGGTTCTGGGAAGAACCGTCCCAAGAAGAGCACCGAGACCTCGGCCGAGTAGCAGAACGGCCGAGCGGTGTAGAGACCGCCCGGCCGTATTGACCGGCGGGTGATCACCCCGCCGATCCGAAATCCACCCTGAAGAGAAGGATTCGTCCTCGATCGTAGGTCCGGTACGCGCGTGGTGACCACTCCCACGCCCTGAGTCGGCCGGAAGCAGATCTCTCCCGCGGCCTCGACGGCCGCCCCTCACCCCACGGACTGTGATGCGCCATCCCACCGGCGCGGCTTCGTGCTGCGCTTCTCCGTCATGCCCGGATCCGGCATGGACCCCCGTTCCCCGCGTCCTCCAGGAGCTCGACGCGACGGCCTCCCGGCAGGCCCGGCCGCGCGCGTGGCTGCGGGCCGTCGGGTGGCTCGTCGAGGCGGGGCTGCACCGCCGGGCAGGGGTGACGACGCTGGCGGTCGCGCGGGATCTGGCCGGGCGGATGGACTACCGGCTCGGCTTCGTCCTGTACGACCTGGAGGGCACCGCGGCCCGGTGCGGGGTCTCGGTGGCCACCGTGAAACGGCACGTCCGGGTCTTACGGGAGCTGGGGGCGCTGGTGTGGCGGCGGCACGGGACGAAACGGAACCTGCACCTGCCGGGCCGCCGGTACGCGGGCACGGCGACGGTCTACGCGGCGGTGATTCCGGCCGTGTACGACGCGCATATGGGCCATCGCCTGGAGGGCGCCGGATACGGGGCGCGGGTGTGCGGGATGACGGACGCGGGGCGGGAGCGTGCGGTCGGGGCCGTGCGGGCCAGGCCCCGGCCTGTGGATAACCGGCCGATGAGGAAGCGCAGTTCAGGGCGTCGTGCGCCCCATTCTTCCGGGCGCCACCACGACGTACCCAGAGCTGATGTGGAGAGGAAGGGGAACTACACCCCGCGGAGGTCTCCGCTTCAGGTCGCCCGCGACATCGCCGTCGCCCGGCAGGTGCGCCCGCTCGTCGGCTGGACCCAGCGCGAAGGACTGCGCCGTCTCGCGTACGCGCTGCGCCCGCTCATCGACCGGGGCCTCGACGCCCGCGACATCGCCGCCGAACTCTGCGGCCTGGCTGCCGGATGGCGGCCGGTACGGCCCGCGGCCTGGATCACCGCCGCTCTGGGGCGGGACCGGGAGGAGCCGGTGGCGCATGGGCGTACGGAACCGCCCGAGGCGTTCCACCGTGCCGTGACCGATGCGCGGGAGCCGTGGTCCGTGGTGGGTGCCGACAGTCCGGCGTACGGCGTCGAAGGGCTGACCCGTGAGGAGGTCGTCCAGTTGCGCTCGGCCGCCGCGACCGACCCGGGTCTGGTGATGGCCGCCCTGGAGAACCTCGGCGAGCGGGATGCCCGTCGGCTGTACACGAACCGGCTCGTGGACGAGGTGCTGCTGTACGAGTTCAGCGGAGTGCGCCGTGTTCGTACCGACGCCCGGCGCGACCCCGCCGTCATGTGATCGGCAGGGGTGGCGAGAGGATCCACACACGACAACGACGACGACAGGGACGAGGAAGAGCTGATGGACAGACAGACCCCGCGTAGCGCTGCGGTTTTGTACGGGACCGCCGCATCCAGTGCCGTCATAGGAGCCCTGCTGTGGCTGCGCAGCCGGAACAGCTCGGCGGACAGCTTGTTCCTGTACGGAACCTCGGATTCCGAGATCCACAGTCCGTCGGCCTGGCGGGTGTGGTCGTCGGCGGTGACCGAGGAACGCCTGGGCATGTATCTCCTCGGGGCCGCGCTGGTACTGGCCCTGGCGGCGCGCCTGGTCGCCACCTGGCGCGAATGAACCGCGCCGCCGGAGGGGCCTTCCGGGCACAGAAGCGCTGAGCCGCTGTGCCCGGCGCCCGCGTCCGCGCCGACCCCGCGCCGAGCCCGTACGGACCCCGCACGGGCCGGTACGCCTCCGTGGTTCAGGCCTCGGCCGGGGCAGCGGCCACCTGGGGCTGCTGTCCGGCCCGGACCACCGGACGGCGCCGGGACGGGACGCCGAGGGTGGGGTGGGCGACGCCCCAGGCCGCGCCCTTGCAGACCAACTCCTTGTAGAACGCGGCGAGACGGCCGGTCAGGGCAGCGCTCACGGCGCGGTCGTCGGCGGTGACGTACTGGATGAGGCCTTCCTTGCGGCCCAGCGAGATGCACTGGTTGAAGTAGCGGAGCGGGGTCTTCGGCAGCTTCGTGCCCGTCAGGCGGGCCGCGATGGCGTCGGCGGCCTGCCACGCGGTGGGGACGCCCGAGGCGCACGACATGCGCAGGGGCTTGTCGCCGGGGCCGGCCACCAGGGCGGCGTCGCCGATGGCGTAGACGTCCGGGTGCGAGAGCGAGCGCATCGTGGCGTCGACCACGATCTGGCCGGTGTCGGAGACCTCCAGCGCGGTGGCCCGCGCGATCGGGTGGACCGCGAAACCGGCCGTCCAGACGGTGACGGAGGCGGGGATGGCGGTGCCGTCCTCGGCCGTGACGTGGTCGGGCGCCACCTCGGTGACGGCGGTCTGCTCGTGCACGGTGATGCCGAGCCTGTCGATGACCTTCCGCAGGTGTTCGCGGCCCTTGGGGGACAGGGTGTCGCCGAGACCGCCGCGGACGGCGAGGGCGATGTCCAGGTCCGGGCGGGCCTCGGCGAACTCGGTCGCGGCCTCCAGTCCGGTGAGGCCGCCGCCGATGACGAGGACCTGCTGCCCGGCGTCCAGGCCGGCGAGACGTTCGCGCAGCCGGAGTGCGCCGGGGCGGCCGGAGATCTCGTGGGCGTGCTCGGCGGTGCCGGGGACGCCCTGGCTGTTCCAGCCGCTGCCGAGGGCGTACACGAGGGTGTCGTACGGCAGTTCCTCGGCGCCGTCCGATTCCGTGGCCGTGTCGGTGTCCGTGACCGTGACGTGCTTGCGGTCGGGGTCCACGGCGGTCACCTTCGCGTACCTCAGGGCGACGCCGGTGCCCGCGAACATCTCGCTGAACGGCCTCGGTGCCAGCTCCTGGCCGGTCGCCAGCTGGTGCAGCCGGACGCGCTCGACGAAGTCGGGTTCGGCGTTGACGAGGGTGATGGCGACGTCTTCGCGGCGCAGGCGCTTGGCGAGGCGGCCGGCGGCGATGGCTCCCGAGTATCCGGCGCCGAGGACGATGATGCGGTGCTGCTGCTGCATTTCCCTGCTCCTGTCTCGCGCGGTTTCCACCCCTTGAACCGGGCAGCCCGCAGTTTCCTGACAGGAGGGCGATGTGACCCGCGTCACGCGTCGGTCAGAAGGCGATGAACAGGGGTTCTCCGTGGTCGGAGGCCGCCCACCGCAGGGTCGCGCGTTCGAGCTTGTCGGGGTTGACCTGGCTGCGGAACGCGGTGATGCCGTCGGCGGTGATCTCCGGGCAGATGACGCCGATGACCCGGCCGTCCAGGACCGCCACGACGGCGACGATGCCGTTGGCGGTCGTGAGGTGGACCTCGGGAGAGCCGCCCGCGATGTCGCGCTTGGCCTTGCTGGGCTTGAACAGGCCTCGCATGAACTTCGCGACCGCGAGCGCGCCCTCGAACGCCTTGGCGCGGGCCGGGACCTTGCCGCCGCCGTCGCCGATCGCGACGGCGTCCTCGGTGAGCAGCCGTACGAGCGGCTCGGTCCGTCCGCTGGTGGCGGCGGCGAGGAACTCCTCGACGATCCGCCGGGCGGCCGCCTCGTCGATCTCGGTGCGGGCCTTGCCTTGCGCGATGTGCTTCCTGGCGCGGTGGAGGATCTGCTGGGCGGCGGCCTCGGTGATGTCGAGGATCTCGGCGATCTCCCGGTGCGGGTAGCCGAAGGCCTCCCGCAGCACGTACACCGCCCGCTCGTTGGGGGACAGCCGCTCCATGAGCGTGAGGACCGCGTACGAGACGGAGTCGCGCTGCTCCACGGTGTCGGCGGGGCCGAGCATCGGGTCTCCGGCGAGCAGCGGTTCGGGCAGCCACTGGCCCACGTACATCTCGCGCCGGGCGCGGGCCGAGGTGAGCTGGTTGAGGCACAGGTTGGTGAGGACCTTCGTCAGCCAGGCCTCGGGGACCTCGACCCGGTCCACGTCGGCGGCCTGCCAGCGCAGGAACGTGTCCTGCACGGCGTCCTCGGCCTCGCTCGCGGAGCCGAGAAGGCGGTAGGCGATGGCCTCCAGACGCGCCCTGGAGGCCTCGAACCGTTCCACGTCCTGCGCGGTCAGTGGCATGGCCCGGATCCTAACGCGCGCGGGGCCCGCCGGACCGAAGTGGTGCGGCCGCAGGGTGTTTCACGCTGCCGCGGCCGGTGCGATGTTCTGGTTGGCGCGGAAGAAGTTGTCCGGGTCGTACGTGTGCTTGGCGGCGGCCAGGCGGTCGTACGTGCCGCGGTACGTGGACCGGACGCGGTCCGGTTCCTCGGACTCGCCGAGGAAGTTGACGTACGCGCCGCCCATCGAGTGCGGGTGCAGCTCGGCCCAGTAGTCGACGCACCACTGGCGGATCAGGTCGGCGTTGGCGGGGTCGGGGTCGATGCCCGCGATGATTCCGGACCACGTGGCGTCCCGGTAGGCCCACGGGGTCGCGCCGGGGGCGACGCGGTGGGCGGCTCCGTCCACGGGGTACAGGTGCATCGTCGACAGGCCGGTGGGCAGGTTGCGGCCGTACTTCGCGTGCACGTCGATCGCCGCGTCGGAGATGGCGTCGAAGAAGTCACCGCGCCAGTACCACTGGAGTCCCTTCGGGATCAGGCCGTCGAACATGGTCTGGAGGACGGGGTACGGCATGGGGCTGGTGAAGTGGAAGGCGGGCGGGGCCGGGTCGTTGACCACGGCGAGGGTCTCCTCCAGGCGGCCGTCCGCGAGGTCGCCCGTGTAGCACCAGACCACGCCGCACATCTTCTGCCCGTGGATCTCCTCCGGGAACGGAGGCGCCGGCGGCACGGCCAGGAGGGCGAAGAAGCCGTACAGGTCGTCCGGTGCGGCGGGCAGGAAG
Organism: Streptomyces sp. NPDC091416; assembly: GCF_044756845.1. Lineage (NCBI taxonomy): Bacteria > Bacillati > Actinomycetota > Actinomycetes > Kitasatosporales > Streptomycetaceae > Streptomyces > Streptomyces sp. NPDC091416. The sequence goes on from NZ_JBIVTU010000006.1 coordinate 356,331, forward strand.
TCGCGGTACCAGCGCAGTACCTCGGCCGTGCGGTCCACCGGCCACACGGTCACCGCGACGCCGACCGTGTCCACCGGATGCAGGCCGTACGTGAACGAGGTGACCACGCCGAAGTTGCCGCCGCCGCCGCGCAGCGCCCAGAACAGGTCCGGGTGCTCGGTCTCCGAGGCGGTGACGCAGGTGCCGTCGGCCAGGACGACGTCCGCGGCCTTCAGGCTGTCGATGGTCAGGCCGTGGGCGCGGGTCAGATAGCCGTGGCCGCCGCCCAGGGTGAGGCCGCCCACGCCCGTCGTCGACATGATTCCGGCCGGTACGCCGAGGCCGAAGGTGTGGGTGGCGTGGTCCAGATCACCCAGCTGGGAGCCCCCGCCCACCTGTGCCGTCCGCGCCTCGGGGTCGACGCGCACCCAGCGCATGGGGGACAGGTCGAGGGTCAGGCCGTCCTCGATCAGGCACAGGCCCGGCCCGCTGTGGCCGCCGCCGCGTACGGCCAGTTCGAGTCCCGTGTCCTGGGCGAAGGCGAGGGTGGCCCGTACGTCCGCCACGTCCGCGCACCGGGCGACGGCCGCGGGGCGCCGGTCGATCATGGCGTTGTAGAGGGCGCGGCTCTCGTCGTAGTCCGCGTCCTCCGGCGTGACGACAGACCCCCGCAAGCTTGTGCGCAGGCCTTCGAGAGCGGTGCTGTCGATGCTGGTCATGGGGGAACACCTCTGCAGGATCCTGGGATCGAACCGGCATCTCCCAGTGTGACGCAGATCACAATGGCGGGCCATGTGTGGGAGCATTGCGGGTTCGTATCCGTCCGTATCCACGTCCAGGAGTCCGGGAGTTCGCCCATGGGATGGCAGTGCACCGGCCTTCGCTGGCCCGATGAGCAGGGCGGGCCCGTCCTCGGGTGGCGCCGGGGCCGGCAGACGCGGGGCAGTGCTCTGGCGTACGGGACCGAGCTCGGGTTCCGGGCCTCCGGGGAGCGGGCGTGTGTGGGGGCGCGGGGCAACGCGTGCCCGCTCGCGGCCGTGGTCCCGGCGCGCAGTACGGGCGCCCGGTGCGCGGAGTGCGCGCGGCTGGACCGGGCGCACTCGGTTGCCGCCGACACGATCCCCGACGACCCGCGCACCTACCGCGTGTACCTGGCCTGGTTCGGGGCCGGGATGGTGAAGGTCGGGATCACCGCCGAGGAGCGGGGCGCGGCCCGGCTGCGGGAGCAGGGAGCGGTCGTCTTCAGCTGGCTGGGGCGCGGGCCGCTGATGGCGGCGCGGCGGGCCGAGGAGGTGCTGCGGGCCGCGCTCGGGGTGCCGGACCGGATCCCGTACGCGCGCAAGCGGGCGGTGCGGGCGGACCTGCCGGATCCCGGCGCGCGGGCCGCCGAGGTGGCGGAGCTGTACGGGAAGGCCGCGGCGCTCGACGGGCGCGGCTGGCCCGAGGCGCTGGAGCGGCTGCCGTTCGAGGCGGTCGACCACGCCGGCCTCTTCGGGATCGAGGCAGCGGACGGGCCGGGCGGGCCGGTGCGGGCGGTGACCGGGCTGGTGGACGGGGGCGTGGTCGCCGGGCGGCTGGTCGCGGCGGCCGGACCGGATCTCCAGCTGGACGCGGGCGGGGACGGGGTCGTCGTCGTGGACACCCGGCTGATGACCGGCTGGGAGCTGGCGGCTGCCGGTGCGGGGGCCGGGGTGAGCGTGCCGACCGTGGTGGTCGGGGGCGGCGCACTGCAGACCGGGCTGTTCTGACATCGTCGGTAGCGTTTCGAGGAGGGGAGCGCTGGATGGGTGACGACCGCGACGACGTGGTGCGGTTCCGGGAACGGCTCGGACTGCCGGGAATCATCGACGTACACACGCATTTCATGCCGGAGAAGGTGCTGCGCAAGGTCTGGGCGTACTTCGACGCGGTCGGGCCGCTGACCGGGATGGACTGGCCGATCACCTACCGCCACGACGAGGACGAACGGCTCGCGCTGCTCCGCTCGTTCGGCGTGCTCCGGTTCACCTCGATGATCTACCCCCACAAGGCGGGCATGGCGTCCTGGCTGAACGGCTGGGCGGCCGACTTCGCGGCCCGGGTGCCCGACTGTCTGCACACCGCGACCTTCTTCCCCGAGGAAGGCGTCGAGAAGTACGTGGCGGAGGCCGTCGAGGCGGGCGCCCGGGTCTTCAAGTCGCACATCCAGGTCGGGTCGTACGACCCGAACGACCCGCTGCTGGAGCCGGTCTGGGGACTGCTCGCCGAGGCCGGGGTCCCGGTCGTGACGCACTGCGGGTCCGGGCCGGCGCCCGGCACGTACACGGGGCCGGAACCGATCGGCCGGCTGCTCGCCCGGCACCCCCGGCTGCGGCTGATCGTGGCGCACATGGGGATGCCGGAGTACGCGGAGTTCCTGACGCTCGCCGAGACGTACCAGGAGGTCCGGCTCGACACGACGATGACGTTCACCGACTTCGCCGAGGGCTTCACCCCGTTCCCGGTCGCCGAGCACGGGCGGCTCGCTGCGCTCGGGGACCGCATTCTGCTGGGGACGGACTTCCCGAACATTCCGTATCCGTACGCTCATCAGCTGCACGCCCTGGAGCGGCTGGGGCTCGGGGACGACTGGCTGCGTGCGGTCTGCCACGACAACGCGAAGGCGCTCTTCGACTGCTGAGACGGGCCCGGTGCCGGGGCCGGCCGCCGCCTTCACGCCTTCGTGCCTTTCTCAGGGAATTCACAGAAACGGGAAAGAAGTCTCTCAGGGGCGTCTCACAAGGTGGGGGCATGACGACGACGACCTCGCCCCAGGGGCGTACCGAACTGCTCAGGCCGGACCGGACCCCCGTCCGGGTGCTGGTCGTGGACGACGAGGCTCCGCTGGCCGAGCTGCTCTCCATGGCGCTTCGCTACGAGGGCTGGGAGGTCCGCAGCGCGGGCGACGGCGCCGGCGCCCTGCGCACGGCCCGGGAGTTCCGGCCCGACGCGGTGATCCTCGACGTGATGCTGCCCGACATGGACGGGCTCGCCGTCCTCGGCCGGCTGCGCCGGGAGCTGTCCGAGGTGCCCGTGCTGTTCCTGACCGCGCGGGACTCCGTGGAGGACCGGATCGCCGGGCTCACGGCGGGCGGGGACGACTACGTCACCAAGCCGTTCAGCCTGGAGGAGGTCGTCGCCCGGCTGCGCGGCCTGATCCGGCGGTCCGGTACGGCGGCGGTCCGCAGCGAGTCGACGCTCGTCGTCGGCGACCTGATGCTGGACGAGGACAGCCACGAGGTGAGCCGGGGCGGTGCGAACATTCACCTCACCGCGACCGAGTTCGAGCTGCTGCGCTTCCTGATGCGCAATCCGCGCCGGGTGCTGAGCAAGGCGCAGATCCTGGACCGGGTCTGGAACTACGACTTCGGCGGACAGGCCAACGTCGTCGAGCTCTACATCTCGTACCTGCGCAAGAAGATCGACGCCGGACGGACGCCGATGATCCACACCCGGCGCGGTGCCGGGTACCTCATCAAGCCCGGTGAGTAGCCGCGTGAGACGGCTGGGCAGAGGGCCGTGGACGCTGCGGACCCGGCTCGCCGTGTCCTCGGTGATGCTGATCGCGGTCGTCGCCGCCGTGATCGGCACGGTCACCGCCATCGCGTTCCACACCTACATGTACGGCAAGCTGGACGGCCAGCTGCGCGACATCAGCATGCGGGCCGCCCGCATGCCGGGTACGCCCGGGCCCGGCGGGCCCACGGACAAGGATCCGCTCGGCTTCATCGGCATGGGCGGCGGCCAGCCCCTCAAGACGTTCGGCGCGCTCACCGCGGACGGAGAGGTCACCGACTCGGCGGTCGCCGCGGGCGGCGGCTTCGACGCCTCGGAGAACACCGAACCGCTGACCGGTGCGCAGACGGCCGCGCTGGAGGCGGCCCGTGTCCCCGCGGACGGTGAGGCGCACGACGTCGAGCTGCCCGGACTGGGCGGCTACCGGGTGCAGGCCGCGGGCCCCGCGAGCGACGGCACGACCGTCCTGGTCGGCATCCCGACCTCGGAGGTGAGCGGGGCCCTCAACACGCTGATCCTCGTCGAGGTCTGCGTGACCGGGGCCGGACTGATCGCCGCCGGGATCGCCGGGGCCGCCATGGTCGGGGTCGCCCTGCGGCCGCTGCGCAGGGTGGCGGCCACCGCGACGCGTGTCTCCGAACTCCCGCTGCACAGCGGCGAGGTCACCCTGTTCGAAAGGGTCCCGGACGCAGAGGCGGACCCGCGTACCGAGGTCGGCCAGGTCGGCGCGGCCCTCAACCGGATGCTGGAGCACGTCGGTTCGGCCCTGGACGCGCGGCAGAAGAGCGAGATGCGGGTACGCCAGTTCGTCGCCGACGCCAGCCACGAGCTCCGCACCCCCCTCGCCTCGATCCGTGGATACGCCGAACTCACCCGGCGCGGCCGGGAGGAGGCCGGACCCGACACCCGGCACGCGCTGGGGCGGATCGAGTCCGAGGCGCAGCGCATGACGGGCATGGTGGAGGATCTGCTGCTGCTCGCCCGGCTGGATGCGGGCCGCCCGCTCAGTTACGAGAGCACCGATCTCTCCCCGCTCGTCATAGACGCGGTGAGCGACGCGCGTGTCACCGGCCGGGCCGCAGCCGCAGCCTCCGGGGACGGGGCCGCGGACAGAGCCGGGGACGGGGCCGGACCCACCCATCACTGGCGGCTGGACCTTCCCGAGGTGCCCGCGACCGTGCGCGCCGACCCGACCAGGATCCAGCAGGTCCTGGTCAACCTGCTGGCCAACGCCCGTGCGCACACACCGCCCGGGACCACGGTCACGGCCCGGGTGCTCGCGGAGGCCGGGAACCCCTGGGTGACCCTGGAGGTCCGGGACAACGGGCCCGGCATCCCCGCGGAGCTGTTGCCGCACGTCTTCGAGCGCTTCGCGCGCGGGGACGCCTCGCGGTCCCGGCACGCCGGTTCGACGGGGCTCGGGCTCGCCATCGTGCAGGCCGTCGTCGTCGCGCACGGCGGTGTCGTCGAGGTGCGGTCGGTGCCGGGGGACACGGTGTTCGCCGTCCATCTGCCGGCCGACGCCGCCTCGCCCGTACCGGCGGGATTCCACTCACAGCCGGACCACAGGCTCAGCACACGGGTGTGACAGCGCGGTTGGCGAGTGTCGATGTCATGCGAACCGACACTCCTTGGAGCACCTTGCCGGCCCGGGACCACCTCCTGGCCGGCGCGGGCGATGCGGCAGGTGCCCCCGTACTCGATGTGGTGGTACCCGTCTACAACGAGGAGAAGGACCTGGAGCCGTGCGTGCTGCGGCTCCACGACCATCTGGCACGGACCTTCCCCTACGCCTTCCGGATCACCGTCGCGGACAACGCGAGCACCGACCGGACGCCCGAGGTGGCGCAGCGGCTGGCCCGCACGCTGCCGGGGGTGCGCTCGTACCGGCTGGAGGAGAAGGGCCGCGGGCGGGCGCTGCGTACCGTCTGGTCGCACTCGGACGCCCCGGTCCTCGCCTACATGGACGTGGATCTGTCCACCGACCTGAATGCGCTGCTGCCGCTGGTCGCGCCGCTGATCTCCGGTCATTCGGACCTGGCCATCGGCTCACGGCTCGCCCGCAGCTCGCGGGTGGTGCGGGGGACCAAGCGGGAGTTCATCTCCCGGGCCTACAACATCATCCTGCGGTCCTCGCTGGCCGCCCGGTTCAGCGACGCCCAGTGCGGGTTCAAGGCGATCCGCGGCGATGTCGCGCAGCGGCTGCTGCCGATGGTCGAGGACACCGGATGGTTCTTCGACACGGAGCTGCTGGTGCTGGCCGAGCGGGCCGGGCTGCGCATCCACGAGGTGCCGGTCGACTGGGTCGACGACCCGGACTCGACGGTCCACATCGTGCGGACCGCCACCGAGGACCTGAAAGGCGTGTGGCGGGTGGGCCGTGCTCTGGCCGTCGGCGCGCTGCCGCTCGACCGGCTGGCGCGGCCCTTCGGAGACGACCCGCGCGACCGCGGGATCGGCGGCGTACCGCGCGGACTGGCCCGGCAGCTGGTCGGGTTCTGCGCCGTGGGAGTTCTCTCCACGCTCGTGTACCTGGTCCTGTACTCGCTCTTCCGGCAGGGCGTCGGACCGCAGATCGCCAACGGCGGCGCGCTGCTCGTGTCCGCCGTCGCCAACACGGCGGCGAACCGGAGGCTCACCTTCGGCGTACGCGGCCGGGGCGGAGCCGCCCGCCACCAGGCGCAGGGCCTGGTGGTCTTCGCCATCGGCCTGGTGCTGACCAGCGGCTCGCTCGCCGCGCTGGGCGCCGCCTCGGGCTCGCCCTCGCACGGCACCGAACTCGCCGTGCTGATCGCGGCCAACCTCGCGGCGACCGTGCTGCGGTTCCTGCTCTTCCGCGCCTGGGTCTTCCCGGACCGCGACCGGAGCGCTGACGCGTCCCGCCCGGCGGATGCCCCGGCGTCCTGCGCGGTTCCGGGTGACGGTCGGGTCGATGCCCCGGCGTCCCGCGCGGTTCCGGGCGACGGTCGGGTCGATGCCCCGGCGTCCCGCGCGGCCGCGGTCCCGGCCGATGACACCCACCACGAACTGAGGAACGTCCGATGACCACGCTCGACCACCTCCCGGCGCCGCCCCAGGCCGCGGCGGGCCATGCACGCCCCGGCCCCTCGCTGCCGCACCGCGTGTGGCGCGGCCGGCCGGAGGACCCCCGCTGGGCACGCCCGGCCTTCCTGTCCATGCTGCTGGTCATCACGCTGGCCTACCTGTGGAACCTCAGCTCCTCCGGCTACGCCAACTCCTTCTACTCCGCCGCTGTTCAGGCCGGCAGCCAGAGCTGGAAGGCCTTCTTCTTCGGTTCGCTGGACTCGGCCAACGCCATCACCGTCGACAAGCCCCCGGCCACGCTCTGGCCGATGGCGCTGTCGGTGCGGATCTTCGGCCTGAACTCCTGGGCGATCCTGGCCCCGCAGGTGCTGATGGCCGCGGCGACGGCCGGGGTGCTCTACGCCTCCGTGCGCCGCCGGTTCAGCGCGGCCGCCGGGCTGATCACGATGGGGGTGTTCGCGCTCACGCCCGTCGCCGCGCTGATGTTCCGGTTCAACAACCCGGACGCGCTGCTCGCGCTGCTGATGACCGTCACCGTCTACTGCGTGCTGCGCGCGATGGAGAACGGCCGCACCAAGTGGCTGGTGTGGGCGGGCGTGGCGGTCGGTCTGGCGTTCCTGTCCAAGACCCTCCAGGCGTTCCTGATCCTGCCGCCGCTCGCCGTGCTGTACGCGGTGTTCGCGCCGGTCTCCGTGCGCAAGCGTTTCGGCCAGCTGGGCCTCTCGGCGCTGGCCATGGTCGTCGCGGGCGGCTGGTGGGTGGCGATCGTCGAGCTCTGGCCCGCCTCCTCGCGCCCGTACATCGGCGGTTCGCAGAACAACTCGTTCCTGGAGCTGACCTTCGGCTACAACGGGCTCGGCCGGATCAACGGCGAGGAGACCGGCAGCGTCGGCGGGGGCGGTGGCGGCGGCGGCGGTGGCGGCGGTCAGTGGGGCGAGACCGGCATCGGCCGGATGTTCAACTCCGAGATCGGCAGCCAGATCTCCTGGCTGCTGCCCGCCGCACTCGTCCTCCTGGCCGCCGGTGTCTGGCTGACCTGGCGGGCGAAGCGGACGGACACGGCCCGGGCGGCCTTCCTGGCCTGGGGCAGCTCGCTGCTGATGACCGCGGCCGTGTTCAGCTTCATGGCCGGCATCTTCCACCAGTACTACACGGTGGCCCTGGCCCCCTACCTCGCCGCGCTGATCGGCATGGGCGCCACGGTCCTGTGGGAGGAGCGGTCCCGCTGGTGGGCGGGCGCCGCGCTCGCGGTCACCGTGGGCGTGACGGCGTACTGGTCGTACGTGCTGCTGGGCCGCACCCCGGACTACCGGCCGTGGCTGCGGCCGACGGTGCTCGTCGCCGGGATCGTCGGCGCGCTGGGCCTGCTGCTCGTGTCGCGGCTGGGGCGTCAACTGGCGCTCGCCGCCGTGGGCCTGGGCTTCGTCGCGTCCCTGGCCGGGCCGGCCGCGTACACCGTGAGCACGCTGAACACCGGGCACCAGGGATCCATCGTCACGGCGGGCCCGTCCTCCGGCGGGATGGGTGGCGGCCCCGGCGGGGGTGGCGGCGGTGGCCGTGGTCCCGGTGGCGGTGGCGGTATGCAGCCGCCCGGGCAGGGCACCCAGCAGGGTGGCAGCCAGGGCAACCAGCAAGGCGCCCGGCAGGGTGGCGGCATGGGGCAGCCCCCGACCGGCACGCCGCCCGGCCAGGGGCAGAACCAGGGCGGTCCCGGTGCGGCGCGGAACGGGCAGCAGCCCGGAGCGATGCCCGGTGCGGGCGAGCGGCCCGGCGGCGGCGGCGGCGGCGGTGGAGGCATGGGGGGTCTGCTCAACGGGGCGACCGTCGACGCCGCGGCGAAGAAGCTCTTGGCGGCGGACGCGGACGACTTCACCTGGGCCGCCGCGGCCATCGGCTCCCAGAACGCCGCCAGTTACCAGCTCGCCACCGGCGACCCGGTGATGGCGATCGGCGGATTCAACGGGAGCGACCCGTCCCCGACGCTCTCCCAGTTCAAGAAGTACGTCGAGGACGGCCGGATCCACTACTTCATCTCCAGCGGCACGGGCGGTGGCGGCGGCATGGGCGGCAGCAGCGGCACCTCGTCGCAGATCTCCAGCTGGGTCGAGAAGAGCTTCACGAAGGTCACCGCCGGCAGCGCGACCTTCTACGACCTGACCCGGCCCACGAGCAGCTGAGGGCCGGTACCCGGAAGGTTCAGCGCCGCAGCAACAGGTCGGCGACAACAGGGCGGTGGTCCGAGGCGAGCGTCTCGGCCACCGCCGCGTCGCGTACCCGCACGGTGTCCTTGGAGACCGCCACGTAGTCGATCCGCTGCACCGGATTCAGCGCCGGGTAGGTGGGCCCGCCGGGCTCGATGTCGTCCAGCTCCTCCCACAGGGGCGCCAGTTCGGGAGCCGCCGGGGCCGCGTTGAAGTCGCCGAGCAGGATCTGGTGCACCGGCCGCCGCTCCGACTCCTGGTCCTCGGCCATGATCCGGCGGGTGTCGGCGACCTGGGCGATCCGGACGGACGGGTCGCCGCGGTAGTCGAGGTGCGTCGCGTACACGTGCACGGGGACCCCCTTCACCCGCACCACGACCTCGCCGAAACCGGGCGCGAGCGCCGGGACGGGGTTCGGGTCCTGGGTGGAGAGCCGGGTGATGTCGTGGTTCTCGGCACTCACGATCCGGTACCGGGACAGCACCGCGACGCCGAACTCGCGTCTGGGGGCGCCCGGAACCGCCGGATCGAAGCTGTAGATCGGGGCGAACGACACCTGCATGCCGAGCCGGTCGGCCAGCTCGGCCGCCAGGTCCCGGCCCTGACTGCGGTCGCCCCAGTGGACGTCGACCTCCTGGAGCCCGATCACATCCGCGTCCAGCGAGCGGAGCTCCGCCACCTGCCGGTCGAGATCGAAGACATTGTCCATGCCGGCCCCCGCATGGATGTTGTACGTGGCCACGCGCAGGGGCACCAGCTGCCCCCGGCCGTGCCCCGCGGCTGCCGCGGGAGGTGCGAGCACCGTCCCCAACAGACCTGCGGCCAGCAGGACTTCCACCGTACGACGACGCAGTGACATACCACTCCAGCCCTTGTCGGATCAGCGACCGGCAACGTATCGCGGGAAAGTCGGTTGTACGTGTCCCTTGCACGGCTATACGGTGTACATCTCTTTCCTGTACACCGTATAAGGCCTGGTGTGCACCGCTTGCGAGTCCGTGCCGAACCGTTAGGGAGTCCGTATGACGGCGACCTCCGCCGAGTCGAACCGCCTCTCGGCGCCGAGCCATCCGCAGCGCTGGCTGATCCTCGGCGTCATCTGCCTCGCCCAGCTCACCGTGCTGCTGGACAACACCGTCCTCAACGTCGCGATCCCCTCCCTCACCCGGGAGCTGGACGCCTCCACCGCCGATGTGCAGTGGATGATCAACGCCTACTCGCTCGTGCAGTCGGGGCTGCTGCTGACCGCCGGCAGCTCCGCCGACCGCTACGGCCGCAAGAAGATGCTGATCGCCGGGCTCGCCCTGTTCGGCATCGGCTCGCTGGTGGCCGGGCTCTCCCAGTCGTCCGCGCAACTGATCGCCGCCCGGGCCGGCATGGGAATCGGCGGGGCGCTGCTGATGACCACGACCCTCGCCGTCGTCGTCCAGATCTTCGACGAGAGCGAGCGGGTGAAGGCGATCGGCATCTGGTCGACCGTCAGCTCGCTCGGCTTCGCCGTCGGGCCTCTGATCGGCGGGGTCATGCTCGACCACTTCTGGTGGGGCGCGATCTTCCTGGTCAACATCCCGGTCGCCGTGATCGGCCTGGTGGCCGTGGCGCGGCTGGTCCCGGAGTCGAAGAACCCGAACGGCGAGCGCCCCGACCTCCTCGGCGCCGTGCTCTCCACCATAGGCATGGCCGCGGTCGTGTACGCGATCATCTCCGGCCCCGGACACGGCTGGACGTCGGGCCGGGTGCTGCTGACCGCCTTCGTCGGGGTCGCCGTCCTCACCGGCTTCGCGCTGTGGGAGCTGCACATCCCGTACCCGATGCTGGACATGCACTTCTTCCGGAACCAGAAGTTCATCGGCGCGGTCGCGGGCGCGATCCTGGTCGCGTTCGGGATGGGCGGCTCGCTCTTCCTGCTCACCCAGCAGCTCCAGTTCGTCCTCGGATACGGGCCGCTGGAGGCCGGTCTGCGTACCGCTCCGCTGGCGCTGAGCGTCGTCGCGCTCAACCTCACCGGGCTCGGCGCACGGCTGGTGCCCAGGCTCGGCACGCCCGTCACCATCGCCTGTGGCATGGGGCTGCTCGCCGCCGGGCTGGGCGCGATCGCGCTGCTGGGCGGGGACGGCTACGCGGGGACGCTGCTCGGCCTGCTCGTGATGGGCGCGGGCATCGCGCTCGCCATGCCCGCCATGGCCAACGCGATCATGAGCGCCATCCCGCCCGAGAAGGCCGGTGTCGGCGCCGGGGTCAACGGCACCCTCGCCGAGTGCGGCAACGGACTCGGGGTCGCGGTGCTCGGCGCGGTCCTGAACTCCCGGTTCGCGGCGCTCGTCCCGTCGGCCGTCGGCGCGGCCTCGCTGCCCGCCGCCCTGGCCGCCGCGAGCGGGGACGCGGAGCGGCAGCGGATCACGGACGCCTTCTCCTCGGGCCTGGAGACCAGCATGCTGGTCGGGGCGGTGGCGGTGCTGGCCGGCGGACTGCTGGCCGCGGTACTGCTGCACCGCGCGGAGCGAGGAGAATCGGAACGGGCCGACCCGGCCGTGCCGGCGGCATAGCATCGGACGGGGGCCTACCGGACCGTAATGCTCCGCTTCCGGGGCAGACGGTACGTGTCCGGTGTGCCCCGCCGGCGAGACGAGGGAGTGCGCCATGGTGTCCGCGGCCGACCGTGCGAAGGACCCTGCCCGGACCAGCGTGTGGCTGAACCACCGGCCGCCCTCGCGCGCCCGGAAGGCCGATCAGCCCGCCGGGCTCGACCGCGACCGGATCACGGCGGCGACGGTCCGGCTGCTGGACGCCGAGGGTCTCGCGAAGTTCTCCATGCGCCGCCTCGCCGCCGAGCTGAACGTCACGGCGATGTCCCTCTACTGGTACGTGGAGACCAAGGACGACCTGCTGGAGCTGGCCCTCGACTCCGTCTACAGCGAGATCGACCCGCCGCAGGAGGACGCGTCCTGGGAGACCCGGCTGCGCGCGCTGGCGACGTCCTACCGCACCTTGCTGGTCCGGCACGTCTGGGTCTCCCCGCTCGTCGGGAAGTTCCTCAACACGGGGCCGCACGCGATGCTCATGTCGTACGCCATCCAGGACGTGATCCGCGACACCGGCCTCCCCATGGGGCGGCAGACCGGCGCGCTCTCCGCCGTCTTCCAGTTCGTGTACGGATTCGGGACCGTCGAGGGTCAGTTCGCCCAGCGCAGTGCCGAGGCGGGACTCACCCAGGACGAGTACTTCCAGCAGGCGATGGCGGCCATCCAGGCCCAGCCGCAGCTGGGCCCGATCGTGGAGAACTCGCAGGACCTCATCGCGGCGCGGGGCGCCGACACCGTGCACGAGATGCACGAGCGGGACTTCGCGTTCGCGCTCGACCTGCTGATCGCGGGCATCGTCGCGATGCGCGAGCGGGAGCTGTCCCCGGACGCCGGGGAAGTGGCCCCGGGCGCCCGGGAGGACCGGCCCCGTCAGTAACCGCGGTTCGTGTCCACGGCGAGCGCGGGGATCCGTCCCGCCGTCAGTTCCCGCAGACAGGCCGCGAAGTCCGTGACGATGTCGTCGTCCGCCGTGATGCCCGCGGAGTGCGAGGTGATCACCGTACGGGGCAGCCGCCAGCAGGCGTCGCCGGGTGCGGCCGGCTCGTCGGGCAGCACGTCCAGGACCGCGCGCCCCACCGAACCCGTGTGCAGCGCCGTCTCCAGCGCCGCCAGGTCCACGGTCGCGCCCCGGCCCACGTTGAGGAACGTGGCCCCGCCCATCGCCGCGAACCGGGCCGTCCCGAAGTACCCGGCCGTCGCGTCCGTCAGCGGCAGCGCGGCCACCACCCAGCGGGCGGCCACCGGTTCGTCCGCCACGGCCACCGCGTCGAAGCCCGGCGGAACGGCGCGCGGGGTGCGGACCACGCCCACGGTCCGGATGCCGCACGACCGCAGCAGCCCGGCGACGGCCGAGCCGATCCGTCCGGTGCCGTGCACCAGGGCCGTCTGCCCGGACGCGAGTTCCGAGGGGATGCGGCGCCACTCGGCCCGGGCGTGCTGCGCGGTGAACTCCGGTACCGACTGGCACTCGGCCAGCACCCAGGCCAGCACGTACTGCGCGATCCGCTCGCCCATCCGGCCCACCGTCCGGGTGAGCAGCGCGCCGGCGGGCCACGGCCCGGCGCCGAGCAGGGCGTCCGTGCCCGCGTTCACGCTGTGGAACCACACCAGGCCGTCCCCGCGCAGCGCGTCGGGCAGCGCGGCCCCCACGTACACATAGGGGCCGCCGGAGGCCGGGGCGCCGCGCTCGACGGCGCGTCCGGTGGCCCGCTCCAGGGCCTCTGCCACCGCGGAGCCCACCTCGGGCCCGGCCAGCAGCCGGGCCCGGGCGAGGAGTCCGGGCGGCGGGAGCGTCATCGCGGTCAGCTGCCCGGCGCCAGGTGCGCCGGGAAGCCGCCGGTGGCGACGGGGCTCCACCGCTCGGGGGTGATCCTGATGATCGACTTGCCCTGCTTCACCATCGCCGCCCGGTACTCGTCCCAGTCGGGGTGCTCCCCCGAGATGTTCCGGAAGTACTCGACGAGCGGCTCGACCGAGTCCGGTGAGTCGATCACCTCGGCCGAGCCGTCGATCTGTACCCAGGGCCCGTTCCACTCGTCCGACAGGACGATCACGCTCACCCGCTCGTCCCGCTTCGCGTTGCGGGTCTTGGCGCGCTCCGGGTACGTCGAGACGACGATCCGGCCCGCGTCGTCGACGCCGCAGGTCAGCGGGGAGCCCTGGGGGCGGCCGTCGGACCGGGTGGTCAGCAGGATCGCCCGGTGCCGGGGCCGTACGAACTCCAGCAGATCGTCGAGTTCCACGGCGGTGTTGGTCGCGATGTTCGATGCCATGGGACCGACCCTACGACCGCCCGGGGTCAGACGGCGGGCAGGGAATCGCCCTGCACCGCCTGGATGTCGAGTTCGATCCGCAGCGTCGTCCCGATCGCCGAGATGCCCGCCTGGAGGACCTGGTTGTAGTTCATGGCGAAGTCCTCGCGGCGCAGCTCGGCCGTGGCGCTGAACGCCGCGCGGACGCCGCCCCACGGGTCGGGGCCGGTGCCGAGGTAGCTCAGGTCCAGGTCGACCGGCCGGTCCACGCCGTGCAGCGACAGGTTGCCGTGCACCGTCCAGCGGTCGGGGCCGGCCGGAGTCAGCCCGGTGGAGCGGTAGGTGATCTCCGGGAAGCGCTCGGTGTCCAGGAAGTCGGGCGAGCGCAGGTGCTTGTCCCGCATGCCGTTGCCGGTGTCGATGCTGGTCGCGTCGATGACGGCGTCCACGCGCGACTGCTGGACGTCCTCGGCGATCTCGATCCGGCCGCCGAAGTCGGTGAACCGGCCGTGCACGCTGGAGATCCCCAGGTGCTGCGCGACCGCGCCCACCGAGGAGTGCGCCGGATCCAGCGACCAGGCGCCCGGCGGCGGCAGCTCCACACCGCCCTGGCGGGCCAGTACCACCGTGCCGGCCTCGACCCGGCCGCTGGCCGTGACGAGTGCGGTGGAGGCGGCGGGGGCGTACCCGACCGCCGTCACGATGACGGTGTACGCGCCGGCGGACAGCGGTGTGTCGGTCCACACCGCACCGTCCTCGTCGGCGGCGGCCCGCAGCACCTGCGTCCCGGTCATGTCGGTGACCGTCACGATCGCGTGCTGGACGGCCCAGCCGTCCCGCGTGCGTACCTGTGCGCGAAGTCCCATCCCGTTTTCTCTCCTTGCTCAATGGCCCGTCCGCTTTGACCGGACAGGTCACTCAATGAGTCGGGCCCCGGGGCGGGGACGGCAGGCCGTCCCCTGCCTGCCGTCCCCACCGCCGGGGCCCATTTCCGCCGGCTTGGACAGCCTCTCCGCTCGAAGTGCCGTCCCGCCAGGGGTCTTACGTGTCCGGGGTGTACCCGGACCGGTTACTCGCCCGGGTGAGCGAGCTCGATGTCGTGGCCGTCGACCCCGTGACCGGCCACGGTCAGGGCGCCGGCCACCGGCGGGTAGCCGGTCGCGATGACCGAGTACTCGCCCGCGTCCAGGTCGGCGAAGGCGTACGCCCCGTCCTCCCCGGTCGTCGAGGTGGCGATCACGTTGCCGGCCGCGTCGACCAGCGTCACGCGGGCGTCGGGCAGCGGCCGCCGGCCGGAACCGGCCCGCACCACGCCCTGGACCAGCGCACCGGACCGCAGCGCGGCGTCGATCCGGGTGACGCCCTGGCCGCCGATCTCCACCGGCAGTGCCAGCGGACGGAATCCGGCCGCGTTGACCGCGACGGTCACCGCACCGGGGACCAGCTCACCGAAGGCGAACTCGCCCGCGTCGCCGGACTTGCCGGTGGCCAGCACGTCACCGCGCACATCGGTCACGATGACCATGGCGCCCTCGACCGGCGTGCCGCCCTCGGCGGCCCGTACGGTCCCGGCCAGGCCGCTCGTACCGGCGAGCAGGATGTCGTACGTGAGCGGCTCGTCGCCGACGACCACGGTCGACGCCTGCGGCTGGAAACCGTCGGCCGAAGCGATCAGCACGTACGAACCTGCGCCCGGGGCGTCCAGACCGTAGGAGCCGTCGGCCTGCGCGGCCGAGATGCCCAGCTGCCGGCCGCCCAGCGAGATCAGCGTGACGGCGGCCCGGTCGACGGGCGCGCCCTCGGCACCGCGCACCACACCGCGTACCGCGGTGCCCTGCACGGTCGCCACCGGAGCGGCGGCCACCGGAGCGGCCTCCAGGGTGTCGACCGCGGTGACGCCGGCGGCTGCCTCGGAGGCCAGGGCCGCCGTACCCACACCGGACGGGTTCTGGGCGAGCTCCACGGCCTGGGCCGGAACCGGGGCGTCATTGGCGGCGTTCGTCTTGAGCGCGACCTCCTTGATGAAGATCGTGACCAGGAAGGCGACCAGCGCGGCCGGAGCGGCGTACAGGAACACGTCACCGACGCCGTGCCCGTACGCGGTCTCCATGACCGTGCGGAACGGGGCAGGCAGCTTGTCCAGGTCGGGGATGCCCCCGCCGCCGGTACCGCCGTGGCCCAGCGCGGCCCCCTGGGGACCGAGGTCCGCGAGGCCTTCCTTGACGTAGTGGGTGACGCGGTTCGCCATGACGGCGCCCAGGGCCGAGACCCCGATCGCACCGCCGAGCGAACGGAAGAACGTGACGACGGAGCTGGCGGAGCCGAGGTCCGAGGGGTCGACCTGGTTCTGCGTGGCGAGGACCAGGTTCTGCATCATCATGCCGATGCCGAGACCCATCACGAACATGAAGACGGCGATGTGCCAGTACGTCGTGTCGTAGCGGATGGTGCCGAGCAGTCCGAGACCGGCCGTGACCAGGAAGCCACCGCTGACCAGCCAGGCCTTCCAGCGGCCCGTCTTGGTGATGATCTGGCCCGAGATGGTCGAGGAGAGGAACAGACCGCCGATCATCGGGATCGTCATCACACCGGACATCGTCGGCGACTTGCCGCGCGCCAGCTGGAAGTACTGACTGAAGAAGACGGTGCCGGCGAACATTGCGATACCGACGAACAGCGAGGCGAGCGACGCGAGGGTGATGGTCCGGTTGCGGAAGAGCCGCAGCGGGATGATCGGCTCGCTGGCCCGGGACTCGGTGAAGACGAAGAGCAGCGTGAGCACGACCGAACCGGCCAGCATGGCGCCGGTCTGCCAGGACATCCAGTCGTACTTGTCGCCCGCGAAGGTCACCCAGAGGAGCAGCAGCGAGACGGCGGCGCTGATGAAGAAGGCGCCGGTCCAGTCGACCTTGACCTCACGCTTGACGACCGGGAGCTTCAGGGTCTTCTGGAGCACGATCAGGGCGATGACCGCGAACGGCACGCCGACGTAGAAGCACCAGCGCCAGCCCATCCAGCTGGTGTCGGTGATGACACCGCCGAGCAGCGGGCCGCCGACGGTGGCGACGGCGAAGACCGCGCCGATGTAGCCGCTGTAGCGGCCGCGCTCGCGCGGGGCGATCATCGCGGCCATCACGATCTGGGCGAGGGCGGAGAGACCGCCGACGCCGATGCCCTGCACCACACGGCAGGCGATCAGCATGCCGCTGCTGGTCGAGAGACCGGCGACGACCGAGCCCGCGACGTAGATGACGAGCGCTATCTGGACCAGCAGCTTCTTGCTGAACAGGTCGGAGAGCTTGCCCCACAGGGGGGTGGTCGCCGTCATGGCCAGCAGCGAGGCCGTGACGACCCAGGTGTAGGCGCTCTGGCCGCCGCCCAGGTCGGAGATGATCTCCGGCAGGGCGTTGGAGACGACGGTGGACGACAGGATCGCGACGAACATCCCGAGCATCAGCCCGGCGAGTGCTTCCATGATCTGCCGGTGTGTCATCGGCGTGCCGTCGGAGGAGTCGTGCCCTCCGTGCTTGGCGTGGCCGCCCCGCACACCGGTTGGTGTGGTCGTAGCCATTTAATTCCTTCTCTTTGCTTCTGTTACACGGGTGTACGGGTGTACGAGCCGTCGTGGCTGTCAGTGGGCCGGGAGCGGCAGTCGCCGCTGTGCTTTCCGGGGGCGCACCCGCCGGAGCTGCGACAGGAGAAGCTGTCGCGCAGCCGGGCCAGCAACGTGTTGAGCTGTCCGACCTCGTCGTCGGACCAATCCTGGAGGTTGTGGGCGAACATCTCGGTCGTCCGGCAGTTCAGCTCCGTGAGCACGTCCTCGCCCGCGGGGGTCAGCCGCAGAATGCGGGAGCGCTTGTCCGCCGGGTCCGGGGAGCGTTCGATCCAGCCGCGTTCTGCCACATGGGCGACGTGCCGGCTGGTCACCGACATGTCGACGTCGAGGAGCTCGGCCAGTCTGCTGATCCGCATCTCGCCGTGCCGGCTCAGCAGTGCCAGTACGGCCGCCGAGCCTGCGGGGCATTCGGCGGGGAGGATGCGGGCCAGGCCCCGTTTGACGGCGCCGACTGCGCTGAGCTGCCGGGCCAGTTCTTCGTACTGACTCCGTGCGGCCACGGGACCCCCAGACATTCGCGTCATCTTGTTGCTTAGGGCAACCATAGAAGCCGTTGGTTGCTGCAGGCAAACGAAAAGGGGCTTGCAGAAGTAAAGGGAAACAAAAGGCTCTGTAGGGCGTGGGTCAAACGCCCAGCGTATGCGCCACATAAGTGACGGATGTGTCATGCGCCACTCCAGAGGCGACGGGCGGACGCGCTCCGGGAGCAGCCTGCTCCGGCCTCGCGGCTTCGCGCCTTCGCGTCCTCAGGGGCGCGGGGTCGCAGGGGTGCCGGCCTCATGGCCTCATGGCTTCGCGCCTTCATGGCTTCGCGTCTTCGCGCGTTTACGGCTTTTCGTGCGGTCGCAGGGTCGCCGGTCGCGCACTTATACGGGAGTGCGCGCGTGGCGTGGGAGTGGTGATTCCCAACTGGGTTTCTGGGTGCGGAGGTTGGGTGTCATCCCTCGCTGCGGGCCCAGTGCCGCGCGCGCCGGTCCGGACGGCTCGGCCGCGCGGCCTTCACCGGTTCCCCGGTTATGGGCCCTGCCCCTTCACTGCCCGGGGGTTGGGCGGTTCCGCCGAGTTCGCTAGGGTCCTGCGACATGGCACACAATCCCCACGCTCCGCAGGGTCCCGAGGGCAACAGCGACCCGGCAGGCAACACCCAGATGTTCCGCGCCTTCGTCGACGAGGGTGAGCCGCAGCGCCGGCAGCAGCCCGCCGCCGTGTCCTCCGGGCCGAGGACCGGACTGATCGCCGGCATCGTCGCGGTGATCGTCGTGCTCGGCGCGGTCGCCTGGCTCGCGCTCGGCTGACCGGCCCTCCGGTCATCGCGTAGTCCCCCGTCACTTCCAGACGGCGGTCACGCCCCGGGTCTCGACATGCATGCCCAGGGGCACCCGCCAGGCGTCCACACAGACGGTGTACGTCATCTTCCGCGCCGCTCCCGCGCCGATGGGCACGGGCAGCGGCGCTGTCGATTCCCGGGTCGCCCAGTCGATCCCCAGCCCGCCGATGATGTGCGTGGAGAAGGTGACGGTCCCCGAACGCGCGGGCGAGCCACCGGTGTTGCGGAACTCCACGGTGACCTTCTCGCACCACCGCTCGTCCGCCGCCGCGCGCGCAGGCGTACCGGCCTCGATGACGGCGGGCCCCGCCGGGGCCGTGGAGCCCGGTGCGGACGGGGAGGCGGGGCCGGAGCCGGGCTCGGGGTCCGGGTCCGAGTCGGAGGAGCCCGCGGAACCCGTGGACCCGCCGGCCGGGCCGGATCCGGCCCTGTTCGACGGTGATCCGCTCGTGGCCGTGCCGCCCGTACCGCCCGAGGCGTCTGCCGGGCTCCCGGACGCGCCGGGGCCGGCCGTGCCACCGGCGGCTCCCGTACCGCCCGTACCGCCGTCCGCCGCGTCCGAGGATCCGGGAGAGGGCGTGTGCGGGGCGCCCGAGGAGTCCCCGGCGCCGCCTCCGCCCGGTCTCCCGGACCCGTCCAGCGGGACCAGCGTGACCTTGCCCGAGGGCGCGACCGCCCCCGAGGGAGCCTTCGCCGGGCCCGTCGCCGCCGCGCCCACCGCCGTGTAGCCGTCGCCGCCCGCCCGGTCTCCGCAGCCTGCCAGGGCGCCGCCCAGACACAGCACGGCCGCCGAGGCGGTGATCGCTGTGCCCCGGCGGCCGGACCGGCCGAATGTCTGACGTCGCATCGCGACAGTGTCCCTGACGGACCGTCAAATCGGAACCCTCGGAGTCCGGGTTCCCGGTCAGTCGGCGATGAGCCCCTCCCGGAGCTGGGCCAGCGTGCGGGTCAGCAGCCGCGAGACGTGCATCTGGGAGATGCCGACCTCCTCGCCGATCTGCGACTGGGTCATGTTGGCGAAGAACCGCAGCATGATGATCTGGCGCTCACGCGGCGGGAGTTTGGCCAGCAGCGGCTTGAGCGACTCGCGGTACTCGACGCCCTCCAGCGCCGCGTCCTCGTACCCCAGCCGGTCCGCCAGCGAACCCTCGCCGCCGTCGTCCTCGGGCGAGGGCGAGTCCAGCGAAGAGGCGGTGTAGGCGTTGCCGACGGCCAGGCCGTCGACGACGTCCTCCTCGGAGACGCCGAGCGCCTTGGCCAGCTCGGGAACGGTCGGCGAGCGGTCGAGCTTCTGGGCGAGCTCGTCGCTGGTCTTGGTGAGGGCGAGCCGCAGCTCCTGGAGCCGGCGCGGCACCCGCACCGACCAGGAGGTGTCGCGGAAGAAGCGCTTGATCTCGCCGACGACGGTGGGCATCGCGAACGTGGGGAACTCCACGCCGCGTTCGCAGTCGAACCGGTCGATCGCCTTGATCAGGCCGATCGTGCCGACCTGGACGATGTCCTCCATGGGTTCGTTGCGGCTGCGGAACCGGGCCGCGGCGTAACGCACCAGCGGCAGGTTGAGCTCGATGAGTGTGTCCCGCACATAGGCGCGCTCCGGACTGTCCGTTCCGTCGGGGCCCGGTGCGGGACCCAGCGCGGCGAGCCGCAGGAACAGGGAGCGGGACAGCGTGCGGGTGTCGATGGCTTCCGACGAGCTGGTGAGCACAACGGGTGCGGGTGCGCTCTTGGTGAGCGTGAGCACCTTCGAGCTGCCCTGTTCTGCGGACATGCCACCCCCTTGAGGTCGCGGACGGTCGCGGTGGCCGCGACCATCGGAGGAACGCAGCCTCCACCTGAATACCGGAGGGGACGCTGCGGCAAACGCGGTTCCCGCAGAATGTCACATGTCGGCAACACGCTGTAGTGACTTGTCGACAAGTTCCGGGGGAGTCTGCCCAGTTAACAAGGGGTCTACGGCTTTTGGCCCGCGGGGAACGCCTCAGGACCGGTCTACCCGATCCGGTTACGCCTCGATCCTGTTTGCGGATCGAAGTCGGGCGAAACTTCGGGCGAGGAGTCTTGACACATGCATCTGCGAGACTCCGAGTTCAGCACTGATCTGCGACTGCGTCAGGTTGCTGTAGTAGCGCAGCAGCAGGATCCGCTGTTCACGTTCGGGCAGTTGTACGAGCAGATGGCGGACCAGGTCGCGGTGCTCGACGCCGGCCAGGGCCGGATCCTCGTAGCCGAGCCGGTCCAGCAGGCCCGGCAGCCCGTCACCCTCCTGTGCGGCCTCGAGGGAGGTCGCGTGGTACGAGCGGCCCGCCTCGATGCAGGCCAGTACCTCGTCCTCGGAGATCTTCAGCCGTGCGGCGATCTCCGCGGTGGTGGGGGACCGGCCGTGAGCGGTCGTCAGGTCCTCGGTGGCGCCGGTGACCTGGACCCAGAGTTCGTGCAGCCGGCGCGGCACGTGGACGGTCCGCACGTTGTCCCGGAAGTACCGCTTGATCTCGCCGACGACGGTGGGCATCGCGAAGGTGGGGAACTGGACCCCGCGTTCGGGGTCGAACCGGTCGATGGCGTTGATCAGGCCGATCGTGCCGACCTGGACGACGTCCTCCATCGGCTCGTTGCGGCTGCGGAACCGCGCGGCGGCGTACCGGACGAGGGGCAGGTTCGCCTCGATCAGCGCCGCCCGCACCCGTCCGTGCTCCGCGGTGCCCGCCTCCAGCCCCTGGAGGCGGCCGAAGAGCACCTGGGTGAGCGCCCTGGTGTCGGCGCCCCGGGTCCTGGCGGGCGCGACGGTGTCGTCGGGCGTCTCGGTCTGCACGGCCTCGGTCTGGACCGGCTGGGCCGTCCCGGCCGCCTGTGGTGCCGGGGAGGCCGGGGGCGGCTGCGACGCCGGTGCCGTCCGGGCGGCCGAGACGGCCTGGACGGTCTGGGGAGGCACTTGAGGCGCTGTACTGGCCGGCACGATGACGCCACCCCTTTGCGGTCAACTTCGGTCAACTCGTCCTTCAAAAGCGGTCATAGCATCACAAGACATGTCCACTATGTGCAAGCACCCCATAGCGCCGTGTTGACCTCGAATCGGTTTAAACACAAAGAAAAGCCCCTCACCGTCACGGTGAGGGGCTCGCAGGGCCGAAGCCGTCAGAACGGGTAGTCGGCGATCACCCAGGTGGCGAATTCCCGCCACTGCCCGGCCGCCGCCTGGTGGGCCGGATGCTCGATGTAGGCCTTCAGCGCGGCCTCGTCGGCGACCGCGGAGTTGATGGCGAAGTCGTAGGCGATCGGCCGGTCGGTGATGTTCCAGGCGCACTCCCAGAACTCCAGCCCGGGCACCTTGTCCGCCAGCTCCCGGAAGGCCTCGGCGCCCGCCACCACCCGCGGCTCGTCCCGCTCGACGCCGTCGTTCAGCTTGAACAGGACCAGATGGCGGATCATCGCGGGTACTCCTACTTCACCAGCTCGGACATGAAGTCGCCGACGCCCTGAGCGGCGTCCGAAACGCCCTCGAACCCTACCTGGACGAGGTCCGCGGCCCGGGCGGGGGACGTGATGATCGTGTAGAGCACGAAGACGACTATCAAGTAGAGAGCGATCTTCTTTGCTTGCACCATCAGCCCCTGACTCCCCTTCGATCCCCTGCGCGGTCGGGCGAGTCTATCCGTACACATGGCCGTATCGGCTTGCTGATTCCGATCACTCATGCGGTCTTTAGGGACCAAGGACCCGGAGATCGGGGCCCTTTGCCCGCTCGCACGGCTTCTGCGGAGGGGCAGGATGGAGAACGAGCCCAGCGGATCCGGCAGGAATCCGAGGGGCGAGGAACAGGACCTCTCTGTGGGGTTCTCGCCGCGGCCTCCCCCGATCGCGGCGAGAGCTGGCAGGTCCTGTTCTCATCGGGGGGAGCGGCTTGTCCCCCCGATGCCGCTTCCCCCGACCCGGTCCAGGGCCTGACGACAGGCCCCAGCAGTGGCCCCGGGTCCGACCGCCGTCGGACCCGGGGCCACAGTCGTACCGGCAGCCGCGCCACGGGCGGGCCTGTCGCGCCGCACCGCGGCCCGGCGGCCCGTACCGCAGCCGCACCACGGCCCGACGGCACCGGACGGGCGGAAAACTCGAAGGGCCCGACGCTGTGCGTCGGGCCCTTCACAAGAGCGGTAGCGGAGGGATTTGAACCCTCGGTGAGTTTCCCCACACTCGCTTTCGAGGCGAGCTCCTTCGGCCGCTCGGACACGCTACCGAGAGAGAGCTTAGACCATCTCGGCCGTCCGTCGAAATCCGATTCCCGGCCAGCCTGCGTGCGCGCGGGCAACGCGGGTCAGCGGTCGCGGAAGAAGGCCGTCAGGAGGGCCGCACAGTCCGCCTCCAGGACTCCGTGGATCACCTC
Organism: Streptomyces sp. NPDC091416; assembly: GCF_044756845.1. Classification (NCBI taxonomy): domain Bacteria; kingdom Bacillati; phylum Actinomycetota; class Actinomycetes; order Kitasatosporales; family Streptomycetaceae; genus Streptomyces; species Streptomyces sp. NPDC091416. The sequence goes on from NZ_JBIVTU010000006.1 coordinate 379,245, forward strand.
GGGGCGGTGGTTGAGCCGGCGGTCCCGTACGACGTCCCAGAGCGAACCGGCCGCTCCGGCCTTCTCGTCCCGGGCGCCGTAGACGACCCGGCCCACGCGGGACTGCACCAGGGCGCCCGCGCACATGGTGCAGGGCTCCAGGGTGACGACGAGGGTGCATCCGGACAGCCGCCACTCACCGAGGGCGGCGGCGGCCCGGCGCAGCGCGAGGACCTCGGCGTGCGCGGTCGGGTCGCCGGTCGCCTCGCGTTCGTTGTGGCCCGTGGCGAGCAGGCCGCCGTCCGGGGCGAGGACGACGGCGCCGACCGGCACATCGCCGGCCGCCGCCGCCAGTCCGGCCTCGTCCAGGGCGCGGCGCATGGGTGCCCGCCACGGGTCCCTCACGGGATCGCGCGGATCGTGCAGGGGTTGCCGGGCCGGGGAGGGGTCGTGCGGGTGCGGTGCTTCGGTCACCCGCGGACCCTAACGGACGGTCTCCAGGACCTCGGCCGCTCCCAGCGCGTCCGCGATCTCGGCCAGGGCCTCCGTCCGCAGCATCAGCAGCTCCGCCTCGGGCAGCCCGAGGTCGGACAGCACCCCGGTGTCGCCGAGCGGACCCGCCGGTACGGCGTCGGGGTCCGGCCCGTCGTCGTCGGTGGAATTGTCGGGGGTTTCGGGCTCGCCGTCCTCCGTACCGTCGAGGCCGACGAGTTCTTCCAGGGCGGCAATCGAGTCCTCGGCCCCGGGTTCGCGGCCGAGCAGTTCATCCGTGAGCAGGATCTCCCCGTACGAGGAACGGGCGGCGGCGGAGGCGTTGGAGACGTAGATACGCGGATCGTCCTCACCGTCCACCCGGACGACGCCGAACCAGGCGTCCTCCTGCTCGATGAAGACGAGCACCGTGTCCTCGTCCACCGAGGCCTCACGGGCCAGATCCGTCAGGTCGGACAGGGTCTCCACATCGTCGAGATCCGTGTCGCTCGCTTCCCACCCGTCTTCGGTGCGCGCGAGCAGTGCGGCGAAGTACACCGTGACTCTCCCACTGGTCTTGGAGGCTCTCGTTCGGATCAGGCCGGATCAGGGAGCGGGGTCCGATCCCAACGAATGCCCTGGGTGTGTCGGTCCGGCGGGAGACAGCCGGTGCTCCGGCTGCCCTGCGTCCCGCCCATCGGAATCGTGGCAGAAACCAGGGCTTCGCGAGAGCAGTTCCGTCGTTGCGTCGGCCATCATTTCTCTCCGGCGCCGCCACCCGGGGGTCCCGCGGAGGCTGACCGGCTACCAGCGGAACGTCCGCATCCGCATGGCCTGGCGCATTCGGGCGGCCTTGACCCGCCGCGGCTGGACCCGGTCGCGGAGCGCCTTGGCCTCGTGAAGCTCGCGGAGGAACTGGGCGCGGCGCCTGCGGCGCTGAGCGTCCGTCTCCGGCGCGTCCTGCGGGTCCGGGCCGTCCCGCTTGTGCTCCGCCCCGTCCGGCATCGGGTCATCACCCCCAGCTGGGTCCGTATGCCCCCACCTTCCCCCCGAACGTGCGGTTGATGCCAGCGCACGGGTACGGGAGGCGCGGCTACTGTGGGTGGCATGCGGATCCACGTCGTCGACCACCCGCTGGTCGCGCACAAACTCACCACCCTGCGCGACAAGCGCACCGACTCCCCGACCTTCCGGCGCCTCGCCGACGAGCTGGTCACCCTGCTCGCGTACGAGGCCACCCGCGATGTGCGTACCGAACAGGTCGACATCGAGACCCCGGTGACACCCACCACCGGAGTGAAGCTGTCGCACCCGCGGCCCCTGGTCGTACCGATCCTGCGGGCCGGCCTCGGCATGCTCGACGGCATGGTCCGGCTGCTGCCGACCGCCGAGGTGGGCTTCCTGGGCATGATCCGCGACGAGGAGACGCTCCAGGCGTCCACGTACGCGACCCGCATGCCGGAGGACCTCTCGGGCCGCCAGGTGTACGTCCTGGACCCGATGCTCGCCACCGGCGGCACCCTGGTCGCGGCCATCCAGGAGCTGATCAAGCGCGGCGCGGACGATGTCACCGCGGTCGTGCTGCTCGCGGCGCCCGAGGGCGTCGAGGTGATGGAGCGCGAGCTGGCGGGGACGCCGGTCACCGTGGTCACCGCCTCGGTCGACGAGCGGCTCAACGAGCACGGCTACATCGTGCCGGGCCTCGGCGACGCCGGGGACCGGATGTACGGCACCGCCGGCTAGCCGACACGAACTGACGGACTCGGGGACCGGCACCTGGGACGGCGGCGGGGGCGCTCACGGGCGCCCCCGCCGCCGCGTTCCGCCCGGCCGCGCGTTCCTCAGCAGGAGGAGGACGGCGCCGGGGCCGGCTTCGTCAGTGCGGTCAGTGCGGTGGCCGCCGCCTGCGGTGTGCTGAACGCCTTGAACTTCGTACCGATGATCAGATCGATGTCCATGCCCTTGCGGGCATCGGTCTTCGTCGCCGCGCCCGGCAGCTGGGTGCCGAGCACCGGGAACGTGCCGTTGACCGCGGTCGGGGCGCCCAGCAGCAGGGCGGTGCCGGCGACCTTCTTGTCGTACGCGGCGGTGGCGTTGCCCACCTTGCCGATGGTGAAGCCGCGCTTCTTCAGCTCGTCGGCCGCCGCCTTGGCCAGTCCGCCACGCGGGGTCGCGTTGTAGACGTTGACCGTGATCTTCGCGGGCTTCGGCAGGACCCTGGCGGGCGCGGACGGCGCGGCGGCCGGGCAGTCCGTCTTCCGGCCGACGGCGCTGGCCTCTTTGTCGCCGCCCGTGAAGACATCGATGAGCTGCAGCGTGCCCCATCCGGCGAGCCCGAGGGCGACCACGGAGGCGGTGGCCGCGAGGACCAGTCTGCTGCGGCGGCGGGGGCGCCGCATGCGGGGGTACTTGTCACCCGTGATGCGGTACTTTCCGCCCATGCCTGGGGGAGTGAGCATGCTCATGGGCGCAGCGTAGTGCGGCCCGGTGATGATGACTATTTGATGATCGACGGATCGCACCCGTCCGAGTGCGAAAGCACCCGAACGAACCCCGTCGGCGCCGAACGCGACCGGTGGGGCGGCTCAGCCGAGTTCGAGCACGCGGGCGTGCAGAACCTGGCGCTGCTGGAGCGCGGCGCGGACCGCGCGGTGCAGTCCGTCCTCCAGGTAGAGGTCGCCCTGCCACTTCACGACGTGGGCGAACAGGTCGCCGTAGAACGTGGAGTCCTCGGCGAGAAGCGTTTCGAGGTCCAGCTGGCCCTTGGTGGTCACGAGCTGGTCGAGGCGGACCGGGCGCGGCGCGACATCCGCCCACTGCCGGGTGCTTTCCCGGCCGTGGTCGGGATAGGGCTGCCCATTTCCGATGCGCTTGAAGATCACACGGAAAGCCTACCGGTCAAGACCCTCCGGGCGCAGCAATGGGGCGGGACTGCGGCGCGGGCCAGGGCGGCATATAAGCGCCCATTCCCGGATTGAGGCAGCGGTGAACGCGGGCCCCGGCGCGGCCCCCGGGCCGGGGCCGGGGGTGCCCGGGGAGCTCACCTGCCCTTGGCCGCCGCCTTCGCCGCCTTCGCGGCTTGTTTGGCCTCCTGCTTGAACGCGCGGACCTCGGCGAGCGACTCGGGCCCGGTGATGTCGGCGACCGAACGGTGCGAGTCCGCCTCCCCGTACGACCCCGCCGCCTCCCGCCAGCCCGGCGGCCGCACGCCGAACTGCTTGCCCAGCAGCGCAAGGAAGATCTGTGCCTTCTGGGTGCCGAACCCCGGCAGGGCGTTGAGCCGTTTACGGAGATCCGCGCCCGTGGTGGCCCCGGTCCACACCGCGCTCGCCTCGCCGTCGTACTGCGCCACCAGGTACTGGCACAGCTGCTGCACCCGCTTGGCCATCGAGCCCGGATAGCGGTGCAGAGCGGGTTTGTCGGTGAAGAGCGCGGCGAAGGCCTCCGGGTCGTACGTGGCGATCTCATGGGCGTCCAGGTCGTCCCCGCCCATCCGCTGAGCCAGTGCGTACGGACCGGAGAACGCCCACTCCATCGGCACCTGCTGGTCCAGCAGCATGCCGACGAGGGCGGCGAGCGGACTGCGGGCGAGCAACTCGTCAGCCTCCGGCTGCTGAGCGATCCGGAGGGTGATGTCTCGGCCCTGGTTGCTGTTGGTCATGGGCCCGATGATTGCGAGCCGGGGGTGCGACGGCCAGTGAAACCACCGCCGGTCCGGCTGTTTGCAGCCGTTTGCCGCTGTTCTCGGCTCCTTCCCGGCCTCTTCGCGGTTCCTTCGCGGCCTCTCCACGACTGTTCCGCGGCCGCTCTCCTGTCCCTCTCCCGTCCCTCTCGGGGTGCCGCGCAGCCCGGGAGCGCGGCGGTCCGGACCCGCTTCAGCCGTCGAGCCGGTCCGCGCGCCCGTACAGATAGCGGGCCTCCGGGATGCTCAGGGTTCCGGAGGCTGCCGCACGGTAGGCGGCTCGGGCGCCCTCCGTGTCTCCCGCCCGTTCCAGCAGGTGGGCGCGGACGGCGTCCAGCCGGTGGTGGCCCGCCAGCCGGTCCGCGAGGGCGTCGGCCTCCGCCAGGCCGGCCCGGGGCCCGTGGACCATGGCGACGGCGACGGCCCGGCTCAGCCCGGCCATCGGCTCGGGAGCGATCCGTACGAGGACGTCGTACAGCGCCAGGATCTGCGGCCAGTCGGTGTCCTCGGCGCGCGACGCCTCGTCGTGCAGTGCCGCGATGGCCGCCTGCACCTGATAGGGCCCGGCGGGCCCCTCGCCCAGCGCCTCCTCGACCAGGGCGATGCCCTCGGCGACGGCCGCCCGGTCCCAGCGGGTGCGGTCCTGCTCGTCGAGCGGGATCAGCTCGCCGAGCGGTCCGGTGCGGGCGGCGCTGCGGGCGTCGGTCAGCAGCATCAGCGCCAGGAGCCCGGTCACCGCCCCGTCCCGGGGCAGCAGCCGGCGTACCGAACGCGTCAGCCGGATCGCCTCCCGGGCCAGGCCGGCGCGGTGCAGGGAATGCCCCGAGGTCGCCGTGTAGCCCTCGTTGAAGATCAGGTACAGCACCTGGAGCACGGCCGCGAGCCGCTGGTCCCGGTCGGCGGGCCCGGGCTGGACGAAGGCGGCGCCCCGGACCTTCCGCTTGGCCCGGCTGATCCGCTGGGCCATCGTCGCCTCCGGCACCAGATGCGCGCGGGCGATCTCGGCGGTCGTCAGCCCGCCGACGGCCCGCAGGGTCAGGGCGATCTGCGCGGCCGGGGCCAGGTCCGGATGGCAGCACAGAAAGAGCAGGGTGAGGGTGTCGTCCTCGGACGGAGCCCGGCTGCCGCCCGGCACGGGTTCGTCGGGCGCCGGTGCGGTGAAGGCGTCCCGCGGCGTGAGCGCGGCCGCCGCCTCCTCGCGAGCCCGCCGGGCATCGTCGCTGCGGAGCCGGTCCACGAGCCGCCGGGAGGCCACCTTGATCAGCCAGCCGCGCGGATTGTCCGGCACTCCCTGCTCGGGCCACTGCCGGGCGGCGGCGATCAGGGCCTCCTGCACCGCGTCCTCGGCCGGATCGAAGTGCCCGTACCGGCGCACCAGCGCGCCGAGGACCTGCGGGGCGTGTCGCCGCAGCAGGTCCTCGACCTCGGTCGTCCGTCTCACACATCGCCTCCGCCGCTGTCGATGGGCCGGATGACCACCGGACGGACGGGCGCACCGGCCGGGGCCGGACACTGCGTGATGCGCGCGGCGATCTCGGTCACGCGGTCCAGACTCCCGCATTCGAGGACCCAGTACCCGGCGAGCAGTTCCTTCGTCTCCCCGTAGGGACCGTCGGTGATCACCGGCCGGCCGTCCTCGCCCGCGGTGACGCACCGGGTCTTCGCCGGCTCGACCAGTCCCTGGGCGTCGACGAGCTCACCGCTCTCGGCGAGATCGTTGGTGACCGCGCCCATGAACGTGAACATGGCCTGGATGTCCTTCTCGCCCCACGCCGGATTGCCGTCGGACGCGTTTCCCCGCATCGCCTCGTAATCGGCCTGCGAGCCCTGCACCATCACCAGATACTTCATGATTCCGCTCCCTCGGTCCGTTCCCTCGCCGCCCCTCGTGGGCGACTCTCACAGGGGACGTCGGAGCGGGGTGGCGGTTCTCGACACCGCGCCGCGGAGTTTTCCGGGAAACCGCGAGAATTCCCGGAACGGCCCAGGGGATGAGGCGCATGGTGGGCGGGGGCCGTGGCTGTCCGGGAGATCGCCGCCGACGACCCGTACGTACCCGTGGGCCCCGCTCGTCCAGGGCGTTGCGTCAGCCGAGCGACATCCACGCGATGTCCGAGTCGAAGGAGCCGCAGTGAGCGCGCGCATATTGGTCGCCGAGGATGACGCGAAGCAGGCACGGCTGATCCGGATCTATCTGGAACAGGCGGGGTACGAGGTGCAGATCGTCTCGGACGGCCGTTCGGCGATCGACCGGGCCAGGTCGTCGCGGCCGGACCTTCTCGTGCTCGACGTGATGATGCCGAACGTCGACGGTCTCGACGTCTGCCGCATCCTGCGCGCCGAGTCGCAGGTCCCGATTCTGCTGCTCACCGCGCGCAGTACCGAGGAGGACCTGCTGCTCGGGCTGGACCTCGGCGCCGACGACTACCTGACCAAGCCCTACAGCCCGCGAGAGCTGTCGGCCCGCGTCCGGGCACTGCTCCGGAGGTCGAAGGCGGCGGCCCCGGCCGCGCCCGCCGTGCTGACCGTGGGGGAGCTGGAGGTGGACACGACGCGCTTCGAGGTGCGCGCCGCCGGGCGGCCGGTGGCGCTGACCGGCAAGGAGTTCGCGATCCTGACGGTGCTGATGGGCGAGCCGGAGCGGGTGTTCACGAGGGCGCAGATCATCGACCGGGTCTTCGGCTTCGACCGGAACGTCCTTCCGCGCACGGTCGACGCCCATGTCATGAATCTGCGGCGGAAGCTGGAGAGGGGCGGCAAGGGTACGCACTACGTGGAGACCGTCTACGGACGCGGCTACCGTCTGGAGCAGGGCGACCAGGGCGACCAGGGCGACCAGGGCGACCAGGCCACGCAGGTCACGCAGACCATGCACGGAACGCAGGCCACGCAGGCCACGCACGGAACGCAGACCCCGCAGACCCCGCAGACCCCGCAGGGCGCGCAGGCCCCCCACGGCTCCGGGACCGTGTGATGAGTTTCCGGCTTCGGGTGCTCGGGCTGATCATGCTCGTGGCGATGGCCGCCACCGCGGCGACCGCCTGGCTCACGCTCCGCCAGGCCAACAGTCAGGTGCAGGAATCCGCCCGGGCCGGCCGCCAGGAGGTGTCCCGCATTCTCGAAGGGCTGACCGCGTACGGCTATGCGCACGGCACCTGGGACGGCGTGGCTCCCACCGTGCGCTCCCTGTCGGCGGCCACGGGGCAGCGCATCCGGATCGCCACGGAGGCGGATGTCCTGGTGGCCGACTCCGATGTGCTCGCCGGCCGCAGTCCCCGGGAGGTGAGCGGGCAGCCGCCGGTGCTGGCCGACGCCCGCCCCCAGCTCCGGCTGCCCGCGGCCAAGCTGCCGCGCGCCTCCGTCAAACGCACGGTGAGCGCGATCGCGGTGTACCGGGCGGCGGTGGCCTACGCGGCCTGTCTGACGCGGGCCGGGGCCACCGTGACGGCACGGGCGGACAGCATCGGTCTTCCCCGCTTCGGAACGGACCGGCGTCCGGCGCAGTGCGCGGAACCAGCGGAGACCGGCCACGATCCGTACGCCACCCAGGACAGTCTCACCGCCGTGAAGTGCGAGAACGATCCGCATCTCGCCGCCTGTCTGCAACGGGCCTTCAACGAGCGCACCGCCTCCGTGGCACCCCCGCGCCTGCAGATCAGCCTCGGGGCGCGTGACGAGGCACCGGCGGGCCTGGCCGCGGCGCCCACCGTGGCCGTGGCGGGCGGGGTCGCCCTCGCGGCCGTCGTCGCGGCCCTGATCCTGAGCCGGGCCGTGCTGCGCCCGGTCCGTGCGCTGACCGCGGCGGCGCGGGGCCTGGGCGGCGGCGATCTCGAACACCGCGTCCCCGTGTCCGGCCGCGACGAGATCGCCGAACTCGGACGGGCCTTCAACCGGATGGCGGACTTCCTCCAGGGCGCGGAGGAACGCCAGCGCCGGATGACCGGCGACATCGCCCATGAACTGCGCACCCCGCTGGCCAATCTGCGGGGCTATCTGGAGGCGCTTCAGGACGGGTTCGTCGAACCCACGCCCGAGCTGCTCGACTCCCTGCACGAGGAGGCGATGCTGCAGCAGCGGATCGTCGACGACCTCCAGGACCTGGCCCTGGCCGAGGCCGGGGTGCTGACCTACCACCGGGAGGTCGCCGACCTGCGGGACGTCCTCGACGCCTCGCGCACCGCGCACCGGGCGGCGTCCGAACGGGCCGGTGTCGCCCTGGAACTGACGGCGCCCCGGCCCGTGCGGGCGGAGATCGACGCCGACCGGCTGCGCCAGGTCGTCGGCAATCTCGTCGGCAACGCCTTGCGCGCCACGGCGCCCGGCGGCACCGTGGCGCTGGAGCTGAGGCAGGACGGGCGCACGGCGGTGATCCGGGTGCGGGACACCGGCAGGGGCATCCCGGAGGAACACCTGCCCCACCTCTTCGACCGCTTCTGGCGCGCCGATCCCGCCCGGGGCCGTGCCACCGGGGGCAGCGGCCTCGGGCTCGCGATCGCCCGGCAGATCGTCACCGATCACAGGGGCACGATCACCGTGGAGAGCACGGTGGGAACCGGGACCACGTTCGTCGTCTCTCTCGCGGCAGCCGACGGGTGAGCCGGGTGAGCGGAGCGGGCTCCGCCCCGGTCGCTCAGGTGCCCGCCAGCGCCTGTGTCGGGGCGAGACGCCCGGCGCGTACCGCCGGATAGAGCCCGGCGATCACGCCGATCACCAGGGTGACCGTCATCCCGGCCGCCGCCGCCCACATCGGCACCTCGGTCGGCCAGTGCCGCACATACGCGTACCCGGCGGTGATCGCCGTACCCAGGACCGTCCCGCCGAGCCCGCCGAGTGCCGACAGGAGCAGGGACTCGGAGACGAACTGTCCGCGGATCTGTCCGCTGGTGGCGCCCAGAGCACGGCGCAGACCGATCTCCGGCCGGCGTTCGAGGACCGAGATGACCATGGTGTTGCCGACGCCGACCCCGCCGACGAGCAGGGCGACGCCCCCGAGCCCGAGCAGCAGACCGGTCAGCGCGGATTCGGTGGCCTCGCGGGCGGCCAGCGCGTCCGAGGGCCGGGAGACGAGCACACCGCCCGGCTTCTGCGGATTCGCCGTGGCGGCGAGCACACCGCGTACGGCACCGACCCGGTCGTCGCGGGCGCGCACGTACACGGTCGACGGGTGCCCGTCGAAGTGCAGATACGTGCGTGCCGCCTGCCGGCCGACCAGTGCGGAGCCGTCGATCTCCGGTGCGAGGGGGGCCGGCCGCAACACACCGACCAGTGAGAACCAGGTGCCGCCGAGCCACAGCCGGGTGCCCGGTGTGTACGCGTCGAGCCGGCGGGCGGCCTGCGCGCCGAGCACGACGGCCGGATACTCCTGCGTCGCCTCGTCCAGCCAGCGGCCCGCCTCCACCGTCGCACCGATCGCGGCCGGCAACTCCGGATCGGCGGCCGCCACCCGGATGCTGCCCGTGCGGCCGACGGGTATCCGGTCGTTGCGGTAGACGGCCGCCGCCTTGATCTCACCGGTCGCGGCCACCTGCAGTACCGGCCCGATCCGCCGGATCATCGTCGCCGCCTCCCGGGGCAGCCTCGTCGTCTCCCCGTCGGGCGACTGCCCGGGGGCGACGCGCAGCATGTTGGTGCCGAGCCGGTCGAGCTTGCGGTCGACCTCCGCACGGCCGGAACTGGAGATTCCGACGACGGCGACCATCGCGGCCACCCCGATGGCGATGCCGAGGGCGGACAGGAACACCCGCAGCGGTCGCGTACGCAGACCGGTGCCACCCAGCCGTACGAAGTCCGGCGGGCTCAACCGGGCGGGTCGCAGCCCGGACGCGCGGTTCATCCGTGTGCTCCCGTCCCGGCCGGCGTACTCGCGCGGTCGCCGACGATCCGGCCGTCCCGCATCTCCACCTTCCGCTCGAACAGCTCGGCCATCTCTCGGTCATGGGTGATCACCACCACCGTGGTGCCCGCGGTGTGCAGTTCGCGCAGGAGCGCCAGGACCGCGGAGCCGGAGGCGGAGTCGAGGTTGCCGGTGGGCTCGTCGGCCAGGAGCAGGGCCGGCCCGCCGATCACGGCACGGGCCACCGCGGCCCGCTGCCGCTCGCCGCCCGAGAGCTGGTGGGGCAGATGGCCGAGACGATGGCCGAGTCCGACGCGGGTCAGCGCCCGTGCGGCCCGGCGCCGCCGCTCCCGCAGCGGCACCCCGGCGTACAGCAGCCCGTCGGCGACGATGTCGAGCACCGGCATCCCGACGGCCAGATGGAACTGCTGGAAGACGAATCCGATGCGCTGCGCACGCAGGGCGGACACCTCGCGGTCGGACAGGCCGGCGACGTCGTGACCGTCGATGACCACGCGCCCGGTGGACGGCCGGTCGAGCGTGCCCATCAGGTGCAGCATGGTCGACTTTCCCGATCCGGACGGGCCGACGATGCAGACGAGTTCGCCGTGGCGGACGGTGAGATCGACGCCGTCGACGGCCGTCACGCCCCCCGGATAGTGCTTGGACACCGCGGCGAACTCCACGACCGCGCGGGTGACTTCCCGGTCCGGGCTCACTCGGGCACCCGCACCTTCATGCCCTCGCGCACCCGGGGGCCGCTCACTTCGACCTTGCCGCCCGCGAACAGCCCGGTCCTGACCGGTACGAAGCCACGGGACGCGCCGTCGCCGGTACCGGCCCCGCTGCCGTCTTCTTCGCTGCCCTCTTCGGAGATCTCCAGCCCGTATCCGCCTTCCGCGAGTGCCACCAGGGCGGCGACCGGGACGGCGAGTACGTTCTTGCGCTGCTTGACGGTGTAGCGCACGGTGACCGGTCCGCTCTGCAGCCTGCCCAACGACGCCTGGTCCCCGAAGACGATCACCACCGCCACGGTGGCGGCCGGGTCTCCCTCCCCGTCGCTCCCGCCCGCCGTGCCACCGTCCGTTCCGGATACGGTTCCGGATTCCGGTGCGGCGGCATCCTTGCCCACGCTCGCCACGGTTCCCGGTACGGACCGCCCGTCGGGCAGCTCCACGCTCACAGTGGTGCCGCGCTGCGCCCAACGGGTCTCGGTGGCCTGCGCGTCGACGGTCACTATGCGGGACGTCGTGGTGTAGCTGACCGGGGTTCCCGTCGCCTCGGCCCCCACCCGGGCGGAGGTGCCCGCGATACGGACCGCTCCGGGCGCGTAGACGACGGAACCGGCATCGACCGTGCCGGTCCGCGGAAGTCCGAGATCCTTCTGCCAGCGCCTGACCGCAGCGGCCGTCAGCTCGGTGTAGGAGTCGTCGACGGTGAAACCCGAGTAGCCGAGAGCGCTGAGGTTGCTCTCGAACTGCTTGACGTCCATCCCGTGCAGGGGGACCGGTCGCTGCCGCGCGGCGGACGCCGGCTGTCCGGCATCCGGGCCGCCGGCCGAACCGCCGCCACCACCCGCGTCGGCTCCGGAGCGCGCACCCGAGGAGGCGCCGCTGCCGGAGTTCTCACCGGAATCCGCCCCCTTTCCGGTTCCGGTTCCGGTTCCTTCTCCGATTCCGGTTCCTTCTCCGGTTCCGGTACTGGAACCGCTCCCACCACCTGCCGCGCTGTCCGTCGTCTGCCGCAGACCGAGGTCGCGGTACATGGGCAGGCTCCCGTACAGCAGCACCACCGGCCGGTCGTCGACCCGCAGCACCTGCTCGCCGCGGTGCGCCGTGGTGCCGGAGGCGGGAAGCCAGGTGATCGTTCCCCGGGCCTTCACGGGGAAGGGCGTCTGCGGACCATGGCCCAGCTGCCCGTCGATCTCCGTGCGGTCGGTCAGGGTCTCGCGCGACACCTCAACCAGCCGGCCGCCTCTGCCCTCGGCCTTGTCATCGTCCGAACCGCCTCCGCCGAGCCCGAGAGCTCCCACCGTGCTGACCGCGGCGACGAGGAGAACCCCCGCCGTGATCAGGAGCGGCCCGCGCCGACGCCGGCCCGGCTCCTTCATGTCGTCCATGCGCCCGGCCCCGTCAGCCCTGGGGCGTGGGCGCGTCGTCGGGAACGCCGATGATGGAAGCGCAGGCCCGTGCGGCGCGCTTCGCTCCGGCCGAGGTCGAGTCCCAGGCGACGTCCTGGGAGTACCCCGATGCGTCGGTGTCGGGGAAGTCGGGCGCCCCGTGCTCCTGCATGCAGGTGGCGTACCGCTGTTTCGTACGGATCTCTTCCTCGGACATCTCGGGCTGCTGCGCCTTCTCGACGCTGTCCGGAACGGCCACGCTGAGGTCGGCGCACTTGTCCTGAGCGTTCAGAGCCTTCGGATCGCGCTTCCACTTCGACTGATCGCCGAGATCGACCATGCCCCGGGCGTCCGGGTCGGGGGCATCGAGTCCCGCCTCGCGCAGACACGAGACCCACTTGCGCTGGGCGTCTATGTATTCGGACAGCTCACTCGAACCGCCCCGGGAGGCGGTGGCGGAGCTCCGCGCGCTCACTGCCGAGGCCACCTCGCCACCGCCCCCGCCACCGTCACCACAGCCCGTCGTCAGGGCCAGCGCCGTCAACGACACCGCGCCCATCACCCACAGCCGGCCCTCGGACCTCCGCCGCGCACGCATCCCCAGGTACTCCTCACAGCCGTCGCCGGCCACCCACTGCGTCCGGCGGGACGAACGTAGAAGCGCACCCATGAAGGACCTGTGAAGAACCGATCAAGAAGTGTTCCGGAGGCGCCACGCCCCGATCAGCCCTGTCGCAGCGCGGCGAGGCCCTTCTTCATGTCCTCGGTGTTCATGACCGGCTGGATCTCGATCGTCGCGCCCAGGCCCTCGAAGAGCGGCTCGGCGATGGAGGGCAGGACCGAACTGTCCTGCATGTCGAAGACGAACGTGCAGCACCGCTTTCCCTCGCTGGGCCCGAAGTAGGCCGCCTCCGGCTTGAGCCGCTCCGCGAGCGACTGCATGATCTCCGGCAGGCGGCCGTTCTTGACCGCCTCGTTCGCGAGCTGGGTGTCCAGCTGTGCTCGCAGCATGACCCGCATGGTGTGGCTCCTTCCGCCCCCGGGCCGGCGCGGACCCATCCGCGCGCACAGGACCCCGGCGACATCCCGCTCAGCGTCACCGCGAGGGCTCGGCGCAGCCAACATCTCGTGCACCATCCGGGCTGCCTGCGCCGATGAGCCGTCCACGGGAAGCCGGAGCGGGCCGGTCTTGCCGAATCCGCCGGTCCCGTCGTGGCACTCCGCCCGCGCGGAAGCCGGCCTGCGCCGCTGAGCCGTCCACGCGGAGCCGGAGCGGGCCGGTCTTCCCGGATCCGCCGGTCCCGTCGTGGCGCTCCGCCCGCGCGGAGCCGCGTACGGGATCCACCGGCGAGCCGAACCTGCTCGCGCCGACGACGACCGAGTGCCGCGACGGTTGCATCGCCGGGGCACGCCGACGCGGCCCCGCACGCCGGAGCCCTGCGGGTCCCGCTCGGCACGGGGCGCCACCGCGCTCGCCGGTCCCCGACATCACCCGTTCAGGCTCCGCAGCGGATGCGGATGACTCCGCACCCGCCGTACGCGCCGGGTGACGGCGATCGGGCTAGGGTTTGAACAGAGGCGAATCGCACAATCAGGATCGTCATGCACCGACACCGCAACGCGCCGGACAGTACCCAGGAACTCCTCGTCACCCTGGGGCGTCTTGTCGATCAGGCGTTGGAGAACATCAGACTCCAGCAGGCCCGGGCGGAGCTCGGCATAGCGCTGCAGCGGCACATGCTCCCCTCCGAACTGCCTGATTTTCCCGGCGCCCGACTGGCGGCCAGGTACGCGCCCGCGCAGGACGGACTGGCCGTCGGCGGTGACTTCTACGACGCCTTCCCGATGAGGGACGGGGTGGCGGGGATGGCCATCGGCGACGTGCAGGGCCACGGAGTGGAGGCCGCCGCCTTCATGGGAGAAGCCCGGGCCAGTCTCCGGGCCCTCGCCAGCGTCACGGCTGATCCCGGGGAGGTGCTGACCTGCGCCAACGACTTGCTGATCTCGCTCGGCTGCGACCTCTTCACCACCTGCTGCCTGCTGAGCTTCGTACCGCGGAGCGGTGATCTCGCCATCGCCCGGGCCGGCCACGTCCCGATGGTGTGGGGCACCGACGCGGGCGATTCGGGTGTGTCACTGGACGAGGGCGGGGTCCCTCTGGGGATTCTGCCCGACCAGGGCTACCCGGTGGTTCATCGACGCCTGACGCAGCCCGGATACCTCGTCCTGCTGACCGACGGCGTGGTGGAGGGGCCGTCCTGCCCGATCGAGGAGGGACTGGCGGAGGTGGCGGCACTGGCCGGCGCCGGCCGCGGCGTCGACCCCGAGGTCTTCGCGTCGCGGGTGATCCGAGTCGCGGACCGCACCGGACACGACGACGATGCCGCCGTTCTCGTCGTCCGCCACGATGACGCCCTGGACACGCGGTAGCAGCCACGGCATGGGCCCGCCGGACACGCGGTAGCAGCCAGGACACACCTCAGCGGGCAAGCGGCAGCTGCCAGGACACACCTCCGCCGGCAGTTCCGTGGTCCGTGCGTCCGTTCTGCCCGGATCCGCGCGGTGTCTGATGCTGATGTGGTGGACAGCTCACGGCTCAGGCAGCACAAAGCGACAGCCCTGAAGATTCTGGTGGTCGCCGCCCTCTACTACGCGACCGCCCGCTTGGGGCTGCTCCAGCAACTGGTGCGCGGCCAGGTCACACCGCTGTGGCCCCCGACCGGCATCGCGGTCGCCGCCCTGCTCCTGTTCGGGATGCGGATCTGGCCGGGCATCGCCGTCGGGGCCCTCGTGGTCAACGCTTCCATCGGCCCCACGGTGGTATCCGTGCTGGCGATCGTCGTCGGCAACACCGTTGCCCCGATCTGCTCCTACCTGCTGCTGAACCGTGCCCGTTTCCGTAACGACCTCGACCGCCTGCAGGACGCACTGGCCCTGATCTTCCTCGGGGCGCTGGGCCCCATGATGATCAGCGCGACCGTCGGCAGCAGCACCCTCGTTCTGTCAGGGGCACTCCCGGCCGGCGGCTTCTGGCCGACCTGGTCGGTGTGGTGGACGGGGGACGCCATGGGCGTGATGGTCGTCACCCCCTTCCTGCTCGTGGCGCGCAGGGCCAGATGGCCGCACGACGTCGGCCTCCTGATCTGGGCCGAGGCAGCGGCACTGGCGACCTGCACCCTGAGCGTGACCTACCTGGTCACCAACTCCGCCAGCTCCTCGCTCCTCTTCCTCGTCTTCCCCTTCCTGGTCTGGGCCTCGTTCCGCTTCGAACGCGCGGGCGCCGCCCCCTGCGCCCTGGGTGTCTCCACGCTCGCGATTCTCGCCTCCGGCCGGATGACGGGCCCCTTCGCCCACCACGACCTGCTCACCAACATGGTCACCCTCCAGGCGTTCAACGGCACCGTCTCCCTCACCGCCCTGCTCCTCACCGCGGTCGTCACCGAACGGAACCGCACCCACGAGGAGATCCAGCGCGTGTGCGCGCAACTCGCCGACGCGGTCAAGCGCCAGGAAACGGGGGGATCACGCCGTGCTCCCCCCGATGCCTGAGCCGGCCATGTGCGCGCCGACGCCGAACACCGGACGTGCGCAGGGCCTTCGGTGGGGAGGGGCGGCGTGCGCGTGCCCCTCGGCGGGGAGCGGCGGGCCACCGGTCTCAGCGGGCTCGACGATCAGCGCGCGGCCACAGCCGCTCAGGCACCGCGTGCCCGCGGAATTCCCTCGACGCCCAGGAGGAAGGTCTCGGAGATCGGTTTCGGGTCGAAGAGGCAGCCGGCGGCACACCCTCACCTCCTTCCCTCAGGTCCTCGCCGTACTGAAGGAGCGTACGGAGCCTGACTCCACCGTGAGGTCATCGGCGCGAGCGACGGCAGACTGGTCGTACCGCCGGCCGCGGCCGACTACCGAGCCATTGCCATCGTGCGCGTTCCGTTCGCTCTCCACGGCGGCGAGGTCCAACTCCCGGGTGACAGAACCCGCTCACGCGATGGGCTTGATCGAAGACTGAAGCAGGAAGGGCTCCACGATCGTGCCCAGGTCGTAGAGGAGGACTTCCTCGCCCCCGAACCCGCCACCACCCCCTGCGATGCTGTCCGGACGAGCTGCTCGCGGCATTGCGGTGCCAACCACCGCCCGTCGTTAGGCGAGTTCGTCGACCACATGCAGCGCCTGGTCCGGCGCGGCGGTCTGCTCGGCGCGGAGTTCATGATGCCCCTATGCCCCTCACACAACGCCACCACGTGCTGGGGCACTACACATCCCGCGAGAAGCTGCGGCGTTACTTCATCGGAGACTGGGATGCCCTGGTCACCCTGCGGACCAACGAGTTCGCCGCAGACGGCCTCCAGGCCGAACTGACGGCGCTCGGAGCCGTCCAGGCGTACCGCGTACTTGCTCACCCGGAAGATCTTCGAGAACGGCGCCCTCGAAGGCGGTGCCTGGGTCAGCCTGAGGGACGAGGCCACCCGCTCCACGCTCGCGCTGAAGCAGATCACCGACTCCACGACGATCGACGACACCACCGAGCTCGAGGCCGAGGTGTCCGATCTGCATGCCATGGCAGAGATCCTCCGCGAAATCGGCCTGCGTGAGGTGCGCTACCAGGAGAACTACCGGGAGGAGCGGCTCCTGGGTGAAGCCGCTGTCGACTTCGATATCTGGCCGGACCTCCCTACCTTCGTCGAGATCGAAGGCCCCGATGAGGCATCGATCCGCCAGGCGGCAGATCTGGTCGACTTCGACTACGCACAGGCCCGGTTCGGCAGCGTCGACCAGATCTACAAGAGCGTCCAGCCAGGACATCCTCGCCGAACCCACCCTCCTCTTCGCCGACGCCGACGCCGACGCCGACGCCGACGCCGACAGGCAGGAGCAGGCCGGGGCGACTCCACCGCGTGAGTGATCTTGGGAATCGGGCGGGTTCATGGAGCTGGCCGTGGCGTCGCGAGTCACCGGCGTCGCCGAGTGCGCCAACAGCGGCGGACACCGATGACGGCAACGCCTGGACCGATGAGTACTGCTGGTTCTGCTGCGGTCAGGGCTGGCCCCGTGTTCTGTGGATCGGTCCCGGCAGTGTGGCCGGCGCCCAGGTCGCCTCCGTGTACGCCTGCGGACCATGCGTCCGCGCCCTGTGGGAGCAGTGGGGTCGTGCGCCGGGTGTGATCCGCGGGGGCGCCGGTACAGGCGCGATGTGGTCATGTGTCCGTGGCGTGCGCTGCGGGCGTCCCGCCGGCGACACCTGCAACCACCAACGCCGAAGGGCCCCACCGCAAGCGGTGGGGCCCTTCAACGTATTGCCCGGTGAGAGCAATGGCGGAGGATACGAGATTCGAACTCGTGAGGGGTTGCCCCCAACACGCTTTCCAAATGTTCGTATGGGGGTTCGGCGGGGGCCGTGCTCGTCCTGACCTGCGGCGTAGTGTTCAGCTTGTCCCCGTCCGGATGGGGCCGGACGAGGGTGAATGCAACCAGAACTGCAACCAGGACGCCGCTGCGACGGGCAGTTAGTCGAGGATGTCGAGGGAGGGAAGAGCGTCCACGACCTTCATCGTCTCCAGGCTGACGGTCACGATCCGCTTGAGGAGATCGATGATGTACCTCGGGTCATCGGACCAGTTGTTGGGGTCGTTGGTGATCTCTGACGCCTTGTCGACCTTTACCTGATAGCGGTCGATGATCCACTCGATGGCGGATCGAGCGCCGAGCTGGTAGCGGTATGCCTCCTCCGGAATGTTCGTGAGGGTGACGCGGCGGTTGTAGACGATCGTCGAGCGGTCCGGCTGCCCCTTGGCCTTCGGGATCTTCATCTTGGTGACTCGGTACAGCTCACTCGCGGGCGTGGCAGACGTGTCGCCAGAGACCTTCTCAACGATGCCTGCGTGCGGCTCTGCCTGCTCGTAGTCGACGTGCAGGTCGACGAGCTTGCGGCCGGCCTCGGCGAAGCTGTGGAAGTCGCGCACCTTGGGGATGCGGGGAAGGGTCTTCTTCAGGTCAGCGGCGAAACCGTCTCGGTACTCCTGGGAGTGGAGCAGGCCGTAGGCGTAGTGGAAGACGTCATCCTTGGTGATGGCGCTGTCGCCGTAGGTCTCACGGTACGCCCGGAGTGCCGCATCAGTGATGTTATCGACCCGCTCGTAGGCGTTCCCGTCGTCACCGAAGTCAAACCCGCCTTCGGTGGCCAGCTCGCGGTAGGTGTGGAGGGGGAAGAAGTAACCGCCCTTGCCAAACACGTCCAGGCAGGGGATTAGGTTGGTAGCCAGGACCGAGAAATCGGCTGTCGCGTGAAAGCCATTGACATAGAAGCCGATGTTCGGATGGTCTGGCGTCGGGAACATCTGCGGCAGCTTGCCGGGGCGGTGGTTGAGATCGCGATCGAAGTAGACGGCCTGCCGGCTGAAAGGCCGGTACGTGCTGGTGGTCACTTTAGCCCCGTCGAAGGTGATCTTCTTCCCGCGAGCTACCTTGGGGATAAGGCTGGATGACCAGCTAATTTTCAGGGGGTTGCGGTCGATGAACTTTTCTGCATCGGGAGCCTTGGGGTGGGTTAGCCCTTTAGTCTTGCAATGCTTAATGAACTCATCGACCTGTCCGTTATAGAAGTCGATGGTGGACTCGACATTCTCCTTGACGATCTGCTCCGAATAGTTGTACACCCACGCGTCGCGATTCGTGCCGAGGCCCAGGGAGTGAGCTTCGAAAATTGCGGCGGTCTGGAGCGTCTTCTCTGTATCCACGAGGGCCTGGAACTTGGAGAAATGCTCGTTTCGTTGGTGGACCCAGTCGCCGGACTCGTTGGGCGTGATTTCCTGCCACTCCACCGAATCCAGAGATTGGCCAGCCAGGATGCTGAGCTTCCGTTCGCGGCTAAGGTATTCTCCGATATCCCGGTAATGCAAGGTGTAATCCTCGCTCGTCTTCTGGCCCCCCTTGACGAGGATTAGGACGGCCACCGTGTTCCGGCTGCCGGAGCCAAAAATCTTGCCGCCTTCCCTTCGGGACTGCTCTCCGGCAGTACGCTGGTTACCTCGAAGGTTGTAGCAATAGATCGCGTCGAATTCGCTGGCAAGTGACTTGCGGAGGCCGTCGTATGTGTTCCCATCGATGTAGCCACCATTTGAAACGTAGGCGACGATACCCTCGTTGGTGATTCGGTCTGAGGCCCACCGGATGGCTCGGATGTAGGAGTCGTACAAAGTGCGTACAGAGCTAGCAGTGGAGAGCGAGGCGTAGGTTTCCTTGATGCGTTCGTCCAGAACGTCGTACTTAAGGTTCTGGTTGTCATCGTTCGCGCTGTCCTGGCCTACGGAATATGGTGGATTGCCAACCACTACGGTGATGTCCTGGTTCTGCTGCTTCTTAGCGCGCTCGCTATTGCCTTCCAGGACTTCCATCCCGTCGAGTTTCGCCGTACCTTCAGCGAGCTGGAAGGTGTCGGTGAGGACGATGCCTTCAAAGGGCTGGTACTCGCCCCCGGCAAGGTCGTGGAAGGCAGCTTCGATGTTGACGGCCGCGATGTAGTACGCGAGGAGCACGATCTCGTTGGCGTGGAGTTCGCTCGTGTACTTGCGTAGCAGGTCGGTGGGCTTGATCAGGCCGGACTGGAGGAGACGGACAGGAAAGGTGCCAGTGCCGACGAAGGGGTCGATGATCTGGACGCCTGTGTCAGAAAGAGAGCGCCCCAGGTGCTTGTTCAGGGCCTGCTCGGTGGCACGGAGGATGAAGTCGACGACCTCGATCGGGGTGTACACGATGCCGAGAGCGTCGGCGGTCTTGGGCAGGGCGGTCTTGAAGAACTTGTCGTACAGCTCGACGATGACGCGCTGGCGTCCCTCGTGATTGTCGATGCCCTCTGCTCGGACGCGCACCGACTCGTAAAAGCCCTTCAGGGTCTTGGCCTCAGCGTCCAGGCCCTGGTCGTCGAGGATGTCGAGCATCCGCTGCATGGCCTTAGAGACTGGGTTGTGCTCCGCGAAGGCGTAGTCCTTGAACAGGGCGTCGAAGACTGGCTTCGTGACGATGTGCTGGGCCAGCATGTCGATCGCGCTGTCGTCGGTGACACCGGGGTTTATGGTGGCCCGTAGTTCGCTGACGAACTCCTGGAAGGCTGCCTGCTTGTCCGGGAATTCCAGAGCCACCTTGATGCGGGTGACATGGCGTTCGGCAATCTGGGCGATGTCCTTGGCCCAGTCCTCCCAGTAGTGGCGCTCGCCGACCTTGTCGACGATGCGGGCGTAGATGGCATCACGCCAGTCGCTGATGGAGAACAGGGCGTCCTGGACGTGCTGGGCGGTCTGGGCCTCCTTGGCCTTGGCGTCCTGGGCACTATCCGTAGTGCTTGAGCCGTCCTGGTCACCGACAGTCTCGTCATTGGGGCCGATGGCCCCGATGCCGATCTTGTTGTCCGGCTTGTGCTTATTGAGCTCGATCTGGTTGACGGTGGCGTTGAAGCGGTCGTCGTGCGCACGCAGGGCCTGCAGGACCTGCCAGACGGTCTTGAAGCGCTGGTTGTCGGCGAGGGCCTTCTCCGGCGGCGTGCCAGCCGGCACGGCGACAGGCAGGATGATGTAGCCGTAGTTCTTGCCGGGGGCCAGGCGCATCACGCGGCCGACTGACTGGACGACGTCGACGACGGAGTTGCGGGGGTGGAGGAAGAGAACGGCGTCCAGGCTGGGGACGTCGACGCCCTCGGAGAGACAGCGGGCGTTGGACAGGATGCGTGCCTGGTTCTGGCCGGGGTCCTGCTTCAGCCAGTCGAGCAGGCGGTTCCGCTTCAGGGTGTTGAAGGTCCCGTCGACGTGGTCGACCTCGCAGTGCAGCACGTCGTCATCGGCATCGTCGTACGCGTCGACGACCTCGTTGAAGCGCTCCGCGATGGACTTGGAGTCTGCGATCGAGCGGGCGAAGGCGACGGCCCGCTTCATGGGGGCCTCGTCCTCGGCGAAGCCGGAGCCGTCGGCGAAGGTGCCGGTTCGCTTGGCGAGGGCGTTCCAGCAGCCGATGATCTTTGCGGCGTCATCGATGCCGAGCTCGGAGGATCCGCCGGCCATGCCCTGCTGCAGCGTCTTGGCGACGACGTCCTCGTCGATGGTGAGGATGAGGACCTTGTAGTCAGTGAGCAGACCCTGCTCCACAGCTTCGCCGAACCCCAGCCGGTGGAACTCCGGACCGAACGTCGCCTCGTTGTCCATCGAGGCCAGGACCGCGTCGGCGTTCTTCGCGTCGGCCTTGGTGTCCTCGTTGTAGATCCGCGGGGTAGCCGTCATGTAGAGCCGGCGGTCACCAGCGAGGTAGTCGTTGTCGTGGACGCGGACGAAAGCGGACTCATCATGGCCGGCGAGTGTGACACCAGTGGTGCGGTGGGCTTCATCGCACAGGATGAGGTCGAAGCTGCCCAGGCCCTTCTTCTGTGCCTCGGCGATCGTGGCGATCGACTGGTAGGTGGAGAACACGACAGTCAGGCCGGGGCCGGATTCCACGCTGGCAATCTGCTTGATCAGGCGGTCAGAGTCGGTGGTGGCGGGCAGGGCCAAGTCGTGGGCGGCCATGTCCTTGTCGTCGCCCTGGGGCTGCCCCCTACCGACCTTGACATCGGAGCACACTGCGAAGGGGCGCAGCGTCAGCTCGGTTTCGAAGGACCACTCGCGCAGCGTCTGGGACAGCAGGGCAATGGACGGAACCAAGAAGAGGACGGTGGTGTGGTCGCCTTCCCCGGCCGCCGCTCGCTCCTTCTGGAGTCGCTCGACGATCTTCAGGCCCGTGAACGTCTTACCCGTACCACATGCCATGATCAGCTTGCCGCGGTTGTTCTCCGTGAACCCGGCGAAGACGGCGTCGATGGCGTCGCGCTGGTGCTTGCGCGGGCTCTTCTTCGTCTGGAGGCTCAGCTCGAAGGGCTCGTTGGCCGCAGGCATGTACCACTCAACCGGGCTGTTCGCGATGTCGGACATGCCGAGCCGGGTAACGGGGATCTGCTGATCAGCCAGTGCGGCCTCGGCGTGCACGCTCCACTTCTCCGTCGTGGAGATGATCATGCGGCGGGTGAAGCCGCCCTTGCCGGAGGCAGTGAAGAAGGAGTCGATGTCCTCCTTCTGGAGTGTGTGGCTGGGGTCGTAGAACTTGCACTGGATCGCGCAGAAGCCGCCGGTCTCGCGGTCCTGCGCAACCAGGTCGATGCCCGTGTCCCGCTTGTCGTGCTCGGTGCCCGGCCAGTCGGCCCACATCCACACCCGCGTGAACTGTTCGGTCCACTGGGGATCGGTGCTGAGGTACTGGAGCATGAGCTCCTCGAAGCGCGTACCGCGGTCGCGGCTTCCGTCGACGCCGTTACGGATCGCCCTGATGACGTCGTGCACCGTCGTGGTCGTGGCCACTGCGCCTCGTTCCCTAATAGCAAGCGACCCGCCTGGCCGCGAGCCGCAACACTTCCCAGAGTCAACTGGGAACCCTACTGCCCTAACCAGCATCGGTACCGAGCGCGGCTGATTCCGCACGTACGGTGGCGGAACTGCCATTGGCCGCCCGTACCTCCATCCACTCCTTCCCATGACAACTGCACTAGATGTGGGAGGGGCGCAGCGTCCGGCCCCGCTGCTGCTGTCGCTCCGCGCTGTGAACGGTCCTGGCCAAGAGGGCCGGAGACATTGGGTGCGCTGGAAGGAGACGCAAGATTAGGAGGGGTCTCTCGGGGACCGCCATGACTGACCGGCCGTCCTACTGGGCGGGCCGCTTGAGGCGGACGCCGCTCGTTGGGGTGCGGGAAGAAGCCGATGCTCGGCGAAGCGCCAGGGAACCTTCGCGGCGGTGACGAATGCGGCGGGGCCTTCTGCGAGATGTGTGAGGACGCCCAGGAAGAGGGTGTGGGAGACCGCCAGGAGGGGGCCGTGGCGTTGGGCAGCGTGGTGGAGGAAAGTGGCGCAGTGGCGGGCGCGGGTGTGTAGGTCGGTGAGGCTTTCGCCGTCTTCGCAGCGTAGGGAAGGGTTGGCGAGGCGGCGGGCTCGCCAGGCGCGATAGACGGGCGGGTAGGTCTCGGCACTGCGGCCGAGCACGATGCTCGGGGCGCGCCACTCCGCGAGTAGGCCGGAGGTGGCCACGATCGGCAGGCCCGTGAGATGCGAGACGAGGGTGGCGGTCTGGCGGGCACGGGGAATCGGGCTGGTGACGATCGCGGTGATGCCCTCGGGGAGGGGGAGCGAGCGGCACACCTGGTCGCGGCCCTCCAAAGTGAGAGCGGCTTCGTGTGGGGCGTGGTAGCCGGGGCGGTGGCCTTCGTAGGCGCCGTGGCGCATGAGCCAGATGTCAGCCAAGGATCCAGCCTCCGTCGACGCGTAGGGTCTGGCCGGTGATGAAGCCGGCGTCCTCAGTGGCGAGGAAGGCGACGGCCGCGGCGACGTCTTCCGGTCGGCCCCGACGGCGGACGCACTGGCGGGCGAGCTGGCGGACGGTCATGGCCTCCGGGTCGTCGACGACTGCGTCCTCGGCGGGGACGTGGATGGAGCCGGGAGCAACGCAGTTCGCGGTGACGCCGGCTGGGCCGAGTTCGCGTGCGAGGGCGCGGGTGAGTCCTTCGAGGCCGGCCTTGGCACTGATGTAGCCGGCGAGCTCGTGGCGGCCCGCAGTGGCCAGGACAGAGCCGATCGTGATGACGCGGCCCCAGCCGGCGGCCGTCATGGCGGGGGTGAGTTCGTGGGCGAGGAGGTAGTGGCTGGTCAGGTTGGTGGCCAGGGTGTCTTCCCAGTGGGTCGGTGTCGTCTCCGGCCACGATCGGCGCGGGTAGGCACCGGCGTTGCTGACCAGGATGTCCACCGGGCCCAGCGTCTCTTGGGCTCGATGACAGAGGAACCGTACGGCCTCGGCGTCTCGAAGGTCCGCCGACAGGGAGATGCAAGAGGAGAGGGAGGCTGAGAGCTCTCCCGCCGTTCGGTCGTCGTCGAAGTGGGCGAGCGCGATTGTGGCGCCGTCGGCTGAGAGGCGGCGAGCAATGGCCGTGCCGAGGCCGCCGGTCGCTCCGGTGACCAGGGCGGTGCGGCCGTTCAGGGGGCCGGGCATGACGACTCCAGGGGGCAGAAGTAGGTGGCGGGGTCGAAGGCGGGGCTCATCGCTTCGGCGAGCCGGGTGAGGAGGACGAGTCGGGCCACTGGGGCCAGGTCGGCGAGGTTGTAGACGCCGAGGATGCGCATGGCCAGGTAGGGGCGGAGAAGGTTCGCCAGGTCGGCGCCGGGCCAGAGACGGTCGGCGACCGGTCGTACGAGCTGGTTCCAGTACGTGGTCACAGCGGCCCGCCGGGGCGCCGCGAGACGTGGGGCGTAGTCGATGTGAATGGTGCTCGTGGTGTGCTCGATGTCCGCTCGTCGGATCTCGGGGGTGTTGTCCGGGACACGGGCGAACGTGGCGGGGTGATCGGCGAAGGCCGCCGGGTTGTACGTGGGCACGAGCCAGCCGCCGAGGGTGGAGGCGTACCAGAGGAAGTTGGCGAACTCGCCGGGGATGCTGTTCATCCCGGCGGTGTCGTAGTCGAACCAGGCGAGCGGGTGGGCGAGGTTGACGTCGGTCGGGTCGCCCTGGGTGAGGGCCGTCCAGACCGGCTCGGTCGCGGCGAAGTGGACCCGCAGCCGGCGGAGGATGGCAACCCAGTCCAAGTGGTGCCGACGGCCGTTGATGTTCAGTGTGTAGGTGCCGAGGCGGGAGACCGGGACGTCGATGAGGTCGTCGGCGATCGGGAAGTCCCTGCCGCCGTAGTACTCGTCGAGTCGGCCGCCGGGGGCCGCACGGTTCCAGTACAGCTTGCGTACCACGCGTGTCGGGTCGGTGGGCCTCGCCGTCGCGAGGATGGCCTCGCGGTACGCAGCCGTGAGCTGATCCATGTAGGCGTGGAGGTCGCCGCTCGCCTCGCTCGCGTTGAGGAGGTCGAGCAGGAGCCCGTGATCGGTGCCGCCGGGCAGACGCTCGTACGCGAAGAGCCGCCCGCCCGGCACACGCAGGTGGGCGTGGAGAGTAGGCACCCGGTAGTGCTGGGCCAGACGTGCGTGCCCGCGAACCTCGGCGAGGCTTTCCACTGGGTCGCGCGTGTACTTCAGGAGCAACGGGCGGCCGAGAAGGTCGACGGGACAGAGCAGGTTACGAGTGAAGCGCCGCACCGGGCCGAGCCGCAGAGGGCTGCGGAGGGTCATGGCCGCACCCCGTTGAGCAGGTCGAGGCACACTCGGGCCAGTTCGGCGGGCGGGAAGGCGTCCATGTGAACGTCGACGTCCGGAGAAATGGCGTCTCGGACAGGGCAGAGGTCGCCCTGGTGCATGCGGTCGGACAGGTCGGTGGCGATGGCGTGGTGATGAGGGAGCCCGGTACGCCACTTGCTGTGGCTGTGGCGCGCGTACAGGCCGATGACGGGCCCCTCTGCGGTGCGCGTCATCGCGGCGAGGTGGGTGAGGCCGGTGTCGTTGCCGACGATCAGGTCGCAGTGCGGGAAGAGATCGGCGAGCTGTTCGGCCGGCACCCCGTCCAGGTGGAGCACCTGAACGTGGCGTCGAGGGGCCTCTGCGCTGACGCGAAAGCCGCCTTCCGGGGCGCCGCCGATGAGCAGCAGCCGGGCCTGTGCTTGCTGGGCTTCGGCGATCTGCTCGGCGAGGGCGATGTACCGCTGGGCGGTGTAGTCCTTGCGCTCCGGCCAGCTGGTGGCGGTGATGGCGGCGATGGTGAGGCCGCCCAGCCAGCCCACCGATCGCAGCTCCTCCACGAGATCGTTCGGGCCGGTCGCTAGGGTCGGCGCGAAGGGAGCCGTGCCGGGGAGGCGGATACCGAGGCGGCGTTCCAGCGCCAGGTAGTGGCGGGCCGGCAGGTCCGGGTGGGCGCGGCCGTCGCTCGACCAGCAGGGCGGGGCCGCTGGATCGAGTACCAGGCTCACCACGGCTTCGGAGCCGTGCGCCTCGATCCCCGCGCGGTCTCCGATCACGGCGCGTCGACCGTGGGGCGTGGCGACTGGGTGGTGAGCGATCAGCCCGGTCCGGGTGATCAGCCCTGCGTACGGCCCCACCGCCCGGACGGAGGTGCGAACCGACCGCAGCCGCAGCCAGTCGAGCACCGCGCGGACCCCCGACAGAGCGAGGAGGGTGTCGCCGAGCTTTCCCTCGAAGGCCACCACGACCTCGCCGCACCCGCTCAGCAGGTGGACGAACTCGGCGGAGGCAGTCAGCGGGAGCGGCGCGCCGAGGGGGACGCTGCCACGGTCGTACCCCAGCGGGGTGGTGTGGACGGCCCCGGCGGGGACGACCGCGGAGCCGTGGTGGAACCGGGCCCCTGGCGGGGCGACCGAGCTCACGCCGGGCCCTCGATCGTGGTGAGCGAGACCAGCGGCAGCTCCAGCTCGTCGAGCAGGGCGCGGGCTCCGCGCGTGGTGTCCTCCACCAGGCAGGCCGCCGCCAGCGGGACGGCGCCGGCCTCGCGGAGGCGGCGGGTGAGGTCGGCCAGGGTCCGACCGGTGGTGATCTCGTCGTCCACGATGACGATGCGCTGTCCCGGAGCGATGCCGTAGGCGAAGACGTCGGTGCGCATGGCGTGCGGCTCGCTGAAGCGGACCGCGCCGTCCAGGGGGAGGTGCAGCTTCCAGGCGATCTTGTAGGGGAGGCGGGCGGCATCGGCCAGGGAGACGGTGGGCAGGATGCCGCCCGCGTCCAGGCCCAGGAGGAAGTCCACGGAGCCGGTGCCCTCCGGCAGCTGCTTCTGGAGCAGACGCCACAGATCGGCCCCCGTGCTGGCGAGGGTGTCGGGATGCACCGGGCTTTCCAGGCCGTCCAACGAGTGGATGACCCGCTCGCGGCGGCTGGTGGCTCCGACGCTGAGCCGCTCGACGATTCGGGCGGAGAAGGGCGGCACGGTGAGGGTTTCGGGCATGACGAAGCTCCTGTCGGTGGAGAGGGGAGAAGGAGAGGTGCGTGGTTCAGGCGGCGAGCTGGAGCGCGTACCAGGTGAGGAGCTGGTCGACCGCCGCGGTGATGGGCTTGAGCACGAGCTCGGTGTCACCGTCACGCCAAGCGTTCGCGACCTCGGCCAGAGGAGGGACCGCGAGGGCCGTCAGGCCCGGCATGCGGGAGGCGGCGGCGAGGATCCGGTCGGGGCCGGACTCCCACTGGTTGTGCTCGCGCAGGAGAAGGCGGCAGGCGAGCACGAGGTGCTTGTAGAGCTGCCGCAGGGCGGTCGCCCCCTCCGCAGTACGCAGACGGCGCATGGTGAGCATGACCTGGGGCAGTTCACGGACGGCAGCGAACGCGAGCTCGTCCCGGCTGATCGTCGGAAGTTCGAGGTCGGATGCCGCATGCAGGACGGGGCTGCCTTGCTGGAGCTGGTGAAGGACGAAGGCCAGGCGCGGAGTGAGGCGTCGGGCGGTCAGTTCTCCGGGCGTGACGAGGGTGGGGCCGAGAGAGGCCGCACTGCCGAGGGCCGTCCGGTACTGCTCCAGGGCCTCATGGATCCTGCCGATGACCTCGTGCTCGGCGATCACCATGAGGTCCAGGTCGGACCAGCCGGCGATCCAGGTCCCCTCTCCGGGGCTTCCGGTCAGGGCGACGAGCCGGACGCCGGGTCCGTACGCCCGCACCGTGTCGGTGAAGTCGGCCGTCGCCGACGCGACTGCTGCCGGAAGACCGAGCCCGTACGGGGTGGCCACGCGCAGCGCAGTCGTGGAGGGCGGGGCGGCGATGCGCCGGAGGCGGGCGCGGAGGGCTGCGATGCTGCCGGTGTTGTCGATGACGTGGTCGGCCAGAGCGGCGACCTGATGGGCGCCGCGGCTCATCTTGATCTCGTCCTTCACGGCGACGGCCTGGGCCGGAGTGCCCGACCGCTCGACGCGTACGGCGAAGGAGGCGTCCAGGTAGACGATCTGGAGCGTGTCGCCCATGAGCTGCTTGAGCTCGGCGATCGAGGCATCGTCGTGGACGGACTCGATGGTGAACAGCTTCGTGTCGACGTGGGCGTCCGCAAAGCGGTTCAGCTCGCCGAGGAGCAGTTCGGCCTGCCGACGGGCCGAGAGTGCGTACGGGTCCGCGAGCCCTTCCCGGTGGGCTGCCTGCCGTAACAGGAAGCCGATCTTGAGGCGTTGGGCGCCGCAGGTCCGCTGAACGAACTGTGCGCTGGTGCTCTTCCCGCACTCGCTCAGCCCGCCGAAGGCGAGTACCTGGCGCAGATGCCGACTCGGCTTGATCTCTGCCGGAGCGACGTCCTCCCGTCCGTACAGCTTGAAGCGGGCCGGCACGGGGAGCCGACGACGGCCGGCGACGACATCGGAGACCAGCGCGTCGAGAGCGGCGCACAGCTCCTCACGTTGCCCGTGAAGGGCCGGGACACGTCGTGCGGCCAGCTCATCGCGGCCCGCCGCCCGCTCGCTGTGCCAGATCCGCAGCGTCAGCACCGACATGCGGTCCACGACGGAGGCGAGCGTCTCGGTGTGCAGCGGCACATCGGCACGGCCCGCGTCCACCAGCGAGCCGAGCACTTCGTCAGCCCGTTCGGCGAGGGCGTTGCGTTCGGCGTTGAGCTGGTCGATCTCTCGCTTGCAGTCGGCGACCTGGGCGGCGGAGAGCAAGGCGCTACGCACCCGGTCCTCGGTGTCCCACAGACGCCCGTTGACGGTGTGGAGCCGGGTGACGGTGTCGTCCAGCCGGTGTCGGTCCTTGTCCTGGAGGGTGGCCATGGCGCGGGTGAGCCCCGGAGGCAGCACCAGGGGCGGGGAGTTCTGAGTCATCGGGGACTCCGGTCGGTGAGTGGGGTGAGGCCAAGGTGATTGAGTACGTCGCTGTGCACGTCGTCCAGGGAGCGGTTCTCGCAGTCCACGACAGCGGTGTACGTGCCGTGGCCGGCCTGGTGAAGCAGAACAGCATGCAGTGTCTTCTGGTAGTCCGGGTAGATCCCCGTCCACGGGCGGCCCTCGCGGGCGCTGGTGATGGCGTAACTGCGCTTGGCGTCGAAGGACGCGAGCAGCAGCACCGAGGTCTCCGATGCGGCGGCCCGCGAACCGGCGATTTCCGTCACGGTCTTGAACGCCTCGCCCACCGTCAGCCCGTCCTTGACCACGCATGTCGCGGTGGCCACAGCGAGGAGCATGGGCAGGCCACGGTCCAGCAGTCCCGTACGACCGGGCTCGCGTGCGGCGGCCCGCTTGGCGTGACCGACGAGCAGCATCTCCGTCAGCTCGACCGTTGTGGACGTCTCGAACCACCACTGGGCGTAGTCGCCGGCCGCTACGCGCGCCCACGGCTCAGGGTCGTGCTCGTGGACGGCTCCCAACGGTTGGAAGACGCGTCGGCGCGCGGCCAGCCGATCGAGGTGAGTCGTCTTGCCGACGTTGTCAGGGCCGTTGAGGCTGACGAAGTCCGGTAACCGCCCCATCGCTCATGCCTCGCGGATCGGTGTGTCGAGAACGGAGGTGATCGCGTCGGTGTTCGTGGCAATGAACTCGGCCAGCTCCGGCGGCATCAGGTTCAGCTCACTGACGGCCTGGGCCGTGAAGGGCACCCGGACCACCTCGTACCCGCCCCGCTCCGGCTTGTCGAACTCGGTGCCCGTCCGTGCGGCCAGGTCCATCGACTCCAGGCGCGCCGCGAAGATGTGCTGGACTCCGACGCCTCCCTCCAGCGCATCGGTGATGAGGTGGACGAGCTCGGCGCGTTCCAGCTTGCCGCCCAGCTCCTCGAACACCTCCCGATGCAGAGCCGCCTCGATGGTCGCGTCCTCTTCCTCGACGCCTCCGCCGACCGACACCCAGTACGGCTCCCTGCCGGGCTTGGTGCGCTTGATGAGGACCAGTTCGTCGCCGTCGAGAAGGATGGCGCGGGCGTTGCGCTTGACGATGTCGGTCATGCCGTTTGCTCCTTGGGTGTGTAACCGGAGAGAACGGGCGGAGGGGCGCTTTTTGGCTGTGGCCACTTTCCCCGGTTCGTGAATACAGCATGGTGCAAACTGATTGCTGAGTGTGACGCACGGGTGCTGCAGCAATGCCGCAGTTATGCCGAACAGGACTGCCCGCGCAGGGTGTTTCGGCGTTTCACCAGGTGACGGACGGGGGGTACGACGGTGGTGACTGTGCAGAGATGGTCCGGCCGCGAAGCACGGCTGCTGCGCGAAGCCCTTCGCATGAGCCTGCGTGACTTCGCCGCCTACCTCGGAGTCAGTGACCGGACCGTGTCGAACTGGGAGGGCGGTGGCGCGGGTTACCAGCCGCGTGCCGAGTCCCAGGCTGTGCTCGACACCGCACTCGACCATGCGTCGGACGACGCGCAGGCGCGCTTCGCGGCGGCACTGGGATCAAGCGGCGCTGCGCCGCCCGTGACAGGCCGAATCGAAGTCGACTCCCACAAGTTCCTGCCAGTTTTCATCGGCGTCGAACGCGCCGGCCGCCTCCGCGCACACATGAGACCGAGTGCGCACGACGGGTGGCTGGAGTCCTCCTCGGCCCGTGTCGACCACCCCGAGGCACAGGAGTGCGTCCTTCACGTCTTCGCGTGCGGGGTGGCCGTCTTCCACCTCGTTCAGCCGCACATGCCCGCCGCGCTCACCGACCTCGCGGTCTGGCGGTACCGCTCCTACGCCTCCGACCTGCCCTGGGCGCGGGACAAGCTCCGCGACCTTCTGGACGAGGAACCCGCCGGTGTTCCCAACCCGGAGTACGTCCTCTCCCTCTACTGGCTCACCTCGGGCCCCTGGTCCGGCGACGCCCACGAAACCGCACTGCGCCTGCTGTCCACGCCCTCCGTCCTGGTAGACCGCGGCGCCCCGGACGGCCCCGCTCCTCTGGGCGGTGCGGTCGAGGAGTCTCTCCTGGCCACCGGCTTCGACCACCCCGACATCGTGTCCTTCGGCGTACGGGGTGTGTCCACCGCCTACGCGGGCTGGTCCGGCGTCGCCTACGCGTCCCACTCCCGCGAGCGCAGCCTCACGATCGACGAGTTGGTCACCTGCGAACTGACCGTCCAAGCCCTCTGGTGTTTCACCCGCCAGGTGCAGCAGATGATCGAGGACGGTCAGGACCCCTTCATGCCCGAGCAGTACGGCTGGCGCTTCCTGCGCGCAGCCTCCTCCCGGCTCACCACCGCCCGAGCCCAGGAGACCGCTCAACACGTTCTGATGCGGGAGGCCATCATGAAGACCAGCGGGCTGGCCGAACGGCTGCGCGCCGCGCAGGACGCTCTGCGAGAGGGTGTCGGGTGAGAATACAGGGCAGGAGAAGCAACGGATGGACATCGGCAGCGCCGCGCTGGTCGTGATCGACATGCAGAACGGCTTCGTGAACGAGCGAAGCCGCCATGCCGTGCCTGCGGTCTCCGATCTCGTCGCCCAGTGGACCGGCGCCGGCCGACCCGTGATCTTCACCCGGTACTTCAACTATCCGGACAGCCCGTACGAGCGCTTCTTCCAGTGGCGCCGACTCCAAGAACCGCCTGAGACCGACATCGTCCCCGAACTCGCGGAGGCGGCAGCCCGCGCGCACGCGGTCGTCGACAAGACCGGCTACACGCTCTTCACCCCCCAGGCAGCCGAACTGGTCCGTGGGGGCGGCTGGACCGACCTCGTCTTCTGCGGGATCGCTACCGAGAGCTGCGTCCTGAAGTCCGCGGCCGACGCCTTCGAACACGGCCACGCACCCTGGATCGTCACCGACGCCTGCGCCAGCGACGCCGGCCCTGACGTACACGGCGCCGGTCTCGTCGTCGCACGCCGCCTGATCGGAACCGGCCAACTTGTCACCACCGAGCACGTGATCGACCAACTCGCGGCGTACGCAGGGGCCCCGATGCTGGAATAGCTGCATGGGCGACACGCTGTACGACACCGACCTGATCATCATCGGCGGCGGACCCGCCGGATGTGCCGCCGCACGTATGGCCGCCAGCGTCGGCATGCGCTCGATCCTGGTCGAGCCGGACCGGCTGTGCCGGAACCTGTACCGGATCCCGGCCCTGAACAACGTCCTCGGCGGCTACACCAGCGGCCCCGAGCTGGCCGACGCCATCGTCGCCGAGCTGAAGAACACGGAGCTGTGCCGCCTCGCACTCGGTCGGTACGTCACCGAGCTCCGCGCCGACGACGACCAGGTGACCGCCACATTGGACACGGGCGCTTCCCTCACCGCCCCGTACGCCATCGTCGCCACGGGCGTCGGCCCTCTCCAACCCAGCGACGCGCCCTGGATCACCGCCCCCGCCGGCCTGACCCTGCCTGCGCTCTGGCAGGCCGACGCCGACGACGACCAAGGCCGGACCCTCCTCGTCCTCGGCGGCGACCGCCCGATCGGCACCTTCCTCCGCGCCCACCCGACCACGGACACGCGCCTCCTCGTGGCGTACCCGGCGACGGACGAGTACAAGATCGACGAGATTCGCGAGGACCCTCGGGTGACGCTCCTCCCCGTCGATCACCTGACGCTGCACGGTGGAGAAGGTGCCCAGCTGTCGGCCGAGGCGGTAGGAAGGGACGGTGCCCACCGCACGATCACGGCGGACGCGGCCTTCCTCAGCCTGGGAAGCGCCCCCGCAGCCCCACCCGGAGACCTGACCCGCGGCCCGGACGGATACTGCCCGCCCACCGACCAGCACCCCCGTCTCCTCGTGGCCGGCGACCTCCGCTCCGCCCGCTTCCAACGGATCATGACCGCCCTGGGCTCCGGTGGCGAGGCGGCGCTGCACGCGTACTACGCGGCCCGGGACCTGCCCATCAAGAGGTGAGGCCACGGTGTTGCGCGTCCAGGGATGGCTCTAGGAAGGGGAACCCCTGTGACCAGTAAGGCAGAAGTGGCGGTCGCTGCTGCCATCGTCGCTCGGGGCGCGCGCGTTATGCTCGTACAACGACGCGTGACGGAAGGCGCCCTGTCATGGCAGTTCCCGGCGGGAAAGATCGAACCCGGCGAAACACCCGAAGAAGCCGCCGTACGTGAGACCCAAGAAGAGACCGGACTATGGGTGGCCCCACAAGAGTCACTGGGGTGCAGAGTGCACCCTCTGACGGGTCGGGAGATTCACTACATCGCATGTCGGCCCGTCGGGGGCGAGGCGGCCGTTGCGAGCGCTGGTGAAGTGGCCGACACGGTCTGGGCCACGCTCGGTGAGATTCCTCAGTACGTGCCGTACGGGCTGTTCGAGCCGGTGCAGCGCTATCTAGACGCTGCCCTGCCGAGCCAGTTTCCGTGAAACGCCACGAGGGTGGGGCTGGTGCGGCAGGGCTGGAACGTGCGGTTCAGCGTCGCCGTGGGGAGCCATTCAGCGGCATGACTTCGCTCCGGGGCACTGGCTCGGGTGCGGCGACCGGTCGCTTCCCGTGGGTGGGCGGGGCCTGGAGGCGCTGGGGGTCGGCAGGAAGATCGGCTGACCTCCGTAGCCGCCACACGAGTACTTCACTCATGTACGCCGCCGTGCCCAGTTCCCTTCGGGCCGCTGCCTCGGTGAGCAGAGTGGTGGGGTCGTGCCCGGCTGCCTGGACTTCGTCGAGAGTGGCGACGAGGGCGTGCCAGCCGGGTTCAGCGAGGATCCGGCCAGCCAGTTCGGGCAGGGCTTGCCGTACGAGGGCGGCATGGCGGCGTTGCCGGGAGGGAGCCATGCGTACGCCTCGCTGGTGAAGAGCCGCTATCGGGCGCTCGGCGGCGATCCGGTAAGCCAAGCGGAGATGTTCAGCAGCCCGGTGCGCGGCTTCGGCCTGCTGGGCATGCTGCTTCCCGGCGTGCCAGTGAGCGGCGGCAGAGACCAGAAAGAGGAGCATGTCGATGGCCATCGCGGTGGCGGCGCCGTCCTCGCCTCGGCCGAAGGCCGGGCCGCTCTGCACGACGTCACGGGCCGCTTGGCGCAGGGCGTGGTCGTGGCCGCGTGCGGCACGTACGTGAGAGCGGGAGGCGCGCTCGAACGCGGCCGCTGCGGCTTGAAGTTCGTGGCGGGTGTGGGCCGCCGACGTCTGGGCGAGGGCGTCGAGCACTTCCCCGGTGGCGGCGATTTGCGCGGCGACGACGCCGTTCTCGCCGTGGTCGACGACGAAGAGGGCCTGCCAGGCGGCGCTGGTGACGCGACGACGGGCGGACGCAGGGCCGGTCACCGGCGGCAGGGCCGGCTGCTGGGCGGAGTGGTCAGGGTTCCCGTTCCAACGTTCGCGGATACGGGGCAGGGAGAGATCCGGGGCGAGCTTGGAGCCGGAGTAGAAGACCGGCTGGCCCTTGGCGTTGCGGTCGCCGGGGAGGGCGACGGTGTAGCCGAGGGGGTCGCCCGACGGTGCGACACGGCGTCGCACGAGCAGGCCGGCCCCGGCGAGGCGGTCGAAGAACTCCTCCTCGCTTCCGGCGCCGGCCACCGAGCGCCGGACCGCCTCCCGCAGTTCCTCGCGCGGGGTGCGTTGTCGACCTCGGCGTTCGGCCTTATGGCGTTCGGAGCTGGTGGGTCGCTTGGCGGCGGTGCCATCGCCCGGCGTGACCCGGCGCAAGCGGTAGTCCGCCTCGATGAGGCGGGCCTCGGCCTGAGCTCGGCGGGCTTCGTTGTGCAGGCGGGGCCGACGGCCGTCGTCGCGGACCAGGGTGGCGACGATGTGGATGTGGTCGGCGGCGTGCCGGACGGCCGCCCACCGGCAGGCGGCGTCGTCGCCCTCGGGGTCGATGCCGGTGGCGGCGACCATGCGGCGGGCGATGGCTGCCCAGGCGTCGTCGGGCAGAACCGGGTCTTCAGGGCTGGCGCGTACGGACAGATGCCACACGTGCTTGTCAGGGCGGCGGCCGGTGGGCAGGGCGTTGACGGGCTGGTCGAGCAGCCGCTGCAGCTGCCCGTAGGTGGCCTGCGGATCGCGGCCCGGGTCGGGCATGAGCGGGTCGAAGGCCGCCACGAGGTGCGGGTCGGTGTGCTCCTCGTGCGTGCCGGGGCCGTACAGGTACCGGATGAGGCCGATCGTCGCGCTGCCGCGCTTATGGATTCGAGGGATCATGCCGGGCAGCCACCGTCCCGGTGGGCGAGCAGGGTGTCGGCGGCGTCTTCCATCCGGCGGGCAGCGTTCAGGACGGCCTGAGCGGCGGCGTCGAGGTGGGGTGCGTCGGCGCCGGAGTTGAGTGCCTTGGCGACCTGATTGAACAAGCCATGAATCCGACCCAGGTGCCGGCGGGCGGCGAACACCTCATCGAGGACTTCCCGCTCGGTGGCGATCTCGGCCGCAGTGCGGGTCAGGTCGCGGGCCGCCTTGTCGACTGCGTAGGCGAGGAAGGCGGCGTTGGTCATCTGGCACTGGGCGGCTGCGTCGGTGAAGCGCTGGTACTCGGCGTCGTTCATGCGGCAGCTGGGCTGGTGCAGGCGCTTGCGGGGCTTCGGCTGACGGGCGCGCTGACGCCGCCGCGACAGGGATTCGGCCTGCCGTGCCGTTCCTGGCTGAGGTCCGCCCTCGGTCGCAGCCTGCCGGTCCGGCGCCCCCTGGCGCAGGACCGGTCCCGCCACCCCTGGGGCGGGAATTCCGGGAGCATTGCTCCCGGGACAACTTGCTCCGCCTTCTGCTGGGGTGGTGGTCGGCTGCTGTTGGCATGTGGCGGGTTCGTGATGGGGGTCGCGCACGGGATCTCCGTCTCAGGTCACCGCTGGGGTGAGTCGTTGCGGTCTTGGGTCAGGAATCTGCGTGTGCGGCCCCGATCCGGGACTTGAACTCGCGGACGACACGGCCCACGACGTTGCTGGAGACGCTGTAACCGGCGTCGCGCACGGCGTCCTCCACACGGTCGCGTCCGACGCTGCCGGTCTCCTCGTACACGCGGCGGGCGGACGCGAGGATGACTTCGTCGGAAGCGCTGGGCTTGCGCACGGACCGCTTTGGCTTCGGCGTGTGGTGCTTGGCCGATGGGGTGAGTGAGGTGCTGCCCGTAGGAGGCGGAGCGGCGTCTTGCGGGCGCGACACCTGGTGCGAGCGGGCGGCCGTTTTCAGGCTGGCGTCGGTGGCATTGGGGCCGGCGCCCAGGTCGGGCGTCCCGTCGGCCGGATCTGACGGGTGCGGACGGGCGTGGTCTTCTGCCCGCCCATCGCGGTCTGCCCGATCGTGGTCCGTCGCTTGCCCGTCGGCTTCTGCCCGGGAGGATCCGGGCTGCGCAGTGGACAGGTCGAGGGGCTGCCCGACGGGCAGGCTCCAGCGCTCGGGCAGATCGACGGTGGCTAGCACCGCTGCTTGACGGCGGGTGGCGAGCTGCCGCAGCAGCTGCTCGTTCCGGAACGGGTCGGCATCGATGCCGGAGCGGGCGAGCGCCTTGGCAAGCCGACGTATGGTGCGGCGGCCTGCCCGTTCGGTTCGCTGTGCGGGAGTCATCTCGGCGAGGCGAGTAGCCAGGGCGACGGCCCGCTGCGTGGCCCGATCGCGGATTATCTCAGCTGCGCCCTGGTCCTGTTCGAAGACCCCCAGCCGGGCGAGCAGCCGCTCGCGGGCCTGCCGAGTGAGTACAGCGCCGAACCCGTGGGAGGTGGCGTCGGGAGTGCGCTGGCGGAGCTCGATGCCCATGGCCAGGTGCCACAGCACGGCCGCCATCACCGGGCCGGTGAAGGCGCGTACGGTGCCGCCGACCGGGCCGGACTCGGCGTAGGCGGGAATGGTCTGCATGGCGGTGATCACCCAGACCAGGACTCCGGGCAAGCCGGCCGTCTGCCGTGGACCATGCAGGTTCTGCCGGGCCATCAGTGCCATCGAGAACAGGGCGAGTTCAGCGGCGGAGAACATCGTTGTGCGCTCGGCGGTGTTGCGCATGTCGAGGTAGTGGGCGGCGAACCGCCAGCTGGTGTCCGCGCTGTAGGCCGTGCACACGAGCGCCGCCACGGTGGCGGTGACGACGGCAGCCGAGGGCCGCCGCTTCCGATCATGGGGGAGGCGTTGGCTGCGTCGGGCCCTCAGGCCCGCGAGCAGTGAACCGGCGGCAATCGCCAAGACGGCTGCGGGCAGGAGCGGGCTGTCGGCGTACGGGAAGGGGGCGGTGGCGAGTGTTTCGGGTATGGCGGGCGGCATGCGCGGATCTACTCCGGGGGAATGGCGGGGAGACGACCACGGCGTTCACGGAGGGGGCGTACACGCGGGGCCCCCTTCTAAAGGGGGGCCCGCGCGTGATCGCTTAGGCACGTGTACGGCGTGTACGGGCGCGTGATCGCTCTACCTGCGGTTTTTCGGTGACCGTGTGCCCTGTGAGCGGTTCACAGGGGTGCACGGGCGTGGAGGCCACGTGCACGGTCCCGTGAACGCTTCGAGGGGGTTGGCGAGGAGGTCAGCCGACGGCGGTCAGGTGGCGGGCGGAGGCGTAGTAGCGGGCCTGCTGGCCGCCTCCGGCCCCTCCGGCGATGCCGTCGGTCTTGGTGGCCAGGCCGCTGTCGACGAGGCGGCCGAGGTGGCGTCGGGCCTTCTCGATGTCGGCGCGGTCGGGGTCACCTCCGCCGATGAGGACGGTGGCCAGGTCGCGTGCGGTCAGCCCGTTGGGGGCG
Source organism: Streptomyces sp. NPDC091416 (assembly GCF_044756845.1). Classification (NCBI taxonomy): domain Bacteria; kingdom Bacillati; phylum Actinomycetota; class Actinomycetes; order Kitasatosporales; family Streptomycetaceae; genus Streptomyces; species Streptomyces sp. NPDC091416. The sequence continues at coordinate 416,765 of NZ_JBIVTU010000006.1, forward strand.
TTGCGCAGCAGGACGGCAGGGTCCTTCGTGGGGTCGACGATGGTGGTGCCGCGCACATGGTCGTGCGTGACGTCCAGGGGGCCGACCTCACCGGTGGGGGTCTTGAGGTGGTGCAGGGTGACCGCAGGATCTCCTGCCCGTCCGCTCACGAACAGGACACTGCCCGCGCCGGCGGTGATCCAGGTGGAGCCGTAGACCTGGTCCAGGCTGGGGCGTTGCCCACGTGGAGCGTCCGCGGTTGCCTTGCGCTGGTGATGCAGCTCCAGGATCTCCACGCCGTTGCGCAGGGCGCGCATGCGGGCGTTGTGGAAGGCGACCGCGAGACTGTCGTCGACCATCGTGCTGACCGCGTCCTTGAGGCTGTCGATCACGATCGTGTCGGCCTGGTGGGCGGCGGCGAGATCGGCGAGGAGGTCGGGCTCCTTGTCGAGGGTCGCGGGCAGCGGGCCCTGCCAGACCACGAGCCGCTCGCGCAGGATCTTCTCGTCGGTCGAGAAAACGCGGCGGGCCATGGCCTTGGCGATCTGCTTGGGGCGGTCCATCGCCAGGTAGAGCACGCGCCGGCTTGGGGCGACGGGCATCTCCAGGACGGTCTCCTGGAGACCGAGGCGGGCGAAGATCACTTGATGGGCCAGCGTGGTCTTGCCGACGCCCGGAGCGCCGACGATCATCAGGCTCTCGCCCGGTGCCCAGACGGTCTTCTCACGCGTACCCCACAAGGGCTCGGCGTCCGCCCCGCTCTCTTTGACGAATGACCACCCGTCGGTGGCGAAGCGGGACAACCGTCCTTGCCCCGAGGCGAGCGCACGCTCCCGCTCTGCGCGCACTTCCGCTTCGACTTCGCTGCGGATCGCCTCGGGATCGGCGCCGGGTTCCCGGGCCCGCTGGAGGGTTCGTACCGCTGAGGTCACCAGGCGGCGAAGGTCGGCTTTCGAGCGGACGATCTCCGCGTGGTACTCGGCGCTGCTAGTGCCGTAGGGAGCGTTGGCGAGCTGAGACAGGTAGGTGTGGCCACCCACGCGCTGTAGGTCCCCTTGCTGCTGGAGCAGCTCGGTGAGGACGATCGGGTCGGTGGGTTTGTCCTCGCGATGCTGAGTGAGGAGCGCGCGCCAGATGGTCTCGTGCGCAGGTCGGTAGAAGGCGTCGTCGCCGAGGATGGGCCTGACCGCGGCGATGACGCCGGGTTCGTGCATGCAGGCGCCGAGGACTGCGCACTCGGCATCCAGGTTGAACGGATGCTCCGTCGGGGTGGAGCCTTCGTCGAAGCGGGATGGCGTCTGGGAGGGCAGGGTCGTACCCTGGTTCACGGAGCTCCTCACCCGGGAGGCCATATGGGGCGGCAACCCCGGCCTCCGGTTTAGATCGTTCAGGGATGGATGGTTGTGCGGTGGAGCCTCTACTTCGGCCCCGGTGTTCGTAGCACCGGGGCCGCTTGCGTGTGCGGTTCCGTCCGTCGCTGTACGGCGGACCACGACCATAGCCGAGATTTTCGGCAACGCAATGCCTTGCATTTCACTGTGCAATGAGGTTTGGTTGTGGATGCTGGATCGACTGGATCTGTTGATGCGTGAAGGGAGGCGCGAGTGAGTGGTGAGGAAGGCGCGGAGCGCGCCGGCCCAGGTCGACCGGTGCCGGAAGATCACGTCGCCGCACGCGTCAAGCTGGAACGCGAGGTCCGCGGTTGGAGCACGGTGAAGCTCGCGGAGGAGATGGCCGCCGCCGGCCATCCGATCAACCAGTCCGCGATCTGGCGCATCGAGAGCGGCAAGCCCCGTCGCAGGGTGAACCTCGACGAGGCGCTCGGCTTCTGCAAGGTTTTCGACCTCACCATGCAGGACCTGACCGGACCGCCGGATGAGCTGGCCACCCCCCGCATCCGCCAGCTTGTACACGAGTACGTCCAGATGACGCTGGAGTACCGCCAACTCCGAACGGCGATCGACCGGAACCAGATGCACCTGCACGAGATCGACGTCGAACTCAACGCCTACGGTGACAAGGGTCCTGAGCAGAGAGGGCAGGTCGACGAACTCCTCCGGCTCGAAGAGCGGACCCAGCGCAGAAATCTGCACCCGTCCCGGGCGCACCTGAGGAATCAGAACCAGCCACCCGTCGGCGAGTAGCCGACCACGGTCCCTTCTGCGGCGCTACGAACGCCGAAAAGCCCCACGCACGGCGACTGCCATCGCCGACGATCATCCACTGCCCCATCCATCCCTGAACGACGCCACCGGCCAGGCCGACGGGAGTTGCCGCTCCCGCGACGCCGCAGGCCGGCGCAAGGAGCACTCCCATGCCGCAGTCCATACTGCCCGTTTCCCAGATAGCCCAGCTTCTGGATGTCTCCGAAGACGCCCTGCGCACGCTGATGGCCGAGCGCCGCCCCACTGGGGACTCGACCCTTGTCGCTCTCACCGTCACCGAGGCCGCCCGTCGAATCGGCATCGGCCGCACCAAGCTCTACGAGTACGTCTCCTCCGGCGAGATCGCCTCCATCAAGATCGGGAGCCTGCGCCGCATCCCAGCGGAAGCGGTGAACGACTTCCTGGCCCGCCGCCTGACGGCGACCGACTTCGGAGCCGCCGCGTGACTCGCGCCTCCGCACCGAAGTCCCGCCAGCCCAACGGCGGCTCCTCGATCTTCAAAGGCAAGGACGGTCGATGGCACGGCTACGTCACCGTCGGGGTCAAGGACGACGGCACCCCCGATCGGCGCCACGTCAGCCGCAAGACCCGCCCCGACGTCACCAAGGTCGTCCGGGAGATGGAACGGCAGCGCGACAAGGGCGCCGTCCGCAAGGTCGGCCAGAGCTGGACGCTGGAGACGTGGCTGACGCACTGGGTGGAGAACATCGCCGCCGCGCATGTCTCGGAAAACACCATCGACGGCTACCGCGTCGCGGTGAGGCACCACCTCATCCCCGGCCTCGGCGCCCACCGCCTGGAGAAGCTCCAGCCCGAGCACCTGGAGCGCTTCTACAAGAAAATGCAAGATTCCGGCAGCGCAGCCGGAACCGCCCATCAGGTACACCGCACCGTACGCACCGCCCTCAACGAAGCGGTGCGCCGCGCCCACCTCACCGTCAACCCGGCCAAGATCGCGAAGGCCCCACGCCTGGAAGAGGAGGAGGTCGAGCCGTACTCGGTCGAGGAGGTCCAGCGGCTCCTAGCCGAGGCGGGCAAGCACCGCAACACCGCCCGCTGGGTCATCGCGCTCGCCCTCGGCCTGCGCCAAGGCGAGGTCCTCGGAATGCAGTGGGACGACGTCGACTTCGACCTTGGCGTCATCCGCGTACGGCGCGGCCGGTTGCGGCCCCGCTACAAACACGGCTGCGGCGACCGCTGCGGACGCAAGCCCGGCTTCTGCCCCCAGAAGATCAACACCCGACGTGAGACGAAGAACGCCAAGTCCCGCGCCGGCCAGCGCCCCATTGGCGTCCCCAACGAGCTACTTCAGCTCCTGCGCCAACACCGCGAGGAACAGGCCCGCGAGCGAGCCTTTGCCCGCGACCTGTGGACGGAGAAGGGGTACGTGTTCACCTCGCCCACCGGCGAGCCCCTGAACCCGAACACGGACTACCACAAGTGGAAGGAGCTATTGAAGGCCGCTGGCGTCCGCGACGCCCGCCTCCACGATGCCCGTCACACCGCGGCGACCGTCCTGCTCATCCTCGGCGTCCCCGACGCGGTCGTCGACGCCATCATGGGCTGGGAGCCCGGCAAGTCCGCCCGGATGCGCCGCCGCTACCAGCACCTGACCAGCCGCGTCCTTAAGGACACCGCCGCCAAAGTCGGCGGCCTGCTGTGGGGCACGGATCAGGTGGCGGAGAACGTCGCACCGGCGGCCGGTCATAGTCCCGTCCCGGCCGAGCTGGTGATTCACGTCGCCCGCCTCGGCGAGCGGCGAGTTCCCTTCCTGCACCGCGAGCACGCTGACGAGGTCGTCGCACGGTGGAGCGAGGACTGGCCCGACCATTCAGCCGAGGTCGAGGACTGGGACCGCTGGCGCTGGGAACAGCAGGGTCCGGGCGGTGCGAGCGCCATCCGCGAGCGTGCACCGGAGCGGGCCGTGGTTTTCCACGCCCGAGCCGTGTTCCTCCCAGGCGGAGAACGCGCGGCGACCGGGGGCCCGGAGCAGTGGTCACTGCCCACCTGGGATTTCGAGACCGACCGCTACACCGACCGCGCCTCGGCCTGGCGAACGGCCCGGCGTCCCGGCACAAGCCAGGAGGTCGAGGCCCAGGTGCGAGGCACGGACAAGGTTGCCGTGGAGGCGGCCTTTGTTGAGGCGTGTGCACAGGCTGTGGACCGCGCTCAGAACCCAGGAAAGTACGGCGACACCGACGAGTGGTAGACGCCCCTCTGGCACGTTCCTCGGGTTGAAGGTCGGCACCAGCGCGGGGGAGTGGGCGACACCGGCCGGCTGCTCCCCCAACTCACTTGAGCATCAGGAAGAGACCAGCCAAGGACGCTCCGAGGGCCATGGTCCCGGCGAAGGCGATGCCACCTCGGCTGATGGCGGCGGGCACCGTGAGCCCCTCCCAGCGCGCGAGAGCCACTGCTGCACCACCTACTCCCATCGCCAGAAGGGTGATCACCAGCAATGCGACGAGGAGTAGTTCAGCCTGCGTGAGGTGCACGGGAATTCTCCGAGTTTGGTTCGTTTAGGGGCGTCGGGGGCCGATGCACCTACACGATCCAGCTGCGCGGTGGTTGGCGGTACCTTTTGGATGTTGTTCTGGCGACAACGGCGGGTTATCGCGGAACAACATGGGGAGCAGCGATGGAGGAGCGGAAGAAGCGCCCGGGGCGTCCCTGGGCGCCGCCCAAAGGAGCCAGCGCCGAAGCCAATGCGCTGGTGCAGATGGTCCGCTCATGGATCGATGAGGCTGGTCTGAGCGTTCGGGACCTCCACAGTCGGCTGACCCCGGAGCACTTCGAGGGCGGGAGAGTTGCAGACCTCCGCCGCCTGCGCATTCATCTGTCAGGGGAAGACCTGACCTGGGATGTCGTGGAGGCCGTTGCGGACGTGTGCTTCCCCGACGAGCCCGGCCACCAGGCGCTGGGCCGCGTACGCGAGGCGCGGGCCCTCTGGGACAAGGCACAGAAGGCTCCGACCCTGGTCGGCGTCGACGGTCAGGTGGTCGTGTCGCCGCGCGAGCTCATCGAGGAGAAGGAACGCACGATTCAGGTTTACCGGGACCTCGTGCGCGCGCGCCAGGCATACGAGACGAGTGAGCAGGGGCGCCAACAGGCGCTCCGGATCGCCTCGATGCTCCTTCTCGTCCTCGGCCAGGCACAAGCCAAGGTCGCTGAGCTGTCGCGACGTATCGACGTACTCACTGGGGTCGGTGTGCACTCCCCGGGCCCGACGCGTGCGCTGCAGCCGCAGCTTGAACGTGCTCGGGACCAAGAGGCGCGCCTGAGCGCCCAGCTCGAACGGGCGGTGAGGCAGCGTGACGAAGCCCAGCGCATCGCCGACCTTGCTGCCCGGCGTGTGCAGATGCTGGAGGCGTATTTGCTGGACATCGGCCAACAGCCGCTGGTCAGTGACTCTGGAGACCTGCCCGCAATCCCCGCAGACGCCATCGTTCACGACGTACCGGGCGAGGACAGCGCTCTTGACCAGTTCGACGAGGTCCTGGCGCGAACCGACGACGCCTTGGACCGTGAACAGGAGGCTGTGCGAGATGCCGCAGACGACCTGGGTGTCACCGCAGCGCACCACGATTCCTCCGACGCACGCGTCATTGCGGGAAGTGTGCTTCCACATCCCAGATCGTCCGCAGGAGGCCCTAGCCCCGAGTTGTTCCAAACAACCCTGAACAAGTCCTACGGGTCGAACGACGACGTTGCCGTGCTGCGCGAGAGGCTTGCTCTCTCCGAGAAGGATCGGCACAAGACGGCCGTTGAACTTCAGCAGTCCCTGCTCCCGCAGGAGCTGGAGGAGCCCGACGATCTGCGCATCGCCGCCACGTACCAGCCCGGAGACTCCGACGCGGGTGGCGACTGGTACGACGTTGTCTCCCTAGGGGCCGGCCGTACGGCCTTCGTCATCGGCGACGTGATGGGCCGCGGCGTGCGTGCCGCTGCGGCCATGGGCCAGCTGCGTGCCGCTGTTCGAGCGTATGCCCGATTGGACCTGCCTCCCCATGAGGTGATCCAGCTCCTTGACGGCCTCGCCGCCGAGATCGCCGCCAGCCAGATCGCCACCTGCGTGTACGCCGTCCACGACCCGCACGAGGGACAGCTCGTCTACGCGTCCGCCGGGCACCTGCCGATTCTTGTGCGGGATGAGGACGGCACCATCCGCCGTGCCGAGAACCCCACCGGGGCCCCTCTCGGCACCGGCGGCTGGCTGCATGCCTCCGGCTCCATCGGCCTGCCGCCCGGCTCCACCGCCGTCCTCTACACCGACGGTCTGGTTGAACGCCGAGACAAGGACATCGACGAAAGCGTGGCCGCACTGGAACGCACACTCGCCGGCGCCCAGGGCACCCCTGCCGACATCTGCGCCACACTCCTACGCACCCTGGGTGGCGACGCCTATCTCGAGGACGACATCGCCGTGCTGGTTCTCCAACAGCCCACCCGCACCGGCGCGGACGCCGAGCTTTTCGTCCATGCGGCGCTGGATCTCGTCGGCGGCATCGAGACAGCCCCGCGGGCCAGGAGCTTCACGCGGGACACGCTCGCCTCCTGGTGCCTCCCGGTCGAGACGTGCGACCTTGGCGTGCTGGCTGCGACTGAGCTGGTGGCGAACGCTCTCCAACACGGCACCCCACCCGTAGGACTGCGCCTGCGCCGCACTGACCGCCGACTGATCATCGAGGTAACGGACGCGGACGATCATCTGCCACGTCGACGGCAAGCTGGACCAGCTGCCGAGGCCGGTCGCGGCATCTCGGTCATCGCCGCGATTGCTTCGTCCTGGGGCTCCCGTCGCGACCCAGGCGGAGGCAAGGCCGTTTGGTGCGAGCTGCCGTTAGGGGCCTAGACACGCCGTTGCGCGCACAGCTATTTCGGATTCCCCCGACAATGCCGTCTGTGTTGCGTTGGAGGGCGGATAGGTCTGCTCGAACTCCCGTTCTGAATCGTCGTGTTGGGTGACCATGCGCCCTTTTGAGTGTCAGTGGTCGTTCCTATGGTGGAGGGATGGCTAATGGGGTGTGGCACACCGGATATGGCATAGAGATCAATCTGTCCCTGCCCGACCTCGGTCACCCGGACCGTCCCGATCTACTCCAGGAGATCACTGCCAGCGTCGCCGAGCGAGACCCGCAGCTGCTCGAATGCCTGGCGCACCACGACAAGCGCGAGTGCCAGTCGGAGTCGGGCGGTAAATCACCCTGGATGTTTATCCGCCGAGGGCGCGTGGGGGGCCGGCGACCACTCGTTGCCTCGCACCTGCCGATCACGCACAAGGCGACGCCGACGGAGAGCGCACAGCACAAGGCCACCAAGGAGCGGATCGTCGAGACCGCCGGGCGGTATGGGCTGGACGCCGAGGCCGAGGTTCCCATCGGCAATCGGCGCAGCATCTCGGACGCCGTAGTCGTCGGACCCGGCGGCACGCGGATCGGCTGGGAGATCCAGTACCACCACCTCAGTCCCAGCAGCGTCCACCGGCGCTCGGTCAACGCCGTGGAGCACGGCATCACTCCTCTCTGGGTCGCGAAGGACCGGACAGCCTCCCTGATCGATCGCGCTCCGTGGGCGCGGGTCGACGACATGCCGTGGAGGGACATCGCCGACGGTAAGGAGATGGTGATCCGCGGTGGGTACCGGCACCTCGAAGTCTGGAAGTGCGTAGCGAGCAGCGAGCGCCACTGCCTCATCAGTGAGGGTGCCGGCCACTGTGGCGCGATTCACGCGGACTGGTTCGTGCCCGCGCTGTGCCTCCCGGAGAAGAAGCCGGTCTTCATCGAGGACTTAGTCCTGCAGAGCGCCACTGGTGAGAGCGTCCCGGTCTACGTGCCCAGCCGGGGAAGCGGCCGTGCCGGTCGGCATATGTGGGTCTCGGCCGACGACTGCGCGCTGTGGCAGGAGCTCATCGGCGAGAAGTCGCCTCTCCCGGCGGCCCCGGCCGAAGAGGAGGACGACGTGATCACCTTCGCCGAGCAGGAGATCGACCGCGCCTGCCGAGCAGGGGAGGAGGGCTGGTTCGTCAGCGACGGCCGGCCCATCCGTGACCTCGACCAGCCGACAGGCGGCTTCACGCTTCCCCGCATGCCGGTTCAGCGCTTCCGCGACCCGATGCGGATCACCACCGTGGAACGCGCCGCCGCCTCCGCCGCGCTGGGATGCCCGCCGTGGGAGCTCGGGCTGTGCGCCGGCTGCGGCCAGCTGATGCGACGCTACGGGCTGAACGCCGCCATGTACTGCAACGTGTGCCGGTCCGCCCTCAACGGGCGATAGCCGGGAACTGCAACCAAAACTGCAACCACATACGTCGAAGGGCCCCACCGCGAACGGTGGGGCCCTTCGACATCGTGCCCGGTGAGGCACTGGCGGAGGATACGAGATTCGAACTCGTGAGGGGTTGCCCCCAACACGCTTTCCAAGCGTGCGCCCTAGGCCACTAGGCGAATCCTCCGCGGCAAACAATACAAGACGTTGAGGAGTGCTCGCGAACCCGTTCCGTCCCGGACCTCTCCGGAGAGGGCTCCGGGGGTGGGGGAGGTGGACTTGCGGGGGTGGGGATCGGCTAAGGTGGGCGTCAGCCCCTCACGTGGCGCTATCTGACTGAACTCCCCCAGGGCCGGAAGGCAGCAAGGGTAGGTTGGCTCTGGCGGGTGCGTGGGGGGCCCTTGTGTTTCCGGGCCCGTCGGCGGCAACGGCTTCCGCTCGCGACCGGGGCTTCAGGCGTCCGGAATCTCTGTGGTGACGTTTCCCGCAGCCGATGGAGCGCCCGGTCCGGGGCCGGTTGTCAGTCCGCCCCGATAACCTCGTATGTGTGTCGTCCCTTGCGCTGTACCGCCGCTACCGCCCCGAGTCGTTCGCCGAGGTCATCGGTCAGGAGCATGTCACTGACCCGCTGCAGCAGGCCCTGCGGAACAACCGGGTCAATCACGCGTACCTGTTCAGTGGTCCGCGAGGCTGTGGCAAGACGACCAGTGCGCGCATCCTCGCGCGCTGTCTGAACTGTGAGCAGGGGCCCACGCCCACACCCTGCGGGGAGTGCCAGTCCTGCCAGGACCTCGCGCGCAACGGCCCGGGATCGATCGATGTGATCGAGATCGACGCCGCCTCGCACGGTGGTGTGGACGACGCCCGTGATCTGCGGGAGAAGGCGTTCTTCGGGCCCGCGTCGAGTCGTTACAAGATCTACATCATCGACGAGGCGCACATGGTCACCTCGGCGGGGTTCAACGCCCTGCTGAAGGTGGTCGAGGAGCCGCCGGAGCACCTCAAGTTCATCTTCGCGACCACGGAGCCCGAGAAGGTCATCGGCACCATCCGGTCGCGTACCCACCACTACCCGTTCCGGCTCGTGCCGCCCGGGACGCTGCGCGAGTACCTCGCCGAGGTGTGCGGCAGGGAGAACAGCCACGTCGAGGACGGGGTGCTCCCGCTCGTCGTGCGGGCCGGTGCGGGATCCGTGCGTGACTCGATGTCGGTCATGGACCAGCTGCTGGCCGGTGCCGCCGACGACGGTGTGACATACGCCATGGCGACGTCCCTGCTCGGTTACACGGACGGCTCCCTCCTCGACTCGATCGTGGACGCCTTCGCGGCGGGTGATGGTGCCGCCGCCTTCGAGGTCGTGGACCGGGTGATCGAGGGCGGCAACGACCCGCGGCGGTTCGTCGCCGACCTCCTGGAGCGGCTGCGTGACCTGGTGATCCTGGCCGCCGTGCCGGACGCCGGGGAGAAGGGCCTCATCGACGCACCGGCCGACGTCGTCGAGCGGATGCAGGCCCAGGCGTCCGTCTTCGGCGCCGCAGAGCTCAGCCGCGCCGCCGACCTGGTCAACGAGGGCCTCACGGAGATGCGGGGTGCGACCTCGCCCCGGCTCCAGGTCGAGCTGATCTGTGCCCGGGTGCTGCTGCCCGGGGCCTTCGACGACGAGCGTTCCCTCCAGGCCAGGCTCGACCGGCTGGAGCGGGGGGCGTCCTTCGCCACCACCGGGCCGGGGCCCTCGATGGGGTACGTTCCCGGGCCCGAGGCACTGGCGCACGCTCCGGTCGCGCAGCAGCCCCAGGCCGCCGCCCCCGCGCCGCCCGCTTTCGTGCAGCCCGACGCCGGAACGGGACCCGCAGCCGCGCGTGCGGCGGCGCGCGGGGAGGCGCCTCCGACGGCTCCCGCGCCCTTCGCTCCCGCTCCTGCTCCCGCTGAGCCGCCGCCCGCCGAGACGCCCGTGGCCGGACAGCGGCCCGGCGCCTGGCCCACTGCCGCCGCGCCCGAGCAGGGCCGTCGGCCCGGCGGCTGGCCCACCGCCTCCACCCCGGGCCAGGCCCCCGCACCCCAGGCCGCCGCCCCCGCACCGGCTGCCGCCGCACCCGCCGCCGCGCCGGCGCCCGTCGCCGCGGAGCCTGCTGCGGGGATGACGCAGGGCGCCGCACAGGTGCGCAACATGTGGCCCGACATCCTGGAGGCGGTGAAGGGCCGCCGCCGGTTCACGTGGATCCTGCTGAGCCAGAACGCCCAGGTCACCGGCTTCGACGGCAGCACCCTGCAGATCGGCTTCCTCAACGCCGGAGCCCGTGACAACTTCGCGAGCAGCGGCAGCGAGGAGGTACTGAAGCAGGCCCTGGCCGAGCGGTTCAACGCGCAGTGGAAGATCGAGGCGCTCGTCGACCCGTCGGGCGGTGCCGGACAGCCCCCGCAGACCGGCGGCGGGCGTCCCTCCGCATCCCCACCGCCCGTACAGCAGCGACCCGCGGCCCCCGCCCCGCAGCAGCAGTACGAGTCCCGGCCGGCGCCGGAGCGGCAGCAGCAGGGCGGCTCCGCGCCGGAACCCGCACCCCCGTCGTACAACGCTCCCGAACCGCCCCGGTCGGTCGCTCCCGAGGACGACACCCCCGAGGCCGACGACCCCGACCTCGTCGACTCGGCGCTGTCCGGCCACGACCTGATCGTCCGCGAACTGGGCGCCACGGTCGTCGAGGAGTTCACCAACGAGTAGGGCGCGCGGCAGGGCACTGCCGTAGGCGTCCCCGCCGCGCCTCCGTCCGGGGCCTCCACCCCGCCCCGTCCGGTGCCCCCGCCGTCCACGGAGCGGCGCCCGTCAAGGGGGCGGCGCCCCGGCGGCTAGGCTGCACCCCGTGAAGGTCCTCGTCATCGGCGGCGGCGCCCGCGAACACGCCCTGTGCCGCTCTCTCTCCCTCGACCCCGACGTCACCGCTCTGTACTGCGCTCCCGGCAACGCCGGCATCGCAGAGGTGGCCGAACTGCACCCGGTCGACGCCCTCGACGGCGCTGCCGTCGCGCGCCTGGCCACCGAACTGGGCGCCGAGCTGGTGGTCGTCGGTCCGGAGGCGCCGCTTGTCGCCGGGGTCGCCGACGCCGTGCGCGCCGCCGGTGTCCCCTGCTTCGGCCCGTCCGGAAAGGCCGCCCAGCTGGAGGGCTCCAAGGCCTTCGCCAAGGATGTGATGGCCGGTGCGGGCGTTCCGACAGCCCGCAGCTACGTCTGCACCACGTCCGCGGAGATCGACACCGCCCTCGACGCGTTCGGCGCCCCGTACGTCGTCAAGGACGACGGCCTCGCCGCCGGCAAGGGCGTCGTCGTCACCGACGACATCGAGGCGGCCCGCGCCCACGCGCTGGCCTGTGACCGCGTGGTCATCGAGGAGTTCCTCGACGGCCCCGAGGTGAGCCTCTTCGCGATCACCGACGGCACCACCGTGCTGCCGCTTCAGCCCGCCCAGGACTTCAAGCGGGCCCTCGACAACGACGAGGGCCCGAACACCGGCGGCATGGGCGCGTACTCCCCGCTGCCGTGGGCCGACCCGAAGCTGGTCGACGAGGTCATGGAGTCGGTCCTCCAGCCGACCGTCGACGAGCTCCGCCGCCGCGGTACGCCCTTCTCCGGGCTGCTCTACGCGGGCCTCGCGATCACCTCGCGCGGTGTACGGGTCATCGAGTTCAACGCCCGCTTCGGCGACCCGGAGACCCAGGTGGTCCTGGCCCGTCTGAAGACCCCGCTCGCCGGTGTCCTGCTCGGCTCCGCCAACGGAACCCTGGACGAGCTGCCCCCGCTGAAGTGGCGCGACGAGGCCGCGGTCACCGTGGTCATCGCCTCGCACAACTACCCGGACACCCCGCGGACGGGCGATCCGATCGATGGGCTCGACGAGGTCGCGGCACAGGATGCGCCGCACGCCTACGTCCTGCACGCCGGGACCCGGCTCGACGGCGACAGGGTCGTCAGCGCGGGCGGCCGCGTGCTCTCCGTGACCGCGACCGCCAAGGACCTCGCGGGCGCCCGCGAGCGTGCCTACGCGGCGGCTGCCCGCATCCGGCTCGATGGCTCCCAGCTCCGCACGGACATCGCCAGGAAGGCCGCGGAGGCCTGACCCGCCCGTAACCGGTACTGAGGGGCCGCGGAGGCCTGCCCCGTACCGGTCCGGAAAGGCTGCGGCCTGCCCCGTACCGGTCCGGAGAGGCCCCTGAGGCCTGACCCCATTGGTCGGGGAGGCCGCGACTGCCTGACCGTTACCGCACTGACCAGCCACTGACGCGCCGCTGCCCCAAGGACAGCGGCGCGTCAGCACCTTTGCCCAAAGCCATTCCATCGAGTGACGGCTGAGCCATCCGGATGACGCCCGCCGAAGCCCCAACTAGGGTGCGGCGCAAGCATTCCGGCACTTGGCCCACCGGCATTGCGATGTCAGTGACGGGTGCCACAGTGGGGGAGTGAGCAACACCGCCGTGGGGGCAGAGGGGGTGACGTCCGGCCGTGTCCGGTACCGGTACAGGTGAGGAGCTGGGTGTGCAGGCAGCGCGCGCCCGGGCTCTCGTGCTGCTGCGCATCCGCAGCAGGGCAACGGCAGTGGCGCTGCTGCCGGCCGCGTTCGCCGTCGTGCTGTTCGCGGCGGGTGCGCAGGGCCTCGCCGAGGGCAGCGGCTGGGACGCGGTGCGCTGGGCCGTGACGGCCTGCGCCGTCGGCGTCCTGCTCGTCGCCGGGGCCGTCGCGATCGCGGTCGTACGCGCGAAGCCGGCGGTCAGCCCGACCGTCGCGCTCAGCGAGGAGGCCGCTCCGGATCTCTACCGGCTGGTCCGCGATCTGGCGGAGCGGCTCGGCGTGCCCGCGCCCTCGGCCATAGCGCTCACGCCCGACTGCGACAGCTGGCTGGAGGACCGTACCCACCCTGCCGCGGACCGGGCGGCCCGCGAAGCCGCTCACCGGGACCGGAGCGGACCGGCGGTCGGTTCGGGCCGTCGGCCGGGGCGGCGTCGCCGGGTCGAGGCGGCACCCGTGCTGGTGATCGGCTCCCCGTTCCTCTGGTGGATGCGCGTCGCCGAGCTGCGTGCGGTGCTCGCGCCGGTCGTGGCCGGCACCGGCCCCTCCGCCCACCCCGACATAGCCGCGGCCCGGCGTTTCGTACGCGGACTGGACGGGGCGGTCGCCGATGCGGCGGAACCCGTCCAGGGGGCGCTGCGCACGGCCCTGAGACTGCCGAGCCGTTTCGTCGGCCGGATCGCCCGGCTGCTGCTGCGCAGTTGCCGCGGCCATGCCGCCGAGATGGAGCGGGGCGTCGCCGCCGCAGCGTCGACTCGGGCACAGGCCGTGGACTACGGGCTGCGGGTCGTCGCCCAGGAACAGGTCGGCCTCGCCTATGCGGGCTGGGACCGGCTGCTCACCCGCGTCGCGCTTCCCGCCTGGCGGATGGGGCGCTGGCCGTCCCGGCTGGATGCGGGCGTCGTCTCCGCCCTCACCGAGCTCTCCCGCCGTGACCGGCTGGCCGAGGGGTTCACCAACCGGCTCGGCGAGCGTCCCGCATGCGATCTCCTGGAAGAGCCGGGGGCGGCCGACGAGGCGGCGTCCCTGCTGGCCGCGAGGCTCTTCCACGGCGGCCCGGCGGCGACCGGGCCCGACTGGGCGCCGGTGGACTGGCAGCAGTATCCGGAAGAGGTCGTCGACCGGAAGTGGCGTACCGAGGCGGCCCGGCTGCACCGGGTCCTGGACAGCATGGGCGTACCCCCCGCTTCCGGTACCGGATCCGACACGGCGAGCGCAGGGGTGCCCACACTGGCGCGCGTCGTCGAGCACCTCGCCGCCGGCCAGGACGGCGGGGAGGAACTGGCGGCCGGAATCAGCGCGGCCGTTGCCAGGGACGAGGCGCGGGCTCCTCAGCCGGTCAGCGGCGGCGCAGGGGGCGCGGGCGGCGATGTGCTGGACCTCGGGGGGCCCGATCCGCTCCCGCTCTTCCCGCTCCAGCCGCCCCGTACGGGTACCGAACTGCTGGCGGACCATGTCGCGGCGATGGTCTGCTGCGCCGCGGTCGACACCGCGGGTGCGGCGCCCGGGCTGGACTGGCTCGACGGACCCGTACTGCTGGTGGACGGTGAACGCCGGGCCGGCCTCGGCAGCCCGGTCCTGAGCCTGGTCGAGGACGGGGACGCGGAGCCGTTGCGGTCCTGGCTCGCCTCGGTCGGCGTACGTACCGACAAACCCGTGCGTCTCGTCTGAAACACGTGAAGGCGGACGGCTGTTCAGGCCGCGGATCCCCGATACCCGGAACATTAGGTTCCGTTCACGTCAATTCGCGACGAACGGTGACGGAGTGCATGCGTTATGTGATGTGCTGGGGATCGGCGCTGACAGTCGGCGCACCACTGTTGTTCCGGGGGCCTGAGGGAGGGATGCGCCATGGGGGCGGAGCAGATTCGTCGTTGGGAGTCGGGTGCCCTGGCGCATGCCGTGACCGATCCCTTCGGCCAGGGGCCCCTTCCCTGGCTGCGCGGGAGTGAGAACTACTTCGACGACACCGGTCAGGTCGTTCCCTGGTACGCCGATCCCACCCTGCCCCGTGGCTCCACCGGCGGCGGTACCCGTACCGCCGACGACGTCCGCCGACAGATCAAGGGATTCATCTCCACCGGTGCCGCGGCTCCTGGCGAGGCGATCGACTTCCACATCACCGTGGACCCGCCCCAGCAGTTCTCCGTGGACATCTACCGGATCGGCCACTACGGCGGCGACGGCGCCGCGAAGATCACCACGAGCCCGCGCCTCTCCGGAATCGTCCAGCCGCCCCCTCTCACCGCCGACCGCACGGTGTCCTGCCACCACTGGTGGCAGTCCTGGCGGCTCCAGATCCCGACGTACTGGTCGATCGGCGCGTATGTCGCCGTGCTCACCACGGTCGACGGCCACCGCTCCCACATCCCCTTCACCGTCCGCGACGACCACCCTGCCGACCTGCTGCTGGTGCTTCCGGACATCACGTGGCAGGCGTACAACCTCTATCCCGAGGACGGTGTGACCGGCGCCAGCCTCTACCACGCCTGGGATGAGCAGGGCCGGCTGCTGGGTGAGGAGGACGCGGCGGTCACCGTCTCCTTCGACCGCCCCTACGCGGGCGCCGGGCTTCCGCTTCACGTCGGCCACGCCTACGACTTCATCCGCTGGGCCGAGCGCTACGGCTACGACATCGCCTACGCAGACACCCGTGACCTGCACGCGGGCCGGATCGACCCCACCCGCTACCGGGGCCTCGTCTTCCCCGGCCACGACGAGTACTGGTCGGTGCCCATGCGCCGCACCGCCGAACGCGCGCGCGACAACGGCACGTCCCTCGTCTTCCTCTCCGCCAACACCATGTACTGGCAGGTCAGCCTCGCGCCGTCGCCCTCGGGCGTCCCCGACCGGCTGCTCACCTGCCGCAAGCGCCGGGGCCCGGGCAAGCCCGCGCTCTGGCGCGAGCTCGACCGTCCCGAGCAGGAACTGCTCGGCATCCAGTACGCGGGCCGGGTACCCGACCCCCACCCCCTGGTCGTGCGGAACGCGGAGCACTGGCTCTGGGACGCGACCGGCGCCGCCGAGGGCGACGAGATCGACGGCCTGGTCGCGGGCGAGGCCGACCGCTACTTCCCGCGCACGACGCTCCCCGAGCACGACAACCGCATCCTGCTCGCACACTCCCCGTACCAGGACAGTGACGGGGTGACGCGCCACCAGGAGACGTCTCTGTACCGAGCGCCGTCGGGTGCACTCGTCTTCGCCTCCGGCACCTTCGCCTGGTCTCCGGCGCTGGACCGTCCGGGCCATGTGGACCCCCGCATTCAGCGGGCGACCGCCAACCTGCTCGACCGCATCTGCAAGCGTGCCTGAGCCACTTCTCCGCCCCGCCCGCTCCCGGAAACACCTCCGCACCCCCTGCGCGGCTGTCCGCACCCCGGTACGGGACAATCGGAGCAGCTCCTGGATCAACCTACGCGGAGGCAGCGTGTCCGGATTTGTAGAAAAGCCCGAGCCCGTGCAGGTTCCGGGGCTCACCCACCTGCACACGGGCAAGGTGCGCGACCTGTACCGGAACGAGGCGGGTGACCTCGTCATGGTCGCCAGCGACCGGATGTCCGCGTACGACTGGGTCCTGCCCACCGAGATCCCGGACAAGGGCCGCGTCCTGACCCGGCTCTCGTTGTGGTGGTTCGACCAGCTCGCCGACCTGGTGCCGAACCACGTCCTGTCCACGGAGCTGCCCGCCGGCGCCCCGGCGGACTGGGAGGGCCGCACGACGATCTGCAAGTCGCTCCGGATGGTCCCGGTCGAGTGCGTAGCCCGCGGCTACCTGACCGGCTCAGGCCTGGTCGAGTACAACGCGTCCCGTACCGTCTGCGGCCTGGCCCTTCCCGATGGCCTCGTCGACGGTTCCGAGCTGCCGGCGCCGATCTTCACCCCCGCCACCAAGGCGGCTGTCGGCGACCACGACGAGAACGTGAGCTACGAGGAAGTGGCCCGCCAGGTCGGAGCCGAGACCGCCGCACAGCTGCGCCGCACGACCCTGGACGTATACAGCCGTGCCAGCGACATCGCTCGCGAGCGCGGGATCATCCTCGCGGACACGAAGTTCGAGTTCGGCTTCGCGCCCACCGCCGACGGCGGCGAGGAACTGATCATCGCGGACGAGGTACTCACCCCGGACTCCTCCCGCTTCTGGCCGGCCGCAGCCTGGGAGCCGGGCCGCGCCCAGCCGTCGTATGACAAGCAGTTCGTGCGCGACTGGCTGACCTCGCCGGCCTCCGGCTGGGACCGCAAGAGCGAACTGCCGCCGCCGGCGCTGCCCCAGGAGATCGTGGACGCGACCCGCGCCAAGTACCTGGAGGCGTACGAACTCCTCACGGGCACGCCCTGGAACTAGCGTCTCCCGACGCACGAAGAAGCCCCCGGCCGAAAGGCCAGGGGCTTCTTGCTGAACCGAGCGGACGACCAGGTTCGAACTGGCGACCTCAACCTTGGCAAGGTTGCGCTCTACCAACTGAGCTACGTCCGCATGCGCCGAAGCGCGAGAACTACTATACCCATCCCCGCTCGCGTGCGAGACGCACTGCGGCATGACGATTCTCCGCACCGAGCTTCGCGGTAGCCGCCGAGAGGTAGTTGCGCACCGTCCCCTGGGACAGGGACGCCCGCTCCGCGATCTCGGCGACCGGCGCCCCGTCGGCCGCCAGTTCCAGCACCTCGGCCTCGCGCACGGTCAGCGGCGAGTCGCCTGCGGCGATGGCATCGGCCGCCAACTCCGGGTCCACATAGCGGTTTCCGGCATGCACGGTGCGGATGATGCCGGCCAGTTGCCGGGCGCTGACGGTCTTCGGTACGAACGCCCGCACACCCGCTTCGAGGGCTCTCTTGAGGTGTCCCGGGAGCCCATGGCTCGTGACGATCATGGTGCGGCAGCCCGGGAGTTCGGACCGTATCGATGTGGCGACGCTCACACCGTCGGCTCCCGGCATCTCCAGATCCAGCACCACCACATCGGGGCGGTGCGCCCGGGCCATGGCAAGCGCCTCGTGCCCGGTGGCGGCCTCGGCGACCACCACCAGGTCGTCCTCCAGCGCGAGCAGGGCGGCGAGCGCGCCCCGGATCAGGTGCTCGTCATCGGCGAGCAGCACCCGTACCGCGGTCATCGTCGTTCCTCCAGAAGGGCCGCACGCGACAGGTCGCCGGCGGCTTTGTGCGGGACTTCAGTGGACTCCTCGCGGGCCAGCGGGATCCGCGCGCTCAGCCGGAACAGCCCGTCCGCTGCCGGGCCCGCCGTCAGAGCCCCGTCGAGCGCGCCGAGCCGCTCGCGGAGTCCGGCCAGCCCGGAACCGGTTCCTTCGGGAGCTGCCACGGGCGCCCCGTCGTTCTCCACGTCCAGCACCACCGCGTCCGCCGAGACGTCGAGGCGGATGGTGCAGTGGCCCGGATCGCCGTGCCGCAACACGTTGGTCGCGGCTTCGCGCACGACCCAGCCGAGCGCCGACTGGACGGGCCCGGGCAGCCCTGTGCCGTCGCTGCCCGTCACTGCACATGTAATGCCCGCTGCCTGCAACACGCCTTGGGCCCCGGCCAGTTCCGTGGTCAGATCGGCTTCCCGGTACCCGCGTACGACGTCGCGGACCTCCTGCTGCGAGGCTCGGGCTATCCGCTGCACCTCGACCATCTGGTCCAGCGCCTCGGGCCTGCCCCGCTGCGCGAGTTCCACCGCCAGCTCGCTCTTCAGCGCGATCACCGCGAGATTGCGGCCCATCACGTCGTGCAGGTCCCGCCCGAACCGCAGCCGCTCTTCGGCGACCGCGAGCCTGGCCTGCACCTCCCGGGCGTCCTCGGCCTGCCACATCACGCTCAGGCTCCAGGCGCTGGGCCGTACCGAAATCAGGACCAGTACGCAGCCGAAGAGCGTGGCCGGCACGACGCCGGCCAAGGTTCCGCCCCGTACCCCGGCCGCGGCGAGTGCGCCGGTGGTCAGAGCGGTGAGGAGGAGCGATTCGAACACGAACGTGCGGACCGGAACCAGGAGCACCCGCGTGATCACCAATGCCATCGGCGTGTTCAGACCCATGAGGAGCAGTCCGGCGCCGGCTACGCCGTCCACCGTGGCCAACGACGCCAGCAGGCCCACTTGGACCAACAGCAGGGCCAGTGGTGCCAGCATCCGCCGTCCGGGAAAGACGGAAAGGCCTAGGTAGTGCGCGTACGACGACTCCACATTGCGGTTGCTCAGCAGGCACTGCGCCATGCTCACCAACAACAGAGCGGCGCCAAGTACCAGCGGGAGCGGTTCATGGCGGATATCCGATTTGAAGGGTGCCAGCTGCCAGCACAGGGTGAAGAGCCAGGGGATCGAGGAGATGGTCATCCGTGAGTACAGATCGATCCGCTCCAGCTTGCTGCGCTCCTGCCAGCCGCGGCGCCATCCCCGTACGTGCACCAACGCGCCACAACCTCTCTCAGCGTCGAGGATCCCAGCGGAACCACCGCTGCACAGCAAACACCGCGAGCGTCGCCCAGACCAGCCCGGTCAGTGCTGCCCCGAGCAGGTCAGTGCCCTCGTTGACGCCCAGCCAGCCCGATCGAACGAGGGTCATCGCGCCGGTCAGTGGCAGGAACTCGCAGGCCGACGCGAGAGGGTCGGGAAATATCTCGAGGGGGACAAAGAGCCCTGACCCCATCATCGAGACGAGGAACAGCGGCAACGTGGTGAGCTGGGCCGTCTGCACGGTGCGCGTCACTATGGAGGTGACCGCGGCCAGCACTGACAACAACACCACGGCCAGCAGCAGCCCCGCGAGGAGCAGTTCCGGCCGTTGCGGTGCGCTGACGCCGAAGAAGGCCGCGCCGGTCACGATGATCAACAGGGTCTGCGTCAGGGCCAGAGCGGCCGAGGGCAGCGCGGTTCCGGTCAGGATCTCGCTGTCACTGACCTCGCCGGTACGCAGCCGCTTCAGGACCAGGTCCTCGCGCCGAGCCACGTAGGCGGCCACCAGGTTCATGTAGACGGCCTGGATGAGCACCGTTCCGACGCCCCCGGTGAGCGCGGCTCCGGCGACCGTCAGCCCGGTCCCGCCGAGATCCACCTGTTCGAGCGTCGATTTCATCGCCATGATCATGGCCGAGGGCACCAGCAGCGCGACGATCACGGCTGTTCTGTTCCGGGCGAGCAGCGTCATCTCGGCTCGGCCGAGGGCCGTCAGCCGGCCCCGGGCCGTTGTCGTGGACCGGACCGTCGCGGTCGGTGTGGTCGTTGGCGCGGTCGTCATGACACGGTCACCCCTTCGGTCTCTGCCGCGGACTTTGCGATATCGAGGAACGCCTCTTCGAGCGAAGCGGACCGGGCGTCGAGGCCGGTCAGCGGAACGTTGGCCTCTCCTGCCCAACTCAGCAGCTCGGTCAGCGACTCCTGGAGCCGATGGGTACGGATCTCGACCCGTTGCCCCTCGGCCGCGGCGCACAGGCCCAGCGGAAGTTGCCCCGGCGTGACCCCGACGGGCAGCTCGAACCGGATCCGCGCCGGGCGCGCGGCCGTAACCTCGGCGGTGCTGCCCGTGGTCACGATCCGGCCCCGATGCATGATCGCCAACCGGTCTGCGAGCGCCTCGGCCTCTTCCAGGTAGTGCGTGGTCAGCAGGACGGTGATGCCGTCCTCCTTGAGCCCCCGCACCAGCTCCCAGGTGTCGCGCCGCCCTTCGGCGTCGAGGCCGGTGGTCGGTTCGTCGAGGAAGAGCACCTCGGGGCGGCCGAGCAGGGCCAGCGCCAGGTCCAGCCGTCGTCTCTCGCCGCCGGAGAGCTGCTTGACCCGGACCCCGGCCCGGTGGCCGAGCCCCACTCGTTCCAGAGCCTCGGCGGTCGGCCGGGCCCCGCTGGTGCAGCCTGCCCACATCCGTACCGTCTCCGCCGCGGTCAGGTCGGACGGGAAGCCGCCCTCCTGCAGCATTACCCCGATCCGAGGCCGGACAGCGGCGCGATCGGCGTACGGGTCGTGGCCGAGCACGCGTATCGCGCCGCTGTCGGGACGGGCCAGCCCTTCAAGGAGCTCGACGGTGGATGTCTTGCCGGCGCCGTTCGTCCCGAGCAGGGCGAACAGCTCACCACGTGCCACGGAGAACGAGACGCCCGTCACGGCCTCGAAGCCGCCCGCGTAACTGCGCCGGACACCGTCCACCTCGATCGCACGGGCATGGGGATTTGCGTCGCTGGTCATGGACTCAAGGTTTCCGCCCGGGCGTGGCCGGGAGCAGTGCGAGCTGTCATCACTGCCCATGACAAACGTCATGCATCGCCGACTCAGGGCAAACGCCATGTGTGAAGACGGCCGAGGAGGGGAGGGATATGACTAGGGCCGAATACGACGAAGGCCCTGGTCGAAATCGACCAGGGCCTTCGATCAAGAGCGGACGACCAGGTTCGAACTGGCGACCTCAACCTTGGCAAGGTTGCGCTCTACCAACTGAGCTACGTCCGCATTGCAGCCACTCGGCTTTCACCGGTGGAGCGAGCACTACTCTACCTGATCCACTGGAGTGGTTGAGGAGAGCGATGCAGAGCGGGTGACAGGAATTGCACACTGCGCCTTCCCCCTGGAAGGGGGATGTTCTACTACTGAACTACACCCGCACGCTGCGTGAGGTTCGGCTTTGCGGCCTTGCCCTTCGGCGTGCTCCAGACTCTAGCCGACCTGCAGGGGTGTCGCGCAAGTCGGCTCCCGCGGGGTGTCGCCCGGGTGGCCGCTGACGGGCCGTCCGGTGCCCGTCGGCCGGTCGGCCGCGACCACCCGTCCGCTCAACTTGCTTCCTGGAATGCCTCGTAGACCTTCTTGGGGATCCGGCCCCGGGCCGGCACCTCCATCCGGTGCGAGCGTGCCCAGGCGCGGACGGCCGCCGGGTCGGGCGCGAGCGAGGTGTGCCGGTACGAGACGGGAACCTTGCCGTGCTTGCCTGCGTTTGTCTGCTTTCGACCGGCTGCCATGTACGGCGCCAAGGCCTTGCGCAGCTTCTTTGCATTGGACGGATTCAGGTCGATCTCGTACGACTTCCCGTCCAGGGCGAAGGTGACCGTTTCCGCCGCTGCTCCCCCGTCGATGTCGTCGGAGAGCGTGACCACTACGCGCTGAGCCACGGATATCGGTCCTTTCCTGCGGCATCCTCGCCTGACATGCGCGGATGCCGGCCTTCCGGCTGTGAGCGCGGATGCGGGCCGGCCGGTGTCGGCCGTTTAGGGGCAATGCTGCTTTCCCCGGTAATCATTTGTACAGCGGCGGGCCCCGCATTGTGAAGCCCGCCCAATTACCTGCGCGTGTCAACCTGATTTGTGTGCTGCTGATGGGGATTTTTGTTGCAGGATTTTCCGCCCCGCCGTAGCGCCCGATATCTCGGCGTGATGCGGTCCGCATCTCGGCGTGATGTGGTCCGCGCGATATCTACCCGCGTAGAATTTCCGGCCAGGTACGCTGAGTGGACCCGCGGGGGTCTGGGGAACCCCCCGGAGAAACAGCCGCACCACACCACCACACCGGGAGTGCCAGTGGCACGCGTCGTAGTCGACGTCATGCTCAAGCCCGAGATCCTCGACCCGCAGGGACAGGCTGTGCAGCGTGCGCTGCCCCGTCTCGGCTTCGAGGGAATCGCGGACGTACGTCAGGGAAAGCGTTTCGAGCTGGAGATCGAGGGGCCGGTCGATGACGCCGCGCTCACTCGTATTCACGAGATGGCCGAGACGTTCCTCGCCAACACTGTGATCGAGGACTTCACCGTGAAGGTCGAGGAGTCGAAGTGACTGCTCGTATCGGAGTCGTCACCTTTCCGGGAACGCTCGACGACCAGGACAGCCTTCGGGCCGTACGCGTCGCCGGCGCCGAACCCGTATCGCTGTGGCACCGCGACAAGGACCTGCACCAGGTCGACGCGGTCATCCTCGCGGGCGGTTTCTCCTACGGCGACTATCTGCGGGCCGGAGCCATCTCCCGCTTCTCGCCGGTCATGGAGACAGTGATCGAGCAGGCGAAGGCGGGCATGCCGGTTCTCGGCATCTGCAACGGCTTCCAGATCCTCACCGAGGCGCATCTGCTGCCCGGCGCGATGCTGCGCAACAACCACCTGCACTTCATCTGCCGCGATCAGAAGCTCCGCGTCGAGAACGCGGAGACGTCCTGGACCTCGGACTACTCCGCAGGCCAGGAAATCTCCGTACCCCTCAAGAACATGGACGGCCGTTACACCGCCGACGAGCGCACGCTCGACGAGCTGGAGGCCGAGGGCCGCGTCGCGTTCCGCTACGTGGACGTCAACCCCAACGGCTCGCTGCGCGACATCGCCGGCATCACCAATGCCGCGGGCAACGTCGTCGGCCTGATGCCGCACCCGGAGCACGCCGTGGAGCCGCTGATCGGCACCGGTCGTACCGACGGTCTCGGTTTCTTCACCTCGATCATCAAGAAGCTGGTCAACGCATGAGCCTGGACACGGTCAAGCACGCGGCCGAAACCCCGGACACCGCGCAGCCCTGGAAGGAGCTCGGCCTCAAGGAGGACGAGTACGCCCGGATCCGCGAGATCCTGGGCCGCCGCCCCACCGGTGCCGAGCTCGCCATGTACTCCGTGATGTGGTCCGAGCACTGCTCCTACAAGAGCAGCAAGGTCCACCTCAAGCAGTTCGGCGAGAAGGTCCCCGCGAACGACGCGATGCTCGTGGGCATCGGCGAGAACGCCGGTGTGGTCGACGTCGGCCAGGGTTACGCGGTCACCTTCAAGGTCGAGTCGCACAACCACCCCTCGTACATCGAGCCCTACCAGGGCGCGGCCACCGGCGTTGGCGGCATCGTCCGCGACATCCTCGCCATGGGTGCCCGCCCGGTCGCGGTCGTCGACCCGCTGCGCTTCGGTGCGGCCGACCATCCCGACACCAAGCGGGTGCTCCCGGGCGTCGTCGCGGGCATCGGCGGCTACGGCAACTGCCTGGGCCTGCCGAACATCGGTGGCGAGGTCGTCTTCGACGCCTGCTACCAGGGCAACCCGCTCGTCAACGCCGGCTGCATCGGCGTGATGAAGCACGAGGACATCCACCTCGCCCAGGCCTCCGGGCCCGGCAACAAGGTCATCCTGTACGGCGCCCGGACCGGTGGCGACGGCATCGGCGGTGTCTCGGTGCTGGCTTCGGAGACGTTCGAGTCGACCGGCCCGGCCAAGCGCCCGGCCGTCCAGGTCGGCGACCCGTTCCAGGAGAAGCTCCTCATCGAGTGCACCCTGGAGATCTTCAAGGAGAAGCTCGTCGCGGGCATCCAGGACCTCGGCGGCGCCGGGCTCTCCTGTGCCACGTCCGAGCTGGCCTCCGCGGGCTCCGGTGGTATGCGCGTCGAGCTGGACACCGTGCCGCTGCGTGACTCCTCACTCTCGCCCGAGGAAATCCTCATGAGCGAGTCGCAGGAGCGCATGTGCGCGATCGTCGAGCCGCAGCACGTGGACCGCTTCCTGGAGATCTGCGAGAAGTGGGACGTCATCGCCACCGTCATCGGTGAGGTGACCGAGGGCTCCCAGCTGGAGATCTTCTGGCACGGCGAGCAGATCGTGGACGTGCCGCCGCGGTCCGTCGCCCACGAGGGCCCGACCTACCACCGTCCGTTCGCGCGCCCGTCCTGGCAGGACGCGCTGCAGGCCGACGACGCCGGAAAGCTGGCCCGCCCGGCTGACGGCGCCGAGCTGCGCGCGCAGGTGCTGCGACTGGTCTCCTCGCCGAACCAGGCGTCGAAGTCCTGGATCACGGACCAGTACGACCGGTTCGTGCAGGGCAACACCGTGCTCGCGATGCCCGAGGACGCCGGCATGGTCCGCATCGACGAGGAGTCCAACCTCGGCGTGGCCATGGCGACCGACGGCAACGGCCGGTACGCGAAGCTCGACCCGTACACCGGTGCGCAGCTCGCGCTGGCGGAGTCGTACCGCAACGTCGCCGCCTCCGGCGCCAAGCCGCTCGCCATCTCGGACTGCCTCAACTTCGGTTCGCCCGAGGACCCGGACGTCATGTGGCAGTTCGCCGAGGCCACGCGTGGCCTCGCGGACGGCTGCCTGGAACTGGGCACTCCGGTCACCGGCGGCAACGTGTCGCTGTACAACCAGACCGGTGACACGGCGATCCACCCGACGCCGGTCGTGGCCGTGCTCGGCGTGATCGACGACGTCACCCGGCGCACGCCCGTGGCCTTCGCGAAAGAGGGCCAGCTCCTCTACCTGCTGGGCGACACGCACGAGGAGTTCGGCGGCTCGGCCTGGTCCGAGGTCATCCACCAGCACCTCGGTGGCATGCCGCCCAAGGTCGACCTGGGCCGCGAGAAGCTGCTCGGCGAGATCCTGATCTCGGCGTCCCGCGACGGCATGATCGACGCGGCGCACGACCTGTCCGACGGCGGTCTGATCCAGGCGGTCACCGAGTCCTGCCTGCGGGGCGGGAAGGGTGCCCGGCTGGTCGTGCCGGACGGACTGGACGCGTTCACGTTCCTGTTCTCCGAGTCGGCGGGGCGCGCGATCGTCTCGATCCCGCGCAGCGAGGAGCTCCGCTTCAACGACATGTGCGGGGCGCGGGGCCTGCCCGTGACCCGGATCGGCGTCGTGGACGGCGAGGAGATCGAGGTCCAGGGCGAGTTCAGCATTCCGCTGAGCGAGCTACGTACGGCGCACGAGGGAACGATCCCCGCGCTGCTCGCGTAGCCGGACGGACGCGTCCGTCACCCCTCGCGCAAGCCCCCGTCCGGTCTCGACCGGGCGGGGGCTTGCGCGTGCTGCTCCCGTCACTGCCGGGCCGCCGGCGCCCCGTCTGCGCACTGGTTTCCCGTAGGCTCTTGACGAGATTACGTAATTACGTAATCCTTGGTCTATGGAGCTGGAGGAACGTGTCTCGGAACTGGAGCGGCGGCTTGAGGCGCTCGTGGGCGAGCGCCCTGACGTGCCGTCCCCGGCAGGGGCGGATTTCTGGGCTCTGGACGGGTTGAAGCAGCAGTTGGAGAGTGCAGGATCGGCCGGCGGTGGAGTGCTCTATACGGGCGCGGTGAGCCTGCCCACGGGCGAGCGGTACGAGTGGCAGTACGGCGCGCTGACGGAGCAGCTGCTGGGTGGTGGCCACGGAGACCCGGGCGCGGCGCATGACGCGGGGGAAGAAGGCGGACGGCCGCCGGCAGGCCCCGACTGGGCGGATATCGCCGAGTCGTTCGCCGCCCTCGGGCACCCGGTGCGGCTGCGGCTGCTCCGGGAGATCCTCGGCGGTCGGCGCACTGCGGCAGAGCTGGCCGCGCTCGACGAGACCGGTACGACAGGGCAGATCTACCACCATCTCCGTCTGCTGACGGGTGCGGGCTGGCTGCACACGAAGGGGCGGGGGAGGTATGAGGTTCCTGGTGCCCGTGTCGTTCCGCTGCTGGTAGTGCTCACAGCTGCGAGGCCCTGAGTCACGCAGAGAGAGCCGCGCCGCGAACCGAGCGCTTGACCGCGCCGGCGATGAGACCGACGACCAGACCAACGACCAGACCGACGATCAGGGGGAAGTCATGTCTGTCCGTAAAGCTGTCATGGTGCTGTACCGGGTCTGCTGGTTCATCTTCTTCGCCATGGTGATCCTCAGCCTCGTCACTACTCCGCCGTTTCCGTACTGGCTGACCTGGGTGCCCGCGGCGGTGGCGATTGCGCTGGGCCTGGCGGCGGGCCGCAGGGCCCGCGCGGCGACTGCGGACTCGCGAGACGCGGTGGAGGTCGACCCGCCGGTGTCCGGGCGGTGGGTGGCGTTGAACAGTCCGGCGGACAAGGTGCCCAGCCACGGGATACACGGCTATGGGCAGACCTATGCGATCGACATCGTGGCGGAGCCGGAGCCGGAGCCGGAGCCTGGGCCTGAGCAGGAGGCTCGGTCCCAGCCTGGTGCTGGTGCTGGTGCTGGTGCTGGTGCTGGTGCCGGGGCGAGGGAGGGTGGCTGTGGTCACGTCGGCTCTTCCCGTCCGAAGTTCCGCTATCTGTGGCCCGTCGTCCGGCGGAATCATCGCTTCCCGGCCTTCGGGGCCCCGCTTCTCGCGGTGGCTGACGGCACGGTGGTGCACGCATCGCATGGCCGGCGTGACCACCTCAGTCGTAATTCCGGTCCTGCGTTGATCTACCTGATGCTGATAGAAGCGTCCGTGCGGGATGTACTCGGCCCGGGGGCCATCGTCGGGAACCACCTCGTGCTGGACCTGGGCGACGGGACGTACGCCATGTACGCGCATCTGCGCCGTGGATCACTCCGGGTGCGCGTGGGGGAGGAGGTCCGGGCCGGACAGATGCTCGCCGAGTGCGGAAACTCAGGGAATTCCACCGAACCGCATGTGCATTTCCAGCTGATGGATGATCCGGACCTGGATGTAGCGGTGGGAATTCCGTTTACCTGGAAGGGGATAGGTCTTCCGGCCAACGGTGAGGCGTTCATAGCCGGGGAAGCTGCCGACGGGCACCCAGTTCAGGATTCGGGTGCGATTCAGGCACTCTGAGGGTAACTGGCCCGGGAGCCGGGAGCCGGGAGCCGGGAGCCGGGAGCCGGAAGCCGGACGGGCAGACGGGCAGACGGGCGGAAGTCGGACGGGTGGCCGTGCCGGTGTAGTGGTTAGCGGTGGAAGGCTCGGCCGGGTGCGCCCCTCCGTGCGAATGTACCAGGACGAATATTTGCCCTGATATAAGTTTAATCCTGGTACAGTGATGCCATGCTGACCGAGGGGATGGGCCTGCGCGAGCGCAAGAAGATCCAGACGCGACGCCGTCTGCTTGCCGAGGCCGCGAGGCTTTTCGGGGAGCGCGGATTCGACCGGGTCTCCGTTGCTGAAATCGCCGAAGCCGCCGATGTGTCGAAGATGACCGTCTTCAACTACTTCGACAGTAAGGAAGACCTGGTGCTCGCTCCTATGGAGGAGCACATCGGGGATGTCGCCCGAGTGGTCCGGGATCGGGCGCACGGAGAGTCCGTTGTGGCAGGCATGCGCCGCCAGTTCCTGGCCGCTGTCGAAAGCCGGGATCCGTCGGTGGGGATGAGTGATTCACCCGTAGCGCTCGGACTCCTCCAGTTGATCCAGCAGACGCCTGCTCTGCTCACCCGCGCCCATGCGTTGTTTGCCCGCACCGACGAACTGCTCGTGGACGCGCTGGTCGAGGAGGGGGAGAACCGGGCTGTCGCACGCATCGTGGCAGCCCAGCTGATCGGGACCCGCAACGCCCTGATCAGCGAGAACCGCCGGCGGCTGTTGGCCGGCGAGTCTGCCGAGGCCATTGCTTCAGATGCTGCGGTTCTTGCCGGACGGGCGTTCGACCTGCTCGAGAACGGCCTGGGCGACTTCGCGACCCGGGGCTGACCCCGACGAGGTGCGGGCGGCTTGGCCTGACCCGGGCGCGCGTGCGGGCGGCTTGGCCTGATCGGTCGGCCCCGGTTGGCTGGGTCCGCCCCCGGGGCAGAGGGGGGCGTATGACGGTGCGGGGGTACGACGGTGCGGCCGCGGGTAGGCCCGTCGGCGGTTGCTGTTGCCGATGCCATGGCATGGGGGTCGGCGGTACGCCGTAGGCTCCCGCTTATGCCGCCGTCCCAGAAGCGCGCCCGCCGCTACGACCCGGTCAGGACCCGCGCCGCCGTCCTGGCGCAGTTCTCCCAAGTCCGAGCTGCGCTAAGCACTCTGACGCCTCAGCAACTAGCAGGACCGAGCGGGCTCGGTGCGTGGACGGTGCGTGAGCTCGCCGTCCACCTGACCATGGCGCTCTCGCACGTCAGCAGGAGCCTGGAGCTTCCGGAGCCCGCCCTTGCCAAGCCGGAGGTGACCTTGCTGGAGTGGCCGTTCTCCACAGCGGGCCGATCCGGCCGCATCGCCGACGACACCGTGGCGCTTGCCGCCGCCCACCTCGATATGGATGCGCTGTACGGAGAGGCGGCCGACCGGTTCGAGGAGCTGGTGCCGGGCGTCTCCGAGGACCGGTTGCTGGCCACCCGGGTGGGTGCCATGCGGCTCGGAGACTTCCTGGTGACCCGCACCGTTGAGCTCGTCGTCCACACGTACGACCTCAACGAGGCGACCGGGTTGGGTATCCCGTACGACCGCCAGGCACTCGCGGCCTGCACCCGGTTGCTCGCGGACGCCTTGGCGGAGAAGGCGCCGGGAGGGTCGGTCGAGGTGCGCGTGCCGCCCTTCGCGGTGGTCCAGTGTGTTCAGGGGCCCCGGCACACCCGCGGTACACCGCCCAACGTCGTCGAGACCGACGCGCTCACCTGGATCAGGCTCGCCACCGGTCGTGCGCAATGGGTACGTGAGCTCGATGAGGCCAAGGTCAACGCCAGCGGTGAACGGGCGGACCTTGCCGCGCTGCTGCCCCTGATGGGGTGACGGGAACCGGGACACCGGTGCCGGTTTCGAGTACGGCAGCAGCAGAGGCAGCAGTGGCGGTAGTGGTGGCTGGGGCGGCAGCGGGCGTGAGGGGAGAGCGACGCACCGACCACCGGCATCCGCGGGGAAGTCGAACCGGTGACGGTCGGCGGGCAGCGTTCCGTCGATCCGGACGGGGCCCACGTCCAGATCGACGCCCAGGGGCGGGCGAGCGGGAACTACGGCTGCAACCACTTCACCGCCGAGGCCCGGTTCGACGGCTACACGGTCACCGTCGAGCCGGGCACGACCACTGAGAGGGTTCGCCAAGGGCGGCACCGTCCAGGACGCCCTTGGCTGCGACAGCCTCCGCGGCACTGCGGACGTCTCCGGCAGCACCCTCGCCGTCGGCCCCGTCGGCCCCCTCGTCACCACCCGCAAGCCCGCCACACGCTGTCCCTCACCGCACCGGACGGCAAGGGAATCGCGGCCTCGGTCCCGGCCCCGGATGAGGAAGCGGAGCGGAGCGGCAGGAGAGGTGGCGGGTCAGGAGGGGGAGGACTTCGGGTAGGGCAGCAGGCCGGCGTCCGTCCGTTCCCAGGCCGCCCGGAGTTCGGCCAGACGCTCCGGCTCGGCGGCGGCCCGGTCGGCCTGTTCCCGCTGGTCGTGCGCCAGGTTGAAGAGCTGATCCGTCCCGCCCTTCCCTCGGTAGTACTTCCAGTCGCCGCGTCGCAGCGCCCGCTCCCCACGTACCCGCCAGAAGAGGTTCCGCTCCTTCGGCTGCTCGCCACGGAGCAAATACCCGGCCAGGCTGATGCCGTCCAGCGGGTAGGCGGGGTCGGGCCGTGCCCCGCCGAGCTCCAGCAGCGTCGCCGTCCAGTCGGGAGAGAACAGGGGCAGGCCGCTCACCTGGTGCGGATCGATCCTGGCCGGCCAACGCAGGACCGCCGGGACCCGGATGCCGCCCTCCTGGAGCGAGCTTTTGTTGCCGGAGAGCGGCCATTGGTACGAGAAGCGCTCGCCGCCGTTGTCACTGGCGAAGAAGACGAGAGTGTCCTCCTCCTGGCCGGAGTGCTTCAGCGCCTTCAGTACCTCGCCGACCGATCGGTCCAGGTCCTCGACCATCTCCTTGTACTTGGCGAGCGAGCCTCCGTCGGCGTGGAACAGTCCTCCGAACCCACCCTCCTTGATCTTCCGTACGATCTCGGCGCTCTCGGCCGTGTCGCCCTCGGCGATCCAGGGCCAGTGGGGGGTGGTGAAGTTCAGGTTCAGCAGCCATGGCTTGTCGTGGTCGCGCTGTATGTACTCGCCCGCCCGCTCGGTGAGGATGCGCGTGTAGTACCGCAGGTCCTTGTACTCGGCATCGCCCTCGTACAGGTCGTACTCACCGGCGAGGCCCAGCTTCGAGTAGTACTCCAGCGCGCCGCCGAAGTTGCCGAAGAACTCGTCCCAGCCGGACCTGGTGGGGCTGTAGTCCGGCAGATAACCGCAGTGCCACTTACCGATCAGCGCGGTCGCATATCCGGCGCCGCGCAGCAGCGAGGCGAGGGTCGGGTGAGTGGGGTCGAGACCGACCGAGCGGTCTGCGATGGGTTCGGCCAGACCACCCTTCGTGCGTCCGGGATAGCGACCGGTGTACAGGCTGAACCGGGTCGGTGAGCACGTCGCGGACCCGGCGTAGGCGTCGGTGAACCGCACGCCCTGCCGGCCGAGCCGGTCCAGGTTCGGGGTGCGGATGTCGGGCGACCCGTAGGAGGAGAGGTCGGCCCAGCCGAGGTCGTCCCCGAGGATGAAGAGGATGTTGGGCCGCCGTGAGTGCCGGCCTCGGGCCGCCCGGAAAGGCTGCTCGTGCGAGGCCGTCTCCGTCGGTGCGGCGGCGGCAGGGGCGGCGGGCAGGCCCACCGCGGCAGTCGCGGCCGTGGCGCCCACAGCCGTTCCGAAGGCGCGCCGCGTCAAAGAATTATGAGAACTGGTGTGCGAGTTACGAAGAGGCATGACTGCTCCAGGGCAGGACTCGGCCGCGCAGGGCGACTAAGGCGAAGGGTCCGTCCGCCCGCCGAAGGCGGATGCGGAAAGCGGAAGGTGACGAATTAAAGGGCGCGGGGGCGCAGGGGTGCAGGGCTGCATGAGGCGCAAGCAGTGCAAGGAGCCTCAGGGGTGCACGGATGCAAGGGGCGCAACCCGCGCCCAGCACCTCACAGGCCCGCGTTCACGCAGCCCATCAGGCTCGCCAGACCCATCAGACCCATCAGACCCATCAGACCGATCGGACCCACCAGGCCCATGACTCATGACCCATCAGACCTGTCAGGCCCGTCAGGCAGACCTGTCGGAGCCATCAGGCCCGTCAGGCTCGCCGCACCCAAGTCGTACCCCGTGCCCGTGGAGAACGAGGCAACGGGAGAACGAGACGGTGAGCCAGCAAGAGAACGAGACGGCGAGGCAGCGGGGTACGAGAGGCGGGGCAACGTGCGACGGGGCAACGAGCGACGGGGCAGCGAGAGACGGGGCAACGAGGTGCGGAGAAGCGAGAGAGCCCTCGCGCGCCGGCGACTCAGGCGTGGCGACAGATGGCGCTCGAGACACGTCCCAGATCGACGTGGCGGCGCTCCACGAGCGTGACCGAGTGATCGCCGAGGGGCTGCATGAGCCAGGAGCCTGCCAACGGGGCATGCGCCTGTCAACGCCGGTCTCGCACTCCGGACGGTCCCCGCGGCCGGCCTGCGGCCTCCCTCCGGGACTCCGGCTGACACTCGGGCGGGGCTCCGACCGGGACTCCGGCTGACACTCGGGCGGGGCTCCGACTGGGACTCCGGCTGACACTCGGGCGGGGCTCCGACTGGGACTCCGGCTGACACTCGGGCGGGACTCCGGCTGGGACTCAGACGGGACTCGGGCAAGGACTCAGACGGGACTCCGGCAAGGACTCCGACCGAGACTCGGCCAGGACTCCGGCGGGACTCCGGCTGGGAATCGGATTGCTCCGGGCGTCACAAGAAGCCGCATACCGGTCGCGCCCGCGGGCGCCAGGTGTGAGGCTCACCACGAAACGAGCGTTCGGCCACCCCCGTGCGAGGCCGTGGCGGGGCTCCTCACGGAGTGCCATGAACCGGCCTGGACGCCCTGCGGTTCCGTGGCCGGAACCCGTCGGTAACCCGGCATTGTTCCGGGCGGCGACTGCCCCGTGGCGGCTGTGGCCGACTGGCCGCCCTCGGGTGACGATCACTCCGTGTCACCCATCGG
Source organism: Streptomyces sp. NPDC091416 (assembly GCF_044756845.1). Lineage (NCBI taxonomy): Bacteria > Bacillati > Actinomycetota > Actinomycetes > Kitasatosporales > Streptomycetaceae > Streptomyces > Streptomyces sp. NPDC091416. Next base: position 449,282 of record NZ_JBIVTU010000006.1, read on the forward strand.
TGCGGCTGTGGAGGGGGCTCCGGGGGCCTTTCTTCCGCAGTCCGGCGGGGCGTCCCCAATTCGGACCAGTGGTCGATCTCGCCTACACTCGGTGGCGTGCCTCGTGGTGATGGACGACTCAACCACGACCTGCTCCCCGGAGAGAAAGGCCCCCAGGACGCTTGCGGCGTCTTCGGTGTCTGGGCTCCGGGTGAAGAGGTCGCCAAGCTCACCTATTTCGGACTGTATGCCCTGCAGCACCGTGGACAAGAGTCCGCGGGCATCGCAGTGAGCAACGGGTCCCAGATCCTGGTCTTCAAGGACATGGGACTGGTCTCGCAGGTCTTCGACGAAACGTCTCTGGGATCGCTCCAGGGCCATATCGCGGTCGGTCATGCCCGCTACTCCACCACCGGTGCCTCGGTGTGGGAGAACGCGCAGCCGACGTTCCGTGCGACCGCGCACGGCTCGATCGCCCTGGGTCACAACGGCAACCTGGTCAACACGGCCCAGCTTGCCGAGATGGTCGCCGACCTTCCGCGCAAGGACGGCCGCGCCACCCAGGTCGCAGCGACGAACGACACCGACCTGGTGACCGCGCTGCTCGCCGGCCAGACCGACGACGACGGCAAGCCGCTCACCATCGAGGAGGCCGCCGCCAAGGTGCTTCCCGAGGTGCGGGGCGCCTTCTCCCTCGTCTTCATGGATGAGCACACCCTCTATGCGGCCCGTGACCCGCAGGGCATCCGCCCGCTGGTCCTCGGCCGGCTGGAACGCGGCTGGGTGGTGGCCTCCGAGTCCGCCGCCCTGGACATCTGCGGCGCCAGCTTCGTCCGCGAGATCGAGCCGGGCGAGCTCGTCGCCATCGACGAGAACGGTCTGCGTACCTCGCGATTCGCAGAAGCGAAGCCCAAGGGCTGCGTTTTCGAGTACGTGTACCTGGCCCGTCCCGACACCGACATCGCCGGGCGCAACGTCTACCTGTCCCGCGTGGAGATGGGCCGCAGGCTGGCAGCCGAGGCGCCCGTCGAGGCCGATCTGGTCATAGCGACACCGGAATCCGGCACCCCCGCCGCGATCGGTTACGCGGAGGCCAGTGGCATCCCGTTCGGGGCCGGACTGGTGAAGAACGCCTACGTCGGCCGGACCTTCATCCAGCCGTCCCAGACCATCCGGCAGCTCGGCATCCGCCTCAAGCTGAACCCGCTCAAGGAAGTCATCAAGGGCAAGCGACTGGTGGTCGTCGACGACTCGATCGTCCGCGGCAACACCCAGCGCGCACTCGTCCGGATGCTCCGCGAGGCCGGCGCCGCCGAGATCCACATCCGGATCTCGTCCCCGCCGGTGAAGTGGCCCTGCTTCTTCGGCATCGACTTCGCCACCCGCGCCGAGCTGATCGCCAACGGCATGACCGTCGACGAGATCGCCACGTCGATGGGGGCCGACTCGCTCTCGTACATCTCGATCGACGCGATGATCGAGGCGACGACGATCGACAAGCCGAATCTGTGCCGCGCCTGCTTCGACGGCGAGTACCCGATGGAGCTTCCGGACCCGGAACTGCTCGGCAAGCAGCTGCTGGAGACCGAGCTGGCGGCAGGCCCTGCGGCGACCGCCGCGGCCGACGCGCTGCGCCGTCCGTGACCCGGACCGCTCGGCAGTCTTCCCACCAGCCCCGTATTTCCACACGAAAGATCCCAGGCAATGTCTGAGACAACAGGTGCTTCCTACGCGGCAGCGGGCGTCGACATCGAGGCCGGCGACCGTGCCGTAGAGCTGATGAAGGAGTGGGTGAAGAAGACGCAGCGCCCCGAGGTCGCGGGCCTCGGTGGCCTCGGCGGCTTCGCCGGGCTCTTCGACGCCTCGGCACTCAAGCGCTTCGAGCGTCCGCTGCTCGCCTCCGCCACGGACGGCGTCGGTACGAAGGTCGACCTCGCCCGCCAGATGGGTGTGTACGACACGATCGGCCACGACCTCGTCGGCATGGTCGTGGACGACCTCGTGGTCTGCGGTGCCGAGCCGCTCTTCATGACCGACTACATCTGCGTCGGCAAGGTGCATCCCGAGCGTGTCGCGGCCATCGTGAAGGGCATCGCCGAGGGCTGTGTGCTGGCCGGCTGCGCCCTGGTCGGCGGCGAGACCGCCGAACACCCCGGCCTGCTCGGCCCGGACGACTTCGATGTCGCCGGCGCCGGTACGGGCGTGGTGGAGGCCGACCGCCTGCTGGGCCCGGACCGCATTCGCAAGGGTGACGCCGTCATCGCGATGGCATCGTCCGGTCTTCACTCCAACGGGTACTCGCTCGTCCGTCACGTCGTCTTCGACCGGGCCGGATGGACGCTCGACCGCGAGGTCGAGGAGTTCGGCCGGACGCTCGGCGAGGAGCTCCTGGAGCCGACCAGGATCTACTCCCTGGACTGCCTGGCGCTGACCCGTACGACCGAGGTGCACGGCTTCAGCCACGTCACCGGCGGCGGCCTGGCCAACAACCTGGCCCGGGTCATCCCGGACTCCCTGCACGCGACGGTGGACCGCTCCACCTGGACGCCCGGCGCGGTATTCGACCTCGTCGGCAAGGCCGGCCAGGTCGAGCAGCTGGAGCTGGAGAAGACGCTCAACATGGGCGTCGGCATGATCGCGATCGTGCCCGCCGAATCGGTGGACGCGGCCCTGACGACGCTGGCCGACCGCGGCGTCGACTCCTGGGTCGCGGGCGAGATCACCGACCGGGGTGCACACACGACGGGCGCTGAACTCGTGGGCGGGTACGCGCGCTGAGTGTGCGGGCGCAGGTGTCCTCAGGTGGCGGAGGGCGGGCCGTGGAGGCCCGCCCGGACACCACGGTCATGGCCGCCGAGGCCGGACCCCGCCCGAACGGCATGGACGTGCATGGCAGTCCGAACGGTAGGGACATGCATGGAGTCCGAACGTCATGGGCATTCATGGCAGGACCCGTCCGAACGTCATGGACAGGTACGTCGGGGAGCCTCGTTCGTACGCCATGGATCACGACGCCCAGGGCACTCGGGGCCCAAGCGGCAGGGCCGAGGACATCGCGCATTCCGGACCGGGACAGCACAGAACCCGGTCCGGGACAGGCCCGGACCGGGTTGTTGTGTCAGCGCGAGGTCAAGCGCCGCGGCGCTGTGACGACGGACCGGACTGGTCGTCCTCGTCCGCGTCCTCGTCGTCGTTGTACTGATCCGCGTACTGTGCGTACGGGTCATCTTCCTCGTCGTCGTCCTCGAACGGCTCGGCGTTCGGTGGTTGACTCGAAGGTGATGCGCCCAGCTCATTGGCCAGACGCGACAGGTCAGTCCCGCCGCTGCTGTACTTCAGCTGACGGGCGACCTTGGTCTGCTTGGCCTTTGCCCGGCCGCGCCCCATGGCTCGACCCCCTCGGTGACGGGGCTCGACGGCCCCAGAGTCTTGACACGCGTTCATGTTTCAGGACGGACTCTCGGCAGAGAGGCCGTACCTGTGCTTTAACGGTACCTGCTTCCGCGGCCATACGGTACGCCGCCCGCATCACGCGCCTCGGAAGAGGACCCGCAAGGAGCTTGTCCTCGCTGGTCAACTGCGATTTTAACCTCATATCGGCATGCGACCCGCCGACCGGAGTGAGTCTTGTCTCGCCGGTCGGCGGGTCGCTGCGCCACGCGCGGGGATGACGCCCCGCAGGGGCCCCGCGCGGTCACCTGCGCGGGGCCCCTGCGGGCGGCTGTGCGGTCAGCCGCGGCGGGCGTCGGCCATCCGCTGTTCGGCGATCCGGTCGGCCGCCGCGGCCGGCGGGATGCCGTCCTCCTTCGCGCGTGCAAAGATCGCCAAGGTCGTGTCGAAGATCTTCGACGCCTTCGCCTTGCAACGGTCGAAGTCGAAGCCGTGCAGCTCGTCCGCGACCTGGATGACACCGCCCGCGTTCACCACGTAGTCGGGGGCGTAGAGGATCGACCGGTCGGCCAGGTCCTTCTCGACGCCCGGGTGCGCGAGCTGGTTGTTGGCCGCGCCGCACACCACCGAGGCGGTGAGCACCGGAACGGTGGCGTCGTTGAGCGCGCCACCCAGCGCGCACGGGGCGTAGATGTCCAGGCCCTCGGTACGGATCAGAGCCTCGGTGTCCGCGACGACGGTGACCTCGGGGTGCTTCTCGGTGATCCGGCGCACGGAGTCGTCCCGTACATCGGTGATCACCACCTCGGCGCCGTCCGTCAGAAGGTGCTCGACGAGATGGTGACCCACCTTGCCGACACCCGCGACCCCCACTTTCCGGCCACGCAGCGTCGGGTCGCCCCAGAGGTGCTGGGCCGAGGCCCGCATGCCCTGGAAGACGCCGAACGCGGTGAGGACGGAGGAGTCGCCGGCGCCGCCGTTCTCGGGGGAGCGGCCGGTGGTCCAGCGGCACTCGCGCGCCACGACGTCCATGTCGGCGACATACGTGCCGACATCGCAGGCCGTCACGTAGCGCCCGCCGAGCGAGGCCACGAACCGGCCGTAGGCCAGCAGCAGTTCCTCGGTCTTGATCTGCTCCGGGTCGCCGATGATGACGGCCTTGCCGCCGCCGTGGTCGAGACCGGCCATGGCGTTCTTGTAGGACATGCCGCGCGCCAGGTTCAGCGCGTCCGCGACGGCCTCCTCCTCGGAGGCGTACGGATAGAAACGGGTGCCGCCCAGGGCCGGGCCCAGGGCGGTGGAGTGCAGGGCGATGACGGCCTTGAGGCCGCTGGCACGGTCCTGGCAGAGCACGACTTGCTCGTGGCCCCCCTGATCCGAGTGGAAGAGGGTGTGCAGGACGCCGTTGGTCACATCGGTCACTGTGGTGACTCCCAAGTACGAAGCGGCGGGAAGGCCCTCCTGAAGGTGGGGAAGGCCCGGACGGCCCGGCACGGCCGGTCCGTCCGGGCAAGAGCGTAAGTCCTCGGCGGGCGTAGATCTGTTCCAGTGCCGAGGATCACCCCCTACAGGAGTACGGGCGTGACACGATCGCTGCATGTCGGTGGTGTCTTCGGTGCTCGTCCCATACGCGTCCTACCTCCGGGTGTACGAGCCACTGGCGGCCTTCCCGGCGGCCGAACGTGCTCACTGGGCCCGCTATGCGGGCCGCAGGCGGATCCCCACGGCTCAGGACGAACTGCGCCGTTCCCTGGCGGACTTGGCGGCGACCCCTCCGGTGGGCGTGCCGGCGCACGAGAGCGCCGACGCCTTCGTCGCCGAGCTGGACGGTGTCATGTGCGTCTGCCCGTGGCGGACGCGGCTGCGCGGGTGGCTGGCGCTGGACGGGCTGACGGACATGTTTCCCGGCGCGGTGCTCGACGCGGTGCTGCCACCGGTGGTGCGCGGGCAGGCCGTCGCCGACCACGAGCGGTGGGCGGAGCGCAATCCGGACGCGCGGCCCTGGATCCGGACGGCGGTGTGGCAGGTTCCGGTGCGGTGGTTCGTCCTGTTCTCGGACGAGGAGCGTGAGTACCTGGAGGCGGGGGAGGACGGTGAGCCGCCCCTGCTGCGGTACCGGACGCCGATGGTCCAGGCGCGGCGGAGGCTGGCGCGGGGGCTGAAGACGCTGCGGGAGTCCATGGACGACGGTCCGCTGACCGAAGGGCTGGTGGACGTCGGGCGGTGGCTCGAGGAGTTCCATCCGCGCGCGCTCGTGGAGCTGGACTACGGAGGGCTGGTGCACGCCCTGCCGGCGAAGCAGCTCGCGGCGGACCGGAGCGCGGCCGACGTGGCCGAGGGCATCGCGGCGCTGGGCGCCGGGGACGCCGAGCGGGCGAGCGAGGCCTATGCGCGTCTCGCGGAGCGCTGGCGGGCCGTGAGGGACCGCCAGTTCGCGAACTGACGGCCGAACTGACGAGCCATGAACCTGTGACCTGTGTGACACGTGAGGGTGAAGAGGCGGAACGGTATCTCAGTGGTCTCGGGACCTACGTCCCGAACCGGGCCTTTGCCTCAAGCGTGATGGATAGCACTTACGGGGCCCTTGCGTCCTTCCCTACTCCTCGTGCCAAAATAGGACAAGGAGTCCGGGGAGGGCTCCTTCCGTCCAAGTAAGGGCGGAATGCTCTGCATTGCACTCTATGGGGGGTCTGATGACTCCTGATCGCTCTGTGACTGATCGTCACGGTGGTGTGACTGTCCGCTATGGCATGGTCCATCGGCTTCCGTCGCTGATGAACACCTGGGAGGGCAATTCCATCGGTTTGGCCGACGTGGCTGGACGGATGGTGTAGTTGTAGTGCCGAGGACAAGCCGTTCGTCCTATAACCGACTCGGCCCGCGTCCGCCATTTCGGGCAACGCGGGTCAAGGTGCAGAATTTAGAGGAAAGAACCGAGATGGTTCGGTTCTCCCGAGGAGGCCGCTCATGACCGCTCGCACCCCTGATGCCGAGCCGCTGCTGACCCCGGCTGAGGTTGCCACGATGTTCCGCGTGGACCCGAAGACGGTTACCCGTTGGGCCAAGGCAGGCAAGCTCACGTCCATCCGCACGCTCGGTGGACATCGCCGGTACCGCGAGGCAGAGGTCCGCGCACTGCTTGCGGGTATTCCGCAGCAGCGCAGCGAGGCCTGACATACCCCTGTCGCCGCGTCACAACTGGGCTTTTGGGTCCCCCAACCCGCATAGCCCACCTATAGCTCCATATGACGGGCGCCCGCCCCAACGGGCGCCATACCTGTGCCATACGGGTTTCGTCATGAGATCGCGCTGGACTCCGCCGGGTCCAGCGCGATCTTTTTTGTGCGCGCGGCCGGCCGGGAATCCCTCGTCGTCACCCAGGCTCCTGTCCCCGATCCGCCACTGGAAACCGGGCGTCCGGTTGGCTCCCGACGGGTCCCTTGTGTGCGTTCCCGGCCCCGTACGAGGTGTTGCGCCTCGCCTTCCCCGGGGTCGGGTGCGGGCCGAGCGGGGGACTCTGTGGAGGACTCCCACTGAGTGGTGCAATTGCACATATTAAATTCGCCAGTTGTAGGAAGGGTGTAAAGGTACCCCTTCTGAAAACTGATTCGGTGACACCCGTCACATCGCATGAGTCTTGCCAACTACGAGCCTGCCACTGTTAGGGAGCGTAGGGCCACGCCATTGGTCACGCGGCGGGAGGACTTTCGTCCTCCGCCCACCCGGGGCCGCGCCGCCCGTAGGGGCCCGGATCGCCACCGCCGTGGCCCGGATCGCCACCTCCGGGCGACGCCGTGCCGCGTGCGCGGACGAGGCGGATGGGCGCCCGGGCGGAGGCGGGCCGGCTCGCGAGGGCGCGAGGGTCGGTGTCCGGCACCGCGGAGTGGTCCGAGTCCGGCTCCGTGGCGAGCGGTGGAGCCGGATTCGGCCTTGCCGTGGATGACGGCCCCGCCCCCGCCCCTGCCCCCGGCCTCATCGCGCGCGACGGCCCCGCTCCCGGCCTCGTCACAGGCTGCGCGGTCTGTTCCGGCGCTCCGGAAGGCATCACATGCACTCCGGTCTGTTCCGGTGGCTGGAGCGGCTCAGGGGCCGCCACGGCCGCCCAGGCCGTTCCGGGCGGTCCCGGGCTCGTCAGGGGCGCAACTGCCGCGCCTGAGGGGCCAGGGTCCTGCCCTGGGCCGGCGCCAGGGCACGGCTGGGAGACCCGGACCGGCTCCCGCGCACCGAGGCTCGTTTGAGCCCCTTGAGCCCCTTGAGCCCCCTGAGCCCCCTGAGGCGTCAGAGCCGCCGCCAGGCCCGCCTCGGGCAGCCCGGAGCCCGCCACGGCCTCCGGGGCCGTGTGCGTCGCCCCGGAGGCCGTCAGGGGCTCCATGGCGAGCCTCAGCAGCCGTGCGCAGACCGCGCAGTGCCGGGTGAGGTGTCGATAGCCGGAGGCCGCTGCCAAGTGGGCGCGCAGCAGGGCCCGGATCTCGTGCCGGGGCGTCCGCCTGCACACCGGCGCAGGGGCCGGGCCCGAGGCCTGTGCCGGGGCGGGGCGCGAGGCCTGTGCCGGGGCCGGGCCCAAGGTCTGTGCCGGGATTGGGTACGAAACCTGTTCCGGGGCCGGGCCCAAGACCTGCGCCGGGCCCGAAGCCTGCGCCGGAACCGACTCACCGTCTCCGGAGTGAACCGGCTCACGCACTCCGGCGGGGTCCGGTTCAAGCGCTGACGCGCGCACCGGCTCACGCGCTCCGGAGCGGTCCGGTTCAAGCGCTGACGCGCGCACCGGCTCACGGTCTCCGGAGCCGTCCGGAGGGGAGTTCTCGCTCGTGGATGCCGCCATCCGCGCCACCTCCCGGTGGATGCGCGCCGCCCCTCCCGGAAAACCAGGGACAGCCCTTGGTTCTGAGTACTCGTCGGCGGACACCGGAGTCAAGACGCGCGAAAGCCCGGATCCAGAGGATCCGGGCTTTCGTTACTGCGGTCCTGACGGGATTTGAACCCGCGGCCTCCACCTTGACAGGGTGGCGAGCACTCCAAACTGCTCCACAGGACCAGGTTTTCGCGGCTGCCTTGCGGCTGGCTGCGAAGACAGACTGTACAGGAGGTCGGAGGGTGCGGTCGACCTCACTCCTGGTGGCGGGGCCGTTACGCACCCTCCGCCGGTCGCCCTACGGGGCAGCGGCGTCGATCGCCTTCACGATCCGCTTGTCGGAGACGGGGAACGCGGTGCCCAGGGCGTGCGCGAAGTAGCTGACCCGCAGCTCCTCGATCATCCAGCGGATGTCCAGGACCTCCTGCGGAACGGGCCTGCCCTGCGGCAGTTGCTCCAGCAGCCAGGCGTACTCGTCCTGCATCTCGTGGACCTTCTCCATGCGCGTGGTGTCGCGCTGGACGTTCGTCGGCATCTGCTGGAGCCGGCGGTCCTCGGCGACCAGGTAGCGCATCAGGTCGGGCAGCCTGCGCAGCCCGGTCAGGGTGACGAACCCGGACGGCACGAGACGGGCCAGGTGCTCCCGTACGTCCGTGACGTTGTTGATCAGGACCAGGCTGTTGGTGGACTTCAGCCGGCGCTCGCAGGCCTGCCAGGCGGCCAGGATCTGCTGGACCTGGCCGATCGTGCGGACGGTCAGGTCCACCAGGTCGGCGCGCACCTTGTCGTACAGCTTCCGGAACGACGCCTCGTCCCAGGCCGGGCCGCCGTGTGCGGCGATCAGCCGGTCGGCGGCCGCCGTCGCGCAGTCGTCGAAGAGCGCCTGGATGGAGCCGTGCGGATTGCGCGACAGGGCCAGCTTCTGCTGGTTGGTCAGCTTGTCCGAGGCGAACTTCGCCGGGTTCACCGGGATGTTCAGCAGGATCAGCTTCCGCGTACCGCGCCACATCGCCTGCTGTTGCTCGGCCTCCGTGTCGAAGAGGCGTACGGCCACCTTCTCGCCCTGGTCGACGAGGGCCGGGAAGGCCTTGACCGGCTGTCCCGCCCGCCGCGTCTCGAAGACGCGGTCCAGCGTGCCGATCGTCCAGTCCGTGAGCCCCGAACGCTCGATGGACTCGCCCGACGGCCCCGCGGTCGCCGCGGCGGCCTTGGAGAGGGCCTGACGGGCCTTGGGGCGCAGCTGGACCCGCAGCGCCTCCAGGTCCTTGTCCTCGGCGACCTTGCGGCGCCGCTCGTCGACGACCCGGAAGGTGATCTTCAGGTGGTCGGGGACGCGGCTCAGGTCGAAGTCGTCCGCGGTGACCGGGACGCCGACCATCCGCTGGAGCTCACGCGCCAGCGTCACCGGCAGCGGCTCCTGGAGCGGCACGGCACGGTCCAGGAACTTGTCCGCGTAGTTCGGTGCGGGCACGTAGTGCCGGCGGATCGGCTTGGGCAGGGAACGGATCAGCTCGGTGACCACTTCCTCGCGGAGGCCCGGGATCTGCCAGTCGAAGCCGTCGGACGTGACCTGGTTGAGCACCTGGAGCGGGATGTGGACGGTCACACCGTCGGCGTCCGCGCCGGGCTCGAACTGGTACGTCACGCGGAACTTGAGCTTCCCCTGCCGCCAGGAGTCCGGGTAGTCGTCCTTGGTGACGGCCCCGGCCTTCTCGTTGATGAGCATCGAGCGCTCGAAGTCCAGCGCGTCCGGCTCGTCCTTGCGCTTGTGCTTCCACCACGAGTCGAAGTGCGCACCCGAGACGACGTGCTCGGGGATCCGCTGGTCGTAGAAGTCGAAGAGCGTCTCGTCGTCCACGAGGATGTCGCGGCGCCGGGCTCGGTGCTCCAACTCCTCGACCTCGCCGAGGAGTTTGCGGTTGTCGTGGAAGAACTGGTGGTGCGTGCGCCAGTCACCCTCGACCAGGGCGTTGCGGATGAAGAGGTCCCGCGAGGCCTCCTGGTCGATCCGGCCGAAATTCACCTTGCGCTGGGCCACGATGGGCACGCCGTACAGCGTGACCCGCTCGTACGCCATCACCGCCGCCTGGTCCTTCTCCCAGTGCGGCTCGCTGTAGGTGCGCTTCAGCAGGTGCTGGGCCAGCGGTTCGATCCACTCGGGCTCGACCCGGGCGTTGACCCGCGCCCACAGCCGGGACGTCTCGACCAGCTCGGCCGACATCACGAACCGCGGCTGCTTCTTGAAGAGCGCCGAACCGGGGAAGATCGCGAACTTGGCGCTGCGGGCGCCCAGGTACTCGTTCTTCTCGGTGTCCTTCAGCCCGATGTGCGACAGCAGACCGGCGAGCAGCGAGGTGTGCACCGACTGCTCGGGGGCGTCGTCCTCGTTGAGCTCGATGCCCATCTGCTTGGCGACCGTACGCAGCTGCGCGTAGATGTCCTGCCACTCGCGGATGCGCAGGAAGTTCAGGTACTCCTGCTTGCACATCCGGCGGAAGCTGGAGGAGCCGCGCTCCTTCTGCTGCTCGCGGATGTAGCGCCACAGGTTCAGGAACGCCAGGAAGTCCGACGTCTCGTCCTTGAACCGGGCGTGGTTCTGATCGGCCTGCGTCTGCTTCTCGGACGGCCGCTCGCGCGGGTCCTGGATGGAGAGCGCGGCGGCGATGACCATGACCTCGCGGACGCAGCCGTTCCGGTCTGCCTCGATGACCATCCGGGCCAGCCGCGGGTCCACCGGCAGCTGCGAGAGCTTGCGGCCCAGCGGGGTGAGCCGCTTCTTGGGATCCTTCTCCTCCGGATCCAGCGCGCCCAGCTCCTGGAGGAGCTGCACGCCGTCGCGGATGTTGCGGTGGTCCGGCGGGTCGATGAAGGGGAACTTCTCGATGTCGCCGAGACCGGCGGCGGTCATCTGGAGGATGACGGAGGCCAGGTTCGTACGGAGGATCTCCGGGTCGGTGAACTCCGGGCGGGTCAGGAAGTCGTCCTCGGAGTACAGCCGGATGCAGATGCCGTCCGACGTACGGCCGCAGCGGCCCTTGCGCTGGTTGGCGCTGGCCTGCGAGATCCGCTCGATCGGCAGCCGCTGGACCTTGGTGCGGTGGCTGTAGCGGGAGATGCGGGCGTTGCCCGGGTCGATCACGTACTTGATGCCGGGAACGGTCAGCGAGGTCTCGGCGACGTTCGTCGCGAGGACGACCCTGCGTCCGGTGTGGCGCTGGAACACGCGGTGCTGCTCGGCGTGCGACAGGCGCGCGTAGAGGGGGAGTACCTCGGTATGTCTGAGGTTGCGTTTGCCCAGCGCGTCCGCCGTGTCGCGGATCTCGCGCTCGCCGGAGAGGAAGACCAGGACATCGCCGGGACCCTCCGTCTGGAGCTCGTCGACGGCATCGCAGATCGCGGTGATCTGGTCACGGTCGGCGTCGTCGCTGTCCTCTTCGAGGAGCGGGCGGTAGCGCACTTCCACGGGGTACGTACGTCCGCTGACCTCGACGATCGGCGCCTCGCCGAAGTGGCGGGCGAAGCGCTCCGGGTCGATGGTCGCCGAGGTGATGACGACCTTCAGATCCGGGCGCTTGGGCAGCAGCCGGGCCAGATAGCCGAGCAGGAAGTCGATGTTCAGCGACCGCTCGTGGGCCTCGTCGATGATGATCGTGTCGTACGCGAGCAGCTCGCGGTCCGTCTGGATCTCGGCGAGCAGGATGCCGTCCGTCATCAGCTTGACGAAGGTCGCGTCCTGGTTGACCTGGTCGGTGAAGCGGACCTTCCAGCCCACCGCCTCGCCCAGCGGGGTCTTCAGCTCCTCGGCGATCCGCTCGGCCACCGTACGGGCCGCGATACGGCGCGGCTGGGTGTGCCCGATCATGCCGCGGACGCCACGTCCCAGCTCCATGCAGATCTTGGGGATCTGGGTGGTCTTGCCGGAGCCGGTCTCACCGGCGACGATCACGACCTGGTGGTCGCGTATCGCCTCCAGGATCTCGTCCTTCTTCTGGCTGACCGGCAGCTGTTCGGGGTACGAGAGGGCAGGCATCCGCCCGGCCCGCAGCGCGAGCCGCCCGGCTGCCTTCGTGGCCAGGGCCGCGATCTCGTCCAGCACGGCCTGCTGGGCCTCGGGCTTACGAATGCGGCGCGCGCCTTCGAGGCGGCGGCCGAGCCGGTGCGCGTCGCGGAGCGAGAGCTGCCCGAGCTGGGACTGGAGATCGGCAAAGGAAGTAGACATACGGGTCCCAGGATCTCACCCGGGCCCGAGGAACGGCGAACCTATTTCCCGCGGTCTCGGTCACCGGACCCTGACGACCGGGAACGCGGTGATCACAGCACGTACCATTCCGGACAGTCGATCTCTCTGCCGAGCCCCTGCCGGAAGGCCTGTCCGCCGTGTCCCGTTCGTCGTGGTGCTGCCTGGTGGCGGCCCTCGCTGTCGTCCTGGGGCTGTTCTGCGGGCCGGCGACGGCTTCCACGCCGGCACCTTCCACGCCGGCGCCCTCCACGTCGGCGCCTTCCGCGGGCCCGTCCGTGGCCGTGGCCGTGGCCGCGACCGCCGGGCAGGGAGAGGGTCTTCCCGGCTGTGGCAGGAAGGGCAAGCACGACGGCACCGAGCCGGCCGTTCCCGGGCGGGCCCGCGCGGCCCACGACCAGGCGCCGGGCCTCGCGGAATGGGGTCTGCCCGCCGCCACCGTGCCGGTGCCGGTGCGGCGGCCCGTGCCGATGACGCTGCGCGGACCCGACGCGGCCGCGCCGACCTCGGTGGAACTCTCCGTACTGAGGGTGTAGACGGCTGCCGTTTTCCGGCCGTCCCGTTCCATTCCTCCCTCTCGCACCACCAGCTCGGAGTTCCGCATGCCCACGTCCATGTCCAAGCCGCAGTCCCGCACCACCGGCAGGAAGCCGCTGATCTACGGTGCCGGGGTCGTCGTCGCAGCAGCACTGTTCGGATACGTGTCCTACCGCGCCACCGCCCCTGACGCGCCCGCCACCGGTTCCTCGTCCGTGGTGGCCGGTGTCACCGCCGACCCGGACGAGGGCGTCTACCCGGAGCTGGAGAAGCTCGCCCGGCGTGACGCCGGCGACAAGCTGGCGCTGGGCCGGGCCGACGCGCCCGTCGTCCTCATCGAGTACGCGGACTTCAAGTGCGGCTACTGCGGAAAGTTCGCCCGGGACACCGAACCGGCCCTGGTGAAGAAGTACGTCGACGCCGGCACGCTGCGGATCGAGTGGCGCAACTTCCCGATCTTCGGCGCCGACTCCGAGGCCGCCGCACGCGCCTCCTGGGCCGCCGGGCAGCAGAACCGCTTCTGGGAGTTCCATCGAGCCGCGTACGCCGAGGGAGCCAAGGAGAAGGGGTTCGGCAAGGACCGGCTGAAGGCCCTCGCCCGCCAGGCCGGCGTGCCCGACCTCGACCGCTTCGCCCGCGACGCCGAGGGTGCGGCGGCCGCGGCGGCCGTGAGCGAGGACCAGGAGCAGGGGTACGGAATCGGCGCGACGTCCACTCCGTCCTTCCTGGTCAACGGCCGCCCGATCGCCGGGGCGCAGCCTGCGGAGACCTTCACCCGGGCCATCGAGCAGGCGGCCGACCGGGCGAAGAACCTCGGCAACGCAGGCCCGGACACCAAGGACTCCGCCGGCCCGGGAGGCGAGGGAAGAGAGGGAAGCCCGGGAGGCGCGGGAGACTCTGGGCACTCCGCGTCCCCCGACCGTTCCGCGTCCCCCGAAGGATCCGCGTCCCCCGAAGGGTCCGCCTCCCCCGAAGGATCCGAGAAGTGACGGCGGACATCGGATACTTCGCGGCGTTCCTCGGCGGGCTGCTGGCCCTGCTCAGCCCGTGCAGCGCCCTGCTGCTGCCCGCCTTCTTCGCGTACTCCATCGACTCCGCCTCCCGGCTGCTCGCCCGGACCGGGATCTTCTATGCGGGCCTGGCCACCACCCTCGTCCCGCTCGGCGCCGCGGGCTCGTACGCCGGAAGGCTCTTCTACGGCCATCGGGACGCACTCGTGCTCGGCGCGGGCTGGCTGATCATCGGGCTCGGCGTCGCCCAGATCGTCGGAATGGGCTTCGCCTCGCGGCGGATCTCCGAGCTCAGCGGCCGGATCCGCCCCACGACCGCCCTGTCCGTCTACGCGCTCGGGGCCGTCTACGGCCTCGCCGGCTTCTGCGCGGGGCCGATTCTCGGCAGCGTCCTGACCGTCGCGGCCGTCAGCGGCAGCGCGGCGTACGGGGGGCTGCTGCTCGCCGTGTACGCGCTGGGCATGGCGGTGCCGCTGTTCCTGCTCGCGCTGCTCTGGGAGCGGTTCGATCTGGGCCGGCGGGCGTGGCTGCGCGGACGTGCGCTGCGGCTCGGCCGCTTCGAGCTGCACACCACGACGTTGCTGTCGGGCCTCTTCTTCGTCGGCCTCGGCGCGCTGTTCCTCGCGTACGACGGGACGACGGCGCTGCCCGGGCTGCTGGACGTGGACCAGTCGTTCGCCGTCGAGGAGTGGGCCCGGGGCATCGGCGAGCGCGTACCGGACGGGGTGCTGCTGGTGGCGGTGGTGGGTGTGGTGCTGCTGGTCCTCGCGGTGCGGTCCGGGCGGCGCCGGGGCCGGGCCGTCGTGGACGGCGCGAACACCGCCGAGCGGGAAGGCGCCTGACACGGCGAAGGCCCCGTCCATCGGACGGGGCCTTCGGGTGGTGGCTGGGGCCGGGATCGAACCGGCGACCTATCGCTTTTCAGGCGATCGCTCGTACCAACTGAGCTACCCAGCCACGCAGCTCACAAGGGCTGCAGCGGTCCTGACGGGATTTGAACCCGCGGCCTCCACCTTGACAGGGTGGCGAGCACTCCAAACTGCTCCACAGGACCAAGCTTTGTGCGACTAAGTGTCGCACAGGTTGTGCGTGCCCCCAACGGGATTCGAACCCGTGCTACCGCCTTGAAAGGGCGGCGTCCTGGGCCACTAGACGATGAGGGCAGAACTGCTGGTACAGCTTGCTTCCGCGTCTGTCGCCCGAAGGGAAAGTGAAGAAGCGTGTGACTCCGCTTCCCCTCAAGAGGTTCGGCTTCTCCTTCAACCTGTGAGGTTTCAGAACGGTCGAGCCCTGACCGGCGCCCTTGGGCACGTCGGAGACTGTACACGGGGCTTTCGGTGTCAGCCAAACCGAATAGGGGACGGTGTCGCGTCGGGCCTGCTCTCCTTGGGCAGATGGCGGCTGACCTCGGCGGTCGTCAGGCCGAGGCCGCCCAGGGTGATCTCGTCCCAGGCCTGCAGGCGCCGGGTGGATCGGTCCAGATAGAGCACCGACGCGAGCACCTGTTCCGGCTTCTCGTTCTGCACGGCACGAAGGCCGCCGCCGCCCGTGGAGCCCTCGACCATCAGCCGGGTGCCGTCCTTCATGACCTCGTTCTGCCGGTGGTGCACATGGCCGGCCAGGGCGAGGGGGACCAGTCCGTCCGTCTGCCTGACCGCCTCCGGCTCGTGGGCGACGGCGATGTCCGCCGGGGTGCCCGCCCGCCGCTGGTCGCGCAGCGCGGCGGCGAGCCGCAGGCCCGCCGCCCGCTCGACCCCCTCGGCCTGCTCGGGCCCCGTGCGGTCCGGGGTGAACTGCGGGTCCCCGATGCCGGCGACCCGCAGCCCGCCGACGGTCACCGCGCGACCCTCGTCCAGCACGTGCACGTTCTTGAAGCGCTTGTTCTTCTCCAGGTACCGCTGCGTCACGGCCGAGTCGTGGTTGCCGCGGACCCAGACGTAGGGCGCGCCCAGGTCGCTGATCGGATCGAGGAAGCTGTTCTCCACGGCCGCCCCGTGATCCATCGTGTCGCCGGAGTCGATGATCACGTCGATGTCGTACTGCTCGACGAGCGAGCCGATGATGTGCCACGCCGCGGGGTTGAGGTGGATGTCGGAGACGTGCAGGACGCGGAGCGTGGCGGGGTCCGGGCTGTACACGGGGAGCGTCGAGGTGGCGTCGTACAGCTTGGTGACGTTGGTGACCAGGCGGGCGAGTTCCTGCTGGTAGACGTCGAAGTCGGTGACGATCGAGCGGGCGTCGCCGACGACGGAGGGGGCGCTGGACAGCAGCCCGGAGAACTTCGGCTCCAGGACGGACTCCGGGTTCCAGGTGGCGTACGCCCCGACGCCCGAGGCGGTCAGCAGTGTGAGCGCCAGCCCGCCGGCGGCCAGGGCGCGCCGGGGCCTGCGGTAGACGGCGAGGCCGAGTGCGGTGGCTCCGGAGACGACCGCGACGCAGGAGCGCACGGCGAGCTCGCGCGCCCCGGCGGCGACGTCGTCACCGACCTCGGTCTCCAGCCCGGCCAGCCGTTCGGGGTGCTGGACCAGGGCCTCGGAGCGGACCGGGTCGAGGCGGTCGATGTCGACGTCCAGGCGGACCGGAGCGCGGTGCGAGTCCAGTTCCAGGGCGCCGAGCGGGGACACGTTGATCTTGGTGCCGCCACTGAGGGACGGCCGCAGGGTCATGGTCGTGTCCATCGGGCCCACGGGCGTACGGACGCTGCCGACGACCAGCAGCCCCAGCCAGGCGCCGAACAGCACGACGGCGACCAGGCCGAGCGCGCGGCGGTAAGGGTGCGGCGGGCCGCCGAGCGCGTCTCCGGGCGTGCTGCCGGTCCGGCTGCTGGAGCGCGGTCGTGGGCGGAGGCGGATGAGGTGCCGGACGCGGGCTGCTGCGGCACGGAACGGGTCGCGGGCCATTGGGCGCGTATGCCCCGGCGAGGAGTCCGCTATGCGCCTCCGTCGCACCAGGGCGCATCCGGCGGCCGTACGTGACAATGGCGGGGTGCTGGAGATGACGCGGGAAGCGTTCGAGGAACTGGTCGGCGAGGCGCTCGACCGGATCCCGCCGGAGCTCACCCGGCTGATGGACAACGTCGCGGTGTTCGTCGAGGACGAACCGGAATCCGATGATCCGGAACTGCTGGGGCTTTACGAGGGCACGCCGCTGACCGAGCGCGGTGAGTGGTACGCGGGGGTGCTGCCCGACCGGATCACGATCTACCGGGGGCCGACGCTGCGGATGTGCGAGTCGCGCGAGGACGTCGTGGCCGAGACGGAGATCACGGTCGTGCACGAGATCGCCCACCACTTCGGCATCGACGACGAGAGGCTGCACGCGCTCGGTTACGGGTGACGAGAGGCCGCTCGCGTGCGGCTAACGGGTGACGAGGGGCTGCACGCGCTCGGTTGCGGGTGGCGAGGGGCTGCACGCGTCCGGCTAACGGGTGACAAGAGGCTGCCCGCGTTCGGCCACGGGCGAGGAGAGGCCGCTCGCGCTCGGTTGCGGGTGGGGGCGGGGCCTCGCCGGAGGCCCGGGCGGCCCGGGCCTCCGGGTGGGATGCGGCACACCGTGAGGTGTGAATGAGGTGTGCGGGCCTGCCTCAGGGCGTGTCCCCGGCGGGGCGGCGGAAGTTGGGCACAGCGCTCCCGGCTCGTTTCCGTGTCACCTCGTCCTTCTTCGCGCCCCCGGAGGTACCCCCGTGCGCCAGTTGCCCGCTCCCGTCCGCTGGGCGGCCGTCACTGCGGTGACGATCGCCGCGTCCACCGGCTGCATGAGCATCGGCTCGGAGGGCGGGAAACCGGCGCCCTCCGGCTCCGCCGTACCGAAGGGATCGGTGGCCGAGCCGGAAGGAGCCACGGCGGCCGGGACCGGTCACGCCCGTACGGGGGGCGGCGCCGGGGCGCAGTCCGAGCGCAGGGCCGGCCGGTCCGCAGTCCCGAGCGCCGTCGTCACTCCTTCGGGCAGCCCCGGCGTGGAGCCCGGACGGCCCGGTCCCGCGAAGGGTGGCCACCCGCCGGTGCCGGCGTCCTCGGCGCCGGGGCCCGGGGTCCCCGAGCAGCCGGAACCGCCGGCCCCGTCCGACCCCGGCCCCGGCGCCCCGGAGAGCCCGCAGCCGCCGACCCCGCCGGAGCCCGAACCGGAGCCCTCGGAGCCCGAGCCGCCGGTCCCGTCGGCGTCACCGGCCGCTCAGCTCCGCCAGGGCGCGTCCGGCGCGCCCGACGCCCTGTACGCGCTGCGGACTCCGGAGGCGTCGCCGCAGGTGAGACCGGCCTGACGGGACCGCCGGACGGAGGCGGTTTGCGCAATGTGGGTGAGAGTGCGTATGGTGGTAGATCGTTTGATCCCATTGCCCGGCGCCGACACAGAAGAGCGCCGTGTGGCGCGTACTCTCCCTTGCCGTGGCTGGACCGCATTGAGGCGGTCGAAATTGCGAAAACACGGAGTTACGGGCGCGTGCCGAGACTCCGAGAGGTTTCGCATTTCGCATGTCAATTTCCAGTTCTGACCACACCGTCATGCCCGAGAACGTCGAGAACGACGTCGAGAGCGCCGAGCTCATCGAGGCCGCGGAGGCCGTCGTCGCCGAGATCGCGGAGTCCGTCGACTCCGTGGAGACCGACGCCGCCTCCCAGGCCGAGCAGGCCGACACCGACTCCGCCGACGAGGCGGACGCCGAGCCGACCATCACGTTCGCCGACCTGGGCCTGCCCGAGGGCATCGTCCGCAAGCTCGCGCAGAACGGTGTGACCGCCCCCTTCCCGATCCAGGCGGCGACCATCCCGGACGCCCTGGCCGGCAAGGACATCCTGGGCCGCGGCCGTACCGGCTCCGGCAAGACCCTCTCCTTCGGCCTGCCGACGCTCTCCGCGCTGGCCGGTGGCCACACGGAGAAGAAGAAGCCCCGCGCGATCATCCTCACCCCGACCCGTGAGCTCGCGATGCAGGTCGCGGACGCCCTCCAGCCGTACGGCGACGTGCTCGGCCTGAAGATGAAGGTCGTCTGCGGCGGTACGTCGATGGGCAACCAGATCTACGCGCTGGAGCGCGGTGTCGACGTCCTCGTCGCCACTCCGGGCCGGCTGCGCGACATCATCAACCGGGGCGCCTGCTCCCTGGAGAACGTCCAGGTCGCCGTCCTCGACGAGGCCGACCAGATGTCCGACCTGGGCTTCCTGCCCGAGGTCACCGAGCTGCTCGACCAGATCCCCGGCGGCGGCCAGCGCATGCTCTTCTCCGCCACCATGGAGAACGAGATCGGCACGCTGGTCAAGCGCTACCTGAGCAACCCGGTCACCCACGAGGTCGACTCCGCCCAGGGCAACGTCTCGACCATGTCGCACCACGTCCTCGTCGTGAAGCCGAAGGACAAGGCGCCGGTCACCTCCGCGATCGCCGCCCGCAAGGGCCGCACCATCATCTTCGTCCGCACCCAGCTGGGCGCCGACCGCATCGCCGAGCAGCTCATCGAGGCCGGCGTCAAGGCGGACGCCCTGCACGGCGGCATGACCCAGGGCGCTCGTACGCGCGTTCTCGAGGACTTCAAGAAGGGCTTCGTCAACGCGCTCGTCGCGACCGACGTGGCCGCCCGCGGTATCCACGTCGACGGCATCGACCTGGTCCTGAACGTGGACCCGGCCGGTGACCACAAGGACTACCTGCACCGCTCGGGCCGTACCGCCCGTGCCGGCAAGTCCGGTGTCGTCGTCTCGCTGGCGCTGCCGCACCAGCGCCGCCAGATCTTCCGCCTGATGGAGGACGCGGGCGTCGACGCGTCGCGCCACATCGTCCAGGGCGCGGGCGTCTTCGAGCCGGAGGTCGCCGAGATCACCGGCGCCCGTTCGCTCACCGAGGTCCAGGCCGACTCCGCGAACAACGCCGCCAAGCAGGCCGAGCGCGAGGCCGCCGACCTGACCAAGCAGCTGGAGCGCATCCAGCGCCGCGCCGTGGAGCTGCGCGAGGAGGCCGACCGTCTGGTCGCCCGTGCCGCCCGCGAGCGGGGCGACGACCCCGAGGCAGCGGTGGCCGAGGTCGCTGCCGAGGCGGAGGCCGCACTGCTGGCCGCCACCTCGGTGCCGGAGCAGCCCGCAGCGCGCGAGGAGCGTCGCGACGACCGCGGCAACTACGAGCGCCGGGACAACCGCGGTGGCGACCGCGGTGGTTACCGTGGCGGCAGCGACCGTGTCGGCGAGCGCAGCGGCCGTCCGGCCGGCAGCAACGGCTACCGCGGCAGCAGCGACCGCCCGTCGTTCCGCGGCAGCAACGACCGTCGTGAGGACCGTCCGGTCGGCGGTGGCTTCCGCTCCGGCGGTGACCGTCGTGACGACCGTGGCGGCCGTTCCTTCGAGCGTCGTGACAACGACCGCCCGTCGTTCAACCGCGACCGTCGTGACGACCGTCCCTCGGGCGGCTTCCGCTCCGGTGGCGACCGTCGTGACGACCGTGGCGGCCGTTCCTTCGAGCGCCGTGACAACGACCGCCCGTCGTTCAACCGCGACAACGACCGTCCGTCGTTCAACCGCGACCGTCGTGACGACCGTCCGTCCGGTGGCTTCCGCTCCGGCGGCAGCGACCGCCCGTTCAACCGCGACCGTCGTGACGACCGCCCCTCGGGTGGCTTCCGCTCCGGCGGCAGCGACCGCCCGACCGGCCGCCGCGACGACCACCGCGGTGGCACCGGCACGGGTACCGGCACCGGCACCTTCGGCCGCCGCGACGACAAGCCGCGCTGGAAGCGCAACGGCTGATCGTCCGTTCGCGAACGTCTGACCGCGATCGCCTGATGGCTGAGCAGGGCCCGCACACCGCTTCGGTGGTGTGCGGGCCCTGCTTCATTCAACGGGAGAACGCCGGGCTGTTCAGGTCACCGAATACCTTCCGGCGCAGGTGAGGCGGCTGATATCTTCCGTTCACTCGCATGGGGGCAGTGCGGTTGGGGGGCCTTTCCCGCAGCTATGCCCGGCGGACTCGCCGGGCGCGCGGACGTTGCTGATTCCCATGCCTCTCATTTACCTCAGGGGGGACCCGAGTGCCTCGTAGCGCTCTTCTTCGTCATTCCGTCGCTGCCGTAGCCGCAGCGACTTTGCTTGCCGGTGTCGGACCGCTGTCCTCGACGGCTGTCGCCGCCCCCGCCTTTGCCACGTCGGCCGCTGATGCCGGTGCCCTCGGCCCGTGGGCACCGTCCGTCCCGCTGACGGACGGCACGTCCATCCAGAGCGTTCTCGACGTCAGGGCAGCCAGGAACGGTGCCGTCGTCGCCCTGTGGAACCGACTGCCCAGCGACCACAGCAAGCGTGAACTCGTCGTGTCGGTGCGCCCGGCCGGCAGCGCCGTGTGGGGAGTGCCGCATGTCCTCACCACGACCGGGAACGAGCGCGGCAACGCGGATCTCGTGGTCGGGGCGGATGGTTCCGTCACGGCGGCGTGGGTCGAGTACCCGAGCGATGCCCCGCCGTACGAGGACAAGCCGGGTGCCGCCTTCCGGATGTCGGTGCTCGCAGCCGGTGCCACGACGTGGTCGGCCCCGTCCGACATCGTGACCGACCCCGACAACATTCAGGGCGGCAAACTGGCCGGCTCGCCGTCCGGGAGGCTCGTCGCCGTGTGGCGTCACAACTCGGATCGTTCGTCAGAGCTGTACGCGTCGGTCCGCGAGGCGCCCGGGCAGGCGTGGTCGGAACCGGCCCGGCTGGACGAGCAACCCGTGGGCGAGGTGTTGTTCTCCGATCCGGAGCTCGTCTACTCGGACCGGGGCACGGCGACTGTTGCCTTCACGCAGTACTCCGCGAACAAGTCGGAGATCAAGGTAGTGGACCGGGTCGGTGAGGGGCCGGGCTGGAGCGAGCCGGTCACCGTCTCCGACCCGAAGGCCCATGCGTCGATCCCCACGCTGACGCTGGGCCAGGACGGCCGTGCCGCCCTCCTGTGGACCGCCTGGGGAACGTCCGAGGGTGATCGGACACAGATGTTCGCCGGGCGTCCTGCCGGAAGCACGGCCTGGACGGCCGAGGAGCCGGTCACCGGTTTCGATACCGGCGGATGGCGCAAGGCCGTCGTCGGCCCCGAGGGCGATGTCACGGTGCTGGGGGTCGTCTACACCGAGGGTTCCAGCTTCCACGCCCTGACTACGACCCGTTCCGCGGCGACCAGTAACTGGTCCGCGGTGACGACCCTTTCCACGGGCTATGTGGCGGAAGACCAGTTCGATCTCGCCGTCGGCCCCGATGGCAGCGCGCACGCGGTGTGGACGCAGGCCGCCGGTACGTCTCGGGGGCTGATGGCCTCCTCCCGGGTGAACGGCGCATGGTCCGCGGCTCCGACGCCGCTGAGCACCGCTGCCTACGCCATCGGACACATCACCGTCGGCGGCGACAACCGTCCCGTCGCCGTGTGGACCGACGCGACCGGGGACTACACCTCGCAGGTACGTACCGCCACCACAGCGGCCGTCCCTGACAAGCCGGTACCCAAGTGGCGTGACTTCAGCGGCGACGGCAAGGGCGACCTGCTCGCACTGACCTCGGGCGGAGTCCTGACCGTACGTACGGGCACGGGCACGGGTGACCTCCGGACAGGCGCCTCCGCGACCGGCTGGCCTGCGACATCGACGGTGGTTCCGTTCGGTGACCTCTCCGCGGACGGCTGCAACGACGTGCTCGTGCGGAGCTCGGCCGGGGTACTGACGCGGTACGCCGGCAGCTGCGGGAAAGCCTTCGTGCCGAACGGGACCCGCCTGACGATCGGTTCGGGATGGCAGATCTACAACGTGCTGTCCGCTCCGGGCGATCTGACCGGCGACGGTCGTACGGACCTCGTGGCCCGCACGCCGGACGGCGAGTTGTGGAGGTACGCCGACGACGGGAAGGGCAAACTGACCGCGCGAGTGAAGATCGGCAACGGCTGGAAGATCTACAACACGCTCGTGGGTGTCGGCGATCTGAACGGTGACAAGCACGGCGATCTTCTCGCCCGCGACACGGCGGGTGTGCTGTGGCGGTACGACGGCACCGGCAAGGGCGCGTTCGCGGCCCGGACGAGGATCGGCGGCGGATGGCAGGGCTACAACTCCCTCGCCTCCGTGGGTGACATCACCGGTGACGGCAAGGCGGACCTGGTCGCCCGGGACGCGGCGGGTGTGCTGTGGCGGTACGACGGCACGGGCAAGGGCCTGTTCGGATACCGCACGAGGATCGGCGGCGGCTGGCAGATGTACAAGACCCTGTCCTGACCGGCTGCCTGGTTGCAGGGCCCGTACGGCGGATTCCGTCGGCGGGCCCTGCGTCTTTGAACGGGTTCGAAATTCCCTGTCGGGGCTGACACGCTGCTGTTAAAGTCGCCCCATCTGCTCGGGGGCGGTGGTGTGAGCGGTAGCAGCCGCACCACGAAGGCAGTGTGTCCACTGCGTACCTCCCCCGTGCCATGTTTCCCGGGGAGGGACTTTCACAGTGACTCGCTCATCCAGCGGGTGGAGACGTCGGCGTGCGTCCGGCCGTATCGCCCTCATGGTCACCCTGGCGATCACCGCCGGGACCGGTGCGGCCACCACGGGGACGGCAGTTGCCGACACGTCGGCCGAGGCCGTCGTGGTGAGCCCGGGCGCACGCTTCGTGCCCCGCGCCACGCGTGTGCTCAACGCCGGTGAGACCGGCTTCCTGACCGCGCAGGAGGGCGACGACCGCCTGCGCTGGACCGACTACGCGTCCGGGGCGGCCACCGTGCTGGCCGACCGGCTTCCGAAGCCTCTTGAGTACGACCCCGAGGAGGGCCGCCCGCGCGGCGACTGGCCCACCGGATTCGGCCACGGATCCGACACCGTGGCGGTCTACGCGGACAGTCCGAGCCCGCACGTCACGCTGCAGCAGCGCGCGGGAGGCGGCGCGACCGTCACCGTCCCGCTCCCGGAAGGCCAGTCGTACGTCGAGACGTACGGAACGACGGTCATCACCCGGACCGGCACCGAGCGGGCGGCGACGGATCTCCATCTGCTGCGGACCGAGGCCGGCGAGGTCACGGACCAGCGGCTGGAAGGGCTCCCCGAAGGGTGGAACCTGACCGTCTCGGAGGGTGATGCCCGCTCCGCCGTCGTCCGGGGGATCCTCTGGGAGGGCACCACCATGAAGAACGGGTGGTGGCTGGTCGACCTGGCGAGCGGGCAGGTCACCCCGCTGGCCGCGAACGCCTACGGGGTGACCCTCGGGAAGGACACCCTCCTGCAGGTGGGCCCGGGTGACGGCACGGGCGACGTCGCCGAGGTCCTCGACCGTAACGACCTGTCGGCCCCGCCCCGTGTCCTGGACATCGAGAACTTCCCCCGCGACGCCATGCGCCTGGTCGGGGACACGCTCATCGGCGTCCAGGCAGCCAACTCGGGCAACAACCAGTACCGCGGGCAGCCGCTGTACCGGCTCGGCGACGACGGCAACACCGGGGAGGAACTGCTGGCCGCCGCCACCACCGAACTCTCCTGGGCCCCCGACGGCTCCGTCCTGGTGGCCGGAGCCGAGACCGTGACCGACCGAGGTCCCCTCGACTGGGGCTACTACCGGTTCACGGCCGCCGCCGACGGCACCCTGACGCGCCAGCGTGTCGCGGACATCGAGGACATGCCCGCACAGCCCGCGGGCATCGCCCTGGGCAGCGGCATCCTCACCACGGCCGACGACACGAACATCTTCCAGCCGCACACCTACATCGGCAGCTACCGCAGTACCTGGCTCAAGACCTCCGGCCGGCCCGAGGAGATCCGGACCACGGTGGACGGGTACACCAGTGGGCGGGACGCGGACTGCGGATGGCTGGACGCCTCGTACTGCGTCACGATGTTCGCGAGCGGCGACGGGTTCCACGGCCGCAAGGAGGGGACCGAGCAGAGCAGGACCATGCTCTTCCGGAACGGGGAACCGCAGTGGGGGCCGACCGTCACCACCGGCCTGATGTCCCCGGAACTCGTCGACCTCTCCGGCCGGTTCGGTGTGGTGAACGAGGCGTCGGGCGGCAGCCAGGTGATCGGCGAGTTCCGGAGCCCCGATTCCGGCACCGTGCTGGAGCGGCGTCCGCAGGGCGCCGCGGCGCTGTGGGGCAACACCTTCTGGAGCAACGCCCCGAACTCGTCCACGGTGTCCTCGAAGACGCTGCCGGCCGGCCCGGCGGGCACCTCCTTCACCACGCTCAACAAGTGTGTTCCCAGCGAACTGCAGGCCGTGGGCCGCTGGGTGTACTGGGAGTGCCGGGACAACACGAACTGGCTTCAGGGCGCAGGTGTGTACGACCGGCAGACAGGCCGCTCGGCGACGGCTCCGAACGCCAAGGTCCTCCTGGGCGACGGCTACTTCGTCGCGCACACGGAGAAGGACGGTCTCACGCTCTTCGACCTGCACAACGGCCTGCCGGCGGGCGGCACCTACGCGGACCTGCCCCAGCGCGCACTGGTGAGCGCGGCGGAGCTGGGCAAGGGCACGGTGCGCCGCTCCGGCTGGACCGTCGACCGCTTCGGCGGCCATGTCGCGTACACCGGTGACGACCGGCGGGTCCGCATCGTCCCCACGGGCGTTCCGGCATCGGCTCTCTCGGTGATCGACGCGAAGGCCCCCGCGACCTCGCTCGATCTGCGGGCGGCCGCTCCGAGCTGGGCAGGCACCTGGTGGCTGTCGAAGCCCGCCGCGTCGTGGCAGCTCACCGTGAAGAACAAGGCGTCCGGCCAGGTCGTGCGCACGGTCTCCGGTGGCGAGGCCCGCGGCACGGTCACGGCGGCCTGGGACGGCAAGGACGCGGCGGGCAAGCCGGCCGCCAATGGCGCGTACACCTGGACCCTGTCGGCGAAGCCGGCGGACGGTCAGGGGTCGGCTCTGGCGGTGTCGGGCTCGGTGAAGGTGACGGGCGGCGCGGCCGTCCCCCGCGACTTCACCGGCAACGACGGCTTCGGTGATCTGCTGGGGTTCACGGCGGCGGGCGCGGCGGATTTCCGGGCCGGTACGGGCGCAGGCTCGGTGGATGCGAAGGTGTCGGGTTCGGGCTGGACGGGCGCGAACGGTGTGACGGCGGCGGTGCCGTTCGATGATGTGAGTGGTGACCGGTGCAATGACGTGCTGGTGCGGGTGAAGAGTGGTGAGTTGCGGGCGTACAAGCCGTCGTGCGGTGGGGCGTTGAAGTCGACGACCGCGTTCACGAAGGTGGGTCTGGGCTGGAACATCTACGACGCGCTGACCTCGCCCGGTGATCTGACGGGAGACGGGCGGGCGGACGTCATCGCCCGCGAGACGTCGACCGGCTATCTCTACCTGTACGAGAGCACGGGCGCCGGTGTCTTCAAGGCGCGGGTGAAGATCGGTACGGGCTGGAAGGGCTATCTGCTGGCCGGTGCGGGTGATCTGAACGGTGACGGCAGGGGTGATCTGCTGGCCCGGGACGCGGCCGGGGTGCTGTGGTGGTACGCCGGGACCGGGAAGGGGACCTTGGCGGCCCGGGCGAAGGTCGGCAGTGGCTGGCAGGTCTACAACTCGCTCGTCGGCGTGGGCGATGTGAGCGGGGACGGCAAGGCCGATCTGCTCGCCCGGGACACGGCAGGCGTGCTGTGGGCCTACCGGGGTGACGGCAAGGGGGCGTTCGGGTACCGCGCGAAGGTCGGCGGCGGCTGGCAGATGTACTCCGGGCTCGCCTGACGCAGGCGCGAGCCGCCTCTCCTGAGGTAGGTGCGACGCGCCCGGCCGTCACACCGGTCCGCGTCCGACGCATGTCGTGCCCCCGGCGAGGGAATCGCTGGGGGCATGACAAGCAACCCACCTGGAGCGCCTTCCGGACAACCGACCCCTGTCATTCCGCAGAGTCCGCCGGCGCACGCGTCCGGCACAACGTCCCCGCCCGCCGGTTCCGACGAGGCCCGGCTGGCCGAGCTCGGCTACACGCAGGTCCTCGCCCGCCGGATGTCCGCCTTCTCCAACTACGCGGTCTCGTTCACGATCATCTCGGTACTCTCCGGCTGCCTCACGCTCTACCTGTTCGGCATGAACACCGGCGGCCCGGTCCTGATCACCTGGGGCTGGGTCGGCGTCGGGCTGATGACGCTGTTCGTCGGACTGGCGATGGCCGAGATCTGCTCCGCGTACCCGACCTCCGCGGGCCTGTACTTCTGGGCCCACCGGCTGGCCCCACCCCGCTCGGCCGCCGCGTGGGCGTGGTTCACCGGGTGGTTCAACGTGCTGGGGCAGGTCGCCGTGACCGCCGGGATCGACTTCGGGGCGGCGTCGTTCCTGGGCGCCTACCTGAACCTCCAGTTCGACTTCGAGGTCACGCCCGGCCGAACGATCCTCCTCTTCGCCGCGATCCTGCTGCTGCACGGCCTGCTGAACACCTTCGGCGTGCGGATCGTCGCGATCCTCAACAGCGTCAGCGTCTGGTGGCACGTGCTCGGCGTCGCCGTCATCGTCGGCGCGCTGACCTTCGTACCCGACTCGCACCAGTCGGCGTCGTTCGTCTTCACCGAGTTCGTGAACAACACCGGGTGGGGCAGCGGCTTCTACGTGGTGATGATCGGACTGCTGATGGCCCAGTACACCTTCACCGGCTATGACGCCTCCGCCCACATGACCGAGGAGACGCACGACGCCGCGACTGCCGGTCCGCGTGGCATCGTCCAGTCCATCTGGACCTCCTGGATCGCAGGATTCGTCCTCCTCCTCGGCTTCACCTTCGCCATCCAGTCGTACGACGGAGCCCTGGCCTCCCCGACCGGCGCCCCGCCCGCCCAGATCCTCCTCGACGCCCTGGGCGCCACCACGGGCAAGCTCCTGCTCCTCGTGGTGATCGGTGCCCAGCTCTTCTGCGGCATGGCGTCCGTGACCGCGAACAGCCGGATGATCTACGCGTTCTCCCGGGACGGCGCCCTGCCGTTCTCCCGCGTCTGGCACACGGTCAGTCCGCGCACCCGCACCCCCGTGGCCGCGGTCTGGCTGGCCGCCTCCGGCGCGCTGGTCCTGGGCCTCCCGTATCTGATCAACGTCACGGCGTACGCGGCCGTCACCTCCATCGCGGTGATCGGCCTCTACATCGCGTACGTCATCCCGACCCTGCTCCGCCTCCTGCGCGGCGACGACTTCCGTCCCGGCCCCTGGCACCTCGGCCGCTGGTCCCGTCCCATCGGCATCGTCGCGGTGGTGTGGGTGGCGGTGATCACCGTGCTCTTCATGCTGCCGCAGGTCTCGCCCGTCACGTGGGAGACCTTCAACTACGCCCCGGTCGCCGTCCTGGTGGTCCTGGGTTTCGCCGCCACGTGGTGGTTCGCCTCGGCCCGCCACTGGTTCCTCAACCCGGATCACACCCGCACGACCGCCCGCGGTGACGCCCGCTGACCGCGGCTGCTTCCACGGCGACGGGGCCCGGCAACCGATACCCGATCGGCGGCCGGGCCACGGCGGGCTATGCTCGGGGGTGATTCGCCGAGGGCCGTTAGCTCAATTGGTCAGAGCAGCGGACTTTTAATCCGTTGGTTGTGGGTTCGAGTCCCACACGGCCTACGCGAAGCAGGGCGGGGAGATCTCCCCTGGCCTGCTGCTCAGCGCCTCGACCGGCTTCATCCGGTCGGGGCGCTTCGCCGTTCCGGGGCTCTTGCGTGAGCGGACGGTCCGGCAGCAGGCCGAAAGCCCCCGAGCGAAAGCGCCCGGCACGAGGTCAACCCCGGTGGCGCAGGGGCCGTCGGTGGCGCTGCCGGCGTCCTCGCCTCCGGCTCGCCCGGAGCCTTTCGGTCCCGGGCACTCCGATGCGGACCGACACCAACCACTTCATTCCGCCACGGGGGAGGCGACAGCCCTCGGCGGACTGCCGGCATGACGGTGTGCCGAAGTCGGCGTACGGCTCCGGGTTCAGCGGGGCCCGCGCCTCAAGGCCTATGCCGTCGTCGCGCTCCTTGTGCCTGAGCGCGAACTCCGCCGACACGCACCCGCCGACGGACTCGCCCGCCACAGCGACGCGGGAGGTGCCGAGGCCTGCGTCGGCGCGCGTGAGGCTGGATCCGCGCCGACCCGAGGTCCTCTGCCTTCTCGGACCGTGACCGGTCGGATGCCACGCCATTGAATGGGTTAATCGGGAGATTCGTACTTATTATCTACTTTTAATGGGCCTTCCGTATCTACGCATCGGAGGAGTGCCCATGCGTTCGCCGTTGAGAGGGCCGGTCCCATCAGGTCGCCGTGGCGCCGGACGCCGCGCCGTCGGCCGGGTTCTGGCGGGCGCGGTGGCCCTCGCCGCTTCGTTGGGAGCCGCCCCAGCGACGGTCCCGCCACCGACGCCCGCCAGTTCCGTCGTCACCGTCAAGACGGGCGGTGACCGGACCGGCGACTCCGCTGTCGGCCCACTCGCAGGGGTGCGGCTTGCCCTGTACGCCTCGCAGGACGCCGCCGCCCCCATCGACGCCGTGTGGGCACAGTGCACTTCGGACGCGGAAGGCGACTGCAGCTTCGTGGTGCCGGACACCGGTGACGGCGGTGCCAAAGAAGGCGCCCGGTACTACGTCGGCCAGCCCGAGGACGGTGTGCCGCCCGGCTGGTACACCAACACCTCCCTGCGGACCGGAGCGGGCAGCGGGTCGGGCTCCGTCAGCTCCCCGTACCGGTTCCTGACACCGGCGCTGGAGGACGGGCAGACGTACTCCTCCACCCGCGACTTCATGTTCAGCACCAACTACGCGGCCAACCCCTACGTCGCCTCCGGTGGCATCTGGCAGCAGTCCCGCAACAACCCCGAGCTTCCCGAGACCTGCGGCCTGGACATCGCTCTCGTGCTGGACCTCTCTGCGTCCGTGGGAAGCGCACTGCCTGACCTGAAGTCGGCTGCGAACGGCTTCACCGACGCGCTGTCCCGGACCCCGTCCCGGATGGCGCTCTTCTCCTTCGACCGCGGCTCTCCCAGCACGGGCACCGCCAATCACCCCGAGCTGATGCCGGTCTCCACGCAGTCCGGAGCCGACGCGTTCAAGGACCTGTACGCCGACTGGACCCTGGGTTCGGGCACCAACTGGGACCAGGGGCTGTATGCCGTGGCCAAGGCCGAACCGCACTACGACGCGGTCGTCGTCCTCACCGACGGCAATCCGACCTACTGGAACAACCCCCGCACGGGAGACGGCTCGCACACCCACTTCGCCGACGTCGAGGGCGGGATCTTCGCCGCGAACGCGGTCAAGGCCGAGGGCTCCCGGGTGGTCGCGGTGGGGGTCGGCCGGGGGGTCGAAGGGGTCTCGGGGCTGAACCTCCGGGCCATTTCGGGCACGGAAGCGTTCGACGGCACCAATCCGCGCACTGCCGACTACTACCAGACCGCCGACTTCGCCGGTGCCGGAAAGGCTCTGACCGAGCTCGCGCTCAGCAACTGTGCGGGGACTCTCTCCGTCGTCAAGCAGGTCGTGCCCGAAGGGACCACCGGTGAGGACATCACCGGAGCCACTCCGGCGGGCGAGGGCTGGGAGTTCACCGCGACGACCACGACCCCCGGCGTCGGCGGACTGCCCGACACACAGGAGACCACCGCCGACGGCACCGGCGCGGTCTCCTTCCAACCCACCTACCCGGCCGGTACCGACTCGGCCGGCATCGACGTGGCCGAAAGCCGGAAGCCGGGTTACGAGCTGGTCACCCAGGGCGGCCTCAACGCCGTCTGCACCAACCTCGACACGGGCGCACCGGTCCAGGTCACCAACACCGGGACGGCCGGCGACCCGGCCTTCGGTGTGAACGTCCCCCGGCTCTCCGCGATCAGTTGCACCATGTACAACCGGCCGCAGGAGGAACCGAAGGCGGACGTCACCGTCGACAAGGAATGGCGGATCGACGGGGAGACGTACACCCACGAGGACCGCCCCGAGGGCTTTGGCGCGAACCTCGTCCTGACCGGCCCCGGCACCGCCGCCGCCACCCCCCAGGAGTGGGGTGGGGCCCGCGGCGGCTACACCGTCGGCGACACCGCGACGATCACCGAGACCACGACCGTTCCCCGCACGTGCACGCTGGAGGGCAGTCGCGTCGTCGCGGCCAACGGCACCACGGTGGACGAGACCCTGCCGTACGCGGCGCAGCTCACGAAGGCCGAGAACACCTTCACCGTACGCAACACCGTGAGCTGCGAGGGCGAGGACGAGTCCCGCCTGACCCTGGTCAAGCGTGTCGTCAACCAGCACGGCGGGACCGCGGGACCCGGCGACTGGACCCTGACCGCGGACGGCCCCGAGGGCCTCTCCGGTACGAGCGGCAGCAGCGAGGTCACCGACGTCGCGGTCCCCTCCGGCACCTACACCCTCGGTGAGTCGGGTGGGCCCGAAGGCTACCGGCCGGATGGATGGGCGTGCGTCGGGTCCACGGGCGAGAACGTACCGGTCGCCGACGACCGGGTGACGCTCGCCGCCGGGGACAAGGTCACCTGCACCCTCACCAACAAGCACCGCGGCGGCTCCCCGTCGCCCTCACCCCACCCCTCACACACGTGGCCCGGCCCGCACCCCACGCAACCTCCTGGAGGCGGTGACCACGGAGGCGGGCACGGCGGCGGTGGAGGCGGGGAGCTCAGCCACACCGGTGCGGACGGCAACGGCCCCCTCGTGCTGACCGCACTGGGCTGCGTGCTCATGGGCGCGGTCCTGCTGTCGGCCATGGCCCGGCGCCGGCGCCAACGGCACTGAGGTTCCGGGCCTGTTCCGGCACCGGCCCCGCCCCGGAACGATCGACGTTCCGGGGCGGGGCCCTTCGCTCGTCCGGGCCCGGCGGCCGGCCGGCCCGGGGCCCTGTGCGCACCGTACGCACCGGCCCCTCGCCGTCCGCCGCGAACCATTCCGCGCCCGCGGCTCCCCTCAGGAACTCGCCGCCGGGCAGCCGGACCGGCTCACCCGTCCCACCAGCCCTCGGCGCACGGGCCATGAAGACCGACGGCGGCGCTTCCGGGACCGCCGCCCGGGCCTCGGGCGGCCGCGACGGTCTGCGGCGACCACGTGCCGCAGGAGAGTCTTCCGTGTGGTTCCCCCGTGTCCTAGGGTGAAGCGCACCGCGTCATGCGCGCGGCACCGTCGTCAGCCTGCCGCCTCGCGCACAGGCAGGTCCCGCCCTCAGGGAACGGACCCGGTGACGCGTCATGCCAAGAGCTCGTCGCCCAGGGCCAGGACCCAGCAGGGCCCGATCCGGCAACGTACGCCCTGCCCGCCCGGAACATCCCGCAGGAAAGAGGCCGACGGTGACCAATCTCGCCCACCATCTGGTGCGCACCGCCGAAACCCACTCCGACCGGCCCGTCCTCCGTCTCGACGACCAGGTCCTCGACTACCGCGCGCTGGACGAGCGCAGCGCCCGCGTGGCCGCGTGGCTCATCGGCGAGGGAGTGGTGCCGGGCGACCGTGTCGCGGTCATGCTGCCCAACATCCCGCAGTTCGCGGTGGTCTATTACGGGGCGCTGCGCGCGGGGGCCGTCGTCGTGCCGATGAACCCGCTGCTGAAGTCGGGGGAGATCGCCTACGGCGTCGGGGACTGCGCCGCCCGTGTCCTGCTCACGTGCGGACCGTCGCTGCCGGAGGCGCTGGTCGCCGCGGAGCAGCTCGGCACCACCTGCGTCGACGTCGCCGGCGACGACTTCGCGGCCGCCGTCGACGCGGTGCGGCCGACCGCCGCCATCGTGGAGCGGACCGACGACGACCCGGCGGTGATCCTCTACACCTCGGGCACCACGGGCCGCCCCAAGGGCGCGGTCCTCACGCACGGAAACCTGCGGAGCAACACCGAGACCGTCGCCCGGCTGCTCAGCGTCAACAGCGCCGACGTCATCTTCGGCGGCCTGCCGTTCTTCCATGTCTTCGGCCAGACCTGCGGGCTGAACGCCGCCGTGCTGACCGGTGCCTGCGTGACCCTGCTGCCCCGGTTCGACCCGGCCACCGCCCTGCGGATCCTGACCCGCGACCGGGTCACGATCATGGAGGGCGTGCCGACCATGTTCGTGGCGCTGCTCGCGGCGGCCCAGGCGGCAGGCGGAGCGGCGACCGAGGGGGTGCGGGTCGCGGCGACCGGCGGTTCGGCGATGCCCGTCGACGTGCTGCACCGCTTCGAGGCCGCGTTCGGCTGCCCGGTGGTCGAGGGATACGGCCTCTCCGAGACGTCCCCCGTGGTCACGCTCGGCACGGTCGACGGCACCCGCAAGCCCGGATCGATCGGCACCCCGGTCGAAGGCGTCGAGGTCCGTCTGCTCGACGACGAGGGCAAGTCCGTCGCGGAGGGCGAGGTCGGCGAGATCGCGGTCCGCGGTCCCAACGTCATGCGCGGGTACTGGAACCGCCCCGAGGCCGACGCCGCCGCCTTCACCGACGGCTGGTTCCGCACCGGCGACCTCGCCCGCCGTGACGAGGACGGCCACTACTTCATCGTCGACCGCAAGAAGGACCTGATCATCCGCGGCGGGTACAACGTCTACCCGCGCGAGATCGAAGAGGTGCTCTACACACACGCGGCGGTCGCCGAGGCCGCGGTCATCGGTGTGCCGCACGACCTGCACGGCGAGGAGGTCTGCGCGGTCATCGCCCTCAAGCCCGGTGCGACGGCCACGACGGACGAACTGTACGAGTACGTCAAGGCCCGGGTCGCCCCGTACAAGTACCCGCGAACCGTCCGCTTCGCGGATGCCCTGCCCAAGGGCCCCACCGGCAAGATCCTCAAGCGGGAACTCTCCGCAGCTCCCTGACGCTCTCCGCGTGCGTGAGCAGGGGCTGCCCCTGGGTGCGGCGCAGGAGGTCCGGACGGCTCAGCGCCGTCCGGACCGCAGCGCGTCGGCTGTGCGCGGAGCGCCTCACTCGATGCCGTGGAGAGCTTGCCTGCCGAACCCGATGCCGTGGACAGCTTGCCTGCCGACGGGGCCGGAGCCGCGCAGCGTCCGCCCCGGCCTGGCGCTGCGCCGCTCCGGCCCCGTGCGCGGCGGTGGAGCGCCTCACGAGGGCGAGGCGGCAGCCTGCTGTGCGGTGTCCGCGGTGTCCGCGGTGTCCGCGGTCTCCGCGCGTTCCAACGCGGCCCGGCGGGCGGTGCGGAAGGCGTTCAGCATGGACGTCCGGGCGGCGGGCAGTGCCTTCTCGACCTGTTTCTGGGCGCGGAGGACCTGTTCGGCGAGACCGGTCCGGGCCTGGCAGGCGGCGTCCCGCACGGCGATCCTCAGTTCCTCCCGGCCCGTGGCGCGCAGTGCGGCCGGGTCGGAGCCGGCGGCGGCGAGGCGCTCGTGCAGCGCTTTGACCGGGACCTGGCGGTCCTCGTACCGGAAGCCCTCGTCCCGCATGCACGCCGACCACTTCTGCTCCGCCGACTTCACGAGGGGGTGGTCGAGCGTGTCTGCCACGATCGAGTTGCGGAGGTTCTGCAGGGCGAGTCGGTTCCGGTACCAGGAGGTGCCGTACAGGGCCCGGCTCGCCGCGGTCACGCAGGAGTCCGTGGGCACCGACGCGGTCGGCCCGTCGGGGAGCTCGATCTGCTCGCGAGGTCCGTCCGCAGCCCC
Source organism: Streptomyces sp. NPDC091416 (assembly GCF_044756845.1). Lineage (NCBI taxonomy): Bacteria > Bacillati > Actinomycetota > Actinomycetes > Kitasatosporales > Streptomycetaceae > Streptomyces > Streptomyces sp. NPDC091416. The sequence continues at coordinate 483,762 of NZ_JBIVTU010000006.1, forward strand.
CTTGAGCGCCTCCTCCCACGCGCGGCGGTCGCGCGCGGCCAGCGTCGACACCCTTCGGGCGTTCGGGTCGGCCGTTGGCTTCCTCAGCCGTTCCGCAGTCAGGCCGTAGCCGTCCTGGCCCGCGCGGCTGCGTGTCAGCAGGCCGTAGGGACTCTCGGCCGCCTTCCGCCGGACGTCACCCACGGGCCTCACCTCGTAGTCGAAGCCGCGGCTCTCCATGCAGGTCCGTACCTCCAGTTCCTCAGCACGGTGCAGTGCGGTGTACTCGGCCGCGGTGGGGTCGAGTACACCGCCCAGGGGACGGGGATCGGGCAGTCTCTCCGCGACGGCCTCGCCGCCGGGTGCCGTGGAGCACCCGGCGGCGAGGACGGCTGCGGCAGAGAGCCACAGCAGTCTGCGCATGGCGTCAGCAGACCCAGCGGTTGGAGGCCAGGTCGTCGGCGAAGATTCCGTTGCGGAAGGTGTCGAGGTTGGAGACCACGTAACCGCGCTCCAGGACCCAGTAGCTGCCGGTGTAGCCCGTCCCGTTGAAGATGCGGACGTCGCAGTTGTTGCCGTTGTTGTAGACCGACTCGGCGTTGTTGAACTTGTTGTACTGCTCCAGGTTGCTGTTGTCCCCGAACACCTCGCCCGGGTCACCCGCGCCGCTGTCCCCGAGGTAGGCGCACAGTGCCCCCGAGCTGCAGTCGCTCCAGGCCGCGCTGGCAGGCGTGGCGGTGGCGGCGATGGCAAGTCCTGCGAGTGCCGCCGTACCGAGTGCGGCTGCGAGCTTCTTCCTGATCATGTGCGTTCCTCCCGTGGTGAGTTGCCGGACGAGCAGGCATCACTCTGGTCGAGGGGACGAATCCGCAGTACCTCGAACATTTCAGGTTGTCCCGGCGGCGGCTCTCCCGCACGGTTCCGGCACAGGCGTACGCCCACCGGCCACCGGGAGACCCACATGCGCAGGACCTCGCACACCCGCCGCACAGCCGCCGCCGTGCTGTCCGGCGCCGCCCTGGTCGCAGGCCTGGCGATCGGAGCGGCGCCGCGGGCCCGGGCAGCGCCGGGTGACTGCTCGGCCGGTGCCCTGTGCCTCTACCGGCAGCCCGGTTTCGCCGGGCCGCCGGCAGAGGTCTTCGGGGCGCTTCCCGGTCCTGTCCAGGGCGTACGGTCGGTCATCAACGCCTCGGACTGCGACGCCCTGCTCACCGATGCGGCGGGCTCCGTGTTCACGGTCCCCAGGGGCTACCTCGTCCCCCGGATACCGATGTCCCGCTCCATCACGGTCATCCAGGTCCGATGGGAAGACTGCCGCTGACGGAGGACTGCCGAAGCCTTTGCTCAGTGACGGAGGACTGCCGGCGCCCTCGCTCACTCACGGATGGACTGCCGGGTTCCTCGCTCACTGACGGATGGCCTGCCGGCCTCCTCGATCACTGACGAGAGGGCCTGCCGGGTTCGGTCACTGACGAGAGGGGCCGCTGGCCCCCCGATCAGGCCGCTTCGCTCTTGCGCAACGCCCGCCACGTGGCCGGTCCGACCATCCCGTCCGCGTCCAGTCCCGCCCGTTTCTGGAAGACGACGACGGCCCCGTGGGTCATCGGGCCGAAGTCGCCGTCCACCTCGCCGACCTCCTCGATGCCGTGCAGGTACCTGAGCAGGCACTGCAACTCCCTCACCTGGCTTCCGCCGTCCCCGCGCTTGATGGTGAAGTCCCAGGTGCCGCTGTGGCCCGCCATGTATCCGCTGCGGCCCGAGGCATCCGCGTACACCACGGGCTCTTCGCAGGTGGGGGGCGAAGCGGCGGCCGGGGCGGATTCCCACGGGGTGGTGCGGGCGAGGCCCGCCGCCCCCACGATCGCCGCGACGAGGGCCGCCGTCAGGGCCGGGCGGCGCCACCGTCTCGGGCGGAGCCTGGGCAGCCGGGCCGATAGGGCCGCGCCCGTCGCCTCCTCCACACGGCGCAGCAACCCGGCGGTCGCCGCGGCGCGTTCGCCGTGGTCCGGGGCCAGGCAGTCGCGCAGGATCTCCTGCCAGACCTCGGGGAGAGCGGGGGACAGGCGCAGCTCCTCACGGCCGCGCGCGTACCGCATCGCCGCGTCGGAGCGGGCCTCCGAAGTGCCGCCGGGCAAGGGGAACTCCCCGGTCAGGACCACATGGGCGAGGACGCCGAAGGCCCACACGTCGGCGGACGGGCGGATCCGCGTCCCGCGCTCGTCCACCTCGGGCCACAGGAGTTCGGGCGGGGTGTAGTCGGGTGTGGAGAACGCCGGAGTGTAGGCGTGGGTGCCTTCCATTTCCGCAGCCATGTTGAAGTCGGCCAGCCGGGCCGAACCGTCCGCCATCAGCAGCACGTTCGCCGGTTTCAGGTCGCCGTGCACCCATCCCGCGTGGTGCAGCTGGTGCAGGCCCTCGCAGATCTGGGCCAGGAGTACGGGGCCGGACGCGGGGGACGGGGTCCGGGACAGTACGGCGTCCAGGGAGCCCTCGGCCCGCTCCAGCACGAGGACCGTCGAGCCGTCCAGCTCCGGGTGGTCCGGGTCGTCGACCGTCAGCGTGTCGTACATCCGGATCAGCCGCGGCGAGCGCAGGCGCCGCAGCAACTGCACCTCGCGGTCGGCCAGGTCGCGCAGGTGGTGCAGCTGGCGCGGGGTGCGGGTACCGGTGGGCAGGAACTTCAGCGCCACCCGGTGCGGCAGCCCGTCGTCTTCGGAGGAGCGGCGGGCTGCCTCGTAGACCGTGGCGAACGCTCCCGACGCGACCGGCTCCCGCACCTCCCACGGCCCGATCCGGTAGCCCTTGGGCACCGGGACCGCGTACGGCCGCCGGTTCACCGTGCCGCCCCGGACGGGACCGGCGCGAGCACCACGAGGTCGTCCTCGCGGACCAGGTCGAAGCGCAGGGCGAGCGCGGCCAGGGAGTCCTTCTTGCCGTGGGTGCGACGGCCGGGCTCGGCGGTGTCCGGGCCGGGTTTCAGCCGCAGTTTCAGGGCGAGGTAGTCGATGTTCCAGTAGACGGCGGAGCGGCTGACCTTCGGCCAGCTGGGGCGCAGCCGCTCCACGATCTCCTCGACGGCGGGCAGCGGGGCGCTGGGCTCACCGCGCAGGCGCCGTTCGCACAGGGCGGCCAGGACCGCGAAGTACCGTTTGGTGCGGTCCAGGGCGAACGCCGGGACGGTGCCGGCCCCCTCGAGCCCCCGGCGTTCGACGCTGCGGAAGGCGTGCCGCGGGGCCCATACGTCGAAGGTGAGCAGGTCACCCGCGGCGGGCAGGGTCACGCGCGACAGCTCGAACGGCACGGGCGCGTCCACGCGTCCCGGCGCGACCTTGACGTGTTCGCCGGCGCCCTCGGGGTTCTCCACCACGTAGGTCTGGTCCTCGCTGAGATTGCTCAGCAGCCAGAACGTCCGGTGTGCCGCGATCTCCCCGGCGACCCGGGGCACCCCCGCGTGCGCGATGACGAGTCCGGCGCCCCCGGGTTCCGCCCTGCCGAACTCGATCCGATCGCCTGCGCCGATCCTGAGCTGTTCGGTGACATTGCCGCACGACGGCGGCACGACGATGACGCTGTACACGGAGTTGTCCCCCTCCCCCGATTGCTCGGGGTCAACTTTCCCCAGTCCAACTCCGGGCAGGCTACGGGAGGCGTTTGCGGGCGACCGAGCCATTGGTGCGGTTCGGCGGGTCGCGTCCACCTCTGACCTCATAGGGTCACTTCCGGCTCTGTGGGCGGTAGTTCTTGATGCGGGAGCGACGCGGGCGGCGTAGGCGCGGTACGCCGGGGGAGCCCCGCCCGCGTCGTTCATCGTGCGGTGCGAGGACGGCCGTGGGTGAGGGCGACGGGGGCCCGGCCGTCTTCGGCCGCAGCAGCGGAAGTTGACGTACGGCCCGGAGCGCCCGGGCTACCGTGGTGGGCCAACACGACGCTGAGGGAGCGGCATTGACACGGGTCGCGGTGGTCGGTGGCGGGATCGGCGGTCTGGCCGTCGCGCTGTTTCTGGGGCGTCGGGGGCATGCGGTCACCGTGCTGGAGCGGGACGGACGCCGGCCGGGGCGCGACCTCGACGCGGACTTCTTCGACTGGCGGCGCCCGGGGGTTCCCCAGGCCGTCCAGCCTCACGGGCTCCTGGCACCGGTCCGCACCGTGCTGCGCGAGGAGGCCCCCGACGTGTACGACGCGATGCTCCGGATGGGCGCGGGCGAACGCAACGAGCTGGAGTGGTTCGCCGAGCGCCCGCCCGCACGCCCGGGGGACGCGGACCTGGTCACGGTCCAGACGCGGCGCATCGTGCTGGAGGCCGCGTTGCACGACGCGGTTCACCGTGAGCCGTCCGTCGACGTCCGGCTCGGGGAGCCCGCCGAGGGGCTCGTCGTCGACCGGCACGGCGGCGGTTGCGTCCCCCGGGTGACGGGGGTGCGGTCGCGGTCCGGGCGGCATGACGCCGATCTGGTGCTGGACGCCGGCGGGCGCCGCTCCCCGGTGCCGGGATGGCTGGCCGGGGCGGGGTGCCGGGACGCGGTCGTGGAGAACCATCCCACCGGGATCGCGTACTTCTGCCGCTGGTACCGGCTGCCGCCGGACGGGCCGAGGGATCCGGGACGGGTGAAGGCGGGCTCGGTGGCGGCCTTCGCGGTCGGCGGGGTGTTCCCTTCCGACAACGGAACCTTCGCGGTGTTCCTGACGGTGTCCATCGCCGATCCCACCCGCGGGGCGCTCCTGGATCCCGAGGTCTTCGAACGGGTGGCCCGGACCTTTCCCGCCGTGGCCGCATGGCTGGGCCTGCGACCCGAGCCGCTGTCCCGGGTGCTGGCCATGGGCGGCCTCGACAACCGCTGGACCGGGCTGTCCGACGCGGCGGGGCCCGTGGTCACCGGCCTGGTCGGCGTCGGCGACGCGGTCACGCACACCAATCCCACGATGGGGCAGGGCGTGGCGCTGGCCCTGTGGGCGGCGCAGTGGGTGGCAGGTCACGCGGCGCACGCGGCCGCCGACCCCGAGGCGTTCGCGGCCGGTTACCACCACTGGGCCGGGCAGACCCTGCGTCCCTGGTTCGACGTCCAGGTCGCGATGGACCGTGCCAACGAGGCCCGGCTCTCCCGTGCCGCGCGGCCGGCCGGGGCGGTGGGGCCTGCGGGGCCGACGGGGCCTGCGGCCGGACCTTCCTCGGAGGCAGGCCGTGACGTGGCCGGCGACCCGGCCCGTGACCTCGCCCGTGACATGGCCGCTGTGTCGGCCTGCTCCTGGGACGACCCGGTCGTCATGCGGGCGCGCGCCCGCATCCGTCATCTCGTCCAGCCCGCCGACCAGGCCTACGGCACCGCCGAGGTGCGCGCCCGTGTGGCGTCCTGGCTGGCGGAGCACCCGGACTTCACACCCGGGTACGACGGCCCGGCCCGCGAGGAGTGGGAGTCGGCGGTGGGCGCGGGCCGCGCCGCGCCGCGACCTGACATGGCATGACATGGAGACGGTGCCGGCCGCGGGGCAGCCGGCACCGTCGCCGTACGGGGTGTCGGACGTGGAGCAGCCGGCACCGTCGCCGTAGGGGACGTCAGACGAGGAGCTTCGTCTTCGCCCGCTGGTACTCCTCTTCCGAGATCGCGCCCTTGTCCTTGAGGTCCGCGAGCTTCGACAGGTCCTCCACGTGGCTGCTCTTCGTCGCACCGTTCGCGTCGGACGAGCCCGCGGCCTCTCTCACGTACGCCTTGAATGCCGCATCGCGTTCCTTCGCGTCCTTCACGTCCCGCTGGCCCATGGATTTGCCACGAGCGATCACGTAGATCAGAACGCCCAGGTACGGCAGCACCAGTGCCAGGACCAGCCAGCCCGCCTTGGCCCAGCCGCCGAGGTCGTCACTGCGGAAGATGTCCATGATGACCCGGAACAGGAGGAAGAGCCACATGATCCAGAGGAAGAACCAGAGCATGGTCCAGAACAGGTTGAGCAGGGGGTAGTCGTCCATCGTCCACTCCAGGCGCCGCGTCGAATGGCTGAATCTGAAATCAGTCATATCACCGCATTTAGGCGTTCGCCCGTTGGGGTTTGCCCCGTTCCGCCAGGAGGGGGAAGAAGGACGGGCGGGTGCGGTGCGACGCGGCGTGGAGCGCGGAGCGGCGGCTACTTCTCCGGTACGGCGGCGGTGCCGGAGGCCTCGGAGGAGGCCGTGTCGGAGGGCTGCTCCGCGGGCTCGGTCGGCTGCGGGGCCGAGGGTGCGGTCGGGGCCTCCGTGGCGCGTGCGGCCGATGCGGACTTCCGGCTGTGCACCATGATTCCTATGAAGCCGGCGATGAACCCGCTGATCAGGCCCGATATCGCGTGGTTGAGCGCATTGGCCGATTCGCTGTCCGGGAGGCCGACGGCGACGTAGTTCACCGCCGCGCTCATCACCGCGCCCATCAGGCCGCCGATGACGCCGCTGATGACGGCGCCGCGTACGGGCGAGGGCGGTGCGGCTGGTGTGGCCGGAGCGGAGGCGGGAGCGGGAGTGAGCGGTGCGGTCATCGTCGAGGGCCCTCCAGACAGGCTGCGATGAGAGACCGGGAGTGGCTTGCGGGGCGCGGTGACTGCGCGTTCCGGGGCCTGCTCGCACGGGCAGCCCACCGGTCCGGGGGATGCAGCAGTTACCTTGCGGCAGAACACGTGTTCCTTGCAACACCTTCCCGTTTTCAACACGTTGACGCCCGGGGTGAGGCCCGCCGCAGGAGGTGAAATGTCCTCTGCTGTCGGGACGTCGCCAAGAGGGCCGCGGGCAGGGTTTGTTCGGGTTTGTCGATGCGGATCCGCCCTCCGTGGAATGAGGTTGGGAGGAGAGGGGAGGGGAGGGGAGGGGAGGGGAGGGGAGGGCGGTGTCGCAGACTCGCAAGAGGTGTGGAGTGCGCGGCAGGCGCGCGCAGGTCGAGCAGGCCGGTCGGGCCGGTCGGGCAGGCCGGTCGAGGAGGCCGGTCGAGCGGGCCCGTCGAGGGGGACTGGTCGAGGGGTCTGTCGACGGTCGGGTGTCGCCTATGGGTCCTGGCGCCGCTTTTGGGGTGTGCGCGCCGGGGCGCGCGCCGGGTAGCCATGGGGGTGGTCATGAGTGCCTCGAACATGCCGTAGAGTTGTGTTTACCGACGCGGGGTGGAGCAGCTCGGTAGCTCGCTGGGCTCATAACCCAGAGGTCGCAGGTTCAAATCCTGTCCCCGCTACTGCAGAATCAGGCCCGGCACGCATACAGCGTGCCGGGCCTGATTCGTTTGCCGCCACGGACCCGTTGCACATCATGGGGCCCGTTGCATGTCATGGGCTCGTCTGTACGTCGTGGGCCCGTTGCGCTTCATGGGTCCGCTGCGTGTCATGGGCTCGTCTGTACGTCGTGGGCTCGTCGTCGGTCCGTGGGCCGACCGGTTTTTCCGGGGCGGCAGGGGTTGGCCGGTGCCGGGCCGTATCGCGTACGCGTCCCCCCATTGGCCGAAGAGGAGTCGCCCCGCGACCCTGCTCCGGGAAGCCTGGGGGTGGTGGTGCGCGGTACCGTCCGCGGCCGTGGTTGCACCGGGCAGGAGACCAGTAGGTGGGGAAGCGGGAGAAGCGACGGGGGAGGCACGCCGGGGGCGTGCGGACCCGCCGGTTCGTCAGGTCGCTGCCCATGCTGATGATCGTCGGAGGCGTGCTCTTCGACGCCCTGACCCCGCCCCAGTTCACCGCCATCCCGTTGTTCACGGCGGCCCCGCTGATCGCCGCGCCGTTCTTCTCACTGGCCAGCACGATCCGTACCGGTGCCGCCGCGATGCTGGCCGTCCTCGGGCTGCGGCTGCACCACGACACCCTGGCTGCGGTCGTGTCCAGCATCGAGCTGCTCACCGTCCTCACCGTCTCCGGCCTCGCCGTCGTGATCAACGGGGTCGTGCGGCGCAGTAACGAGCAGTTGGCCTCCGCCCGCGTCATCGCGGAGACGGCGATGCGGGCGGTGCTGCCGACGCCGTCCGACCGGATCGGCGGGCTGCAGGTCGCTGCGCGGTACGAGGCGGCGCAGTCGGACGAGTTCGTCGGCGGCGACCTGTTCTCGGTGACGGACAGCCCGCACGGGGTGCGGCTGGTGGTCGGGGACGTGCGCGGCAAGGGGCTGGACGCCGTGGCGGCGGTGGCGGTGGTCATCGGGGCCTTCCGGGAGGCGGCCGAACAGGAGGAGACGCTGGAGGGCGTGGCACAGCGGCTGGAGCGTGCGCTGGCGCGGGAGTCGGAACATCGGGGTGGCCTGGACGCGTTCGAGGGGTTCGTCACCGCCGCTCTCGCGGAGGTCCCGCCGGGCGCGGGCCGGGTGCGGATCGTCAATCGCGGTCACCCCGAGCCCCTGCTGCTGCACACGGACGGGGCGCTGGAGGTGCTCGGCCCGTCGGTGCCCGCGCTGCCGCTGGGGATGGACCTGGGATTGTGGCCGGACCGGGTCGACGAGTGGGACCTGCCGGCCGGGGCGACGCTCCTCCTCTATACGGACGGCCTCTCCGAGGCGCGTAACGGCGAAGGGGTCTTCTACGACCCTGCCGAGCGGCTGCGGGGGCGGATCTTCCCGGGGCCCGAGGAGCTCCTCTCCGCGCTGACCGATGACGTGCGGCTGCACACGGGGGGTGAGTCGACGGACGACATGGCGCTGCTCGCGGTCGAGCGGCCCGGCGAGGGGCAGCCCGACCGGCGCAGGACCGTGAAGATCGTCGGCTTGGGCGGCCGCGGCGGCTGAGCCGGCCCCTGTTGCGGCGGCTGCGGTGGGGAGGCGGGCCGCGATGCCACCGTCCGTAACCGAAGAGCATCCCTCCGCATAACATTTGACGCAACGTCAGAGATCAGGTGGTTGTCGAGGGGTGAGTAACTCGCCCGATTCCACCCGGTTGTGTCCCGTAAAGTCCAGGCCAAGGACGTGAACGATCAGTGGGAACGGCTTGGAATCGGGCCCCGGTGTCTATTAACGTTCGATAACGCAGCGCGGTTGTCCCAGCCGCCGTCAGTGGCGGCACCGTGCGCGAGCGCCGAATTCCGCAAGGGAACCGGGGAACCACCTACATGGGGTGAATCGGGCATCTCTGTCTTGTTGCTGAGACGGAGGCACCCGTAGGAGACCTTCCTGCTCCGAACCCGTCAGCTAACCCGGTAGGCGAGAAGGAAGGAAAGGAGTGCGCCCCCGTGGCGTCCAACAAGCCTGCCCCTGAAGCTCCCTCTCGGTTCCGGTCCGAGTACGGCGATGACTTCGCCACCCGGCCCGCCACCGCATTCGGTACGGAGCACGGGGCCGACTACGCGACCGATTTCGGGACCGATCGGGGCAGCGACTTCGGAAACGACTTCCGCGCCGACGAGACCGGGCCCGAACGGACCTGGGAGGAATGGAACCCCACCGAGGAGTCCATCCGCCCCGTGCGCGGCAAGCACCGCGTCGCCAAGCAGCGCAATGGTCTGGCCCGCAGCTCCACCGTCCTCGGCGTCGGCGTCATCGCGGCCGTCGGTGCGGGTGGCATGGCCACCGCCCAGAGCAAGCCGCCGGTCTCCATCTCTCTTCCCGATTCCATCTCGGACAATCTCCCCGACGCCAAGTCCCTCCCGGGCGTCGGCGCACTGTTCTCGGGAGAGTCCGAGTCCGCGGCGGAGAAGGCCGTGGCCCAGACCGCTTCCGCCCCGCTGACGACCGCCGGGATCACCACCGCCGAGGCCGAGCAGGGCACCACGGACGCCGGTGAGGCACTCCGCGCCCGCATCCTCCAGCAGGCCGAGCAGCAGCAGGACGCCGCCGACGCCGAGGTCAAGGCGGCCGCGGAGAAGGCAGCGGCGGAGAAGGCAGCCGCCGAGGCGAAGAAGCAGCAGGACGCCGCCGAGGCCAAGATCGCCGCCGAGAAGAAGAAGGCGGCGGAGGAGGCGGCGAAGAAGGCGGAGGCCCTGCGGCTCGCCAAGCTCGCCGCCAGCTACGCCATCCCCACGTCCTCGTACACGATCACCTCGACCTTCGGCGAGGCCGGATCGATGTGGTCCTCCGGCTACCACACGGGCCTCGACTTCGCGGCGCCGACCGGTACCCCGATCAAGGCCATCCACACCGGCACGGTCAAGTCGGCCGGCTACTCCGGTTCCTACGGCTACCGCACGGTCCTGGAGCTGGAGGACGGCACGGAGCTGTGGTTCTGCCACCAGTCGTCCATCGATGTCAGCGTCGGCCAGAAGGTCACGACGGGTGACACCATCGGACGCGTCGGCGCGACCGGCAACGTGACGGGCCCGCACCTCCACCTGGAGGTCCACACCCCGGACGGCACCGGCATCGACCCGATGGCCTGGCTGCAGGCCCGGGGCCTGACGGTCTGAAGGCCTGACGGCCTGAAGGCCTGACGGCCTGAGGACATCGCGTCCCGGGACGGTCTGAGGGGACCGCTTTCCGGGACGGTTCTGAGAAGGCTGCTTTCGGGGGACGGTCTGAGAGGGCCGTGTCCCGGGGCGGTCCGGCAGTGCCGCGTCCCGGAAGGCCCACGCAGGCTTCCCCAGGTAGGCCCCGAGCCCTCCACACACCCGCCGGTCATCCGGCCACGAAACCCCGGCAGCCCTGACGCTCACCCCCCGACGTCAGGGCTGCCGGTCTGTCGCCGTCCGCATCCACATCCACGTCCGCAACACGTCTGCGCCCACGTCCATCACGTCTACGCCCGCATCCGCATCCGCAGCCGCGTCCACGCGGTGCCCCGGTGAAGATGCACTGGCCACGGAATAGCGCCGCCGGGGTAAGCCGTTGTTCCACCCATGACTTCTCTCCGTAAGCTCGGCTCCTCCAGCCTCCAGGTCTTCCCGCTCGCCCTCGGGGGCAACGTCTTCGGCTGGACGGCCGACGAGGCGCAGTCGTTCGCGGTGCTCGACGCGTACGCGGCGGCCGGCGGCAACTTCATCGACACCGCCGACGCCTACTCGGCCTGGGTCCCCGGCAACGAGGGCGGCGAGTCGGAGACCCTCATCGGCAAGTGGCTCGCCGCTCGCGGCAACCGTTCCGACATCGTCGTGGCCACCAAGGTGGGCGCCCACCCCGCGTACAAGGGGCTCTCCGCCACCACGATCAAGGCCGCCGCCGAAGAGTCGCTGCGCCGGCTCGGCACCGACCACATCGACCTCTACTACACGCACTTCGACGACGAGACGGTCCCGGTCGAGGAGATCATCACCGCCCTCGACCAACTGGTGAAGGACGGCAAGGTCCGCGAGATCGCCGCTTCCAACATCAGCCCCCAGCGACTCCGCGCCTCGCTGGACTTCTCCGAGCGCGAGGGGCTCGCCCGGTACGTGGCCCTGCAGCCCCACTACAACCTCGTCTCCCGGGACACCTACGAGGGCGAGCTCCAGGACACCGCCGCCGAGGCCGGGCTCGCGGCCGTCCCGTACTTCGCCCTGGCCTCCGGCTTCCTCACCGGCAAGTACCGTCCCGGTACTGCCGTGGAGAGCGCCCGTGCAGGCAAGGCGTCCACGCATCTGGAGTCGGAGCGCGGACAGAAGGTGCTCGCCGCGCTCGACAAGGTCGCACAGGAGCGGGACGCGGAGATCGCGACCGTGGCGCTGGCGTGGCTGGCCGCCCGGCCGACCGTCGCCGCGCCGATCGCCTCGGCCCGTACGGTCGAGCAGCTTCCCGCGCTGGTGGCCGTCGCCGGACTGCGGCTGACGGACCAGGAGCTGGCGGACCTCACCGAGGCCTCCGCCTAGGGACTCTCGTCTGGATCATGCCGGGCTCGCGTGGTCCGGCCTGATCCGAACGAAGGACCCGGTCCCTCCCTGTGGCCCCACCCCTGCGGGTGGGTGTACGGGCGAGGGGGCGGGGCGTACGGCGGGGAGCCGTAGGGCTGCCCGCCGTACGGCTGCACGGGCTGCACGGGCTGCACGGGCTGCACGTACGCCGGGTGCGGGTGCGGGTACGGCCAGTTCGGCGCGGGCGTGGAACGAGGGCGCAGACGGCCCGTGGCCTGCGCCGCGTACGTCAGGGCGGGGCGGGCGGTCTCCTTGCGCTGCCACAGGTGGTGCAGCAACTCCCGCTCGCGTTCGGCGAAGTCCGGGCCCGCCGTGCCGCGGCGGGCCCGGCGGCGCAGAAGGGCCAGCGAGGTCGCGAACGACTCGTACTCGGCCACCTCGCGGGCCGCCTCTCTGCCCCGGGCCTTCACTTCCTTCCGCGCGGCGGCGGATATCGGAGGGTGGGCGTGCGCGGGGCCGTGTGCCGGGTGGTGGGCGTGGCTGTGGGGCCTGCCGTACGGGACAGTTGCTGCGCGCCGGCGTGCAACGCGCCTGGCCATGCCGCGGGCCCGCATCGAGGAGAGGGCGAAGGGCTCGGCGGGCGACAGCCAGCCGGCCGCCGCGTACGCCGGAAGTTCGACGCCGAGAGTGCGCAGCTCGCGCAGGCGGGCCCAGACCGCAAGCCAGGTCACCAGCGCGAAGACCGGGACCATGAAAGCCCCGTAGACGATGTAGAAGCCGTACGGGCCGAACGAGGACGACCCGTTCCACAGGGCGTGCATGCCCATGGCGAGAAGCAGGCCCAGCAGCGGGAGCGCGAGGCGCCGGACCCGCTGATGGCGCGCACTGCTCGCGGCGATCCCGAAACCGATGCCGGTCAGCACGGTGAAGAGCGGATGGGCGAACGGCGACATCACCGCGCGTACGAAGAACGTCGCCGCGGTCACCGAGGCGAAGCCCGAGCCGAGCTGCTGGTCCTCGCCGAAGGCGTTGCCCAGATAGAGGATGTTCTCGGTGAAGGCGAAGCCCGTCGCGGTGAATCCGGCAACGACCACGCCGTCGACGATCCCGTCGAAGTCCCGTCGCCGGAAGAGGAAGAGCAGCAGCACGGCCGCCGCCTTGGCGCTCTCCTCCACGACGGGTGCTATGACCGTCGCGCCCAGGGTGTCCGCGTTGCCCGGGTCGGCCGTGGCGATCCACCGCGTCGCGAAGGAGTTCGCGAGGATCGCGACCAGTGCGGCCGCGCAGGCGCCCCAGGCGAAGGCGAACAGCATGTTGCGCCACGGGCCCGGCTCGACCCGGTCCAGCCAGCGGAACACCGTCATCAGCACCGGGACGGGCAGCACGGCCAGGCCCAGCCCGACGAGGAACCCGTGTGTCCCCGTCTGGTCGCGGACCAGGGCGAGGATCACCAGGCCGCAGAGCGCCAGCGCGGTGAAGACGGCGACGACGCGAAGCGTTCTGCTCCGCCACAGCAGGCCGACGCGGCGCGGGCGGTAACGCCACTGGCTCCGGTCCGGCACAGCGGTCAGGACCTCGCCGCCGGCCAGCTGCTCCTCGAGCGACGGGACGGCCGGCTGAGACTGTTGCTGCTGCTGAACAGACCCGTCGGACACCCCACGACCCTAACGAGCTGCACTGACAACGGCCATGGCGCGTGGCGCGTGCTCCGCTCCCGCGCCTGTGCCCGATGCCCCGAGCCCGTGCTCCGCTCCCGCGCGCCGTGCCCCATGAAAGCCCCGGGCCCAATGCCCCATGGTGGCCGCGGCGCGTGGGCCGTTCACATCCTCCCGGCCGTGGTGGCGGGGGCCGCCGTCAGCGGCGGGCGAAGAGCAGGTCGTGCACCACGTGGCCCTTGTCCAGGCCCTGTCCCTCGAACCGGGTCAGCGGCCGGAACGCGGGCCGCGGCGCGTAGCCGCCGTCCGCCGCCGTGTTCTCGAAGCGGGGGTGCGCGGTCAGCACCTCCAACATCTGCTCGGCGTACGGCTCCCAGTCGGTCGCGCAGTGCAGGACCGCTCCGGGCTTCAGGCGCTGTGCCGCCAGGTCGAGGAACTCCGGCTGGATCAGCCGGCGCTTGTGGTGGCGCGACTTGGGCCACGGGTCGGGGAAGTACACCCGCAGCCCGTCCAGCGCGTCCGGCTCCAGCATCTCGCGCAGCAGGATGATCGCGTCACCGTTGGCCACCCGGATGTTGGACACGCCGTTCCGGTCCGCGAGACCGAGCAGGTTGCCCTGGCCCGGGGTGTGCACGTCGACCGCGAGAATGCCGGTGCCCGGGTCGTCGGCGGCCATCTGTGCGGTGGCTTCGCCCATGCCGAAGCCGATCTCCAGGACCACCGGGAGCCCGTCGAACAGCTCGGGCAGATCGAGGACGCGCAGCCCGTCGATGTCCAGGCCCCACTTCGGCCAGAGCCGCTCCAGGGCGTCCTGCTGGCCGGGTGTGACGCGGCTGCGGCGCGGCTGGAAGCTGCGGATCCGGCGCTCGTGGTGCGAACCGGCCGGATCGGCGGCGGGACCGCCGGGGAAGCGGGGTTCCTGGCGCAGCCTGCGGGCACGGTCCAGAGCGGCGGCGCGCAGTTCGTCCGGGATTCCGGCGGTCGCGGGCGCGGCGTCGTCCGTGCCGGTGGAGGCCGCACCGCTGGAGGCCGTGCCGTCCGTGCCGGTGGCGGGCGGATCGGTGGGGGGCGTTCCGGAGGGAAGCGTGCTGTCCGTCTCGGCAGCGGCGTCGCCGGGCGTCGCGGGGGAGGGGTTCAAGGGCTCAGACACAATGCCCTGATTCTACGGCGGGCGGCTTCCACCCCGTTCCCTGTGCCCGGAGCAGCGCCCTGCGTGCCACCTCCCGCCCGATGGGCAGCGCGGCCGTGGCGGCCGGCGAGGGGGCATTGAGTACATGCACGGTGTGCGGGGCCTCACGGATCAGGAAGTCGTCCACCAGCGTGCCGTCCCGCAGCACCGCCTGGGCCCTGACCCCGGCGGGGGAGGGGCGCAGGTCGTCCTCCGTCACCTCCGGCAGCAGCCGGCGCACGGCCGCCGTGAACGCACGCTTCGACAACGAGCGGTGCACTTCGCCCGCCCCGTACTTCCAGTGTCTGCGGGCGATCTGCCAGGAACCCGGCCAGCTCACGGTGGACAGCAGCTCGCGGGGGCGTACGACCGGCCAGCCGTATCCCTCGCGGGCGAGCGCCGGCACCGCGTTCGGCCCGACGTGGACGCTGCCGTCGTGGCCGCGGGTCAGATGAACGCCGAGGAACGGGAACGCCGGGTCGGGCACCGGGTAGACGAGGCCGCGCACCAGCTCGGGGCGGGCCAGCTCGTAGTACTCCCCCCGGAAGGGCACGATGCGCATCCCCGGGTCGTCCCCCGCCAGCCGTGCCACCCGGTCGCAGTGCAGCCCCGCGCAGTTGACCAGCACCCGGGCCCGCACCACCAGGCCGTCCGCCGTCCGCACTGCGACGCCCCAGGGCCGTCGGTCGATCTCGGTGACCTCGGCGCCGAACCTGATCAGGCCGCCGCCGCCCCGTACCTCGGTGGCGAAGCGCTCGGCGACCGCGCCGAAGTCGCAGACCCCCGTCGTGCCCACCCGGATCGCGGCAAGGCCCCGCACCCGCGGCTCGTACTCCGCGATCTGCGCGGGTCCCAGCTCGCGCACCGGCAGCCCGTGCTCCCGGCCGCGCTGCACCAGGGCGTGCAGCCGGGGAAGCTCGGCGCGGCCGGTCGCGACGATCAGCTTTCCGGTCACGGCGTGGGAGATGCCGTGCTCCCGGCAGAAGTCGACCATCTCCGCCCCGCCGCGCACCGCGTACCGCGCCTTCAGCGAGCCCGGGGGGTAGTAGATGCCGCTGTGGATCACCCCGCTGTTGCGCCCGGTCTGGTGGCGCGCGGGGCCCCACTCCTTCTCCAGCACGGTCACCCGCGTGCCCGGCGCGGTCCGCGTGATCGCATACGCGGCCGACAGGCCGACGATCCCGCCGCCGATCACCAGCACATCGCAGTCGTACGCCGCGTGCGTCATCATCACGCCACCTCCCACCCCGATAGTGCACTGACCCACTGACAACGCACTCAAACCCCTGCGGGCACAGCGTGGCGCATCCCGCACCCGTCCCGGCCGTGGCGGCCCGCCGCATCCCGGGACGGGTGCGGGTCCCGGGACCGGACCGGTGCGGGGCCGGCTACGCGGGGGCGACCAGCAGCGGGCGGGCGCGTTCCCGCAGCTCGACGACGCGCGGCTCGTCCCCGTAGGGCTCCAGCCGGTGCAGCAGGTCGCGCACGTACTCGGTGGTCCGCGCGGACGAGATGCGGCCCGCCACCTCCACGGCCCGGGTCCCCGCCGCGCAGGCCGCGTCGAGGTTTCCCGACTCCAGTTCCGCGACGGCCGAGACGACGAGCCGCAGACCGTGCGAGCGGACGAACTCCTCGGTGGGTCTGGACAGCGCCTGCTCGGTGAAGCGCCGCACCTGGCGCGGTGACTTCAGGTCGAGGTGGCACTCCGCGGCGTCGGCGGCGAAGCGGTCGTACGAGTAGAAGCCCAGCCATGACGGGTCCGCGTCGCCGTCCCTGGAGCGCTCCAGCCACCCCTCGGCGGCCTTCAGCGCGGCTCCGGCGGCCGGTGCGTCGTTCGCCTTCGCGTGGGCCCGGGCCTCCACGAGACGGAAGAAGCTCATGGTGCGTGCCGTCGCGAGACCGCGGTTGCGTTCGACCGCCGCCTGCGCGAGGTCCACTCCTTCGTCGGCGAAGCCGCGGTAGGTCGCCTGGAGGGACATGGACGCGAGGACGTAGCCGCCGAGCGGTACGTCGGCCGCGGCCCGCGCCAGGCGCAGCGCCTGGATGTAGTAGCGCTGGGCCGCTTCCTGCTGGCCGGTGTCGAAGGCCATCCAGCCGGCGAGCCTGGTCAGTTCGGCGGCCGCGCCGAAGAGCGCCCGGCCGACCTCGTCGCTGTACGAACCCAGCAGCAGCGGTGCCGCGTCGACGCGTAAGCACTCCGGGACCATGGACGAACGCCAGTCCCCGCCGCCGTACTTGGAGTCCCAGCGGCGCGCGTCCTGAGCGGCCTCCCGCAGTTTGGACACGTCGCTGTGGCCGACCCGCAGCGGCGAGACGGCGTGCGCGGAATCCGGGCCCGGCTGAGCGGGGATCGACAGGCTGTGCCCGGACAGCAGCGACGCTCCGGACCCGGCAGGTGCGTGGTGTCCGGCGGCCGTTCCCGCCGTCCGGCCCGAGGCGTCCGGCGCCGGCGCGGAGCCGGACCTGCCCTGCTGCCCCGGCGCACCGGGCCGGAGCGCGGCACCGGGCGAAGGCGCGGCACCTGGCGGGAGCGGAGGGCTTGGCGCATTCGACGTCCCCTGCGCCCCTGATGCGCCCTGCGCGCTCTCTGTGCCATGAGTACCGCTGGATGCACCGCCGGGCGTGCCCAGGATCGCCGCCACCGCCGCCGTCGAGGCGCGAGCCACTGACGGGTCGGCGGGGGATATCAGCCAGCGGGACGCGGGGGTCGCGTACGCACTCACCGAGAACGAACCGGCCAGCGACTGCCAGATCCCGCCACTGCCCGCCCGTCGCCCGGCCAGATCCAGCCGGTACAACTCGGTCGCCGAACGGACCGCCTCACCCACATCGCGGGGGAACGCCAGCCCGACCTCCGGCGCCGGGTCGGCGTCGGCCAGCCCGATCTCGTGCAGCGGGACCGGGCGGCCGAGCTTGGCGCCGATCGCCGCAGCGATGAGATGGGGCGCGGCGCCCTGCGGCACCATGCCCTTGGAGACCCACCGGGCCACCGAGGTCTTGTCGTACCGAAGTGTCAGTCCGCGCTGCGCCCCGAGGTCGTTGACCCGCCGGGCGAGCCCGGCGTTGCTGATTCCCGCGAGGGCGAGAACGGTTCCGAGCTTGTCGTTCGGTCCGCGTTGCTCCCTGGACATGCGCCACCCCTCGACACACAGACGGCAGCCGCGTCACCGATGCGGCGCGCGGCATTCGTACCGGGTTCTCCCCAGGGACGAACCCTGGCACTCCGGCCGCACACGCATTTGGCCGAGCCCCGAGGAATATGCCGCCCTGCTGAGAACATCAGTAAACCCAGCGTAGTTCGCCGCATCCCTACCGTTAAGGGCCGGACGTCCGTATGGCGGGATTGTTGTCCGTACCGGCCACCCGTGCGGGACGGAGGGAAGCGGGGCGGCGCGTGTGGCGGATGAGGCGGGGCGGGCGAGCGGGAGGCGAAGGCCGCGCGAAGGAAGCGCGGAGGAACGGCGAAGGGAACGCGGGGGCGCGGAGGAGGGCCTGTGGAGCCCCGCCGCGCCCCGCGCGGAGACCGCCGGAGTGGCGTGCGCGAGGGAAGCGGCCGAGGGTGTGGGCGGGGTTCCGGGAGCGGGCGCGGAGGGGCGGTGCCGGCCCTCCGTCCGCCCGCCGACCAGCCAGGACCCGAGCGCCGCGGTGCGCCCGGCGCCCGGCCCGTACGGCTTCCGGAGCCTTCGTTCGGGGCCCTCGATCGGGTGTCGGCGCGTGCTCCTGGCGTGTGGCCGTGCGCCCGGCCGTGCGCTCTGGCCCGGTCCCCGCAGGAGCGCTTGCATGGGTGCTGCGTGGGTCGGCCCGCTGCACTGGACACAGCGGGCTGGGGGAACACCGTCGCCTCATTCCCCGCAGGCGGCGGACCGGTCCGGGAGGCGGACTGCGCCTCCCGGGCCGAGCGTGGAGCCGGTGGGGAACCCGCTGTCCCGGCGGGCCTCAGGGCGACCGCCGAGACGTTCCCCGGCTCGGACGGGGCGGGGCGCGGGTCGTGCGGCAGTGCGGAGCGAACCGGTGCGAATGCATCTATACATGCCCGTGGCGGATCGGCTGATGGGTTCCGGCGCCTCCTCAGATTGGCCGGATGTCGCCGGTGGGACGAGGTTGGGCCGACGGATGCGCGGACATCTCTCCCGTCCTCCCGCTGAGGTACCGGCCGTGGCCGGATCCGGGCCGTCACGCCGGGATGGGTGCGGAGAACCCAACGCCCGGCATCCGCGCTTTCGTTGTCTGTGAGGCCGACGCGCGCGGGCCGTTCACGGAACACCAGGTCCGGCGGCCGAGCTCCGGCCTTTGCCAGGGGCGCATGCGCTCGCGACGTGCGCCGTACGTAGCCACTCCTGCGCGCCGTTGTCGTGGCAGCATGTCCGCAACGGCGCCACTCGTTACCGGAGTTCTCCCGATACCGTCCTGCTGCGCCCTTTTGTCCACAGCCTGTGGAGGCGGCGATGCGTTGGTTGGTGGGTTGGAGCAGTATCGCCGCGAGCTTCGGCACGGTCGGAGCGGTCGGCGGCAGCGACGAGGGGCGCACCATGCACCCCGTGGGCTCCCAACTCCTTTGGGGGGACCCGGATCCGCTCTGGGCGGTGGGAGACTGGCGACCCGACGAGATCCGCACCGTCCGGGTGGACACCGCCGAAGGTGCCCCCACCGCACGGCTCGCGGTCCTCGGCTGCTGCGGTGCCACGGACGAACAACTGCGCGTCGGCCTGCTCGCCGCACGCGGCGGGGCGCTGCGCCACCTCACCGCCTGGACCGGCAGCTACACCGCGGTCGTCCAGATAGGCCGCCGGATCACCGTGGCCGGAGACCTCGCCGGAGCCCGCCCGGTCTTCTACACCCCCTGGGCCGGCGGCACCGCCTACGCCACCGCCGCTCTCCCCCTCGCCGACCTCATCGAGGCCCAGCTGGACATCGGCCACCTCGCGGCCCTGCTCGCCTGCCCCGAAACGCCGGAGGCGCTGCGCGACGGCACTCCGTACGAGGGGGTGAAGCGCATTCCGCCCGGGCACGCGCTCATCCTCCGCGAGGGCTCGCGGGAGATCACGGGGTACGAGGCAGTGGCCTCCCTCGCCGTGGCCGCGCCCGAACTCGACCCGGTGAGCGCCGTCGACGGGGTACGTGACGCCCTCGTCGAAGCGGTCCGCGCCCGGCTCCTGGCCCCGCGCCACGCCCCGGAGACCCTGCCGCCCGACCCGGGCCCCGTCCCCGGCATGGGCCCCGCCGAACGCCGCGCGGCCCGAGGCGCACCCGTCCCCGGAATCGGCTCCGACCTCTCCGGAGGCAGCGCGTCGGCGACGCTCGCCCTGCTCGCCGCCGGGCTCCCCGGCCTGCCCGGGACGATCCTCGGCCACGGCACGGGCGCGGGCGAGCGGCTGCTCGCGGTCACCTTCAACGACCTGACGACCCGCGCCCACGAGGACGAGCTCGAACGCGCCCGGGCCATCGCCACCAACCCGAGGCTGCACCACGTCGTGGTCGCGGCGGGCGAAGAGGCTCTGCCCTACGCCGACCTGGACCTGGAGAGCGGCCCGCTCACCGACGAACCCGCCGCCTCCCTCGTCCTCGTCGAGCGCAACCGCCGCCGCCTCTCCGCAGGCAGCGCGGACCACTTCGTGGGGGACGGCGCACGGCAGGTGCTCGACGCCCATCCGGCCCGCCTCGCCGACCTGCTGATCGATCGCAGACGGCGTCATCTGGTGCGCCCGGTCGCCGCGCTCGCCAAGGCCGAAGGCCCGTCCGCGCACTCCCTGTTCGTGCCGCTGACCGTCTACCGTGCGGCTCGCCGGCTGGCCCGCACGTCCTACCGGACCGGTCTCGAAGCCGCGGCCGGCCGCCTGCCCGACGCCAACCGCCTCACCCCCGACCTGGACACCCCCGCCGACGCCTCGCTCGCCGCACTGACCTGGTCCCGCCCGGGCCCCGCCGCCCGCTGGCTCACCGGAGAGGCACTCGCCGAAGTATCGGTACGCCTCCAGGAAGCCGCGATCCGCCCCACCTCCGTCCAGCGTCCGGGCGAGGCCCGGGCCAGAGCCTCACTCGCCCGGCACGCCGCCGGTCACCGGATCCTGGAACAGGCCGCCGAGGTCCGCAGCCAGCGGCTGCACGCTCCCTTCCTGGACAACCAGGTCGTGCGCGCCGCCCGCGCGCTCCCCGAATCGCTCCGGGTCCAGCCCGGCGCCCGCGCGGCGATCCTGCGGCGGGTCCTGGCGGGTGCGGGCATCCACGAGCTGCCGCCCGGCTGGGGCACCCCGTCCCAGGCCACCTCGACCGCCGTCACCCGGACCGGCCTGCGCGCCTCGCTGCCCGAGCTGATCGCCCTGTTCGACGCCCCCCTGCTCGCCGACGCGGGTCTGGTCGAGGCCCGCGTCGTACGCAAGGCCCTGCGCGCGGCCTCCGAGGGAGAGCCGCTGCCCCTGGACGGCCTGGCCGAACTCGCCTCCACCGAGCTGTGGCTTCGCCGCCTCATCTCGCGACGCGGCACCTGCTGGACGGGGACGGCAGCGCCACGGCAGCGCGCGGTGGCGGGCGGGGTGGCCCCGGCCCGACGGTCGCTGCAGGGCTGAGGCGTGTCGCGTAAGCCTGCGCTGCGCGTGACCGGGCAGGACGTCCATGGCCCGTTGCCCGGGCGGCGGGACACAATGGCGGGGTGCGGTATCTGATCCTGGGCATCACGGAGGCGCGAGACGAGCGCGGCGCTGCGCTGTCCCTCGGCGGTACGCGGCTGCGCGCCCTGCTCGCCGCCCTCGCCCTGCGGCCGGGCCGCGCCGTACCCGTCACCGAGCTCGTCGAGGACGTCTGGGCGGACGAGCCCCCGGCGGACGCGACCGCCGCGCTCCAGGCCCTCGTCGGGCGGCTGCGGCGGGTGCTGGGCAAGGACACGTTGATCAGCGGCCCCGGCGGCTACCGCCTCGCCGCCCGGCCGGACGACGTCGACCTGTACGTCTTCGAGCGGCTGGCCCGGCAGGGCGGGGAGGAACTGGAGGCCGGCGCCCCGGCTGAGGCCGCCCGCAGCCTGCGTACCGCACTCGCCCTCTGGCGCGGCCCCGCTCTCGCCGACCTGCCCGACGGGGACCACAGCCACGCTCTTCGCCCCGAGGCCCAACGGCTGGCCGCACTGGAGCGCCGGATCGAGGCCGACCTGCGCTGTGCGGCGTCCGGGGCCCCGCCCGATGCCGCTCCGGCACCCGGCCACATCCCCGCCCCCACCCCCGCCGCTCTCGTTGCCGAGCTGACGGAGCTGACCGCAGCTCACCCGTACGACGAACGCTTCCGTGCCCAGCTCATCCGCGCCCTTCGCGCCGACGGCCGGCAGGCCGACGCGCTCGCGGCGTACGAGGACGCGCGCCGCACCCTCGCCGACGGACTCGGCACCGACCCGGGGCCCGAACTCACCGTTCTCCACCGCGAACTGCTCGCCCCCGCCCCGGCCGGCCCCGCTGCGACCGGCACGTTTCACGTGAAACCGGCCCGGAGCAACCTGCGCCCCCGGCTCACCTCCTTCGTGGGGCGCGAACCGGAACTGCGCGCCATCCGGGACGACCTGGCCCGGTCCCGGCTGGTCACCCTGACCGGCCCCGGCGGCTCGGGGAAGACCCGCCTTGCCGAGGAGTCCGCGGCACGCGAGGACCAGGCTGCCGCCGAGCCCCGGGACGTCTGGCTGGCCGAACTCGCCCCCGTGGAGGATGCCGACGCCGTCCCGGGAGCCGTGCTGTCCGCGCTCGGGCTGCGTGAGACGGCGCTGCTGCGGGACAGCGCCCACGACGGGCCCTTTACGCGCGCCGACCCCGTCGACCTGCTCGTCGACCGCCTCGGTGCGCGCGCCCGGCCGGTCCTCCTCATCCTCGACAACTGCGAGCACGTCATCGGCGCGGCCGCCACGCTGGCCGAGATCCTGTTGACGCGCTGTCCGCAGCTGCGCGTTCTCGCCACCAGCCGCGAACCGCTCGGCGTCCCCGGCGAGTCCGTACGGCCGGTCGACCCGCTGCCCGCCGCCCCCGCCCACCGCCTGTTCACCGAACGCGCCAAGGCCGTACGCCCCGGCTTCGACCCCGCGCACGAACCGGCACACGATGCGGACGCCGTCGACGAGATCTGCCGCAGGCTGGACGGTCTGCCGCTCGCCATCGAACTCGCTGCCGCACGGCTGCGGCTGCTCGGCCCACGGCAGATCGCGGACCGGCTCGACGACCGGTTCCGCCTGCTGACGGGCGGCAGCCGGACCGTGCTGCCCCGCCAGCAGACCCTGCGGGCGGTCGTCGACTGGTCCTGGGACCTCCTCGACGAGGACGAGCGCACCGCCCTGCGCCAGGTCTCCGTCTTCGCGGGCGGCTGGGACCTGACCGCTGCGGAAGCCGTCATCCGTACCCCCACCGGGTCCGGCCCGCAGGGCTGCGCCGACACCGCCGACCTGATCGGCGCGCTCGTGGACAAGTCCCTGGTCGTCGCCGCCCCGGCCGACGACGGCACGATGCGCTACCGCCTCCTGGAGACCATCCACGAGTACGCCGTCGAGCGCTGCGCCGAGAAACCGGAGGTACGGGCGGCCGCCGGACGGGCGCACACCGCGTACTTCACCGCGCTGGTCGAGGAGGCCGAGCCGCGTCTGCGCTCCGGCGACCAGCTGCCCTGGATCCGGCGCCTGGAGACGGACCTCGACAACATCCGCGCCGCACTGCATCGCACCACGGCCGCCGCCGCGCCTCGCGAGCAGGACGCGACACGGCTCGTGCTGGGCATGGGCTGGTTCTGGTGGCTGCGCAACTACCGCCCCGAGGGTCTCTCCTGGACCGAGCGGGTCCTCGCCCTCGGCCCGGATCCCGAGGACGACACGGACCCGCGGTACTGGGACCGGATGAACCTCCACATCCTGTGGTTCTTCTACGCGGCGGAGCGGGGGGAGACCGGAATGGAGCAGGACGACGCCCAGCTCCACGCGTTCGTGGAAGGAGTGGCCGGCGCTTTCGCCGCCTCCGGGACACGGGGTGCCCGGTTCCCCGGCCTGCTCTGGCCGATGACCTCATTCCTCACCGGGACGTCGGACGACGTACGGAGAAAGATCGACGCCGCCGTCGACAACGCCCGCATCCACGGCGGCGCGTGGGAGTACGGCGTCACGCTGATGTTCCGCACCCACATGATCGTCGACATGCCGGGCGGCATGCCCGGCATCGACGACGACCTCGCCGAACTGCGCGCGCTGAGCAGACGGATCGGCGACCGGTGGATGCGTGCCCAGGTCGCCAGCGCCGCGGCCGAGGCCGGCATGATGCGCGGGCGCTACGACGAGGCCCGTACGGCCTACGAGGAGGCGCTCCTGCTCGCCCGCGAGGTCGGCGCCCACGCCGAGGCCCCGTTCCTCCTGGCCCGGCTCGCCGAACTCTCCTACCGCACCGGCGACCTGGAAGCCGCAACCCAGGGGCTGGACGACTCGGAGGCCGAGGCGGAGAGCCACCAGGTGCACGACGCCGCCGCGTACATCCACTACATCCGGGCCATCATGGCGTTCCACGGCGGCGACGCGGTGAAGGCCCGGCAGTTGCTCGCCGCTGCCCAGGGCGAGGCCGGGCGCGGTGGCCCGCCGTCGCACTTCACCGTGGCGCTGGAGGGCCTGTCGGCCCGGATCTCGGTCTGCGAACCCGGGCCTTCGGGCGGCCCCGTCGCCGGGCTGCGGGGGCTGCTGGCGGCGCTGGTCGCGGCGAAGGAGGCGCGGTGCCCCGAGATCGTCACCGGATACCTGGCGGACGGCGTGGCAACCGTGCTGCCGCAGGTGGGCCGCCATGCGGCGGCCGCACGCGTCCTGGCCGCCGCCGACAGCTGGCGGCTGTCCGGCCCCAGGGCAGCGGCGGAGCAGACCGATGTGGACGCGGCCGAGCGGCTGGCCCGCAAGGAACTGGGGGAGCCGCGGTACGAGAGGGAACGCGCCGCAGGCGTGGGGCTGACCCTCGACGACGTGATCGACCTGCTGGAGACCGTCACCGCGGACCTGGCGTGACGTTCGGGCGCATGGACCTGGTGTGACCGCCGGACGCACGGACCGGGCGTGACCGCCGGACGCACGGACCCGGCGTGACCGCCAAGGGCGGGGGCCCTGCCGTGAGCCTTCAGGGCAGGACGGGGCAGCCCCTGCCCATACGCGGTACGGGACTGCTCCTGCCGCTCAGCGGCAGCTGATGCGCGACTCGGCCCAGTCGGCGAGAGCGATTCCGCCGAACGGTGCCGTCGGCTCCACGACGAGCCGGATCCGCTCCTGGCCCTCGATGCCGACGCTCACCGGAACCGCCGGGTCGTCGCCGTTCATCACCGGTGACTGCCACAGCCGCACCCCGTCGCCGTTGAACACGGAGAACCGCACCGAGCCGAGCCCCATGGTCAGATCGTCCACGCCGACCATTGCCTCGTAGCGCGTGCACGAACGGTTCAGCTGGATGTACACCGAGGAACGGCTGTGGACGGTCACCCCGTGCGCGTACCGCGTCCCACCGACCGACATGCCGGAACGCTGCCAGACCCAGCTGCTCTCCCCGAGCATCACCTCGGGGCCGGTGTGGTCGCCGAGCAGGGTGTAGTTCAGCTCGCTGACCTGGTACACCTCCGGGGCGGGAGCGGGAGGTGGCGGAGTCGGCGCCGGAGGCGTGGGTTTCGGAGCGGGGGACGGCGGGGGCGTGGGGGGCGGAGTGGGTGTCGGTGTCGGCGTCGGCGTCGGGGTAGGCGTGCGCGTAGGTGTCGGGGTAGGCGTGGGCGTGGGATCCGGCGGTGCGGGTGCCGGTGGAGCGGGAGCGGGGGGCGTCGGCGTCGGAGGCGTGGGCGTCGGCACCGCGGGCGCCACGGCGGGGGGCCGCGGGACCGGCTTCGCCTCGGGGCGCGGCTGGTCGTCCCCGACCAGGGCCCAGACCAGCCCGGCCGCGGCAGCGACGGCGACCGCGGCCGCGATGCCTGCCTTCGCCGGAGCCCCGAGCCCTTCGGAGGCGGCGGCGCCTCCGGCGGCGGAACCCGTCGACGAGCCGCCTCCGGTCGCCGCGGCGGCGGCACCCGCACCAGCGGCGCCGACCGCGCCCCCGGCCACGATTCCGGCAGCCTTGAGCGTGTACCCGGCGGCGAACCAGCCGATGACCGCGACCGGCAGCAGCGCGGGGATCCCGGCGTTGACATGGGCCAGTTCGCCTGCCGCGAGCCGGCACTTCTCGCAGGTGTCCAGATGGCCGCGCAGACCACGCTCGGCCCGCATCCGAAGGCCCCCACGGGCGTAGGCGCCGAGCCGGTCCGCGTAACGCGCGCAGTCGCCGCCGGCGGTGAGCGCCTGGCTCACATGGGCTTGCAGATAGGCCTGCTTGAGCCCCTCACGGGCACGGCTCGCCAGCACCGACGTGGCGTTGGCCGTCAGCCCGAGCAGCGGGGCGATGTCGCTGGGCGACTCCTCCTCCACGGTGGTGTGCCACAGGACGGCCTGCCAGCGCTCGGGGAGGCTGCGGAACGCCTGCATCGCCATCGACTGCTCGGCCTCGTGCATCGCCATCACGTCGGCACCGAGATCGAGTGTGTCCGCGTCCGACACCTCGGCGGTGCGCGACGCCTGCGCGGCGAACACCGCGAAGTCGTCGACCAGGTGCTCACGCTTCGCGGTCTTCGTCCACGCGGCGGCGACGTGCCGTACCGCCGTCATCAGGTAGGCCCGTACGGCCTCCTCGGGCCCCTTGCCGCCCCGTACCGCCTGCAGGGTCCGGGCGAAGACCTCGGCCGTCAGGTCGTCGGCGGTGTGCGCGTCCCGACAGCAGGTACGCGCGTAGCGGCGCACCCCGCCGGAATGGCGGCGGAACAGCTCCTCGTACGCGAGGTCGTCGCCCTCACGCATCCGCTGGATCAGCTGGGCGTCGGAGGGTGCGAGCCCGGAGGCGTCCCCGGCAGGCGTGCTGCTGGGCGCCCGCTGCATGGGGACCGCGGCTGCCGCAGCGGCGTCGATCGCGTCCGTGTCCACGGCGGCCGGCTTCTCCACCGGAGCGGGCGGCCACGGCCCGGGCAGGACGGTGCCGCCGCCCTCGTCCTCGCCGCCCTCGTCCTCGCTGCCCTCATGGTCGACGACCTCGCCGCCGGCGCCCGGGCGCCGGGGCCCGGCCTGGCTGGGTACCTGATGCCCGGACGACCCGCCCGACTCCGTGCTGCCGACGGCGGACACACCGTCGAGCGACTCCTCCTGCTGCCCGTCACCGCTCATCGCGGACGCCCCCGTATGCGCTGTCGGACCCGAACACCGGGCAAGCGTGCCACAGAGCGCAGGCACGACGGCCCTTCAGCCCTGGCAACCACTCATCCGGGGCTCTTTCCCGATCGCGCGCACTAGTGGCCACTCATTCGGGGAAGAAGTAACGGGATGTGTTGACGGGGAAGTTGGGACGGAACGACACGAGCGCGACGGAAGCGCTCTACCCGGACCGAGGCAGCCCATCCGGCCATCCGGATCCGACCGAGGCGGCCCATCCGGCAGCAACCGCTCCATCCACCCGGGGCGGCCCCTGGCCAGGGTCAGCCACCCAGCCCGGACCGTGCCGGGCAGGCGTCACGGGGCAACGCCACCAGGCAGAGACACAGGCGCACACCACCGGCCAACGCGCACCCATACGGAGCGGGCACTCACACAGGGAGCAGACCCATACAGGGAGCGGGCATCCACCCACGCGGAGCGGTCACCCACGCAAACAGAGCGAGCGGGCACCCGCACGGAGCGGGCACCCGCACAGAGCGGGCGCCCACACGGAGCGGGCGCCCACACAGAGCGGGTGCGCACCCACAAGGAGCGCGCACCCACGGACATCGCGCACTCACACAGGGCGCGAGCGCAGTCCCTCCAGCAGGATGTCCAGCAGCCGGGCCGAGGCCGCCGCCTGCTGGGCCGCGTCGGGCAGCGACGGCGCCGCCGTGGCGATGACCAGCAGCACATCGGCCACCGTCACCTCACGGCGCAGCTCACCCGACGCACGAGCCCGGTCGACCAGCCGTCCCACGACCTCCAGCAGATCGGCCGCTCCGGCACCGAGGTCCTCGCTCCCGTCCGCCGGTACGGAAGGGCGATCGGCCACCCGTAGACCCGCCTGGCCCGCAGCCTGCCCGGCCTCCTGGCGCTGCTGGGGCACCCGGGGCTCTTCCCACGTGTCATCCGGCGATGCTTCCGCGGCCCGCGCGGTATCCGCGTCGCCGGCCACCGCGGACTCGTCGGCCTCGACACCGACCCGCAGTATCTGCGGAGGCAGCAGCCGCCCGGCACCGGAGGCCACCGACGTCCGCAGGAAGCGCGACAGCGCCGACCACGGCTCCTCCTCCTGACCCAGCGCGGACCGGGCCTGGTCGGTCAGCCGGGCAGTCTCCTCCTCGGCTATCCGCCGCACCAGTACGTCCTTGCTGGGAAAGCGCCGGTACACCGTTCCGACACCGACCCGGGCGCGCCGTGCCACGTCCTCCATCGGAGCGCCGTATCCCAGCTCGCCGAACACCTCGCGCGCTGCCCGCAGTACGTGTTCCAGATTGCGCTGCGCGTCCACGCGCAGCGGTGCCGAGCGGCCGTGTGTGCCGACCCCGCCGGCCTGCGCGCCGAGCGCGGTTCCGAGCGTGCTCAAGGTCCCCGGCGATGCGCCGGCCCCGTCCGCTCCGAGCGTGTTCACCGTGCCGACTGCCCCGATCCGTCCGCTTTCTTCGGACGCGACCGCAGCAGTCGGCCAATGCGATTCCTGAATATGCATAACTTTTCCCCCGGTTATGACGTCTCCCCCCGGAGACTCCCGCCGTATCGGTCGAGGGTGGACCGATGGTCACCGTCCGACACCCCGACGACATACGAACATAGTTGAGCCAGGGTCAATTCAGAAGGGGGCAACCCCCCGGGAGCGTCCTCCGGCCGGGGCACGAACCCGCCCGGTACCCGCCCGGCCCCCTCCCACCACCCTCCCCACAACCCCTGACCTGCGGGACTTTCCCACGCATGGCACTGGCCCCGGCCACAGCCCGTACAGAAGCTCCGGTCACACAATTTGCCGGGGCTGTGGACAAACTCCTGCGCACGTTGCGTCATGGGGTGGTGATGGCTTCAGATTCCGGGGGAACACCCCCCGGCCCCCCGCCGGGTGTGCGCATTCTCGTCGTCGGTGGGGGCTATGTCGGGATGTACACAGCGCTGCGTCTCCAACGGAAGCTGAAGCAGAGACTGAGAAGCGGTGAAGCGGAGATCACCGTCGTCACCCCCGACCCTTATATGACGTATCAGCCGTTCCTCCCCGAGGCAGCCGCAGGATCCATCTCACCGCGTCATGTCGTCGTGCCGCTGCGCCGGGTCCTGCCGCACTGCACCGTCGTCGTCGGGGAGGCCCGGCGCATCGATCACACCAAGCGCACCGCGACCGTCACCACCCTGGCCACGGCCGAGGACGGCACCGGTGCCCTGGAGATCCCGTACGACGAGCTCGTCCTCGCCCCCGGCTCCGTCTCACGCACCCTCCCGGTTCCCGGCCTCGCCGAACACGGCGTCGGCTTCAAGACGATCGAGGAGGCCATCGGGCTGCGCAACCACGTGATCGAGCAGATGGACATCGCGTCCGCCACCCGCGACCCCGCCATCCGCGACGCCGCCCTCACCTTCGTCTTCGTCGGCGGCGGATACGCGGGAGTGGAGGCGCTCGCCGAGCTGGAGGACATGGCCCGCTACACCGCGCGGTACTACCACAACATCAAGGCAGAGGACCTGAAATGGATCCTCGTCGAGGCGACCGGCCGCATCCTCCCCGAGGTCGGCGAGTCCATGGGCAGGTACGCGGTCAGGGAGCTGCGCGGACGCAATATCGACGTACGCCTCGACACCCGGCTGGAGTCCTGCGAGGACCGGATCGCCGTGCTCAGCGACGGCTCCCGCTTTCCGACCCGCACACTCGTGTGGACCGCCGGAGTCAAGCCCGCCCCGCTGCTCGCCGCCACCGGCCTGCCCCTCAACGAACGCGGCAGGCTCGTCTGCACCGCCCGGCTCACCGTCGAGGGCACCGAACACGCCTGGGCCGCAGGTGACGCCGCTGCCGTCCCCGACCTGACGGCTGCCGAACCGGGCACGGAGACCGCGCCCAACGCCCAGCACGCGGTCCGCCAGGCCAAGACCCTCGCCGACAACCTCGTCGCCTCGCTCGACGACCGCCCGCTCAAGGAGTACCGGCACAGCTACGCGGGATCCGTCGCTTCCCTCGGACTCCACAAAGGCGTCGCGCATGTGTACGGGCGCCGGCTCAAGGGATATCCGGCCTGGCTCATGCACCGCACGTACCACCTGAGCCGTGTCCCCACGCTCAACCGGAAGGCCAGGGTGCTGGCCGAATGGACCCTGGCCGGACTCTTCAAGCGCGAGATCGTCTCCCTGGGCTCCCTGGAACACCCCAGGGCCGAGTTCGAAATCGCCGCAGGCGGGCGCCCACGGCCGGACGACGGCGACTGTCAGTAGGGTCCGACACACTGGACGTGTGACCATAGGTTGGCTCACATCTGCACAGAGTGACCCGGCAGGCAGCGACCGACAGTGACCATCGAGGAAGACCCCCTCAGGGGCAACAGACCGCCACCCCATACTTGTGACGCCCCGACAGAGGAAGCAGCCCGCCCGAGCGGACCAGACCGACACACGAGGCAATGGATTCCGTGAACTTCACGCGTTGGAGCGCCCGCCTACCCGGTACGCAGCGCAGAGCAGCCAGGGACGACCGCACTCCCGTACCGGCGGCCCGCGTCGAGTACGCACAGGCCGACACCGGGGCGGGCCCTCCGGACGGTGACCCCGACGGCCCCGGCGAGCGGCCGGCCGGACCCACCCTGGAGGACCTCTCCGCACGCGACATCCTCGGCCGGCTGCCGGCCCTCGTCGCCCTGGTGCACGGACCCGACCACCGCATCACCTACGTCAACGACGCCTACACCGCGGCGTTCGGCCCGCGCCCCCTCAACGCCCCCGCGGCCGAGGCGATGCCCGAACTCACCGAGCTCAGCCTGCTCCCCCTGATGGACCAGGTCCTGCGCAGCGGGACGCCGCGCACGGTCAAGTCCCGCAAGGCCGGCAGCGGCAACTCGTACACGGTCACCTGCACCCCCGTGCGCCACGACCGGGCCAAGGGCCACGAGGGCGGCGTCCTCGTGTACGCCGCGGACGTCACCGACCACGCCGAAGCGGCCGAGCGGCTGCGCACCAGCGAGAGCCGGCACCGCAAGACGGCCGTCACCCTTCAGCGCTCGCTGCTCCCGCAGGAGCTGGAGCAGCCCGACGACCTGCGGATCGCCGCCACCTACCAGCCTGGCGGGACGGACGCCGCGGTCGGCGGCGACTGGTACGACGTCATCACCCTCGGGGCCGGCCGCACCGCACTGGTCATCGGGGACGTGATGGGCCGCGGGGTGCGCGCGGCGGCGGTGATGGGCCAGCTGCGCACGGCCGTGCGCGCCTACGCGCGCCTCGACCTCCCGCCGCACGAGGTGCTCCAGCTGCTCGACGGGCTCGCCGCCGAGATCGACGCCAGCCAGATCGCGACCTGCGCCTACGCCGTCCACGATCCCAACGAGGGCCTGCTCGTCTATTCCTCCGCCGGCCACCTCCCGATCCTGGTGCGGGAGGAGGACGGCACGGTCAACCGGGCCGAGGACCCGACCGGCCCCCCGCTCGGCACCGGCGGCTGGATCCACACCTCGGGCACGATCGCGCTGCCGCCCGGCTCCACGGCCGTCCTCTATACGGACGGCCTGGTCGAACGGCGCAGCGAGGACATCGATGAAGGCGTGGCCTCGCTGGAACGGGCACTGGCCGGCGCGAAGGGATCGCCGCAGGTGGTCTGCGACCGTCTGATGCGTTCCCTCAACATCACCGCGGAGCACGACGACGACGTGGCGGTGCTGGTCGTCCAGCACCCCGCCCGCACGGGCGCGACGGCGGAGCTGTTCCACAACGCCTCGCTCGATCTGCTCGGCGGCATCGAGGCCGCCCCGCGCGCCCGCGCCTTCGCGACGGGTGTGCTGACGTCCTGGCGCTTCCCGATGGAGCTGTGCGAACTGGGCGTCCTCGCCGCCGGTGAGCTCGTGGCCAACTCCCTGCAGCACGGGACGCCGCCGATGCGCCTGGCCCTGCGGCGCACGGACCGAAGACTGATCATCGAGGTGACCGACGGAGACGACCACCTGCCGCGCCGCCGCCGCGCCGAACCGGGGGACGAGGCGGGCCGGGGCATCTCCATCGTCGCGTCGATCGCCACGTCCTGGGGCAGCCGCCGCACGCCCGGCGGCGGCAAGGCGGTCTGGTGCGAATTCGCCCTGCCGCAGTAGCTGACCAGGGCGTATGGACCGGGACTGTCAGTGGACGGCGGCGACGGCCGCCGGTCCGTCGGCCGGCGCGTTCTCCGGCAACGACACCGCCACCACCCGCGACGGCACGGCCGCAAGGGAAGGCTGGTCCTGTACGGGAGTGAGCCGTCGCCCGAGCCGCAGCGCGAGCACCGTGATGCCCAGCGAGAACAGCACGAACGTCACGATGTACGGCCCGTGCAACGAGGCCCCCATCGGGCCGCCCACAGCGGGCCCGACCGCCAGCGCCAGCTGCTTGCAGAGCGCGAACGCCGAGTTGTACTGACCGACCATCGACTCCGGCGCGAGATCGGCGACCAGAGGCGCGACGGTCGGCGACAGCATCGCCTCGCCGAGCCCGAACAGTGCGTACGTGGAGATCATCGCGGCGGTCGCCATGGTCTGGCTGCCGTGCCCCAGACCCGCGTAGCCCGCCACGATCCAGGCGAAGGCCCAGATCAGGCCCACCGAGGCGATGACCCGGCTGCGCTTGCGGCGCTCCACCAGGCGCAGCACCACGAACTGGGCCACGACGATGACGGCGGTGTTGGCGGCCAGCGCGATCCCGAGTGTCGAGGGCTGGATCCCGGCGGCCTCGGTGCCGTAGGCCGCAAGGCCGGACTCGAACTGTCCGTAACAGGCGAAGAACACCACGAAGCCCAGCACGCACAACTGCACCATGGCCCGGTGCGACAGCAGTACCCGCAGCCCGCCACGCGGAGCGGAGCCGTCGGCCGTCGCCTCCTTGGCGACGGCAGTGGGGCGAGGCATCCGCACGGTCGCCGCGATGGCGCCGAGCACGAGGAACATCACCGCTTCGATCAGGAACAGCATCGTGAAGGAGGAGGCCCGGCTCGTGTCCACGATGAGCCCGCCGACCAGACCACCGATGCCGAGGCCCAGGTTCTGCAGGAAGAACTGCATGGCGAAGGCGCGGGTACGGCTGGTGGCGTCGGAGCAGCGGACGAGCATGGTGGCCAGAGCCGGCTGCATGACGGCGGTCCCCGCGCCGAGTACCGCCGCCGACACGACGGCTGCGCTGACCTGCGAGGAGAATCCCAGCGCGACAGCGCCCAAGGAGGCGACGGCCGAAGCGACGACCAGCACGGGCAGTGGCCCGCGACGGTCGATGACCCGGCCGGTGAACGGTAGGACGGCGAGCGCTGCCATGGCGAAGACCGCCAGTACGACTCCCGCCGTACCGGCACCGAGATCCCGCACCTGCGCCACGTAGACGTACAGATACGGAACGGTGAACCCGAGCCCGAACGCGCTCAGCGCGCTCCCCAGCTGGATCCGCCGCAGTGCTGCACCCATTTCCCTGGTCACACTCACCTACCTCAAGGTCTAGAAACCATGTCGCCAACGACTCGAACCCGAAGACTTTAACACTAAAGTTAGAACCTCAACAATACAGATCGAAGGACTTCGACGGCTACGGAGGGCGTGCCATACTGCCCGCCATGTCTGACACCACGGAGCCCGAGCTCCAGGAGCCGAGCCTCGACGAGCAGATCGCCGCCTATCAGCGCGAGTTCCGCGACCTGGACCCACAGGTCGAGCAGGTCGTCTCGGCCCTCGGCCGGTTGAACCGCCGGATGAACGTGGCGTACGGACGGCAGGTCGCCGCTCTCGGCATCAGCAACGCCGAGTGGGAGGTCCTCAAGACCCTCGTCCTGTCCGGAGCTCCCTACCGTCTGGGCCCCGGCGAACTCGCCAAGCGCCTCGGCCTCACCCCGGCCGCGATGACGCACCGCATCGACCGCATGGCGGGCGAGGGCCTAGTGACCCGCGACCGCGACGAGAACAACCGGGTGCGCGTCATCGTCGAGCTGACGGACGAGGGTCGTACGAAGTGGCTGGAGGCGATGCGGATGGCCACGGACTTCGAGGAGGACCTGCTCCAGGACCTCTCGGGCGACGAGCGCGGAGCGCTCGGCGAGATACTGATCCGCCTCCTTCGCCGCGTCGAGCACGCCCAGCCGGACGCCGGCGGACGCCTCACCGACCTGGGCTGAGCCGGTCCGGAGCGGCCCCTGCGGGGGCCGCCAGGGACAGGGTTGACACGACCCCGCGGGATCCGTATGGTTCTTCGAGTTGTCCCCGAGCCGGAACGGTTCTTCGACAACCATCCGCCGCGAATGCGGCAACCACTCTCGACACGATCTCCCACCTCGGGATCTATTTCGGCATGCCGAAATAGATTGCGAAGACTCGATTATGAGTCGCCGGGAAAATTCGCTAGAGTTTGAGACGTCGGAACGGCCCAACAGCCGGAAAGACAAACCCCGCTGACTGGGAATCAGGCCCGAAAGGATCTGATAGAGTCGGAAACGCAAGACCGAAGGGAAGCGCCCGGAGGAAAGCCCCAGAAAATGTTCTGAGGGTGAGTACAAAGGAAGCGTCCGTTCCTTGAGAACTCAACAGCGTGCCAAAAGTCAACGCCAGATATGTTGATACCCCGACCTGCTTCGGCAGGTTCGAGGTTCCTTTGAAAGTCCTGGCAGGCCTTTACCGGCCTGGTAGGCAATGAACACAGCGAGGACATAGCGAACGACCGGTCCTATTCCGACATGGTTGTTCCGCTCTCGTGGTGTCTACCCGATTACGGGAA
>NZ_JBIVTU010000007.1:0-11962 GCF_044756845.1 Streptomyces sp. NPDC091416
CGGCCGGGATGGGGCGGTGGTCACCGCTGCGCGCCGTATGGGGCGAGGCCGCGCTGCTCCCGGCACGGGGCGCACGCGTACAAGCGGCCACCCGGTCCCGAGCCCTGCTCGATCACCTGCACCAGCACCGCAGTCCCGGACGGACCCTTGTGCCAGTGACACCAACCGCCGGTTGCTGTCCGCGAGATGTTCGTCTGTGAGGCCATGGCCAGCACGTTATGAACGCGCAGGGCGCGCGAGCACAGCGATTGCGTGCGATTGCTCGTGTCCGCGGGAGCGTTGGCGCTGGTTGCTCACACTGCCGCGACCATGGCGCGCGCCCGGGCGATGAGGCGGTGTGCCTGCGGGCCGGACACCGCAGCCGCGTGCAACCTGTCCCACACCCGGCCGTACAGGGCGAGGTCGTCGGCGGAGTCGTACTGCAACTCCGTGTTGATGGTCTCGACGACGACGCGTTGCTCGTCGAAGATCCAGAACCCGTGCTTCGGCGTGACGCGCATCAAGGCGCCGAGGGGGACGACGCCGAGTTCCACCGTGGACATGCCGATGAGTCCGACAAGCCGGTCCAGCTGGCCGGCCATGACTTGCCGTCCGCCAACGACCGCGTGCAACGCGCCCTCCCACACGAGGACACGGAACAGCTTCCCCGCCTCGTACAGCACCTCCTGACGGCGCATGCGCGCCTGTACGGCTGCCTCGGTGTCTCGCGGGGAGCACATCAGCTCTGCGTTCTGCGCCATGAGGTGGCGCGCGTAGTCAGGTGTCTGGAACAGCCCCGGCACAACGGTGGGTTCGTAGCCGCGCATCGTGGTCGTGCGCCGGTACTCCATGACGTACCGGTCTTGCACCGGGGCGTCTCCCGCTGCGAGTTGGCGCCTCCAGTGGCGCTGCTGGGATTCCAGGCCGCGCAGGCGGGCGAGCAGGTCCGCGGCGGCGTCCGGGCGGTCCGCGGCCCGGGCCCATGCTTCGAGGTCCGCGGTGCTTGCGGTCTGCCGGCCGTTCTGGAGGCGGGACACCTTCGACCGCTGCCAGCCGAGCCGCTCGGCGAACTCCTTGCCGTTGAGACCGGTCTCGGCGCGCAACTCGCCCAGCCGCGCGCCGAGCGCCTCGCGGCCGCTCTGGAAGTCCGTACTCACACGGCCGAACGTACCCGCGCCCAGACCTCGGCAGAAGGCCGGGCGGCGGCGAGGGCAGCGTCACGGGCGCGGCAGGCGGCCAGCACCTCGCCCGCGTCGTCGATGAGCTCGACACCGGTTGTGGTGTCGGTGTCGTCGATGTGCATGCGCACCAGGGTCCGGGAGTCGAACAGCCACAGGTCGAAGTCGGGCAGGCCCAGCCGCACCGCCCCGGCGCGCGGCAGTACGCGGATGTCCTCGCCCGCCTCGACATTCCCGGCAGCCGTGGCCATGAGGAACCGCTGCCCGTCCGTGGGCGGGTCATCAACGATCCGGACCCGAGAGAACCGCGCGCCCTGCTCCGCCTTGGCCCGTACGTTCACGTTCCACGGGTGGCCCGGTTCGGGGGCCGGGTCCGTGCCCCGTATGAACTCCTGGAACCGGGCGCCGGCCCGGTCGGTGGCGTAGCCGCGGCGAGTCTCCAGACGGAACGCGGTGTGCTGGAACTCGGCGAACAGATGGGTGATCTCCTTGAAGGGGATCAACGGGGACACGGTCACTCCTTGGGGGCAAAGCGGGTCAGCAGCTCGCGGGGGATGACAACGAACGTCTCGTGCTCGCCGACATCGCGCAGCTGGGCAAGGTGCTCGGGATCGGTGAGCCGGTCGCCCTGGACGACGATGTCGCCGGTCTCCTCGACCTCGTACAGCGTCGGGCAGTTCCCGTGCTCGGACGTGGTGCCGATGAACCTGAGCGTCATGGTGGCGCCCCCTTCCCGTTGGTGGGGGCACCAGCATGCAGCCCCCTGCCCTGCCCTGAACGGCAGTTGCGCAAGATTGCAGCGACTCCCAGACTCCGCCCCGTTGCACGCAACAACGCCCGGCCCTCGCGAGGGCCGGGCAGCTGAAGCACCCGAAGAAGGTCGTCACGCAACGTGACGGCGGCGGACCCTTTGAACCCTCCGCCCCACCGAGCGCCCTCCCCCGCGTCTCTCCACCCCCTGGCCGGTGGGGTCCATCCCCTACCCTCCGTGACCAGCGGGAACGTCAACCAATCAGCATGAGCTGCTCGTTGCCGCCTCGATCACTCTTGAGTGCGTTGCAGAGGAAGTGGGCAGCCCGGACGTTGGCTGGCTCATGCGTTCCGCCGACCGCGAGAGGGATCACGTGGTCGATGGACGGAGACAGAGGATGGGGAGCATGGGCTGTGCGTCTGATCTTCTTGTTGCAGATGTGGCAGCGCCATCGGTCGCGTTCGAAGATCCGTTGCCGATCAACAGGTGCTACGAACGCTTGACGTTCACGTGCGCGGCGGCGGTGTTCCTCTTCACGCCGGGTAGCCCTTCTCTTGGCCCGGGTGCAGGGGGTACTGCATGTGCTGATCGTGTATGGGGTGGCGAACAGCTTCTTGCAGATCGTGCATGTGGTGAGGAAGACACGGCAGCTGGGCCATGAGGTGCGGTTGGGGATGCGCTCGGGCATGGCGGGGTGGCTTTGTGGAAGCTGGGAGACGTTGGTGCCTGCTTCATAGTTCTGCATGCCCCGCACGCATGTGTGTGAGCAGTAGCGCCCGTTCTCGCGTGGGGTCTCGTGCTCCTTGCCGCACCAGGCACAGTCGATGCGGTAGCGCTTCCTCGTGCCGTGCTGCTGCTTCCAGTGCATGGAGCAGAGGCCGCGTGCTCGGTGGGTTCGGTCGCATCCGGGTTCGGTGCAGGTGCGCTTCATGGGCGTCTCCGGGTATGACGAAGCCCCCGACACCCGGAGAGGGTCGGGGGCTTCTGCTCGTCGTGATCAGCGACGAGTGCCTATGGGGTTGTGGTGCTCAGGTGCCGAAGGTCTCGGCTGCGGTTTTGCGGCTGTGGTGCCTCTTGCTCATCGCCTGGAAGTTCGTGGGGTCGTATCCACGGGGGCCTAGCGGGCCGAGGCCGTCGCGGTGGTCCACTTCGGTGGCAAGGTCGCGCTGAAGCGGCGGGAGGGGCGTACAGGTGTCGCATTCGCAGTACGGGTGATCTTCGAGGTACGCCGTGCTGGCTTTGCGCCAGCTGCGCCCGTATCCACGGCGTGCCGGGCTCGTCCGCTCCTGGGTGGCGGTGGCGCTGCGTGTCGTCCGGCGTTGCGTCGGACTGGTGCTCTGCGTTGCGCAGTGCTGTGGTGTGCGGCGTCGGTTGCGGGGTGAGGGGTCAGGCTGCGTCGCCGCGCATGAGCTTGTCGAACTGGCCGGCCTCGGTGGCCGTGTCGATCTGCTCGGGGCTCATGGCGTTGAGGTCGGTGCGGGTGAGCTGTCCTTCGGCTGGCGGTCGTGGTGCGCGGCCGAGGTGCTTGTCGAGCAGGCCGGCGTCCGCGGCTTGTACGTACTCCTCGGGTGTGAGTGCCTTGACGGCGTCCCCGGTGATCTGCCCGGTGGGGTGGGTCCAGGTAGGGGGGTGGGTCATGCGGCCTGTCCCTTCCGTGTGCGCACGCCGGATCGGGCTGCGATCTTCACTCTGTCGATGCGCTCCTGAGCGTTGGCCTGTGCCTGCTCGGAGCGGGGGCTGTCGGGGCGGGAGGTGAGGTAGGCGACCCCGGTGCCCAGTTGGTCCAGGAAGTAGGTCAGGTTGCCCTTGATGTTGACGGGCTCGTACACGGTGTCGTCGACGTAGAGTTCGGCGCCGTTGCGTCCGAGGTGGGCATGGTCGGTGTGAAGGCCGAGGGGCCCCTGCACCTTGGGCACATCGAGTGCGACCATGCGGGCCCGCCACTGGTCGACGCGGGCGTTGTGGTCGTTGAAGTGCTGAACGAAGGCGAGCAGCGCGTTGAAGAGGTCGTCGACGAGCTGGCCGGGGTCGGTGGCTTGGGTGTAGGCGTCGATGTCGGCCTTGAGTTCGGTGAGGTCGGCGAGGCGGGCGTCGCGCTTGGCATTCTCGGCTTTGCGGCGGGTGGCGTCGGCGCGGAGTTGGGCGAAGGTGCCGAGTTCGCGGGCGTTGGCGATCTGTTCGGGGGTGACGGTGTCGTCGCCGTTGCGTACGCGCTCTTCGAGGGCGGCAGCGAGGGCGGCGGCTTCGTCGGCTTCCTGGACGGCGGTGGCCACGTCGGCGGAGGCAGCTTCGTGCGCCGCAGTGAGGCGGTTGGTCATGCGGCCGTTCCTTTCCTGTAGGTGTCGAGGGCTTGGCGGTTGATGAGCCAGGCCGGGCCGGCGCGTCGGGCGGGGACGCGGCCGGTCCGGGCGAGGCGGCGCACGTATTCGGTGCTGCATCCCATGAGTGCAGCGGCTTCGTACGCGGTCAGTTCGACTGTGGCAGGGGGGTCGGGCGGGGTTCCGGCGGCGGAACTCGGGTTGGTGGCGGGTGGGTGTTGAGCGGCTTCGTGGAGGGCGTAGAGGACATGGCGGACGGCGGGGGTGACCTCGCCGCCGTCGGCTTGTACGCGGGCGGTGAGGTCTCGGATGAGGGCCCGGAGGACTTCGCCGGCCACCTCGGGGGGAATGGTGACGGAGCCGTCCGGGCCGATGAGCCGGGCCGCCGTTGAGTCAGGCGGCGCGGTCACGAGCAGGTGCCGGGGTGCGGGTGGCCCAGATGAGTTCGCACGCCTTGTCGGTGCACTGGACCAGGGTGTGCCGGGTGCCTGCGATGCGGGCTGTGCCTACCTCCCGGGCGGGGCGGGTGGCGCGGCAGGCGGGGCAGTGCAGCCGGTGCTGCGGGGTGGTTGTCCTCGGCATCAGGGGCTACTCGCATCCGGGGTGGTGGGTGTCACCGGCTGCGGTGAGTACCGGGTCCATGGGGTGGTTGCAGGCGAGGCACACGGGCTGACTGGAGAGAGGCTGCATTTCAGCGTCCCCCGGCGTCCCAGCGTCCCCCAGCGAGGAAAGGTGCAGGTCAGGGGTGGTGTCGTGGGGGGTCGCTGCGAAGAGTTCAGCGGCCCCCTCAGTGCCCCCCAGCGGCCCCCCGGCAGGGTGGGGGGTCGCTAGCGGCCCCCCTGTAGCGACCCCCCTGTTTTCGCTGGTCAGAGCACTATTCGGGGTGTTGGGGGTCGCTGGGGACGCTGTTTCGTACCTTCTCTCTGTTGTTGCCGTGAGTCGGTAGAGGCGCTGCCGGAGCGGCTTCGGGCCGCGCTTGCTGTCGTCGACCTCGATGCCAACGGTTCGGAGTGCTGGGGCGAGGCGCTTGAGCTGTCCGCCGGCGCGGGTTGAGTCCTTTGGCCACTTCTTCGGCAGCTTGTCGGGGGTGGGGACGCGGTCCAGCAGTTCCGACGCGGTGAGGGTGAGACCGTCAGCGCCTGCCCGGTCGACGAGCGCCACCACGGCCTGCGCGAACGGTTCGCCGTCGAGGACGTCCGTGACGGCGTCGCGGGCGCTGGCCTTGTACGAGCCGAGGGTGTTCCAGCCCTGGACCTTGTCGACGGCGGCCAGGACGCGGGCGAAGTCGGCCATGCGGGGGCGCTCGGTCAGGACGACGTCGGGCAGCACCTTGAGCACCTGGGCGAGGAGGTCGAACAGGGATGCCAGGATCGAGGAATGGGCGTCGGCGTAGGCCGCGTCCATCTCGGCTTCCTCGCGCCGCTTGTGGTCGGGGATCAGGTGGAGCTCGATGGTGAGCAGCCGTTCGGCGAGGTCCCCGGCGAGCGCCCCCGCGTCGATGGTGGTCATGGCGAGGACCCGGCGGAACTCCAGCACGACGACGTCGTCGTCGGTGTACAGGGCGCGGTCGACGATGCCGTCACCGGTGACCGCGCGGCACAGGGCGTCGGACAGCCAGTCAGGGATGACGGACACGTTGTCGAGGCACAGGGCCCAGGAGTTGAACGCCTGGGTGGCCCACGACTTGATGTCGCGGGGCGCGGTGCGCTTCGGGGCGCCGGACGGGTCGATGATGCCGATGACCATCTTCGCCGAGTAGGACTTGCCGGTGCCCTGCTCGCCGCGGAAGGTGAGGATGGGGTGCGGCAGGTCAGGGATGAAGCAGGCGACCAGCCAGGCGACGAGGAGCCGGAACCCTTCCTCGTCGGTGTTGAGCAGGTCGCGGAGCTTGGCCAGGCCGTCGCCGTTGCGCAGGGGCGCGGGCAGGGGCTTCATGGCGCCCGAGCGGCGGAAGAGGACCGGGGAGCGGGCCGCACGGTCCCACCCGTCGGGGGTGATGACGACGCATCGGCCGTCCGCGTCGCCGAGGTCGACGACGACTCCGTCCCCGTGGCGCGCCACCCGGACGTGCGGGATGCGGGGGTCGGCGGCCTGGGCGACGCCTTCGAGGACGGTCATTGCGTCGGCGAGCGCCGACTGCGAGGCGACGGCGCCGCCGTGTTCGTCGTTGTAGATGCGGGAGAGCTGGGAGCGCAGGCCGGCCTTCCCGCGGAGCGGCAGGGCGATGTTCGCCCCGTCGGTCTTCACGCCGTAGGGGCGCCCGTCCTCGGACATGAACAGGTCGTAGCGCTTGCGGGCGATCGCGACCAGCTGCGCGGCCTGCGAGGGTCCGCGGCCCTTGCTCTCCTCGGGCTCCTCGATGCCGTTCTGTTCCAGGATTTCGCGCGCCTTCGCGGCGGTGTCATCGGTCATCGGGTGGCCCTTGATCGGTAGGCGGAGGTGATGGTCTGGCGGGCCTCGGCTTCGGAGAGCCCTACGTGCGCGGCGGCGGCGAGC
Organism: Streptomyces sp. NPDC091416; assembly: GCF_044756845.1. Taxonomy (NCBI): domain Bacteria; kingdom Bacillati; phylum Actinomycetota; class Actinomycetes; order Kitasatosporales; family Streptomycetaceae; genus Streptomyces; species Streptomyces sp. NPDC091416. The sequence continues at coordinate 6,723 of NZ_JBIVTU010000007.1, forward strand.
AGGGCGCCCGCGATGTTCGGCGCGGCGTCGTCGTGCTCGAAGGCGCGGCAGGCGGCCCAGTACAGGCGGTTGTTGCGGGCCCCGGACGGGGACTCAAGGACGAATCGGACCAGCGGGGCGAGGCGGTCGGGTGCCTTGCGGCCGAACTGGGCGGGGGCGGGGGCCGGTCGCTCCGGTGTGCTCTGGAGCGCGGTGAGAAGCCACGCGGGCACGGTCGCGGGCGGCTGCTCGGAGTCGGCCAGTTCGTAGACGACACCGGTCGCGTGCACGGACCCGGGGCCGATGACGTAGCCGTTGCCGCTGCGTACGTCGCCGTCGAACTTGCCGCGCAGCGCGCCGAGCCCGTTGCCGAGCCTTGTGCTGGCCGGGGCCCAGTAGTAGTCGTGGTGCCCCTTGGCGGTGACGACGCGCATCGTGGGTGTGTGGCGGTGGCCGAACGCTTCGGCGGCGTCCTCGATGGCCCCGGGCCGGTCGGAGTCGACGACGAGGAGCCGTGCCCCGTCCGGGCCCGCGCAGGCGCCGACCGCGACACCGACGTTCCGCAGCCGGCCGCCGATGCTGCTGTGCACCTGGTCGTCGTCGAGGGTGTGGGCCCGGGTGAACGGGACGCAGGGGTGCTTCCCCCGGTCGGTGCAGACGGCCGGGTCGTGGCCGCGTCCGATGCCGCTGCACCGCTCGGTGCCGGGGTGGTCGCAGGGGAACACGGGGAAGCCGTGGCGGATGAGCCAGAGTGCGCCTTCGAGGGGTGTCACGCTGCCTCCTCGGTGACGGGCTCCAGCCAGTAGCCGCGGTGGGGCCCGGTGCTGCCGCAGTGAGCGGAGCGGTGCCCGTAGGTGGGGCGGAGTTGGTCGCCGCCGCCGTGGCGGTGGGTGCGCCGGCAGTACGGGCAGGTGTCGATCACGAGGACCCAGTACCGGCCGAAGCATCCGCGGGCCGCGTAGGCGCGGCAGTAGGCGATGACGGAGGCGCGCGGTACGGTGGTGGTCGACCCGCTCGCCCGCTGGTCTTCAGCCCCCTGGTTGCCCGCCGGGGGGTTTCTTCTTGCGCTCATGCCGCGGCGCCCCCGGCCTGGCGCTGATCGAGCCACGCTTCGACGTCCGCAGGGCGGTAGCGCACATGCTTTCCGACGGGGCAGGGCTTCGGCCCGGTGCCCATGTGGTTCCACCGGTACACCGTCTTGACCGGCACACCCAGGTACGAGGCGAGTTCCGCAGGCGAGAGGAGGCGAGTCGCCATGGGTCGTTCACGTCCTTTCAGAGAACATCGGCGGGCAATGAGTGCCCGTTGGCGCTCATGGTGCCTCGCTCTTGCGTGTTCCGCAAGTTCCCTTTAGTGTTCCCTCATGGAACAAAACAAGGTGTGGTCCCCCACGGCCACTGTGGCGGAGCGAGTGCGTGAGGCACGCGAGCAGCGGCGCCTTACGGCACAGCAGCTCGCGGACCGACTTGCCGCACAAGGCATCGCTTGGCAGCGAAGCACCGTTGCGAAGCTGGAGAACGGCAACCGTGAGAACGTCAGCCTCGCCGAGTGGCTTGCCCTTGCCGCAGCGCTGAACGTTGCACCGGTGCACCTCTTGGTGCCCATCGATGCTGCTGATGACGCCGCGTACCAGGTGACGCCGGAGACGCTCGTTCCGGTGGCCGTTGCTCGCGAGTGGATCCGGGGTAGCCGGCAACTGCCCGGGGAGCGCCGCCGCGAATTCACTGCGCAGGCGCCGGAAGGGGAATGGGTCAGCTTCGACACCACGACCCCAGACGGACAGCGTGCGGCCATCGAGTGGCTGAAGAGGTCTGAACTCGGGACTATCACGACAAGGGGCGACAGTGGCGAGCATCGCTAAGCGCCCCAACGGGAAGTGGCGCGCCCGGTACCGGGACGCGGCCGGGCGGGAGCACGCGCGGCACTTCGGCCGGCGCGTCGACGCGCAGCGCTGGATCGACGAGGAGACGGCGAGCATCGTCACCGGGCAGTACGTCGACCCGAAGTCGAGGAAGGTCACCGTCGACGAGTGGTGCGACGTCTGGATTCAGGGCTACGGATCACGCAGGGCATCGAGTGTCCGGCAGGCGAACGTGCACCTGGCGCGGATCCGGCAGGAGTTCGGCCCGCTCCCGCTCGCCGCGGTGCAGCCAAGCATGGTCCGCAACTGGCTGGCCCGTCTCGGGGCCGAGGGCCTGTCCGCGTCGTACCTGTTCGCCCTGCACTCGCGGCTGTCGCAGGTGATGCGGGACGCCGTGCTTGACCGCAAGGTCCCGGCGAACCCGTGCTCGCGGCGGACATCACCGGGCGCGGGGAAGCAGCGCGCCTATGTGGCGACGGAAGCCCAGCTGTGGGCCCTGTACGAGCTGGCCGCGGTGAAGTATCAGCCCGCGCTTCTGCTGGGCGCGTTCGTCGGGCTGCGGGTGGGGGAGGCGTGCGGGCTCCGGCCGGCGGACGTCGACCTCACGGCCCGGACGGTCACCCCGGCGGTGCAGTACCCGGCGCTTCCGCTGAAGACGGAGATGAGCGGCGAGACGGTGCCGATCCCGGACAGTCTCGTGTCCGTGCTCAAGCCGCTCTGCGCCGGGCGGGAACACCTCCTCGTCGACGAGGAGGGCGAGCAGGTCGGCCCGTGGCAGATCGAGCGGGAGATGCGCCGGATCCGAGGGAAGGTCGACGGCCTGCCGGATGGCTTCCGATTCCACGACCTGCGGCACTTCTATGCTTCGCTGCTGATCGCGTCGGGGGCCGACGTGAAAGTGGTCCAGCACCGTCTCCGCCACGGTTCGGCGAAGACGACGCTGGACACCTACGGTCACCTGTGGCCGGACTCGGACGAGTCGACGCGGACCGCTGTAGAGCGCGTGATGAACGGCAAGATCGTTAGTCTTGCGGACTCTGTGCGGACTGAGGGGGCGCCGGAATGACGCCACCCCAGCTCACAGGGCAGGCGCGGCCTACAGGTCGAAGTACAGCTCGAACTCGTGCGGGTGCGGGCGCAGCTGGATCGGGGCGATCTCGTGCGTGCGCTTGTAGTCGATCCACGTCTCGATGAGGTCGGACGTGAAGACGCCGCCCGCCAGCAGGTACTCGTGGTCCGCCTCGAGGGCGTCGAGCACGGCCGGGAGGGAGGTCGGGACCTGCTGGACGTTGGCGTGCTCCTCGGGAGCCAGCTCGTAGAGGTCCTTGTCGATCGGCTCCGGCGGCTCGATCTTGTTCTTCACGCCGTCCAGGCCGGCCATCAGGAGGGCCGAGAAAGCGAGGTACGGGTTGGACGACGGGTCCGGGGCGCGGAACTCGACGCGCTTGGCCTTCGGGTTGGAGCCCGTGATCGGGATGCGCATCGCGGCGGAACGGTTGCGCTGCGAGTAGACCATGTTGACCGGGGCCTCGAAGCCGGGGACCAGGCGGTGGTAGGAGTTCACCGTCGGGTTGGTGAAGGCCAGCAGCGACGGGGCGTGCTTCAGGATGCCGCCGATGTAGTAGCGCGCCATGTCCGAGAGACCCGCGTAGCCCTGCTCGTCGTAGAACAGCGGGGAACCGCCGGCCCACAGCGACTGGTGGACGTGCATGCCCGAGCCGTTGTCACCGAAGATCGGCTTCGGCATGAAGGTCGCGGTCTTGCCGTTGCGCCAGGCGACGTTCTTCACGATGTACTTGAAGAGCATCAGGTCGTCGGCCGCGGCGAGCAGCGTGTTGAACTTGTAGTTGATCTCGGCCTGGCCGGCGGTGCCGACCTCGTGGTGCTGGCGCTCGACCTGGAGGCCGTTCTTGTCCAGCTCCATGGAGATCTCGGCACGCAGGTCGGCGAAGTGGTCCACCGGCGGGGTCGGGAAGTAACCGCCCTTGTAGCGGACCTTGTAGCCGCGGTTGTTCTCCTCCGACCCGGTGTTCCAGGCGCCGGCCTCGGAGTCGATGTGGTAGAAGGACTCGTTCGCCGAGGTCTGGAAGCGGACGTTGTCGAACACGTAGAACTCGGCCTCGGGGCCGAAGTACGCGGTGTCGGCGATGCCGGTGGAGGCGAGGTAGGCCTCGGCCTTCTTGGCGATGTTCCGCGGGTCACGGCTGTACTGCTCGCCGGTGATCGGGTCGTGGATGAAGAAGTTGATGTTGACGGTCTTGTCGCGGCGGAACGGGTCGACACGGGCGGTCGACAGGTCGGCGCGCAGGGCCATGTCGGACTCGTGGATGGCCTGGAAGCCGCGGATCGAGGAGCCGTCGAAGGCGAGCTCCTCGGTCGGGTCGAAGACCGCCGCCGGGATGGTGAAGTGCTGCATCACACCGGGCAGGTCGCAGAACCGGACGTCGATGAACTTGACGTCTTCGTCGGCGATGTACTTCTTCACGTCGTCGGCGTTCTGGAACATCCAACTCCTCCTACTCCCGGCCCGGGAGGGACGGGGTTGCAGCTCGTTGTGTGGCCAGTGCGGTGGCACACGCTGGACCCGACCATAGGCAGACCGGATTTCTCAAGCATGACCCATTTGTTTCGCCGAAGTTAACCGGCCCGGGTGTGAGCGGCACCTCATGCGCGCGGCGACGGCCGGTTCCCGGCACGTTCCGCGCCGGTTTCGGCGCGATGTCCCCGACGGTCCCTGCCCCGCCCGGCGGGGCGCGGAAGCGGGCGCAGTACCGTGGTCGGGTGGACAATAGGCAAGCAATCGGATCGTGGCTCTCCGGACCGCGTGCGGCCGCCGAGGAGATGGGCGCCGACTTCGGCTACCGGGGCAAGCGGCTCGGTCTTCCCGAGCAGGGACCGGGTGCCGTCGCACCACTCGGGCGGCGGTTCGGCGCGATCTTCGTGGACTGGGCCCTGTGCATGCTGATCGCATACGGGCTGTTCGCTCGCGGTGACCAGCAGGCGGCCGGGAACTGGGCGCTCGGCGTCTTCCTCGTACTGAGCGTGCTCACCGTCGGCACCATCGGCTGCACACCCGGCAAGCGCCTGCTGCGCATCAAGGTCGTCGCCGAGGACGGCGGACGCCTGGGGTTCGGGCGGGTGCTGGTGCGCAGCGTGCTGCTGTGCCTGGTGATCCCGGCCCTGGTCTGGGACCGCGACGGCCGCGGACTGCACGACCGGCTGGCCCGCGCGGTGCAGGTCCGTATCTGAACCTGAGACGTACACGCAGCGCAGAAGCAGAGAGAGGGCGGGGCGCGAACCACTCGGGTCGCGCCCCCCCCGCTTCGTGTCCCGGTGCGCGGCGCGCCTCTTTACGCCGCGCGGCATCCGCATGCCCCTCGGCATGGGGCCCTTTTGCCGG